>JAUIIA010000017.1 GCA_030432025.1 Alphaproteobacteria bacterium
TACCTCAAACGTGCAAAGGACAAAGACGACCCGTTCCGCCTCATGGGTTTTGGACACCGCGTTTACAAAAACTTCGACCCACGTGCGGGCGTACTGAAAAAAGCCTGTGATGAGGTACTCGAAGATTTGGGCATCGACGATCCACGCCTTGAACTGGCTATGGAGCTCGAGCGCATCGCACTGGAAGATGAATATTTCGTAGACCGCAAATTGTTCCCGAACGTCGACTTTTATTCCGGTATTATCTTGAAAGCTATGGGCTTCCCAACATCTATGTTTACCGTGCTCTTTGCTGTAGCCAGAACGGTCGGCTGGATTTCCCAGTGGAAAGAAATGATCGAGGAACCATCACTGCGCATTGGTCGCCCGCGCCAGCTTTACACCGGCCCGGCACAGCGTCCATACGTTCCCATCGATAAAAGAAAATAGCCTAAAGGCTTAAGACAAATTGAGCAGCTGCCGCCGATGGCATTTGACCATCCGGCAGTTGTAACCTGTCATGAAGCTTCTTGAAGGCTTCATGCTGTTTTTCGCGCTCTTCCGCTTTCTTATCTAAACGTAGCAACCCACGCGCAAGAAACTGTACATTGCATTTCCCCTGCAAGAATTCAGGAACAGCTTCCTCTTCCAGCAAAATATTAGCCAAGTGAACATGCTCGATCTTGATCATTGATTTAACAATCATCGCTGTAATCGGATTAGCCTTATAGCCAATGACATGCGGTACATTCATGTAGGCCAGCTCCAAGCCCACAGTACCTGAAACGGCCAAAGCCAGGTCACAAGCGGCAAAGGCTTCCCACTTCTGATCTACGGCAGGCACAATGTGCTTTTCAAATTCAACATCCTGCAGCTCTTCACGCAAATCAAACTCAAGATTAGGCAGCGTCGGAATAATTACCTCTAGCTCATCTATCTGCTCGTCCAGAACTTCCAGTGTCTCTGTGAACGCCTTTTTATGAGTCTTGATCTCCTGCGCTCTGCTGCCCAAGAACAAGCCTATACATGTAGCATCTTCCGAGATATCGCGATCAGCCTTAAACTTGGCCGGGTTGAGCACGCTTTTATCAATCTCAATAAGTGGATGCCCGACATACTGGGTTGTCAGCCCGTGCTTCTCGAAAAAAGGAGGTTCGAACGGAAACAAGCACATCAAACCATCCAGAAACTTTGCAATGTTCTCCGCACGTTTCGGACGCCATGCCCAAACACTTGGCGCGACGTAATGAATGACTTTTCCTTTATAGATTCCCCGTGATTTTAATCGCTTAGCTAACTGAAAATTGAAATCCGGCAAGTCGATTGTAATGACGTAATCAGGCTTGGACTTTTCAATTTCCTCAACAAGCCCCTGAATAAGCTTGAGCAAACGCGGCAAATGTCCCGCAATTTCCCAAAGCCCCATAACACATAGCTCATCCATCGGTAGCAAGCTATCCAGCCCCTCAAGCGTCATGGCATCGCCACCAACGCCTAAAAAATTACCTTCGGGAACGCCTTGCCCTTTCAGCCCCTTCATTAAACTTCCGCCAAGCGCATCGCCGGAAGCTTCGCCAGCCACCAAGAAGAACCTTTTATCCATTATTTTTCTCCAATATTAAGACTATTGATAGTCTTGAGGATGAATACCTTTTACGAATAATTTCTGTGCTTTCGCCAACGAGCTGACCGTTTCACGATCGTCGATAATACTGGCGCCTGCGTGGATGGCTACACCGGAAAAACCGGAAGCGGCTAACACTTCAATAGTTTGAGGCCCTATGGTCGGCAGGTCAAGGTCTCTGTCTTGCTCGTTCTTACAGAGTTTAATCAGAACAGCTCCCTCACCCTTTCGTTGCAGAGCACCACAACGCTTAATCAACGCATCTGTGCCCTCGGCACCCTCAATACCAAGTACATGCCCACCCTGCACCACAACGCTCTGTCCGACATCCTGATCGCCTAACGCATCAAGTAACGAACAGCCACGCTCAATATCTTTTTCCGCCTGCTTTGACGGCTTGGCTTTTGATATCAGACCCGCAGGCGTCAAAATATCGGGCATAACCGTCTGAATACCATGTATCTTAAACCCATCATTCTCCAAAAAGCGTTTCAACGCCTTCAACAGCCCATCATCCCCCAGAGCATTCAGCCCTTCCTTCGCGAAAAATTCTGCTGTCTTCAGGTCAGGTTTCAACTCAGCCAAAGAAGGCCGGCGAATTTTACCGATCATCACTAGATCTTGCACACCTTCGGCTTTCAGGACTTTTATCACCTTACCGGCCGCACCCAACCGCGCCCAGATATGCGGAATGTCATCACCAAGCACCAAATCGCTTTGATGCTCAAATGCTACGACAAACACGCTCTGCCCATTGTTTTGACAGTGCTCGATAAGTGTTTTGGGAATATTCCCCCCACCGGCAAGAATGCCGAGTTTAGGGATATTTGTATTTAGCTGCTTTTCCGGGGAGGCTGACATAAAGGAAACTTAGTTTTGGCTTTTGCAAATTCAATTATAGCCATAATCGTTTCATCGTCACCAAAATCTTGGCCGACGCTCTCAATACGCTGATCCATTGTCCCTTCATCACCAAAGAGCTGGTTAAACGCGCGCTGCAAATTGCGGATATCACCTTTTTCGAAACCACGACGCTCCAGACCAATCAGATTGAGGCCTTGTAAGTAGGCACGCTCACCTTTTACACGGCCAAAGGGAATAACGTCATTCTCAACGCCGGACATACCGCCAATGATCGCGTGCTCACCAATGCGGACGAACTGATGCACGGCTGCCAAACCACCTAGGATCGCAAAATCACCGACATGCACATGGCCGCCGAGTGTCGCGTTGTTCGCCATAATGACATTGTTACCGACAACACAATCATGTGCGACATGCGTGCTCATCATAAACAGGCAATTATCACCGACAATGGTCTCGCCGCGGTCATCTACCGTACCGGGGTTCATCGTCGTATATTCGCGAATTTTATTATTCTTACCAATCGTAAGCTTGGTCGGCTCGCCGTTATATTTCAGATCCTGTGGGTCACTACCGAGAGAGACAAAAGGAAAAACAGTCGTCCCCTCACCAATAGTGGTGTGGCCGTCAATAACAACATGGGATTTCAATGTAATGTTATCGCCAAGCACAACATTCGGCCCAACCGTACAAAACGGGCCAATTGAAACATTTTCGCCGATTTCGGCCTTGGGATCTACGAATGCAGTTTGGTGAATAGAACTCTGTGACATGGTTTTCCTGTATTTTTACAAGTATGGAAACTTCAGCGCGCTGCAGCAAATCAAGCTTTGTTGCAAAGCGTTACAAGAATTAGGCTTTAGGAACGTCCTGATCGGTAATCATCGCGCTGTAAGTGGCTTCAGCACAAACAGTGTCACCGACTTTGGCAACGCCTTTGAATTTCCAGACTTTGCCGCGGGACTGTGTCTTTTCGACATGAATATGAAGCGCATCACCCGGAACAACAGGCTTACGGAAACGGGCATTATCGATAGTCATGAAGTACACAACTTTGCCTTCGGATTCCTTACCCAAGGATTCAACCACAACCAAAGCAGCAGTTTGTGCCATTGCCTCGACAATAAGCACACCCGGCATAACAGGGTAACCCGGAAAGTGGCCCATGAAATGTGGCTCGTTCACGGTTACGTTTTTAAGTGCTACGGCGCTTTCACCCGGAGTTAGTTCCAAAATGCGGTCAACCAGCAGGATCGGGTACCTGTGCGGTATCATCTGCATTATTCGGGTAACATCAATCTGTGTGCTCATTATCAAACCCTGTAATTATCGACCTATTTTTTGCCTCAAGCTTGAAGGAAAATCAACTATTATCCTTTTTTAATCAAGCGTTTCAGCATTGCAACCTGTTTCATGAACTGCTTAATCGGCACAGCCGGTGATCCCATAACCTCTTGTCCAGCCTCAATATTACGCATAATACCGGATTGTGCTGCAATACGAACACCTTGCCCGATATTGAGGTGACCTGCTATTCCGACCTGACCACCGATCGCTACGAAATCCTCTATGACCGTGCTGCCAGATATACCAACTTGCGCGACAATCACGCAGCCACGGCCTATTTTTACGTTATGCCCGATCTGTACCAGATTATCGATCCACGTACCCTGCCCGATGACGGTGTCGGGGCCTGCGCCTCGATCAATAGTGGTATTCGCGCCAATCTCGACATGGCTTTCAACAATAACGCGGCCCAATTGCGGCACCTTCACATGACCTGTTGGGTCGATCGCAAAACCAAAGCCATCCTGCCCGATCCGGGCACCGGTATAGATGCGTGAATAATCACCTATATGACAATGAGAAAGCGTCGAATTCACACCGATACGGCAACCTGTCCCGACTTGTACAGACGGTCCAATATACGCCCCTGCTTCAATCCATGACTGAGCACCTATTACAGCGCCTTCGGAGATATGAACGCCGTTCTCAATCGTACACCCTTCACCAATCTCGGCACTTTCATGAATAAAGGCCTTATCGGAGATATATCCTTCAGGCTTTGCATCGGGGTAAAAAGCCTGCGCAATTTTCGCATAGGACTTATAGGGGTGCTTACTAACCAAAAGCTTCACACCATCCGGCGCCAATTCGGCAAGCGCAGGCGCGATAATACAAGCCCCCGCTTTGGTGTGTGTGAATTGCTCCTTGTACTTCACATTATCCAGAAAACTAATCTGGTTTTCGCCCGCCTGATCAAGGGCTGCGACGTCTGCCACTTCATAGTCCGCATTTGCAGCGTCCATAACTTCCGCACCTGCTATTTCAGCAAGTTCGGCTAGGGTAAAACTTTTGGATTTTTTAAAAAACTGGGGATCGGCCATTAATGTTCTTCTACTGCTTTAAGCGGCACTTCTTTCAACGAGGCATTAATACGTTTTAAGGCCTCTTCCGTAATATCGAGTGTTTTTGCGCCCGCGATTACATTCTTATTAGAGATTACCAAGTCATATTGACGCTCACTGGCAATCTGCTCAACCACTTGGTAAAGCTTGGCGCGCAGAACATTCATGCCCTCATTTGCCGCCTTCTCAAGCGCCTGTTTCTTAGTTTGCGCATAACGGCGCGTTTTAAGGAGATTCTCCTCGTATTCGCGGCGCTTCTTTGCATAGTCCTCTTTACTCAGCTTGGCACGCTGTTCTATCAACGCTTTTTCCTGAGCACGCAACTCTTGCTCGGTCTCGGAAATCTCCTCGACAAACTTCTCTCGAAGGGCATTGCGCTGCGACTGGATATGTTTAGAAGCATCGGCGTTATTCATGATGTAAATAACATCAACAACCCCAACAGAGGTTCCTTCTGCCTTTGCTGACAAAGGCATGCTTAAAAGCAATACGCCTAGCAGTAACGGTAGTAGTTTCTTCATAGTTCAACGCTTTATTCTGTACGACTATATGCGTAGCAGATTAGAAGCGTGTACCAAAATTAAATCTGAAATTTTCATCTTCGTCGAAATCTTCATCAACGACAGGTAAGGCAAAGTCAGCACGGATAGGACCAAATGGCGATCTCCATGAAAGACCAACACCGACACCAACACGAGGGCTGGATTGATCCGCAACCGTCGGACCTGTGTCATCCAGCTCAAACAAAGAACCGGCATCAACAAATGTGTGCCCCTTAATTCCAAGCTCTTCATCCAGACCTACGGGGAAGGATGCCTCCACAGAGCCACGATAGAATATCTCACCACCCAAAGCATCGTCAGTCGCTGTATCTCGTGGACCAACACCAGCATCATCAAAGCCACGCAAGGTGCTGCCACCAAGGAAGAAACGTTCGTTAATACGGACATCTTCATCGCCGATACCCTGAATAACCCCGGTTTCACCCAAGACACTCAAGACAACTTGATCAAAGACAGGATAGTAGTAAGTACCGCCGGTACGACCCGAGACGTAACGTGCATCACCACCAAGACCCGCAAATTCAGTATCTAACCAGTAGATTAAACCGCTTGTCGGGTCGATAACGCTGTCACGATTATCGTAAGTCAGTCTTTGGGAGATCGCTGAGGTATTACGTGTACCTTCCTGCAGCCTAATAAAGCTGGACGCATTTGAATCTACATCGTCAATTTCATTCTTCTCATAACGATAGCGCAGAGTTTGCCTCCAACGTTCAGAGAGAGGATAGCCCATACGTAACGCACCACCTGTACGACGCTGGTCAAAAGAACTTTCATCCTGGAAGTCACGTGTAATGTGGAACAAATCAAAACCGGCAGAGACATCACGGCCCATAAAGTAAGGCTCGGTAAAACGAAGATCAAATTCGGTACGCTCGCCCGCAATGACGGTTGAAAGCGCAAGATCCTGTCCTTTACCAAGCAGGTTACGCTCACGAATACGGAAGTCAGCCAAAGGACCATCACTGGTCGAGAAACCAGCACCGATCGAAAGTTCACCGGTAGATTTCTCACTCACATTCACATCGACCTGCGTCTTATCAGGCGCTGAACCGGGTCTGGTGGAAACATCGACTGTCTCAAAGAAATCCAGATTGCGTACGTTACGCTCGGACTTAGCAAGTTTTGTGCGGTTGAACGGGTCGCCTTCAACCAATTCAAACTCACGACGAACAACCTTATCCAAAGTTCGCACATTGCCGTTTACGTTAACACGCTCAACAAACACACGCGGCGACTCACCGATGTTAAAAGTGACATCAACCGTACGCTCTTCACGGTTCCGCTTCGTGTTCGGACGCACATCTACAAACGCGTATTGAAGGTCACCCAGAGCATCGGTCAGGTTATTGACGCTTTCCTGAATAAGGTCGGCATTGTACCACTCGCCACTCTGGATATTAATTTGATCACGAACGGTATTCACATCGAAGTCACGTATCTGCGACGTCAGCTTAACTTCACCGACTTTATAACGCCGACCTTCTTCCAAGGTTATCGTGATAAAGAAACGGTCCTTTTCGTTCGCCAATTCGGCCACAGCCGATAAAATCTGGAAATCCGCATAGCCTTGGGAAAGATAGAAACGACGCAATAGCTCTTGGTCGAACGCAAGGCGGTCAGGGTCATAGCGGTCAGATGTGGTCAGAATACGGTACCACTCCGATTCTTTCGTGCTCATCTCGCTACGAAGCTTGCTGTCGCTGTATTTCTTGTTTCCTACAAAACGGATAGACTCCACTTCCGTGACTGAGCCTTCTTCAATCTCGAAAACCAGATTCACACGGTTTTGATCCAGCTTGATAACCTTTGGCTCAATGGAAACGGAAAAACGCCCATTACGGCGGTAAACTTGATAAAGACGCGATACATCGGACTGAACGCGTGTTCTGGTGAAAACCTGACGAGGACGAAGCTGGATTTCGGACAGCAATGTCGGGTCGTCAATCTTGTCATTACCTTCAAACGCAATCTGGTTAATAACCGGGTTCTCCATTACATCGACCAAAAGCGTGCTGCCCTGCTGCGTCAAAGTAACGTCGGCAAACAATCCTGTTGAAAACAGACTCTTCAATGCCGAATCCAGTGTTTCCGGTGTCATCGGATCGCCGACTTTCAAATCCATATAGGACTGAATAGTTGCAGGCTCAATCCGCTCTGCGCCTTGAATTCTAATATCTCGAATTTGTGTACGGTTTTGCGCGTAAGTGCTTGATGCAACAAAACCAACCAAGGCCGCCATGAGAATGCTGACGATCGAAAAACGAAGTAATTTCATATGTGTCACCGTATGTGTTTTTTGGGTGATTTGACCCTCAAGGGATTGTTGTAATGGGTCGAAAGGAGAAATACAACACCTTCCATTATCCTGATTCTTTAGCAAAAATCCAGATCAAAGCCCTGTAATATTACGGGTTTCGCTATGTCAGAAGCTGAATAATGTCGTTGAGGTTGGTGAACACCATCACGCCAATAAGGAAGGCAAAACCAACGCGGAAAGCATATTCCTGTATTTGCTCGGGGATCGGCTTACCCAAAACGGCCTCGAACAGATAGAACATCAAGTGCCCGCCATCCAGCATCGGAATCGGAAACAGGTTGATAAGTCCGAGGTTAATAGACAGCAATGCCGCGAACATGATCAGAGCAATAACACCGCGCTGCGCCATATCACCGGCCAATGCGCCGATACGGATAACACCGCCTAGCTCGGTCGCACTCCGCGTACCGGAAACCATTTGGCCTAAAGCTTCGATCGTGCCGCGGGTAATAACCCAGCACTCCTCGATTGCTTCAAGAAAAGCCACGTGAATCGGATATTGAATAAATACGTTCGAATCTACGTTAGACAGGAACAACAAATCATATTCCTCAGCCTCAGGCTGATCGATGAATTTATTGAACTTTGCCAACGGATGTACAAAGAGACTCTCGACCTTTTTTCCGTTTTTAATCTCGATAGAGAAAGACGCACCCATACGCTTAGCAAGTTCGGCACGAACGGCCTCTTCTTCCTCAAAAGCTTGCCCGTCAATCTTCTGGATACTCTCAATACGCACAACGTGACGCGGGCTAATCAAACCAAGCAATCCGCGACTTTGCGGGAAACCAAAACGGTCACGGCTGGTCACTTTTTGTGGTGTAGCATACAGATCCATGCGCTCACCATCGCGCTCAATAACAAAATGACGCTCCACATCGAGGGAAATCATCATCTCACGGCGAATATCTTCAAACGTCGTAATGCTCTTACCATCAATGGAAATAATGCGGTCATGCGCTTTAAACGCATATTCATCAGCGCTGGAACCTTGCATAACGGCGGCGGCAACTGGTGGTGTTACAGGCTGGCCGTTAAATGTAAACAACGCGGTCAGAATGATCGCTGCGAAAATATAGTTGATAGCAGGACCGGCGATAACGATTGCGGAACGGCGGGCAACAGATTGTGCAAAGAACGCTTCTTTCTTCTCTTCTTCGGTGAATGGACGAATATCTCCATCCTCCTCCACACCTTCAGCCTGTTGCGTGCTGGCGGGATCAACATCACCAAACAGCTTCACATAGCCGCCAAGCGGGATCATCGCGATCTTCCATCGCGTCCCGTTTTTATCGTCAAAACCGATAAGCTCTTTACCAAAACCAATAGAGAAAGTTTCAACCTTCACGCCGCACATACGTGCAACGATGTAGTGACCCCATTCATGGACAAAGACCAGAATACTCAGTACAAGGACAAACGCCCCGCCATATAGCCAAACATTTCCGCCAAGAACTTGAAAAATTTCAAGAAAATTCATTTTGTGCCAGCTTTCCTTTGATTTAAATCATGCAGCGCATTTTGATTAATATATGCCTGTGTCAGCGCTTGAACAGTATGATGCGCTTCTATTAGAGAATCAATCGTATCCAGCTTTATATCAGGCTGATTTTGAATTGCATATTCTATACATCCCAGAATATCAGGAAAAGCGATTTTGCGCTGCAAAAAAGCTGTCACGGCGACTTCGTTGGCCGTATTAAAAACCAGACATGCCGCCTGCCCTTGTTCCAAACATTCATACGCCAGTTTTAATGCGGGAAACCTATTTGTATCCGGCTTTTCAAATTCGAGCGTAGACAGCTTTTCCAAATCAAGCCGCTCGCCGGGGGTATCCATACGGTCAGGCCACGCCAGAGCATGGGCGATTGGCGTTCTCATGTCGCTGGGGCCCAACTGCGCTAGCAATGAACCATCATGATATTCGACAAAGGAATGCACTACGGATTGCGGATGAATAACGACATCTATCTGGGACGCGGGCATTTTGAACAGCACGTGCGCCTCAATAACCTCCAAAGCCTTATTCATCATCGTCGCACTGTCGACGGAAATTTTCGCACCCATATCCCAATTCGGATGGGCAACCGCTTCTTCGGGCGTAGCCTTTGCAATTTCGTCTGTACTCGCACGTAGAAAAGGACCGCCCGACGCGGTCAGAACGATACGCTTCACATTGTTCGGGTTATCGAAATCGAAGACCTGAAAGATGGCGTTATGCTCACTGTCTATGGGCAAGATCTGAGTATTGAACTGTTCAGCGACTTCCATAACCAAGGCCCCTGCAGCGACCAAAGGTTCTTTATTCGCTATCGCAACCGCATAGCTTTTCTTTAAAGCGAATATCAGGGGCTTTAACCCATCAAACCCTGCTATGGCTGCAACCGTAATGTCCGTGTTCGGCGCTATGCATTCTTCGAGAGCCTTGCGTCCGGCATGTATAACGATGTCCTGATCCTTAAGAGCTTCTGCAAGCTTGTCCGAATGCTCTTCATTAGCGACCACAACACGGTTGGCCTTCAAGCGTACCGCATCACGCGCCAAGCCTTCCCAGTCATTGTTGGCTGAAATCACATCGACATTGAATTTCTCAAGGTCACTGGCAATAACATCCGCTGTGCTTTGCCCGACAGAACCCGTAACGCCTAAGATGGAAACACTTTTTTTCATATAAATCTAACGTACCAAGAATAGAACCAAGGTAAACACAATCGATGCAAGCATCAAAGAATCTAAGCGGTCCAGTGCACCGCCATGCCCGGGAAGCAAACTGCCCGTATCCTTCACTTTCGCCTTGCGCTTGAGGTACGAAATGAACAAATCACCCGCCTGTCCTGATACGCCGACAACCAACCCCATCACGGCTAAAAACATCCAGCTATACGGGTTTGGTGATACGCCTTCTTCTATCGGCGGAAAGAAAAACGGATAAACGGCCAAAGCCATCAAAGCGGGACCTATCAACGCGCCTCCAAGCCCTGCCCATGTCTTGTTCGGGCTTAAAGCCGGCATCAGCTTTGGTCCGCCAACAATCTTGCCAGTGAAATATGCCGCAATATCACTCGCCCAGATCATAATCAGAACAACGAGATGAAACTTATATTCGAACTCCGTCAGCGCGAAATAACACAAAAAGGCAAAAGGAATATAGAGGACACCGACAACGGAGAATGCAATCTTCTCCTTCTTACATGGCATTTTAGGAATGAGCATGGCCCATTCATACGCCACAAGCAGAAAGCAAAGCTTGACCAAAATAAGAAGCGGCCAGCCACCTACATAAAGCGACCAGAATGCAATAGGTATAAGAAATACCGCCGAAAGCGTACGTTTTTGCAAGGATTTGAGGTTAAACCGTGGCACGGGACTCTACGCTTCCTGGTGGGAAAGCGCTCCGAACCGCCGCTCGCGTGAGGAGAAGTCCTCAATCGCGGCTTGAAGGTCAGATTTATCAAAGTCTGGCCATAGCGTGTCTGTGAAATACAGCTCGCTATATGCGCACTGCCAAAGCAAGAAGTTACTAATACGTTGTTCACCGCTAGTTCTGATCAATAAATCAGGATCAGGAATCCCCTGTGTCATCAAGAAACCCGGCAATTGTGCCTCAATGGTTTCCTCAGCCAGCTTTTCATCGATATGTGCGTTATGTAGGCGTTTTACTGCTTGAACAATATCATCACGGCCGCCGTAATTCAGTGCAATAACAACAGTAATTTTGTCATTCTCTTCAGTCAGCTCTTCGGCATTCTCGATCATACGGACAATGTCATCATCCAGACGCTCGCGATTGCCGATCACTTTCAAGCACGCTCCATTCTTATGCAACTCTGCTGTTTCCCCGCGCAGATAGTGGCGCAACAGGTTCATGAGATCTTTTATCTCGCTCTCCGGTCTACTCCAGTTCTCGGAAGAAAAGCCAAAAAGCGTAAGATACTGAACACCCAATTCACCTGCAGCTTTAGCAATACGACGTACAGCCTCGGCACCTTGCTTATGGCCGGCAGTGCGCGGTAACCCTCTGCTGCGTGCCCAACGCCCATTACCATCCATGATAATAGCAACGTGATTAAGTGTATTTTTTTCAGTATTTTCAGGCATAAACTTAAAGCAAGCTCTAAACTGTCATGATGTCTTTTTCTTTGTCGGCTAACGTATCGTCGATTTTCTTAATCGCCGCATCCGTAAGCTTCTGTACTTCATCCTGAAGACGCTTGTCCTCGTCCTCGGGCAAGTCCTCTTTCTTAATTGCATCCATGCCGTCCTTACGCACATTACGAACAGCAATACGCGCAGTCTCAGCGTATTTCCCTGCGACTTTGGTCAACTCTGCACGACGTTCCTCGTTCAGATCGGGAATAGGAATACGGATGTTATTACCTTCAGGCATCGGGTTAAGCCCTAACCCTGCATCACGGATCGCCTTCTCTACAGCTTTCACATTACTGCCGTCCCATACCTGTACCGATAGCATTCTTGGTTCAGGAACAGACACAGTACCAACTTGGTTCAAAGGCATTTTACTGCCGTAAACTTCAACGACAACCGGATCAAGCAAACTTGCTGAAGCACGTCCGGTTCTTAAACCGCCGAATTCCTTATTAAGGTTGTCGACTGCTCCGTCCATACGGCGTTGAATATCATTTTTATCGTAAGACATCGTTTGATCCTGTTTCTTTAATTGGTGACGATTGTGAATTTACCTTCCGATTTCACAACCTTTGAAAAATTACCCTTCTCGCGGATAGAAAACACAACAATCGGAATGTTGTTTTCGCGCGCCAATGCAATGGCTGTGGCATCCATAACTTTGAGATCCTTAGTCAGCACGTCAGTAAAGGTGATGTGATCAAAATGCTTTGCATCACTGTTCTTCTGCGGATCGGACGTGTAGACACCATCAACTTTTGTGCCCTTAAAGATCGCATCACAATCCATCTCCGTTGCACGCAAAGCGCCTGCTGTATCAGTTGTAAAATAAGGGTTTCCGGTACCAGCAGCAAATATAACTACACGGCCCTTCTCCATATGGCGAATGGCACGGCGGCGAATATACGGTTCACAAATTGAATCCATTCGGATCGCGGATTGCACGCGTGTTTGAACATCAAGATTTTCCAGAGCGTTTTGCAGGGCCAGGGCGTTAATTACAATGCCCAGCATGCCCATATAGTCCGCTGTTGTTCGGTCCATCCCCTTTGCGGCACCGGACACACCACGGAAGATATTACCCGCGCCAACGACGACACAAACTTCAACGCCGCTATCGACAACTTCTTTGATATCTTCAGCAACACGCTTGACCGTCTCGGGATGCAGCCCGAATTCACCATCCCCCATAAGCACTTCACCCGACATTTTCAGCATGATGCGCTTGTAGTTCTTCATATTTTCGATATTTTTCGCGGCTTCGGCGTTCATAAGGCATGATCCGTTAAGGTAAATCTGTCCTAACATAAAGACAGCCGCACAGAATGTCTATGCGGCTGACTAAAAATCGTTTTAAAAAAATGTTAGCCGTTAGCGGCTTTAGCAACCTCTGCTGCGAAGTCTTCTTCTTCTTTTTCGATACCTTCACCAAGCTGCAGACGAACAAAGCCTGTAAGCTTGATCTCAGAACCGGCTTCTTTAGCAGCATTTGCAATAACATCTGCAACTTTGGTTTCGCCATCAATCACGAAGATTTGTTCTGTCAGGCAGATTTCCTTGAAGAATTTCTGCATGCGGCCCTGAACCATCTTCTCTGCGATTTCCTGTGGCTTGCCTTCGGCTTTTGCTTGCTCGATCAGAACGCTTTTCTCACGCTCGGCAACTTCAGGGTCAACTGAGTTTTGATCAAGGAACTGAGGATTAGCAGCAGCAACATGCATCGCAACTTGCTTACCAACAGCCTGAAGAGCATCAGCAGATGCATCTGACTCAAGAGCAACAAGAACACCAATCTTACCGATGTTGTCACCCAAAGCACCGTGCACATAACCAACGACAGCGCCTTTGGAAACGTTGATGCTTTGAGCACGACGCAGCGTCATGTTCTCACCGATTTTCGCGATCAGGTCTGTAAGGGCTTCAGAAACAGTCTTACCGGCTTCGAATTCACGGGAACCCAGCTCTTCTGCGTCTTTAGCACCTTGTGCCTTTTCCGCGATTGTTTTTACAAAGCCCTGAAACTCTTCGTTACGTGCAACGAAGTCAGTCTCGGAGTTAAGTTCAACAACGGCACCTTGTGTACCATCAATCGCGATGGCAACCAGACCGTCAGCAGCCGTACGACCGGACTTCTTGGCTGCTTTAGCCAAGCCCTTTGTACGAAGCCAGTCAACAGCAGCATCCATGTCGCCGCCATTTTCAACGAGCGCTTTTTTAGCGTCCATCATACCGGCGCCGGTTTTCTCACGAAGTTCTTTTACTTTTGCAGCGGTAATCTCAGCCATTTTTTCGTCCTTCCGAAATTAAAGTGTTTGATTAGAAAAATTATGCAGACGCCTGCTTTTTAGGCTTTTCTTCTGCCTCATTAGCAGGCTCATCAGCCTTTTTTGCGTCTTCTGCTTTCTCATCTTTTGCACCAGCTTTTTTATCATCAGCCTTAGCAGCTTTCTTTGCTGGAGCTTTTTTCTTCTTCTCTGCAGCAACCTTGGCAGCTTCACCGGGCGTCATACCTTCTTCTTCCTTTTTAGGCTTAGGAGGAAGTTTAACATTCACCTCTTCAGCAGCACCTGTGTCCTTGCCGCCGGATGCCAACTCGGCTTCCAGACCGTCAAGAACAGCGTCGGCAAACAGATCACAGTAAAGGTCGATCGCGCGCAATGCATCGTCGTTACCAGGAACAACGAAATCAACACCCTCAGGACTTGCGTTTGTATCAACAACCGCAAACACAGGGACGCCCAACTTGTTGGCTTCCTTAACTGCGATATCTTCCATTGTTACGTCGATGATGAAAACAGCGTCAGGCTGACCACCCATATCCTTGATACCACCAAGAGACAGTTCGAGCTTTTCGTGCTCACGTGTCAGCATCAGCAATTCCTTTTTCGTGCGAAGTGCTTTTTGCTCTTCGCTGCTTAGAATCTCTTCAAGTTCGCGAAGACGGTTGATGGATTTGGAAATTGTTTGCCAGTTAGTCATCATACCACCCAACCAACGGTGGTTTACGTAGTACTGACCGCAACGTTTTGCGCTCTCGGCAATTTTCGCACCGGCTTGACGCTTTGTACCAACGAACAGTACGCGACCGCCATTAGCAACGATATCACGGAGAGATTTAAGAGCTTCACCAAGCATAGGTGTAGTCTGCTGCAAGTCGATAATGTGAACACCGTTACGAACACCAAAGATGTATTCGCGCATTTTAGGGTTCCAACGACGTGTGTGGTGACCAAAGTGAACGCCAGCTTCGAGCAATTGACGCATAGTAAATTCAGGCATAGCCATAGGTATAGTCCTTCTCTTTTTTTTACGGCCAACTCGCGGTTGGCTCCCAGTTATGTCCTCTGCAGGCCTTGGTTTCTCTATTTTTTATCGAAACACTGGTTAAGGAACCTGCATGTGAATTTGCCCAATAATGAGCATTGATGCGGTTTATAGGCCGCATTTTGGCCTATTGCAAGCATTTTTAAAGAAAATACGTAAGAAAAGGCTAGGCTTCTAGGATATCAGAAATACCGTCTTGAGCGCGAATAATATTCCGCGCCTGCGAAGAGAGGCTCCAACGCTTAGGCAACGTAAGCTGAACCACGCGTTTATCATCGACACGTACATGCAGGTTGATCTGCATGCTGCCCTGCCCCTCGATATCAAGGAACTTCTTGATTTCATTGATAGGTTCGGCGCGATCCATATAGATATCGATGGCTCGAATTTTGTTCTCTAACGCACCATCAAGCGGTTCGATACGGGTACATGTAAAGCGTATCTGATCCTCGCGCTGCTCCGCCTCCACACCGAGCAATAAGGAGTTCCCTGCCTCCAGATAATCCCTTGAGGTCGCCAATAATTCGGAGAACAGCGTCACTTCATAAATACCTGTAGGGTCAGAAAGCTGTAAAAACGCGTATTTACTACCCTTTTGCGAAACTTTTTCCTGCTTTTTCAGCAAGACACCAGCCATCTGGAACCGTGAGGCCGCTACATTCATCAAGGCTTCCTCGACGGATGCCAAACTGGCGATATTCAAATTCTCGAACTGTTGCTGACGACTATCAAGCGGGTGCGCGGATAAGTAGAAACCAACCGCCTTAAACTCCCGCTCCAGACGCTCTAACGGGTCCCAAGGCTGTATATTTGGCAAATCGGGCATACCAAGGCCGGTATCTCCGTCATCGCCCCCACCAAACAAGCTGGATTGCCCTGACTCTTTCTCATCCGCCAAACTTTGCGCATGACGAAGCATTAACTCGGCCCCCGCCGATAATTGCGCACGGTTGTTGTTCAACGTGTCGAACGCCCCCGCCGCGATCATACCTTCAAGCTGACGCTTATTCATCGATTTGTAATCAAGACGGGACGCGTAATCCTCAACCGATGCGTATTTTCCGTTCGCTTCGCGCTCTTCAACCAATGTCTTCATCGCTGCGCTACCGACACCTTTCAGCGCACCGAGCGCATACCGCACACTGTCCTCCTCCACTTGGAAGTCGGAGAATGAGTAGTTCACGTCCGGTCCACGAAGCTCCAGCTCCATACGATCCAGTTCCTGCTTAAATACACTGAGCTTATCTGTATTCCCAAGATCGAGCGTCATGGACGCCGCCATGAATTCAAGCGGATGATTAGCTTTCAGCCACGCCGTCCAGTAAGACACCAGTCCGTATCCGGCCGTGTGCGCTTTGTTAAAGCCGTAACCCGCAAACGCAGCAATCTGGTCGAAAATGTGGTTCGCCTGCTTTTCAGGGATCTGGTTATTGTCGTTGGCCCCTTGAACAAACATCTCCCGCTGCTTATCCATTTCTTCCTTAATCTTCTTACCCATCGCACGACGTAGAAGATCCGCACCACCAAGCGTATAGCCCGCCAGCACCTGCGCGGCCTGCATCACCTGCTCCTGATAGATCATCACCCCGTACGTGTCCTCGGTAATGGGTTTGAGCTTGTCATGCATATAGTCGATATCTTCAGGCTTCTTAACGTTGGACAGATATGTCGGAATGTTTTCCATCGGGCCCGGACGGAACAGCGCGATAACAGCGAGGAGTTCTTCGAGGTTAGAAAGACCAATTTGCTTACCAAGGTCCCGCATCCCTGCCGATTCCACCTGAAATACGCCGACATTGTGTCCGGCTTTCAACATTTCGAAGGTTTTCGGGTCATCAAATGGGATTTCAAGGATATTAATATCAATATCCTTGTTCTTCTTGATCATTTTGACGGCCTTATGGATCACCGTCATGGTTTTCAGGCCCAGGAAGTCGAATTTCACCAAGCCTGCCTGCTCAACATATTTCATATTGAACTGGGTCACGGGCATGTCCGATCGCGGGTCACGGTAAAGCGGCACGAGCTCATGCAGCGGACGGTCGCCAATCACCACACCCGCCGCGTGCGTAGAAGCATGGCGGTAAAGCCCCTCTAGCTGTAACGCGATATCGATCAAACGTACGGAGCTATCGTCCTTCTTAATCTCCAGACGCAAATCAGGGTCACCATCAAGCGCTTCCTGCAACGTAACCGGATTTGCGGGGTTGTTAGGGATCAGCTTCGCCAGCCTGTCCACCTGCCCATACGGCATCTGCATCACACGGCCCACATCACGCACAACCGCGCGCGCTTGCAGCTTACCGAAAGTAATAATCTGCGCGACTTTGTCGTATCCGTATTTGTCCTGTACGTATTTAATCACCTCATCACGGCGTTCCTGACAAAAGTCGATATCAAAGTCTGGCATGGACACACGTTCAGGGTTCAGAAAACGCTCAAAGAGCAAATTCAACTCAAGCGGGTCCAAGTCAGTGATCTTCAGCGCCCACGCGACAACCGAGCCACCACCCGAGCCACGACCTGGACCGACGGGAATATCATGCTCCTTCGCCCATTTGATAAAATCCGAAACGATCAAGAAGTAACCGGGAAAGCCCATCTCGATAATCGTATTCAGCTCGAAATCCAGACGGTCCCAATATTCCTGATGATCTGCATCCTTAACGAAATTGTCCAAACGCCACTGCAGACCGGCTTTTGATTGCTCCTTCAATTCTTCAATCTCCGAGCGACCACCCTCAGTTTCGAACGGTGGCAAAATCGGGTCTATGGGCTTGAGCAGGAATGAACAACGTTGCGCGATAATAGCTGTGTTGTTGATGGCTTCAGGCAGGTCTTCGAACAGCTTCTCCATCTCACGCGCGCTTTTAAAGTAATGCTCAGGTGTAACTTTCCGGCGGTTTTCTTCCGTGACATACCGACCTTCGGAAATACATAAAAGAGCATCATGCGCCTCATGCGCTGCACGATCCGTGAAGTAACAGTCATTTGTGGCCACGAGCGGTACATCGTGCTTGTAGGACAGCTCGATCAGCGCTTCCTCGGTTGCGTCTTCCTCGACCCAACCATGTCTTTGTATTTCACTGTAAAAACGATCTCCAAAGCACTCTTTTAAATACAAAAATTGCTCTTCCGCTTTATCAACTTGCTTGTGTAATAACTCATAATTCACAGGCCCTTTAGACCCGCCCGAAAGGCATATAAGGCCATCGGAATATGCTTTGAGGTCCTCGCGGCTAATAATCGGCTTACTGGCCGCATCACCACCCATATAGGCATCACTGATCAAACGGGAAAGATTCAGGTAGCCGACACTATCCTGAACCAAAAGCACCAGTTGATGCTCATCCTCGGTATACAACACCTGCGCACCGATAATCGGCTGCACGCCGCTTTTCGCCGCTTCCATGGCGAATTCCAAAGCACCGAACATATTGGAGGAATCAGTAACAGCCACTGCGGGCATGTTTTGTTTAACGCAGAGTTTGACGAGGTCTTTAACCTTGATTGCCCCCTCGGCCAACGAATACGCCGAATGGAGATGCAAATGCACGAACTGATTCATTTTCAAAAGATAGCAGGAAAATGGGCGGCGTTCCTAGTCGAACGGAACAATTCTCCCCGCCTTTAATTCCAAAGCACGATCCATTTGATCAGCAAGCTGGTGGTTATGGGTCGCGACAAGCGCACCGATATCACGCTCACGCACCTGATCCAGAAGCATATCAAACACTTCTGCTGACGTACCCGGGTCAAGATTACCCGTTGGCTCATCCGCCAAAAGCAATTTAGGGTCATTGGCCAAGGCACGCGCAATAGCTACGCGCTGTTGCTCACCACCCGAAAGCTGCGCCGGACGGTGTGTTTTGCGCTGCGCCAACCCTAGAGTTGCCAGAACCCCTTCGGCTTTATCTTTAGCCTCATTAACATTATCACCCGCAATAATCTGCGGCATGGCTACATTCTCGAGCGCAGTGAATTCTGGAAGCAGGTGATGAAACTGGTATATGAAGCCAATATCCGTGTTGCGCATGCCTGTACGCTTCTTCTCATTCAGCTTCTGCGTATTCTGTCCGTTAATAACGACACGTCCCGCAGTCGGCTTATCCAGCAACCCTGCAATCTGTAGCAACGTAGATTTCCCTGAGCCACTTTGGCCAACGAGCGCAACCAGCTCTCCGGCCTCTACATTCAGATCGAGGTTTTTGAAAATTGTAAGCGCACCAGCACCACTCTTGAAGGTTTTCTCCAATCCTTCAACCTGCAGCAAACGTGCTTGTTCGATAGGATTACTCATATCTCAAAGCCTCCACAGGGTCGAGGCGCGCCGCACGCCAAGCTGGATATACTGTAGCCAAAACGGACAAACCAAAAGCCATGCCGATCACGGCCATCACCTCACCCCAATCAATGACAGCGGGAAGCTGGGACAGGAAATAAATTTCATCCGCAAACAACTCCGTGCCTGTAAGACCTTCCAAGAATTGGCGAATGCTTTCGATATTGAGCGCAAACGTAATCCCGAGTGCCGCACCGACAAGCGTACCGATAATACCGATGCTCGCACCCGTCAGCATAAATATACGCATCATATTCCCGCGGCTCGCGCCCATTGTTCGCAGGATGGCAATATCGTGGCCCTTATCCTTCACCAGCATAATCATCGAAGAAATAATGTTAAACGCGGCCACCAGAATGATGAGCGTCAAAATCAGGAACATCACATTCCGCTCGACTTGCAACGCATTGAAAAAGCTCTTATTCAGGTCTCGCCAATCAAAGACAGCCGCCTGCCCCTCGACAGTCAGCTCAACGGCCTTTCGAATGCGGTCCAGATCATCCGGGTCTTTCAAAAACACCTCAAGCGCGGTGACAGCACCATCCATCTGGAAAAACTTCTGTGCGGACTCAAGCGGCATAAAGATAAAGCCGCTATTATATTCATACATCCCGACATCATAGATCACAGCCACCGAGTATGAGCGCGACCTTGGCACACACCCAAACGGCGTTGACTTACACGACGGAGAAGTCAGCGTGAACTTGTCCCCTACTCGCAAAGCCAGCTTCTCAGCCAGCTTATTCCCAATCGCCACATTCGTGCCCTGAAAGTCAGCGAGGTCACCCTGCTGCACGGATTCACGAAGAATTTCTCTATTCACGAAATCTTTCCACTGCACACCACGGACCAAAACACCGCTGGCCGTCCCACGATTGGATATCAGCCCTTGGCTTTCCACCATCGGTACGATCATGTCGATACCTTCCAACGGCTCAACACGGTCTTTAAGGTACGCGTAATCAAAAAGCGGGCCGTTTTGAGAATAGATATTCATGTGACCGTTCAGCCCCAGAATACGGCCGAACAACTCAGCCCTAAACCCGTTCATCACACTCATCACGATGATAAGCGTCGCCACACCGAGCATAATGCCGGTAAACGAAAAGCCGGCAATCACGCTGACGAAGCCTTCGGCTTTCTTTGAACGCAGATAACGCCACGCGACCATTCTTTCAAAAGTGGAGAGCATAAAACCTACTGTTTAATGGGTCTGTCTATAAAACGATGCTCGACGAGCACACGTTCCAATTCATTTATATTTGCCTGAAGGGCGGGCAATGTTTCAGTCTTAATCTTCTGTGTATTTTCGGCAAACTGGATTTTGGCCTGATTTGAATCATACGCCCATGACGACGTCATCCCTTCGCGCAAATCCTCATTCACAAAGTAATAGCTGCGGATATCATTCAAAATGTCCGACGGAATTTGAAAGGTGATGTTGTTCCCTTTGATCGAATCCCAGACAAAAAAACTAAATCTGTATTCATCGATAAAATGCTTCGGCGCGCCTTGTTTCTTATCAATACGCTCAACCAGAGCTTCTGCTGTCACAACATTATCTGCCAGCTCGTCATACAAAGAACTTTGCAAGTAATAACTATCCTTTTTCGATGTCAGGCTCTCAAAATGAATGGCCAGCTTAAAACCCTCGGTCGCGGCAAGGTAAACACCCAACACGGTCGCCATCAGCACAATCAGCTGGGATACCCAGAATTCAGCATTTCCGCCTTCGGGCCTAACTCTGAATACGCGGGTAAAACCTCTGAGTGTTTGAACAATCATAGTCTTTAGTAAGCCTTCGCAATCAGCACTGTGCGCCCTTCATCCTCGAAAGGCATATTACGCGTTGAAAGGCCGTGCTCTTTCATAACAGCTTCCAGACTTTCATCCTTAAGGATATCAACGGGCGCCTTTACAAACCCCAGACCATCGCCTGAGAAGAAATGCTGAATGTCTGCAACGCTGGAAACATCGGTTGTATGCTCATCGCGGAATTTACGGGAATTGGCCAGCATATCATCATGAATAGCGTCCAGCAGTCCTTGAGCTTCAACCAAGAACTTTTCTAACGGCAGTGTCTGTTTGGAATCACGGCCAATATCGCGGCGCACACATGTGACCTCTCCGGCCTCCATCTCGCGTCCACCAACCTCGACACGCAGTGGAATACCCTTCTTGATCGCATCCCACATTTTGTCCGGCGTGCGCATATCACGGCCATCGACTTTGGCTTTGATGCCCTTCTCTTTCAACTGCGCAACCAGCTTGTCGCAATATTCATTAATCTGTCCTGCTGTCCCGTCATCCTTAATAACAGGCAGAACTACAACCTGCTGTGGCGCGATACGCGGCGGCATAATCATACCGTCATCGTCACCATGCATCATAATCAGACCACCGATCATACGCGTGGAGAATGCCCAGCTGGTCGTATGGCATAGCTCTTCGCCGCCGTCCTTACTCTGGTATTTAATATCAAATGTCTTGGCAAAGTTTGTTCCCAGATCGTGTGTCGTCGCGGCCTGCAGCGCCTTACCATCCTGCATCATCATCTCAAACGCATAGGTTTCGTTCGCCCCGGGGAAGCGCTCATCTTCAGTCTTCACGCCCTTGTAACCATCAACGGCAAGAACTTCGGTAAAGAACTTTTCATACAGACCCAGAATATGCAGGCAGTCCTTCGTTGCACCTTCGTGATCCTCGAACGCATTGTGTCCTTCATGCCAGAAAAACTCGGATGTACGCAGAAACATGCGCGTACGCATCTCCCACCGCAACACGCTAGCCCACTGGTTCAGCTGTAACGGCAAGTCACGGTATGACTGGATCCAACGCGACATCGCTTCACCGATAATCGTCTCGGATGTCGGACGAACCACAAACGGCTCTTCCAGCTTCGCATCAGGTGCAGGGCGCAAACCATTACCATCAGGATCAGCCTCCAGACGGTGGTGCGTTACAACCGCACATTCCTTGGCAAAGCCTTCGACGTGCTCTGCCTCCTTTGACAAATACTCAACAGGAATGAGCAACGGAAACGAGCAATTCTGCACGCCGTACTCTTTCAACCACGGATCGAAGATGTTGATCATATTCTCCCACAGCGCCCAGCCATAAGGCTTTACGGTCATACAGCCGCGTACGGGCGAATTTTCAGCCAAATCGGCTGATTTAATGACCTGCTGGTACCATTCGGGGAAGTTTTCTTCACGCGTGGGCGTGATTGCGGTTCTGGGTTTCTTACTCATCTGTGCTTTTTGTCTCGGAAAGAGGTTCTCTTTCAATACCTTCTTTAATGTCTTTAGTCTCGTTGGTTTGAGAATTTAAGCCATCATCATGCTCTTGTCCATCAGCATCCGAGCACAACACAACAGTTTGTTTGGATATATCCTGCCCGTTATAAAGCACCCGACCATCCTGAAACACATCGACCTGCGCCACATACGGCTCCAGATCTAGGCCATCAGGTACATCCAGGTCCATATATTCAAGCAATTCTACCTGTATCGGCACGCTGATCGGGTCAAAAATCGGTTGCGCTACACCGCCGCCAATATCGGCCGGGACCACATCATCGCGTCCGGGCTCAAAATTAACATCATCATCCGGCACGTGATGCGTAAGCTTTTGACAAAAAGCCTCTTTTTCCTGTGCAACGGCCGCAAAAGGCATCAGAAAAACCAATAAAAAAACTAAAATTTTCATCTAAGAATAATCCTCCTCCATCATGACATCCGCAATTTCACGGAAACTTATTAAGTCCGCTTCAATCAATGCAAAAATCATGCCCCAGAGGACAACCGAGACAATTGTCGTCCAAATCAGTTTCTTTTTCATGTTGGGTTTTACAGGCGTACCATCATCATCACGTGTATGTCCGAACGGCAGAACCGCAAACAGCGACGTCCACCAGATCAGTAAAAATACAATAATGCCGGTAACAGGGCCCATTACACCCTCATGACGTGGACACTGGTCTTTGGCTTGATGCCCAGCAAATGATCGCAGAAACGGCGCACACCGATACGCAATTCTTCTTCAATGAAATGGTCTTCCAAACGGTCTTCCCATGTCATGTCATCAAGAATATCCATGACTTCCTTGATCAGGTTATCCTCGATATGCTCCTCACCTGCGTTACTCAAATCAAGCAAACCAACGGTTTCCAGCTTGACCTTACCCAGCACTTCGCCGCGGCTATCCAATGCAAGCGAGACATGCACCGTGCCTGTATATTGAAGCTTGCGGCGCGCAGAAATTGATTGGTGGTCAGCCTTGATGATCCGCTTTTGATCCACCGCCAACACATCCGTCTCGATATGGTCAATAATTTCAGGCGTGCCGGGCGCGAGACGAATAATCGTCCCGTTTGACGGCACGAGCGTTTGCGGCACCTGACAGTCATTGGCAAACTCCGCATGCGCATCCAATTGCACACGTTCACCATGCGCTGGCACGACGACTTTGGGTCTTATCCATTGCAGCATCTCCGCAATCTCGTCACGGCACGGGTGCCCCGACACATGGATCGTATTTTTGGTGTCACGCGGCGTTATGATATTGACGCCCCCCGCACTCAAATTGTTCTTAACTGTATTGATTGCGGTTTCATTACCCGGAATTGCACGGGCGGAGAATATAACTGTATCCCCCGGATTAAGCTTCAAGCCTTTGAAATCACCACGCGAGATTTTACCCAATGCGGCTCTATACTCGCCTTGCGACCCAGTACAAATCACAACAATTTTGTCATCAGGCAAATACCCGAGATCATCCTCCGTTACAAAATCAGGGACACCGTCCATCATACCGCAATCACGCGCACAACCGATCATTCTGTGCAGTGAACGCCCTATAACCGCGACTTGTCGGTCACACGCTTTTGCTGCCTTCGCAATACTGATGACACGTCCGATATTGGAAGAAAAAGTGGTCACAGCGATTTTGCCTTCGCACTTCTTGAATTCTTTCTCCAGTCCGGTGGCAACATCGGCTTCTGAACCGGAACGCCCATTCACTTCCGCATTTGTGGAATCACCAACATAGGCCAGAACACCCTCCTTGCCTGCGGCCTTAAACGCCTCAGCATCCGTTGGCTTTCCGGTTACAGGCGATGGATCGAGGTTCCAATCACCACTATGCACAACGCGACCTTCGGATGTTTTTATGATCAAAGAACATGTATCAGGCACCGAATGCGATACCGCAACAAATTGTGCCTCAAAGCCACCTATTTTGGCCGTATCGCCTGGATCGACAATGTTGATAGCAACATTCAGATTCCGCTCTTCGAACTTACGACGCAGGACCGCAGCCGTAAACGGACTGGCATAAATCGGACACTGCAAACGCTCCCAGATATAGGGCATGGCACCGATGTGATCTTCATGAGCATGCGTGATGATGATACCTTTTAGCTCATCACGATGCTGTTCCAGAAATTCCGGATCGGGCAGCAACAAATCAATGCCAGGGAAACGGTCGTTGGCAAAACCAATCCCACAATCAACCGCCAACATTTCACCATTACAGACATAGACATTGAGGTTCACACCAAACTGCTCACTCCCGCCTAAAGGGATGAAAAACAGTCCGTCCTCTGAAAATATTTTCTCTGCCGTTCTCATGATTTCTGACTTTGGTAAATTTTATAAAGCCCTTTAAGGGTCAACTCTTCATCAACGGCCTGAATAGCATCAATGTGTGCCGCAAATAGAGGTGCAAGACCGCCCGTTGCCAAAACGAAGACATCATCATTCAGCTCATCTTTGATACGGGCAAGGATCCCCTCAATCATGCTCGCATAGCCCCAGAAAATACCGGAATGCATGGCGTGGCGTGTACTTTTACCAATAACAGTGTCTGGTTTTTGCACACTGATACGCGGCAATTTAGACGCAGCCTGGTGCAATGCGTTTATAGAAAGGTTCACACCGGGTGCAATGACACCGCCCGCATAATGTCCTTCTGCATTAATCACATCAAAGGTCGTTGCCGTACCAAAGTCCAACACCACTGCAGGACATTGATAATGATCTTGCACCGCCACCGCATTAATCAACCTGTCTGCACCAACGTCTTCAGGGCGGTCAACATCAATATCAATCGGGACATTGTCTTTCGAAACGCATACTGGTTCGATTTTAAGGTATTTCTTACACAGCCGCTTAATGTGAAAATCCGTCTCGGGTACAACGGACCCCACAATCACGTCGGTAATGTCGGTCAGCTCTAATTCCGCCAGTGCAAAAACCTGCTGTAAAAACACAGCATATTCATCCGCACTACGGGCATTCTCGGTTTGCAGCCGCCAGTTATCCAGCAGCGTATCGCCTTTGAAAACGGCAAAAACCGTATTCGTATTTCCTGTATCAATGGCCAGCAGCATGCCGTACATCTCCTTCGATCAAATGACCGTTTTCGTCAATCTCTTGTAGAGACAATGTGTTCCAAGTACCACGAATTTTTTCAAAATCGCCCTGTTCCCACAATTCATAATATTTACCGATACTCTTGAGCACATCACCGAGCACATCCTCGGCTATCAACGGCCTTCCACAGAATTC
>JAUIIA010000006.1 GCA_030432025.1 Alphaproteobacteria bacterium
CAGGGTGGCAAAAACAGATTTCTGATCACGCGGAATAAGCGGCAAAAAATGCTTCATCACCAAAGCAGGACCGATAGAATTCACCAAAAATAATTGGTTGAAATTGGCTAGATCAATATTTTTAAATGATTTTTCAGGACCATAACCTTCACCGTGAAGTGTACCTGTCGCCACTAAGATCACGCTGACCGGACCGCGTTCACCGATCGCCACCGCTGCTTTTTTTACACTATCATCATCCGTAGTATCGACCCGCAGCGAGTGTATCTTCTCATTCTCAAAACGTAGTCCTGACCGTGAGCACGCATAGACAGATTGTACAGAATCACATCCCGCCAGATGCCTTACAAACGCCTTTCCGATCCCCCCGCTCGCACCAAACACAACGGCACGAACCGGCAAATTAAAATCATCAAGACTGAGTTTTGTTTCTGTAGTCATATATATAGTTACGAAATGATCAGCCGGATGGATGAATAATAAAGACGGCTTTTGCTGCCCGACACTCACAAAAAACCCAGTCACCAACGCATATAAAAATTACGTAAAATGAAAATCAAAAGTCAGGAAAAAGAAGGTGATTCTTAAGCTCTTAAAGGCTATACTGATAAAAGATCAAACACCCATTTCGGGATTTCAAAATTGTTTCCACAATGATTAAGAACATAAAACACATTATTCTCGGCGCGTTTATTTTGGCCTCTACACTGGCCGTTGCGTCACATGCCCAAGCTCAGGATGACTCCCAGATGCTAACGGAGCCCGTTGTCGATATCATTCCGGCCTCCAGCCTCGAAGAAGATAAAAGCTACGACGCGACCACACACACGCATCCGCCAATCAAGCTTACGCCTGATAAATCGGAATTGCTCAGACTGGATGAACCGGCAGGCAGCATTATTATTGGTAACCCCAATCACTTAAGCATTCTGGCCGACACGTCACAGCTTCTGGTGCTTATACCGCGTGCACCGGGTGCCGCCCACTTCACAATTCTGGACCGTGATGGCAATGTCATGATGCAACGACACGCAATTGTCGGTAGTCCTCAAGAAAAATACATCCGCGTCCGTAACAGTTGCGCCGGAACCGGTGACGATGATTGCCAACCTACACAAGTTTACTACTGCCCTGACATGTGCCACTCCATTGCTATCGCGACAAGCGAAGATGGTGCCGCACCTGTGAGCAGTGACGGGCCTAGCTCCGGCCAGGTCGACATCGAAACAATCGACCTGAACCCGACGGACGAGCCGGATCAGTAATCATCAAATAAGCGTGTTTAGCTTTACCCGCCCCGCGTTTATTATGTTATAAATTTTTGAGTAAGATTAAACCTAACGAAAAAGGATTGTTTGTATGCGCCTGCAGGGTTTGAAAAAGAACGCATCCGTACTTGTTCTCACAGTGAGCGTGTGCGCACTATTAGGAGCATGTAAAACAGCGCAAAGCGTTGATGCACAAGGCGAAACAACGCACACAGCCTCTATAGACTCCGCCATCACACGTGCCGCGGCTTATAACACAAAGCCTGCGAGATCCCTCAGCTATCTCGAGCGCGCTTACAAAAAATCCCCGACCGACGAAACTCTGGCTATTGAATACGCCACAGCTCTTCGCGCCGCAGACGAGCTTGCGAAGGCAGAGCTCCTGTTGAACCCGTACATTAAGAAAGAAACACCGTCTTCGGCTGCTTTTTCCGAATATTCCGCCATACAACTGGCTAAAGGTCAGTACGAAGCTGCCGAAAAGCACGCGCAAAACGCCATTCTGGCCGACGATGCAAACTTCAAAGCCTATCACCGCCTCGGCATTGCGCTTGACGCACAAGGCCAGCATGTCCCCGCCGAACGCGCTTACCGCAAAGGTCTAGACCTGTGGCAGGGTGATCCGACGACAATCATGAACAATCTGGCACTAAACCTCGCCACACAAGGGTATTTGGATGAATCAGCTGAAATCTTGAGAAAGGCACAAGCTGTATCCCCCAACCGCGATGAAATCGAGCGTAACTTGCGCATCGTGACGGCCCTTCAGCAAGCGGACGGTGCACAAGTACCGAAGCCGACAAAGAAGCCAGCCGCTGCTCCACCACCGAGTGTAGAGACGAACTAATTCTTCTCCAATCAGAGATAAAAACTAAACGCCTGCCGACCGCAGGCGTTTTTTTGTGGTTTTATTAAAGCGTACATTGTTTAGGTTTATTTCCTAACAAGCACAACTGACAATGAATAGAAACACCTACTCTAGACACACAGTAACGATGTCAGGAGATAAATTAGCCGCCAACGCCCGCCGAAGAGGCTTGGATACCTGCCGGTCCCAGAATGATAATAAACAACGCGGGCAGGAAGAAAATAATCATCGGCACGGTCAATTTCGGCGGTAAGGATGCGGCCTTTTGCTCGGCTGCGGCCATACGCATATCGCGCAATTCATCAGACATCACGCGCATTGCTTGCGATACAGACGTACCATACTGCTCGGCCTGAATAAGGGAGGTCGCGAAGGTCTTACCCGCACCGCTACCAACACGGCGCGCAAAATCCTGCAACGCCTGCCTTCTGTCATTCAGCATCGCCATCTCGGCGCTGAGCAAGCCCAGCTCTTCAGCCAGAATTTCGGAGTGCTCGGAAATCTCTTCCGCCACACGGTCAACGGTTTGTTCAAGACCAATACCGCCCTGAACACAAATCAACATCATGTCGAGCGCATCAGGGAAACTCAGATTAATCTCTTCCTGACGTTTCAAAACCTGGTTCTTGATCAAAACATCCGGCAGTTTGTAACCAATCAAGGCCGCCGTCAAAACGGACAACAGCACAATCGTATTCGATACTTCCGTCTCGCCCTTTGTAAGGACCAACGCAGTTAAAGCACAGAAAACAATCGGCAAAATCGCTTGCGCGATCATAAATTTAACAGGCGCCTTCGGGTCGCGAATACCGGCCTGCAACATCTTGTCACGAACCTTCTCACCCATTTTACCGGCCATCTGCTGCATCTTATAGAAGCTCGCGATGGAATCGGCGGCCGATACACTGTCATCTTTTTTGATGATGTTGGGTTCACGGCTGGCTTTATACAAATCCTTACGGCGCTTTTCGATAACGGAGCGGTAACGCTCTTTCTTTTCCGTCTTGTTCAAAAACGGCAAAGCAAAGGCAACAAAGGAACCTGACGCCAACAAGGCGCTGATCACTGTGATGATAAGGGTTTTATCCATAACGGTTCCTTTCCTAAATCTTGAAGTTGATCATGACCTTCATCACGAACACCCCGATAGACATCCATACAATCGCACCCGTCAGCAGGACATTCCCGAAGGAATCCGTAAACAGCAGGCTAATATAATCGTAATTCACAAAATACAGCGCTAAAGCCACCAGACACGGCAACGCCGCAATAATAGACGCCGAAGCTACCGCCTCGGACGACAGGGCCTTAACTTTACGTTTCAGGCGGAAACGCGAACGAATAACATTCGACAAATTGGTTAAGACTTCCGACAAGCTCGAACCTGTTTGCGCCTGAATAGAAAGCCCCGTCGCAAACATCTGCATCTCGGTAATCGGCATACGGCGGGTCGCCTCAAGTGCAGCTTCGTGCAACGGCACACCGATTTTCTGCTTATCTTTAATGCGCTCCATCTCCTCGCCGACCGGGCCTTCAAATTCGCGCGCAATCATGGAAATCGCCTCTGATACGGGCATACCCGCGCGCAGCAAACGCACAGTAGCTTCAAGCGCGTCGGGAAATTCCTGCAAAAACTTCTTCTGTCGCCGGGCTGTGATTTTCTTCAACACAAAGCGGGGAATGCCCAACAAGCCAATAACCGCAATCGCAATTTTAATATGCAATGGCTGATGGGAAATATGCGCCAGGAAAGACACGCCGCCGCATAACAGAAACGAAAATATCCAGAATTGAGTAACCGATATACTTAAGCCCGCCTGCTCCAGCATCATCGCGATGGTGGTTTTCTTCTTACCATCCGCCTTAAGGTCTTCCTCTTTGGCATCTTTCAACTTCTTGGCCAGATCGGCGCGGCGCTTATCCTTTTCGTCCTTCTTCGGACCTTTTTGATGAGACGCGGCCCCGCCCTGAATAACGCCAAGGACACGCTTTTGCCGTGCACGTTCCTGCCCCAGAGTGATGGCAAGCCCAATCACAATAACCAGAGCCGTAATCGCAACAACCAGAATGATTTGCAACATCGTCATTGCTTGTATCCTTTACGAAAAAGCTAGTCGTAAGCGCCTTCAAGCGCTTCCAAAACCATATCCCCGACCCCAAACTGGCGGGCATTATCAAAGAATTTAGGACGAAGACCTGTAGAGCGCTGCTTAGTAATCAGCTTGCCGTCTTCATCTTCACCTTCAATATCCAAAACAAATAAATCCTGCATGGTCACGACTTCGCCTTCCATGCCGGTAATCTCCGTTACGTGGGTTGTCTTACGTGAACCATCTCGCAGACGCTGCACCTGAATAATCACATTCACCGCGCCGACAATCTGTTCCCGTACGGCAATGGTCGGCAAGTTCAAACCGCCCATCGCAATCATGTTCTCCATACGTGAAATCGCTTCACGCGGGTTGTTAGCGTGCACCGTACCCATAGATCCGTCGTGACCTGTGTTCATCGCCTGCAGCAAGTCAAAAGCCTCGGGTCCGCGAACCTCACCAACGATAATTCGTTCAGGACGCATACGCAGACAGTTCTTAACCAAATCACGCATCGTAACCTCACCAACCCCTTCAAGGTTGGGCGGGCGCGTCTCAAGACGCACAACGTGCGGCTGCTGCAGCTGCAATTCACAAGCATCTTCGCAAGTAATCACACGCTCACCGGGCTCGATATACCGTGTCAGACAGTTCAACATCGTCGTCTTACCGGAACCCGTACCGCCGGAAACCAGAACATTCACGCGGCAACGTCCGATCGCCATAATCAGCTTTGCACAGGACGGCGTCATCGACCCGAAACCAACCAGCTTGTCGAGCGTCAGCTTATCCTTGGTAAATTTACGAATGGTCATACATGACCCATCAACCGCCAACGGCGGGATAATCACGTTCACACGGGAACCGTCGGCAAGACGCGCATCACAAATCGGGCTGGCTTCATCAACTCGTCTTCCGATCGCGCCCACAATACGCTGACAAATCGTCGTCAAATGCTGATTATCGCGAAACTTAACCTTCGTACGTTCAATTTTACCACCAACCTCGATATAGGTTGTCTCGGGTCCGTTGATCATAATATCGGCAATATCATCCCGCTCGAGCAGTTCCTCAAGTGGGCCGAAGCCGAGCATGTCGTCGGCACATTCTTTGGAAATGCTTTGCAGTTCTGCAGGCGTCAGATCCAGGTTACGGAAGCGCGCAATCTCTTCTACCGCGCTCAAAACCTCTTCTCGTGCGGCCTTGGCTTCCATATTCGCCAAAGCCTTCAGGTCAATACCATCACGCAAATCGAGCCATATACGATTACGGGCGCGTTGTAATCTTAAAGTACTGATTGAATCCTTATCGCCCGCAGCTTCGGCAACTTCAGCCTGCATCGTCGCCAGGTCTTCGGCAAACGGATCATGCGCTGTCGGCTTTGATTTATCGTCTTCAGAACCATCCTTCTTCGGCTCACCATCCTTAGGCGACGCCAGCTCAACAGGTTCCTCTTCTTTGGCCTCAAGCGCCTCGTTTAAACCGGCAAGCTGTTCCGCTGCCTTGTTAGGGTCAGGTTTCGGCAACGGCGCTTCTGCGGCCTTATCCTCAAGCTCCGCCCCCGCGGAAGACGCTTTCGCCTCCTCTTTTTTCTCTTCTTCTTTGGCAGGCTTCTTCGGCGCCTCGGTCATCTTGGGCGTTTTTTTAGCTGTATTATCGGAGCCTTTTTTACCAAACATGCTTTTACGCTTTCTTCTTCAGCTTTCCGAGTATGCCGTCAAGGAAACCACCGTCCTCCTCGGGCTGTTCTGAACTTTCTGCTGCCGCTAGATGCTTACGCACCAACGGTAATAAATGCTTATCAATAATATCCCGTGCAGCCTTATCTTCAGTCAGCTTTTTGCTTTCGCTTTCGTTGTTCAGGAACACTTTGGAGTCAAACGGCAAGTAAGCCGCGACACTTAATTCCATGGCTTTCTCGATATCATTCTTCGACACTTCGCTAGAGGCCGCTTGTCCCTGCATATTAATGATCAGAGAAACTTCGCCATGATCACCACCGCGCACCTGACGGACTTCCTGTATAAGGCTCCGCGCCAGACGCAATGCGGGCAAGGTCGGCGTTGATACGACCATAATCTGGTTTGCACGCGTAATAACACAGCGTTGCAATGCGGCCGGAGAATGCGATACATCAACAATGACCGTCGGGCATTTCACCATCAGCATATCAATCAAAGCTTCAAACTGCTCCGGTGTAACCGTGTCTTCCAACATAACGTCTCCGCCTGTTGCGAGAACTTGAAGCCGTTCATCGACGTTATGCAACATGCGCTTGATGCTATCTTCATCATTATTCTCAGCTGCACGAACAGCTTCATCCAATGTCGTTGACGGCTCGAAACCAAGACCGACACCAAGTGTAGACCAACCACCGGACGTATCCAGCAACATAGCTTTCTGGCCTAGAATATCGGAAACACCACAGGCCAGCGCCTCGGCAATAATCGTTGTACCCACACCGCCTTTTGCCCCTGTCAGGGCGATCAAACGGCTACCTGTCACACCGATTTTCTCAATCAACGCCTTGGCGACAACTTCCGCAAGATCTTCCGTCGATACGGGGCGAACCATATAGTCGCTAACACCCATATCAATCAGCTTACGGTACAAATTCACATCATTGTCGGGACCGATGATGATGGCAGACGTACCTTCATCACAATGTCCTGCCAGTTCACCCAATTTTTCGGTGAACCCCTCATCAATCGTATCCGTCTGGATCACAATTAGATCAGGGGAAGATATCTCGTGGTAAACCTGTATGGCGCTTTCAACGCCGCCTTCTTCGCCTGCAATTCTTACACGCGCAAAGCGCCAGTCATCTTCGAGACCTTGCGCTGCTTCCAACGTTGTCGGGTCTTTGGAATAAACGGCAAGCTTCGAGGACGGAAGCAATATTGATGTAGCCTGATTATCTGACTCACTCATGTTCTGATGCCTATGTCCTTCACGATAAAGTGGTTTTTTTATCATTATAGAGCATAACGCGCTCAGACTCCATCAACTCAGAGGCGAGAAAATACCCCAATACGTTATTATTCTTCACCTGAGGCACTTTCACCAATAAGCGGCTCATTGGGAACACCTGTGCGGTATGTTTCAGTAGAATTCGCAACACGGCGGCCGTCTGTTGTCGGCGAAATTCTGCGCCCTTTCAGGTCAGCCGGACGGGCCAATTGACGGGCAACCAGCATATCGCGGGTGCAGCCAAGCTTGTATTCGTTATTCAGGTCTTCCGTATGGTCCTTGGTCCCACCCATAGCCTCACATCCTGCTGGTGCAGTCGCTTTATAGCTATCAAAGGTAATCAGGACCTTCATATCGGAACCTGAATCAACCACAGGCATAATGCCGGACTGGACATTGACGATGCCCTTTTTGTGCAAATATTTGGCAATACGGGCCGCTTCGTCACCGGCAACCATCGCACCAGCTGAACGGGATTGCGGATCATATGAAACCGTCAGCCCTAAAGGACCGTCGCCATGCTTTTCGTAGTAACGCACGATTTCGAACATTTTGCCTTCATCAAGATTTTTAACATCGAAGCTTTCCGCATAGCGGCTTTCTTCAAGGCGCATCTTCGTCGTGTTCAGCGTTGAATCCTCGTACAAGTCACACGCCGTCAAAAGCATGCAAAGGGCGATAAGCGCCAGAATTGTATAAGGCATCGAAACCGTTATTTTTTGTGATCTTGGTGACATAACTTACTCCTGAAACCTTATTAATCCAGCAAATACCCGAAGCCTGCACCTGCTTCGAACAGGCTTTCATCTTCAACTTCATAATTGCGACGAATGTTAGCCACGAACGCTTGCGCGAGCGGGTCGGAATTATCTTTTGGCACGTGTTGGGCTATATCGACCTCTTTGTAAGGCTCAACCAGATACGGCGTTACAATCACAACCAACTCTGTTTCATCACGAGAGAAACTATCAGACTTCACAAGGTCGCCAAGTACAGGCGTTTGCGCAATACCGGGAAGACCCGAGTATCCTTCGATCGCGTTTGACTGCAAGATACCCGCAATCATTAAGCTACCGCCTGTCGGCACTTCAACAGTTGTCGATGCACGGCGAATGCTACGACCGGGAACAACAATCCCGCCAAGCGTAACCGCATTTTCATTATCAACCGCGGACACTTCTGTATTCATTTGCAAGCTGATCCGTTCTTCGGACAGGACAGTCGGGCGGAAGTTCAGCGACACACCGAATTCACGGAATGTCACAACAACATTACCAACGTTATCCAGACCGGACGGGACAGGAAATTCACCACCAGCCAAAAAGCCTGCCTGCTCACCTGATATTGCCGTCAGGTTCGGTTCAGCCAGAACATTAGCCAGATTACGCTCCTCCAGAGCATCGAGGAAAATACCGATATCACCGATACCGTTAATACCTGTATCGGCCAGCAAGCGTAACGTTGCCAGAGAGGGCTGCGTTAACGCAGCACCACTATCCAGAGTAGCTGAACCATCACCGCCAATTGTTGTTGTAGGCTGTGTGGTACCGAAAATTGTTGTAGCCGCGCCTTCAGCCGGATCGTTGAAATCCGTAGACACGCCGAATTCTTTAAATACATTACGTGAGGCCTCGACGATTTTCACCTGCATCATCACCTGTTGCTCGCCGCGCACTTCCAGCAAGTTGGCAATAATACCGTCAATCGGACCGTCATCATCCGTCAGGTCACTTACATAATGACCGACAATCTGAGTAACCTTGGATGCAACACCGGGGTTCGAAACCTCACCGGTCAGCAAAATTTGATCGTGAATAGCGCCGACAGTTACATCTTCGCCGGGGAACAACTGATTAACCAGCGCTTGAATAGCGCGCAGGTCAAACGTCACATGAACATGAATATCCTCAAGAACATTCCCCTGCCCATCCAACGCGATAATATTCGTATCACCAACCTGCAAACCAACAACATACAGCGCGTTACTCTGCACGGCTGCGACATCAATCACTGTCGGGTCGGCAACCAACACATCGGAAACATCACCATCGACCTTGATCAGCTGCGCCTTACCGAGAGTAATGCTGGTCGGCGCCTCCACGGCCATTTCCACGTCCGTTGCCTTCAAGTCACCTTTGGCGGCCCACGCAACACATAGCGGCATCACCATGACCAGTGCGATCACGGCAACAAAAATTCGATCATACCCGAACGGGCGCATAGAGAGCTTTGACATGGCTATAGTCTTTCAGGTTGGTTACACAGAAAAAAAAAAGCAGTGGGGAAAAAGAGAGGAGTGTAAGAATTACTTTGCAAGCACGGTGGAAACCTGCTCACCCGTATAGATTCGCACACTATTCCTGTTTTTTCCAGATTCTTCTTTGATTTTCTCGACCCCGCGGTAAATTTCATCACCCATCGTAGTCAAGCGGGCATCAGAAGTGACAGGCCCGGTTCGTTGAACAATTGCATCGTCACCGACCGCACGCAGGACCAGCGTTAGCTGCCCCAACTCTCCGGCTAGCGATAATCTTTCGGCATCACCGGCAGAAACCGCAAGCGTCACGGTCTTACCGACTCTAATCTTTTCATCATCTTTCGGCGGCTGCGCAGTCTGGTCGACAGCCAACACCTTGACGTTTTGCAAGATGGTCTCTGTCGCGTAACTATCGATATTCAGCGCTATAAAATTCTTCACGTTCGGATCATCATCATCCGAATTAATACGGGAACGGTATGTCAGCATCACATCCACATAATCACCGGGACCAATAAAACCACCGACCATACTGGATGCATTCACCTCAATCGCCAGCGCACGCTGACCCGGCTCAAGCGTAGCCGCCACAAGGTTACCTTTAGACTGCTGCAACAAAGCACTGCGCATCAACGGCTCGCCTTCGGCTACATTACGGGCCAAGCGCCCATCCAACGCATCATCAACACTCTGCTCGCCTTCGCGTCTGATCGCGCCGGCAAACACTGCGCTTTGCGGCCAGGACTGCCAGCGCATTAAATTAGAGTCCAATTGCTGACCTATTTTCAAATCTCTGCTCGCCACCAAAATTTGCGTAGTCGGAACATCAGCGACCTGCACAGGCTCCTCTGAACCACCAAGCGTGACCTGCACCAACACAGCGACCAATACAGCCACCAGCACAGCACCACCGAGCACAATTAGAATATTTTTATTCATGACGAAAACCTCATTTGGTTTTTTAGATCGGAAAATTAAGCCAATCGGGAACACAGACACCCGGGAAGCGGGCAAAAGAAACTACTAATATTATTGTGCGCCGATTATCTTAAAAATTCGTGAAACCCGCCGACGGCGACACATGTGGATAAAACAAAGGGCGTTAAAAACAGCGGTAGAACCTAAGACTCAATGAACAACGAAAAGTTATCCACATTAAGGTACCCTATTTTTACGAAAGATGCCAGTGCCCCGATAACAATTGCAACACCATAGGGAACTTTGTTCGCTCCGCCTTGCACTTGCCCTATCCAGCTATCCGGCTTCGGGTTTTTGAATGGCTTGTATTTTTTAACAATAATTGCGAACGCACCGAGCAACCCACCGACCAACGCCATATAAAACAGAAACGGCAGCAAGCCCTGAATTCCCATCCATGCGGCATACGCGCTCGCCAACTTGGAATCCCCTGCCCCGATAAGTTTCAGAGCAAAACAACCCGCCGTAAAGGCAAACACAATACCGAAAGAAATCAGGTGCGCCGTAAGCGGATAGAATATCCACTCCTTACCGCCCAGAGTCATGACAGCAAAACAAACCACAAAAACGCCGAGAATAATAGCGCTATACATATTCGGAATCTGCATGCCCTTCACATCGGAATAAGCCGCAACGGCCCCGACACCCAGGACGATAAAAACTGACGTCAAATAAACGATTAGAAATAACATTTGATAAGTACCAGATCCGCACACCTGAACGGAGCGCATATTAAGACGCGACCACCCCAAGAACTACGGGGCGCCGGAGCTCGATAACTTGCCGCTGATTGTTGTAAACGTTCCATCAAGAGTCGTCCCCAAACCAAAAACAATAGCAGCAATTCCCACTGCAATTGCGGAAGCGATCAGCGCATATTCAATTGCTGTGCCCCCATCCTTACTAATGAAGTATAACGGACGAAACCGAATATCAGATATTTTAATTTTAGAAAAAAATGTCATGTCATGCGCACCTTTGTAATTTTGCAACCAAGTGTCCTACACAAAACTTCAAAATCCGTTAAAAAAAAAGCCCACCCAAACTGGGTGGGCTCTCTTTAAACTAGAACCAATATTATGGCGCACCAGCGGACTGGAGCTTCGTACTCACTGTTGTGAATGAAGCGGTCAAGTCTGTACCGACCGTAAAGACAATCGCTACGATCGCAACAGAAATACCGGCAGCAATAAGGCCGTATTCAATAGCAGTAGCACCATCTTCGTTTTTCAAATATGCATCTTTCAAAGCTAACAGTTTCAACATGGTTTTCTCCTTTTAAGATTTTTATATAATTCGGTTAACCCGTCCTCAAAACCTACTCTATCATAGAAGGCCTATCGGTCCCAACCGTTACTACTTTAGAATATCGAAGGTTGGTTAAGGAGGAGTTAAAAAACGCAGTGAACTGACTAATAATAGAATAAAAAACAAGCACCAAGCAAGTATAAACTTTAAGTTATTTTATCTAAAATTTTAACTATATAGTAAAAACAGAAGACAAACCCAACAGTAAAAATAAATAAAAATAAAATAAAGCTTTTTACTTACAAAAAACAATAAACAGCTCGCATATTTGTAAGTATAACTACAATTATCACTAAAACCCCTTTATTACTTTACTATTCACAGAAAGCAAAAAGCCTCACGTTTTTTACACGCGAGGCTTTTCGTTTTACTGTTTACTTTAATTAGCTTCGAATTCTTAAATTACTCAACTCTTGAGCGATATCCCGGAAGACACTGATCAGCTCATCCGAAGTTGTGACATGCTCATGACGACCACCATTCACTGCGCAATCTTCATAAAGCTGTTTGGTGCTGTCACTGATACCGCCGCTAGAGGCTTCGAACGTGATCGTGTAGATCGTAATGTTATCCTGCAGGTCCATATTCGCACATGTATCTCTCAGGCGGTCATCAATCTCACCATTCGTATCAACGCTACTTTCGCTGGTCCGGCCATATGCGGAATAAGTCGAGTGACGAATATTGTTACCATCGGTCATCATCACGACCACTTTGCGGTAACCGGTATTCGTGTATGGCTCGGCTTCCTGAAACGGGAACCCGGGAGAGATCATCCGATATCCCCACACCATGCCGGTGCTACCATATGTGTTACCTCTGGCTTCCATCTCGCCGATACGGTTTTTCAGATCCGTCATGTCACTCGTCATCGGCAACACCGAAGCTTTCGGACACAGATATTCGGGCAAGCGAGCGACCTCACGTGGCGCACCATAGGAATAATATGCATGCGTGCAACTACCTGAACTGTTCCAGTTATAACAAACATAGTTCTTGCTCAGCCTGTCACACTCGGCTGAATCATCATCCTTGTCACGGCACCAACGGTACATATACCAAGGCCCGGCGTGATCCGTCACGTCTGTACCGTCTTCGTACTCACGAACACAGATATCGGTATTACTATCGTTGCTAAAGGTTGCACCGATCGGGTTCAGAAGGAATGAAGAACCATACGCGGCACCGTCATCATCATAACCCAAACCATACGGCCCGACATTGACGGACGTCGAATACGGCACAAGACCGACCTTCACATACTGGTTATTCGGCACCACAAATTCATCAAACCGGTCCAGACAATCGCCTGTTTGTTCAGAATCATAAGTACCGAAAATAATCTCGACAAATTCACAGCTGGCAGTACGCAGCTTACCGATATTGTTGTTGGTACTCATTGAACCTGTATTATCCAGAACAAGCACAACTTCGATACCCTGAATATCACGCTGCACGACAGTCCGCGCACCAACATCAAGATATTCGATCCCGATAACATCGAGGAAATACGTGTCATACTGGGCCGTTCCGGTAACGGTTACCAAGTTCCCCTCAACGGAAACTTGCGGCGTAAATGTTGCGCCCAGTTTTTCCGGCGGATAGTTCGCATCAAAGAATTGCTGCACTTTGGACTGTATCTCCGTCGTTTCCGTAGAGATCGCCGTCGCTGCCAAAGCTGCCGCATCAATCGCTTGCGACAATCTTTGTTGAATAAGATAAGCATGCGCAAAGTCTACCGACATCCCCGCAGCACCGATCAGTAATGGGGCCATAACAGCAAACATAATCGCGATAGCCGCGTTCGTGTCACGCCAGAATTTTTTAACAGCGCCGTACATACGGACAATTTTTCTTTGTTCATGCAATTTCATATTTAATCTCCCTTAAGCGGGTTTATATTTGGGCCTTTACGGCACTCTTTCAACAACGGCACTTTTACGGCCGCGGGCAAATGCAACTTCACGCATCTGCATATCTTCAACGATAAAGCCGGCAAAAAGCGGCTCGAATGTGTATTCGGATGCAACAACCAGAACCCCCTCATCGGCTTGTCCCAGCGCTTGCACGCGAGTCAAAACATCCGACATCGGAGTCATGTTGCGGGTTTCACGCCATTCAATTACGGCATTGGCATCGGAGTCAAAACGGATACTGACAACATCGACACCATAAGTCGTATCATTCAGCGGCACCAAAGCCTGCTGCCCGCCTTGAATAGCTTCATTCAATCCGGCGGAATCAATTTCGGCCGTCCGCGCGATAAGGTCGGCGGTCACTTGCGATGCGCGAATGGTTTTCTGGTTCGCGATAATACCGTTGCCAATATCGTAAACACCAAGAAGCATCGTCAGCATAATCGGGAAAATATAAGCGGCTTCAACTGCTGCCAATCCGTCTTCTTCTTTCAGGCGGCCCAGCGAAAGCGCTTGTATAAATTTGGCGAAACCTACCTTCATCATGATCCCGCTCCCTGAAAGTCATAGGGCTCGGTCTGCAACACGATGGTTGAGACAAACAACGTCGAACCGTCAGGCCCCATCAAAAGCGGCCCGACAATCGGTGTAATCATGGGATAACGATAAGATGTGCGGATCAACATCGCCTGATCCGAACCACCCGAATCAAACGCGTCCGGCACAATATTTCCGTCACCGTCATATGTCGGGGTGATGTCATCATAGAAACTATTGAGAGGTTTGACCTCAACGACAATGTTCTGGCAATTGATGAACGCACGGGCGTAATTACAGAGCGCATCCTGAAAAACCTGTTCTTCATTTCCTGCGCCGGATTCCTGTAATTCTCCGGTTCTAATCATGCGTGCAGCCGAAGAAGTAGCCCCTTCGAGCAAGCTTTGTGAGGTAAACATGATGGCTAATTCAAGAATTCCAAGCGTAAGAAGCATGTAGGGAAACAACAACATGCTAAACTCGATAGCCGTTGTTCCGTCCTCTTTACGGAAGAGTGATTTCAAAAATTTTCGTGCTTTTCCAACCATTTAGCACAACCCACCTTGTATTTAATTTAAATACTTTCCAAATTTTCGGCATAAAAAAAGCGGCCTAATGCGCGCTCCATCCTGTCCGAAAGTACTATTCTTAATACTTAGGATATAAAAAACGACCTAAGATAAGATTAATAATGGCTCAAATTTTAAAGAAACCATTAAGAATCTGCGGGTTCTTCGTTGGGCACAGGCTGGTCTAGAGGGAAACCCTCATGGTCCAAAGGAACCTTACCGCTAACCTCTTCGCCCCAACGTTTGATAAGCTCGGCCTGCCTTTCTTCTATGGCTTTCTTACGGGCAACGCCACGTTGATACATAAAGCTGGCGACCATAAGCGTCACCGCCCAGTCAATGACGTACCCAACGCCGGCTGCGGAATAAATCACAATAATCGCCATCGGATCAAAAATGATTGTAAGAGCCTTATCCATCGTCGCCTCCGTGGTCCAAAGCTCGATCAAAAACGGTGTAATGCCGGCGATATTCATAGCACCGACCGTTATCGCTTTTGTTTTATTCGGGCTACTGTCGACAAAAAACGCGACAAACAACGGCATCAGACCAATAACCAAAATCAAAGCGCTCGACATGAACCACACGCCGACAACCGCAAAAATCAGCAGCAGGAGACTCAGGCTGATAGAATATCTCATCCCGCCCTTACTTTTCTTTTTCACTTTTTGTTTCTGCGCCATTTTTATACCTGTCTAGAAAAACGATTTATCAGAGAGAAACAACGAAGCCGCACCGATAATAACAGCGAACGCGAGCATACAGGAGAACACAGCGGAAAAATAACGTCCTGTCTCGACACCGAACTTTGCCTTGTCCTGCAATCGCAGCTCCAGTGTTTCACGCTCTTTTTCAATTTTTCTGAATTCGAGCATCGCCTTTTTAAAGGAATGGAAATCCTTCTTTTGCACTTCCGCATTTTCGAACAACGCGGCCACCTTGATCAAATTACCCGACATCTGAAAGTCGGCGATCGCTTCGCGCATTTTCTCCTGCACGCGCCTGTCATGATATCTCTTGGCCAATGTGTGCAGCATCGGGGACAGAACACGGGCCAAAAACGGCATATCCTGCAACTTGTAACGACGTTGTATATTGGCAAAACATTTCAGCGTCGCGCCTATCTGGCGGTGATTTTCATGCGTGTTCAAATCGAACAGATAATTCTCGATACTCTTTGGATCTTTTTCCTGCAAAAACGCAACAACATGCCGATCCAGAAATACTTTCGGCGGTCGTCCGCGACGGCACATATCTTCAAAAGCCATCAACAGCTGATCCGCATCAGTAACAAAATAATCCCTTAAAATCTCGCTTTGACATGGGCTTTCCGGACTTAAAACATACAGCGCCCTCTCCGGCCCCTCACCGAATTTGCTGCTCTTTAAATACCGCTTGCAGCGTTCGAATTTGGAAAATAACCCCGTCACATCCATAGTCGCCGTATTCTGCACCGACAGCCAGTTCATGCCCAATTGTGTCATAAAAATTTCGACAACCTTGGTCAAAGATTCACCCCTGTAGACCATATGGGACATCAACGTACCGATCCCGTCACAGATAATATTCATACCGCGGTAACGAAGCGGCGCACTGGGGTCCAGAGCAACACAAACATTACTCAGCAAACAAGCCTCATACCCCGCGCCTGTGGATTGCTGACGCGCATCCACCAATGCTTTTTCGTACCGTTGTGCTGTTTCCTCATCCTCCAGAGAACGCTCGATCCAGTTGAACAAGGACTTGTCCTCGATAATCTTTTTCGCCTCTTTGGGGTAGTCATGAAGATGCATGGACAACATCGGCGCATTATAAAAACGCTTATCCCCGAGCGACACCGGACGCGGTGCCTTCTTGGTTACAATCGCCTGCTTCGGACTAAGCCTGCGCCCGTCGATCCAGGCAACAACCTCATCAATTGTCCAGCGTTGCGCGGCATCATCATGCAACAACCCGCGCAGCAATTCGAGTATCTCGCCCTTGAAACGGTCCTTACCCGTCACGGCAGCATAACTGCCAAGCTCCAGCTTTTTCTGCACAACTTGCTGCGGGCTTAACCCTTTAAGTGGGTCATTTTGCCGCATCAATACCGCAATGGACACGCCCAGCGCATACAAATCATCTGCGTTCGTGCCCTTACCGCGTGTAATCGGATCGGCCATTGCGCGATGTACGGTTTCATACATTGCGGGTTGTTCATAGGACGGCGGACAGGCGAGACAATCGCCCAAAATCATGGACTTTATCTTCCCCGACGGGTTCCCGTCATACATGTTACTGGGGCGAATAGAACCATGAACGAAATCTTTGTCACGATAATCTTGCAACACATTGACCATCGGCTTTACAACCGCATTCATCACGTCATCCTGCTTCCACCCCAAAGCGGCAGAAGCACTTGGCTCCATCAACGGCTTGCCGAGATTATCGTAGTAAATAAAGACGTAAAGCTCACGGTCCTCAGGCGGCCAATACACCGCACCATGCGCAACCAGTTTCGCCATAGACGGGTTTACAATCGCGGTATATACATTCGCCGCCGCGCGGCGCGGCACGAGGTCCCGCTCACAAACAACGGCAAACAAAGGCGCTTTATTATGATCATTGGAATATGCGGAATACGCCGACGCAGGTCCGGAATCATATTGCGGCAGGCGCTGATCACACAGAATGTCGACCTTGCCGGCAAATGTAGCAATATTGGCCGGCTTTTCCTTCTTGGCCTTTTTGCCCGCCTCAACTTTCCCAGCCTTTTTATCCTGATCACCCTTTTCCTTAGGTGCATCAGCAGCAGGCGTCTTTTTTGACGGGTCTTGAGCGTTTTCATCAGACATGCGTCGTTAAATCCTTTAATGACGATAAAATAAGCACTCCAGAGATCATTTTACCGCGAAACGGCAAAATCAACAAAGACATTGCGCCTTCAAGCACTTAAGAAAAGTGTAACCGCGGCGTTCCAAAAAGTCTATTTCCCAAAAAACCAATGGGTCTGCAAGGCTTTCAGGTATGTTTGAATACAAAATCAGGCAGAAACAGCCCCATCCATATCGTGAAATTCATATAAAGAATGTAGTACTTCCGAACGGATCGCCCTGTTCAGAGTATAAAAGATAGTCTGGGCATCACGTCGTGTTTCCACTATGCCCTCACGGCGCAAACGCGCAAGATGCTGCGACAGCGCCGACTGGCTTAAACCTGTGATGATGCTGAGGTCTGTAACATTTTTCTCGCCGTAATACAGCACACACACAATCTTTAGCCTATGCTCGTTTGCCAGAGCCTTCAGCAACGAAGCTGCGCTTTCAATATTATGCTCTAGCTTTTTTACGTTTATTTTTAACACGTTCTACTACCCCTACTTACCAGCATAGCAAAGGGGAACTCTAGAGAATGTGACTTGCCTCACATTTGTGTAAAAAACTTTGAAATTTTTATTTATTTAGCCAGAAACGGGTCCTGCATCAGGATCGTATCGTCGCGCTCAGGGCTGGTTGACAGCAATGTTACAGGCGCACCAATCAGCTCTTCGATATGCTTCACATACTTCACCGCTGCGGCCGGTAAGTCCGCCCAGGATCGTGCTCCTGCGCTTGTCTCTTTCCAGCCTTCGATAGTCTCGTAAATTGGCGTAACCTCTGCCTGCTTAACTTGCGAAGCGGGCAGATAATCAATTTTCTCGCCGTTAAGCTCATAACCGACACAGACTTTGATTTCCTCTAACCCGTCCAGAACATCCAGCTTGGTTAACGCAATACCGTGAATACCGCCCAGCTTGATCGCCTGACGTACGGCAACCGCATCAAACCAGCCACAACGACGCTTACGTCCCGTGGTCGTACCAAACTCATGTCCGCGTTCACCGAGAAACTGACCAACATCATTATCCTGCTCGGTCGGGAAAGGCCCCGCCCCCACACGCGTCGTGTAGGCTTTGGTAATCCCCAGAACATAACCGATCTGGTCTGGCCCCATACCGGAACCGCTCGCCGCTTGCCCCGCCGCCATATTCGACGACGTCACATACGGGTATGTACCGTGATCAACATCCAGCATCATACCTTGCGCACCTTCGAACAAAATCTTTTTGCCCTCGGCATTCGCATCATGAAGGTACTTCCACGTCGCCGCCTTATATGGCAAAATCTCGTCACGGACTCCCATCAATTGTTCGAAAATCTCATCCGCATCAATCGCTTCGGCGCCCAGACCTGTCAGCAACGCATTGTGGTGAAGCATCATTCGCTCCAGCTTTTCCTTCATCACCTCGGGATATTCCAGATCACAAATACGGATCGCGCGGCGCGCAATCTTGTCTTCATACGCCGGACCAATGCCACGCTTGGTCGTGCCGATCGGCTTGTTGCCGCGTGCAATCTCCATCGCTTCATCCAGTGCACCGTGAACGGGCAGGATAAGCGGCGCGTTCTCCGCAATCATCAATTTGTCGGGACTAACATCAACACCTTGTGCTTGCACGGTCTTGATTTCCTCCATCAACGCCCACGGATCGATCACAACGCCGTTGCCAATAATGGAAATTTTGGCTTTGCGGACAATACCACTCGGCAGCAAGTGCAGCTTGTATGTCACACCATCGATAACGAGTGTGTGGCCCGCATTGTGACCGCCCTGAAAACGGACAACAACATCGGCGCGGCTGGACAGCCAGTCAACGATCTTACCCTTACCTTCATCACCCCACTGTGATCCGATGACTGCGACATTCGCCATTTTACAAACCTTCCTTATGTTTCAATATCGTGACGATCCCTTGATCGTGCAAATCCTTAACCTCGCCCCAATCAGGCGTCGCATCGACCTCTTTGGTCTCCGCCCTTTCGCGCTTGCTAATACCTTGGCGCAAAGTGTCCATATACAACGTAAAGCCCGTCGCGCTCTCGCTCGCCATTTGTCCGTCGAAAATATCGTAGCGCCCGCCACGCCCCAATTCACCGCGAATATTCTTGGCAAACAACGTGAACACAACACCGTTATGATATTCAAAACCGCGTGTCTCCAGCGGATCAATTGTCACGCTAAAGCTCTCGAACCCGAATGCTTCGGCGGCCTCTTCAACCGTTTTAACAACCATCTTCAAACGGTCGATCAACGGCTGCACCAACTCCGGCAAACCAATATCATCAATCGCCTTGAATGCCTTATCGGCAGGACCTGACAATTTGTGACGAAGCGCGTCTATATCCTCGCGCTCGGTCTTGGTCGCTTCGAAAATATCTTCAACAATCTGCGGCGTGGCAAAATCAATCGTCACATCCTTCACACCCGCCTCATGAATCGCGGCCAAAGCCACCACGGCAATCTCCGCATCGGCTTGCGCGCTGTCCACACCGATCAACTCGCAACCGACTTGCGTAAACTGACGCTGCGTGCGCGCCTGCGAAGCTTTGGTACGGATAACATCATTGGCGTAGGTAAGGCGCAACGGTCGCGGCTCATCAGCCAAGCGAGACAAGGCAATGCGCGCAATCTGCGCCGTAATGTCGGAACGCAAGCCCATCATGCGGTGGGTTACGGAATCCATAACACGGAACGTCTCCGCCGACAGCGAAGCCCCCGGCCCCGGCGCCAGCAAGCTATCTTCGAACTCGGCCATAGGCGGCTTCACGCGGCGATATCCGAATTTGGAAAAACTACCGACCAGCGCAGAGATAGCGGCATATTCCGCCTCGGCCTGCGGCGGCAGCAAGTCTTCAAACCCGCTAGGAAGCAAGGCCGTGTTATTTGAAAGATCTTTCATGCCATTACGGATAAGGGCGAAAGCCCAGAAAGTCAATTGAATGTGCGCTTTAGCACTGCAAAGTTTCTTTATATTTTGGGAAAATCTTGCGTCAGAATGCCGCCTCTACTCTGCGGCTTCTTCCTGAAATTCCGCCGCCTCTTTCTTGCGGTTCGCAAACAAGGCTTTGTAGGCACGCGGTTTGAACGCATAGGTCAGTTGGTTGAAAACCCCCTTGCCCATATCATCCTGCACCCCGAGCGGCACGTTACAAGGCCCCGGCACGTAATACGTTCCGAAGATATAATCATAAAACGCAAACACCGCCGCGTAATTGGTATTATACGCCCTCGGCTCATCAGCATGGTGCCAGCGATGCATAGCGGGAGAGATAAAGATTTTGCCGAATATCTTGCCATAAGTCCACGGTAGGTCGGCATGGACGAAATACCCGTAATAATGACGGATCATCACACTGGCGATAACTACCTCAATCGGAAAGCCGAGCATAAGCAACAACACATTATCCATGATACTGGTGGTCAAATGGTCAACGGGATGCGCACGGATCAACGTCAACCATGTCACGGCGGTATCGGAATGATGAACGGCATGTGATGGCCAAAACATCGGCGAATGCATCATACGGTGACGCCAATACGTCCCGAAATCCATGATCAACACGGCAATCAGCAACGCCGCAAAGAACGGCATGTTCTCCCACATCGTCTCATCAATCAGCATCAAGCCGCCGGCCTCGAAAATATCCTTCATAACCACGGACAGCACAGCCAGCATGGGAAGCACAAATAAAACATTGAACGAAACGATACCTAGCGTGGTCGTTGTCTCGGGCAGGATTTTAGCCGCTTCGGTAAAAACCTTGGACCCTTTGAACCCCAGCGCCAACAGCACAAAAAAGACAGCAGGATACATCAGCATCTCCGCCGCGCCACCAAGCGCAGTCAGGGATGTATAAAATGTATCTAGGAGCCATTCCTGCAATGAAAAAATCCTTCTGTCCCGCTGAAACTCTTCGCTACCACTATGTCCAGTTTATCATACTAGGCGGAATTCATGACAGTTTTGTTAACGCCTGCCATTTATAGAAAACAGAATAGAGAGGAAGCCTGAAAAGCTTATCCGACGGCCTTTTCGATCACCGCGCACAAGTCACCGACAATGGTTTCAACCTTGCTTTGGTCATCACCTTCGGCCATTACACGGATAAGCGGCTCGGTACCGCTGGGACGCACAAGCACACGGCCGTCATTGGCAAAATCAGCCGTGGCCTTCTCGATCGCGTCCTTGATCTCCTGCTTGTCCATCGGCTTGATGCCGTTCAACGTCTTCGGATCATATTCCACATTGCGCAAGATTTGCGGCAATGGTTCAAAAAGCTTTAGCGCCTGACTGGCGGTCTTACCGCTCTCTTTCAAGATCGAACACACACGGATCGCGGCCTGCAAGCCATCACCCGTCGTATTCAGATCAGACAGGATGATATGCCCTGACTGCTCCCCACCAAGGTTATAACCATCGGCGCGCATCGCTTCCATCACATAACGGTCACCGACCGATGTGCGGATCAAATCAATGCCCTTGGATTTCAACAAACGCTCCAGCCCCAGATTCGACATCACGGTCGTCACCAGCGCGGGCTTGGCCAGCTCACCGCTTTCCTGCATCGACAGCGCAAGTGCGGCCATCAACTGGTCACCATCAATCTTCGTGCCAGTCTCATCGACCATAATCAAACGGTCGGCATCACCATCCAGCGCAATCCCGATATCGGCACCGTTATCAACCACAGCTTCCTGCAAGCGACCCGTGCTCGTCGCACCGTAACCGTCATTGATGTTTCGGCCATTCGGCTGCACACCAATCGGAATAACCTCGGCTTCCAGCTCCCATAGAACTTGTGGCGCAACCTTATATGCCGCACCATGCGCGCAATCCACGACCACCCGCAAACCCTCGAGGGTCGACCCACGCGGCAAGCTACGCTTCACGCTTTCGGCATAACGGCCGATCGCATCATCGAACCGTGTCGCCTTACCAAGATCGGCAGGCAACGCAAGGTCGCCATTCAAATCGCCTTTAAGGGCCGCTTCAATCTCTAACTCGATCTCGTCATCCAGCTTATAACCGTCGGAACCAAACAGCTTGATGCCGTTATCTTCAAATGAATTATGCGAGGCGGAAATCATCACACCCAAATCACAACGTAAAGAGCGTGTCAGCATCGCCACACCGGGTGTCGGCACGGGACCTGTCAAAATCACATTCATCCCCATAGACAGGAAACCCGCGGTCATCGCTTGCTCAAGCATATAGCATGAAAGACGCGTATCCTTACCGATCACAACACGGTCGGTCGGGCTGCCTTCACGGCGGGTGCGCAAAACCTTGGCGGTCGCCATCGCAACCTTCAACGCCATATCCGCCGTCATTGGCGGCTCATTGGCGCGGCCACGAATTCCATCTGTTCCGAAAAATTCTCTACTCATGACTTAAGTTGTACGCAATATTTTGGCTGAACACAATCGCGGAAAGAGCAAGCTCTTGGCGTGTCTAGCGTCGATTGCGCTCCTCTTCCAACGCACGTTTATAGTGCAAGTGATCTTGGCGTGATGAATCCCGTTTATTCGACGAAACGGAAATACCGCCCTCCGGTCCCGCCGCCTTAATCATCGCCGAACCCGCTGTGATAATGATGCGCACGATGTTCACGCAAATAGACAGCGCAATCGCGCCGATAAACAAAAAGATAATGGTTTTGATTTCAGGCGACATCTCGATTTCAAAATCCGCATTGCGCGACGGACCTGCCTGCCCCGCTTCCATCGGTACAACGAACTTCCCGTTCAAGATCGGGCCGTCAATTTCCGTCATCTCCATAATATATTGGACAATCTGCACATCCTGCGGCGCGTCGATAATCTGGAACACCAGATACGCGAAAAACAGCAGTAAACCGACACCTGTCACAACGAGCAGCAGCCCCAAAAGCGCCAAAATACTCTTAACATTAAATCCGGAATCCATTGGTAAATCGCGTGCCATGTATCATCCCCCAAAATTAGCAACAGCCGCTATCCTAGCTTAAAAAGCCCTGATATTACAGCTTTCTGTCACGACGGTAGGACGAAGACGCTTTAGCCGCTAACGGCTCTTCCTCGGGCTTGGCCGAAGCTTCATAAGAAACGGAAGCGGAAGATCGCACAGGCACTTCTCGCTCCCGGATAATGACCTGCTTGGGTGTTGTGGACGCTTTCACCATACTGGAGCCCGCCCCGATGATGATGCGCAAAACAGCGACACAAATAAGAATACTGAAAAAGACAAACAGGATGAAAATAAGAAGCGAGAATTCCTCGGAAAAGGTCATCTCGAAATTCATAATCTGCACGCCTTCCGAACCGTCTTCCATTGGCGCTTCATACGTCCCACGGATTGCAGGATCCGTCAGCTTTAGGTTTTCTTTCAATATCAACATTTTGGCGGGAGAGTTGAGCAAAACCCCAGCAAAATAAAGATAAACCCCGAACAAAACCACACCACCGAGCACCAGCAGCAACCCCAGCGCACCTATGATTTTCTGAAAAAACGAAGATTTCGGTTCAATGTAATCAACCATGACGATCCCCCACAATCCGGCTTTACGTTGCGAACAGCATTACGCCCCTTGTGGCAACTCTCCGCCGCTTAAACCGCCACCTGTCGGAACAGAGGACTTCGGCTTAGTGTCTTTCGGCTCGTCATCATCGGTATCACGAATGATCGGCTTACCGGCCAGCAAGTCCTTGATCTCGTCACCGGACAGCAATTCATATTCCAGCAGAGCTTTTGCCAACTTGTGCAGATCATCCATATTGTCAGTCAGGATTTTCTTCGCTTTGGAATACCCTTCTTCGACAATGCGGCGAACTTCGGAATCAACCAGACTGGCGGTCTCATCCGACATATTCTTTGATTGTGTAACAGAATGACCAAGGAAGACTTCTTCCTGATCTTGCGCATAACGGATCGTACCCAGCTTGTCTGAATACCCCCATTCGGTCACCATCTTACGCGCCATATTAGTCGCTTGCTGGATATCGCTACTCGCGCCTGTCGTCACTTTTTCTTCACCGAAAATCAACTCCTCGGCAACGCGGCCACCCATCGCAACCGACAAATCGGCTTTGAGTTTTTCAAGACTGAGGGACAAACGGTCATTCTCAGGAAGACGCATAACAACACCGAGTGCACGACCACGCGGCACAATCGTTGCCTTGTGAACAGGGTCGGATGCAGGCTCATGTAGCGCCACCAACGCGTGGCCCGCTTCATGATATGCGGTCAATTTCTTCTCGTCCTCGGACATCACCATGGATTTACGTTCGGACCCCATAAGGACCTTGTCCTTGGCATCTTCCAGCTCATCCATACCCACAACGCGCTTACCACGACGTGCGGCCAGCAACGCGGCCTCATTCACGAGGTTTGCCAAATCAGCACCACTAAAGCCCGGTGTACCGCGCGCAATCACAAGCGGATCAACGCTGTTGGCCAGTGGCACCTTCTTCATATGCACTTCGAGGATTTTCTCACGACCTTTAATATCAGGCAGAGGCACAACAATCTGGCGATCAAAACGCCCCGGACGCAACAAAGCAGGGTCCAAAACGTCAGGGCGGTTCGTTGCCGCCAAAATGATCACGCCTTCGTTGGATTCAAAACCATCCATCTCGACCAGTAACTGGTTAAGCGTCTGTTCACGTTCATCATTACCACCGCCGAGGCCTGCCCCACGGTGACGACCCACCGCATCAATCTCGTCAATAAAGATGATACATGGTGCATTCTTCTTACCTTGCTCGAACATGTCGCGGACACGGGACGCACCCACACCGACGAACATTTCAACAAAGTCTGAACCGGAAATCGTAAAGAACGGCACATTCGCTTCACCCGCAACCGCGCGCGCCACAAGCGTTTTACCTGTACCAGGCTGCCCGACCAGCAACGCACCTTTCGGAATTTTACCGCCCAAGCGGCTGAACTTCTGCGGATCTTTCAGGAATTCGACAACTTCTTCCAGCTCGGCTTTAGCTTCTTCAATGCCCGCCACATCTTCGAATGTCACACGGCCATGCTTCTCGGTCAGCATCTTCGCACGGGACTTACCAAAGCCCATCGCGCCACCGCCTTTGCCGCCCTGCATCTGGCGCATGAACATGATCCATACCCCGATAATCAGGAATGCAGGCAACAAGGACACCAGAATACTCATAAAGCTGAGTTCCTCAGGACCTTCGGCTTCTGCGGAAATCTGTACGGCTGTCTGTTGCAGGCGCTCGACCACATTTTCATTCGGGGGCACCACAACGCTAAATTCATCACCGCTATTGGCAAATGTCCCATGCAGCTCTTCACCCCTGATGGTCACATCGGACACACGGCCCGCCTGCGCATCAGCCATAAATTCGCTGTACGAAATCTTACCGGCAGTCGCGTCACTATTTTGCGCGCCTTGCACAATATTGAAGAGAAAAATCAAGACCAGCCCGATCGCCAGCCAGAAAACCAAATTGCGGCCAAATCCATTCACTTTGAGGACATCCTTTACAAAATTAATCTGGGTATCGTTAAAATAGCACGTTCCGCTTACGAAACAAGCGATTCAGGTGTTTTACCCGCCATTTTCACGCTTAATTACAAGCTTACCATTTTTGTCGTCGCGTTCAAAAATCAGACCGCCCAGCGTCCGTTTCCGAAACGGCTCTAAACTTATCAAATCGTTCAACAGCACTTCAACCTTTTCCATCCGTGGACCATATTCCGACTCAGGATTAAAATGCACAAACGCGGTCATGACAACGCGGAAAATAGTCTCTTCAGGATATTTTTGCAAGCTTTTATAATTAAATTCGATACGATCCGTATTTTTTATAATAATGCAGTTTTTCTGCGCTTCTTCAGCATAAAAATCAAGTGCCTCGGCGGCACGATTTAGTCGTCTTGCGGTCACGGACAACCTCTTGGGCGTTAACCCCTCTCCGGCCAAAATCTCAGCCGAACGGCGAAGCCGAACCCGTGCAAACTCTTCACGCCGGTTACTCGGATCACTGACATATTGAATTTTGTTTTGCTCACATAACTCGACCAAAGAAGATTTGGGGAATTCCAGCAACGGACGCAGCAAGGTCAGATCATCACTGTAAGACTGCACCGCGCGCATCCCCGCCAAACCATCCAGACCACTACCCTTTGCCAATCTGAACAAAACCGTTTCCGCCTGATCGTCCTGATGATGTCCTAAAAACAACTGCTGAATACCATGTGCATGACAATAATCCGCCATCAACCCGTAACGCGCATTGCGCGCCTCTTCCTGAACTGCGGCTTCCGGTTTTGCCCCTTCCCAGCGCAAGATATGCGGCTCTACATTTGGCCACCCTGACACAACCTGACGCACGGCATCAGCCTCCTCTTGTGCCTCCTCACGCAATCCGTGATCAACAATCAAAGCATGCGCGGTGAAATCATATGCAGTTTGCTTCGATAACAACCACAACAGCGCCATACTGTCCGGCCCGCCGGATACAGCAACAGCAACACGGCCTCCCTCAACAGGAAAGCCCTTTAAAATCGTTTCAAAATCATGGATATCAAGTGTATCGCCCATGGAGCCACCATACAGCATCCCGTGAGACTGAACAGCCGCCTTTTTGACAGCCAAATTAACAGCCCAAGCGTTCCATTTCCTGATCCGCACGGCGCAAAACAGGCGTCTCACCCGCCGGGTTTTCTTTCTTCAACTGACGAAGCGCGATACAAGCATCTTGCGGTTTACCCGAAGCTTCTAGTGACAAACCGAGCTTCAGCAAGTTGTCTGCCGCCTTGGACCCTTTCGGATATTGCTGGTACCCCTCGGCAAATACACGTGAGGCGGTTTCGAAATCACCGCGCACATAATGTGTTTCACCAAGCCAGTATTTCGCATTGCCCGCCAAGCTGTGCTCGGGGTATTTCTGCAAAAAGTCCTCGAACTCACGCTGAGCGGCGTTATATTCGCGGCTTTTCACCAGAGAAAAAGCATGATCATACAAATCTGCAGGGCTGCTTGGCCCGCTCGTCGTATTGCCTTGCTGGTCAACCGTATAGGAACCAAGCTGGTTATTTGAGTTGCTACTCCATTGATACCCTTGGCCCTGACCTTGTTGCCCACCAACGGGTGGCTGGGGTGGTGTATTATCGATGGTGTTAATGACGGGACGGTTCGAACCGGTGTTCGGTGAATTATAAACACGGTTACTGCCGCCCTGACCGTTAAAAGGGCGCTGCGCACCTCCCCCTTCAAGGTCATTCATACGCAATTCCAGATCGCCCGTAATGCGTTGCATATCTTCACGCAACTGACGGTTCTCGTAACTTACGCGTTCAACTTCACCGCGCATATCACGCAATTCTGTTTCCATCTGCTGCAAACGGACTTCGATATCCGCAGAACTCGCACCACCACCGGAATAAGCCCCGGGCGGAGGTTGCTCACCTTTATAGACAGCACGGCTGAGCGTATCGATCTCGTTTTCAAGACGGTTGATGCGTGATTGTAAATCTCTGCTGCTCTGTGCTTCGGCATACCCGCCGGTCAAAGCAACACCACCTAAAAGAATCAAAAGGCCTGAAACGCGCCAGGCCTTTGATGGTTTTTCTAATGAATTAAGCAAGTTCATGCGTTCCCGCCTTAGTTAACCTTGCTTACACCGCGACGGTTCTGCGCCCATGCGGCTTCGTTCGCACCCGGTACAGCTGGACGCTCTTTACCGTATGTTACGGTAGTCAAACGTGTCGGGCTAACACCCAAAGCTGTCAGGTAGTTTTTAACAGAGTTCGCACGACGCTCACCCAAGGCGAGGTTGTATTCACGTGTACCGCGCTCATCCGCGTGACCTTCGATCACGAGGCTAACATTCGGGAAACGCTGCAACCACTGTGCTTGCGCATCCAGAACCTGACGGGCTTCCGTGCTCAGATCATAACGGTCTGTGCCGAAGAAAATGCGGTCACCGACATTCACAACCAAGTCAGCTTGCGTACCCGGTGCAGGAGCATTCGGGTCCAGTTGCTCACCGTTATAGATGTCATCCAGGTTTTCATTACCTGTGATTGTGTCTCTGTTTTCAGGAGGCTGGCTGTCAACAACAGGCTCTTCATCAGAACACGCCGATACGGTAACGATAACGGCAAACAGCATTAGGTATTTTGATAGGGATTTTAGTGTGGACCGACGGGTCATAGTTTTCTCCTTCAAACGAGTCGAATAATTCCAGTTATTGTTTTATGCCCTTCACAGGAACTGCGCAAGGGGCTGCAAAGTTTTAAACATATTTATCCGTTAAAAGTTCCTGCAGCACGAACATTTTTTTACTCCATTTAATGTAATTGGTTCTGCAACTCCACCAGCAACATCTCGGCCTCCATCCGGTCACGCGAATCGGGCGCTTCTTTTATATATGCGGATAAACATTCAATCGCCGCGCGCGGTTGTTCCACACGTGCATAGAGAACACCGGCATCCAGCTTCAAACGATATTCTTGCGGATCGATTTTCATCATCACCTGCACGGTTTTTAATGCCGATTCATAATCTTCACCTGCGATCTGGCGAAACTTGATGTTGTTTTGTAAGCGGATCAAAATGTCGCGGTTACTCGCCGCCTCGTAATATTCCGCGATCAATTCCGCATCTTCACCCAACGCCCTTTTCACAATGCGGCGTAAATCATGCGCCTCCACGACGGCCGCCATATCAAACGGGTCAAAGATCAACCGTTGCCCGTCCATATCCAAACGGCACAAAAAATGCCCGGGAATATTGAGGCCCGCAATGTCCCACCCTTGTCCCCGTGCGGCATGAATGTACAAAATACACAAGGTAATCGGCAGCCCCTTCGCACGATCAATCACGCGAATCAAATTCGCGTTTTGTAAATCGTCATAGGTTTCCTGATCACCGTTGTATCCGAACTCTTCATGCAAAACTTCCGTCAACGCCGCCAGCCGCGTTTGTAACGAGTCGGCTTCCCCCTTGCTCAACAGATGCGCATGCGCGTCCTTAACACTTTTCACAAGCGCATCCAGATGATGCTGAAACCGTTGTAGCGATATCCCGTCCATATCGATCGCCGCTAAGGCCAGCGCCGCCTGCGCCAGATCAATTTGGTCATCATCAAGGCTACCAAGCGCTTCCAGATACGGAAGCGGGTCTGCGCCTTCAAGCTGTGGTTTGTGAGCATTCATAATTTTTGAAACGGCCTAAACTGTTCGCCGATAGCTTAAACAAAAAGCTTAGTATTTTTGCACCGTTGCATTCGGCAACTCGGTCGTCGGCTCCAACAAACTTTCGGAGCTTGGCGACCTGTCCAGCGGCTGCGGATTCACAGAAATACTCTGGTCCTGCGGTGTCAGCTTATTCGCCGATGCCGGACCGGTATCATAGATAATCACCTGATCGCTTAACGGCTCGCGCTGTACGGGCTCGACATTGTTCGGGTAAAACTCGCGCGCACCGTCGCGGTCCTGCGGCGCTCTGACATCAACGGGTGCTGAATTATTGGAGTACGGCGCACTGGCAGGCTCTTCGTAATAATCCTGCTGATAGCTATAATCCTGATCCTGATATGTATCTTGATACGTCACGTCATCATGCGGTGCGTTGGAGACCTTGCTGTCCCCACCAACAAACTTCACGTAGCTAACCACGCCGTTCACGCCTTTAATCGTCCGCGCTAATTCGATAACACGGTTCAATTCTTCACGATTTTGCGCAAAACCCATCAGGTAGATCGTGCCTTGGACCGTATCGATATTGTAATTGATAGACAGAACTTCTTTATTCAGTGTCAGCTTCGTCCGCAGCTGCGTCGAAATCCATGTATCCTTCGCGAAACCTGTAATACCTTTGCTCTCGGCAACCTGAATTTCATTGATCACCTGATCCACGCCCGACGGCTGCCACGCAAGCCTAACCGCTTCAACTCGGTGCTCGGGGTTTTGCACAACCCCTGTCAGCAACACACGGCCATTATTTACGGTCATATCCAGCTTCGTGAACATATCGACATCGTAACGGAACCACAGATCGTTAATCTCCGCCTGAATGCGGGCATCTGCCGCTGCACGGCCCAGCCCCCCTTCTTGCGAAGCGGCTACGCCTGCCGTAGCGCCAACACCTGTGGCGATACCCATCACCGTACAACCCTGCAAAGCGACAGGGGCAGATAAAGCAAAAAGAATGCACGTAGTGCGAATTAAAGAACTCTGTTTCGTCATGATGAACTCCGACGTTGGAAAGGAAATTATTGCCCCGCCAGCCACGCATTGTCCAGATGCTGTATACCTTCTGCACTCAAAAGGTTGTGTGCATCTGCCCCGCGCGCCTCACGAAGCATCGCTTCAGGCACCACCACAACATCAAAACGCATCTCGTAATCAGCATATTGCGGATACGTGGCGATGAAATGTAGCGCCGTCTGTTCTATTCGCCGCCGCGACCGTTCCGTTACCGCATAAAGCGATGCGTCCTGATCTGCATGCGACTTAACTTCTACGAATACCAGCCCGTGATCCTTCCCTACGATTAAATCGATTTCCCCGACTTTTGTTTTATAGCGATGCTGCAAAACCTCGAAACCCAGCCCGCACATATATTTGGCGGCCACCTCTTCGGCGGCTACGCCTTTTTGATATGCGGCTTTGCGTTTGAGATTCAACCTACTCACCCTTTTAAAACCAATGCGCGCTCGTAAAGTTCACTTTTGGGCAAACCTGTTTGTTCGGCTACGGCCGCGGCGGCCTTTTTAGTACCCAAATCCTCCAGCGCTTTTTTCAGCAATGCGTCTACATCCGCATCCGAAAAAACCTTCTCTCCCGGCGGACCGATCACCAAAACAATCTCCCCCTTTGGCGCGCCCTTTTGCTCATAATGCGCAACCAGCTCTTCTGGTGTACCGCGCACCACCTCTTCATACAGCTTGGTAATCTCACGCACGACCGCGACTTCACGTTCACCGAACACGGTCTGAATATCCGCCAGTGCCGCCTGCAACCTCGGTGCGGTTTCAAACGCCAATAACGTTGACGGCACTTCGATCCATTTCTTAAGCAAACTCTGACGCGCACCTGTTTTAGACGGCAAAAACCCGATGAAGGAAAATGCATCACTCGGCAAGCCTGATAACTGCAACGCCGCCAACGGCGCATTGGCACCGGGAATACTGGTCACATTCACGCCTGCTTCTTTCGCATCAACCACCAGCTTGTATCCGGGGTCGGACACCATCGGCATCCCCGCATCACTCACCAGCACCAGCGCCTCACCATCCGCAAGACGCTTTACAATCTTCGCCCGCGCCCCGTCGTCGCTATGGTCGTTATAAACATCCAGCTTCTTATGCAGCCCGAAATAATGCAGCAACTTACCCGTCACACGCGTATCTTCACACAGCACGGCATCCGCCGCCGCCAGCGTATCCAGCGCGCGCAAACTCATATCGCCCATATTCCCGATCGGTGTTGCAACCAGATACAGGCCCGCCGCCAGACTCTGCGTTTTGGAATCAGGCAGTAGCCATTCACGGTTTTTTTCTTTACTGTTTTGATCAGATTTTAGATTCGACATACTTGATAAACTGTATGCGCAAATTATGAGCGGCACAAACACCAAAACAATGATCAGACCTTCAGCACTCCTCGTTCTACTGACCTTATTGGCCCCTATCCTGTTCCTGAACGGCTGCACCGGTGGCAGCGGCTACAGCAAACCACCGTCGAGCCGCACCCCCGCACCGGCACAACAAGAACCGAAATCTCTGGAAGAATTAAGCGAAACACTTTCCCAGCAACAAAACGCTCCCGCTAACCTGCCGACCGTTAAAGTCGGCCTGTTACTCCCGCTCAGCGGTAAGCATCAAAATCTCGGGCAAACGATGCTCAACTCTGCGCAAATGGCGCTGTTCGAAATCGGTCACGCCAATCTTGAACTTCTGCCGCGCGATACGATGGGCTCTGCCGAAGGGGCACGTGCCGCCGCACAAAGCGCCGTTGATGATGGCGCGCAGATCCTGCTCGGCCCTGTATTCGCACCTGCCGTCCGTGCCGCCCAACCCGTTGCGCAAAGAAGCCGCATCAACATGTTGGCCTTCTCCACCGACTGGTCACTCGCGGGTGGACACACATTCATCATGGGCTTCCTGCCCTTCGATCAGGTTGAGCGCGTCACCCGCTTCGCCGCTGCTAACGGCTTGAACGATATCGGCGTTATCGCACCCAGCAACACTTACGGTAATATCGTCACACAATCATTCAACCAGGTCGCGGCCCAAAGCGGCATCAATGTCCGTGAAAAAACGGCATTCCCGCCGGGTACATCAAACCTCGCACCTGTCGTGCGCAGCTTCGCCCGTTTCGATGAACGTGAAAGAGCTGGCGCATTAAAATCATCCCCATACAGCGCCGTCTTCATGCCCGTTGGCGGGCAAGACGCACGCGCCATCGGCAGCCTGCTAACACATTACGAATTACCGCCACGCTCGGTCCGCCGTCTAGGCACGGGCCTGCTTGATGAAACCGCATTGGCCAGTGAAAAAAATCTGGAAGGCGCATGGTTCGCCGCCCCGCCGCCGAACGCGCGCAAAGGATTTGAAGATCGTTTCATCCGCACCTTCGGCAGCCGCCCGCAACGTTTGGCGACACTGTCTTATGATGCGACCGCTCTGGCCGCTGTCCTAGCTCAACGGGGCCTCCAACAAAATGGCCGCCCTGCTTTCACACAGCGCGACCTGACAAACCCGAACGGCTTTTCCGGCGTTGACGGCATCTTCCGTTTCCACAGCGGAAATACGGTTGAACGCGGTCTGGCCATCATTGAATTCAAGAACGGCAGACTCGTTGTGGCCGACCCTGCGCCGACCACATTCCAATCAATTTCTCAGTAGTTGAAGTTTTAAGAGCTTAAGAGGCGAGCTTCTTCAAATCGTTCGCCGCTATGCCTGCACTCTGCTGGGCATACTCGGCACCGATGCGCTTTTGCATCGCGCTAAAGATCGCCTGCGGGATATTCACCTTCGTGCAGGACTCCAGACCTTTAAAGCCGGGGAATGAATTCGCTTCACAAACCGTGTAGCCATTCTCGTCATACAACAAGTCGATACCGGCAACCTGCAGATTCAAAATCTCTGCTGTGCGGATTGCAATCTCGCGTGCTTCATCATCCGGTTCGAACTTCACGACCTTCGCACCTTGCGTGTAGTTGGCCTTGAAACCACCGTCATTCGCACGACGCTCCATGGATGCCACAACTTCACCGTCCACAACGAACAAGCGCAAATCACGGCCATGGCTCATGGCGATATATTTCTGGAAGATCAACTGAATGTCAGGGCTTGTCTGCTCGATCAAGCTCATCAAATCTTCGAAAGATTTGTGGTTGTCGATCAGGAACACGCCGGTACCGTTAACACCAAGCAACGTCTTCACAACAATCGGAAAACCGATGTGACGTTCGATCAGGTCGATATTAATCGGGAACTTGCCCAGCATTGTTTTCGGTGTCGGGATATTACTTTCACCCAACGCCTGATGCGTGTGCATCTTGTCTGAAACCATTTCGATTGACGCGGAGTCATTGAAAATTCTCACGCCCAAGCGCTTAAGCTGGCGTACAACAGCCAAAGAGAAATAACCGCTATCGATCACATAACAACGTGGCAGAACATAATCAGGAAGTGGTGTCGGCTTGCCGTCAATCAGGATCGAATCTTTATTGTCTTCATCAACCACCAGATCAAATTGTTCCGGGTGATAAACCTTCACATCGATTCCCATTTCCTTACCTTCGGACAGGAACCTGCGCACCTCAAATGCCTCGGCTGAGGATGACTCGATTTCTTCATTAAACAAGATCCATACTTCCATATCGTTCTCCCTTTCTAAATTCGGTTAAAACCCCTTAAAACCTGCGGCTGCCGCTATATTTGGAATGCAAGGAATATACACAAAAATGCCTTTTCCTGCAAACTTTACCATAATGCAGCGCAATATATTCTGCAGTATCAATGACTTACTTTTCGTCTTGTTTTTCGGAGTGACGTGCACCATAAAGGCGCATATGAGCTTTGCCAAACGCTTTTTTCATGTATTTGCCCTCATCGCGGCCTTCATGCAGGTCAGCGCGCATCTCGCGCCTGTGCTGGCCGAAGCCACAGGGGCTATGCAGATTACAATCTGTTCCGGCTATGGTTCGCGGACGATTACAATTGATCAAAGCGGTCAGCAAGTCCCTGAAATCCCGCAAAGCCTGAAGAAAAACTGCGCTGTTTGTGCCCTGACACATGTTGCGGCAATCACCCCCACAATCACGCGAATTGAGCCCGTAAAACATGCCATCGTACGGATCGATATAGTTTCAGATACGCCGCTGTTCAAAACTCAATTGGCGAAAGCGCACCAAACCCGAGGCCCTCCCGCCCTGTCCTAAACCACACTTTCTTTAACTTTTAAATTTAGGACACAACAATGAAACACCTATCTTTGGTCGGCCTCTGCGCCGCAACAATCCTGACCCCTGTAACACTACAGGCACATGAAAACGAAACATATAACGGAACACAGGGCATCTCCGCATCCGGCACACGTGACCACGGCTCCGTCCACGCACCCATCGGCGTGATGGGCGACCACATGCACGGTAAAGGCGAATGGATGGTTTCCTACCGCTATATGCGCATGGAAATGAGCGATATGCGCGACGGCACAAACGACCTGTCCCCTGAGGATATCGTCGGCAACGCCGCTGCCTTCCCTAATCCGAATGCAGGGCCCGCGGGTTTCCGTGTCGTCCCTGATGAAATGACCATGCAAATGCATATGTTCGGCGCGATGTACGGCGTAACCGACTGGTTTACGGCTATGGCTATGGCCAACTACATCAAAAAGGACATGAACCACATCACCTTCGCAGGCATGGCGGGTACAACCCGTCTCGGCGAATTTGAAACCGAAGCCAGCGGCTGGGGCGATACGTCTGTCGGTGGTATGTTCAAACTTTACGAGGATGCCACCCACCATGTGCATTTGAACGCCTCCCTCTCGATCCCGACGGGATCGATCAAGGAACAGGACACCGTCCTCACCCCCATGGGCACTACACCGACCTTGCGCCTGCCTTATGCGATGCAACTGGGTTCGGGAACATATGATGCCCTGCCCGGTCTGACCTACACCGGACATAATGATGTCTGGAACTGGGGCGCGCAATATGCCGCCACCATCCGTCTGGAAAGTGAAAACGACCAGAATTACTCTCTGGGCGATAAACATAAAATCAGCGGCTGGGGTGGATATCAGTTCACGGATAAACTGCGCGGTACTGTGCGTCTAACGGCTGAACATATCGGCGATATTAACGGTGCGGACGCGCTCATCGCGGCACCCGTAACAACGGCCGATCCCGACAATTACGGCGGTGATTTCGTCGAAGCGTCTCTCGGCTTTAACTTCGTTCCTGGAAAATCCCTCGCAGGTGCACAAATGGCGGCTGAATTTACGGCACCGCTGTATCAAGACCTGAACGGCCCGCAAATGAAACGCGACTATGGTTTCACACTCGGCCTACAATACTCATTTTAAAAGGTTTTTTGTGCCTCCCGAGCCATTCGGGAGGCACTTTATCTTGTGACTAAATCTTAAAGTGCCCTTAACAAAAACCCAGTCATAATAGTAAGATAGCGATATCGCATCATTATTTGGGGAGTTGTGTGAGGGCTTTACACCGCCACATCCGAAACTTTTCCCTGCAAACACTCATGTTTGCGGTGCTGCTCGCCGCGCCAACATTCGCACAGGATATCGATTCAAACCTCGTCGGCCACTGGCGGCTGGACGAAACCTCCGGCACAACCGCTGCCGATTCAAGCAGCAGCGGCAATGACGGCACAATGTCGGGCCTGAACGCCGCCACCGACAGCGTCGACGGCCAAGTCGGCACTGCGCTGGATTTCGGCGGCAATGATTACATCAATATCGGAACGTCCACTATCGACGGCAGCACCGAAGCCTCGGTTTGCCTGTGGTACTTCTACGAAGGTCCTAATCCGTTACCCGAACACAAATATTTTATCTCAAAATACCAGCCGGGCTTTCACGGCTGGTTGTTCACGATGACGGCAGGCACAGAATCAATTAACTTCCAACCCGGTACAAATACGGGCGGCAGCTCATTAAGCAGCTCGGCCAACTCGGTTAATTACAATGAATGGACACATGTCTGTGCCGTCTTTAAGGCCGGTGAATACATCAGGCTATACATTGACGGCGTGCTGGATACGGAACGCACAACCAGCATCGCCTCCTCCATGAGTTCATCCGGCCCGAACTTACGTATCGGCGCCCATCAATTCGGCGGCAACCGCTTTAACGGACGTATGGACGATGTCCGCCTCTATGACCGCGCACTCTCCGACGAAGATGTCTTTGCCCTCGCCAAAACCTTCTTTGGCCCAATGACATGCAACGCCGCGTACGAAGCAGTGATGATTTTCAACAACGACAGAAAAGTCATGCAGTACTGCAACGGCACGGACTGGATCGACATGGGCAGCGCAGGACCAAAACTAAACAGCCAGCAACTTATTGGTCACTGGCCGCTTGATGAAACATCAGGCACCACCGCCGACGACATCAGCACCAACGAAAACAACGGCACCATGCAAAACGGCATGGACGCAACAACGGCAACTGTCGCAGGACAAATCGGCACAGGCTTGTATTTCTCGCAACCCGCAGAGCATTGGATCGAAATGCCGAACGAGGCCCTATACGATATGGGCAGCAACGACTTCACCGTCTCTGCATGGGCCAACTTCACGTCAGGCGGAGCGGCCACAGGCACAATCATAGCAAAAGGCATAATCGGTGCATGTTGTCTCGCTGACGGCTACCCCGGATATCAACTTTTAAAGCAAGGCAACAACATTCAATTCCGCCTCGAAGATACGGCCGCAGGCATCAACATGGTCTCCACCCCGGGAATAGCCGTCGGGCCATATGAAGACAGCTGGCACCATTATGCTGGCGTTAGGCAAGGTAACAACATCGCCCTTTATATTGACGGTGTTCCGATGTCGAGCGCTGAACTATCGGGCGCTTTCGATACGGATAATAGCTGGCCCCTGACGATCGGAGCTTGGCGTTGGGGAGCATCATCACGCGGCGGAGAGTTAGAAGGCGCCGTTGATGATGCACGTATCTACACCCGCGCACTTTCATCCGACGAAATCCAAAATTTATACGCCTCGACATCTTCAACAGGATGCACCCTACCCGACGGTAAAGCGGGCGAAGTCGGTTACAACTTCACCGATGGCGTGATGCAATATTGCAACGGCCACGCATGGGTGAATATGGGACCGAAAATCGAGGACGGCGGTGTCGCGGACATCACCTACACCGCCCCGACCTCTAACCTGGTCGGTCACTGGCCACTCGATGAAACAAGCGGCTCATCCATCGCCGATTCCTCAGGCAACACAAACACCGGCACATGGAGCGATAGCGCCGATAACGACGTCACAGACGAAACAGTCAGTGGACAAGACGGCACAGCCCTCAGCTTTGATGGCACAAACGATTTCATCAATGTCGCAGACCAGCCCGAATTAAGCGGCGGCACGGGGCTAGATCGGTCCTGGTCCTTCTGGCTCTACCCGAACTCGGTACCCGCAGGGGAATACAATATCCTGACAAAATCATTAAGCAGCGCCCTGAAAGATTGGGAATTCGCATATAAAAGTGATCAGCGCGTGCGCTTCTACTACGAAAACGGATCAGGTAATGACGGCCCATGCGAATGTTACCTCAACTCTACATTCAACACCGGTGAATGGAATCACGTCGCCGCCACTTATGATGGCTCAACAAGAGAACTAAACCTCTATGCCAACGGCCTGCTAGAAAGCACATTCACACTAGCCTTTGACTTACCCGATACAACAGGCCCACTACAGATAGCGCAGCGTAGCTATACACCGGGAACAGATAATTTCGACGGGCAAGTCGACGATGTCCGCGTATATAACGCCCAGCTAACCAGCGAGGAAATATACGCCCTATACCGCTCCACTGGGGGCACCAATGACGGTCTGGCCGTGCACTTAAAGTTTGATGAATCAAGCGGCACCACCGCCGCAGACAGCACCGTAAACGGGTTGGATGGTTCTCTGGACAACGGCCTCGATGCCGCGACAGATAGCGTGGCGGGTGTATCGGGACGTGCACTCGACTTTGACGGCTCTGATGACCGTGTCAGCATCCCCGCCAACGCTTTGCACAACGATTCCAACACCTTTACCTATGCGGGCTGGTTCTACCCGACCTCCACAACACAAAATCGCCGTTTCTTCGAAAACGGTGTGACGGTCCTAAACCAATGGTCAAACGGACAAATCACGATCGCTGTCGGCCGCTGGTCGGGTGGCTACGCCCAATGGGAAACGCCGACAGGGACCATCACCCCTGACGCATGGCAGCATGTCGCCGTAACCTATGACTATTCCAGCACGGCCAATGACCCCGCTATCTATGTGAACGGAAGCGCGGTTTCCCTGAATGAAACGACCGCACCATCGGGCAGTGTGACCAACACCGCCAACTACACAATTTATGTCGGCAACCGTGCGGATTCAGCCCGCCCATGGGCAGGACGCATTGACGATTTCCGTATGTATAACCGCGTTCTCAACGCCGAAGAAGTCGCTCTGCTTTTTACCAACACAGGCGGAGACTTCATTCCCGCTGACTGCACAGGTCTTGGAGATGTATTTTATAACGATAGCGCCTCGGGACATTGCTACTACAAAATTAACGCCGGCGTTAACCACACGACGGCAACAAACAACTGCTCTGCAAACGGAGACCACCTCGTCAGTATTGGTTCAAGCACCGAAGACTCATTGCTGTTAACAAACATGATTCAAGGCACGGGCCAGAATTTCTGGATCAGCGCCACCGATGTTGCAACAGAAGATCAATGGCTATGGGCAGGCGGCGATATTGACGGGATTCAATTCTGGCAAGAAGGCGCTCCCGGCAACACCGTAAACGGACTTTTTGCTAACTGGGAAATAAACGAACCCAATGGCTCCGGTACATCGGAAAATTGCGCAACGTATTCAAATGAAACCGGCTGGTCCGATGTAAGCTGTACATTCACAACCGCAGCCACATTATGCGAACGTGATAGGACAACACAAGGCGGCACATGTTCAAATCCGCGCGGCGTCAGCGGTGAAATGATTTACAACGACGATAACAATGTCATGCAATATTGCGTTGATAGCGATACGGTTCCGCCCAATGGCTGGGTGCAAACACGCTAAGATATTTTTTATAGCATATAATAACTTTCTTATATCCTTTACCCCCATTTTTTTAAATTATTTTGCACTTTCGGGCTTGCAAAGAGCGGGGCGTAGATGCATTCTGCAGTTCATTACATACACGTATTTAAATACGGCACTGTCCGTTTTGAAAAACATGGAGTTCCAAACATGGCTGAAGCTGCACTCTCTCAATCATCACCACAATCAGACGCACGCAGACGCGGTCGCCCCCGCAGCCAGAAATCCAAAAACGCCATTCTAAAAGCTACAAACAATCTACTCCTGCGCTCCAGCGTTCAGGACCTGTCGATTGAAGCCATCGCAAAGAAAGCCAAGGTCGGTAAGACAACAATCTACCGCTGGTGGCCGAACAAAACCGCAATTGTCATGGATGCGCTGATCAGTCAGCCGGGAATCCAAAGCCCGTTACCAACGCCAAAGAATAATGCCGAAGCTGTCACAATGCAGCTTGATAAGCTGATCCGTCTGCTCGACGGTGCAAATGGTGAGACCATCATCCAGCTTTTCAGCGAAGCACAAGCCGATGAAAAGGCACAGAAAATTTTCGCCGATACATTCCTCGTTCCGCTGCTTGATGCCATTGAATACAGCATCGAGCAAGGGCAGGCCTCAAGGGAATTCCGTTCGTCTCTGGATACAAAAATGGCTGTGGATTTGCTCTGCGGGCCTATTTTCTTCCGCCTGATGTCCCGTCCTCATGAAATGACGGCCGACTTCCGTGAAAACTATCCTAAAGAAGCCGTCCGCCTGATCAGCGCTTAAGCGTTTGGTGCTTGGCCCGGCCAACTCTCAACCTGCAGCACGGTATGGCGTTCCATTGCGCCGTAGCCAAGACCGCCGATACCTTCGCGTGTCGCGGTATGGAAACGGGATTTAACCTCATCCATATCATCGCCGCCCACCTGAATCAGGCCACGAATAATCGGAAATACTTTTGGCTGCCCTGTTTCGTGATCAACGCCGCCCTCGACGAACTGGTGAATAACCGCCATGTTGCCGTCTCTGTTACCCAAACCGTCGTCAAACGCCTTGATAAGCTTGCCCGCTTCACCAATCGGGTTTTCGCGGTCACGTAGATTATTCAGGAACGTCGTCGCAAATCCTGTTGTCTCACCGTTGAAGGGAAATTGGCCGTGGCTGCCTTGTACAATCGCAGTCGACACACGCGCTTTCGAAGCTTCATATGTGCTGATCGCACTCTTGTCATAGCCGTAAGTCGGGCGCGTAACCTTAATCACAGCCTGTTCGATCGACTGCTTGATCGCCGCCGCATCGGCACCCTCTTCGAGGGAAACAACATTCAAGCCCTGATGCGGAATATAACCGCCATCCGCCACCGCATAGATCGCCTTAACGCCTTCAATCTGCTCTACAGCGTCATAAATACCATGCGCATATGGCGGAATACCTAGTGGTTCTTTGTGAACATCTCTGGGAACATCAAACCATGCACGAGGCAGTTCGATAGTAATGGCATTAGGTTCTAAAGCTGCGATTTCAGCCGCATTCTCTTGTGGTTCAGACACAGTATTTCTCCGCTGTTACTCAAAAAGTTACTGTTTTGTATAGAACTGCGGAGAAATGCGCAACATAAATTTAGTATATATTGCTATTATTTAATGATTGTTGCCAGTAACTGGCTTACCAGCTTCCCGTATTCTCCATGGACGCCCATGGCTCAGCAGGCTCCAGCGCATCACCCTTTTGCAACAATTCAATCGAAATACCGTCAGGCGATTTAATAAACGCCATATTGCCGTCGCGCGGCGGACGGTTGATCGTCACACCGGAATCCATCAATTTCTGGCAAAACTCGTAAATATTATCGACGCGGTACGCCAAGTGCCCGAAGTTACGCCCACCCGTGTATGTCTCCTTATTGCCGTCTTCATCCGGCCAGTTATAGGTCAACTCGACCAACGGCGCTTTATTCTCTTTCGCTTTCTCGACATCATGCGGCGCCGCGAGGAAAACCAGCGTAAACCGCCCGCCCTCATTTTCCATACGGTTCGTTTCGGTTAAACCGAGCTTGCCGCAATAAAACTCCAGCGCCTCATCCAGATCCTCGACCCGAACCATTGTATGTAGATATTCCAAACTCATTGCCTGTCTCCTCTTTATGAAAGCATTTCAGATGTGTAAGGTAGTTCCATGTTCGAAAATTTCAATCTGGCAAATTTGTGGGAATCTATTCGGGACTGGTCCAACCTGTACCTTTGGAACCAGAATACCCTGTATCAGGGCATCATCATTCTCATCAGCTTTGCTCTCGGCGGCTTAATTTACACCGCGATACGCAAAAAGCTAAAAGACCGGATTGAAAACTATCAAGGCCCGGCCGTAGCCCGCCGCATAATTCGCAATCTGGTGCGGCTAGTCTTCCCGCTCACTGTATTAGTGTTGATTTTCATGGCGACCGAAATTCTAATCACCGTTGATGTCGGTATTGATGTCGGCTGGACGACCGGAATGATGAAAGTCCTACTGGCTTGGATATTCATCCGTATCGCCGTTCAGTTCATCGCCAACAACGCCGTGCGCAACTTTTTTGCACTGGTCATATGGGCCATCGCGGCCTTAAGTATATTTGGGGTGCTGGACGATGCTTCAAACACCCTGGATGCCTTCGCCTTCACGATCGGTGACTTCCGCCTTTCCGCGCTGACCGTTATCAAAAGCGCGCTTATGCTGGGCGTGCTGCTCTATGTCGCACTCTTCCTCTCCAGCTTTGTTGAACGCCAGATATTCCAGACCAAGAGCCTGAGCCGCACATCACAGGTCCTGCTCGCGAAAGTTATCCGCGTTGCACTGGTTGTCTTCGCCCTGCTCATCGGTGTGACCTCCGCTGGTCTCGACCTATCGCTCTTCGCTGTCTTTGGTGGTGCCGTCGGTCTTGGTGTCGGTTTCGGTTTGCAAAAAGGTATATCCAACCTCTTCTCCGGTATGCTGCTCCTGCTCGACAGGTCCATTAAACCCGGCGATGTCATCGAGATCCCCGATATCGGTACATTTGGCTGGGTCAACAACATGGCCGCGCGTTACACGGAAATCGTCACGCGTGACAATAAATCCTTCCTCATTCCGAATGAGGACTTCATCACCCAGCGTGTGATCAACTGGAGCCACGGCAACAACCTTGTCCGCATCCACCTTGAATTCGGCGTACATTACGATTCCGACCCTCACCACGTTATGGAGGTCGCTATCGAAGCCACAAAGGCTCTGGACCGCGTTGTCGACCACCCTGCCCCCGTTTGCTGGATAGTAGGCTTCGGCGACTCCTCTGTCGATTTTGACCTGCGTTTCTGGATCAAAGATGCCGAAGGCGGCGTTGCCAATATTCGCGGTCTGGTTTTCCTCGCCCTCTGGGATGCCTTTAAGGAACACGACATCCAGATCCCTTATCCGCACCGCGAAGTCTTTGTGCACGACGCCGACAAGCAAAAGAAACCGGCCCCGAAGAAAACAAAAACGACGAAAAAGAAAGACCCTTCCAAATATACGGAGGACGAAAACCCGGCCGAAAAACAAATTAAGAAAGCCAAGAAAAAAGGCGAAGCCGGCTCATAAAAAAACGCCCCGTAAATTTAAGGGCGTTCTTCGATTCAATATAGCTATTTTAAAGACTAGGCCGCTTGGGCAACCTCTGTCTGTGCCAAAGCCTGCTCACCCGCAATCACGGATGCTACCGCTTGTACCGTCGCTGCAATACGCACAGCTGTCTGGATGCTTTCCGCACCGAAACCGTCCTTCTTCAAAACCGCTTCATGCGCATCAATACACATGCCGCAGGCATTAATCGCGGATACAGCCAGAGAGAACAGCTCAAAATCGGCTTTCTCGACACCCGGGTTGCCGATCACATTCATGCGCAGCTTCGCAGGCAACGTCGAGTACTCCTTGTTCGTCGCCAAATGCGTAAAACGGTAATACACATTGTTCTGTGCCATAATCGCCGCTGCCGCTTTCGCCGCTGTTTGTGCTTCGACCGTCAAATGCGTAGCCGCTTCGGCACTAATCGCCGTAATAACATCGGTCTGCCCCGTCGCCAGCGCACACGCCAAAAACGTGCCCCATTTTTGTTGGTCGCTCAGGCCTTCATCATTGGCAAGGTTAGACAAATTCAACTTCACATCCTTCGCATAGTCAGGAAGCTGTGATTTCAAACTATCAATAGACATAGTTACTCCTAAAAAAGAATTCGGTGGTGCCCGAAAGCACCACCGATGGGGGGAAATTAAGCAGCCTGCTTTTGTTGATCGTTCGCAATAGCGGACGCATCAATTGTGTCACCGCCAACCGGACGGTTACATGGGCAAAGCTCATCAGATTGCAAAGCATCCAGAAGACGCAAAATCTCTTTCGGGTTACGGCCCACATTCAGAGAGTTCACAGAAACCTGTTGGATCACATTGTGTGGGTCCACGATGAATGTCGCACGCAAGGCAACACCTTCATCACGGTCACGCACACCAAGACCGTCAAGCAATTGACCTTTAGTGTCAGCGAAGCTCCACTGGTCCAGTTTGCTCAGGTCTGCATGCTCACGGCGCCATGCCAGCTTGCAGAACTCGTTGTCTGTAGAACCGCCCATAACCACACAATCGCGGTCTGCGAATTCTTCGTTCAATTTCGCGAACTCGACAATCTCTGTCGGGCATACGAATGTGAAATCCTTAGGGTAGTAGAAAATGACTTTCCACTTACCTTCAAAACTGTCCTGAGTGATTTCTTCAAAAGCACTCTCACCGTTTTCTTCGTGGCTGTTAAAACCGGGCTTAACACCCATGACTGAAAATTCAGGTAATTTATCTCCAATTCCTAGCATCAATTTACTCCTTACTCGCTTGGTTCAGTATGAATACGTAAGTACTTACATGCTGCACCTGCGAAATCAACCTAAAAAGTACATTTTTTTACAAAAACTCACCATTTTTTATGTATAGATAAAAGTAAAACAAGCAGAACTACTGCCACATTACTGCAACAGTAGTTCACTAGATGTGTGTTTTATTCAGAGTGTTTTAATATTCACCCTCTACCACCACACAATGGGGGGGGAGAGATAATTTATTATTATTGTTGTTAAACTTAATTCGAACCCAGATCGAAACGATCCGCATTCATTACTTTTGTCCATGCGGCGACGAAGTCGTTCACGAATTTTTCCTTGTTATCATCTTGCGCATACACTTCCGCATACGCCCGCAAGATTGAATTCGAACCGAACACAAGGTCGATACGTGTTGCACTCCACTTCTTCTCGCCTGTTTTGCGGTCACAAATGTCGTAAACACCTTTACCTGATGGCTTCCATGAATAGGCCATATCGGTCAGGTTCACGAAAAAGTCATTCGACAGCGCGCCCTCATTATCCGTGAAGACACCATGCTTCGTGTCGCCATGATTTGTGCCGAGCACACGCATACCACCGACCAGAACAGTCATTTCGCTAGCCGTCAGGCCCATAAGCTGGGTACGATCGAGCATCAGCTCTTCCGCGCTGACAACATAATCATCCTTTAACCAGTTGCGGTAACCGTCATGGATCGGCTCAAGATACTGGAATGAATCCGCATCCGTCATTTCATCCGTGGCATCACCACGGCCCGGTGCAAACGGGACCTCGACATCAAATCCGGCAGCTTTCGCGGCCTTCTCGATCCCGACATTACCGGCCAGAACAATCACATCCGCAATCGATGCGCCTGTATCGGCCGCAATCGGCTCCAGCGCGGACAGCACTTTGCCCAGACGGTCCGGCTCATTACCCTCCCAATCTTTCTGCGGTGCAAGTCTGATACGTGCACCATTCGCACCACCGCGATAATCCGAACCACGGAAAGTACGGGCACTGTCCCATGCCGTAGCAACCATCTCTGAAACGCTTAAACCGCTATCCGCAATCTTGGCTTTCACAGCCGCGACGTCATAATCACTGTTACCCGCCGGCACAGGGTCCTGCCAGACCAAGTCTTCTTGCGGTGCTTCCGGTCCGATGTAACGCTCTTTCGGGCCCATATCTCTATGAGTCAGCTTGAACCACGCACGTGCAAAGACTTCGGAAAAATACTCCTGATCATCGCGGAATTTCTCCGCAATTTTGCGATAGGTCGGATCCATCTTCATTGCCATATCCGCATCCGTCATGATCGGGTTATGACGGATCGACGGGTCTTCGACATCAACCGGCTTGTCTTCTTCGGCAATATCAATCGGCTCCCACTGGTTTGCACCTGCCGGACTTTTCTTCAACTCCCATTCATATTTGAACAACAGATCGAAATAACCGTTATCCCATTTCGTCGGCTCGGTCGTCCACGCGCCTTCGATACCACTGGTGATCGCATCGCGCCCTACACCTTTACCGCCCGGATTACTCCACCCGAAACCCTGACTTTCAACATCTGCCGCTTCCGGTTCCGGCCCCAGCTTGTTCGCATCACCATTTCCGTGACACTTACCAACCGTATGACCACCGGCGGTCAACGCGACTGTTTCTTCATCATCCATCGCCATACGGGCAAACGTCTCACGCACCTGCGCCGCAGTCTTCAACGGATCTGACTGACCGTTCACCCCTTCAGGGTTCACGTAAATCAAGCCCATCTGTACCGAAGCCAACGGGTTTTCCATCGTTGCCGGATTTTCGACATCTTCATAACGCTCGTCACTCGGCGCCAGCCATTCTTTCTCCGCACCCCAATATGTGTCTTTTTCAGGATGCCAGATATCTTCGCGGCCAAACGCAAAGCCATATGTCTTCAAACCCATATTTTCATAGGCAATCGTGCCCGCCATAACGATCAAATCGGCCCAGCTGACCTGGTTGCCGTATTTTTTCTTAACAGGCCATAACAAACGACGCGCTTTATCGAGACTGACATTATCCGGCCATGAGTTCAGCGGCGCAAAACGGATATTGCCTGTGCCACCGCCACCGCGACCGTCAGACACACGGTAAGAACCGGCCGCGTGCCATGAAAGACGGATCATCAAACCACCATAATGCCCCCAATCGGCGGGCCACCATTCCTGACTGTCGGTCATCAGGTCATGCATATCTTTTTTCAGCGCTTCAAAATTAAGCTTTTTGACCTCTTCGCGATACTCGAAATCTTCGCCCATCGGGTTAGTTTTGGCATCATGCTGATGCAAAATATCCAGGTTCAGTGACTTGGGCCACCAATCCATGTTCGTTGCCCCGCTCTCGGTATTTGCTCCGTGCATGAAAGGACATTTGCCCTCACCAGATAATTTTTCAACAGCCATGTTGTCTCCTTAAAAAATCTCGAAAATGTGTAAATCCATATTTAATTCTAGAAGCGATTCCGCATCCAAGACCAACAAATTGTTCCGATATTTTATATCGAAAAAATCGATACTATTTTAATTTTAATGTGATATTTTCGATATATGTATAGACCAAGTTTACGCCAAATGAGCTACCTGATTGCGATTGAAGAGAGCGGATCCTTCAACGCGGCCGCCGAAGAATGCGCTGTCACCCAAAGCACCTTGAGCGCCGGTATAAAGGAGCTGGAGGAAGGGCTACAGCGCCCCCTGGTTATTCGTAACCGTAAAAAAGCCGCCCTCACACCGTTCGGCGCGGAAGTTGCCGAACAAGCACGGCAAATCCTTGATAAAACCGACCTTATCGTCAAGCGATCAAAAATACTGGAAACCCCGCTCAGCGGGCCTTTACGTCTCGGTATTATCCCGACAATCGCACCGTATTTACTCCCCGATTTACTGCCGAAACTGGCTAACGAATACCCGCGTATGGAGTTGCAACTCTATGAGGACATCACTGACCGCCTGATCGAAAAAGTCGAGAAAAACAAAATCGATCTCGCGCTCATCGCTTTTCCTTACGATACGCCGAACCTGACGCAGCTTATTTTATATGATGAGCCGTTTTACGCCGCCCTCTCCGAAAAGCACGACCCCGACAAAAACAGCATATACATCAAGGATTTGGAGCCAGACCAACTACTCCTGCTCGAGGACGGACACTGCCTTCGCGATCATGCCCTTGCCGCGTGTGAACTACAGGATGTCGTGCAGAAAAAAACCTTCAGCGCCACCAGCCTGCCAACACTTATCCAAATGGTGCGCCACGGTTACGGCATGACGCTGCTGCCGGAAATGGCCTGTAGCCCCGAAACGCTGGCACCAGGTGTGAAGCTGATCCCGTTTAAGGATAAAGCCCCGCCGATACGACAAATCGGCCTGTGCTGGAAGCGCGGCGACCCGCGCATAAGGGATTTTGAAACCCTCGCCTCCGCCATAAAATAACATATAAAAACAGCAACTTAAGCCGAGAGCGCAAAAACGCTTTACACTACTCTACCGCAGGCGTATACACACCGTCCTTGTTGTTATGACAACAGATCAGGTATACTGATAAGAACGGAAAATAGAGGAGAAAACAATGACGGACGGTGTAGCCCTAAACGGCAAATCGCTATCGGAAGTAGCAGCAGGCCACGAAGCCCTGTTCAGCGGCCAACCATCAGCCTATGACGGCATCAACAAATTCAATTCATTGTTAAAGGATTCCATGCGTCAATTCCTCAAAGGTGAGGAAGGCGCAATTGAGACATTCCAAGAAGCTTTAAAAGAACGAGCGGCACTGATGAGCTCTCCAGAAGTCAGAAGCAATCGGGATGCACACGCATACCTCGAAGGCATCGTTGTCAGAGAGGAGGACCCCGCAACATCACTGGAAAAAACCGTTGCCATGCACGGCTATGTTGACGACCCGACCTACAAGGGCGAAGCACCCGCTGCCGATAACGAGGATGTCGCGGGCGAACCGGTAGCCGTCTTATAATTCAAAAATATTGCAAAATCCCCGATCCGGGATTATAAAGCGGCCATGGACAAGCAATACAAAGTCGCCGCTTTATACAAATTCACGCCTATCGAAGACATCCCTGCTCTTCGCAGCGAAATCTACGCATTCGCGGAAAAGAATGTGCCCAGCATCTGCGGCACGCTTTTGCTCGCGCCAGAAGGCATCAACGGTACAATCGCCGCGCACCCCGAAGATATGGACAAAATGGTCGAATATCTGGATGAGCGCCTGCGCGTACAAGACAGTGACAAGGCTTGTGAGTTCAAGTACTCCCACGCATCCGAACAACCGTTTAACCGCTTCAAGGTCCGCCCGAAAAAAGAGCTGATCACGTTGCGTAAACCCGAAGCCGATCCGAACAAATTCGTCGGCGAATATGTCGAAGCCGAAGACTGGAACGATTTGATCAACGACCCAGAAGTTTTGCTGATCGACACACGTAACGACTACGAAACCAAAGTCGGCATTTTCGACGGCGCGGTCGACCCTGACATGAAGGTGTTCACCGAATTCCCTGACTGGGTGGAAGAAAACCTCGACCCCGAAAAACACAAGAAAGTCGCCATGTTCTGCACCGGCGGTATACGTTGTGAAAAGGCCAGCTCCTACATGCTCGCCCACGGTTTCGAGAATGTGTACCACCTCAAGGGCGGTATCCTGAAATACCTCGAAGCTGTTCCGGCTGACGAAAGCAAATGGAAAGGCGAGTGCTTCGTCTTTGACCAGCGCGTATCGGTCAAACACGGGCTTGAGGAAGGCGACTGGAAAGTCTGCCACGCTTGCCGCGAACCATTAAGCGCGGAAGACGTTGAACGTCCTGAATACGAAAACGGCATTTCCTGCCATCACTGCAAGGACAGCCTAACCCCCGAACGCGAACGCGCGCTGCGTTCACGCCAAAAGCATTACGCCGAGAAATATGGCGAGCAGTAATATCGTCACCAAACGCCTGCAAATTCATGGTCGTGTTCAGGGAGTAAGCTACCGTTACTGGACACAAACAACCGCGCATACGCTTGGCCTGTCAGGCTGGGTCCGTAACCGCAGCGACGGCAGCGTCGAAGCGATGGTTAGCGGCCCCGAAGATGCGGTTGAGAACCTCATCAAAGCCTGCGGACAAGGCTCCCCCTTCGCGAAAGTAAGCCGCGTCGATGTCGAAGATGCCGACACAAGCGACGAATGGTTTGACGGATTTGAAATCAAACCTAGTGTTAAGGCATGAGCCAGACCTACCCCATTCTCTATTCTTTCCGCCGTTGCCCATACGCCATGCGTGCGCGTTTGGCGTTGTATGCTTCGGGCGCGATTGTCGAATTGCGTGAAGTGGTTTTGCGCGACAAGCCCGACCATATGTTGGAAACCTCCCCCAAAGGCACCGTGCCCGTTTTGCTATTACAGGACGGCAATGTGGTCGATGAAAGCCTCGACATCATGATCTGGGCTTTGGGCCGTCAGGACCCCGAAGAATGGCTGGGCGAAGAAGACGGTGGTTTGATCGCCAGAAACGACAACAAATTCAAATACGCACTGGATCGGTATAAATACCCGGACCGCTACCCCGAAGAAGACTGCTCCTCAATGTTTGAGCAAGGCGTTGAAATTCTAACAGACCTGAACGAACGAATTGAGAAGAACGGATATCTGGTCGCGGACTACCCAACACTGGCCGATTACGCCATCTTTCCGTTTATCCGCCAGTTTGCCAATACCGATCGCGAGCGTTTCGAAAAACTCCCGCTACCCGCACTACAAAAATGGCTATCGGATCATTTGAACAGTGAGATGTTTGAAGCGATCATGCCGAAATTCGAGCAATGGACCCCTGACAGCGAAACGCTGCTCTTCGGCAAAAATATCTGATTATTTATTCAGGTCCATCTCTTGATCGCCATCGGGTGACGGTTCAGAAGAAGGCTTATCCCGGTCAGCAAAATCAGGCTTGTGACCCGGCTTCATCGGGCGCGGACGACGGTCACGGCGCACCTTGTGCTCCATACCACCACCGATTTTCACGGCCATGTGATGCGCCATTTTTGCGCGCTCTTCTTTAGGCAACTTACTCAAAATATCTTTCGTTGCCTGCAATTTAATCTCCGCCATACGGTCACGTAAGCCGGTCAACTCCGCCGCAGCCCTGTCAAAAGCCTCGGGGTCAAACTCATCGGCTGTCATGACTTTCACCAACTCACCGCGCGCCTTGCGGGCTTCCTTGCCTATCGGGCGAATTTCGCGAAACTTATCCTGAAATGTGCGGGCGACAACATTGCGTGTTTCGGGTTCGAGCTGCTGTTTGACCTCATGCCATGGACGCTCCGACCATTTTTTGTAAACCGCGCCACCGATAAGGCCGATCAGCAACAGGTTCGTAATCAGTGAGGCGCCTAATATGATTTTGGTTGATCGTCTCATTATACCCATTCCTCTACCGAGAAACTGTCCTCAACACTCATGAAGCTGGACAGATTGTCGTTTTCAGCCACTGTTTCAACAAGGCCTATATCGACCATGTCACCGATAACAAACCCAAGCGCCAGAACGACCACAGCCGCGGCAGCAGCCCATGCGGGCTGGGGTGAAGGGAACATCCCGTCAAACAGACGAACAAACACACCACCCAGCGATAGCTTGCCTTTAGCTTTGCCGCGCACTTGTTCGGTGCGCGCAGCTTCGGCGATAATGCGTGCATTCATCCCTTCCGGCATTTCCGGAACGGCTTTACGCTTGCTCAACAATGTATCCAGTTCGTTTGTCATTTTTTTATCCGTTACCCAGTTTTTCGTTCCGCCGTATTGTCCAGTAATCCTTGCCCGCCCAGATCTTCCTTCAGCGCCTTTTTGGCACGCATCAGCAGCGATTCCAAAGCTTTCACACCAACATCCAGTACTTCAGCGGCCTCCTTGTTACTTAAACCTTCATAAAAACACAAGTTTAGCGCCGCTTTTTGTCGTTCCGGCAGACGGTCGATCGCTTCTTCTAATGCGGTCTGTTCGTCCTGCTCGCTTAACTGCTCATCCGCCAGCGGGGCTTTATCCGCCATGACATCCAGCACTTCGCTTTTCACTTGCGGTTTTCTCTTCCGCGTCTGGTCTATCGCGAGGTTCGTAACTACGCGGTAGAACCAGGTTGTAAACTTTACGCCCTTGGACGGATCGAAACGGTCAGGCTGTTGCCACAGTTTCACATATGCGTCCTGAACGGTGTCTTCGGCTTCCTCTACATTGTTCAACATGCGGTACGCCGCGCTGAAGAATAACTTGGAATGCCGTTCGACCAGTTGAGCAAAGGCACCGTGATTCCCTTCGGATATACGGCGCACGAGCTCTTCATCGCTTATTTCCTGATCGGTATTCGATGCCATAACACCGATATATGGGCGTCGTGGCATCGAAAAGCAATGATTTATTCAGCGTCGTCGCCTTCAGGAGCATCCGCAGGCTTCTTCTTGCCCTTCATCTCCTTCCATTTGGCACGCATCTCTTCCTTAGCGGCCGTAGCTTCTTCTTTGGTCACACTGCCGTCGCCATCCGCGTCCATTTTGTCAAAACGGGCCTCAGCATGGGAGAGAGCTTCCTCTTTCGTAATCACACCATCGCCGTTTGTGTCATGTTTTTCGAACATTTTGCCATGATGCTTTCCACCATGCTCACCGGCCATTACTGGACCGGAAAAAGCCATTGCAGCTGCACCAATCGTCAAGATCGTTAACATTTGAGTTTTCATTTTTTACCTATCCTTTTTGGTTTTAGGGTTCATGTAGTAATGTATACGTGCGAACGCACTACAATCCTTCGCCAAACACAGGATTTTTTTATGACCCCCGCAGATGATCAAAACCCGTCCAATCGCGAGAAATCGCTTTCGGCCTCTACAGACCAGATTATGAGCCAGCATTTATGGATTAAAATCCTGATCGGGATGGTCGTAGGTGTTGCAACGGGCATGGTGTTATCGCCCGAAGGTGCAGCCCTTCTGGAACAGGAAACAGCCTATGCCTTGGGCGAATGGCTAGCCCTGCCCGGTGTTATCTTTCTGGGGCTGATCAAAATGGTCATCGTGCCGCTTATTGTATGCTCTATTATTCTGGGTATTGCCGAAGGCGGCGATCTCGGCTTCGTGAAGTCAATTAGCTTACGGATCGTTCCGTATTTTATATGTACAACCGCAATTTCCATCACAATCGGGATCGTTCTCGTCAGCATCATTCAACCCGGCGCATTGGTTGATAAAGAACTGGTCGAAATGACCATGAATTCCGGCGCGGCGATGGGCCAGGTACCTGGCCAGACATTCGGCGACCTGACCATTCCGCAACGCATCGCTAACATCATCCCGACCAATCCCGCCAAAGCGACCGTTGAGCTGAACATGCTCCAGCTGGTTGTTGCCTCTATCCTGATCGGTATAGCGTTGATCACCATCCCTAAAGACACAGGCAAGGTGTTCAAGGATCTGTGTATTGCGGGGCAAGTCCTGTCCATGAAAGTCATCGCATGGGCGATGGCGATTGCGCCTTACGCGGTGTTCGGCCTGCTGTGTAATATCACCATCCGTTTAGGTTTAAGCGCTATTACCAGCGTCGGCGCCTATATGTTGACCGTGCTCGGCGGCTTATTATGTGTGCTGATACTGTACCTGATCATTATAGCAGTCTTCACCAAGACATCACCGCTCAGCTATCTCAATTCAATCCGTGAGGTACAGCTGCTGGCGTTCTCGACCTCATCTTCGGCCGCGACTATGCCCTTCTCCATTCAGGCTGCGGAAGAAAAACTGCATACCCGCCCGAAAATCAGCCGCTTTATTATCCCGCTCGGCGCAACCATCAACATGGACGGGACAGCGCTCTATCAGGGCGTAGCCGCCATATTCCTGTGTCAGGTATTCGGTATCGACCTGACCATGACCGAAACTATCATGCTGATCCTGACAACCGTCGGTGCATCTATCGGCACACCCGCCACACCGGGTGTAGGGCTGGTGGTGCTGGCAACAATTTTGACGGGGATCGGCGTTCCGGCGGAAGGTATCGCCCTGATTATCGGGGTAGACCGCATACTGGATATGTGCCGCACGACGATCAACGTCACGGGCGATTTAACCGCCACCAAGATCATGGATAAATGGGTGCCTGAGCAAAATTAACAGGAAGCTAACCAAAAATGGAAAAAGAAACAGCTAAAGAGATAAAAGAGCATGCTCTCAAGGCAATAGAAAACCTGTCAGGCTGTCTAATCACAGCTACAAACAAATGTAGCAAAGAAGAATTTGAGACACTTAAGAAAGGAGTAGGAATGTCTATTATGAAAATCGATGACATGTTAGACATTATATACAACAAATACCCTGAACTTGATGATCTCGAAAAGTAAAACTTATCATCCTAAATAGGGGCGATATCAAAGAAGATGCGGTAAAGCCCTTCCGCATTCTTGCCCAGCTTTTCACTGCGCAATACACGTGACGGACCTTTCAGCTTGAACGCCACCAATGCTTGCCCGTTATCGGATATTTTAGCGGCATAGGCCTGCAAGGCTGCGCTACGGTCAAACACTCTTTCCTTCGGCGCACCCCAACTGGTGGCGGACAGGCGAATGACCAATAGATTCTGGTCCTCATCAATATCATAGGCAAATTCAGCAGGCGCATTCATATCCAACACCAAACGTGTTCGGTTCGGATATTCGCCCGTACGGACCTTTTCAACCGTGCCGCCTTGTGTCTTTAAGCTCTTGCTCAAGACAGGCTCGTTTCTGCCCGCCATCGCCATACGCGTGCTTTCGCCACTGGCCGGCTCGACATCACTTTCATAGATATTTTTCAGGCCCTTGAACTCATTCGCGACAATTTCAACATCGCGCTCCATCTTCAAAATGCGCGTATGCACCTGCTCATCAACATTCGCGGTACGTGCATCACCCGTATAGCTTTTGCTTTTGGACAACTGCGTCGGGTTCACCTTGTTACGTGTGCTTTTATGCGCAGCCTCTGGATCCTTGTCGGTCTGCTCAACCAATTCATACGGCCCTTCAGCCTCCAGAATATTCTCGGCACTGCTGCTTTTTGAAGAGCCCACGGGCTGAAACCCCATCTGCGTACAGCCACTGAGAATCAGGGCGAGAACGGGGAGAGCAAACCAGCGGTTGGGTATGGATTTTTTGATCATAGAACACTCAGAAAGCCACGATATGGGCCGCAATTCAACTCATTTAACTAAATCTTAAGCTTTAGACGTTAATTATGAACTTAATAAAAAAAAGTAAAAGCAAAAAATTTAGAGGGTATATGATCGCGAAGTATTTATTCACATCACAAGAAATTCGTCAAAATTTGCTCGGCTGTCTCGAGATAGCGTTGTTTATGCCGAAAGGCTCGGAACGTTTCGCAGCAGATAAAGAGGCGATGACGCGATCTTTTCTTATTCCATTATTATTCCTGCCGATTTCGATCGCCGTTGTGCTGAGCGCACATCCGGGCGCGCTTGACGCAGGGTCCATGCAGGTTATGGGCGGCATTTACGCCATGCGCCTGTTCGTATATCTCGGCGCATATCTGGCGCTAATCTTCGCCATGACCAAGGTTTTGAACGAGTCTGCCGAAGACCATTTACAAGATTTCTATCGCTTTGCTACAGCGAATAACTGGCTAACAATACCAGCTGCCATGCTCATGGCGCCGCTGGTTCTCTCTTATATGAGCGGTAATCATGAGTGGGGTGACATATACCCACTCATGGTGTTCATCGCATTGTACTCGTACGCTTACACGGCCTTTATGGCGGCCCGCGTACTGCGCATCCCGATGGAGCTTGCAGTCTTCGTATCGGTTGCCGGTATGGCGATCCACCAGACATCTCTGGATGTAATCAAGCAGGTAACAGTCGGCGTATTACAAATGATGGCTTAATCAAGGCTGTTGTGTAGGCGCAATCCCATCTAACTCATCACCATCCGGCGGCAAAGGACAGCCGCCGCTTGTGCATGGAAAAGCAATAAACCCCTGTGAACGGATACGCGCATCGAACTCCTGCTCGGACATGACATCCAGCGCGGCAAATACATCTTGCGAAACTTCCTGATTTTTACGGCGAATGCCGCTCATTGCGTGTTCGGAAAGCACTTCACGCGCCATCATAATCGCAGATTTCGGAGCTAACTTGCCCTCTTGCGGCCATTTACGCATTTCGAAAGGCGCATCCTTGTAATGCGCTTCCAATATCAGCGCACCTATATTCCGGTCAAAATCGACCACAAATATCCAAGAATTTTCCTGTTCCATTCGTCTTACATATATGAGCAAAGACGAATATGTCAAATAAGCTATTAACTTTTTTTATAAGCACGGGAGGATATAATATGTTTATGGGCTTCAAACAGGGCGAAATTAAAACGAATTTATTGGCCACGCTGGAAATGGCATTACTCATGCCGCAAGGTCCGGCGCGCTTTACCAATGACATGGGCGCGATGTTCAGATCATTCTGGCTTGTTGTCCTCGTTATGCCGTTCACCTATTACGCGATCAGCCTGATGCAACCGGCAACGCCGCAAATTGCGGAACTGTCCTTCATGCTCGTCGCCTTCATGTTTACTGTCAAAATCGCGATCGCGACCGTACTCACCATCCTGATCAGCTATGGCTTTGCCAAACATTACGAACGGCTGGAGTTTTTCTGCGCCACCATTTCGGCGCTAAACTGGTCGGGATTAATCAATACGGTGTTATTCTTGCCCGCCGTACTCATGGTCGGGTTCGGTAACTTTGTCTGGGATGATGTCTACGGCTATCTGGTCTTCCTGATGCTCTACGGCTATCTGGTGACGGGCTTTATCCTCACCTACACGATGCGTATTCCGTGGGAGCTTGGGGGCTTTCTGGCGATTTGCTTTATGGCCGTCAACCAAACCAGCATAGACGTTATGTACTGGATCGCGTCACAGCTCTAAGCTTTTTGATCAAATTCGGATAGTTCTCCAAATTCGCTGAAAAGCGCATATGACTTAATATGCCCGCGATCCAAAGGAATGTGAGCACAAAAACAGGCAACCCCGCCATCGCGCCCAGAACACCGAACGCGCCATACGTAAAGGTCATCAGCAGGATCAGCGCGGTCGCCTGCTTGGCTTCAAAACCGGCCTCGATGAAATGATGATGGAAATGCCCACGGTCAGGTGAGAACGGATGCCGCCCTTCGCGCACACGGCGGTAGAATTGCGCACATTCATCCCAGATCGGCAACGCCAGCACCCATGCCACCGACATCGGCTCGATCGCGCGGACATTGATGTCGGACATGTGAATGGAATACCACCCGATCATGAGCCCCAGACACAAGCTTCCCGCATCGCCAAGGAAAACGGACGCCTTACGCCGCCAAGGGTTGCGCATATTGAAAATCAAGAACGCAAACAGGCAGCCCATCAAAATCATCGCCGACGGCGTATAGGTCATTTCCCCTGCCAACAATCCAGCCATCACAATCCAGAACAAGATCAGGAAGCTCACACCGCCCGCCAGCCCGTCCAGACCGTCCATCAGGTTGATCGCATTAATCAGCAAGACAACCGCCACAATCGAAAACGGCATCGACATAAAGCCGAGACCGAATGCACCAAAACCAAACATATCGCCAAGCGAATGAATGCCCGCATCGCCGGGAATAACGATCAAGGCCGCCGCAATGAATTGGATCGCGAATTTCGCGTAAGCGGGCATATGACGAAGGTCATCAATAGCCCCCGTAATCAGCAAAATGATAATGGCGCAATAAAGCGGCCACATCTCGGCCACAGTGTCGCCCTGCAGAATCGAAAGCGTAATGAAGATAGGAAAAATGACGATACCGCCGATCAGCGGCACTTTACCGATATGGTCCTTGCGCCCGCCGGGCACATCGACCAGCCCGAATTTCGGCGCTACTTTACGAAGCAGTGGCAGCGCCACGCCAACGGCGAGAAACGCACAAAACGGAAATATCAACAGCGCCCAGATCATCGCATTGTGCTACCAGAAAACCCCTGCAAAAGCCAGCACCTTAAAACCGCTCGGGGCTAAGGGCTTTGACGGTATCTAGCCCTTGTGAATACGGGCGGTCGGTAATCATATCGGTGATCAGCTTGGCCGCCATGTAAGAACTCAAAACGCCATGTGAGCCATGCGCGACCGATACATACAGATTATCAACCCCCAGATCATTGGCAGGGGCCCGTCCGACAATCGGGAAGTGATCCTTCGACGCCGCACGCAAAGCGGCACGGCCGCCGATAACATTCATATCCGCATCCATACCCGGAATGTGGTCCGCCATTTTATTCAGATTATCAAGGTCGTCCTGCTCAACCAGATCGGTATGGTCCAGCCAGCGCTGGAACGTCGAACCAACGATATGCATATCGTTCACAGGCGGCGACATGTATCCGCCGTAGCAAATCGCAGTCTTGAGCTTTGAAGACCGCTTTGTTGTTGCAACTTCCGTGATCTGCCCGCGCACCGTACCAATCGGCAAATCGGGCAGATAGTCCCTAACGGCGGGACCGCACGCTAGTACGACCGCATCGGCATCCATATCACGCCACGCATCCTTGGGCGCATTCACATGGTAATCAATACCTTCCACATAGGCCTTACACAGCTTGGCAGGCGAGACATAACCCGATTGTGGCAAATACATCGCCTCGTGCTTTAATTCCACCCCTGCAATTTCGCTCGCTGCATCCGCATCAACAATGGTCAGCGTTTCGGGCATCCAGCCCCAGCTATCCACCGTCTGGTAAAACCGCTTTTTCTTCTTCTCGTCATTGATAAGGTGCAAGGCCCCACATGGGTTGAACTCGATATCCTCCAGCCGCTCAAAACGGCGCAACACCGCGGAAAACGCGGAGGCGTAAAAATCGCTCTGCGGTGTGCGTTCAGCGGTAAAGCGCGGATTATAAAGCCCAAGGGAATTGCCCGACGCGCCACTCGCCAGAGCTGGACCGGATTCAAAAATAACAGGTTTCACCCCGACAAAGTCGAGGATATGGGCCAGCGCACATCCGGCTAAACCGCCTCCGATAATTGCGACTTTCACCCGTTTTCTCCTGTGATCTCTTCAGGCTTGAAAACCCCGATCGTCATATCACGCTTTCGCCCATAACCTTTGGTTTTCTCGACCGTAAAGCCGACATCACTCAAACCACGGCGTACCCCGCCCGCAGCGGTAAATGTTGAAAGCCGTGTTCCCGGTTTACTCAGGCGGGCAACGTTTTTGAAAACTTCGTCCGACCACATATCGGGGTTGGTCGACGGCTTAAACCCATCCAGAAACCACGCATCCACATCGCCGCTGATTTGCGGCATAGCGGCATTTACATCATCAAACACCAGCGTCAGCATCACGCGCTTATTGATCATCACACGGTGAAAACCGGGCGTTACGAACGGATAAACCTTGAGGAGCTTGTTCAAATACCCTTCGAATACTTCTTTCCACGGCTGAAGATGCAGCTCGATTTCCTCCACATCCAGTGGGAATTTTTCAATCGATATAAAATGCAGCTTTTGATCGGGTGTTGCCGTTTCCTCGAACCGCTTCCACGCCACCAGAAAATTCAACCCCGTACCGAAACCTGTCTCGGCGATCGTGAAGTAATCCCGCCCCTGCCAGCCACGTGGCAAACGGTTACCGTCGAGAAACACATACTCGCTTTCGGCCAAGCCGTCATCGACACTGAAATACACATCATCGAAATGTGCGGAAACGGGTGCGCCTTTTTGCCCGTCGCGGGCGCGCTTTTCCTGTGAATTCCTGCCAAGCAGTCTTGTACCGAACATAGTGTCGTCTATATTAAATGCTGTAATGAATTAAAAGAGTGTAACACTATGACCGACAACCCCCTATTGCAAATATCTTCTTTACCCAATTTCGCGCCGCAATTCGAGGCGATCGAAAACGATCACTACATGCCTGCCGTCGAGGAAGCGATCGCGCAAGCGCGGCAGAATTACGAGGGTATTAAAGCCAATACGGACGAGCCGACCTTCGAGAATACGATCGAGGCCATGGAAAGCGCCGCCGAATTACTGGGGCAAGCAACCAGCGTATTCTACAACCAGCTCTCCTGCATGGGTGGTGATGAATTACACGCATTGGCAGAACAGATCGGTCCGGTTTGCTCCAACTTTTCCAGCGACATCATTCTGGACGAAGAACTATTCGCCCGTGTGAAAGCGGTTTACGACAAGCGTGCAGAGCTGGGCCTGACGACCGAGCAGGAAACCGTGCTTGAGGAAAGCTACAAGGACTTTGTCCGTGGTGGTGCACTGCTGGACGAAGACAAAAAACAGCGCTTACGCGAAATTAGCGAAGCCCTCTCTACACTCGGCCCCTCTTTCATGAATAACGCGAAAAAATCAGCCGAGTCCTTCGAGATGATCATCGAGGACGAAGCCGACCTTGCGGGCCTGCCCGACAGCGCCATTGCCGCCGCCAAACATGCCGCCGATGAAATGGCCGAGCAGGATGAGAAATATAAAGGTAAATGGCTGTTCACACTGGATTATCCAAGCTACATCCCCTTCGTGCAATATGCGGACAACCGCGAACTGCGCGAAAAAATGTGGCGCGCCTTCACCAACCGCGCATGGGACGACGACTACGATAACTCTGACAACATCCGCAATATCATCGCGCTAAAAGACGAGCGTGCGAAGTTGCTCGGCTATGACACGCACGCCGATTACGTGCTGGAACGCCGCATGGCGCAAAAACCTGCGGAAGTTCTGGAGTTTCTCGACAAGCTGAAAGCGGCTTACAAGCCGGCAGCACTAGAAGACCTCGAGCGTCTCAAGGAATTCGCAACCAGCGAGCACGGCCTGGATGAGCTTAAACCGTGGGATGTCGGATACTATTCCGAAAAACTCAAACAAAAGCTGTTTGATTTCTCATCCGAAGATCTGCGCCCCTACTTCCCGCTCGATAAAGTTTTGAGCGGTTGCTTCGAACATTTCAGCAAGCTGTTCGGCCTTGAATTTAAAAAGGCAGAAAACTACCAGCTCTGGCACAAGGATGTGCAAGCATTCGAGCTGTATGAAAAGGATAGCGGCGAATTTGTCGGCACCTTGTATGGCGACTTCTTCCCGCGCAAAGGCAAGAAAGACGGCGCCTGGATGACATCTTACCGCGGACAGGGCCTATATAACGGCAAGGTCGAACGTCCCGTCATTGCAATCGTATGTAATTTCACAAAACCGACACCCGACCGCCCGTCACTCATTACGCATGGCGAGGTTCTGACCCTGTTCCATGAAATGGGTCACGCCATTCACGGCCTGTTGTCCAAAGTGACCTATCGCTCCGTCTCCGGCACATCGGTGCTGTGGGACTTCGTTGAGCTACCGTCGCAGGTGCAGGAAAACTGGTGCTATGAGAAAGAGACGCTTGATCTGGTTTCCGGTCATTTTGAAACAGGCGAGAAAATCCCTGAAGAGCTGATCGAAAAAGTCCGCAAAGCCAAAAACTTCATGGCGGGCTGGGGCGGTTTGCGTCAGGTCAATTTCGGCTATCTGGACATCGCCTATCACACCGTCGACCCAAGCAGCATCGGCGACATCGGCGAATTCGAAGATGAATACACCAAGGATACATCCCTGTTCCCGCGCATGGGCGGGCCATTTTCCTCCAGCTTCGCGCATATTTTCGCAGGCGGATATTCGGCAGGCTATTACAGCTATAAATGGGCAGAAGTTCTAGACGCGGACACGTTCGAGCTGTTCCTTGAAAAAGGACTGTACGACACAGCCACAGCCGATGCGTATAAGGAACACATCCTGTCCAAAGGCGGATCACAACATCCGAGCATCCTTTACCGCAATTTCCGCGGCCGCGATGCCGACCCCGATGCACTGCTTCGCCGTGAAGACCTGCTGGGCGGTAAAAAGGCCGCTTGATGCGTTTGCTGGCGACATTGTCCCTGCTTTTCTTAGGTGCGTGCAATACCGCGCCCATGACAAACATCGAAACCCCAAAATTCATCGAAACCTTTAAGGTGGCAGATGAGGCTAACAAGAGCGAACTTATAAAAGTTATAGCGGCAGAAGCCTATTTGTATAAATGTTGTGGTGATGCCGAGCAAATAACCGAACTACTAGAAGGCAACGGGTTTAAGGTAAGAGTCATAAGCCGCACTAGCGACCCGCATATTTTTGAAGATGCCGCACGAGAACTAAACCTGAAAAACGATGATGTTTTTATAATTTCTGGTGTCCGCAACCTTACCTTTTTCACACTAGATCCAAAGCGGTATGAAGTAAGAACCACGCTTAACGCAAATGGGATATCTTCAGCCTCCGCTTACATCAGGAAACCACCTGTACCCTAAATCTCTTTTTCACAAGCTTTTGAAAACGATTAGACATGAAAAGCGAAGCCTACAAAACGTAAGTGCGTGACGAGCAACAACACTCAAAGCAAAAGATTGTAGAAAGAAAAGAAGCCTGGAGCTAGGCTCCAGACTTCAGGCGTGTGTGGGGTTCCAAGTTACGCTACGGGCCAATGCGGAACTAGACACTGGCCTCGATCATTACACTCACGACATCGCTTTTGGGGGAGAACAGCTCAAGGGGGTGAGCTATTTTAAACAAGCAATGGCGCTCAAGCGCGTAATAATTCCGTTCTCCGATCTACATAATAAAGATAACTTACTCACTATTTGGAGAGAGCGTGAATAAATTATGCATTTTTATGCTTATTTTCTGTAATTTAGGGGTGTTGTAACAAGCGTTATTCATAATGTCAAACAAAAAAGCGACACTAATTTTAGACAATTCTAAAATATGGTGAGGGGGCGCTAGAACAGCTCTGCGAGCATGCAGCGGGCGGAACCGCCACCATACTGTTCCAATGTATCAAGCGGTGCGAACAGTAATTTTTCAAAATGTTCATGACACATTTCGATTTGACGCTCGTCCATCGCGCCGAGAGCTTTTTTGGACAGAACCAGCATTTTCTCATTTTGCGGTCCGCGAACTTCCAGAGCATTGCCGCAGAAATTACGCAATTGCTCGTTATTAAACTCAATAACCTCATGATCCTTGCGCAAAGCAGATAGCACACGCTGCCGGTCATCCTCAGCTATGCATTCTGTGCATAACCCGGCCACAGTCGTCCCGATCCACATCACACAATCAGTATGATAAACGGGAATCCCCTTGTGGCTCTTGGTTTTGAATAGATGCAGATCATACCCCATATACTCGGCCCATTTGCGAGCCAAGCTCTCATCGGTACGGGCGGATAGAGCCGCAAAACATTTATCATTCACTCTGTCAGAAACGATGCTGGCCGTGCTTTCCAGCGATAAATCAAAATCTTCGTATTTCGTCCAGTCAATCAATTCCTTATGCATTTTACCCAGAAGCTTGACCAGAGCGGGCTCACGCTCGTCACGGCGGTTCTGGTTCAACATCGGGCAAAGCATCAAGCGCCGGTCAGGCAGAGAGAAAAACCAATTCGGAAAAACCATATCGGGACTGGTCGCCAAGCCTTTGGCGCTTGTCACATTCACACCGTTTTCAACCAGAAGGTCGCGCAAACCGCGGAATTCCTGTACCGCCCGGCGGGTGATTTCCTCTTTATCCTCCATGCTATCAACTTGATAGGCATTGGTTTCCATCGTTTCCGGATTAGCGTAAAAGCTGGCGGGTTCGATCATGAGAACATGATTGGTCGATTGCGGAACAGAACGAGTCATAGATGTGCTTTTTTCAGACGTGAAATTGTTTGAAACCTCACACCCAGAATAGCAAAAAAGCCCGAATATGGCAGATCATTCAGGCTTTTTTGACGATGAAAGCGGTTAATAAGTCCCTCAAGGAACTGGCTCTTAAGCCATTGCCATTGGCAAACGGGAACCCATTTTGCTTTCAATCATATTAATGGCTTTATGGGTCATAGGCGCGGAATACCCTGCTTTTTTGAGGTTTTCCTGACGCTTGACCAAATAGGATGCACCGATGGCAAAACTATCCGTTTTGAATTTATCGAAGCAACTCTTGTCACCCTTGTCCTTAACGAAAAAGACGGCCTTATAGCCTGTTGGGTCTTCTTGACGGTCACATGGTTCAACATGGACCTGGTTAATATTCGATTCCCAGTTCTTTGACGTTAATGTCCGACTCAATACAGATTTTATGCTTGTCATTGACATTATTGGCTCCTTCTTCCTCATCTCTCCTTTAAGGAATGAATAAATTATGCAGCAAGAAGGTTTTGTGTCAACAAAAAACGGGAAAAATCGTTATATTACAATAAACTAAAACATGATATGCAATAGCTTAGTCACTAGTTGTAATATTTTGGTTAAAATCGCGCTCGAGCTGTTCCATGGCTTTGAAGTCATCCTGCCTTTTCAGCAGTCTGCGCACCGCTCGGCCGGTCGTAGGAAAGAAATGAACGCGGCGAATAAACGGGCCGCCAACATCGGCATTAACTACCTGTAATCCCTTACGAAACAGGTATTCCTGCACGAAAACTGTATTCTTAAGCCCTTTATCGGCATCATCGCCATCGCGAATCACACCACCGAACAGGCGAATGCGGATGCGGTTCTTGCCCGCGCCGCGTGACTTCATCTCCTGAATAGCTTGCTCCAGCGGGTAGAAGGCCTTTTCGACGATTTTCTGATCGGCTTTATCCAGAAACGGAAAACTGTCCAGAACGGCATCGGGCAACACGATATAACTCATTAGCCCCAGATTAAGCTCCTGATCATAACAAGTCAGCAAGACGCCGGCACCGACAGTCGCGACCAGCATCTCGTCCTCACTGTCCGTACAGCAAACCTCACCGGGCTTTACTGACAACGGTGACGCCTCGAACTGGGCGTTGAAATATTCTTCGACACCGACTGAACGACGTTCCTCTTGCGGCTCCGAAGGTGCACTGACTTCTGTATTCATGACTTTAGTCTATCAAATATATGTTTAAGATTTTTTACAGCGTAGCCTTATTTATACTGCTGTTTTGTTTCAAAAACCATTCATAAGTTTTTTCTAATCCATCAGGCAGCTTGGTTTGCGGTATCCAGCCCGCTGCTTTTATGCGGTCACTATTCATCAGCTTGCGAAAAACACCATCAGGTTTTGAGGCATCAAAGCGCAGCTCCCCGTCAAAACCGACAGCAGTGGCGATTTGGGCCGCAAGCTCCTTGATCGTTACATCCGCACCCGCACCGATATTCAATATCTCGTCCGAGGAGTAGTTTTTAAGCGTAAAAACCAGCGCATCCGCCAGATCATCAACATAAAGAAACTCGCGCAACGGGTTACCGCTACCCCAGACATCTATCGCGCCTTCCCCCTGCACTTTCGCAAGGTGGCATTTCAACATGAGCGCAGGAATAACGTGAGAGGTCATCTCGTCAAACAAATCGCCCGGGCCATATAAGTTACAGGGCATAACCGCGCAATAATCACGCCCGTATTGCTTACGGTAAGACTGGCAAAGCTTAATGCCCGCAATCTTCGCCACCGCATAGGCTTCGTTTGTCGGCTCCAACGGCGCTGACAGCAAGGCACCCTCCTCAATCGGCTGCGGTGCTTCTTTCGGGTAAATGCAGGACGAACCGAGGAACAGCAACTTCTCCACTTCGCACAAATGCGCGGCATGAATGACGTTGGCCTCGATCATCAGGTTGTCATACAGAAATTCGGCCGGATTACGGTCATTGGCCAGAATGCCGCCGACACGGGCCGCCGCCAAAATAACCATATCGGGCTTGTTGGCATGCACCCATTTCAGGGTCTCTTTCTGATTACGCAGATCCAGATCGCCATGCAAAACAGTCAGAATCTCGCAACCCTCCTCCTGCAATCGACGCACGACAGCCGAGCCGACAAGGCCTGTATGCCCCGCAACCCATATACGCTTACCGTTTAGATTAAGGGGAGTATCTAGCCAGCTTTCAGCCATGTATTTGAACCGTCCTTGGGCAGTTGCCGTTCTTCATTAATCATCATACCAATCAGGGCCTCGAAGTCCGTCTCCGGTGCCCAGCCAAGTGTTTTCGCGGCCTTCGACGCGTCCCCCAGCAGGTGGTTCACTTCCAGCGGACGGAACAACGCTTCATCAATGTCTACCATCACGCGGCCCGTATTCGCATCTATACCCTGCTCTTCGACGCCCTCGCCTTCCCATTCGATCTCGACACCGATATAGGCAAAAGCACGTTCAACGAATGTACGCACGCTGTGCGCATCGCCGGATGAAAGCACGAAATCATCGGCAACCTTGTGCCGGAGCATCAGCCACATCCCTTCGACAAAATCACCCGCAAAACCCCAATCGCGGATCGCATCCAGATTACCAAGCTTCATCGGCTCGGTGCGTCCTTGCTCGAACTCAACAACGGCACGGGCGATTTTACGGGTAACGAAATCCTCCCCACGCAGCGGGCTTTCATGGTTAAATAAAATACCGTTACAGACAAACAGCCCGTAAGCCTCGCGATATGTACGTGCAAGATGATACGCTGCCAGCTTCGCCACACCATAGGGGCTGCACGGCATCATCGGGCTGGCTTCATTTTGTGGCGGCGGCGTGGAGCCGAACATTTCGGAAGAGGACGCCTGATAAATCCTGACTGACTTCTCCATACCCAGAATACGCACAGCCTCCAATATATTCAGCGTGCCGTTTGTATTGATATCCAGCGTCGATGCAGGGGTTTGAAAACTGACATGCACCTGGGACAGCGCGGCCAGATTATAAATCTCGTCAGGTTCGATCTTTTTGATCAGCGATGTCACCGCATTCGCATCCGTTATATCCCCCAGATGCAAGGTCAGATTTTTGTGATCCAGACGTAGCGCATTAATGCGGCTTTTGCCCTCATACGGTTCATGCGCACTGTCCCAGCGGATCAGGCCATGAACGTTGTACCCTTTACCCAACAGAAATCGGGCAAGATACGCACCGTCCTGTCCGGCGATACCTGTGATGAAAGCGGTTTTCGTCATAACCGCCAAGATGAACTATTCCATAAAAATTGTAAAGTTCTTGAGGGGCAAGCTATTCGGCCGCGCCGCGCATAGCTTCCAGCTTCGCCAGACGCTTGGCTTCGGACTCTGCCCTGTCCTCGTAACCGAACGGCTTGTATTCGTAGTCAGGTGCAAGTTCCTGCTTTTTCTTCACACTCAAGAAAGGCCAGATCAGCTGATACCAGAATTTTTCCGGCATATAATCGCTCATACCAATATCTGCAGGCGGACGGTACTCAGCGTGATAGAACGTCCCGAACACATGGTCCCAGATCATCACATTCTCGCAGTAATTGCGGTTCCCCTCGAACAATTCACGGGAATGATGCCAGCGATGCAGCGACGGTGTGTTGAAAATATAGTTCAACGGGCCAAAGCGCATCTCGACATTGCAATGGGTCAGCATGCCGATAAAGGCGGTAATGACGGTCAGCCACTGCACCACTTCCATCGGCGCCCCCAGCGGCAATAAAATCATCAGGCCGATAATGATGCTCGCCAGACTATCAATAAAATGAAAACGGCCCGTGTTCAAAAACCACAACTTGGTAACCGAATGATGAACCGCATGAAAACGCCACATAAAGGCCGTCGTATGGCCGAGACGATGCACCCAGTACAACCCGAATTCAGCCAGTGTCACGCCCATCATAACCTGCAACCACATCGGCCATTCACGCGGCCATATACCGAAACCCGGCTCGGATGCGGGGGTGATAAATTCAGCCAGACCGATCACACCACTGAACATGAACAAAAGCTGTACACTGCCCTTGCTAGACAATGTATGCATAATAGAGGCAAAGTTCTGCCCGTCAGGCTTCAGCCACTCACGTTCATGCGGCATCCATTTTTCGAGAAAAAACAGAGACACAATCAAAAACATGTAGCAGATATTGAAGGTGATAATCGGATAGCCCGCCGCAAACCCGTAAGCTGTGCCGACCATACAAATGGTCATCAGGGCGGGCCATAAAATCCATGACAGAATGTAACGAATGCGATCCATAAACGATTATTCAGCGGCGGCTTTTTTCTCTTCAGCGCCTACATCATAAAACATTTTATACCATTCCATAAAGCGGTGAATTCCGTCTTTTAGGGATGTCGACGGCTTAAAGCCGATATCCTTCGCCAGCGCATCCGTATCCGCATAGGTCGCGTAAACATCGCCCGGCTGCATCGGCATGAAGTTCTTCTTTGCCTCAACACCGATTTCCTCTTCCAGATACTTGATCAAATCCATCAAAGGCTCGGGATTGTTATTCCCTATATTATACAAACGATACGGCGCGTTACTATATGAAGGATCCGGCTTTTGTGGGTCCCATGCTTCGGACGGCTGCGGCACATGGTCCATCAAGCCCAACATGGACTGGACAATGTCATCGATATAGGTGAAGTCACGCTGCATATCACCATCATTGTAAATGTCGATTTCCTCGCCCGCATAAATCTTCTGGGTAAACTTGAAATACGCCATATCCGGACGGCCCCACGGCCCGTAAACGGTAAAAAACCGCAAGCCCGTACACGGCAAACGGTAAAGATGGGAGTAGCTGTGCGCCATCAGCTCATTGGCTTTTTTAGTCGCAGCGTACAAAGAAATCGGATGGTCTACATTGTGGGAAACAGCGAACGGCACAGTCGTATTCGCGCCATAAACCGAAGAAGACGAGGCAAAGATCAGATGCTTAACTGCATTATGGCGGCAGCCCTCAAGCACATTCAAAAATCCCTGAACATTGGAATCAACATAGGCATGCGGATGATCAATGGAATAGCGCACACCTGCCTGAGCCGCGAGATTGACTACAATATCAGGCTTCCAGCTCTTGAAAACGCGCGCCATACCGTCACGATCGGCCAGATTAAGCTCCTCGAACTCGAAGCTTTCAAACCCTTCGATATCATTCAGTCGTGCCCGCTTAAGCCCGACATCGTAATAATCATTAAGGTTATCAATGCCCAGAACCTCAACACCCGCGTCCAGAAGGCGTTTTGAAAATGCATGACCGATAAATCCAGCGGCCCCTGTGACTAGTACCTTTTTCATAGCCGCGTATCTTAATCCCTTTTTGCCGCGCGGCTCAAGCGATCATTGATCGCTATCCCTATTCCAGTTTGCGGAATATTCATCACGGCGATCTGTTTCGCACCGCATTTATCCAGTTCCTTCAGCATTGAAAACAGGTTAGAAGCCGCCTCATGCAGGTCTTGCTCCTCACTCAAATTACGTTTCATTTCCTCAGGAAAATCATGTGAAACCATAAACTTATCGGTACCGAAGGCCAGCAAAGCCTCCCCCTCCTGCACATCAATCGCATTAAGGCGCACAGGCGTGTTCGGTGCATAATGCTTCAGCAACATACCCGGAGATTTCGGGGCCTCGCTTCCATCTTCGCTATCCGCAAAACCAATCTCCATATCCAGCTTTTGCCCGATCATCTCGGCGGTTACCGCACCGGGGCGCAAAATAACAGGGACAGAACCGCTAACATCCAGCACCGTAGACTCTAAGCCAACCTGACAGGCGCCAGCGGCTAAAATCATATCGACCTTATCGCCCAGCGAGTCATGCACATGGGCGGGCGTTGTGGGCGAAAGCGCGCCGGATTTATTCGCACTCGGCGCGGCAATAGGCAATCCGGACGTTTTGATAAGTCCTTGCGCAATCGGATGGGCGGGCTCTCGCAAAGCAATTGTATCCAGCCCCGCAGTCGCCAACTCGGAAATTCCGCTATCCTTTTTACGTGGTAAAATCAGCGTCAACGGACCAGGCCAGAAAGCACTGATCAAGATTTGCGCATATTCGTTCATTTCCGCGTATTGCATGGCTTGGCGCATATCGGCCACATGAATGATAAGCGGGTTGAATGAAGGCCGGCCCTTGGCCTCGAAGATTTTGGCAACAGCCTCCCCATCCAGCGCATTGGCGGCCAGCCCGTAAACTGTCTCTGTCGGCATACCGACAAGACCGCCGTTCTTCAGTATTTCGGCGGCCTCGGCAATCGAGTCATGTGTAGCAGCTTTTATCAACTTATCTCTGAGACCAATGCGTCTCTCTCTATGCCCAGCTCGGCCAGACTTTCATCAGAAATCCCTCTATTGGCGCGCAGAGCTTCCCTGAACCCTGTCATTTTTTCTTCAGCGTCGTCATCGCTTACTTCCGGCGCAACAGCTTCATAGCGCCCGTTTTCGCCCATTTTCACATGTTTGTATCGGTCAATCCCGACAGAAGCCAAAGCTTCATCGCTCAAGCCTGTATTCATACTCAAGGGAATATCGTAATCGTGAATGCGGCGTAATTCGGTTACTTCCGCCGTCTGCTCTACATCTGCACCGTTCTCGAACTCAGCAGTCATCTCTCTCGACACTGCTGCCAATCTGTCTGAAGTCATGACTAGCCTCTCTCCGTTTTCATGAACATTAACAGAGATATAGACAGACCTTTACGATGATGTCCACAGCCTTCGGGCATAAAACTGGCCCGAATATTGCAAGATTTTGCCAACCGGAAAAAAACGTTTTTTACATTGAGGAAACCATGAATCCTTTGACATCCGCCTTGTACGGACAGAACGATGCCGTACTTCTGGCAAAAGCTACACAGTCATCCAACGCCCGAGCAGAATATATTGCCGAGCAACGCAATGAAAAAGAGGAAAAAGCTGCCGTTCTGAACACCTCTTTGGAGGCCCAAACCTCCAACGCCGAAGCCGTTAAGCCAATCGAACGACTGCAACAGCAAGAGCAGGCAAAGACGTCATTCCTCACGCAGCAGATAGCACAAGAAACACCACTAGACGCTACACAGGAGGTGAGCGACTACGATAAAGCCTTGGGCGAATTCAGAGACTATATGGATAAATCAGCGGAAGAGCGCTACTTCGAAGCCTTCCTCAAAGAACAGGGCCTGACTAAAGAAGAGTTTGATGCCCTGCCGCCCGAAGAAAAACTCAAGCTCAGCAAAAAGTTTGAAGAATATGTGAGTCAGAAGATCGAAGAAGCTGAAGCCAAAAAGCAGCTTGAGGAAGAACAAGATTCATTGAGCTAATACTATCCGGCAGCGTGCAAAACCCCGCCCGTTTGCGGCTCGGCTACACCCGTGGTTGACGGCAAGCTCAACGCCAGACCGAGTTTCGAACGAACCGCCAGATACGCAAAACATTCCGCCTCAATCGCATCACCGTTATAACCCGCCTGCTTGATATCCGTCACTTTAGCGGGTTGAAGCATATCGGCCAACAATTGCATGATGAACCCGTTCTTCGCCCCGCCACCGCTGACAAACCATGTTTTCGGCTTTTCGGGAAAATGTTCGGCCGCCGCCGTAACACCGACCGCCGTCAACATCGCCAGCGTCGCCATCGCATCTTCGGGGTTACGCGGCATCGCCTCGAGCATCACTTTAAATTCGTTACGGTCCAATGATTTCGGCGGTTTTTGCTTGAAGTAAGGATGCGACAGAAAAGACTCCACCACATCACGGTCCGCCTGCCCGCATGCCGCAATCTCGCCGTTCTCGTCATAATCGCGGCTTAGACGGTTACGCATATAATCATCCATCAAAGAATTCGCTGGACCGCAGTCAAACGCCACCAAGCCGTTCTTACCGACATAGGTCACATTCGCAACCCCGCCCAGATTCAAAACACAGACAGGCTTGTCCTGCTTTGCCATGATCGCCTGATGATAAAGCGGCGCCAGCGGTGCGCCCTGCCCGCCTGCTTTAACGTCCGCTGTACGGAAATCATTGACCACGGGCAAGTTCAGCTCCTTGGCCATGCGCTCCCCATCGCCGATCTGCCATGTGAAATGATTTTCCGGGTCATGGGTAATTGTTTGTCCGTGAAACCCGACCAGCTCGGCCTCGAAGCCGGATTCCTTAACCGCTTCGATATGGATATCGGTCACCCATTGCTCGGCGGCCTCTGTTTGCTCATCCGCTTCATGCTTGCCGAAACAGGTCCGTACAGCATCGCGGGCGGCGATCTCATAGGGGTGAAAATAAAAATCCAGCGGCTTCACATAGTCATGCCCGTCGGTCTCGATCAACGCGACGTCGATGTGCCCGTCGAGAGATGTTCCCGACATCAGGCCAATGCTTCTATAGACTTTACTTTCCGACATGCTTATAACTCTTTCCGTTATGACGAAATATAAATCAGAATTTTTAAATATCCTAGAAGCACGTGGCTTTATCCACCAGTGCTCGGATTTCGACGCGCTCGACGCGAAGCTGAATGAAGGTGTACAAAGCGCCTATATCGGCTTTGACCCGACTGCAGAAAGCCTGCATGTCGGCCACTTAACAGGCCAGATGATGCTGTACTGGTTCCAGCAATGTGGCCACAAACCCATCACATTGATGGGTGGCGGCACAGCCAAAATCGGCGACCCGTCATTCAAGGATGAACAGCGCGTCTTACTTGATGACAATGCGATTCAGACCAATATCGATGCGCTCGAACGCACATGCTTTAAGCAATTCCTGACCTATGGAGACGCTGAAACAGATGCACTGATGGTCAACAATGCCGACTGGTTAGACGAGTTGAAATATCTCGAATTTCTGCGCGATTACGGCCGTCATTTCACCGTAAACCGCATGCTGAGCTTCGACTCGGTCAAAACTCGCCTTGAACGCGAAAGCCCGCTTTCATTGCTCGAATTCAACTATATGGTCATGCAGGGTTACGACTTTGTCGAACTGCATAAACGCCACGGCACGATCTTGCAAATGGGCGGAAGCGACCAATGGGGCAACATCATCAATGGTGTTGAGCTGGGCCGTAAAGCCCACCGTCAGGAACTATACGCACTGACTGCACCATTGTTGACCACACCGGACGGCAAGAAAATGGGTAAAACCGTTGGCGGCGCAGTATGGCTGAACGCCGACATGCTTATCCCTTACGATTACTGGCAATACTGGCGCAATGTTGACGACGAAATGGTCGAATTGCTGCTCAAGCGCTTTACCACCCTGCCTATGGATGAAGTTGAAAAGCTCGCTGCTTTGGGCGGGCAGGAAATCAACGAGGCGAAAAAAGTCCTCGCCCACGAAGCCACGAAACTGTGCCACGGCGAAGAAGCCGCCCTTGACGCAGCAGAAACAGCGCAAAAAGTCTTTGAACAAGGCAGTGTCGGCGATGACTTGCCGAGTATTGATATCAAAGTTAGCGAAGCAAACGACATACTGATTGCAGATTTATTTATCGATTTAGGTCTATGCAACAGTAAAGGAGAGTTTGGAAGACTTGTTAAGCAAAATGGTGCGAAGCTTAATGACAAACCACTCAGACGAGCAGATGCTGTCTTAGGAATGCCTCATGAAGACACACACAAGCTCTCAGCGGGGAAAAAGAAACACGCAATCGTGCGTGTAAAGACCTAGTCCTTCTTTCAGCTCATCCCATGAGGCTGATTGATGGATCAGCCGACAACGAAAGGGAAAGGGCTGAACTATGAACAACATCATTCTATATGCGATCACCGTTCTGATATGGGGGTCAACCTGGTACGCCATTAGCTTCCAGCTGGGTACAGTGGAGCCGCTCGTCTCCATCGCCTATCGCTTCGGCCTGTCCGCGATTGTGATGCTGAGCGCGCTCGCCGTGATGGGCAAGTTCAGACCGAAAAACTACACATTGAAACAACATGGCTTTATCGTTCTGCAAGGGCTGTTCCTGTTCTGCCTCAACTACTGGGCGACGTACCAGAGTACGGTGTACCTGACGACGGGTTTGGTGGCGGTGATCTTCTCCACGCTGACGCTGATGAATATTTTCAATCAAGCAATCATCTTCCGCATTGAAATCAAAAAGCAGGTCGTGCTCGGCAGCTTGATCGGCCTGTGCGGAATTGCCGCCGTTTTCTGGCCGGAGATCCGTGACATGGGAGAAAACCAAGGCATCCTGACAGGGATACTGTTCGGCCTGCTCGGCACATACCTCGCCTCCTTGGGGAATATGGCCGCCATCAAGAACAGCCGTAATAACGTACCCGTTCTCGAAAGCAACGGCTACGGCATGGCCTATGGCGCGATTGCGTGTTTCCTGATCGTCGGGGGAACGGGCACGCCTGTCGCGTTTGAAATGACCGCCGGTTATATCTGGTCACTGCTGTTTCTCGCTGTGTTCGGCTCCGTCGTTGCCTTCTGGTGTTATCTCACACTGATGCAGAATATCGGCGCGGATAAAGCCGCCTACGCATCCGTTATGTTCCCGATTGTCGCGCTCATCGTATCGACCGTCTTCGAGGGCTATATCTGGACGCCCGAAGCGTTATTCGGCATGGTGCTTGTCGTCATCGGAAATGTTGTCGCAATGGCCGACCGCGAGAAGATGCTTTACTGGCGGCCACGACGGGCTAAAATCGTCTGCGGCGACGAATAAACCTAATTCTGGAACAATATACGGCGAAGAATGCCGGGAGTGAGCACGGATAGCGGGTTCACCGAAACTTCCGGCTCTTCCGAATTACCTGTCAGGCTGTAAGTTGCCGCAATCAGCGCGCCCGTGCCACCGGTAATAATGTCGCCGACAATCGGAATTTCCCCGATCATCTTATTCACACCCGATAGCGGGATAATCGTCCCCTTAACATCCAGCTTGCTCGCCGCATTATCGAACGTGCCATCAAACGTCAGCCCCAGCGCGTTACCGGATGTGCGCCCGTCTTTTAGCACAAGCAAGCTTCCCTCCTGCTTGTACATCCAGTCGAAATTCGCTTCCATCTTGCTGAAGCTCAGGCCTTCACCACTCAGCGCGCCTGACAAGCCCGGTAGGGACATAATGCTGAGCAACCGCGCAAGCGTCGGTGCCTTAACAACACGGAAATCGGTAATCTCCGCCGACCCGACCAGGTTTTTATCCCGCAAGCCCCCCTTGGGTTCGGCGTAAATAATCAGCTTACCGCCGATGACATTGTCATACAGCTCGAATGCTTTGAGCGTCGCACCTGCATTGTCAGCTTCCATTCTGAATACGCGGCGCCCCTGATCATCAGGCTTGTAGCGCAGATAAACATCACCACCACCGGCAACCGCATCCAGCTCCAGCTGGTTAAACTTGCCCAGCTGGTCGAGGTCGGCATAAATCTGACCGTATTGAATGACCTCCTCATCCGAGGTGCGCATCGTGTCGGCCTTGGCGGAGATTTGTATCGGCGGGTTTTGGTATGGCTCCTTCACGCCGTCTTTCAAATCCTCATTCAGAAACGGACGCAGGTCGAGATAAGGACCGCGCATAACAAACTTGGTCGTACCCAACGGCATAATTTCAAAATCGAGAGAGCCTATGGTTTCTCCCAAAACAAATCGGGAAACACTGCCCGATGCCAGCTCATCTTCACCTTGATTATTCTGCCTAAATAAAAGCGTCGAATTTTCCAGCACTAATGTGGGCGCAGTACCTTTAAGCTTTTCTATGCGCTGCAAGGCACCGTTCTTTAAAATCGCAGTGAAGGACGCATTCGCGTCATTGCCTCTGGGTTTCAAATAATCGAACGGATCAACGAACAGCTCCGCGCTCTTCAGGCTCGCATTCACAGCAATATTGGCATCGGTTTCACTGGTCTCCGTGTAGACAAGATCAACATAGGTCGGCCCCGTCAAAAACTTGCTTAAATCAGCACCGAATTTGTTGCGCATCGCCCCGCTCGCCATACCTTTGGCGGAAACCTGCATTTTAAACGGCTGCCCCTCGGATTCCAGATACTCACGATATTCGGCTTCAATCGGTTCTCCGTCCAGCTGGCCCTTACCGCTAATCGTCAGAAGGTTGTCCTTGATGTTCGCTTTGAACGGCCCGCCCGAAACAACCATACCCTTCACCACATTGGGTAAACTCACATTAGAGGCCGTTCCCTCAACACCAAGCTTCACATCCGACATTTTTATGTCCGCGCGTGTCGGCATGCTGATATTCACCGTCAGATCCGCTTCGCCCTTTGTGTTGGCAACATCAATCTGGTGGTTCGCATTGATCGGGTCGGCCTTGATATATTCCAGTACGGATTTAACAGGCCCTTTCAGGTCGAAATGCACATCGGCACTGCCTTTACCTTCGGCGACCACATCCAGAACCTCAACCTCTCCGTCAGTCAGATCCATGTCCAGAACCTTACCGCTCTTCACATTCACGGACAGAATATCGGTATTGTAATCAAAACGTCCCGAACCCACTGTATCGGTCACGGGCGCCAGCGGCGAACGGTAGGCAATATCCACGCCTTCAAAATCGTAACCCGCTTCCAATGTTTTAATTTCAAACGCAGGCTCCTCCGCTTCCAGATCGGTAACGGCAAATTCTGTTTCAACAAAAAGATTGGAGAAATCACCGCCACTCAGCTTGTCGATCACCCATTCGCGGGCATTATCTTCCTCTAATGCTACGGGCCACAATGGCTCGATCGCGCTATGCTGCACGGCTTCTATGTCTGCACGAACGCGCCCGTCAACACCGTCTTCACGCAAAACAAATGCGGCACTTCCCTGAATAGGGATTTCGGGAAATTCGACGGCCAGTTGCGGTATTTCCAAAGTTTTGTTGGCATCGAAATATTGGATATTGAGCGCCAAATCCTTGAAAGGCACAGGCTCCGCCGACCATTGCTCCAGATTGATCTCCCCGCCTTCGGACTCCACCTGCAAAATGGCGGATTTTAGGGTCAAATCCTTGTCTATATTGGCCTGAAGCTGCGCATCCATAACGATATTCTGTTTTGATAAAACACCCAACTCGGGGATTTTATTACCCAATCGCCGCAGCTCGAACCGGTTAAGTGAGGCCTTCACATCCAGATTTCCTGTCGTCGGGTCAAAAAGCATATCCGCTTCCAGAGGCTTGGCTTCAATCAACTCATCATCATTTTCCAGCGCCAAACTCCCGACGATAAGATGATCGTCTTCACGTGTGACCGAAATGTCGGCTTTCGGCAGGCTCCATGAAATATTCAGAACACGGTCATCTATAAAAACGCGGGCATCATCGACAGCCAAAGTCTCCAACCCCGAAAGCTGTACAGTCTCGCTTTGTCCGTCTTTCGTGATCGCATCCGCAATCATCTGCATGATATTTTCATCATCCTGCCCCAAACGTTCGGGTGGGCCGTAATTTTCCAGATCTGCAACACCGATTTTCAGGCTGTTATCACGCGTTCTGATCACGCTCAGGCTCGGCCCTTTAATGATGATGCCCTCGAGGCGAACCCGTCCAAGCATCAACTGCCACTTGTTCACATTAAGGGCAACTTCATCAATAGAGGCGATAACCGTACCGTCATCAGACGTCACCTGCGCGCCCTGCAAGCCCAGCATCAACGGATCATGAATGGCGGGCCAATACAGCGCGAGCTTATCCATGCTTACAGCGATACCGCTTTGTTCATCACGCAAGGCATCTTGCAAATGCGGCTTGGCAAACTCCAGATCAACAGGGCCGCTTAGCAAACGCCAAGAGGCAACGACGCCCAGTATCAGGACGACCAAAAACGTCACGCCCAGAATGTTGGCGCAAATCAGCGATGTTTTTTTGCAAAAATATTTAAAGTTCATCGTTTAATATACGTACGAAGCAACCAATCCCTGTGTTCCTCCGTTTTTCATACCGCGACGCTTGACTATAAAGTTCTGACACCCATTGTATATAGGTCTTTTACATTAAAACAGGATTTGATCATGACTGAATTGAATATCGGCGATGCCGCACCGGATTTTACAATGCCGACTGACGGAGACGGCGAAGTTTCATTGAAGGATTTTAAAGGACAAAAACTGGTTCTGTATTTCTACCCCAAGGATGACACACCGGGCTGCACCAGGGAAGCATGCGGGTTTAAAGACACACTGGAAGATTTCAATACGCTGAATACGGCCATTATCGGTATATCCAAATGCAGCGTCGCCAAGCATGATAAGTTCAAAGCCAAATACGACCTCAACTTCCCGCTCGCTTCCGACGAAAACAGCGATGTGTGCGAGCGTTATGGGACATGGGTCGAGAAGAACATGTATGGCCGCAAATATATGGGCATCGAACGCGCAACATTCCTGATCGATGAAAACGGCAAGATCGCGCAAATCTGGCGCAAGGTGAAAGTGAAAGAACACATTCAAGCCGTAAAAGACGCCGTCGAAGGATTGGCCAAAGCGGCTTAACCGCAACCATAAAAAAAGCCCCGCAATCCTTGCAGGGCTTTTCGAGTCTTAATTTTAAACTTGTAATTAGCCCGCGAGTGCGTCGGCCATATCTTCGATAGAGACCTTGCGGCCTGCGCCTGCTTCGTTCAAGTGGTCATGCACTTGCTCGATCAACAGGTCGTTATAACCATGGAAGAAGTGGTTCGCACCCTGGATAACGCGGTAATCAATCGCGATACCTTTTTGTGCGTGCAAACGCTCGACGAAGTCCGCGACTGACGGCTCGTCAACAACATCGTCCTTTGACCCTTGCAGAACCAGACCGGATGTCGGGCAAGGTGCAAGGAAGCTGAAATCTTCAGTATTCGCAGGCGGAGCAACAGAGATGAAGCCCTGAATTTCAGGACGACGCATCAATAGCTGCATACCGATCCAAGAACCGAATGAGAAACCGGCAACCCAGACATAAGGGGCGTTCGGGTTGATTTCCTGCATCCAATCTAAAGCGGATGCCGCATCGCTCAACTCGCCTTCACCACGGTCAAAAATACCTTGGGAGCGGCCAACACCGCGGAAGTTAAAGCGCAGACATGAAAAACCGCGAGCGGCGAATGCCTGAAACATGTTGTAAGTGATTTTGTTATTCATTGTTCCACCGTGCTCAGGGTTCGGATGTAAGATCAGAGCAAGCGGTGCATTTTTAATTTTGGAATGAGAATATCGACCTTCAAGACGGCCCACGGGACCATTGAAAATTACTTCTGGCATAAATTCCCCTTATAAATTGGGTTTGTTTTTAAAGACATACGGAAATACAGTCATTCCCCAGCCCTTGTAAAGCACATCTTATAGGAAAGATATCCTCTCATGTCTAGAAAAATCGGCTAAGTTGCTGTTTTTACTTGTGGATATAAGATTTCAACCCTCTTTGGAAAACTGCGAAAAACTCAGATCCCCCTTAACGTATTAACGATTTGGCATAAAAACAGGGATTCGCAAAAATTCTTTGATCTGCAGGGAACTAAAATACGTATTTCCTTTATGTATATAAAAGGAAAAACCAATGCCCACTGAAGACGGAGTCAAAATCAACACACGCGGACAATATGCCATCATGGCGATGGTGGAATTAGCATCCGCTGGCAAAAGCAGGCCGTTGCCACTGTCTGAGATTGCTGACAATGCTGGTATATCCCTGTCCTATCTCGAGCAACTGATTGCCGGTATGCGCCGACACGGGATAGTGAAAAGCTTCCGCGGACCCGGCGGTGGCTACACACTTGCCAAGGCCCCGGACGAGATCATCATAGCCGACATCCTGCACGCAGCCGAAGACAGCACCCCTGCAAAACGTCACGCCATCAGCGGCGACCGCATACGCAGTTGCGACTGCACAAGCTCCCTTATGACACATATCGAGCAGCTGCTGGAGGTTGCTTTGGCCAACATCACACTCGACGATGTCGTCAACCAGCGTCTGGACGATAACAGCGAAGCCAGCAAAATCATTGAAGTTTTACGCGAAAGAGCCTAAAACCGCTCAGATATGAGCGACCAGATTTACCTCGATTACAATGCCACCTGCCCGTTGAAGCCCGAAGTCTTCGACGCTATGACAGCCATCATGCAGGAACCACACAACGCATCATCCGTTCACCAAACGGGGCGCGCAGCAAACATGCTGGTGGAAAAGGCACGCGAGCAAATTGCCGCTCTCGCCAACGCACCAACCAATCAGGTGATCTTTAATTCAGGCGCGACCGAAGGCAACAACACCGTCATTCAACACTTCAAGGATGAGCCGATCCTCGTATCAGCCACCGAACATGATGCGGTGTTGAAGGCCGATGATGACTTGATCCATATTCCCGTTGATGAAAACGGCCTCGTCAAACTTGATGAATTCGAAGCGCTGTTGAAACAACACAAACCCGCGCTGGTTTCCGTGATGATGGTGAACAACGAAAGCGGGGTTATCCAGCCCATCGCTGAGATCTCCGCCCTCACCCACAAACACGGCGCCCTGTTCCATTGCGACGCGGTGCAGGCCGCAGGACGCATTGAAATCGATATGCCCGCCCTCGGCATCGACTTCCTCACACTCTCCGCCCATAAATTCGGCGGGCCGCAAGGTGTCGGCGCACTGGTACTGGGCCTGTGCGGTGTTACGCCCACACTCCTTCAAGGCGGCGGGCAGGAAAAAAGCGCCCGCGCAGGCACGGAAAATGTCGCAGGGATCGTCGGTTTCGGCAAGGCAGCGGAACTGGCCAAAGCGAACATTGATGCCTTCACATCCAGAACCCGCGCCTTTCAGGAAAAACTCGAAGAGACTTTAAAAGCCTTCCAAGGCATCCATATCTATGGGCAGGATGTAAACCGTGCCGCGAACACCACCCTGTTCAGCATCAACGGTTTATCGTCGGAAACCCTGCTGATGGCCTTTGATCTGGACGGTATAGCGGTTTCCAACGGCTCGGCATGCTCCAGCGGAAAAGTCGAACCAAGCCACGTCCTCAAAGCCATGGGCGCGAGTGACGAGGCCGCCTCCGGTGCTATTCGCATCTCAACGGGGTGGAAAACTGAAGACGCAGATATTGAGGCATTCCTGAAGGTGTGGCACAAACTCTATGAACGAATGAAGGATAAGATCCATGCCTAAAATTACATTCATCCATAAGGACGGCACCGCCGAAGCGATCGACGCGCCTGAAAACTGGTCGATCATGCAGATCGCAGTCGATAACAAGGTTAAAGGCATCGAAGGTGCCTGTGGCGGTTCCATGGCCTGCGCGACGTGCCATGTCTATGTTCACCCTGACTGGGAAGAACGCGTAAACGCCGAAGACAACGAACAGTCGGAAGAAGAAGAAGACATGCTGGATGTCGCATTCGATGTCCGCACAACGTCACGCCTTGGCTGTCAGGTCAAAGTGACGGAAGCATTGGATGGTTTAATTGTCGCCCTGCCGGGCGCGGATACGGGGTGGGAATGATCAGACATATCGTCATGTTTAGCGCGAAGGACAGGGCCGATCTCGACACAATCGAGAACGGGCTGAACAACCTGACGCAAATCCCTGCGGCTACGGGGCTGAATTTCACGCTTGAAATCAGACGCAACGAAAAAGCAGATCAGCTTGGCAATGATATTGATATTGTTGTGTACGGGGAATTTCCCGATATCGAGACCCTGCATAAATATAAAGAACACCCGCTATACGAGAAATCGACGTCGATTGTGCGCCCTTTAAGAGAACTTCGTTTCGCCGCCGATATCGAAGGCTAGGACATTGAGGAGTCAGGCACCCGCTCGGCTTCGGAATGTTTAAGTGCGACATCCTCGGGGCGGATAAAATGCTCCCCCTCCAACTCGCGCGCCATATCTTCAGCTTCATCTGCATAATCAGCAAAACGCACGAAACGCTTACGGTCGGCGGCGACAAAGCCATTATCATGCATAGCCCCGAATTGCTGACGCAGACCGTCGAAATGACCACCCTCGCTGACAAAAACAATCGGCTTTAAGACACGCTCGGGCAAATACATCAGGTCGCCCTGCACATCCCACTTGCCGTTATTTTCCTGCGCATCGCGTAACTCAACGCCCGGAATATTACACAAATCGTAGATAACCAGACGCTCCATAATGCTTTCCGCAACTTCCGGCGGACCGGGGTAAACCAGCACGGCATTCGGATAATCTTTGATGTAACGGCCAAGATCGACATGCTCCGCGCAGCTGTCCTTTTCTATTAACGGCGCCTGCGCATTCAAAGCTTTCGCACGTTCAACAAACGCTTCGGGAGAACTTTCAAAATGAATACGCTGCAGAAAGCCATGATCGACATAACCGCCATCAATAAGTGCTTCAACATAGGTTTTGAGGCCGTCATCAAATCCATTCACATTCAAGGAAACAACTGGCTTGATGATACCATTGCGCGAATTCAACCATTCGAACTTTTCTTCCAACGAACCGTTTCCGCCACCGACAGTAAAGGAAGCTTTACTGGAATCCCGCATAGCTTTCTTACGGTCCGCCATTGAAAACACACGTTGAACAGATTTCACCAGCGGGTCTTCCTCCCCTTGCGCGGCAGCAAAGAACGGCAAGGTAATACCGTGAACAGTTACACCGGCGCGGTGCGACTCCAATGCCGAAACCCCCATAAGGCCGGCTTTTCCGCCACCAAAGACGGCAGTACTCACACCTATCTCCGGCAAACTTGAACAAATTTGTGTTAGACCGTCCTTGAAAGCCGGGTCATCCCCGAACTTGGAACCGCAATGAAAGACAACAGAATCCAGCCATCCAGCTGAATGCATATCTTGAAGTATTCTTGTTGTAGACAACTCAGTTTTCCCTGTTTATATGAAAACTTTATTGCATACCCGTAAAAGAGATTTCAAGTTTTTAATCTGCAAAACGCCGCATATATAAGACAATTTTTAGCAAATTCCGAAACGATACTTCTTAGGTATATATCCTATATTATGTATACTGAATATAGGACGACATTATGCATGACAAAACTATATTGGTCATCGATGATAATCCTTTCATCTTGCACTTGGTCCGCGACATCCTGAGAAAAAGCGGTTACCAGACTCTGGTTTCCAGCACAGGAGAAGGCGGCATCAAACTAGCAACAGAAAAGTATCCGGATATGATTATCCTTGATCGTAAGCTTCAGGATATCAGCGGACACGAGGTTCTAGAAACGGTAAGGAAAGACAAACGCGCCTGTGACATTCCGGTAACCATGCTCAGCAGCATCAATGCACGCCATGAGATACTGCGGAGCTGGACCTTGGGTGCGAACGATTACATCGTAAAGCCATTCAACATACATACTTTATTGGATAAGGTTCACCGCCAGGTCGGGTTTTCCGAGCATGAGGAACGGTATTACTATATATAATCGATACGTTTCGATTGTATATATGCGCCCACACTCACATCTGGCACACCATTGATCCGTGCGGCTTGATTTCGCAGGCATACCAGTTTTCTGGACATTTTGCCCTGAAATCATATATAAAGCGCGCATGAATAGCCTTGGAATAGACAAAGATCCAAAAGACACCCGCGTGGTGGTCGCAATGTCGGGCGGAGTGGACAGCTCCGTGGCCGCAGCCTTGTTGCATGAGCAAGGCTATGACGTGGTCGGTGTCACCCTCCAGCTTTACGATTACGGCGAGGCTGTCGCCAAATCCAAAACCTGCTGCGCGGGACAGGATATCTACGACGCCAAGAAAGTCGCCGATAAATGCGGCTTCCCGCACTATGTTCTCAATTATGAAAGCAATTTTCGCGAAAGCGTGATCGATGATTTCGCCGATAGCTATATCAAGGGCGAAACCCCTATTCCATGCGTCAAATGTAACCAGACCGTCAAATTCCGTGATCTGCTCGAAGTCGCACACGACCTCGGCGCGGACTGCATGGCGACAGGCCACTACATCAAGCGCGTGGTCAACGATGACGGTGTTGCCGAGCTGCACCGTGCCCATGACCACGGCAAGGACCAGAGCTATTTCCTCTTCGCCACCACCCAAGAACAACTGGACTTCCTGCGCTTCCCCCTCGGCGGCTGGAGCAAGGACAAGACGCGTGGCGAGGCCGAACGCCTAGGTTTGCTGACAGCGGATAAGCCGGACTCGCAAGATATCTGCTTCGTCCCGCACGGTGACTACGCCAAAGTCGTAAAGAAAATCCGCCCCGATGCGGAAAAACCCGGCAAAATCATGCATATCGACGGTCGCGAGGTAGGCGATCATAACGGCATCATCCATTACACAATCGGCCAGCGTAAGGGCCTCGGCATTGGCGGCGGCGTATCCGAAAACAACGAGCCGCTCTATGTCATCCGCATTGATCCCGTGAATAACGCGGTCATCGTCGGCCCGAAAGACGCACTGGCCCGCAACGTGATCCAAATCGAGCAATGCAACTGGCTGGAGTCCGTGCCTGAGGACGGTTTGAACATAGACCTGAAATTCCGCTCGGTCATGAAACCTGTCAGCGCAAAAGTGATGGGTGGCGCCAACGGTGCGGCCGAAATCCACCTCGATAATCCGCAATATGGCATTTCCCCCGGCCAAGCGGCCGTATGCTACACAGGCGACCGCGTACTCGGCGGTGGCTGGATCAAAGAAACGCGTTCCCTTTAAGCCCTAAATATCTTAAAACGAGAATATGGACTTCGCTGCGCTCTCATCACCTGTTTTCGAAAACACGCTAGCCGCCATTATCGGTGCCTGCATTCTGGGAAGCATTACCTGGATTATCCGCCGTACCAAAGAACGTATGGCCGAGCAGAAATACTCGCTGGCGGGCGAATACCGCGCCGTATACGAAGACATTCAGGAAGACGGCTCGATCGTCTATGAAAAAAGCACCATCCTTCTGAAGCAACGCGGTCTAAACCTCGAAGCCTTCGATTACGATGAATTCACAGGCAAGGACTGGGTTTTCTCGGGCGAGATTGACCCGCTTACAGGCAAAGTCTACGGCCACTACCGCACCGTCGCTCACGGTGACAGCGGCCTTGCCGTCTGTATCTTCGAACAAAAACCAAACGGCGTGCTCGACGGATTCTGGACCGGATACGACTCCAGCATCGAGGATATCGACCATGGCCGCTATAAACTGACCAGACGTCTGGATGTAAAAGTTCGCAAAGCGACTTCACGCGATATCTTACCCGTTCTGCAATTACTGGATCAGGAGTTGGGCGAAGACTGGATTTACGCCGACGACCTGAAAAAGGCCATCGCCACCGACATGCTCTACATCGCCGACCACAAAGGTGAACTGGCGGGGTTTGTCCTCATGCGTATGCTCAAACAAGGTGACTTTGTTAAGGAACTCAAAGGGCAAAAGTTCAAAATCCCCCGTGATATAGCCGTCGCCGAAGAACATGAAAGCATCGGCTTTATTGAGGCCGTCGCCACCGACCCCAAATATCAGGGCAAGGGCATCGGCACCAAATTGATTGATACCGCGCAGGCAAAGCTGAAAAAGGCGGGCGCAGAGCTGATTACCGCAATGGGCTGGAAGCCCGAGCAAGTCAATATCGGCCCGACCCTATACGCGGCGGGCTTCAAGGACCGCGCGGAATTCGAGCGTTTCTGGTACAAGGAAAGCCTCGAAGAAGACGCACCCGATTGCCCCGGCTGCGGCAAACCGCCTTGCGAATGCGGGGCTGTCCTTTTCAGCAAGGCCGTCTAGTTCAATATCTATGAAACGCTTATTTTTACTTTTATCTCTTATGCTTATCTCCGCTTGCAGCGGGGCGGATGCGGGCGAGCTGTTCGAAGATTACCTCTGGCAGAACAGGCTTGCGCTTGTGTTCTCACCCCGTGCCGATAACGGCCAACTGCTGCGCCAGCGGGAAATTCTGGCCGAAGCCGCAGAAGGCTTAAAAGACCGCGAAATCGTGAATTGGGAATTCGTCTATCTGGACAGCGTCAATGTCGACGGAAAACAAAAAGTCCACCTCAGCACCAACCCGTTTTACGACGAATACGATGTCGCCTACCGCGATTTCACCTTTATCCTGATCGGCAAGGACGGCGAAGTGAAAATGCGCGAAAACAAGCCTGTAGAGGCCGAAAAGCTGTTTGAAATCATTGACGCCATGCCAATGCGCCAGCGTGAAATGCGTGGAAGCGAATAAGCCCCGCTTTTCCATACGCCACGCTTGACAAACAGGGCCAAATCAAGCTTTATAGCAAAACTTCTTTTGAGGCGGAGTAGCTCAGCCGGTTAGAGCAGTGGAATCATAATCCATGTGTCGGGGGTTCAAGTCCCTCCTCCGCTACCATAAATCTATTTATCCTTTTATTTCAGGTCACTTAGCACTCGGATTATTCGGTGTAACCGAGAGGTGCGACCTGCCGTGTATAATCCTAGTTATCTCATACAATCCAGACACAACATCTATTATTTCCGCTATCCCCTGCCTGTAACCCCTCAACGCAGGGTAAGTATATCATTAGGCACACGATGCCCTAAGCGTGCCTTGCGGCTGGCTAAGGTATTAGAATATTGTAGTCTTCAGTTAATTGAGCACGTGGACTTAAGCCGTATGGATCATGCAGAAATCGTAGCGATTTTAAAAGGGCATTTCACCGAAGCCCTACAAAAAGCAAAAGCACGTATAAACACAGACGGACAGCTTCCAAAAGAGAACATTGCAAGCATCAACAAGCATCTAGAAGAGCTGGACGCGCTGATCGAGCATGAGTGTGATGACGTACTAGAGCTTCTTGGTATGGAAGCAGAGACGCCAGAAGAAAGTATGGTTCATCAAGACTTAAGGCCGATCCTAGAAAAATATGAACTGGAGCTAGAGCCAGAAAGCAAAGAATACCAAATGATGAAGGACGCCTATAAATTTGCACGGCGCAACTACTTCCGAGACCTCCTCAAATACAATCAACACGTGACGGACTTTTCTATGCTTGATCCCCACAGCGTGTCCGACGGAAAGCAGCACAGAGTTAACAAACCAGAATATCAACTCAAAAATGTTATTAAGCGATACATGGAAGAGGAAGAAACCAAAGGGATAGAAGATGCGACATTACAAGACAAAAGAAGCTGCTTGCAGTATCTTCCCGATCTATTGGGAGAAAAGTTCCTAATTAATAGATTAGACGCTGAGCGTGCGCGGCATGTTCGCGAATGCTTATTTAAAACCCCAAAAAGTCGAAACACGAAAAAAGCCACAAAAGGCCTTCAACTATCTGAACAATTAATAGTCGCCGATAGAGAGAAGCTTGATTTGATGAGTAATAGGAATATTGAAAAATATATAACCTATTTCAAATCTTTTATGCATTGGACAACGGCACTTAAATACACTGAAGAAAACCCTTTCATTGATATGAAAGTGCCTAACAAAAAAATCGAAAACCGATACCAGCATTTTACTAAAAACCAGATTGTAAGGGTATTAGAAGAAGTAGACAAACAGGGACTAGGCTTAGCTAAATCTGACTCCACTTACTGGGGAACATTAATTGCGATATATACAGGTGCTAGGCGAAATGAGATTGCATCATTACTACCTACAGACATTCTTCAAGACGAAGATTCTGGTATTTGGTATTTCAATATTACCGATGAAGAAGAGAGCAAAAAAATAAAGACAATAGCAGCCAAACGTATTGTGCCCTTGCACTCAGCTTTGCTAGAGCGTGGTTTTCTTGAATACGTAGAACAAGCTAAAACATTTCAAGCGAGCACTAAGCACAAAGGAAAAACACCACGGTTACTGTACGATATGACCTATCATAAAAAGGAAAAGTGGGGACGTAATCTAGGCCGCTTTGTAAATGACAAGCTTTTACCGAGTTTAGGACTAAAAACACCAAAGCACGTTCTTCATAGCTTTCGACATAGTTTCATCACATACCTGAGTGTGGCGGGTGTACAAACCGAAAACATAAAATCAATGGCAGGGCACGAACAAGGAACGGTAACATTCGGGATATACACCCACTACGGAGTGGAACACTTACCACAATTTAAAAAGGCTATTGAGGAATTAAAGTACTAAGTAGTCTGTAACTTAAAATCACTGTTCCCTAAGAGTTCGAAGCCTACCTTCCAAACGTTGAGACAATACAGTTAAGCCCTCATTGTTATTCAGATATGGAACAAATCTATGATGCCTCAAATCGAAAGGAACATCTCTTTTGTCCTGTGTAATTAATATTACATCTTTGCCAAGTGTGTGCGCGATGCCCGCCTCATAAAATACATTAGGATTTCTTCCAGAACAGTCGCAAATCACGACTTTTGCGCGGACTATTAAACTAACAATGTCTTGAATTATTGTATGGTGCTCCCAAAAATCATCAGCACGCAGGCAAGTCATGCCCACAGCAGAAACTGTGTCACGCAAACAAGAATATACAGAGTCAAATTCTGAGGAAAAAGGCATCATTACAGATACTAAATCTTCATTACAGCGCCCACCAGAATCGATTGAAAACACACTTGGTGTAGGTTGGTTTCGTTGTTCGTTCAAAAGCAAAATTTTATATAAATCAGCTTCGCATAGCGTCCAGCAAGTATGCCGAAGTCCAAAATTACCCAAGTTAAGCTGTGCGGAATAGTTTTCTAAATCTTGGTTTGCTATTGGCCTTATGCTGTTATCGAGAGCATATTCAATCGTAGTTTCATTGCCGTTTTGCGTAACATTATGAATGTAAGCAACCCTTGCTAATTGCATGTCATCACTATCAGTTTCAGGGACTAGTAGTGCCGGAAACTCTCTTATTTTATTCAGATTAAGTTTTCCATCTTCGTTTAAAAACTCTCTATGGTTCGGATTATTTTGTGAAATATAAACTCGGCTTGTAGATAACGTATCAACGTGCTCTGACCAACCGCCGTAAGCTACTAAAAGGTGAAACATAATTAATCCTCTTTACCCTCAATCCACTCCATCAATGAAAGTCTCTACGAAGTCGCGTATCTTGCCAATAACACGCTCGGCAACAGTGCTACGTTCACGCAGTGATGGACGAGACTCCATGATCTCTATGATCTCATCACGCATTGGTGTTTTTTCAGTAAACAAATAATTGCCTAGAACCTTCTCTAACCCCTCAGGATCAAGCCCTTCTTCCTCGCTCAGGGAAACCAACGCTTTGCGCTTTTCTTCTGTCCAGTATGAATCAAACTCTTCTGCCACGTCGGCACTGGCTGGCATATCTGCAAAGTGATCAGCAATAAATCGTTCAATCAATTCCTTCTTACTTCTGAGCTGCGTTTCAGTATCCAGAATATCCATGATCGTCTTGCGCGTTTTTGTTTGTTCTTCTTCGCTTTTGCCCTTCATGTTCATGAGAAGAGCTACGATATAGCTGACATTGATCTTGTCTCGACTAATGAGCTCAACTTCAAAATCAATATCATCCAGAATAGAGACTTTCTCTTTCTGAGTTTCACTTCTCACTTTGTCATAGAGATCAAGATACTTACTGCGGAAGTCCGCAAATGTTTGTTCGTCTATGGGCAGATCATCGAACGTGAACTCAGTGAAGCAATCCAACACATTCTTAATCCGAATAACTTCGCGGAAAGCCTGAATAAACTTTGCCTCATCTTCTTCTGTAAAGAGTTCATCAACACTTGAAACGTCGGGTGTAATCGCCAACAAACTATCTACAGCACCCTTAAACTTTTCAACATAGTCATCGTAGGGCGCGAGAATGATCTCTTCCTGTGCGTCCTTATCCGCAAAGAGCTGTATGGCTTTATCTGTTGCTGGCTTAAGATTGCGGAAGCATACAATATTACCCTGAGATTTCTTCTGACCTTGTATGCGGTTTGTGCGTGAGTAAGCCTGTATCAGACCGTGGAATTTAAGGTTCTTGTCAACATAGATCGTATTAAGTGGCTTACTGTCAAAGCCTGTCAGGAACATGTTCACAACAAGAAGTATGTCAATCTCTTTACGCTTAACGCGCTTCCCAATATCTTTGTAATAGCTATAGAACGCTTTACTGTCCTTAGTCGAATAATTCGTTCCGAACATTGCGTTGTAATCTGCAATACATTCATCCAGCCTTTCGCGACTATGTTTGTTCACGGGTGCACCATCATCTGGCATGTCGTCACCTGTGCCCATACCGTCCGCATCTGCATCTTCTTCATTGGCTTGGTAAGAGAAGATTGTTGCAACCTTTAAATCGTGTTCTCCAGCCTCTTTCTTCGCTTTAAACAGCTCATAATACTTCAATAGCGTCTTCACATTGGAAACACAGAAAATCCCCGTAAATTCGCGGTTGTGCGTTTTACGGTTATGGTTTGCGATGATGTAGTTCGTGATTTTATCTAGCCGCTCATCGGCCTCCATAACCTCAGATGTATCAATCGCCTCTACCTCAATATCAACAACCTCATCTTTTTGCTTAAAGGTGCGGATATACTCCACTGAGAACTTCAACACATTCTCATCACGAATGGCATCAGTGATTACGTAGCTATGAAGCTGCTGATCGAACAAATCTTTTGTGGTGCGTTTGCCCAAAGCGTTCTTTGCTGCATTATCGGCAAAGATCGGCGTACCCGTAAATCCGAACATCTGCACATTGTCGAAATACTCTTTAATTCGTTTGTGCGTATCACCGAACTGTGAGCGGTGACATTCATCAAAGATAAAAATCATCTTCTTATCTTTAAGGTCTCCCATCGTCTTGAGGTGACGATCTTTACTAATAGCGGTATTGAGCTTTTGCAGCGTCGTAACAATCAACGGCGTATCATCAGCGAACTGCTCCACCAATCGGCCCGTGTTGTTCGTTGCATCAACGCTACCTTCTTGAAAGCTGTTGAACTCTGTAATGGTTTGATAGTCGAGGTCTTTACGATCCACTACAAACACAACCTTATGAACATTTGGGTTCTGCGTAAGTATCTGTGCCGCTTTAAAAGATGTTAGCGTCTTCCCTGATCCAGTCGTGTGCCAGATATAGCCATTCTTATCTGTGGTGAGAACTTGCGCGACAATCGCCTCAACTGCATAGAACTGATATGGGCGCAAAGCCATGAGCATCTTATTGCTCTCGTTCAGAACAACATACTTCGTAATCATCTTGGAGAGCTGACACTTCTCTAAGAACGCATCTGCAAACTCACTAAGCTGTGTAATACGTTTATTGCGACGATCTGCCCAAAAAAATGTTTGTTTAAAATCACGGTCTTTTACGGGGTTATTAGCGTAATATTTAGTGTTCACACCGTTACTAATGACGAAGAGCTGAATATAACCAAACAGGCCAAGACCAGCACCGAAGCTATGCCTGTGGTAACGGTTGGTTTGATTAAACGCCTCTTTCATCTCAAGGCCCCGACGCTTAAGTTCAATCTGACAAAGAGGTAATCCATTCACCAATAGCGTCACATCATAGCGGTTCGTATATTTGCCCGTCATGGTGATCTGGTGCGTTACTTGATATTCGTTCTTACACCAATGAATCTGATTGATCAGATCGATATAACCTGTCGTTCCATCATCCTTAGTGTAGTCCACCTTGTCGCGCAGGATTTTGGCCTTTTCAAAGATATTACCCTTCGCGATCTTGTTGAGGATTTGTGTAAACTCTGCATCGGAAATACTGATCTTGTTATGCTTTTCCAACTGCGTTTTAAGGTTGGCAACAAGCGCATCCTCATCAGGAATGACAACCTTCTCCCAGCCCAGCGTTTCAAGCTGAGCGATAAGGGCGTTTTCTAACTGCTGTTCTGTTTGTGTGTTCATTTTTATCCTTATACAAACATCTGTTGCAGCAATCCTTTTTTAAAGGTCTTGGCTTTATCTAGTTCCTCAGCCACCAAAGCGATTTTGTCATCAATGGCAGAAAGAAAATCAGCGATCTTCTTTTGTTCATTCAAAGATGGGAAGTCAAATTGAAATTGTTCAAATTCTTCGCGGGACAGATACCGAATTGTAGTTCCTGAAGATAGCTTATTTAATTCTCTGGCACAGACCAGTATCGCGTAATAAAAGAAAACTATATCTAAAAGTTCTTCAAGAGGCTTTAGTCCAATAAAGGTTTGATTAGTAATTAAAGGGCTTTTTACAATAGCGCACTTCCCTAAATTTGCACTACAAGACACAAGGAGAGTATTTCTAGGAAAGACTTTTAGGTTCATCGCCTTTACCGTTTGAGACGAAACACCTTGGTTTGTTTTTGATCGACTTAATTCTCTTCCATCAAAGTCTTCAATTCTGCACCAAGGTATATTACCTGTTAAATCTTTGGGTTTGTCCCTCATAGGAACAATGAAGTCCGACACAACTTCTTCAAGTCTCTTTTTCTGCCAATCGGGGAAGGGCTTGCCGTTATCATCGGTGAAGCGAAGCTCTTGCGAGAAGAGCTTTTGCATACAGCCCTTTTTGTATTCTTCTAACAGGTCTTTTTTCTTATGGAGCTGTGCAATCTTCTCATCCACCACACCAAAAAAAGCTGCGATCTTTTGTTGTTCTTCTATTTTTTTAGGAAACTTGATTTTAAAGGCTTTGATATTTTCAAAATTTAACCCTTCTCTTCCTCCCCCAGCTTGTGACTGAAATATAAGCTTCTGCCCCTTATGAGAGGCTAGCAATGTTTGTAAAAACCTAGGCTCCGTCGAATCTTTAAGACGAATAATACAAACATGCTGGTTTACATTCGCATCTATCAGATGATCAGGCACTACACAGCTTCTACCGATTGAGGCTCCTGTGATATTTAATAAAACGTCGTTAGGCCTGACTTTGGATGAGCTCATGCTGTCATGAACATCTTCGTCAATGTAAGCTACATCAGTTAAGTCTAGGCGGTTGCCTCTGACATTCTGACTTCGTAAAAGTGGGATGCCATCCTGTTTATAGACTTTTGAGCCTCCTCTTGGCGTAACGCCACTACCCACTTTGGTAACTTCTTTGCCTAGCTTACTCTCTTGCCATTTATCCTGAAACTCTGGAAACCGTAACTTTGGGGCAATTTGCTCTTGCTGCTGCATGATTACCCTTTCGATCCAAAGGGTGATGTAAGCCCAAGCTCTGCACAAAATCCTGCGATTGCCTTGTCCGTCTCCTCCATTTGATCCTCAAGCGCGGAAAGTTCTTTTGTGACAGCTTCCAGATCAACGGGCTCTTCTTCCTCAAACGTATCGACATAGCGCGGGATGTTGAGGTTATAGTCGTTTTCTGCAACCTCACTGAGCGGGGTAACAATGGCATATTTTTCAACGCTGTTACGCTTTTCATATGTCTGCATGATCTTTGCGACGTGCTCATCTGTCAGGGCATTCTTGTTTCCGACCTTCTCGAACTCCTGCGAGGCATCAATAAACAAGATATTATCATCATGCACACGGCACTTCTTAAGCACCAAAATACAGGCGGGGATCGAAGTCCCATAAAACACATTGGGCGGTAGACCGATCACAGCATCCAGATAGTTTTGCTCTTTAATAATATATTCACGGATCACGCCCTCAGACGCTCCACGAAATAAAACACCGTGTGGCAAGACAATAGCCGCCGTTCCGTTATCTGCCATCTGATGGATCATGTGCTGCACGAACGCAAAATCAGCTTTCGTCTTCGGTGCAAGCCTTCCATACTGAGAAAAACGATCATCTGTTTCATTAAGCGGATTATCGTCTCCCTTCCACTTTGCAGAGAATGGAGGGTTGGCGACAATTGCTTCAAACTGCATATCGACATGCTGCGGCTTTTCTAGCGTATCCTCTTGCTCAATACTAAAGCGGCTAAAATGCACATCGTGCAAGATCATGTTCATACGAGCGAGGTTGTAAGTCGTACGGTTTAATTCCTGCCCGTAAAACTCTCCAACCTTGGCTTCCTTGGCGATACGCAAAAGCAGTGATCCAGAACCACAGGCAGGGTCATAGGCGTTCTTAACTTGCTGCTTGCCAGAGGTGACAATCTTGGCAAGGATACGAGAAACCTGCTGCGGCGTATAAAACTCGCCTGCTTTCTTTCCTGCACCAGAGGCAAATTGAGAGATAAGGTATTCATAAGCATCACCCAGTACATCTGCATCAACCTTATCCAGTTCAAAGTCGATATTGTTTAGATGCGCTAAAACTTTTGCGATAAGAGCGTTTCTGTCTTTTGGTTTCTTGCCGAGCTTGCTGTTGGATAGGTCTAAATCTTCAAAGAGGCCGATAAAGTCCTCTTCACTCTCATTCCCCATCGTGCTTTGTTCAATCGCATTGAGGATGCCTTGAAGGTCATCAAGGATGAAGTTTCCGACTTCTGCCTCATCGTCTTCATTAATCTTTACATTCCCCTTCGCCGTAATCGCACTAAACAGCTCATCTGGTGTCAGGAAATAACCTAGCTTTTCAAGAGACTCTTCTTTGATAGCGTCAATATCAGCCTCATCTCTAACCAGTGCATAGTCTTTGACAGTCTCTGTCTCTAAGAGCTTATTCGCAAAGATATACTGCTTTTCTGAGAGGTATTTATAGAAGATGAAGCCCAGAATATAGTCACGGAACTCATCTGCGCTCATTTTACCGCGTAATTCGTTCGCAATGTTCCAGAGTTGTTGCTCCAGCTTCTTTTTTTGTTCGTTTGTCATCCAGTGCCCCAAGAATGCAAGATTTTGCTGAGTAATGATGCCACATCAGTGCATTACCTCAAAGCCCTTGATCGACAATCTGTCTGATTGACGGATTCCAGCGAATTACATACTGTTGGTCATGGAGTTTTCATTTGAAAGCTCTGGGGTGTCGTAACCCCTCCTGAGCGGCCTCTAGCATCGGGCCGTTAACTCCTGATGCCTTCTCGACTATGGTCGGGGAGGTTGGCGGAATACAACACGGTGAAAGCTGAAATACGCTGCACTGTTCTCAGGACAGTTACGAACTCCCCGACTACCAAGAGTAATCTTGGTAGTCGTTTCGTTTGATGGAGTTCACAATGGTATTTTATTTTTTAATCGGTCTTATTTACGCGCTTTTAAACCGGGAACCAGATAAGAGCGCCCCTGAATATGCATTAGATATTTTTCTCTGGCCTTATGATATTTTAAAGAACTTTTGGATTGGCTGGAACAAGGCTAAAGACAAAGACAAGCTTGTTCAAAAAGCAAACATAAAACTTTGCCAAGATACTCTGGAGGAGTTTCACAACACACTGTCAGATACTGTTTTATTAGCAACCGGAAAGAAGCTTAATGATCAGCCCGAACACATTCGTCAGAGCTTGATCACATACGAAATTCAAGCTGCTCTCGCAGCAGCAAGAAACTATCGATTAAACGCTGAGTATCACAGAGATTTTGCAGCAGCCACTCTAGCTCGAGGAGGAATACCAAAAAATGAAGCATTCTCATTAGTCGATCATACGATGAACTCAAGAACTACCAATGTAAACGGGAGAGAGGCATATCAACATTTAATATTGGGACCAGATCGTCTAAAAAATCATGTACAAAAAACTCTAGAAAATTTAAGCACAAATAGTTCTTAGATTTTGACCTAGAACGCGGCAATTTTAGGACGGTAACTGATCCATCTATATAACAGAACTGGTCCATAAGCTTAGCGAAGGAAACACGGGGATTTAAGGCGCATTTAGGCACAACTGTAACCGTATAGGTATAACCAGTGTATAGTTAGTGGTTAGATACGTAGTTAACATGAGACATATAAATACATAGTTATAACTATGTGAGACTCGATATTACCTCTCTGTATTCTTGAATATATAACTCTCTAGAAATAAGAAATAAGAAATGAGAACTCGACGCGGTTCTGTCTCATTAGTTTTTTAAGAGTTTACAAGGATTATAACACTATCTGTACTCGTATAGGATAATGCAGTGTTATAGGTATGAGGAGTGGTTACATTCATGTTTAGTATAACACATATGAGTAATTAGCAATTACTCCATTAATGCACCGAGGGACACCTCTTCGCCTCCCACAAAATAGTTGTATTCAACCTCATCCCTACTGAGCACTACAAGGACACCAAGTTGATAGGCATAGCCGCCTTCAGAATGCGTTAAATCACAGAGCTTGCGCTTATCTGGGCTTAGCTTCTTGTTCCACCAACCTTTGAACTCAACAGCAAGCTTATTACTACCTTCTGAGTTATCTCCCCTACGATGGATAAGTAGATCGGGACGCATAAGATTTCCCTCTACATCTCGCTTATGATCACTTTCCTGCTTATTATATTCACAATCAAGATTGTAATCATTTAATTCAGTTTTTTTGAGTAACTCCTGCAAATAGACGCCCACACGGAATACCAGAGCTTGCTCTAAACCCTCCATATCTAACAGTGAAGGTTCCTCTTCTCGCATAAGATCAACTGCGGCCCTTAGCAAATTTATAAGATCACTATTTTTCATTAGTACTACTCTACAATTAAACGCCCTAGTTGGAAAAATAGCATAAATTTCCAAGACCCTAATTAAATATAAATCATAAGCAAACTCCCCCGTATAGGCATGTAAACGCTTCGACATCTATCTTTATAAGTTCCGTAACATTTTTGCTGTAACATCGGATTTTGAGGGGTATATGCTCTACTGCGTAGGTATATGACATAGGACGGGAACCTAGAGCCGCTCACTAAGCCACGTAGAAGCTCACTGAGTGCCATAAAACATGTACCAATGTAGGGGTGTTGCGGGAATAAAAAAGACGGCGCCCAGCACCGTTTAAATCGCTAAAAACAAACTAGTACAAATTTAACACAAAAAAAGCGCGTAGTAAAGCCTTGTGAAAAAACGCTTCAATAATCCATTAGCTTGACAGATTCTTAAGCAAGTGCGACCTTGAGGTGTGACCTATTTCTAACCATAGGCCGTGTAATCCGCAGTAAATAAGGATTATGATTTTAGGCAGCGTGTCCCTCCTCCGCTACCATTTATTTTATTCCACTTTGAATTTCCTTATACACAGACAAAGCGTCTAATGGCGCGTCATAAGTCACAGAACGAACCTGTCTCCCATAGTAAGTAAATCCTTCTTCTTCATTTTCAGCCAAAGTAACGTACTGTTCCTTAAGCCCAAAGCGCTCACACAACTGCACTCCATCTATTTTGCCGCAAACACCACCAACCTTATCAGGAGGATATCCAAATCGCTCATGCAAATGATTAACTATATTTTTAAGAACCAAATAGGACATTTCGTTGCCGTTACTATTCAGTGAAAATATATAAAATGAGTACGGCTCTCCCTCGGCGGCAAAATCCTCTAGCTCTATCGCAGTCTCGCCTCTTTCACCGTTTATAATTTCTTGAAAGATTTTCGGTTTAAGGTGCAAACAAATCGAATGTCCTTCTATATTCGTATCGCACTCAAATGATTGAAAAATGCCATTACGGCTGCCTATCCACAGCTCCAGCCTGTCCTCATCAAAATTCACATGAGGTCTATTCTTATTAAAAAAACCAACAATTTTTGTTAAGCTGCGCTGTTTACTGCCATCCTCGCATTTACATGACAAAAGATTATGCGTTTTAAATTGCTTCCAGTTTAGAAAGGATGCCCGACCAATGATTTTGAGTATTTTCAGCTGATCAAATTTTCCTCTTAGAACTTCTTTAAGACTACTGATAAACTCCCGCTTTGGGTCATATACCCCAATAACAATATCGTCCTCACTATAGCCTAACTTGAGCACAACAGCTTTAATGTCATCCGGACGGGTCTTTCCATTTTCCCAATGGGAAATAGTTTTTCTGTTTTTTATACCGACAAGCTCAGAAAACTTCTCTTGGCTAACGCCTCTTTTTGACCGGTCTTCTATAATGAAGTCTTTGAATGTCCTATAAAATCTTGGCATTCTGCGCCCCCCGACACAAACATTTTAAATCAACCATTGTCCAATCTACGTGCTCTCATTGGATGGTCGGTCTCCTAAATATATGAGCAAAATGACCACAGTGCTGAACAAATATCAGCATTATCAATTGCTAAAAAACTATAAGGAGACCAGCAATATGAGCAACTATAATGTAACGATCAACATTTCAGAAACACTTCCCAATATGCTTTTGGGAACTGTTCACTTCCCTCTAAAGCTGTTTCGTGCAGGGTATCAAAACTTTGATCCCATTTCCTTCAAAGAGACGGACAACAGTGAAGACTGTAAAATGCTTTTCGATCCGGTCTTAGAACAAGAAAAGCTGGATGAAATGGAAGCTTTTGTTGAAGAACAAATCAAGGCTCAGAGCCTGCTTGACAACATGCCTGTCAAGGAAGGTCATGAAGAACTCATAAAGGAGCTAAAAACTCTTGTTCAGAGCTCATTTGAGGACACTCTTAGACGAGGATGCGGTGTGCGTAGTCTGGAGGTGCACTTCATGGATATCTACCTCAGAGAAGCACCAAAAATCTCTATGGATGACGGCCTCGTTAAAATCATCGATGTCAATTTAAGGCTCGCGTACCACATTACCGTTCATGGCAAATGCGGACCTTTTAGAAAGCACGTTGACTTTAAATTTCAGGATGCTGAAGTCCAAACAACTTTGAGTGTGAAATTGAAGAGATCCGGTTCTGTGATCAAGGCGTATATTGAGTTTGATCGACTAAAACTCGTACTGCGCAAGGTTTTCAAATTTACTTTCGATATAAAGAAATACTTGAAACCAAAAGTTGATCCTATCGAAGTCTTTGATTTGAAGACATTCTCTGCGTCCATGCCAAACGCTGAAAAGAGCCTCATTATCAAGAAGGCCGATACTTTCATAGAGAAAGACCAGCTTAAACTTGGCATTGAGTTCGCAACAAAATAAGAATTAAAGCCTCCTGCAAAGGGGGCTTTTTCAAATCAAAACTCGTAACGCATAGAACCGATAGACGTCACATCGTCATCGTCGTTGACGTATTCATAGTTCACGCCGATATTGAAGGATGCGCCGCGCGCAATATCAATCTGGGAGCCAAACGCAGCGGAACGACGGTCATCGCCGTCATAGCGGCCAGCAGCACCCGACAGTGAAAAACGATACGCGCCTTCCTTATACATGAAGCCGACAGAACCAAAGACATGGTCGTTATCGCCCGCCTGCCTGTCGAGTTCGACATTTTCATACCCGACTTGCGCATCGGCCAAAAAGCTCGCGTAAATAACTTCACCAACCAAAGCCGCACCAAGTGTATCCCCCGGTAGGCCAACAGCCGTTATTGTATCACCCGGGTCCTCACCCGTATCCCCTTTGCGGGCACGCAGGCTGGCGCGGTAATTTTGCTTGCCGATCGGACGGGTAAAAGATGCACCGACCTCAGCACGCCCTTCCTGATCCGCTGTGGCGGAGAATGTATAGGAGTTATATTGAACGGAATAAAACCCGCCGGCCTCATCCAGCGCGCCGATAAAACTGTCATTCTTCAACTCCGCATTCCCGAAGCCGCGCTTACGGCGGGTATTTTCAAATACCGCGCCCGTGACGTTACCGCCCGCGATCGTGCCCCATTCATCCGAAATGGAAACGGCGACATCATCCTCATAAGAGTCTTTGCGCAGACGGTCATAATTCGCGACATAGCGTGCGCTCAACTGCCATGTATTCGGCAGCTCAATCTCCGCCTGCACATCACCGATTGCACGGGTGTTGTAATCATCATCGTCGGCATTGGTGCTGTATTCCGCACTCTGGTCGACAAGGAAGTTGCCATTCACCGTGACACCGCCCAGCTCAACCGCCAGCGGCTCTTCGATGAAGGACAAACTATCATAGTTGATCGGCACGGCATCGCCATCCGCATGCGCAAAAGACGGAGCGACCAAAGCCGCCATGAATGTAACTTTAAAAATCTGTGTTCTGTATTTCATGACTACGCCGCCCTCACAAATGCATTGCGGTAGATGTAATCCGCAAGATTACGCCCGGCACGCAAACCTTCATCATTATCTGCGTTCCAGTGCACGCCGCCGTAAATACGGCTCATACCATTCTCTTCCGCTGCTTGCCACAAACTGGTCCATGAACGGCGGACATCGGTCAACTGCTTCGGCCAGTTTACAAGGTCGGGCGCTTTAGCAGAGAAGGACACACGGTCGGTACCGATGAAGTTGGCAATCATGCGTGCGGATACACCACTAAACGCTGAGTGACCGGACGTGTAAGCCGGGAAGTCAGGTGTGAAAATCAACGCAAGCCAATCCGCATCACGTTCATTCACCAGCTCGGGGTTACTCATTTTATGAATGCGCTGTTTGATCGTCGTCTCGGGACGGATAATGTCGTGGGTGTACTTACTGTCCCATGTCGTGATGGCGGCATCGGCCTGCCCCATACTCAACAGAGCCATTAGACGCGCCTGCTGTAGCAAGGATAAATTCATATCCTGTGTCACGCGCATTGCGATGATTTGCCAGTGACCGGGCGGAGTAACCCCGCGAGGGCCGTCTTCCCAGAAAAACGCAATCTGCGTCTGGTCGACGGTACGTAATGTGCTCTTGTCTCCGCCAATCGCCTTGACGTAACGGAATTGCTCGACAAATTCACGGCTATTCACATCCAGAAATTCCGGCGCACGAAAATCGCCCTTATTCTTCATGACCCATGGTTTTTGCGCGCCCCATCCCGGCAATAGACCACGGTGGAATGTCCCCAGAAACGGACCATCCTCGGCACCGTAAAACGGCCCCGTAGGCGCCCATCTCAGCTCATCCGTCCTGCGCGGATAGCGTCCAAGGTAGAAGTTGGCTTTATTCGGCTCCGCGCCGTCATTTGTCCGGCTTTTAATGATCAAGTCAGAAACATATTTACCGTACTTGATACCGAGATCCTTGGCTTCACCATCAGGATATGCAGACAAGAACTTCTTCCTGTCGAAAGCAAAGGATGTCTGGAAAGCTTCACTAATGGCGCGAGACATTGCGACACCGTAAGCAACCTCGGGGTTCGCACCCTGCGGCGCAGGCAAAGCATTCCAACGCGTGTTATAGCCACCCGTAATGCCGTTTACGGCCAAGAAGCCCGCCGTGTGCCCCATGGCCAATGCACGGGATGCCGGCGGCGGTGTCACCGTCTGGTTACGGATGGCCTGCAAGGCAACATCCGTCCAGTAATACGGCGCCGACAAATTTTGCGGCTTAATAAAATCATGAATGTAGGATTGCTTGGACGTAACCGGCGCAGAGCAGCCGCCAAGCATCGCCAAAGGCGACGTGCACGCCAGATATAGCGCACCTGTCGAGAGACCTTTAACAAAGTCCCGTCTTGTAAAATCTGTAGTCGTCATATTCCCCCGAGTTAAGCAGATAAAAGCATTAAAACGTATTCAATTTAAAATGAGAAGAGCGTTCGCCATTTTTTCCAGAAAAATAGTGATTAAATTTACACATGCGGTGCCCGATGGCCTGCAGACACTTCCGCACTGCGAACCGCGCTTTGCTCCGGCTCCGCCAATAAGGTTTCATCCGTCCAGCCACCAAGCAACTTCCCAAGCTCTTTACGTTGATGCGGATCATCCATATTCGAAACACCTTGCCAGCACTCAATCATCAGATCGAACAGCAAGTAACGGTTCAACGGAATATCTTCATTGGCATCACACAATTGCAGATGCGGAAAAACGCCACCGGAAGTCTGGGTCAGAGCGCTCCTTACATCAGCATTTATTCGCGATAACGCTTTTAGATCGCCATGCTCAATCGCCGCGCTGACCGCTGTGGTATCAAGAACGTCCGAAACATGGGGTTCAATGGCAGCCCAACGTTTTTGAACATTCGCCAGATATTTCGGATTAACGGATTCAACCTCGTAGGCATCCCCCTTAAGCCATAGCGCACACCCCACGCGGGTCGCATCAATTTTGACATGCGGACAACCAAGGCGGTGTCCGATTTGCAGTGTGTTACGCACACCAAGTCGACCTACACCCGGCTCCTTCAAGCCACTTGAACGAACATCCCCTTTAAAACACAAGCCGCGTACAAAATCATACTCGCGGTCATTATTCAGGTACGGGCTATAGGATGGAGGATCGTCCTTATATTCGGCGGGTACAAATTTACTCTCCAGCTTCATTCCCATGAGAACGCCATTTTCGAATTCAGGCTCGATATATAAGTCACGCAAAACAAGATTATCCTGCCCGCCGACAACCCCTTCTGAAACCATGTCTACAAGCTCGTCAGGCGTGAATGGCAGCGCCTCCCACATCTGCATGTAACGTGTGCGCATCTTATTGTGATAATTGCCCTCGGCATCCGCAAAAGCCACCGTATAAGGCATACGCACACCCAGTTCGCGCAAACGGTCCTGCGCATGGGCGTCACGGCTTTTTTCTGCGGTATCTGCAAATTCTGTCAACATGGCGCGGGATACTATCACAAACACCCAGTTTACGTAATAAAAAAATTATTGGTAACGATACCTCATTCGGGCCGTTGGAGCAGGCATGATGAACCAAGACCCCAGAATTGCGCCCGACACCGCCCCTGTCATTGACCATGATGTACATCAATCCTTCACGCAACGCTCCCTCAGAGCGGTTGCGGGGATTGCTATCGGTCTGTTTTTAATGGGCGGTGTCGTGTCATGGTTCTTCATGGGCGATCGAACCGTAGATGATGATTACAACGCCGATGGCACCCCACCCCTGGAAAGCGCGGAGTTCGAACAGACACCCGGTAACCAGTATGAGGAAGGATCGGGACGAAGTGCGACCTACGACTTTTTCTACAGTATGTTTGGTGGCATCGAGCAAGGACTGGAAGAAAACCCGCACAACCTGAAAAATGTAGGTCACATCGACCAGTTCAACATTGATGCCGATCGTGTCATGGGTGACGGCGCACCGACAATGGCGTTGGAAAAAGCCTCAGCCGAGGCTGCCGCCAAGTTAAATGCCCAATATAGCCAAGCATTCGAGGGGCAATACACGCACTCCATCCAGACTGTCGTGGGTAGCGAAGTTCTGGACAAAGACGGGCAAAAAACAGGACAGGTCTTCGATATTCTGGTCAATAAGGATACAGGTCAGGCCAAAGCGATCATTGTGCAGGATGACGACTCCTATTACGAACGCGACCTGAAAGCCGTCGGCTTTAACTATCTTGACCGTAAGCAGGATGACGGCGACAGGGTTTTGAACATTGAAGAGCAGACTTTCGAGAAAGCCAAAGAATTTGAATATAACGACAAGGTGAATGAAGCCTATGTCAGCTTGCGCCGCTTGCAAGATGGTGACCTCATCGACTTTGAAGGCGAAGTTGCCGGAAAGATTGATACCGTTATCTATGAAAATGCCGAAGCGCAGGATATCTACTTCACATTGCGCCCGACATTGGCCGCGCAAGGACCGAAACGTTTCAAGTTATCGTTCAGCGAAGCCGAGATTGTAGAAACCCCCGATGGGCTGGACGTTCAACTGACGGAACAACAAACGCGCGGCTTGGCTTCGATGCTATTTTCTAAAAATACGGTTCAGAATTGATCACGAATTAATCACGACGGGAACGTCACGATAAATTCCGACCCTTGCTCCAACGGTTTGTATACGATCTCGCCTTCTATGGCTTTTACGTTTTGTAAGACGATATAAAGACCGAGGCCGCTGCCGAAGGAAACTTTCGGGTGGAAACGCTGAAACATTCCGAACACTTTATCACGGTATTTTTCATCAATACCCAGACCGTTATCCCGCACACAAACCTCACACGTATTACCGACTCTTGTCGCTGTAACTTCAATAAAAGGCTTGGCTTGTTCGGGGTCTGAATATTTAACCGCATTGGAAAACAGGTTCTCCAAAATCTGACGCAATGGATGCAATTTCACATTCACCTCATCATCAAAGCGAATATCCGTGCGCACCATAATTTTTTCAAACTGTGGCATATGCGCGATCTTTTCAAAACTCGCAGCAACCAGATCCTTGAGATCAACAGGCTCAGTCTGCAGATCAATGCTTTTAACCTTGGTCAGCTTGATCACATCCTCGATCACCTTATCCATCTTGCTTAAAGATGCATTGGAGTAATCCAGACTTTGTTTGGCATCCTCGATCTTATCATCATCCAGCATTTTGCGCGCCATCTGCCCCAACCCGAGAGCAGAAATAACCGGCGCACGCAGGTCATGCGATATACGGTAGGAAAATTCGACCAGCTCTTTATTCGCCTCGGTTAAATCCTGCGTGTAACAGACGATGCTTTTGACCATCGGCCGGAAAATAAACAAAACCTCGAGCAACAACACAAACAGGGCCACGCTGACAACAATTGTCTCCAGACGCTGGAACCGGGCAATAGCCTCTTCGGATTCTGCCTGATATTGCGACACCGCGTCGTCCAGAGCCAGCAACAAACCATTGCGGGCGATTGCTATAATCTCATTCACCAAACCACGCTCACGGACCGCCCCTAGCCCATCATTGCTATAGACTTCAAGAAACTCCCCCGCTAACCCCATATAATTCGTCACACGTTCATCAAGACCACCGTCATTGAAATACATGTCGTGCATCACGTCACTCATGGGGACTTTTACCCCATCAACATCGGTTTTTTGTGTCAGGATATTATGGTTGCTCACCATTCTATCCAGCGCTGCCCGCATTTTATCGGAATAAAGCTGCGCCTCCTCCGGCGTTTTCGCATGGTGCACTTCACCCGCCGTCAGGGCGATACGCTGCGACAACATTCGCTGCATACCGCTGATATTGATGATATAGGCATCATTCTCATTTTGATGTAACCGGTTGATGAGCAACAGGTATGAGGTAATAATCACGCAAGCAATAAGACCGAGCGCCACAAGATAGCGCCCCGTCATTTTCGCCCCTAAAGAAACATCCTGAAATTTATCCGCTTCAGCCATACCACCCTGCGAGTGCTGTGAATTTGTCAGCATAATACACTATAGTTTCAGGGCAATCTATCTAGCATACAAAAGAAACCCCGCTGTAACGCGGGGGTTTAAGGGGCTTTGTGGGGGTCTTTTTTATTTGTAGCTACTTCATTTCCTGTCGTACGACTACGCCACAAAACATAAATCTCTGAGTTCTTCAGGAGACATTAACTCTGCCATGTCGACTTCTTCTGCGACATCGATCAAAATACCGTTCGGGTCTTCCACATAAAAATGCTTCCGTCCGCACTTCGCCTCTTCGGGCTCGGTCACGAGCTCCAGACCTTCGTCATATAATCTGTCATAAACAACCTGAACATCCTCGGCAGGGTAATTCAAAATCATGCCGGATACAGGTTTTCTAAACTTTTCAGGAATAGCTTTGTGGTTGTAATCAATCACCGCGAGATACACATTTTGCCACTCTTCGCGTGATAAAATCACAAACCCTTCCATCTCTAACGATGGGCTAAAATCAAAAAAATCTTCGTAAAATGCTACTGTTTGTTCAAAATTTTCCGAACATATAATCGGATATGAAAACTGAGACAACATTCTTTATCTCCTTAAAAATACACCTTCAAATCACCTTTTGCCGCCTGTCTTAAGCCAAAAGGGCTTTATTTCTGCAGTATTTACTGACATAATGTCAATAATAATACTAACTGTTTACTGACACTGTGTCAATAATTTTACTGACACCGTGTCAAAAAACATATTTTGTATACTAAAACAAATATACGTATGAGCAAACGCCCAGGATCAAATAAAGAGAATTTAGAAGAAACTCGACGCAGGTTTCTTGACGTTGCCGTCGATGAATTCTGTGAATATGGCTTCGCGCAAGCGTCTACCAGCCGCATAGTCGAGCGTTCGGGCATGGCCAGAGGTTCTCTTTATTATCATTTCGGTGACAAGAACGGCCTGTTCCACGAAGTTTATGACGATGTCATGAAAGGCTGCTACGCTAAGGTCAGCGCTAAAATGGATGCCTTTGATGATGCGTGGGATTCGTTTATCGCAGGCGCGGACGCATTTTTGGATATGTGCTTAGAAAAACAGTTCAGAAAAATCGTTCTGATCGAATCACAAGGCGCCATGACCTACGCCCAGCGTTACGCGATTCAGCAAAAAACCCTACTCTCGAAACTCAGCGAACTACTACCCGATCTGTTCGGTCGCGGCTACTTCCCCGGTCATACGGGTGAAACATTTTCCGTCTTTATGTTCGGAATATTGGGCGAGACCGGACGCGCACTGGATTTCAGCAAAAACATTGAAGAAGACCGCAGAATCTTCGGCAGGGCGTTCGTGGAAACAATGAACAGTATGCGGACAACAGGCTAGTTACTCAGCCTTCTGCTGCTCCACCAGAATCTCTTTACGCAAAGCTTTCAGCTCTTTGATCTCGTTTTTCAGCTGTTGCTCTTCTTGCGTTAACTCATCGGACTCAAACATCACACGGTTCGTGTTCAAATTCACAAACAACTCTTCATTATGATCCGAGTAAAACTGAAGCAACTTCAGGTTCGCGCGCAAAATATCCTGATCCATCTCGAAGAACTGTGTGAATTCATCGGCATATTTTGAGTGAACCTCTTCCCACTTCGCACGAATTACGGGGCGCTCTTCTTCATCAAACGTCGAAATCAACTCTTCAGCTTCCTGATCTGCTTGCTCGAAGGACAGCATGACCTCACCCATTTGCAGTTCCAGATCCATAATGGTCTGCTCGGCAAATTTAGCGTTCTCGGTCGCATATTCCTTTTTCGTCAAGTTCGATGGGTTATCAAGGTCTTCAATAACCTTGCGGGCTTTTTGGTACTCCCGCATCTTGCCGTGAATATCCTTCAGGAAGTCATTTAGGAAATCTTCCATCGCCTGTTTTTTCAGGGCCTCTTTCTCTGCCTCGATGCGGGCCGCTTCTTCAGCCGCTGCGCGCTCCTCGGCTTCGGCCTGCTCTATTTCAGCCTGCTTGCGCTTATTATCTTCATAAAGGATATAACCACCACCTGCTAAAACGATGAGTAAGGCAAGTACCAGCAATGCATTCCAGGCTTTTATATTCATAGCTCTGCTTCCTCTAGGGCTTTTCTCAAGGCTTTGGCAGCCGTCTTCAAAGATTCATTCCAGTCCATGTCGGCATTATCATCCGCACCGTCCGAGATATATTTCAGACACGCAAAAGTCACACCTTCACGCTGACAGACGAGGGACAAGGCGTGGCCTTCCATATCAACACAATCAAATGTCGCGGCCTCATCACCCGTGGCAAAATCATCGCCCGATCCGCAAACACCGGTATCCAGCTTTGCAAAACGCTCGCCATATTCAATCACAACAGGGTCGGTAGAAAACGGTGTCTGGTATTTCTCGAACCCCAGCGCGGTAACATCCATGTCTCTTTGAACAAACTGTGTGGGATTGATAACGGTTCCGCCCGCATGCTTGCGGCTGCCGGCTGTCCCCATATTAATGATCATCTGCGGTTTTTTTTCCGCGATATGCTTGGCCAGCGTGTAAGCGGCGTTTACTTTTCCAACGCCGGTGAAGATGACGTCGTAGTCATCAAACACGTCCTGCGCTTCTTCCTTCATTGCAAATACGAGAGTCGGCTTCATGCGGCTTTTGTAGCACGTAGTGATGGAATCTTAAAGAGGCCTAAAGCGACAAAAATTGTAATTACGGAGACACTTAAATACAGCTCCTCGATAGCCATACCCATAGCAAGTACGATGGTGGAGAGAATGGAGGAGAGCAATATAAACACCGCATCCATCATATTGGAGCTTGAAATCACACGACTGCGTACATTTTCCTGTGACCGGTCCTGTACGATGGCCCGCAGCGGGATCACAAAGAAACCACACGCCATTGCTTGCAGGAACGTATCAACCAGCAAACGCGCCCCATGAAAATTGGATACAAACGTAGCGATACCATGAAGCGATCCGTCAGTCGGAGCGGGGTAAGCAGTCGCCGCAAAGTAAATATCAACGCCAAACAGCCCCATAAACACGCACGCCACAGGCACCCAGACACCGCTCGCCTTGCCATCAAGCAACTTATGATTCAACAACCCGCCGACCGCTACACCGACGGAAAATGCAATCATGAAGACGGTTAGCACAATATTATCCGCCCCCAATGTCTGCTTGGTAAAATTCGGGAATTGTGCGTGGAATGTCGCCGCCACAAAATAGAAATACGCCACACCGACAATCCCCACAAGCACGCCCGAAGATTGGTTCAGCGCATGCCTGAACACTTCATATATCTTGGTAAATACGTTGTAACGGATATGCAGATCAGGCTCCGGCGGCTCCGCTTTGGGAATAAACAAGGCGGCCCAGAAACCGATAATCGCGACGAACAGAATAATAGCCGAGGCGATCATTTTCCCCTGCTCCAACGGCGCGATCAGCGCACCGATAATTGTCCCCGCCAAAATCGCCATATACGTCCCCGTGCTGACCCATGCATTACCGGAAACCAGCTCCTCACGCTTTAAATGCTGGGGCAGGATCGCAAATTTACACGGACTGAAAAATGCGGATTGCGCACCAAGCATCAACAGCACCACAAAGGCGAAATACAAATTACCGCTATACAGCGCCAGCACCGCCAGCAACGCGATAACGATCTCGGCTTTCTTAACCCAGCGGATCATCTCCGCCTTATCGTATTTATCGCTTAAATTCCCGGCAAGCGGGCAAAACAGGATAAACGGCAGAATAAACAAACCCGCCGCAACCGCGACCAGAACAGCGGGGTCCCAACCATTAATGTCCCATAGGCCATAGGCGATCAGGACCACCAAAACCGTCTTGAGCAGGTTATCATTAAAGGCACCCAAAAACTGCACTAGAAACAGGGGCAGAAAACGTTCGGTTTTGAGAAGGCTGATTTGGCTATCCATTTTTATCTGATCTTTATAGTGTAGTTATCCGTACACGGTTTATTACGCAAGTAACAGGACATTAGATGAAGATCGGCATCATTGGCACAGGAATCTCGGGAAACGCGGCAGCTTGGCTGCTGCACAAGGACCACGATATCACCGTGTTCGAACAGGCCGCTTACATAGGCGGTCACTCAAACACCGTGAGCACCGAAGGTCACCCCGACATTGATACAGGCTTCATCGTCTATAATGAATGGACGTACCCGAACCTCATCGCCCTATTCAAACATCTGGGTGTAGAGACGGTTCCGACCGACATGTCCTTCGCCGTATCGGCCGATAACGGCAAGTTGGAATATTCCGGCGACCACCCGTTCGCGCAAACAAGCAACCTGTTCAAACCGCATTACTACAAAATGCTGGCTGACCTGCTGCGCTTTTACAAAACCGCACCGGACTTTCTTGAAAACCCCGACCCGGATCTAAGCCTGAATGATTATCTGGCACATAACAAATACTCCAAAAGCTTTATCGACCATCACATCCTGCCTATGGCTGCGGCGATCTGGTCGACGGGTAAGGATGACGTCGGTGACTTTCCCGCCGCCAGCTTCATCCGTTTTTTCGTTAATCACGGCCTGTTCCGCCTGAAAGACCGCCCGCAATGGTGGACAGTAAAGGACGGCAGCCGTCAGTATGTCGACAAGCTGACCGCCCCGTTCAGGGATAAAATCTTCACAAACACAAGCGTAAACAGCATCAAGCGCGATACGGACGGCGTGACCGTCATCGATAGCCACGGCGCCAAACATCGCTTTGATCACGCCATTATCGCCGCACATTCCGATCAGGCCCTGAACATGCTGGAGGATGCCAGTGAGCTGGAAACCTCTGTGCTCGGGGCATTTCCCTACTCGACCAACACGGCTTATCTGCACACCGATGAACGCCTCATGCCGCATCGGCGCAAAGTCTGGTCAAGCTGGAATTACATCACCACACCCGACGAAGGCCAGGTCTGCGTATCTTATTGGATGAACAAGCTTCAGCCTTTCATAGGCGAAGAACAGGATTACTTCGTGACCCTCAACCCGCCATTCGAACCTGACCCTGCCAAAACGCTCAAAGTGATCAACTATGAACACCCGATGTTTTCCATGTCCGCGCTTGAGGGCTGGGATAAAATTGGCGGTATACAAGGCACAAATCGCACATGGTTCTGCGGCGCATGGTGCGGATACGGTTTCCATGAAGACGGCATCAGCGCAGGTCTGGCCGTAGCCGAAGCCTTAAGCAGCCTGAAAAGACCATGGTCCGATGCGGACAAATCCCCCGCCGGCGCACACTGTACACCGAAACAGGTGAAAAATGCCGCGTAACTCTCTCTATATCGGCAAGGTTTTTCACCAGCGCCACATGCCTTTCGAGCATGCCTTTACCTATCGCGTCTTTACCTTGCTGCTGGATCTGGACGACCTGCCCGACCTCTCAAAACGTATAAAGTTCTTTTCATTTAACCGCTTCAACCTGTTCAGCATCCATGAAAAGGATCACGCCAACAGAGACGGCAAACCGATCCGCCCATGGATTGAGGAAGCGGCAAAAGCAAAGAACATCGATTTAAGCGGTGGTAAAATCTACATGCTCGTCTTCCCGCGCATCCTTGGCTATGTCTTCAACCCGATTACGGTTTATTTTTGCTACGGATCGGATCAAAAACTCAAAGCCGTTCTGCATCAGGTCAAAAACACATTTGGCGAGCAACACGGATACTTGCTACCTGTCGAAACTGAACAGCCTCTTATCAAACAAGAATGTGATAAAATTTTCCATGTCTCCCCGTTTATTCACATGGACTGCGAATATAAATTCCGCTTTGCCGAACCTGAAGAAAAGCTGGATTTCGCCATCCACCAGTTCCAGCCCGAAGGCAAAATTCTGACCGCGACATGGGAAGGACAACGTAAAGATTTAGACGATAAACACTTGCTGAAGACTCTCGTAACCCACCCCTTGCTGACGCTAAAAATCATCGTCGGCATCCACTGGGAGGCCCTGAAACTCTGGATAAAAGGCGCGAAATATATCAGCAAGCCGGAACCACCAACCAACGCGGTGAGTTAAATAATAGTGATCTGATTTTGAGTTTGCTGCGAATAACTGAATAATAGGTTAAACAAAATCAAAGGACTACGCCACATGCCCCCTTTAGACGCAATGGCACGCAGAGCAGACAATGTAGACATCATCGTGGACAAACCGCATATTTTGCGCGACTTCGTCTCCGAAAACCTCACCAGAAAACACGGATACAAACCAAGCCGCGCCATGCGCTTGTGTCTGCATGTCCTTACCCACATGCGTGAGGGGCAGCTGGATGTAATCCTGCCCAACGGCGTGAGCATGCGTTTCGGCAAACCCAACGGGGAACCCAAGGCGGTCCTGCGCGTCCACAACGACCGCGCAGCCAAACGCTTCCTGACCAAGGGACATCTGGGGTTTTGTGAGGCCTATCTGGATGGGGACTGGTCGTCTCCTGACGTCGCACAGTTCTTCGAGCTAATCCTGCGTAACGGACAGGCAATGAAAAAGCTCATACTCGGCAAACGCTGGGCACGCATGATTTCCTGCCTTCTTCATGCCCTGCAGCCAAACAGTAAGCGCGGATCAAAAAAGAATATCTATCGCCATTACGATATCGGTAACGAGTTTTACGAGGCATGGCTCGACCCCAGCATGACATACTCCTCGGCCCTGTTTGCCGATGGCATCACGGACCTACAGGAAGCCCAGAGCCGTAAATATAAGGAAATGGTCGACCGTCTGGAACTAAAGCCCGAGCATCACGTATTGGAGATCGGGTGCGGCTGGGGCGGTTTTGCCGAATATGCGGCCAAGAACGTTGGTTGCAAGGTCACAGCTGTAACAATTTCAGAAGCACAGCACAAATACGCTACGGATCGAATAGAAAAGCAAAACCTGACCGATAAGGTCGAAATCAGACTACAGGACTACCGCGATGTGACGGGCACCTATGACCGCATCGCCTCCATCGAAATGTTCGAGGCTGTCGGCGAAGCATACTGGCCTACATTTTTTGGCACTCTCAAGGATAGACTTAAGGATGGTGGTCGTGCAGTACTACAGATCATCACAATACGAAATGAGGACTTTGAAGACTACCGTCGAAGCGCGGATTATATCCAGCGTTATATATTCCCCGGTGGCATGCTCCCCTCCATGAATAAGCTTCGTGAGCAAATCTCCGATGCAGGCCTAATCACGGGCGACCATCTCAGTTTTGGCCCTGACTACGCCCGCACGCTGGAGATATGGAATCGTGAATTCCAGAATGAATGGCCGAATTTGACGGGTGAAAAGATGGATACGCGCTTTAAACGCCTGTGGGAGCAGTATCTATGCTACTGCCAGGCCGGCTTTACGACCGGTTCGATTGATGTCATCCAGATCAATGTCGACAAACCGTAATCCAAAACCGCTTTCACGCCGTAAAAACCATATGAAGTTTGCAGGAAGAATACTGGCCCTGTGTGGCCTGTTGTTAATATGGGGATGTTCAAGCGTGGATATTCAGGATTATCAAAACACCAACCCGGAATTAAAAATCGAGGAATACTTTGCCGGAAAAAGCAAAGCCTGGGGTGTGTTTCAGGACCGTTTCGGCAAAGTCCGCCGTAGTTTCGTTGTCGAGATTAACGGTGACTGGAATGAGGATGGCCAGACATTGGTTTTGACCGAGGACTTTATCTATGACGATGGTGAAACCGAACAACGTGTATGGATGATAACCAAAACCGGTGACGGCTCTTACCTCGGCAAGGCAGATGGGGTCGTGGGCACCGCGAGAGGGAAAAGCTCAGGCAATGCGTTCAATTTCAAATATACGTTCGACCTGCCGGTTGAAGGGAAAACATGGCGCGTGACTTTCGATGACTGGATGTACCTGCAGGATAAAAATATCCTGTTTAACAAGGCGACCATTCGCCGTTGGGGCTTCCGCATTGGCGATGTTTATATTTTCTTCGATAAACGTAATGACTAAGGTAAAGGCGTTCTGCGCCGATACTCGAAATTCGAACCACGGATTTTGAACTCCAGACCAACCCACTGCTCTGTAGCCTGATCATACCAAATCTCGATCGGCACACTCGCATCCACGCTATAACGCTTGGCTTTGAGGGCATCATCACCAACTTTAAAGTCCTCTACACCCTTAAAATCAACGGTGATATCTTCCACCTCGCCTTTTTGCGTGTTCAAAAGCTGATCACTTTTCATCGCTACAGGGTTCCAGTAGCTGGTCGTATAGATAGGGTCAGCCGTAAAATCCTCACCATTAGCGCTGACTGAAAGCTGCTCTCCCCACTCCGCGTCAATCTTGTATGCCTTACCGTCATCGTCGGTTTCGGAATTCATCGAAATAATTTGGTCGCCCTTCCAGACTTCCACATTGCTGTGCTCATAGCTAAACAACGGTATCGGGCCGAGCGCATACTCCATATTAATGTCGATTTGGACGCGCGTCTGCCCCGCCTCTTCAGTAAACGACAGGGAGTGCGTCCCGAAGGGCTTACCGTTGCGGTAGATGTCGAAAACCAGCTCCCCCTGCTGCGGAATCACCGCATATGCAGGGCTACTGACAACCAAAGTAGATAGAATAAAGGCGTATTGTCTCATGCTCATAACCTGTATACGCACAGGATCAGCAAAAGGTTTAATCGTCCCAGAAATTATTCGTGAAAACGACCAGGAAGGTCAGCATTTCGACACGGCCAAACAGCATCGCAAAGGACAGGATCATCTTGGCGGAATCCGGCAATTCCGCGTATGACCCGAACGGGCCTATAACCATGCCCGTGCCGACCCCTACATTCGCCATGGCCGCCGCCGCCGCGCTCAATGATGTCTCAAACTCCAGTCCCGTAGCCGCCAGCATGACCGTAAAAATCACATTCGCCGCCACATATAGGCTAAGAAAGCCCAAAACGCTTAAAACAGTCCGGTCATTCAGGCGATGCCGTTGGTAATTCAAAACAAAAACCCCGTTCGGATAAATCAGCGTTTTAAACTGGCGCATCGCCACCTTCCACGCGACGATAAAGCGCATGATCTTTATCCCCCCGCCCGTTGATCCGGCACAAGCACCTACATAAAGAAGAAGCAAAAACACGAGCGACGTAAAACCACCCGACTGGGTGAAGTCCGCCTCCACATAACCGGTTGTGGTCATGATGGACACCACACTAAACAACGCCGAACGAAAGCTATGCTCTAATGAGTAATAGCCGTAATACCAAAGCCAGAGCGTTGTGGAACAGACAAGAAACGTGATCCCGACGAAAAACACACGTATCTGCGCATCTCTGAAAAACGACAAGCGGCGCTGAAACACCAAACGCATATAGGCCACAAACGGCAACGCAGACAAGATCATAAAAAGTGCCGCCAGATATTGAATAGCGGGCCTGTCCTGAAACGTCGCAAATGACTCGTTATAAGTTGTAAACCCGCCCGTCGAGATGGTCGTCATAGCATGGTTCAAGGCATCAAACCCGTTCATCCCGGCCGCGACATAGCCCAGAACAAAAACCGCGGTCAAAGCCGCATACAACTGCAAAGATGATAAAATAAGCTCTTCACTGCGAGGCATAACTTTTTCAGACTGCCCCGATGAATCGCCACGGAAAATCTGCATCCCCCCGACTTTCAAATACGGCAAGAGGATTGTCGCAAATAAGATAAAGCCGAACCCGCCTACCCATTGCATCAAGGACCGCCAAAATAACATCCCCGGAGACACAACACGCAATTCGTCCAGCACCGAAGCGCCGGTGGTTGTAATGCCTGAAACGGCCTCGAACACCGCGTCAACGACACTCAAATGCAAATTCGACATAATCAGCGGTAGAGCGCAGAAAAAACAGGTGACGATCATCCCGCCTATCGTCAGCAAGAACGCTTCACGTACTTTTATGTGAGGATCGTAGTAACGGTTGGAAATGATCAGGCCACCGCCCAAAAACACACACATCACGGAGTTAAAGAAAAACACCTGTGCGTTATCATGATCAAAATAATAATCGACCAGCGCCGGAATCGTCAGCGTCAGGCCGATGACGGTAATAAGAACGCCCAGTGCGTATCCGATAAGCTGGAATTTCATGATCGATATGTGCGTTGTGACAACATCAGCATATCAGAACGAAAAAACACCGCGAACGCAAGCCGTTTAGATAGAACTGCTACCTGCAAACTGCATCGGAATAACACGGTTTACCGTGCCGACACCCACAGCCAGCTCCGTATACGGATCGATCAGGATAAACAAGCCCGTATGCGGATTACGCTCGAACGTATCTATTGCAATCGGTTTAGCCAGATTGACAAAGCCGCTTTTCAATGGGCCGTTATCGTTAGCCGTCTCGTCTTCCTTGATCGTGACTTGCGTCTGCGTTTCCTGATGATGCAGCTTCACTGTGCCGCTAAACGTATCTTTTTCTTCATACTTTTTATTCAGCCAAAGGATAT
>JAUIIA010000007.1 GCA_030432025.1 Alphaproteobacteria bacterium
CAATGCGGTAGCCTTCTTCTTTTAGCGCCTTACAAGCTTGCGCGCCTGAGTAGTCGAATTCACAGGCCTGTCCGATGATGATCGGGCCCGCACCGATGATCGCGATTGATTTTATATCCGTTCTTTTAGGCACAGCATTTTCCTTGTTGCGTTAGTTTTAAGTTCGTTATCGGCTCGAATGTTTGCGTGTCTTGCGCATATTCCAATATAGCTCCGGCAGCCATATCGAAAACCCATCCGCGAATTTCGAGCCTGTTTTCTTCCAGCGCATTTGCGACAGGCGGATAGGTTTTTAAATTCTCCATGCTTTGCAGCACGATTTGTTTCTCTGCTTCACGCAGTAAAACCTCACCATTTTCTTCACCCAGTTTGGCTTTAGCTTTCTCCAGCCCGTCCTTGGCGACGTTGAGGAAGCTTGCAATCTCGGGGTCATCGATGTCCTCGGCCATTGCTTTAATGGCGCCACATTGCGTATGGCCCAGCAAAATCAATTTAGGCACTTTCATATGCTCGAGCGCAAATTGCAAACTCGCAGCCAGCGCCGTGCCTTGCTTATAAGGGCGAACAATCGCACCCATGGCCTTAAAGGCGAAGAACGTCCCCGGCTTGGGTTTGAAGATGGTGCCCGGATTCGCGCGGGAATCGATACAGGAGATAATAAAATATTCGGGCTGCTGGCCTTCTTCGACCAACTTCTGCATCACTGAATCGCTACTGTCGTACTCTTCAGTGAAAAATTTCTCAAATCCCTCAAGTAGTTTATTACTCATCGCTAAGCCGCCTTGGTCTCCTTAATCAAATCTCTGAAACGTTCGAACAGGTAGTAGCTGTCATTCGGTCCGGGTGATGCTTCGGGGTGGTATTGCACCGAAAACACAGGCTTGTCTTTTGCTTTTAAACCTTCGTTTGAACCGTCGAACAGGCTGATATGTGTCTGCTCTACGTTCTCAGGTAAAGAATCAGCAATAACTTCGAACCCGTGGTTCTGACTTGTGATTTCCACTTTGCCTGTTGTCAGATCTTTAACGGGTTGGTTTGCACCACGGTGACCCAGATGCATCTTGCCTGTTTTCGCACCAAGCGCGAGGCCGACCAATTGGTGCCCCAGACAAATGCCGAAGATCGGAATGTTTTTATCCAGTAATTCCTGAATCATCGGCGCCGCGTATTCTGCCGTAGCCGCAGGGTCCCCCGGTCCGTTGGACAGGAACACACCGTCAGGCTTGTGCGCCATAATGTCTGCAGCCGTGCTTTGCGCCGGAACAACCGTTACATCAAAGCCTGCGTTCGCAAGGCAGCGCAGGATGTTGCGTTTGGCACCGAAATCAACGGCGACCACTTTGAATTCAGGATTGTCTTGCTCGGTATAGCCTTCGGACAGGCTCCAGCATTTCTCTTTCCAGTGATAGGTCTGCGTTGTGGATACGACCTTGGCAAGGTCCATCCCTTCGAGGCCCGGCCAGTCTTGAGCTTCCTTATGCAGGGCCTCAAGGTCGAACTTGCCGCTCTCGTCATAAACCAGCACACCGTTAGGCGCACCTTTATCACGGATATAACGTGTGAGCGCGCGCGTATCGATGCCGCTGATGCCAGGCAGGTTATAACTTTCCAGCCATTCATGCAGGTGTCGTGTGGCACGCCAGTTTGACGGTTCGGTCACATCTTCGCGAACAATAAGGCCAAGGGCGGCCGGATTGGTCGTCTCCAGATCCTCTTCATTCGTCCCTACATTCCCTATATGGGGGAAGGTGAAGGTGATGATCTGTCCGGCAAAGGACGGATCCGTCAAAGTTTCTTGATAGCCGGTCATACCGGTGTGGAAGCAAATCTCGCCGACAGACTTGGTTTGAGCACCAAATCCTCTTCCAAAAAAGACTGTTCCGTCGGCAAAAACAATTACAGCCGTTGCATCCGAGGGCTGTTTTGCATTAGTAATGTCGAACATAAAAGATTAACTCTCTAGCAAGGGGTTGCTAGAAACCATGTTAGTAACCACTTTGATTGGAAAAATAAAGAGAAAAAGGACATTTTCTGGTGAATAAACGCGAAGAATTCAATGCGGCGCTTAAAAACGCGCTCAAAAACAAAGATCAAACCGCGATGGCGACGATCCGTCTCATCCTTGCGGCCCTAAAAGATCGTGACATCGCTGCGCGTTCCCAAGGTAAAGCGGACGGTATTGATGAAAGTGAAATCCTGTCCATGTTGCAATCCATGATCAAGCAACGTCAGGAATCGGCAAAGACATATTGTGATGCGGGCCGCGAAGAGCTGGCCGAACGTGAAGAGGCCGAGATTGAAGTGATCCAAGGTTTCTTGCCCAAGCAAATGAGCGAAGATGAAGTCAAAACGGCCATCGACAAAATTGTCGAGGACACAGGCGCATCGGATATCAAGGATATGGGGAAGGTGATGGGCGTACTCAAAAGCGAGTATGCAGGTCAGATTGATATGGGTAAGGCTAGCGGTATGGTTAAAGCCAAGCTCGGCTAGGCTGGGAAAACATATTTACTCAATAAAAAAGGCCGCTAATCTGCGGCCTTTATTTATTTAACTATGTTACTCAGAAAATCGACGATCTTGTCTTTGATTTCAGCAACATTTTCTAGCCCATGCTGCTCAGATCCGTATTCGATCAATGTCAATTTATCTTTAGAAAATATCTCCGGCATCTATATCCCCTGTTGAACGATATATTATTAATTTAGAATATACAGCATTTGCCCGGCACATTACAAACTTAATGTGTAAAATTATGATTTATTTGTTAAATTTTAGTTAATTTGTTGTGCAGGACAGCAAAGAAAATGGCTGTTTTCTGGGGATTATCGCGAAAGCAGTTTAGAAAGGATATTTTTGCCACCGGAAAGGATATCTTGGAAAGAAATGCAAGTGCTGCCATCTCCGTACTGGATGACATTGATCTCACAACCTTTTTCAAAAACCTCTGGCATTTCTTCGTAACCGCTAGTTTGTCCGTAGTTATGTATAAGTACTCAACTTATGTCCTTATATGTACATATTATGCGCGAGGCCCGCAAGCAAAAAAGCTCAAAAAAGGTATGAAAAGTAATTTTTTTTGCATTGTGGCGCTCAGCAAGGGTTTTTAAAGATGTAAAATGTGTAAACAATAATCACGCAAGCGCTTTGTCAGAATGTAGGAAATAGTTTAGATATTAAGCATGTCGATTCCCCCGCGTTTTTTAGATGAGATTCGCAACCGTTTGACGCTGTCCGAAATTATCGGACGGCGCACGACTGTTCAGCGCGCAGGGCGGGAGTTCAAGGCGTGTTGTCCGTTTCACAAGGAAAAGACACCTTCATTCACCATTAATGATGACAAGCAGTTCTATCACTGCTTTGGCTGTGGTGCGCACGGCGATGTCATCGGCTTTGTCATGCAGCATGACAATCTGTCTTTTATTGATGCGGTTGAAATGCTCTCGGCGGAAGCGGGCTTGGAAATGCCGAAACCCGATCCCGAAGCCGTTAAGAAGGCAGAAAAGGCCAAAGGCTTACATGAGCTGATGGATGAGGCGACAAGCTGGATGGAGGCGCAACTCGACGACCCTAGAAATAAAGATGTACTCGAATATGTGAACAGCCGTGGCTTGACCGAAGAGGTCCGTGCGCAGTTCCGTATCGGTTTTGCACCCGCAGACGGGCAGGCGATGCGTAAGTTTTTAAGCCAACAAGGTTTCACGGACGCGCAGATGATTGAAGCAGGCGTGTTGAAAAAATCATCCAGAGGCGGCGACCCTTATATATTCTTCCGTGACCGTGTGATGTTTCCTGTCGCGGATCGTCGCGGACGCGTGGTCGCATTTGGTGGCCGCATATTGCCTGACCATCTTCGGCCGCCGCAAAATGACCCGAACTTCAAACCGCCGAAATATATCAACTCTTCGGATACACCGTTGTTTGATAAGGGGCGCATGCTGTACTCCGAAGCCAAGGCCCGTCAAGCCGCACGGGAGGGGCATACGCTCATTGTCACAGAAGGGTACATGGATGTAATTGCCTGTCACAGTGCAGGGTTCAAGGCTGCTGTAGCGCCCATGGGTACAGCCCTGACCGAAGAGCAGATCATGAATCTCTGGTCTATGATGGTCGATGAAACCAAACAACCTGTACTGTGCTTTGATGGCGATAACGCAGGTCGCAGTGCAGCTTCACGTGCTTGTGAACGTATATTGCCGTTGCTGCAGCCGAACAAGACTGTACGTTTTGCTTTTCTGCCTGACGGGGAAGACCCGGACAGCATCCTTCGCTCGGCAGGGGCCAGTGGCTTTAAGAACGTTCTGGAAGGCTCGCTGTCATTGTTTGACTTCCTGTGGGCGACACATACGGCCGGACGGGAATTCGAAACACCCGAATCCCGTGCAGGGCTGGGCAAGACATTGAACAAGCTGGTGAATAACATTGCGGATGCAGACATACAGCGCCATTACCGCGAACTCATACGCTCCAAAATATCTGACAGCTTCTTCAAACCCTACACAGGCAAGAAAAAGCCGCAAGGACGCGCGCCGAAAACGCCGCCATTACGCGTACAACCGGTTGCAAACCGCAAAGATCTGGTCGCCCAGAAGATTTTGATTGCCAGTGTTTTGAATAATCCGCAGTTGTTTGAGGGTGTGGAGGAGGAATTCGGCCTGTTCGGCATATCTGTTCCGCGTTTGGATGCGCTTCGTCATAAAATGATCGAAATTTTTCACAACGAGCCGGATATTGACTTTGATTCTATATGTACCAATTTGAAAACATACGGATTTTCGCAAGAAATGGATGACATTTTAAACGAATCTGTCTATGTTCACGCTGCATTCGCCCGTAAAGCACCGGAGAATGAAGCTGAAAGCGTTGATAAACGCGGACAATGGATGTCTGTTTATGAAAGCTTGGGCGTGCAAACCGCGCAAGATGAAGTGCTCAGCGGATGGAAATCTGCCTTAGAGCAATCAAATGAAGCACAAGAGGACCGTTTGAGAGATTTGATCAAAATCAAAAGCTCTGAATGATTGAGAGTAACGAGCATAACTTGATAAACATTTCACCCAAACACTTTAAATATCACCATTTTTGCGATTTAATGAGCGAATCGGGTTACAACGATGGCTGCAAGAGGACTTGGACAGTTGGCTGTTAATAAGAAACAAGACGAAGATACATCATCAGGCAAAGGCAAAGGTTCATTAGAAGCCATTGTTAAGAAGCTTGTAAAAGCCGGTAAGGAAAAAGGCTTTCTGACATATGATCAGATCAATAAAGCGATTCCTGCAGGCGATTTCTCATCGGAACAAATCGATGATGCAATGGCGACCTTCAATGATATCGGCCTGCAATTGGTCGAAAACGAAGATGACGTCAATGACGATGATGATTCGGATAACGAAAAAGAAGATTATAAATCCGGCGGTAACATCGCGGATGACGATACCGGCCGTACGGATGATCCTGTACGCATGTACTTGCGTGAGATGGGCGCTGTTGAACTGCTGTCCCGTGAAGGCGAGATTGCCATTGCGAAACGTATCGAGGCCGGCCGTGAATTGATGATTGGCGGGATTTGTGAATCCCCGCTCGCGATTGAATCCATTATCGCATGGTATAAAGCGCTGCAGGACGGCGACATCTTGTTGCGTGAAGTCATTGACTTGGATGCGACATACAACGACGACCCCGAAGATGCGACGGCAGACAATGACGACGATGATGATGAAGACGGTGACGAGGAATCTTCAGACGGCGATGATAACAGCGACGACAACAATGAAGATGATGAGGTCAACCTCTCCCTAGCGGCAATGGAAGAAGAGCTACTGCCGCAGGTTTTCGAAAAATTCGGGAACATCCAGAAGACTTATAAGAAAATGCAGAAAGTCCAGCAGGAGCGTTTGGACTCATTGCAAAGTGGTAAGGAGCCGCCCGAGGCTACAAACAAGAAATACACCAAGCTAAAAGAAGATATGGTTGAGCACATGAACGAGATTCAGCTCAACAACGCCCGTATCGAACAGCTTCTCGATCGCCTTTACGGCATGAACCGCGAGTTGGTTAGCATCGAAGGTAAAATGATGCGTATGGCCGTGGACAGTAAGGTTAAGCGCGAAGACTTCCTTGAAAACTATTACGGTTCAGAGCTTGACCCGACTTGGTTGAAGCAGGCCAAGAAGTTCAAAGGCAAGGGATGGGACAAGTTCCTTGATAAGCATGAAGAGCAGGTCACCAAGATGCGTGAGCAGGTTGCTCTGATATCCGAAGAAGCGATGCTGCCGATTTCTGAATGGCGCCGTATCATCGGTACAGTACAAAAAGGTGAGCGCGAAGCCGCTCGTGCGAAGAAGGAAATGGTCGAGGCTAACCTGCGTCTCGTGATCTCCATCGCCAAGAAATACACCAACCGTGGTCTGCAATTCCTTGATCTTATTCAGGAGGGGAACATCGGTCTGATGAAAGCGGTTGATAAATTCGAATACCGCCGCGGTTACAAATTCTCCACCTACGCAACATGGTGGATCCGTCAGGCAATCACACGTTCCATTGCCGACCAGGCGCGTACGATCCGTATTCCGGTTCACATGATCGAAACGATTAACAAGCTGGTCCGTACATCGCGCCAGATGATGCACGAAATCGGCCGCGAACCGACACCGGAAGAGCTGTCTGAACGTTTGCATATGCCTTTAGATAAAGTCCGTAAGGTCTTGAAAATTGCTAAAGAACCCGTTTCGCTTGAAACACCTATCGGTGACGAAGAAGATTCATCACTCGGTGACTTCATCGAGGATAAAAACGCCGTCGCACCAATCGACAGCGCAATCCATTCCAACCTGCGTGAAACGACAACCCGTGTGCTGGCGTCCCTGACCCCGCGTGAGGAGCGCGTGCTTCGTATGCGTTTCGGTATCGGTATGAACACCGATCACACGCTGGAAGAAGTGGGGCAGCAATTCAACGTTACGCGTGAGCGTATTCGTCAGATTGAGGCGAAGGCTCTGCGTAAGCTGAAGCACCCGAGCCGTTCACGTAAGCTGCGTAGTTTCCTCGACACTTAAAGATCAAAGGGCTGAACATGTCGGAAGACAGCGTATCTGAAAAGCAGAGCGTCGCTGTGCGATTGTTGACGTTCTTCATTGCATTGCCTTTTGCTTCTGCGCCCGTTTTATCCGTATTTTTTCCGAAAATTCTGGCCTTTATCATGCCTGTTTGCGGTCTGACAGCCGCCGGCATCTTGTTTTTTGGTTTTTCACGCAAACCGAAACTGCCGCAAGGTCTGCTTAACTATGCTATCCTCGTGCTTGCACTTATTGCGGCGAGTAACCTTTGGGCTTTTTTTCCCGAAGAGGCTCTAGATCGCACAATCAGGGTGCTGGCTCTCATTCCGTTTTCTTTATTGTTCATTGCCGTTGCGTATGTTGGGGCAGCGCTGGTTAAGCGAGACATTATCATGCATTCAGTTTTGGTGTCTGCTTCGATAGCAGCGCTGATCCTGAGCGTCGATATTCTAAGCGATGGCTATATATATCTTCTCACAAGAGGAGAACCCGATACTGAGTTATATAGCACGGCTGTCTATAATAAGGGCTCTATCGTGATTATGGTCTTGGGAATGTGTGCTTTTATGTTGCACTCAAGCGGGCCCACGTTAAAGCGGGCAGTTAGGTTATTACCCATTGCCTTGATGCTTTTTGTTATTCAAAGTCAGGCTGCACAGGTTAGCTTGGCGCTGGGGGCGGCCGTTTTCCTACTGTTTCCCTATAAATATCGATGGGCATGGGTGGGGTCTTTTATGTTGGTGGCCATCGGGCTGGCAATTAAACCTCTAATAGCGCCTACTGCTTATGAACAACTTGCGGAAAGCTTCCAGAGTGTTGGTTATATGCAGCAAGCCTACGCGGCGCATAGGTTGGAGATTTGGGACTATGTCAGCCGTGAAATCTGGTCCTCCCCGGTCATTGGACACGGTATCGAATTCACACGTTCTTTTAAGGAGTTTGATTCAGCTAGAAATTTCCTGCCTGAAGTAAATCCGATGCATCCACATAGCTTTATTCTGCAGATATGGATTGAGTTTGGCATGGTCGGGGTCGCCCTCACGATTGCAGGGATAGGTGCTTTGATTAGAGCGATTTATAACATTGAAGATGCCAACATTAAGCGAACAGCTTTTGCCGCACTGGCCTCTGTCATGTTCATCGCGGGTATTACCTTCGGTTTATGGCAAGGCTGGTGGCTGGCCTTCTTGATGATGATAGCTGCTCTATTCGTACTGGTTTCTAGGGCTGGAGATGATGGGTAATCCGGTTGGCTCGCGAATGCGATCAGAATAAATTCTGACGTGAAAATAGCGAAGGTTTGAGTATGAATTTTGTTCGTGAAATATCGGAAATAGATAGATCTCAAGATGTCATTATCGGCGAGTTCTCAAAAGAAGAGAAGCGGCACATAATCAAATGGCTGCTTACAACTCTGGAGCTTGATCAGTTTTCTAATTCTAATCACCCACTCAGAGGCGTTATTGAAGTTTCAACCGCTCTGACAGATATCGAGGATGTACACGCTGCTATTGAGACGTTTGATGGTGATGAAATCCAGCTCATGTTCACACCGAAAGAGTTTATTGCACTTACCGAAATTGCCCGCATGTGGAAAATGGGTGATGGCCGAAGTGTAATTGACCTTGATGCGCACGTGAAAGCTAATAAGGCTCTGTATGATCAAGATCAAAGGGTGAAGATAAGGGATTATGTTCTCTCGGATGCGTTTAAAGACGAAATCAAAATCTTCGACGATGTTGTTACATCATTCCAAGATGCTCATGCCTCTATCTATCCATAAAGGGGGGGCGCCTCATCGCGCAAGCTGACCGTTTCTAAAGATAATCATTTAAGGAAAGCTGGTGGGCCCGGAGGGACTTGAACCCCCGACCAATCCGTTATGAGCGGACTGCTCTAACCAGCTGAGCTACAGGCCCGTTAAGAACTCTCTTAACTATACAAGATTTACGCGTCAGTCTATGAAGAAATTATTCTTCTATTCGCTCGGCATAATCAACCACAACACCATAATGCGGGTCTTCGATCATATTTACCTCGACAATGTCTCTGGCGTTTTTAAGCAGCAACTGACAGTCGGGGCTGAGATGCACCAGATGCAGCTTCTTGCCGGCTTCCTTATATTTAAGCGCAAGGGCATCAATAGCCTCTAGCGCAGAATGGTCCCAAACGCGTGCATTCTGGAAGTCGATGACAATCTCGTCTTCGCTTTCTTCGCTGGGTTTGAATAGATCGCGGAATTTGGCAATAGAACCGAAGAAAAGCGGCCCGTGCAGCATGTAGACTTTATTGCCGCTTTCTTCCGCCCGTGCCTCGACCACCCAAATGTGGTGAGCCGATTTCCAAGCATAGACAAGTGCCGACACAATCACGCCGACAATCACTGCAATCGCGAGGTCATAAGCCACAGTCATGCCCGTTACGAGGAGGATAACGAAAATGTCTTCCTTCGGGATTTTGTTGACCAGTTTCAGCGAGGTCCAAGCGAAAGTCGCAATCACCACCATCATCATCAACCCTGTAAGCGCGGCGAGGGGGATCATCTCGATCCATTGTGATGCAAACAATATAAAGGCCAATAGCGCTAATGCCGCGGTAATGCCGGATAAACGACCGCGGCCACCGGATTCCATGTTGATCATGGATTGACCGATCATCGCACAACCACCCATCGCGCCGAAGAAACCACACGTCAGGTTAGCCATGCCTTGCCCCACACATTCCTGCGAGGTGCGGCCGCGTGTCTGTGTGATTTCGTCGATCAAGGTTAGGGTCAGCAAGCTTTCGATCAGTCCGATAGCCGCCAACGTAAAGGCAACAGGTACAATGATCGTTAAGGTCTCCAGATTTAGCGGCACCATGGGGATGTGGAATTCAGGCAAACCGCCTGCAACACTTGCAAGGTCACCGACAGTGCGTGTGTCCAGATCAAGCCCGATAACCAATCCCGAAACGACCATGATGGACGCCAGCGGCGCAGGGATCAGCTTTCCGATTTTCGGTACCTTCGGTAGCAGCCAGATAATAAACATTGTCAGCAACGTAAGCCCGACCATGAGATACATCTGCTCGCCCTGCAGCCAGCCGCCGTTAAAAATAACATCTATGGCACTGTGAGAGCTTTCATGCGCATCCACGTCTGTCGATGCTGCTGCTTCGGCGGCTTTATGGGCTTTAAACTGTCCCAGCTGCGCAAGGAAGATAACAATCGCCAAGCCATTGACGAAGCCGAGCATCACGGTATGCGGCACAAGTCGTATAAATTTACCCAACTGGAAGATACCCGCCAGAATTTGAATTATCCCGGTAAGCACGATGGCGGCGAATAAGTATTCAACACCGTATGCCAGCACTAAGCCGACCATCGCAACAGCCATCGCCCCCGTAGCACCAGAGATCATCCCGCTACGTCCGCCGAATACGGAAGTGATCAACCCGACGAAGAACGCCGCATATAGACCGACCAAAGGCTCTACGCCCGCGACAAAAGCAAAGGCAATCGCTTCGGGTACAAGGGCCAGAGCAACAGTTAATCCTGACAGGATATCTGCTTTCGGGTTTTGGGTTAGTCTAAAACGTCTAATATATCGCAGCATAAAAGTTCACGGCTTGGTAGGAGGTTAAAAGTTTGATAGTAAAGAAATAGAATGCGCTAGATGTGGCATACTAACGCTTTCGACAAGGCGGTAAGCTAGCCATCGTATGCGCTGCTGTCCAGCGCTTAATACAGCTTTTGAACTTTAAATTGAGCGTATTTCTGCAAAAACAACCAAACAAAGATACTGATAGTAATGAAACGAGTCCTCAGCCTGTTAATTTGCTTTGCGCTTTTTGCCTGTAATCCACCGGATACAGAAGAAAAGGCTCGGTTAAAACCGCTTTATGATTTTTGTCTTCAGAAGGTAAGAAGCGATCTGGACGTTGATTTATACGACAAATCCGGCTTTGTGGACGAGCATGAGCATTATGGCTTGGCCAGACAACGGATCGTTGCCGCTATCAATGAATTGGTAGAAGAGGGAGCCCCGCCTGAACAATATGAGCTCAGCCTAAGATATCTTATAGCACTGGATGACGACCAGAGCGCTTCGAAGTTTTATCCGGTTTATCACTTCGAGTGCAAAATCCCGGCAGACACAGTTAAGGGCGCAGTCCGTAAGCCATAAAACCTTTGACAAGGCCGCAAAAATCCTTATAAATCGCATCATTCCTGAGAAAAGGTGTATGGCCTTGCTGAGTTTTACTCAGTCTCATGTGAGTGATCGGGACATATTTTAAACTGAAATGTCTATGAAAGGACTTTGATATGAGTGGTAAGCGCAATTCCGCGAAACATAAAATCGACCGCCGTTTGGCTTGTAACCTGTGGGGTCGCCCTAAATCTCCTTATAACCTGCGCCAAAAAGGCCCCGGCATGCATGGTGAGCGCCGCGGTAAGCTGTCCGACTACGGTCAGCAGTTGATGGCAAAGCAGAAGCTTAAAGGCTACTACGGTAACATCGGCGAGAAACAATTCCGTCGTTACTACAAAGAAGCCGACCGCCTGAAAGGCGATACAGGTCAAAACCTGATCGGTCTTCTCGAGCGTCGTTTGGATGCGGTTATCTACCGTGCATCTTTCGTACCGACAGTTTTCGCGTCACGTCAGTTCATTAACCACAAGCACGTGACTGTTAACGGCCAAGTCGTAAACATCCCGTCTTATCAAGTTAAGCCTGGTGACGTGATCGAAGTTCGTGAAAAAGGTAAGACTATCCCTATGGTCATCACAGCAACTCAACAGCCTGAGCGTGAAGTTCCTGAATATGTTGATGTTGACTACAAAGCTATGAAAGCGACATATATCCGCATTCCTCAGCTTGAAGATGTACCTTATCCGGTTCAGATGGAACCGAACCTCATCGTCGAATTCTATTCCCGTTAATGCTACGGGATATCCACATAAAGCCGCCGTTATGGCGGCTTTTTTGTTTAACGTGCTGAAATTATTAAGAAAACGTTAAATAATTTTTATTTTCATAAAATTTTATGTATCATTAATACATTGTTAAGGATTGGCAAACGCGGTAGAACGGGTTAATCCTTCAGGGAACATTACGGAGGACGGCAAATGAAATTTGATGAATTAATCGAAATTGAGAACAGCGAAAAGATTGGCGCTATATCATTCCATGGCCATGATATGCATCTGTGCGATCATATCGAGGCAATCGACGGGAAATATTACGCGACAGCCGCTGTATCATCCATTAGAGAGATGGATGATATGAAGAAATATGGTGCGCCGACAGCAACATATCCGGATCACTTCTATGTGGCATATCTGGATGAGGACATGCTGAAGGAGGCATCACCTAAATTCAATGACAGCTTCATGACGAGCGAAATGCTGGTACGTGTTCAATGTGCGCTGAAAGCCATGAATAACGGACGTTTCGCGAACGTCGCATAATTAAAAACTAGGGTATGAAAGCTAAGCCGGCCTGGTTAGCCGGCTTTTTTTTCGCGTTTTTTCTTACCAATAAGCGCCGAGACCATACCTTGCAGTGTATTGACTTCCTGTTCGCTCAAATCAGCTCTGACAAACATGTTGCGGATATTCCGAAGCATGGTGGGTTTAAGGTCTTGAGCACTGAAAAACCCGCCTATTTCCAGCTCTTCTTCCAGCCTACCGAAAAAATTCTCGAAATATTCCCGGCTTGCAGGGGGGCTGTCACCATGCTGCAGCACATATTCGGCCGTATTGTCCTGTGCCTCATGAATATGGTGCGCAACCAGCAACACGGCCTGCGCCAGATTAAGCGAGGAAAAGGCGGGGTTCGTTGGGATCTGGATAATGGCCGTACATAGTGCGGTTTCATCATTTGTCAGGCCGGTACGCTCTGCACCGAAGACAAAACCCGCTTTTTCATCGTCCTTAACGCGTCTCTGCGCATCTTGTGCCGCTGCCGCTGGCGTTAAAACGGGTTTGATCATGTCGCGGTGACGCGCTGTAGTCGCATAGACGCACTGTAAATCGGCTATTGCATCTTCTAGCGTATTAAAGATTTGCGGGGCAGGGATGTGATCAAATGCGCCCGACGCCATATCTACCGCACGCTGGTTCGGCCAACCGTCCCTTGGGGCGACCAAACGCAGGTCGGTAAGCCCAAAATTGGCCATTGCGCGTGCTGCTGCACCGATATTTTCACCCATCTGCGGGCGGGATAATATGATCGCTGGCTTCGTATTTTGCATTTTTCCCCTAAATATTAAAAAAATGTAAACATGGTTAATCTATTGAAAACAAATAAAAAATCAAATTAAATTTTACAGATTAACGGAAATTTCATATAATATTAATACATCATTAAGGATTACAGTTTATTTAGGACATCGAATTCAAGAAGAATTCGGTGAGTTACAGGGAAACTAAAAAATGTACGCTTCGATTAAAGAACTGATGCGCAGTGCAGAACAACCCTTCAATATTATTGAAGAGTATGTAGCGTTGAGCCCGAAAAGAAAGGTGCTTTTGTGCGATCACTTTTTTGTCGAAGGACGTGAAACATTTACAAATACAGTGAAGCTTTTGTGGCCCGAAGCCGGAAAGCAAGACATTAAAAAATTGGGTAATTTTTTAATACTGTTAAAAAATACAGCACATTAAGGTTCAGGCCTGACATAAGAAATATATAAGGCCACCGCTTTTGGAAGAAACATCAGGGTTTTTTATGTGAGGGTTCACATTCCAAAAGCATTAATGAAAAAGCCGTCTGACCCCAAACAGGCGGCTTTTTTTATGCCGCTTTTTTGGATGAGAGACGGTTTTGAACCTTTTCCGGCCCGATCAAAAGCAACAGCTTATCCATCTCTGGCCCGTGGGCCATACCGGTCAGCGCCTGACGCAGCGGCATGAACAATGCCTTACCTTTACGGCCTGTGGTTTCTTTCAGCTTGGCTGTCCACTCACCCCATGTATCTTCAGTCCAGGGCGTAGGCGGCAGCTGCGCCAAAGCCTCGGCGATATATTCCGGCTCTTCGATAATCGGCTCTACGGGGCCTTTGGCAACTTTCCACCAATCTTCAACGTCACTCAGGCGTTCGATATTCGGGCTGATCGCTTCCCATGACGGGCGGTCGATATCTGCACGGCCGATAGCCTGCAAACGCTGGCGGATATCTTCGTAATCCGTATCGTGCAGAATCTTGGCATTCAGGCGAAAGATCTCGGCAGGATCGAACTTCGCACTCGCGCGGGAGAATTTGGATAGATCAAAACTCTCGATCAAAGGCTCCAACGATGTAAATGCTTCGATCGGATCGGACGTACCAAGACGCGCCAGCAGGCTGCTGATCGCCATTGGCTCTAACCCTTCATCGTCACGCAAGTCACGGATGCTCATAGACCCCAGACGTTTAGAAAGCTTGCCGCCTTCTGCATCGGAAATAAGCGCGTTATGCGCGAATTCAGGCGGTGTGGCGCCTAATGCTTCAAACATCTGGACATGCGTAGCGGTATTGGAAACGTGATCTTCGCCGCGGATAACATGCGTAATGCCGAAATCTATATCGTCAATAACGGAGCATAAGTGATACAGCGGGCTGCCATCCTCACGTAAAACAACAGGATCGGACAGGTCGCCGCCGTTGAACTTCACTTCACCGCGAATATGGTCATTCCATTCAATCGGTGCATGGTTCAGCTTGAACCGCCAGTGAGGAGAGCGGCCTTCCGCTTCGTATTTAGCAATTTCTTCGGGCGTTAGTTCTAACGCGGCACGGTCATAAATAGGGGGCTTACCGCGTGACAGCTGTGACTTCCGCTTTAGTGACAGTTCTTCCGGCGTTTCGTAACACGCATACAGACGACCGCTTTCCTTCAGGAATTCAATCTGCTCGTCATAGCGCGCCAATCTGTCTTTCTGGTTGGCTTTCTCGTCCCAGTTCAGGCCAAGCCATGTCAGGCTGTCTTCAATAGCCTCTTCGTACTCGGCTTTTGAACGCTCTCTATCCGTATCATCAATACGCAACAGAAAGTGACCGTCCTGACTGCGGCAGAATAACCACGTGATCAGAGCCGTGCGGGCATTCCCGACATGCAACATGCCGGTGGGAGAGGGGGCGAAACGAACTTTTACACTCATACTAAATCCTTTGTCGACACGAAGTTATAGAAGAGTTTTTGAGGAAAATAAAGGGTTACCGCAGCTATTTTATTGACATAACGCGCATGTGTTTTTAGGTTAAGACCTCAACCTGAATGAAAAGTACTATGGAACCGATTCCAAGAAACAGATCATTGATCCCGATTGACGCCGATGGCACGGAGAAAAACCGTCGTCCTTACGCCTATCATGTCCTTCTTGTGAATAAAGGTGTCGGGTTGTGTAAAGGCCAGCAAGGCTTGCTTCAGGACTTATTTCACCTGAGCCATGACGACGCCTACGAAGCCATGACACGCGCACATCTAAATGGTAACGCGCCGATCTACCGCACCACGCATGAAATTGCCGAGACCAAGGTGCTTAAGGCAAACTGGGAACGTCGAAGCCGGATTGCTGAAGACCCATGTCTGGCGGGTGTCGCATTCTCTATGGAACAGGGTTACGACCCGTTCGTCAGATAGACTTCAAATAATGATTGGTAATGGGGTAGCGGCGGTCGCGTCCGAAGCTGCGTGCCGTAATCTTAACACCCGGTGCTGATTGACGGCGCTTATATTCCGCACGGTCCAGCATTTGCCAAACACGCACAACCGTCTCTTCTTCAAAACCGCGATCGACGATATCGGTCACACTCAAATCATGTTCGATCAGGCATTCAAGAATACCGTCCAGCTCTTCATATGGCGGTAAGCTGTCCTGATCTGTCTGGTTGTCTTTTAATTCCGCAGTCGGTGCCTTGGTCAAAATACGCTCAGGAATGACCTGACCTTGAGTGTTGCGCCACGCGGCCAAGGCATAAACCTGCATTTTGTACAGGTCCTTGATCACGTTAAAGCCACCGCACATATCGCCGTAAAGTGTGGCGTAGCCGACGGCCATTTCGCTCTTGTTACCGTTTGATAAAACCATCTTGCCGCTCATATTCGAAAGGCTCATCAGGATAAGCCCACGCGCGCGGCTCTGCATATTTTCATGCGCTACACCCTCAAGCCCTTCTATGGTGCCCTCAAAAGCATGCATCGCTTTATCGATCGGAACAATGTCATAGTCGCAGCCCAGATGCTCGGCGACAGCTTGTGCGTCGTCCAATGAATCCTGTGACGTATACGGGGACGGCATCATTACGCAATGCACGCGTTCGGGGCCAAGCGCATCAACGGCAATCACGGCGGCCAAAGCACTATCAATGCCGCCCGATAACCCGAGAACAAGTCCGGGAAAGCCGTTCTTTTCAATGTAATCTCTAAGGCCCAGCTTCAGCGCACCATACAGTTCGGCTTCACCGCTTAGGTTCTTGGTTGAAGCATCTCCATCAACCGAGTTATCGGCGAAGTTATAGGTGACGTTGTATTCGCCCTCTACGAATTCCGGCGCTTGGAACAGGATCTCGCCCTTAGGGTCCATAATGAAACTGGCACCGTCAAAGACCAGCTCGTCTTGCCCGCCGACTTGGTTCACATAGATCAGCGGCAAGCCGGTTTCCTTGATACGGCTGCGGGCAATATCAAAACGGGTCTCGTCTTTGGTCACTTCGAAAGGGCTGCCGTTAGGCACGATGAAAGCTTCCGCACCTTGCTTCTTCAGGTGCTCGGCAACATTCGCGTACCACATATCCTCACAGATCAGGATTCCCATCTTGCGGCCTTTGAATTCGAAGATATCGGGCAGGGGACCGCTTTTGAAAATACGGTATTCATCAAATACACCGTAATTCGGTAAGTGGTGTTTGGTCTGGCTGTGAAGGATTTCACCCTTATGGATCAGGTGCACGGCGTTATAGACATCATCGCCTACAAGCCATGGGCAAGAGATCAGTGCCGCAGATTCGAACTTCTTACTTTCGGCTTGTAAGTGATATACGTATTTCTGGATCGTTTTGATAAAGCTCGGCTTAAGCACGAGGTCTTCTGGCGGATAGCCGCAAATCGTCATCTCGGCAAATACCACGAGGTCGGATTCCGCCTCACTCCAGACATCGAGCATTTTTTCTGTATTACCTGCGATGTCCCCGACGACGGGGTTGAGTTGGGCCAGCGTTAGGGTGAGTGTATCGGTCATAACGTTCTTATTCGGCTGCTGCAGCCTCTATAGGGTGAAGTTCTCCGGAAACTCTCATCTTTTTCAGCTCATCACCGATCAAGAATGCAAGCTCGAGAGCCTGGTTCGCATTCAGACGAGGGTCACACGCCGTGTGGTAACGGCTGGATAAGTCTTCGTCCTGAATATCTTTCGCGCCGCCGACACATTCGGTTACATCTTCACCGGTCATTTCGAAATGAACACCACCGGGGTGCGTGCCTTCCGCGCGGTGAACGGCGAAGAAACCTTGAACCTCTTTCAGGATGTTCTCAAAACGGCGTGTCTTGAAGCCGCTGCCGGATGTGAACGTGTTACCGTGCATCGGGTCACAAGACCAGACAACGCTGCGGCCTTCTTCTTTAACTTTGCGTACCAGAGGGGCAAGCTTTTCTTCAACATCATCCGCACCCATGCGCGCAATTAATGTCAGACGACCCGGAATATCCTCAGGGTTTAGCACATCAATAAGGCGCATCAACTCATCAGGTGTAAGGGCAGGGGAACATTTCAGACCGAGCGGGTTTTTAATGCCGCGGACATATTCGATCTGCGCGTGGTCTTCCTGATGCGTACGGGCACCAATCCACAGCAAGTGGGCGGATGTGTCATACCAGTCACCGGTCAAGCTATCTTCGCGGGTCATCGCCTCTTCGTAATGAAGGTGCAACGCCTCATGCGAGGTGTAGAAGTCAGTTTGTCGAATAGCAGGAACAGTTTCCGATGTTACACCGCAAGCAGCCATGAAGCGCAGAGCATCATCAATACGTGTCGCGAGGTCTTCATAACGGTCCTGCAAGGGGCTGTCGGCCACGAAGTCGAGGTTCCAGCCATGCACACGGTTAAGGTCGGCAAAACCGCCTTTTGCAAACGCGCGCAGTAGGTTCAAAGTCGCTGAAGCCTGATGATAAGAACGGATCAGACGTTGCGGATCGGGAATACGGGCTTCCTCGGAAAATTCAATGCTGTTGATGTTGTCACCGCGGTAGCTAGGCAATGTGACATCACCGCGTGTTTCGGTGTCGCTGGAACGTGGCTTTGCGAACTGTCCGGCTACACGGCCGACTTTAACAACAGGCAGGGAGCCACTGTATGTCATGACAACAGCCATCTGCAGCAACACACGGAATGTATCGCGGATTTTATTCGCGCTGAATTCCTGAAAACTCTCTGCACAATCACCGCCTTGCAGCAGGAATGCTTCACCATTGGCCACTTTACCAAGATGTTCCTGCAAGTTACGGGCTTCACCGGCAAAAACAAGCGGCGGCATCCCGCTCAATTCTTGTTCAACGGCTTTCAGCGCAGCTTCATCGTCATACGATGGTAACTGCTTTGCTGGCTTTGCTCTCCAGCTGTCCGGGCTCCAGTTTTGTGTCATGGTTCTAAAATCCTTATAACCTAACGTAAGCTTCAGTGTTATAAAGGAAAGCCTTGCGAAGCACAACATACGAAAAGCCTTGCTGGCATCAAGTTTCGGAAGATTAGCGTTTTTGCATTTTTACAAGGTCGATAAAAACGCGTAGACTTAAAATATTGACCACAACATTAACGTTTTTCATGTTCTCATTTTTTAAAACCAAATCCCATAAAAAGCAGTGTGAACAAATACTTAAGTCTCTCGAGCCTGTTCTGAAAAAGGGTGCAAAAGACTCTGTTTTGGATCAGGAACGGCTTATCTCCGCATACAAGGAAGATTTGAAAGCACTGGATAAGGATTTTGACCTCTTTTCCAACAACGAAATCATGCGCTCTGGCCGCAAGGAAGCGCAGGGCAACACAGACGAAGTGATCACTATTTTCCGTCGCTGGCAAAGAACAGGCACCGCTCCGTCTTTGATAGCGATGGCTGTGGCCATGATCGACGAATTTGATATAGCGCAGCCCGATAACATGCACCTTGTTCTGATGTCCGCTACGCTGGGCAGTCTGGATCTGGAGCTGCCGTATCACAATAATTTGCATTTCCGCAAAGTCGCGCTGCAATTGATGCGCTTGATACAGGTTCATAACAGTATTTACGGCGAAACGTCCAAGGCGCTAAACGAGGACGAGATCGCTGTAATGTTGGCCGCTGCCTGCATCCATGATTTGGAACACGACGGTAAAGGCAATACGCTGAAAGGTGTGCATGAGCCATGCCGTCTGGAAATCCAGTCTTACATTATTGCAGAACCGTTTTTCAAAGAATGCGGCGCCACTCAGGAAGCACTCGATATGATCAAATTGATGCTTCTGTGTACCGATGTTTCACCATTGGGGGAGCAGACCAACCCGATGAACCAGATGAAGGCCGCTTACCGGTCGCACTTCATGGAAGAGCAATCAAAAATCGCGAAGCTGAATTTATCTGATGACCTCAAGCTGCTCGAAACTGACCCAAAGGCCGCCCTGATGTCTTGTATGTTACAGGAGGCGGATATCGCCACATCCGGGGGGCTGTCTTATGCGGTGACACAGTATGAAACGGCGCTGTACCGCAAGGAAATGGGCTTCGATGATGCACGGCCGCAACATATTCTCGATTTCTTGAAAGATGTTTGCCAACGCCGTTTCCTCACGGATGCGGGGCAAAAACTGTTCGCCGCAAATATGGCGCGCATATACGCGCTGGCTGAAAAAGGTGTTGCCGAAGGGGATGAAGACTTCCCCAAACCGGAATACACTGACTTCATTCTCGGAAAATCGGCCGCGAATAATACGTCGAAAACGCTGAACTAATCTTCGAAATCAATATCTGACAATTCACGGAAAGAGCGCATAGTCACGAACTCTTCTGCGGCTGTCGGGTGCATCGCCATGGTGCGGTCAAAGTCGGCCTTGGTCGCGCCGCAATTCATTGCCACAGCAAAACCTTGCACAATCTCCGGCGCATCTAACCCCATCATGTGCAGGCCGATAACCTTGTCGGTATCCGGCTCAACAATCAGCTTCATCACCGTCTTTTCATCACGACCACTCAGGCGGTGCTTCATGGGTGTGAAGGAGCCGTCATAAATACGGGCTTTGATTTTCTTCGCAATAACTTCGTCCTCCGTCATGCCGACAGTCGCACAAGGGGGAGCAGAAAAGATCGCCGTCGCAATATTCTCGTAATTAACCTTGCGGTCTTTTTGTCCGTCAAACAGACGGTCGGCCAGAACGTGCCCTTCTTGAATAGCTACAGGCGTAAGCGGGAAGTCGTTGGCCACATCGCCCAGTGCATAAATATGTCCGACACTGCTTTCATACTGGTCATTGACAATCACCTGCCCATTATCAGCCAGCTTCACATCCGTATTCTCCAGCCCGAGGGTATCGGTAACAGGCACACGCCCGATTGCGGACATAACAAGATCAGCTTCTATCTCCTCATCGTCTTGTGTTGTACATACGGTGAATGCACCGTCCTTTTCAGACACCGACGAGATATCGCAATTATAGCGCAGATCCACGCCTGCTTTTTTCATCTCGTCACTCAATGCTACGCGCATGGTCTCATCGAAGCCGCGTAAGAACAGTGATCCGCGATACAACAAGGTCACATGCGCACCCATGCCATGGAAGATATGCGCGAACTCAACGGCAATATAACCGCCGCCCTGAATCACCACGCGCTCAGGGAATTTATCGAGGAAGAACGCATCATCGGAAACGATGCAATGCTCTGCGCCCTCAAACTCGGGAGCGCGAGGACGTCCGCCAACGGCAATCAGGAACTTGTCTGCCGTGATTTTCTGACCGTCAATCTCGACCGTATTATTGTCGATGAATTTCGCATGACCGTTGATCAGCTCGACACCTGAATTTTCCAGTAATGAGCCGTAAATACTATTCAAGCGGTCAATCTCCGCATTCTTGTTCTCGATCAGTTTCGCCCAGCTAAAGGAAACATCTTTGGGTACATCCCAGCCAAACCCACGCGCATCATCGAAGTGGTAGCCGTAATCCGCACCATAGGCCATCAGCTTTTTCGGCACACAGCCGAGGTTAACGCACGTACCACCCAGCTTTGAGGCTTCGGCAATGCCGACTTTCGCGCCGTGCCCTGCGGCTATTCTGGCTGAGCGCACACCGCCGGAACCTGCGCCGATTACGAAATAGTCGAAATGCTTGTCACTCATAAACGTTGTCTTTCCATCTTCTGTGAACCCATAGCCATTGCTCGGGGTTTTGTTTAATCCAATTTTCCAGCATGCCATGTGTTTCGGCAATGACATCTTCGACGGGACGGGGCTTGCCGTCTTTTTCCATCACCTCGATCGGCTCTAACAACGTAATTTCGAAGTTGCACCCGTCAAGCCGCTTGCCAAGCGCAGGTAATAAAGTACAGCCGAATTTCTGCGCCAGCTGCACGAAGATCGGGTTGGTCATGGCCGGTGAACCAAAGAACGGCATCTCCAGCCCTTCATTATATTTCTGGTCGACCAGAATACCGATCATCTCCTTGTTGCGCAGGTCTTTCATCATCCCGCGACCGCCCTCAACGGACTTTGAATGTGCGTTCAATTGTCCGCCCAGTGTACGGATCTTGTGCAGCATTTTATCGCTCCATGGGTTATTGGGCGCACGGTATGTGGCCGAGACTTTCTGCCCGTATTGCATAAACACACTGATGGTGTTCAGCTCCCAGTTCGCGAAATGGGCACCAATAAAAACCGCACCCTTATCCGCTTTCATTGCGTCTTCAAGCCGTTCGGCATTTACAATTTTAGTATGGTTTTTCGCAATCGTTTTTAGATGCGGGTACTCGGCAATCACACGGCCCAGATTATCCCACATACCTTCCAAAATTTGCTCATGCTCTTCGTTCGTCTTTTCGGGAAGCGCAAGTTGCAGGTTAATTCTCGCCTTCTTATCCGCGCCCATCAACGGCCCGAATGTGCGGCCAACCCAGCCGCCAAAGTTAGAAGAAACAGCAGGTGGCAGGCACTTCAAAATGAGCATCAGCAGCCATAATGCAGCCGCCTCAAGCGCATAACGAAGCTTTCTAGCTGGCGTCATCGTCATCTTTTTTACCTGCTGTTATTCGCTCAAGCTGCTCAATAAACGGGGAGGGATTATCAAACGCAATCTGTATATTGGCGACATCAAGATCGAAATCTTCTGTGATTTCACTGAGTAGTGGAAGACGCGCCATATCCTTGGCGGTGGTAATCAACCGTGCCTCCAGCTTCTGTGCGTCATTATGTAGATCAATCAATTCATCACGGCGATATGTGTGATGATCGGGAAAGCTCTTGGTTTTAATGATGTTCAACTTTAATTCATCACGAAGAAAGTTAAAGAACTTCTCTGGATACCCCATGCCCGCAAACGCAAGATAGGCCGTATCCGTTTTAAGCGGCAGACTGTTAGAAAGCTGTACGTTGCCTTTTAACATCGGCTTATCTTTAGGCAGGATAGATAAAGTGTCCCGCATATCCTCTCCGATAAGCACGAACATATCCGCTTCATCTAGCCCCTTATCGAGCGGCTCCCGCAAAGGGCCTGCCGGAATAGTGCGTTGGTTACCAAAGCCCATCTCTCCGTTTATGACCACAATCTTGAGGTCTTTTTCCAACCCCGGATTTTGCAAGCCGTCATCCATGATGATGATATCCGCGCCTTGTTCTTTTGCGAACTTCGCCCCTTTGGCGCGATCAGCCGCAACAATAACCGGGGCGTGATTGGCCAGCAGCAACGCTTCATCGCCGACCTCGCGGTATATATGATCGGATGGGTCGACGAGCAGGGGACCTTTACGAATCCCGCCGTAGCCACGGGTCAGGAAGTAAACTTTTTTCTCGGCATCATGTGATTTGATCAGCTGCAGCAAAGCAATAGCGGTGGGGGTCTTTCCGCTGCCACCGGAGACCAGATTACCAACGCAAATGACGGGAATGTCTGCCTTGTATGGCTTAAAGCTGGAGCGATGTAATTTTGAAAACCATTGGTACACGGCACTGAGGGGACGCAGCATGATCTCCTTTAAAGGGGCTTGGTCGCTCAGGCCTCTATACCAATATGCAGGTGTTTTCATCATGCAGAGCGTTCCTGCTTGTTCATTACATTTTCAATCATCGGGCCTACATGCTGCATAACGCGTTCCAGAACCGATGTCTTGGCATTCGCAAAAGCAGCCGCACGCTGTTTATGCTCTTCTAAAGCAGCCTCATCGCTTAGCAGAGTGTGAAGCGTAGCCTGCAAGCTTTCCTGATCTTCAACCATAACCGAAGCATCGGCCGCGGTCATGTCGTCATAGATATCCTGCAAATTCTGTATCAGCGGTCCGTGCAGAACAGCACAACGAAGCTGCGCTGCTTCAATCGGGTTATGGCCGCCACCACCGTCACTGCTCAGGCTGCGTCCAATAAGGGCGATATCGCAGAATGTGTAGAATAGGCCAAGCTCACCCAATGTATCGGCAACATAGATATCGGTATCTGCGCTTGGCTGGTTCTTGTCTTCGCCGCGAAAAACCACGTTCAGCCCCGTTTGCTCCAAGTCCTTGCGGATACTGTCACGACGCTCCGGGTGACGGGGCACAATGATCGTTAAAAGGTTGGTGTGCGTTTCTTTCAGGTTCTTATGCACGTTGGCCGCGAGTAACTCCTCAGGCGCATGTGAGCTGGCATAAACCCAGCAAGGCCTTTGCTCAACAGATGTAAGCAGCGCTTTCAAGGACCTGTTGTCCGCTTCTAGTGGTACAGCGCTATATTTGAGATTGTCTGTGACGTGAATATTTTGCCCGCCAAGCTGGGAATAGGATTCCTCGTCCGCATTCGTCTGGCATAAAATACAATCAAACACCGACAGCAATGTTTGCGCCACACCACGCATCATATTCCAACGTTTAAGTGACTTCAGTGATAGGCGCGCATTGATAAGGGCGGCAGGAATGGCGCGTTTTTTGACCTCACGCAGCATATTCGGCCAAAGCTCCGACTCCATCCACAGAACAGCATCCGGCTGCCAGCTATCCAGAAAGCTTTGAACCCATTGTGGGTGATCAAGCGGATAAAATTGATGGATAGCGCGATCGGGCAATTTCTTGGCCATCAGCTCGGCGGAGGTGCGCGTCCCCGTGGTGATTAGGATATGAAGCTCTTTATTGGCCTCCAGTAGCGTCTCGACCAGAATAAGCGCAGACTGAGCCTCGCCGACACTCGCTGCATGTACCCAGACAAGCTTACCGCTAGGTCGAGGCACAGAGGCTTCGCCCATACGCTCACTCAAGCGTTCGGGGTCCTCTTTTCCTATTCGAATGCGGTGGTTCAGGAGCGCGCGGATCAACGGTTTTCCGGCTTTGGTGCCCCAAGCATATACGTCAAGCATCATGGCATCGGACTATAGAAGATATTGAAGCAAAACTCTATCGTGAATCTTAAGCGGATATTTAAGCCCTCAAGGTTAGAATGAAGAAATATCTGGCCTGTAATTTGCAAAGCACATGGCTGAGATGTAATTTTGAAGCAAGGGTCATGTAATGACAGAGCAAAACAGAAAAAAAGCTATTCAAGACAAGGTTCTAGCGCAAATGCGCAAGACACGTGCTGAGATCGAAAAGGACCATCCTCAGCTATTCAAGGCTTTGCGCATGCTGGTCTCACAAGCTCATACAGATCAAACACCAGAGAAAAAATTGCAGCCTAAGCCTGCCGAAGAGGAAACTGTGGCGATTGATAGGCAGAAAAATCTGGAGGCTGTAATCAAGTACGCAGCCTTAAATCCGGGCTCCGAAAAATTGAGAGCCCAACTCAAAGAATTCATCAACTAAACAATTTGTTGTTTACGGGAAGGGGTACTCTTCGCAGTCACCGCTGCTAACCGAGGTCGGGTTATAGAAACATCCCGGTACGACACAGACATGCTCTTCGTAATTGGCGATGCCACCTGACGTACGGCTCACGGTCAAACCTGTTTTAAAGATAGAGAGGAATGGCCCACCAGTTGTAACGCCACAACCACCGCCGGAAGGCAGGATAAATTCATAGAATGTTCTGATGGTGCTTTCTTCCCATGGGGTTGCCGAATCCAGTGTCGCTTCGTCTATTTTGTCCTGGAACATACCGTCACCGGCTGTGTGGCCTGTACAACGTGTAGGAAGGAAGCGCTTGTCAGCCGAGTTTTCGTATTCCGCAAAGGTAAAGAAACCGTCTTCGGCCGCGTTATCAATGAAATCCATACATTTGGCATCTTCCCAAACGCGGTTCATCGTATCGCAAGCATATGCGCCAGAGGGCAGGGATGCAGGCAAGTCATAAACTTCCGTGGAGCGCCCGCCAAGCAAGCTGTGGTTAAAGTTCGCTGTCTGGTATGCATCCATAGCCGTTGCTACGATCCCGTCCAGAGAAGTTCTAACGTTTGATGGCGGCGTACCCCATCTGTTTGTGTCTGTGAAAAGCTGCGATGCGGAAGGGGAGCCGTCTGCACGGTCCGCTAAAACACCCAGAAAAGCATCGAAACAGGTGTATTCAAGCACACTGTCGCTTTTGAAGATCAAATTCTGGTTCTGTGTGATTTCGCGTTGAGCCTCTAGCCAGGCACGCGCTTCAAGAGATTCGTAATATTGCGGGTCGCAAGCATCATCGGCAAAAGTTCCGGCCAAAACCGTGCTCTGCCCCATCAGCAAACCACTGCCCAAGGTCAGTGCGAGCGTCAATACGCCTTTAATACCTGAAATAGGATGCTTGTTTTTAAACCGATACATATGCTCTCTACCTTTTATAATTGTACGCTATTCAGGGGCTTATACGCAAATAGCTTTTCTCCAAAAATCCTTATGGTTGCGGCTCACAAGTGTCGTCGCCACCGCCCGCATTGCTGTTATTTTCAAAATAACATGCAGGGTTTGAACAGAATTTATCTTCATACTCGTACTCATCAACCAGAATAGGGTTACCTGCCGGATCTTGGTCATATTGTTTGAAGTAAACAATCACACCGGTAGGGATAGGGTCTGAATTTTCACAGTTACCGCCGCCGGCACTGTAATTAGAGTCCCTTGTTATTTCGAAGTTAGTCACGATCGGGTCATTGGCTGCGTATGTCCAGTCCTCATTTTTTGCGACTTCGATTGCCGCCGTCGTGACCTGGTGTCCGGCCGGACATGTAACGGGTAGCAACCTCGGGTCGGTGCTTTCCAATGCAGGTGTGGAATAAAACGCTTCAAATTCAATAAATGGCGGGTTCAAGCCGAAATCTTCACATTTCGCAATGTGATTGATGTTGTACATATGATCACAAACACCGGCCACACCGCTTACGGTGCCTGATAAGTTGTGATCGTCACCCGAAGCGGCATTCGCCAGAAAATCATGGGGGAATTCCGAGTTCGCGTAGGTGACCATGGTCGAGAGCGTCATGTTCTCGATATGGCTGTCGAGACGCGTATCGCCCATAAACACGTCAATGGTGACGCTGTCTCCGACGACATCAATGTTATCTGTGCTCCATCGGTCGCTTTCAGAAAAGATCGGACCTGCATCCTCCGCAATACGGGCCATATTCTGGTCCGGACATGCATATTCAAGAACACTGTCAGGCTTTAAAATTATCGAGTTCGCAACGACAACTTCACGTTCGGCTTCCAGAAATGCCTTCGCGTAAATCTGGTTCATGAAGTTAGCATCACACATCGGGCTGTCTGTTTTCTCGGCGTTTGGACCCGTTGAAGGATCATCGAGTGCTGTTGGCGGGGGAGGTGTAGCACACGGTACGCCTTTGGCTTTACCTTTTGACTTGCCACCAACACCACAACCTACACCGGCGGAGTGAGCAATACCGGAACTGTCAAAGAAGCTAAGGACGGGAATAGCGGCGCAAACCACGAAAATCAGTATATTTTTGATAAGTTCTTGCCTGTCCATTACAGCCCCGACTTTCTATATGAAGACGACATAGGATGCCACGTATAGAGCGTATAATCAAAGTCGTTTGTGGGACTTTCAAAAACTAATAGATTGCGCACACCATGACTGAATTCGTTACCAAGAACGATATTAGAGCCGCGTAAATCACCCAGGGGAACAATGGTTTTGCTTGATTCCGCTACGATACTGTAACGGCATAACACTTCGCATTCCTTCTGGCGGATAACAAATTCATACAAACCGTCGTCGTTAAGGTCTGTTTTTGCGATTTCGAATGCGTCTATGGATTGTCCTAAGGTGCTGTCAGTAAACAGTTTTATGCGCTCAAAGCTGCTGCGGGGGATGGAGTCTTCAAAACGCAGCTTTTCAGCAGCATTTGCCTGAAATGCCGCAGTAGTAAAACCAAAAATGCCGATTACGATCAGCGAAAAAGCCTTCAATTCTCAATCCGCCCTAAAATTTGCTCACTTAATAATTTTAGCAAATAGTACAACCTACTGGCAACAAAACCATAATTCGGAAGTGTTTTTAGGCGGGAAAAGGCTCGCTAAAGAGATGGAAAAAGATTTATTTGCCGATTTGACCGGGTAGGTCTATTTCGAGGATGGCCATGTTCATGTCATAGGAGACATCGCCATCTTCGTCATCCTTGTAAATGACAGCAATAAATTCGCCATTGAGCAGAACTTCAACAGAATCCTTGGCTTTGTCACGCATTTTCAACGCGAAGCCGTTGTTTTTGAACTTATCTTGGAGATAGGTTTGTAAACGTGAAACTTCTTCGGGTTGGATTTCGGCCATGGATAATGCTCCTGATTTCTTTGATTAATCTTTCAACCCATTGCATACGGCTTCATAGCATGCCTTGGCAAGTGTTTTTCGGTCAGAAAATTCAGCAGGGTGCAACGGGGCGTGAAAAACGACCTCAATTCCCACGCCTTTGCTTTTGGCAAAACGCCATAGATGCGGAATAAGGTCCATCTCAAGCTCACGCGGCCATGTGTACAGGTTTTCCGTGTCGGCCCCTGAGTGAGGCGCCCCGTCCAGGGATGTCATTTTGAGCGTCACCGGTTGTACCACTAAATCCTGCGGTGCTGCGGGGCCTTGCGCTATGCTGAACAGGCTGGATTTGAAAGGTTCTATCCCGGCGCCGTTGGTGGATGTACCCTCGGCGAATATGGCCAGGTTTTTTCCGGAAGAGACGATATCAGTCAGGCTTTGTGTTTCTTTTTTTGCGTCGCTACGGCTGCGGCTTATGAAGGCTGTTTGCTGCAACTTTGCCAGAAAGCCCCAGACGGGCCAGCCCTCTACATCTTTTTTTGCCACAAAATGTATGCGAGGCAAAACGGTCGATAGCGCAGGAATATCCAGATAGGACAGGTGGTTAGACATGAAAAGTGTTTGTTTGTCCGTCACAGGCGTTCCGACGGTGGTGACGCGAATTCCGAATATCGCACAGCAGATTTTGTGGTAAATGCGGGGCAGGACATAAAGCCAAGGGCCCTTATTTATGAAGTACATCAGCGTGTGAACAGGGACGATCGCAATATTTGCGATCAGATATGCGGTAATCTTGAGAGAGGCTACCAGCGGGCGCATGGCTTAAGAGGATTTGCCTGTGGCGATGCTGTGAACATTGTTGCTTTCCGCTTCTTCTGCGCGCGGCATAGCCTTCTGGTTTTTGCGTTCGTAATGCTTGCGGTAACGGTCAGTGACCATGTGGGTCTGAACGATTATGCATACATCTGTCGTATCGAACTGTTCGTCAATTACGGCCCCTTCACCAATTGCGCCGCCCAAACGCAAATACCCTTTGATGAGTGGTGGTAATTCGGCAAACACGCGACGCGCATTCAGCTCGCTTTGCGGAATGATGTTCATATCAATGTAGCGGCTGTCGACGGCGCGTACGCGGAATTTTTCCGGCGCTAGATGATAATGATGTAAGTAGGATAGTGATGGCGCCAATGCTTCAATATCCGTGTTGTAAAAGCTGGCGCAGCCAAACATGATCTCAATATCATTTTCTGCGACATAGTCGGCGATACCCTGCCACAAAAGCTGCATGACCGGACGGGATCTATAGTCAGGCAGTACGCAGGAACGCCCGAGTTCGAGAAGCGTCGAGCCGCATTTTAGGAGCGGGTCGATAGTATATTCACCGGCAGTGTAGAATTGTCCGGCTTTTTCGGCGCCGTCCCGTTGCAGCAATCTGTATGTTCCTACAATGCGGTCTTCCGCTCCGGAGTGGTCAACAACCACCAAATGATCGGCATGGGTGTCGTATTCGTCAAAATCACGACGCAATTTTTGCACTTCATCACTAGGCTTTGCCGTATGTTCTTCATAAAAAACATTAAATCGAAGCTGCTGTGCAAGTTCGATTTCTTCCTCGCTGTTAGCCAGGCGGACGGTAATGGCGTCAAAATCTGTGAAGTTCAGTGACATGCGGAGCATCCTATAGTTTTGCAGGCATTAATCAAGTCACGCGGTGACATAGAACGCGGTTATTACATTTCAGATGATGGCTGGTCGTCTTGAACTTGCGATTGTTGCTCTCTGTGGGCGCGATACTGCTCCATGGCTTTCGGGTAAAGGTCTTTAAGTACCTTCGCACGGCGGCTTTGCAGTGTGTCTTTAACGGATGAAATCTCGCGCCCCAAATAGGCATAGGCGCCCGAGGCCAAGGCAATGGAATAGAGACTTAGACCCAAAGCAACTTCCGGCTCGTCAATCCAGCTATGCTCGGGTTCCGGGTGGGGGCCTGTAGTTCCGGCGGCAGCTTCACCAAATTGCTCCTGATATATTTCATATCCGGCATGAGCGGTCTCGTATCCGTGCATCCCCATAAAGACACTTTCGGCAATAAAAGCCAGTCCCATAACGCCACCATCGAATTTTTGCTCTTTGATGTCTCGTTTCGTTACACGGATTTCTTCGAGGATGTTGTGGTCGGCTGCATCCTGAACATGTTGATGTTCTTCAACTGTTATTGCCGCCAGTTCAGGATGGGCATCAACCATGTCCTGATAGGCGCGGTTACGTGAAACCGTGTTGCGGAATTCGAAGGCGAGAATGCCTGTGTCTACAAAGCCTCTGCCGATGTTCTTCCATGTTTGGGCTGATGTTGGGTTTTCTTTGAGGTCGACAATCTGCTCCCACAGGAAGTGGCCCGCAATGCCCAGGGCTTTTCTGCAATGTCCTTTGGCAACCTCGGGTGAAGCGAAAACTTTCTCTCGTCCATTCGGAAGGGCACGTCTGTGTACGCTTTTTGTGAGATAATTTTTGTTGTACCAAAGTCCACGTTTGTCTGCGACGGCAATAAAGTGGTTTTCGTCGAATTTCGATAGGTCGGCTTCAGGGACACCGGAAAACAGCAACCCTGAACTTCTCATCCGCTTATCCAGAACCTCTTTGGCCATGTCGGGGTTGATATACTGGTTGTTCTTGAACTCTACAAAAATATTTAAGGCGCGGTTAAAACGCGCATTCTGTCTGTATCCACGGAAACCTATGGAGCCTGCAATATATGCCCCGGCTGCGCCCGCAACCCAGTATGTCCAGTCACCCTTCAGCCCGATAGCCATCAGGGTAGGGATGTTGGATGCAACCTCATTGGCAGATTTACGGATACTGTCTTGCAGTTCATTTTCTGTGGCTATCAAGGCACGGCGAAGGAGCTGCACATGGTCATGCTCATCCCAATAACCTTCACCGATAGGCAGGGAATCGGGGACTTCTTCTGTGATCTCGTTACCATGTTGTTCAAGGATCAGGATGAGCCCGGGAAACTCTTTTTCCGCAATCTGTGCGATCGCTTGCTTTGTGATGCCTTGCTCATGTTCGATCAGCCCCATCAGATCGTTAAAGCGCTCTGCTTCATCGGCATCATAAGTTACATAGACACGTTGAAATGGCTCACCATCGGAGGCTTCCCCGCGTACAATACAGCGGTGTACGGATAATGCGTCAGAAGGCTCTACATCCGGCCCATCTTGCAAGGTCGTGTTACTCATTTAAACCATTCATCTCTGTGTTCTCGGGGCGGAGAATATAGAGATGATATGGAAAAAGCAAATTTAATGTATAAAAAAGTTAATTATTTAACGAATAGGTGAACTTCGTTAGTCGCTGCCTGACCGCTTTCGCTGTAAGCCAGATCAACTCGATCCTGCTGTAAGCCCATCTGAACAAGCGTTCTGAGAACTTGCTCAGCATTGCGGCGTGCCTTTGTGCTTTCGATGGCGACCTGTGCGGCGTTTCCGTTGGTTGGTGTAACGGCGACAAGGTCAAAACGTGCATTAGGGTAGCGTTTCAAAGCTTCGTTAACCGCCAGATATACAGGCTCTTCGTAAGCTACATCAGGACGGTCGAATTTGATTTTCGCAAGCGGACGAGGGCCGTTAAGTGCTGGCGCAGGTTGCTGTGCGCTGTAATCCACCGCGGGAGCGGGGGCAGCAGCAGGGGCGCCGGCGGAATATGATGCAGGCTGGTAAGACTGAGCGCCTGAAAATGGTCTGTTTGCGAGGCTGCGGCCATAAAAGTCACCATTGGCAACAGCCAGTGACAAGACGCGCAAGTTTTCACGCTCGGCACTCAAGTATGTGCTCATACGTGTAATGTCGTCATTCACAATGTTCAGGATTCGCTGAACAATGATCATTGTGTTGTTAATTGAATCTTCCAGCTGTGCCAAATGCACGTGATCTTCCTCAACTGCGCCGGATACGCTGTATGCTGCGCGTGTTTCTTCAAGCAGGAAAGAGGCTTCAGATGCTGTATTCGAGATGTCGGCAGCCAAAGTGTTCAATTGTGCGATTGATCCGCCCAACTCATCCAATGTTTGTTCGGCTTTGTTAAGACGTGTCATGAGACGCGGGTTGCCCGGGGTCGTGCCGGATTGAAGCTGCGTGTTGATCGTCGCGATATTGGCGTAGTAATCCGCGGCTTCTTGTTCGTGTCTGCGCTCCATGCCATTCAAGTTGGCAGAAAGGCTGGCGACACGATCCTGAACTGTTCTCAGATCAGAGGTAATGCCTCTTATTTTATCGCCGACAATTGTTTGTGTCGGTTGGAAATAATCTTCACCGCGCACTTCTTTTGCCGTGATGGCGCGTACTTGTGTCGGCTTGCTGTAAATCTGCTGACGAAGATTCTCCGGCAATGGTTCGTTGGTGATGATCAGAGAGGGTAGACCATTCACATTGTTTGTTGAGGTAGCTGTTTGGGCGTGAAGCGGAGTGCTTGCTGCGAAAACTAAGCCTAAGGCTACAGTCGCGCCCATCAGAAGTCTGCGAGATATCTTCATATGTGTCATCATAAACATCTTAAATAAATGAAAGCGTAAGTAAGGAGTGGTTAAACAAACTTGTACGCAAAGTAAATTACTTATGTTGAGCATTGCCGTAAATATCTGGTGAGTCAAGAGAAAGGCCAGCTATTTGAAGAGTTTTACCGAGGTAATATCGGGCCGTGCATTTTAAGCCGAAGCAAAGCTTGCAATAGAATATCAATTCGTTTATGTTCTGGCGACTTTTCGACGTGCGCGCTCGTAGCTCAGCTGGATAGAGCGTCTGACTACGGATCAGAAGGTCGGGGGTTCGAATCCTCCCGAGCGCGCCATTTCTCCTAATATATATAAGTCCATATTCCCTGCAAAAATTCAGGTCCGATTGATTTTTCTCGCATTGACGCTTGCAAAATCGTGGAAACCCCTTTAAAACTGCCATTATCTTAAACATACTATCCGACAAAGGAGAGCTCGGAATGTCTAATTTTACCCTTGCAGAATATATCTGGATTGATGGTGCAATCCCTACACGCACATTGCGTTCGAAAACACGCGCTGTGAATGTTGGCAACAACCCCAAACCTGAAGATTTCCCTGAGTGGAGCTTCGATGGTTCTTCAACAATGCAAGCAGAAGGCGATGATTCAGATTGTCTGCTTGATCCCGTATTTGTTTGTAAAGACCCCATCCGCGGCGAAGGCAACTTCCTTGTGATGTGTGAAGTTTTGAACCCGGACGGTTCAGCGCACGAATCAAACTCACGCGCCCAACTTCGTGAAGTTTTGGATGCTGGCGCTGCAAAAGACCAGCCTTGGTGTGGTTTCGAGCAGGAATACACAATGTTCCCGCAAGGCGCACGTACACCATTGGGGTGGCCACAGCATGGTTACCCTGCACCTCAGGGCCCTTACTACTGTGGCGTTGGTGCTGAAGAGGTATTCGGCCGTGAAGTGGCAGAGGCACACGCTGAGCTATGTCTTGATGCCGGTCTTATGTACTACGGCCTGAACGCTGAAGTTATGCCTGGTCAGTGGGAATTCCAAATTGGTTTCCGCGGTGACGAAAGCGAAGATCCTGGCGTTCTGAACGTAACAGACCAAACATGGATTGCCCGCTGGTTGCTTCACCGCGTAGCAGAAGACTTTGATGTTGCTACAACACTGGACAACAAGCCTGTTAAAGGTGACTGGAACGGTGCCGGTATGCACACAAACTTCTCTACTAACGACACGCGTGACAAATCCAAAGGTAAAGCTGCTATTGAAGCGGCGACTAAAGCTTTGGAAGCCAAGCACCAGGAGCACATCATTCTTTACGGTGCAGGTCTTGATGAGCGTCTGACAGGTTTGCACGAAACATGTGACATCAACACGTTCAAAGTCGGCGATGCTGACCGCGGTTGTTCTATCCGTATTCCTGCTCCTGTAGCAGCAAAAGGTTACGGTTATTTCGAGGACCGTCGTCCTGGCGCTAACTCTGACCCATACCTTGTTGCAGCACGCCTGTGTGCAACAGTATCTGGTGTTGATGAAGCCCTGATGAAGTTTAAAAGCTGGCCTCGCCAAGACGGCAAGTTAGCGGTTGCAGCAGAGTAATCCTCGCTAACCATATAAATTTTATAGAAAAGCGCCGGGTTGAACCGGCGTGTTTTGTTATATTTCAATAACATTATGTTAAATAATGTATTTGTTTTATTAACCTTTCTCGGGTATTCTAATAATTCGAGCGGCGTATTTCTTACACAAACTCTAAGTACAATTCATGACATAAAATTTAGTCGCAATATTTGAGGAGCAAATAGGGCATGATCCGTAAGGACAAAAATAAAATGAAGATGTCGGGTGAGTCACAAGGTGACGGAAAAGGTGTTGATGTAATTGACACTTTCGAAGACATGACGATCGACGCCGAAGTGGTTGAGGAGGTGGCAGAGGAGAAGCCTGAACCTCCTGAAGCTGCTCCGCGGCCTCCGGCTGACGACGACGAAATGCCGCAAATCGAAGGTGATCTGGACCTTGATGAGGGAGACGTGTTCAACATGAATATGTCACCGCCGCCATCAAGGCCTGCGCCACAATCCCCTCAAGCATCCGGCGGAAATGCGCCTGAGGGTGGAAATCCCCAGAATTTACCTGCCACGGCTTCGCACGTGCCGGCCAGAATCGATCCCGGCCAACAGCAAGGCGGAACAGGGCAGCAGCTTAAAACATACGCAAGCGATATCACGCAAACTCACGGCGGTGCCGTCGCAGGTGCTGAAGACGATAGCGATGGTTTACGCAAGAAGGGCCGTATTGGTGACCGCATGGTCGAAATGGGCCTTATTACCAATGACCAGTTGAACGTTGCCTTACAGGAGAAGAAAATCTCCGGCAAAATGCTGGGCGAAATCATGGTCGAGCTTGGCTTTATCGACGAAGAGACGCTGACGGCGTTTTTGGCCGAAAGCTCTGGTTTCGAACTGTTTGATCCGCAAAGCACGATTTTTGATGGTGATGCGCTGGCTCTGATCGAAAAAGATCAGGCGGTGAAGCACAATCTTCTGCCTGTCTCTATTAAAGGTGAGACCGAACTAAAAGTCGCAATGGCTGACCCGTATGACATCGTCGCTATGGATGCTCTGCGCCGTCATTTGCCGAAAGGTATGACAATCAGCCCTATGGTCTGTACCGCCAAGATCCTAAGCGAAGCGATCGACGCGGCCTATGGTTATGCGAGTTCCGTTAAGGGTATTCTTGAAGAGCTGGAAGAGGGCAAAGAACAAAAGGACGTTGCGTCTCTTAGTGAAGATGAAGCGTTTTCCCACCCAATCGTACGCCTCGTAAACGCACTGGTGTTTGAGGCTGTGAAAACAGGCGTATCCGACTTGCACTTCGAACCGGAAGAAAATTTTATCCGTCTGCGTTACAGAAAAGACGGTGTGCTTTACACAGCACAAATTCTCCACAAACAACACTGGGCTGGTATTTCGCAGCGTATCAAGATCATGTCCGGCATGAATATCGCGGATAAATTGATGCCGCAAGATGGCCGTTTCGGTTTGAACATTGGTGGCCGTGAAGCGGATTTCCGTGTGTCGTCGTTGCCGACAGTCCACGGCGAAAACATCGTGCTTCGTGTTCTGGACCAGAGCGAATCTATCATGCCGATGGAAAAACTCGGCTTTAGTGAGCATAATTTGGGGCTCATCAAGCAATCTCAATCCAAACCTGAAGGGATCATCATCGTTACTGGGCCGACAGGTTCCGGTAAAACAACATCGCTGTATTCGATGTTGAATGAGATCAACGATGTGCAGGTCAACATCCAGACACTCGAAGATCCGGTGGAATATTCCTTACCTATGATTCGTCAGACGCATGTGCGTGAAGGGGTTCTTGAATTTGCCGACGGTATTAAAGCGCTGCTGCGACAAGACCCGGACATTATCTTTATCGGGGAGATTCGTGACGGTGAAACGGCTGGTATGGCGCTTAAAGCCGCGATGACCGGTCACCAGGTTTACACAACCCTCCACACAAACGATTCTTTTGGTGCGATTCCGCGTCTTTTTGACCTTGGTTTGAAGCCGGGGATGGTTGCTGGTGCGCTTATCGCGATTTTTGCACAGCGTCTTACTCGTCGTCTGTGTGGCTGCAAAGAGGAGTACACAGCGTCTGCGGAGGACTGCGAAGTTATGGGCATTGACCCGAATGAGCCGCCGCAAATTTTCAAGGCACGTGAAGGTGGCTGCGAGGTCTGTGGTGGTAGTGGATATAAAGGACGTACAGCGGTTGTCGAGATTTTGACATTCGATGAAGAGCTTAATGATATGCTGGCTTCGGGGGCCTCAAAAGCAGACCTTAAAGAGCTGGCTGTTAAAAAAGGCTTCAAAAGCATGAAAGACGATGGCATTGTAAAGATACTAGAGGGAGTTACATCTCTCGACGCAGTATCCAAAGTCGTCGATATCCGGCGTTAGTCAAGTCTGACAGGCAAAAGTTACGTGGGGTGTTAACGGAGGTTCTTAGCCATTCCTAGGTATAAGTACAAAGCTATAAACTCTAAAGGTCGTCCTATTCGCGGGAACATTGCTGCGAATAGCGAAGTTGATCTTTATAAGCAGCTGCAGTCCGCGGGACTGGAGTTGATCGACTGTGCTGTCGTTGGTGAAGGTAAAGTAAAATCCTTCCAGTTGGGTCGCCAGAAAGTATCTCTTCGTGATGTTATCCAGCTTTTTGTGCAGATGGAACAAATGCAAAGCGCGGGTGTTCCTCTTCTCGATACTTTGTCGGATGTACGGGATTCTACTGAAAACGATACTTTGCGTGACATTATGTCCGAAATTTTTCGTGATGTTTCTGACGGCTCTTCCTTGTCCGAGGCAATGAACAAACACCCCAAGATATTTAAGCCGCTTCACATCTCGCTTGTTGAGGCCGGTGAGGAAACAGGGGATTTGACCTCATCCTATTTGCAACTGATTAAATACCTTAAGTGGGTGGATGTGATTCAGGCCAAGATTAAAAAAGCGACACGCTACCCGATGATTGTTACGGCTGTAGTCTTGTTGACCATTACCTTCATGATGAGCCTTGTCGTGCCACAGATTGTTGGCTTCTTGAAGTTTTTGGACTTGGAGTTGCCGTGGTTTACCGTCGCGTTGATCAATACCTCCGACTTTTTTGTTAAGGAGCAGTTCAACATTTTGGGGATACCTATTTATGGCGCGTTCATTGTGCTGTTTGTTCCGGCGTTTATCTACGCCGTGGTTGTAAGTTTAAGGAAGTCCTCAGACGGTTTTGCGTATAAGTATGACGCAATGATGCTTGCTTCTCCGGTTATCGGGCCGCTTATCCGTAAAATTTCAATTGCGCGTTATTCGCAGACATTCGGCGCACTTTATGCCAGTGGTATTGATGTTATTGGCGCGCTGGAAGCCTCGCGTTCAACTGTTACGAATCTGGTTATGCTAGATGCTATGGAATCTGTTGAGGGGCACGTAAAGGCCGGTAGCGCCTTATCTGAATCTTTTAATGCCAGTGGAGAATTTCCAAGTCTGGTCGTTCGTATGGTGAAGGTGGGCGAAGAGTCAGGTAACCTTACGCCTGTACTGGATCAGGTGTCGGATTTTTACACACATGACGTGAATGAGGCTATTGAGGGCCTTATTGAGATGATTCAACCATTATTAACTGCTATACTGGGGTTAACGATTGCTTGGATCGCGGCGGGCAGTCTCGGTCCGATTTATATGAACCTCGGTAACTTTATGCAATTCTAGAGAAGTATTTATGGCACTATCATTTTTAACACCTGCGAGAACTGTTCTCCTCGTCTCTGACGAGTTTTTGACGATATTCTCGATCAGCGCCAAGGGTGCCAAGTTGATCGAAACTGTGCCTTGGGGCGCGGATAATTTCGAGAAAACAATTTCACGTATTATCGCTCGTGACTGTGGCAAGAAGCCTGTTCTGATCGTGAATGACATGGTTGAGCAGCATTATCGCAAAGAGCGTGTTGTGAAAACCGGTGTAACTTTCGTTGATAAATCGTCGATGGTTGCGCGTAAGTTGAATGTCGCATTCCCGAATTACAGTATCCGCGCAGCATATCCTCTGAAGGAAAAAATTCCGAAGACGGAGAGCCAACCCGCTGCGGATGTTTACATTTTCGCTGCCGTCGCCAATACGGATCAAATTACCCAGACCGTAAACGCAACAAAGAAATCTTTGGCCTCTGTTGCCGGTTTTTGTCTCTTGCCCGTCGAGGCATCGGATATGGTCAAAAGCCTCTCCGTCAAAATGGCGAAGAAGGGGAAGAAGAAAAATGTCTGGTCGATCTTTATCGGTCAGCACCGTAACGGCAGCCTGCGTCAGGTTCTGACTAAAAACGGTGAGTTGGCACTTACGCGTATGAGCCCGATGGTCGAAAGCGACCAAAATCCGGAAGTATGGGCGCAGGAACTGCTCAACGAATTTAAATCGACCATGAGCTACCTTAGCCGTTTTGGCTATGACCCTGATGATGGTCTTGATGTTTTTGTGATGGCAAATCCGGCACCGGGTGAGGCTTTGCGCGCAATCGTTGATGTGGATTGCGATCTGCACATTATGACGGTTGATGAGGCGGCCAAAATTCTCGGCGTTAGCCTTGGTCCGCAAAGTGACGCTCGTTATGCTGACGCGCTGCATGTAGCTTGGGTCGGGCGAAAGAGCCGTTTTATCTTGCCTATGAAGGCTGCGGAAGTTGATGAGGTTTCGAAGCCGCGTCAAATCGCAATGGGGGCTGCGGTTCTGCTTTTTGCCGGATCGGCGTTTTTGGCATATCAGAACGCAACCAGCTACAGCGAGTTATCGTCCACAAATGAAGAGATAAACACGTTCAAACGTCAAAAAGCCCAGCTGGATGCACAGTATGAGCGCGAGGTTCAAAGGCTGGCCGAGGTCGGTTTTGATGCCAAGTTGGTGCAAAGCTCTCTGGCCGTGTATGACGAGTTTGAAAAGGAAAAGATCGAAGTCCTGCAAGTCGTCAAGCAAGTCGGGAACGCCTTAGGTAAGGATTTGAGGATAGACAAAATCAATTTGAAACGTGCAGAAGAGCCGATTGTTGCCAATCCTTTTAACAATTTCCAGGCAGGTGCTGACAAGAAAAAGCCGCTATATGAGGCGCGCATAACGATGACATACCCCTCAACGGCTGACGTCGATAAGGGGAATAGGGAAGTCGCGAAGCTTCGTAATCGGATAAAGAGCCTCATGCCCGGCAATGAAGTTAAAGTCATTAAGGAGTTGCAGGACTTCAGCTATCAGGAAGGTATTGTCTCTGAAGCGGGGGATGTTGATACGCAAAATGCTCAGCAGGATTTTGTTGCTGAAATCGAGATTACAGGAATGTTGCAAGAATGATTGGTGTATTAGGTATAAAACGAGTGATAGTGCTGGCTGCATTAGTGGCGCTAAATGCGTTGCTGGCGGCATCTGCCTATCTTTATCTAGCACCTGAAATTATTCAGCAAGGGCGACAGCTCAATGGTGTACGCGGTGAGGTGGCAACCTTGCGTAGCGATATAAGCCGTATGCAGGTCGAGTTCGAACAATTGGAAGACCAAAAGGCCGAATTCGAATTGTTGGCTGCCGATGGTTTCTTGCGTAAACAAAACCGTCGTCAGGCGGAACTGGTGTTCAACGAAATTCAGAAGCGTTCCGGCGTAACCAAAGCTGTGGCTAGTGTCGCCCCCGGCCTAATCGAAGATAATGAAGAGGCGGCTAAAGCGGGACATAAAATCCTTCGCAGCCCGATGAAAGTGAATATTCAGGCTGTAGATGATCTCAATGTTTATAATTATTTACATTTGATGGAGCATTACTTCCCCGGTTACGTCGAGGTCGAAGGTGTATTCATTGAAAGAAAAGCCCGCGTTACGGGAACAATTTTGAAGGCGATCGCTACCGGTCAAAATCCGACCCTGGTAGATGCTGAAATCAAACTGGTCTGGAAAACATTGATCTCTGAAGAAGAGATTCTCGAAAGGGAGCAAAACTAATGCCGGTTAGAGTACAAACATGGCTGTTCTTCCTTACGTTGCTGGCTGTAGTCTCCGGCCTCGGTTTTAATGTCTATGCGCAGAGTGCAGAAAGCGGTATCGACACAAGTGCTGAGGGGGCATCGGCACAACAACAAGCGCAAGATATCGAGGAAGAGCAAAACTTGTCAGGAACAGTCAGGGAAAGCTTTTCTGCAACCAAGCCGGTATTCAGGCCCAACGAATTCAACTCTCTGTTTTTCACGGCATGGGAAGTGCAGAATATCGACAGAATGCGTCGTATCGCGAATGAAAACAAAGGTAAGACGCGTGCGGTCACGAACATAGATGCCGGACAGGATTTTGATCCTATCAACAAGGTTAAGCCACCACCCGAAAAGCGTGAAATTCGTCTTGCCGGAATTTTGTATAACGGTCCAGAAAGCTGGACGATTTGGTTGAATGAAAAACGTGTAACGCCTGATGCACTGCCTCAGGAAGTCATCGACCTGCGCGTTTACAAAGAATACATCGAATTCAAATGGATTGATGATTACACCAACCGTATTTATCCAGTCCGTCTACGCCCGCATCAACGCTTCAACATGGATACACGTATCTTCCTACCCGGATAGAAGAAATGAACACTGCTACTGCTGAAAAAGCTCTTTCTATTGAAGGCGTGCACGTCCTGTACGACAAGGTTAAGGCCGTTGAGCATATCAATCTAAACGTTGATAAGGGTGAGTTTTTTGGCCTCATCGGTTTGAATGGGGCAGGCAAAACCACTCTTATAAAAACAATTTTGGATTTGCGTAAGCAGGACGCCGGTAACGTAAAAGTGTTTGATAGCGATGTTGATGACAAAAAAGTCAAAGACAGGCTGGCTTTCTTGCCCGAACGTTTTGAACCATCATGGTTTTTAAGCGGTATGGAGTTTTTGCAATTCTCGGCATCGCTTTATAATCATCCACTCACCGAAGAAGAATGTATCGAGGGCGCGAAACGTTTGGCCCTCGACACGGATGCTTTAAAACGCCGCGTACACACTTATTCAAAAGGTATGCGGCAGAAGCTGGGCTTGCTGGGTACAATTTTGACTGGCTGTGACTTCCTCATTCTCGACGAGCCTATGAGCGGCCTTGACCCTATAGCCCGTGCGCACGTGAAAGAATTGCTGCTCGAGACAAAAGGGCGCGGCGCGACCATTTTCCTCAGCTCGCACATTCTGGCTGATATGGATGAAATTTGTGACCGTGTGGCGATATTGTATGACAAACAAATTCTGTATGTGGGCAGCCCACAAGAATTTAAAGATCAAAACCAAAGCGAGACTCTTGAGCGCGCTTTTCTACATTTTATTGAGCAAAGGCAAGCAGCGTGATACATTATATAAAGAAGCAGTTATTTGATTCGCAGGGTATCCCTCCAACAACGTCCGTATCTAACATAATGTTTTTAAACTCGAAGTTATCAGCATCTAACAAACTCAGACTGTGCATATGCACAGTAGCAGTCTTGTGTGTAGTCTCGACGCCATCCTATTCTCAAGAAGAGTTCGATCTGGATTTTTCTGAAGACGGTGGTGAAATTCAACAATTACTTCCCGATGGTGATGACACGGAAATGATGGACAGCTCTGCTGCCGACGCTCCTATGGAAGACGGTGCTGCTGAATCTGATTTACCTGACGGCATTACTGTTGTTGACGAAATGGAGCAGATGCAGCCTGCCGAAGACCTTCCTGCACCTCAGGATCCTGCTGCAGATTTAACTGTTCCTGATATTCCAAGAACACAGACTGAAGAAACTGCCGCTGAAGAAAATCTGTTCTATGATGCTGAACAACTTGTGCCTGAGAGCGAGCTCTCCCGTACGGGCACACCGATTCAGGTCAATCCGGTATTTAACCCGGGTACACGTCTTGTGATTACACGTAAAACAGCCAATCCGGGAAGCCGTGAAGCGCAACTCGTTGCTGCTGAAAGAGCTTCTAAGTTAGGGCGCTTTGAATCCGCTCTTGAGATTTATAACGGTTTGTACGCGAAAAATAGCCGCGATCCTAACATCCTGCTGGGGCGGGCAATTACGTTGCAACGTCTGGGCCGCATTGATGAAGCCATCAACGCTTACGAAGAGATACTGGATATTCGTCCGAACAATCTGGAAGCACAGATTAATATGCAGGGTCTGCTGGGGCAGCGTTATCCGGCTGTTGCGCGACGTAACTTGATGGATATGTTCCGTGAAAACCCTGGAAATGTGCCTGTTTTGGCCCAGTTGGCGATGGTTGAAGCCAAGTTAGGTAATCACACAGACGCCATTAAATTCCTCGGTATTGCCGCTAGTATTGAACCGAATAATGCGAACCATATCTTCAATATGGCGATCGTTGCGGATCGTGCTGGAGAAAAGAAGCACGCAATTGAATATTACGAGCAGGCGTTAGAGATCGACACGCTCTATGGTGCCGGTAAAAGCATTCCGCGTGATAGCGTATTCCAGAGACTTGCCGAGTTGCGGTAATGTTGTCCGTCTGGAGCAGCTCGCCATCTGATATCCTCTATATTCTTGAACTGACATTGGTAGTCTTGCTGGGGCTAGCGTTCGGCAGTTTTGCCACAATGATGGCGCATCGCGGCTATATTCTTAAATTCGGTAAAGGCTGGCAGGGCGATGATTCCAAAAGCACCCGTTCTCAATGCCCGAAATGTCAGGCGAAACTAGGTGTATTTGATTTAATTCCCTTGCTCTCATGGTTGTTTCAGCGCGGTAAATGCCGTCATTGTAGAGCGCCGATATCGCCAGTATATCCGGCCATCGAGGTCAGTGTTCTGTTAATGTCGTTGTCTTTTTTCTTCTTGTACGGTTTCGAGCCTTTCGCGTTGCTGTTTTGTGTAATTGCAGCGTCCTCGATTCTGGTCGGGCTGGCTGTTTATGATTTACGCCATAAAATATTGCCGAACCAGATGGTGCTGGCACTGGCCATCCTTGGTTTGGTCTACAGGTTTTGGCCTTCTTCTTATGAGACGGGCATTAAACTGCAGGCGATTGAGTATCTGGGCGGAGCCGCTTTGTATGCAGTTCTGGCTTTTATCATGGGCTGGGTTATGCAGCTCTTGCTCAAAAAACAGGCTTTGGGCATGGGGGATGTGAAGTTTTTCGGCGCAGCGGGCCTATGGCTTGGCATCAGCCAACTCGGTGCTTTTTGCATTCTGAGCGGTGTTTTGGGCGTGGCGTTAGGAATAGGGTGGCAATATGTCATGAAAGAGAAAGTTTTTCCCTTCGGTCCGGCTCTTATTGCATCATTTTACGTGGTTTTATTGCTGAACGGTTCTCTTTTGCCCTAAAAAACGCTACACTTAATAAGGGTAAAATCTTTACCTTACATTTATAAAATTGCGATATAACTTGAAGAGCAAAAGACTTTTCACATCAATCGCTTAATCACACATAAGGAGAGCATCCTTGGATCTTACGCAATTACTAGCTTTTACTATGCAGAATGACGCATCTGACTTGCACTTGAGTGCGGGCAGCCCTCCGATCATTCGTTCTAGCGGCCAGCTGAAGCGCGTTAAGGCCGATCCTCTATCCAGTGAAGATATTCGTACGATGCTGTATTCGGTTATGACCGAGGAACAGCGCGCTGAATTTGAAAAGCACATGGAAATCGACTTTGCGATCGCCCTTGGTGAGAAAGCCCGTTTTCGTGTGAATGGTTTTACAACACGTCTCGGTGCATGTGCTGTTTTCCGTACAATTCCGACCGAAGTTCCAACCATGGAGCAGCTTGGTTTGCCGCCGGTTATGCGCCGTTTTGCGGAACTGGAGAAGGGGATCGTTCTGGTTACCGGTCCGACAGGTAGTGGTAAGTCCACAACGTTGGCTTCGATGATCAACCACATTAACCTGACGATGCCCAAGCACGTTTTGACGGTTGAGGATCCGGTTGAATTCTTCCACAAATCACAAAAAAGCCTGATCAACCACCGTGAGGTGGGAACGGACACGAACTCCTTTGCCCGCGCGTTGAAAAGTGCACTACGCGAAGACCCGGACGTGATTCTAGTTGGTGAGATGCGTGACTATGAAACAATCTCGTTGGCCCTAACCGCGGCGGAAACCGGGCACTTGGTGTTCGGTACCTTGCACTCCAACTCTGCTGCAAAAACCATTGACCGTATTATCGACGTGTTCCCGACAGGGGATAAGGAAATGGTTCGTGCCATGGTCGCAAGTTCACTGCAGGGTGTCGTTGCACAGACGCTTTTAAGACGTTCCGATAAGGGGCGTGTTAGTGCGTTCGAAATTCTGGTCGGAACTAACGCTGTTCGAAACTTGATTCGTGAAAACCAGATCCCGCAAATGTATTCCATGATGCAAACAGGTCAACGCTACGGCATGATCACCATGCAGGATGCGATTGCCGACCTTTTTGAAGCCGGAATTATCGATAAGGACGAAGCACGTCGCGCAACTCTGGCGACAACCGACGAAGAGGATGAAGACGGTGAATACGCTGCGGCATCTCTTGGTGGCGGTAAGATTGGCGCACAGCAGACGGTAGACCCGACTTCAAGCGGCGGTAACAGCGAAGAAGGGTACTCGTTCTAAAAATGTCTGAAGTTCCCGCAATTCTCGATTACCTCATTAAAATGGGGCAAAACAAGGCCAGTGACCTATACCTCACTGTTGGTACGAAACCCACGATGCGTGTGGAAGAGAAAATGGTGCCGGCGTCGGAGGCGGTTCTAACAATTCAGAACATCGAAGGTATCCTCAGTGCCATGCTTACAAACCGTCAAAAGCGCGAGTTTGATGGTACTAATGAATTGAATACCGCCTTGGACATGGGTGAGCATGGGCGTTTCCGCGTCAATGTTATGAAGCAAAGGCAGCAGCCCGCATTGGTTATTCGCCGTATTGTTTCTGAAATTCCTAATTTCGCAGATCTTAAACTGCCTACTATTCTCGGCAATCTAGCGCTCGAAAGTCGCGGGCTGGTTCTTATTACGGGTATCACCGGTAGTGGTAAATCCACAACTCTGGCCTCTATGGTCGATCACCGCAATTCTGAGCGCGAAGGTCATATCATTACGATTGAAGATCCGATCGAATATTATCACGAGCACAAGAGGTCTGTTGTTACGCAACGTGAAGTAGGTGTTGATACCGAATCTTACGCCATTGCGATGAAGAACTCTTTGCGCCAAAGGCCGGATGTGATTCTGGTTGGTGAGATACGAGACCGTGAAGTGATGGAGCAAGCGCTTACAATCACTGAGACAGGTCACTTGTGCCTTGCCACGATTCACACAACAAACGCGTATCAGGCGATTGAACGGATTGTGAACTTTTTCCCTGAGGATCTAACGCCACAGATTCGTTTGAATCTGGCGATGAACCTGAAAGCGATTATTTCCCAACGCTTGATTGCGGGCGTAGATGGAAACCTGGTTCCTGCTGTTGAGATCATGCTGAACCAAGGACTGGTTAGAGAATTAATTCTGAAGGGTGAAATCACGAAAATCAAAGATGTGATGGAGCAGAACACCAATCTTGGTATGTGTACCTTTGACCAAAGCCTTATGGACCTTTACCAGCGCGGGCTTATCAGCAAAGACACAGCCATTACAAACTCCGATAGACCATCTGATCTCAAGATCAAAATTCAGCAAATCGACCTTGCCGGAGAGACCGACAAATTTACAGGTGAGGAAGGTTTACGCAAAATCGACACATCGCGTATAACCTTTGGTGAATAGTCTTGAATTAAAGCATTAAGCTCCCTTGCCGCAACGAGGGCGATGTGCTTTAATTTTAATACGCGTTTGCGTTCGTTAACGCTTCACTGCTCATATGAGGTTTTTTTCATGATCGTCTTTAACAAGCTTCAGTCACTAAGTTGGGGTTCAACTTTCAAGTGTATCGTCGCAGTCGGCGTTATCGCCAGTCTGGGCGCATGCGATTTGGCCAAAAATCAATTGCACCATGACCGTGAAAACAACGCGGAGTTTCAGGAAGCCCGCGACGGTTTCAGCTCGCGCATACCAAGTACTGAAGATGATGCTACCACGGCCATGGCCGGTACAATCCCTGATTTTCAGCCATACGTGGCCGAACCGAACACACGCATGAAAAGCATGCCTTTAGTCTCTATCTCTGTGAACCAGACGGTTCCTCTTAGAGACGTTCTCTATGAATTGGCACAACAGGCTGATTATGATCTGGAGCTTGATCCTCGTATTCGCGGTTCGATCATTTTCTCCGCACGTAATAAGCCCTTTGATACCGTCGTTCACCGTATTTCTAATATTGCAGGTCTTCGCTACAAGTTTGAGGATGATTTCCTTCGCGTAGAACTCGATACTCAATACAACAAAATCTATAAAATCGATTATCTAAGCTACATTCGCTCTAGCTCAGGCAGCATCAGTAACAATATCTCGGTTGTGTCCGGCGATGGCGCTGATTCTGGTTCAGACTTTGCGGCGTCCTCAGAAAGTGAAGCTGACTTTTGGGGAGAGCTTGAGGTTAACCTCGAACAGATTATCACCGGCGCTCAGACAGGCGCACTCAAAACAACCAGAGATCCGCGAATCACAGCGACAGACCAAAATCCGGATGTTCAGGCGGTTTCTCCTGCGGGACAAAACGGTGAGGTTACTGTTCAGGCACCTGAGGCTGTGCTTCGAGTAGATTCACTTCCTACAGAAGGGTTGGATGACACGTCTGGCTCGTCTGGATCAAATACAGAAGAAGCAGCGGGGAGTTTTACGATCAACCGTCAGGCCGGTTTGATTAACGTATTCGCAACAGAGAAAGCACATAAAGAAATTCAGGATTATCTCCAGATATTGAAAAAGGCAGTAACGTCTCAGGTGTTGATTGAGGCAAAGGTCTTGGAAGTAACATTGAATGACCGTTACTCTACCGGTATCAACTGGAGTGCTTTGGATTTGCCGGGTAATGTTACACTCGACCTGAACACGACGTTCACAGGTGTCCCTACTGGCAGTTCTTTTGTTGCAAACTTCCCGGGAAGTGATTTTACAGCAATGGTAAATGCTGCTTCCGAGTTTGGAACCGTGCGCGCACTGGCTAGTCCTCGTATGACCGTGCTTAATAATCAGTCTGCAGTACTGAACGTCGCGACTAACGAAGTTTTCTTTGAAATCGAGGTAGATGTCACAACTGAAGACGGTGCTACACAAACTGATGTGGACAGTGAAATCCGTAACGTTCCTGTCGGTGTGCTGATGAATGTACAGCCTTCAATTAACCTGGAGGATAGAACCGTTTCTCTGGCTTTAAGGCCGACTGTAACCGCTATCTCTGATGAAGAAGCAGACCCCGGTGTGGCCTTTGCTGTGGCGCAAGCGCTTGCATCTTTGCCAGCCGGTGCGACTGTTCCAGAATTCCCTCAAAACCTTGTCCCTGAATTGAGTGTTCAGGAGATCGATTCTGTTATTAAGGTGAATTCAGGTCAGGCTGTTGTCATGGGGGGCTTGCTTTCTGATCGTATAGAAACAACAGAAGGTGGTGTTCCTGTGGCGTCTGAAGTACCGCTTGTAGGTAATTTGTTCAAGAAACATGATGATATCGTTAGCAAAACGGAACTTGTGATCTTCCTGAAGGCTACAATTTTGGATACTCCTGAAGACAGTGTTCATAATACTGATATCGATTTCTATCGTCAGTTCTCCTCAGATCGCCGTCCGTTGCGCTTTTAAAGCTACGAGATGACTTATGAAGTCAGTCATACTCATTCAGTATATTTTAAAGGCGGCAATTCGTGACAGATTACTTCTCGGCTTAGCGCTTTTACTGATCCTGTCTGTTTGTGTCTCCCTTTTCATGGGCTCGGCAGCAGTCAATGAACAGGATCAGTTTGCAGCTGTCTTTGCAGCCGGCTCAATAAGGCTTCTAAACGCAATTGGTTTAACCCTGTTTATTGTCTTCTTTATTCGTCGCTGTTTTGAAATGCGGGATATTGAATTCATGCTTTCCCGCCCGATTGGCCGATTAAAGCTCGTGCTTTCCTATTCCGCAGGGTTCTCGGTCATCGCGGCCCTGTTGGGCTTAATCTCCGGCCTCTGTGTCATTGCTTTGTCTCCTCACTTGTTTTCGGAAGGGCACATTCTTTGGACCCTTAGCCTCGTGCTGGAGAATATTATCCTGGTGAATGTCGCGCTGTTTTTCTCAATGATTTTATCAAGTGCTGCGAGCTGCGCATTTGCATGTCTCGGTTACTATGTTTTGGCCAGAATGAGCGCGGAGCTTCTGGGGGTTGTTGAATCGGGCAAGCATATCTTTAATTCCGAGGCATTGGAGTGGGGCTTACAGGCCATATCGGCTTTAATGCTTCCGCGTCTCGATTTGCTCACACAGACATCTTGGTTAATCTATGGTCCCGATGAAAGTGTGAGTCTGGTTTTTGTGCTCTCTCAAGGTGCTATCTATACAGCCTTGGCATTGTCTGCGGCTCTTATCGATATGCGCTACAGGCAGTTTTAGATGTTTTATGATCATCCGCGCGGTATTCCTTATAAGCTTCTGAGTGTATTTTTTGTCGTTCTGGCGCTCAATGTCGGCTTATGGGCTAGTGTTAAGTCGGTTCGTTTGCAATGGAATAATGTCCCTCCGGTCCCTAGCAAGGTATCCGCATTATGGACCGGGTTGGGGGATGAGCAATTTGCTTACAGGCTTTATGGCTTATTCATCCAGAATATGGGGGATACAGGCGGCCGGGTCGTCAGCCTTTACCAATTCAATTACGAGGATTTAGCAAAATGGTTCATGCTGGCTCATGAGCTTGATCCACGTTCCGATTATGCGCCGTTTTTGGCCGGTTACTTCTTCGGTAATGTGCGCGACCCTGAAAAGCTCAGACCGATAGTTGAGTACCTTGACGTTGCTTCCGGTAACGGAGAAGGACAGAAATGGCGCTTCTTAGGGCAGGCTGCTTTTTTAGCTCGCTTTAAAATGGAAGATATGGAACTGGCACTTAGGCTGGCCAATAAATTATCAAATTTTGATAACCCTGATTTAGCGCCTTGGGCAAAGCAAATGCCTGCTTTTGTCTTGCGGGCGCAAGGTGAAAAGGAGGCTGCTTTCGAAATGATGGTTAGCTTGCTGCAAACGGAGCGGGAAAATTTACACCCTAATGAGGTCAATGCGATGCTAGACTTCATCTGTACACGTACTTTGGATGAAGATGACCCACGTTTGGTGCCTCTATGTAAAGACCATGATCTGTAATTTAAGAATTTTTGCGGAGTAATTTTTGAATAATATCAGCTTCACACTTCCCGAGATTCTCGCCCTTATTGGAATCGTACAATGTACATTCCTTATGGTGCACGTGACCTTCAGAGCAGGCCAAATCTCTCGAGCAGGACTGCCTTTGCTGTATTTTGTCGTCTTGGGCGCCGCATTCATTGCCGATCTTTTGGAGTTTCGTTGGCAAATAGAAGACCCCAGATATTTCTACCTGCAATGGCTGTTATGGTTTTCCGGCCCACCTCTTAGTGTGCTGGTAATTATCCAACTAGCGGATATGAACAAAATCCCGTCGATTCGCGACTATTGGGTACTGCTATTATTACCGTTTAGCATGATGCTGGCATTTCTAGCCTCCGAAGTCACAATCGGCTGTGAAGCCGGACAGCCCTGCGAAGGTCTGAATGAATTACTAAATGTCATGGGCCTTATGGCTGGGACGATGAGTTTGCTGGTAATCTTCAGTAAGAAAGATCTGCTTAAAAACATTCACGCGCAAAGATACGGGCGTGAACGTTACTGGCTTATATTTGCATTGATAGTGCTGAACATCCTTTTCTTATCAGTTATGCTTCTTGGCTTGGGACAGAAGATGACTGGCTCTGAAGTGGGGCTCGCGCGAAATATCTTAGGTCTCGGTTTTGTTTATCTTGTCAGTACAAGTTTGCTAAGACTGTTTCCGAAGAACACAAAAACCTCGCTTTCAACAGAGGAGGGAAGAGAAAAGCTCTCTAAAGAGGAACTGGAGCTTGCCCAAACCATCGAGAATCTCTTGAATCTTGATAAAATTTATCAGGAACCCACATATTCACGTGCAGATTTGGCCAGAGAATGTAAAACTTCGGAAACACATATCTCGAAAGTCATAAATCTGTACTTCGGGAAGTCTTTTCCGCAATTGATGAATACTTTCAGGCTGGAAGATGCGAAAAGGCTGCTTGTAGAGACAGATGCGCCTATTCAGAACATAGCGCAGGACGTGGGTTTCAACTCATTACCGTCATTTAACCGGGTATTTAAGGATTCAACAGATTTATCCCCCTCACAATACCGCAAAAAAGCCCCTCAAAACGTAAACTGATCATTTTGTTTTTATGATGTTACAAAATGAGAGGTTGGGGGTAATCCCTTGCGAATGTTAATAAAATTTTCATGAAATATCGGCGATCCTAGGAGTATGGGTTTAGTGCTGCGAACGAATCTGTGGTATGCTTTTCCACAACTTATGTACCCGCTGCGTATATTCTCATTTCGTACAATTTAAAAGGAGCTTGGAAATGGATTTATCTATTAAAGAAATCCGTCGTTCACAAGAGGGTTTTACCCTCGTCGAATTGGCGGTTGTTATGATCATTATCGGTCTTTTGATCGGTGGTGTTCTTAAAGGGCAGGAATTGATTACAAACGCCCGTGTAACCTCAACAGCCTCTCAGCTGGAAGCATTTGGTGCGGCCTATAACGGTTTCCGTGACCAGTTTAATGCTATTCCTGGTGACATGGCGACAGCCAACGCACGTATCCCTGCTTGTGCAGGTATGACTGGTTGTAACAACGGCGGTGGAAACAGTGGTTTGTCTGCTAACGTTGGTGCTGCTGGTGCTGCTGCTGCTGCTGGTAACGTTGCCGGCGAAACAGGTAACTTCTTCGGTCAATTGTTGGCTGCGGACTTCATCACAGGTATGGACGGAACAAACACAGTTTCTTTCGGTAACCAGTTCCCGACTGCTCCAGTAGGCGGTGGTTTCCTGGTTGGTGACTCACGTACAGGTGTGACTCAGTTCACTGCTGGTGAATTGAGACCTGGTATCTACGTTGTTATCAACGGTGTTACAACAGCTGTTGCTGATGGATCAGGTATCCTTACGCCACAACAGGCTGCTAACATTGACCGTCGTCTTGATGACGGTGTTCCTGCTACAGGTACAATCATCGGTCAGGCTACTGCGGCTAACTGTCGTGCTGCTGCGGCCAACTTGATCTATGATGGCGGCGTGAACGACGTTTGTGCAATTGCATACCGTCTATAATCATTAGAATTTAAGAAGAAAGCCCGGCTTTAAGTCGGGCTTTTTTTATGCCTAAATGCTTTTGAATGGTTAGGCGGCAAGCGCCTTTGACTGGCTCAAATTCTTGAGCAGCGCGTCGCCCATCTCACTTGTAGACACTTGTGTGCAGCCATCAGCCATAATATCGCCTGTGCGCGTTCCCTGATTGAGTGTGTCCTGAACAGCAGTATCCAGTGCATCTGCCAGATCTCCGCGTTCAAACGAATATCTAAGCGCCATAGAAAGGCTCAGAATGGTCGCTAAGGGGTTTGCGATGTTCTGCCCGGCAATATCAGGAGCGGACCCGTGAGCAGGCTCGTACAGGCCCGGTGTGTCTGGTGCTCCGAGAGAGGCAGAAGGAAGCATACCCAGCGAACCCGTCAGCATCGCCGCCTCATCACTCAATATATCGCCGAACAAATTATCGGTTACAATTACATCAAATTGACGCGGGTGACGACACAGCTGCATCGCGGCATTATCGGCATACATATGCTCCAGCTCGATATCGTGGAATTCTGCGCGGTGCAGTTCGGTGATCTCTTCACGCCACAGCTTGCCGCTTTCCATCACATTGGCTTTCTCGCAAGACGTCACACGTTGACTACGCTTACACGCAAGATCAAACGCCACACGGCCGATACGGCGAATTTCAGAGGTGGTGTAAACCTGCGTATTAAATCCACGGCGTTCGCCATTGCCTAAATCTTCAATCCCGCGTGGCTCACCGAAATACACACCGCCCGTTAATTCGCGAACGATCAAAATATCTAGGCCCTTCACAATCTCGGGCTTCAATGACGACGCGTCAACAAGCGCATCAAACACAAGGGCAGGGCGCAGGTTAGCGAACAGGTCGAGTTCTTTGCGCAATCGCAAAAGACCCGCTTCGGGACGTTTATCGTAATCAACGTCATCCCAGTTGGGGCCACCGACACTGCCCATCAAAATAGCAGCCGCCTTGCGGCATTTCTCAAGCGTTTCATCCGCTAACGGCGCGCCATATTCGTCATAAGCCTGTCCGCCGATTAAATCATGCTCAAGAGTAAGCCCTAAATCGGCATTCTCATTCAGCCATTCAATAACTTTGACCGCTTCGGCAACAATCTCGGGGCCGATTCCATCACCGGGAAGGATAAGCAGAGTTTTAGACATTACACCCAAGGCCTTTCTTTCTTCATTTGCTCTTCAAAAGTGTCGATATGAACCGACTTTTTAAGCGTTAAACCGATATCATCCAACCCGTTCAGCAAGCAATCCCTACTGAACGCATCAATCTCGAATTCAAATGTAAACTGGTTACCGCGCGTGATTGTTTGTTTCTCAAGATCAATCTCGATTTCTGCTTCGGGCTGTTCTTTCGCGCTGCGCATAATCTCGTCTACCTGCTCTTGCGGCAGTTGAATCGGCAAAAGGCCGTTTTTGAAACAGTTATTGAAGAAAATATCACCAAAAGACGGCGCGATGATCACGCGCAAGCCTAAATCCATCATCGACCAGACGGCATGCTCTCTTGAGGAGCCAACACCAAAATTACGTCCTGTCACAAGGATTTGCGCGCCCTTGTATGGTTCACGATCCAGTACAAAATCATCACGTGGCGTACCGTCAGGATCATTACGCAAATCATAGAACGCGTAATCACCCAACCCCATACGCTTTACGGTGCGTAAAAACTGCTTCGGGTAAATCTGGTCTGTATCGAAGTCAGATCGCTCTAAAGGCGCGGCTACACTGGATATTTTCGTGAATTTTTGCATTTTTGCACCGTATTCAATTGACCTGCCTTTGTCCATTGCTTATTGTGCCTTCGATTTCAAGTATGGAGACACAAAATGGGTGAAGCCCTAAAAGCACAAACAACTGAAGAAAAGAAGAGTCGTTGGAATGGTGAATTACACCAGGAAGGCTATGAAATCCTGAAGAACGGCGGCGGCGCAATCGTCAGCCCGACCAAAGTCGGATATATCATCATGACATCCGATAAAGCGGGACTTGAGCGCAAGTTTGCAGCCAAAGAGCGCAAGCGCAACAAACCGGGCGTGGTGCTTTGCGGTTCTATGGACCAACTCCGTGCATTGGCACAGCTTACTCCTGAAATCGAAGCATTCTACCAAGCCCATTGGGACCAAGACATCCTCTTGGGTTGTATCTTGCCGTGGAAAGAAGAAGGCAAGCAGTACATCCCGCAAGACGGTTCAGATGAGCTGATGATGGATGGTCGTCAGACCTCTTGTTTCGTGATCAAATTCGGCGTTCCTTCCGAACAAATGGCAAAAGCTTTGTGGGAAAACGAGAAGAAGCTCTCTCTGGCATCTTCCGCCAACCCATCCGGTAAAGGTAACCGCGGCATGATCGAAAATGTCGGCGATCGCATCGAGAATGAAGTTGATCTATTGATCGAAGCCAACGATTACGTGGCGTCTATCCAGCCTGATAAAGACGTGGAAACGCGTTATGAGCAAGGCGTTATGATCTCTATGGTAGATGATGAAGGTACGCTTGTTCCTGAACAAAAGGGCGAGCGCGGCGTGCTTCCTGCACCTGTAATGATCCGTAAAGGTCTGGATATCGACAAGATCATGAACCTGCTGTCAGATCACTTCCTGACATGGGATTACCGTCAGGGCGCTTACTACTAGGCTGATTTAGTAAGGCAAAAGCAGATTGCCGGCCTCGAAATCCTGCATTTTGAGTTCGGCAAATGCTTCGAAAAGCTTCATATCAAAGGTCTCTGGCCCTTTTTCCTCACGCATACGCTTCAATACACCCGGTGGTGAAATGTCGCGGCTACCGTAATGTGGCCGCCAGATACGCCATCCGTCATACGCTTCGGTAATCGCCACAAGGCGTACGGGCAGGGAGAGTTGGTCCGCAGGGATGTTATGTGTGCCGTTACCGTCCATTTGCTCATGGTGATAGCGCATAATGTCGATGATCAGGTCTTTAAACGGGTGGTCGATATCATGAAAAACCTCGTCCACGATTTGCGCCCCTAGCAATGTATGCGTACGGCGGTACTTCTTTAGCCCGTCATCGGGCTTGTCCTCGACATCCCAGATGTCCACGGGCAGGTTTTTCTTGCCGATGTCATGCGGGAGTACAGCCCAATACATATTATTGGCGACAATGTCGCTTAATCCGAGTTGTTTACAAGCGCGCTTTGTGTTTTTGGCAACGCGTTCGGCGTGTTCATGGAAAATATAGGTGTGGCCGGACGGTCTTTGTGCATCATACACGGCGAGTTCGTTTAATTGATCCTCGATAAAAGGTCTAAAAACCTCCTGACAGACCTCGTCGGTATCAAAATCAAAATTATCGGGCCATGCATTCATAATTATTGTGCCTTAAATGTTCGTATATCGGTCAGGTGACCTGTTATTGCTGCTGCTGCGCCCATGGCGGGGGAAAGCAGGTGTGTACGTCCTCCACGCCCCTGACGGCCCTCAAAGTTACGGTTAGAGGTAGATGCGCAGCGTTCACCGGGGGAGAGCGTGTCTGAATTCATACCCAGACACATTGAACAGCCCGCTTCACGCCATTCAAAGCCCGCATCAATGAAAATCTGGTCCAACCCTTCTTGTTCGGCCTGCTTCTTCACAATAGAAGAGGCGGGAACAACCATTGCTTTAACGCCCTTTGCTACTTTGTTTCCTTTAGCGACCTCTGCCGCCTCCCGTAAATCCTCTATGCGGGCATTTGTGCAGGAACCAAGGAATACGCGGTCAATTTCAATATCCTGCATGCGCATGCCAGGCTTCAAATCCATGTATTTCAGCATTTGGATAACCGCTTCACGTTTTCCTTCATCGGCAAAGTCTTCCGGGGCGGGGACGATACCGTCAATCGGTGCTACATCCTCAGGCGTTGTACCCCATGTAACCAAAGGCGGGATATCGGCCGCGTTCAAATGTACTTCCGTATCAAACTCCGCGTCCTCGTCGGAATACAGGGTCTTCCAGTGTGCAACAGCCTTATCCCAGTCTTCGCCTTTTGGCGCATGGGGGCGACCGTGAACATATTCAAATGTTGTTTCATCAGGGGCGATCATGCCTGCACGTGCACCGGCCTCGATCGACATATTGCAAATCGTCATGCGGCCTTCCATCGATAGCCCGCGAATAGCGCTGCCTGCGTACTCAATGACATGGCCAGTACCGCCGCTTGTACCGATTTTACCAATAATGCCCAGAATAATGTCCTTGGCCGTGATACCCGGAGCTAACTCGCCATCGACGGTTACACGCATGGTTTTGGGCTTCTTCTGTAGCAAAGTCTGGGTCGCTAGTACGTGTTCGACTTCTGACGTCCCAATACCGAATGCAAACGCGCCGAATGCGCCGTTGGTGGATGTATGGGAATCTCCGCAAACAATGGTCTTTCCGGGCTGCGTAATCCCTTGTTCAGGGCCCATTGCGTGCACAATTCCTTGTCTTGGGTCAAAGATGTCGAAGTAATTGATGCCGAATTCCTTGCAATTCGCCTCGAACGTATCCATCTGCTCACGGCTTTCCACGGCTTCGGTTTCATAAACGGCCCGCCCGACAGAGCGGTCACCCGTCGGCACATTGTGGTCCATAACCCCGTATGTCAGGTCAGGGCGGCGTACGTCGCGGTCGTTCATCTTCAAGCCCTCAAAGGCTTGTGGGGTGGTGACTTCATGGATGAGGTGCGCGTCGATATAAATCAGGCACGTGCCGTCATCTTCGCGATGCACAACATGCGAGTCCCAGATCTTCTCAAATAACGTACGATTGCCCATTTTTAACCGTTTCTTAAGCGCTAAAACGTATGATTTAAAGTGATTTAGGCTGAATGACAATAATTTAGCGCGAATTAAGCGTGTTCACAGCCAGATAAAAGCAAAGAATGAGGGTGATAAAATGGCCGAAGATTTATTTACTAGGGGTTTGCGCGGTCTTGCAAACGCTATTTCAGGAAATGTTGATTATCGCGATAGCGATATAGTAATTCCACTGGATGTGGGTGGAGACCCTGAATCCGGTGACGCATACGTGTATGTGGGTAAGGACGGGGAAGGCGAGATCAGAACCGTTGACCCTGAAAAGCTAGAAGTTGCACAGGAAAATGGCCTCGGGAATTTCATGTCCGTGCGGGACCTATCCGGTCCGGGCTCTGAGGCTTTTGCCGCACAAGTAGCCGAACGTGCTGCGAGTTTGATTATGGACCACCTGCCGCGCAATCATGATGGCACGATTTCATATTTACCTTACGATGTGGGTGAAGACGATGTAGGGGTGCCTAAAAGCCTAGCGGAGTTAGAGCCTATGTTGCGCGAAGCTCGTGATAGTTTCGTGCCATCCGACCACCCGATGACAGGCGAAAAGCATAGTGACCCTGAACGACAAGCAGCACATGAGGCCGAATTGAGAGGCTGGGCGGAGATGAACCGAACATTGGACGATATTCGTCTGGTTGAAGACATGCCGACCTATAAGGCGGACTTGGCAACTGAATCTGAATCTACTCTGAGTTATCACGGCAACGAGCTGGTGCAGAGCGAGCTGAACTACGAGCTACCCGAAGCTCCTAGTGCGGACGTGCAGTACACTCGATAAGAGATTAACAGCCACAAGAACGAAAAAAGCCCGCTTAACAGCGGGCTTTTTGCATGAATTCTTTGTTTTTTACGAAGAGGCTTATTACTCAGCAGGTGCTTCAGCTTCTGCCGCTGCTGCATCAGCCTCTGCCTTAGCGGCGGCTTTTTCAGCTTCTTTAGCGGCTTTCTTCGCGGCGACAACCTCGTCATTCTTCTTACGGGCTTCTGCGCGCTTAGCTTCTTTAGCAGCTTTCTTCTGTGCCTTAATCTGCGTCTTGGTCAGCTCTTTTGTGCTTTCATCGACTTCGTTGTCGATACCGTGACCGGATGTACGCTCGGCGATACGTGCTGACTTACCGCGACGATCACGAAGGTAGTAAAGCTTGGCACGACGAACGGAACCTTTGCGGACAACTTCGATTGTGTCGATACGTGAACTCCACAATGGGAATGTACGCTCTACACCTTCGCCGAAGCTGATCTTACGCACTGTGAAGTTTGCGTTCACGCCGGAGCCTGTACGGGCAATACATACGCCTTCGTAAGCCTGGATACGCTCACGCGTACCTTCTTTAACACGAACGCTGACTTTGATTGTGTCACCTGGGCCGAATTCCGGAATGGATTTCGCTTCTTGTAATTTTGCGAGGGTTTTCGCCTCGAATTTTTGTAATGTATTCATCTTCTTGTTCCCTTTTCTTCAATCCCGAAATCAACTCTAAAGTTGGCGGATTGCTTATCTTTTTACGGGGTTAATCCAAAATGTATGCGGTTTATACGCATATACCACGGGAATTACAAGAAAAACTTGAGCTTAAAAGCGTCATTTTTTCAGCAAATCAGGGCGGCGGCGGCGAGTCAGGTCGACGGATTGCTTCTCTCGCCATTGCTGTATCTTTTCATGGTGCCCTGACTGCAGGATTTCCGGCACGGGGTGAGCTTCTCCGTCCTCCGCCGTCCATGTTGCCGGACGCGTATAATGTGGATATTCCAGCAGACCACCCGTATTCGCCCCGAATGTTTCATTATCGGCCGTATTATCATTACCCATCACACCGGGAAGCAGGCGAATACACGCATCCATAAGGATGAGAGCGGCTGGTTCCCCGCCGGATAGCACATAATCGCCGATACTGACCTCTTCGAAGCCGTAAGCGTCCAGAACACGCTGATCTACGCCTTCATACCGTCCGCATAGCAGGGTGAGGGCGGGCATCTCGACCATTTCCTTCACTTTGGCTTGCGTTAACGGTGTTCCGCGCGGGGATAAATAGATCTTGTGACCGGGGTTGTCGATCGATAGCAGGGCCTTTTCAATGATATCGGCGCGCATAACCATGCCGGCACCGCCACCATAGGGCGTATCATCAACGGATTTATGAACATCTTCGGTAAAATCACGGATATTAACCGCATTATATGCCCAATCTCCCCGTTCCAGAGCTTTTCCCGCCAATGAATGCCCCAAAACACCGGGAAACATCTCGGGGAAGAGGGTGAGTAAGTTAATCGTCCAGCTCATTTTGTACCTGTATTAGAACGTTTCTGGCGGCTTCGAGGTCGTCTTTTAACACCATAACCCGTGCGTTTGTAATCCCCAAGCCTACACCTAGACCGGCCGGATGGTCATCCAGAACAAATGCGGGAATGCCTTCGGCCTCCAAGGCGCTTTTGATGACGTGGGCGGGGCCCGCGGACAGCGTTTTGGTCAGTAACGTTAACCCCTGATTAGTCAAGGAAAGCCTCGTAATCTTGGATGGTGATTTGTTCGCCCACCTCGGGTACGTACTGCTCAAGGAAGGGTAGCAGCAATTCTTTGCCGTTTTTCATGCGGATTTCGAGTAATTCACCGGCACCATAATCGGGAACATCCCTCACTATACCGATTTCATCCCCTTGGCTGTCCACAACCGTTAAACCGATTAAATCCTCGACATAGTACGTGTCTTCATCCTCAACTTCGCTCAAAGCTTCTCGGTGTACGTGCAGCTCGGTTCCCTTAAGCTTTTCAATGTCTTCACGGATGTGTACGCCCTTTATGGTCGCCAACATGTGTTTGCCATTGCTATTTTTGAGGGTGATGTCGAATTCTATGACCTGCTCCAGCAGGCTCATATCTTCGCAGTAGGGGTGGATTTTGGCCAATCCCTTAACGCCATGCGCTCCGGCAATCTTGCCGACACATACCGTTTTTTGGGATTGACCTTGATCCATAGGACAAAAGCCTTATTCGGCAGGCTTTTCTTCTTCTTTAGACTCTTCAGCCGCAGCTTCTTCAGCTGGAGCTTCTTCAGTCTTTTCTTCCGCAGGCGCTTCAGCAGCTTCAGCGGGAGCTTCTTCTTCAGCTGGTGCAGCGGCAGCAGCTTCGGCTGCGGCCTTAGCGGCTTCTTCAGCTTCTTTTGCAGCTTCTTCAGCAGCTTTACGCTTTTCTTCCTTATCCGCTTTCATCTGCAGTGTCTTCTCAGACGGAGCAGACTTGTTCGGGCGGTTAGGCTGCTCTGGCATGTCGATAATGCCGGCTTTACCAAGGAAAATCGCAACACGCTCGGAAGGTTGTGCACCTTGGTCGAGCCAGTATTTGATGCGGTCTTCAATCAACTGAACACGATTTTCATCGTTGTCGTTCAAAAGCGGGTTATACGTACCCAAACGTTCGATGTAGCGACCGTCGCGTGGCATACGCTTGTCCGCTACTACGATGCGGTAAAATGGGCGGGCCTTACGTCCGCCGCGGGATAGTCTCATTGCAAGTGCCATAGTTTTTCTCCTTTAGATCAATTAGTGCTTACAAACTGTTTATCGCTTCTTCTTTTTCTTGCGATCTTTTTTCTTGCCACCATGTGTTGGCAAGGAACCTAAATCGGGGCCGCCAAGGCCACCTAAACCGGGTAGGCCGCCGCCCTGTGCAAACGGGTTGGGGCCAAGTGCGCCGCCGCTGCCCTGAATATCGGCCATGTCTTTGGCCAATGCGTCAGGATCCATGGATTGCGCCATCATTTCCATTTCGTCGGCTTTGCCGCCCATCAAATCTTTCATCATGCCCATCATCTTGCCCGTGCCCATTTTGCGCATCTTCTTCATCATGGTCTGCATCTGTTTGAGCTGCTTGGCGAGCTTGTTGATGTCCTGCACGGATGTGCCTGAACCCGCGGCAATACGCTTTTTACGCTTGGCGTTCAACAGGTCGGGCTTTTCACGCTCTTCCTTGGTCATAGAAAAGATGATCGCTTCCTGACGCTTGACGAAGGAGTCATCCAGACCTGCTTCGGCGATTTTATCCTGCATACCTGACAGGCCGGGCATCATCTTCATCATCGTGCCCATGCCGCCCATTTTGCTCATTTGCTGCATCTGGGTCAGCAGGTCGTTGTAATCGAACTGGCCTTTCTTGAATTTGGCAGCCATTTTCTGCGCGTCTTCGGCGTCGACTGTTTCCACAGCCTTTTCCACCAAAGAAACCACATCCCCCATACCCAGAATGCGGCCCGCAATACGGTCGGGGTGGAAGGTTTCGATTTCATCCCATTTTTCCCCGACACCAATCAGCTTGATCGGCTTGCCTGTAACGGCCTTCATGGACATCGCCGCACCGCCGCGTGCATCACCGTCTACACGGGTCAGCATGATACCCGACAGGCCAACGGCCTCATCAAAGGCTGTCGCTGTTTGCACCGCGTCCTGACCGGTCATAGCGTCGGCAACGAGCAGGGTTTCAATAGGGTTGGATGCTTTTTTGACGGCTTTAACCTCGTCCATCATCGTTTCATCGATAGACAAGCGGCCCGCCGTATCGAGCATGACAAGGTCGTAACCCTCTTTGCGGGCGGTATCGAGTGCACGTTTAGTAATATCGACGGGTTTCTGGCCTTCAACAATATCCAGTGTAGCAACGCCTGTTTGCTCACCAAGCTGGGCCAGCTGTTCTTGCGCGGCAGGGCGGTAAACGTCCAAAGAGGCCATCAGGACCTTCTTCTTCTGTTTTTCGCTCAGCATACGGGCGATTTTCGCCGTTGATGTCGTTTTACCCGAACCTTGCAAACCCACCATGAGGTAGACGGAAGGCGGGGAAGAGAATTTAAGTTCGTCCGCTTCGGACCCCAGCATGTTGACCAATTCGTCATGGACGATCTTGATGACTTGCTGTGCGGGGTTTACGCCGCGGATCACGTCCTGACCGACGGCTTTATCTTTAATCTGGGCGATGAAGTCTTTAACAACGGGCAGGGCAACGTCAGCTTCAAGCAAAGCGATGCGGATTTCGCGGGAAACCGCCATCACATCGTTTTCGCTCAGAGAGCCTTTGCCTCTGAGTTTTGAAAATACGCCGCCAAGCTTTTCGCTCAAACTATCAAACATTTAAAATCCGTAGTTAATAAACTAAATTAGCCCCAGTGAGCGTTCGCGCCGACTAGGGGGTACCTGCACCTCGAAAGTGCGTGGGCACTGACAAATAGCCATGTCAGTGAAATTTGAGTGGAAACTATGCAAAACGCCCTATATTGTCAAGGACTTTAAGGAGAAGGCGAACACCGCATGAAATTTAGAAAAATGCACGGGTGCAAAGCAAATCGAAGATTTGTTTGCCTCTTTAGAATAGGGCCGTGCATTTTGAGCACGGAGTTAGCAGGATAAGGCTATGAAATTTAGAAAAATGCACGGACTAGGCAATGACTTTGTGATTATAGATTCCCGCAAAGAATCTGTAGCCCTTACGCCTGCGCAAATTCAGCATATTTGCGACCGCAACTTTGGTGTTGGATGTGATCTGTTGACCGTGCTGGAGCCTTCGGACGATGCCGATATATTTGCGCGCTTCTACAATGCGGATGGCTCGGAAAGCGCGGCATGCGGAAATGCGACCCGTTGCGTGGCCGACATTATCATGAATGAAACGGGTAAGGACGAATGTATCCTCGAGACGGGCCGCGGTATGTTGCCTTGTACGCGTGCGGCCAACGATATGGTCACCGTGGATATGGGGGAACCCGTAAGCTTTGAGCAACTGGATTTGAGCGAAGGCGGTTTGAGCGCCCCTTATGGTGTAGATATGGGTAACCCGCATTGCGTCTTTTTTGTCGAATCTCTTGGGGATATCCCTGTGGAAGACATAGGGCGTACGGTTGAGCATAACCCGATTTTCCCCAATAGAACCAACGTCGAATTTGTGGAAGTGTTCAGTGACACTAAAATGCGTCAGCGTACATGGGAACGCGGCGTTGGCGTGACACTGGCCTGTGGTTCGGGCGCATGCGCCGTGGCTGTAGCAGGTTTCAAAAGCGGCAAAACGGCCAATAATGTCGAAATAGAACTCGACGGCGGTTCCTTATTCCTCGAAATCCGTGAGGACGACGGTCATGTCCTTATGACCGGTCCGTATACCTATGTTTTTGACGGTGTACTGACACTCTAGATTTATGTTTGGTCGGCAGAGGGCGTGTCAGGCGGGATTTCGTCCTCATCCTGTTGTGTTGCAGCCAGCTGTATCTTTTCATACAATCTGTCCCTGCCTGTATGAGAGTATTTGTACCCCAGATATTTCAGCGGATTTCCCCCCGCATGGGTCCACGCTTTTGTGTTCATATCCCATGCATGAATAATACTGGGGGTGTCAGGGTCCTCGGGCTTGCCCGGCCAAGTGTAGGCATCCAGCAAAACAGTGGCCACAACACCATAGGCCGCGACTTCACCCCACGCGCGGCGCTTAAGGGAGCGTTCTTGCCGCGCTGTATGGCTGGATTTGCCAAACAGGGCAGGCATTTCACCGCGCAGGTATACTTTTTTTTCTCGACGCAGGGCCATAATATGAATACTGCTACACTGATTTTGTTGATTTAAGCGCAGGAATAGAGCAAAACTGCGCGCAACGCAATTATTTTATGGAAATGATGGGATCGCATGAGTAAGGACCCTGAAATCGTTACCTTCGGATGCCGCCTCAACACTTACGAGTCTGAGGTGATGAAAAAGCATGCCGCCGATGCGGGCATGAAAGATGCGATCATTTTCAACACATGCGCGGTAACCAAGGAAGCCGAAAGACAGGCTCGGCAAGCGATACGTAAGGCCCGCCGTGAAAACCCGAATGCCAAAATCATCGTTACGGGCTGCGCATCCCAGATTGATCCACAAGGTTACGCACAGATGGGCGAGATCGACCAGATTATAGGTAACGATCTGAAATTAAAGGCAGAAACATGGGGTGTCCGCCACAATGACCGTGTTTTGGTCAATGATATTATGTCGGTTACCGAAACGGCTAGTCACTTAATTGAAGGTTTTGATGACAAGACCCGTGCATTCCTGCAGGTGCAGAACGGGTGTGACCACCGCTGTACGTTCTGCATAATCCCCTATGGCCGCGGCCCTTCGCGATCCGTACCTATCGGCGTAATTGCCGAACAGGTACGCACATTGGTGGAGCAGGGGTATAAGGAAGTCGTGTTCACAGGGGTAGATGTCACGTCTTACGGCCCTGATTTACCGGGCAACCCGACATTCGGGCAGATGATCCGCCGTGTGCTGGCGTTGGTGCCTGAATTGCCGCGCTTGCGGCTTTCGTCGCTCGATCCTGTAGAGATCGACGAGGATTTATGGCGTTTAATAGCAGAAGAGCCACGTTTGATGCCGCATCTGCACTTGTCCCTGCAGGCGGGCGATGATTTGATCCTTAAGCGCATGAAAAGGCGGCATTTGCGCGCCGATGCGATTGAAATGTGCCAAAAGGCGCGTGATTTACGCCCTGAAATGGAGTTTGGCGCTGATATTATCACTGGTTTCCCGACGGAAACTGAGGAGATGTTCCAAAATACGCTCGCATGCGTAGAGGAATGCGACCTGACCTATCTGCATGTATTCCCGTACTCGGAACGAGAGGGCACACCTGCCGCCCGCATCCCCGATCAGGTGCCCGTACCGGAGCGTAAAGAACGAGCCAAGCGTCTTCGTGATCTCGGTCAAAAACAGCATAAAAAAATGCTGAAGCGCCATGTGAATAAAACTGTGGATGTTATTGTTGAAAAAGATAATTTTGGCCGCGCGGAAACGTTCGCGCCCGTTTCCGTGAATGCTGAGTTATCCACAGGCACGTTGGCCCGTCTCAAACTGACTTCTATAAATGGTGACAAGCTCCTTGGCGTGGCTGTGTGATCTGATATAGTCAGCCCCATGGTATTTTGGCGAAAAAAGAAGAATGCGAAAGAGCAGGAAGAGCAAGAGCGTGAGGACAAGATTGTCCACCCGCCCGGCGAACCCGCTATTGAGCCTTCAATAGATGAAGACGATCCAAAGCTTGATCCTGAAACGGAACATGAGCTTGAGGAAAACGGCAGCGAGATCATTGAAGACCTCGATGAAACGCCTGTTCCCAAACATACGGCGCAGGACGATACAAAAGAGCACGAAGACCTGTCTGACCATAGCGAGGAGGGCGGCTGGCTCTCTCGACTGACAACGGGGCTGTCTAAATCCACCAACAAATTTACCCAAGGCCTGACCGATCTGGTCACAAAGAAGAAGCTTGATCAGGATATGCTTGATGAGTTGGAAGAGCTCCTTATTGCTGCGGATTTGGGGCCGAAGACGGCGATGAAAGTGGTCGAAGATTTCTCCCAAGGTCGCTTCGGTAAAGACATTTCACAAGAAGAGGTGCAAGAAGCACTGGCTGATTCTATTGCTGCGATCCTCAAGCCCGTTGCCTTGCCATTCAATATTCAAAAGCCCGATAACGGCCCGTTCGTTATCCTTATGTGTGGTGTAAACGGTGCGGGTAAAACAACAACGATCGGCAAGCTCGCACAGAATTTCAAAGACCAATATGGCTACAAAGTTATGATGGCTGCGGGTGATACGTTCCGTGCGGCAGCCGTTGAGCAGCTTGAGGTATGGTCAAAACGCACAAATTCCACACTGATTAAAAAGGATGTTGGTGCGGATGCAGCCTCTGTTGCCTTCGAAGCCTATGCCAAGGCCAAGGAAGAGGGCGCAGATGTGCTGCTGATCGATACAGCGGGGCGTTTGCAGAATAAAGCCAATCTGATGGAAGAGCTGGCCAAGATTATCCGCGTACTTAAAAAGCAGGATGAAAGCCTGCCGCATGAAGTTGTGCTGGTTCTGGATTCCACAACAGGTCAAAACGCGTTCTCGCAACTTGAAACGTTCAAGGAAATGGTCCATGTCAGCGGGCTTGTGGTCACAAAGCTGGACGGTTCTGCTAAAGGCGGTGTCTTGATCGGTCTGGCCGACCAATTCGGCGTGCCTGTCTACGCCGTTGGCGTAGGGGAAGCCGTAAACGATCTGCAACCGTTCGAACCGCAGCATTATGCCCGCAGTCTTGTGGGGCTGTCCGGTTGATGAGAATACGCTCTAAGTCATTGTCATTTATAAAAAAATAGGCGATAATGAAGTATGGTTATTAGTCCTGATATTATCCCGCCGGAAAGCTTCAATTCTGCCAAAGATGCTGTTGCGCAAGTCACCAAAATTTATGACGCGCACATTGCGTTCTTGCAGGAACAATTCCAGAATTACGTTGATGGCAAAGTCGAGAAGACGCGCATTCGTGCCTTCTATCCTTATGCCCGTATTGCAACAAAGCTCGCCCGCAGGGAGGATACCCGCCTTTCATATGGATTTGCGCCAAGACCCGGCACATACAGTACGACTCTGACACGTCCAGACATTTTCGACCATTACTATGAGCAGCAATTCAAAAACCTGCTTAGCAACCATGATGTACCCATTGAAGTCGGCGTTAGCACAACGCCCATACCCGTGCACTTCGCGCTGGGTGAGGGATTCCACCTTGAAGGTGACCTGAGTGATGATCAGCTTAAAGATCTGGTTGATATGTTTGATGTGCCTGATTTGGATATCATGGATGACGAGATTGCCAACGCCACATATGTGCCGAAGCCAGACGAAGATGAGCCGCTGGCTTTATTTACCGGTCCCCGTGTTGACCTCAGCCTGCAGCGCCTGAAGCATTATTGCGGCATGCCGGCAAATCACTTCCAGAATTACGTAATTTTTACGAACTACCAGTTTTATATCGATGAGTTTATCAAGATTGGTATGGAGCACGCCAATAAGGACGGCTTTGGTGAGTTTGTCCAGCCCATGAACCCTGACCGCCTGCCGCAAATGCCGGCATACCATCTGACCCGTGAAGGCGGAGCAGGGGTCACAATGGTGAATATCGGCGTCGGTCCATCCAACGCGAAAACGATCACCGACCATATCGCTGTTTTACGACCACATGCATGGCTCATGCTCGGTCACTGCGCGGGCCTGAGAAACTCCCAGAATTTGGGTGATTATGTACTCGCTCACGGATACTTGCGCGAAGACCATATTCTGGATGCTGACTTACCGCCCTCTATTCCTATTCCTGCACTGGCTGAAATTCAGCAGGCTTTGGAGCAGGCTGTGGGTGAGATTTGTGGCTTTGAAGGTTACGACGTTAAGAAAGTAATGCGTACAGGTACGGTTGCGACCACAGATGACCGTAACTGGGAACTGCGTTCCTCTATTGGACAGAATAAACGCCTCAGCCAAAGTCGTGCTATTGCCATGGATATGGAGAGCGGAACAATCGCCGCCAACGGTTTCCGTTTCCGTGTTCCATATGGCACGCTTTTGTGTGTGTCAGATAAGCCGTTACACGGTCAGTTGAAGCTTCCGGGTATGGCGAATACCTTCTATCGTCACCGCGTTGACCAGCACCTGCAAATTGGCTTGCGCACGATGGAGTTGCTTAGAGATTTAGACCCGAAAAAACTACACAGCCGTAAGCTCCGTAGCTTTAACGAGGTTGCTTTTCAGTAATTGAAAAGGCGCTTCCAAAAAGAAGCGCCTTATTCCCCCACCATATATTCTTTGTAACGTTAAACGACGACGTCTACGAGCGCTCCGCGTGGAACATCTGAAGTATCACCGCCGTTAACCAACGGGTTGATCAGTTGTTCGATACGTTGCTGGAACGCGTTATCATTATTTGTTGCTGAATCCTGTGTTTCCGCGGCAGCTGCGCCTTGAGGCTGCACCTGATTTTCTTCGGGTTGTTGGTTTTCCGGACGAACCGCGCCGTTATTTTGCGCGTTCTGCTGTTGCGTTTGAGCCGCTTGTGCTGACGCTATTTGCTGGTTTCCAACGATTCCGCTTAATGGTCCTGCCATTGTAAATTCCTGTAATTCTTAAAACTTTTCGCCACTTTAATGTTAACGCAGAAGAATTAAGAATTAGTATAGAGACTCCGTATTCTCAAATCAAATAAAAGGCCCGACGGCTTTTCTCTTTTTCTGAGCGTAGCGTTTTTATTTTATCGGAAGATCCGCGGCGTTAACCAAAATATAAGGATTTATCATTATAGTTAAGATCAAGAGACACGGGCGACTGCGTAAAAATCACTGCTTATCAAGGGTTTCTAGGCTTTCTGCCATCTCTTTAACAATAACAAATCTACGAACAGTGGAAACAACATTAAGTGTTTGGGGCAACTCTAATGGATCTAAGTTTTTTAGATAAATCATCGAATGTAACACCTTTGCTGGTTAAGCTTTATGACTCCCAGCAACTGGACAATCTTGCCAAGGACGAAAAGCCGATCGCAAGAGCCGAGCTGACATCTGCTGTCAGCGAGTTGCTGGACATGGACCTTTCCCCGCGTGAAGGGGAGTTGATCGCCGACGTATTAATCGGATTGATGCGTCAGGCCGAACTGGATTTACGCGAAGCACTGGCAGAGAAGCTTTCTCTTGTTGAGAATGTTCCGCTGCGCCTCGTACTTCAACTAACAAATGACGAGATTGATGTAGCCGGTCCTATGCTGAGCCGCAGCCCGGTTCTGGGTGATCTTGACCTTATCTACACAATCAAGTCTAAAGGCCCCGCATATTGGCAAGCTATCGCCAAGCGTGAGGAAATGAGCAATCAGGTGATTAACCTGCTTACAGATACACGCGATCTGGATACAGCGATCACACTGGCTAAAAACGAACAAATCACACTGACGGAACATGCTGTTGTAGTCATGAGTGACATGGCACAGAAGTCAGATGATCTGGCGATGCCTTTGCTTCGCCGTGATGAAGTTACAAGCGATGTAGCCAAGAAGCTGTTCAACTTCGTTGGAGAGCAAGTCAAAGCCTACATCACCGAAGAATATGGCGTACAAGCCGGTTCAATCGCGGATAGCGTTGATGAAGTCATTGTCGAATTGGTGGAAGCCAATAGGGCCGTAAGCGAATTCGCACCAACGGAAAACATGCTGAAAGCAGCCGACCGTTACAAAGAAAAGGGCCTGCTGACCAGTAAGTTGATGCTGGGCACGCTGCGTAGAGGCCAGATTCAGGCGTTTGTTGCACAGTTTGCAAAGTTCTCGGGCCTAAATGCTGAGACAACTCTGGAAATTATGTCTCAATCCAGCGGGCAGGGCTTGGCCGTTGCGTGTAAGGCATATGAATTGTCAAAAGAGGACTTCGTATCGATCTTTTTGCTGACAAACCGTATCCGTAATTCCGGCCGCATGGTCGATCTGAACGATCTGAGCAAGGCAATTAATTACTTCACGAAGATTAAGAGTAATGTTGCACGCGGAATTATCGAGAATTCCAGCCAAAATATCCCTGCATAAAATCAGGCAGCTTTTTTAGCTTTTTCCAGCGCGGCAACACCGGGCAGGCTTTTGCCTTCCAACCATTCCAGAAATGCGCCGCCTGCCGTTGAGACATAGGTGAAGTCACCGACGACACCCGCATTGTCCAACGCGGAAACCGTATCCCCGCCACCGGCAATGCTTTTCAACTTACCCGCATTAGTCAGGGTTGCCGCAGTTTGTGCCAATGCATTGGTGCCGGCATCAAACGGCTTGATTTCGAACACGCCCATCGGGCCGTTCCATAAAACCGTTTTACTGTTCTCGAAAATTTTCTGATACGCGGCAATGCTTTTCGGGCCGATATCAATCGCCATATATCCCTCAGGGATGTCTGTGGCATCGACAATCTGGTTTTCCGCATCAACGCGCAGCTCTTTTGAAACTACACTATCGATCGGCAGAACGATCTCGCATTTTGCATCCTTGGCCGTCTCGAGGATCTTCAACGCCTCGTCCTTCATCTCCGTCTCACACAGGGATGCGCCAACATTCCCACCCTGCGCATAGACAAAGGTATTGGCCATCGCGCCGCCAAGAATCAGGTAATCAGCCTTTTTAACGATATTGTTAAGCACATTCAGTTTTGTCGAAATCTTGGAGCCGCCGACAATTGCCGCAACGGGATGCTCGGGGTTTTCTAGCGCGGCATCAAGCGCATTAAGCTCTTCCGACATCAGTAACCCTGCTGCAGCAGGAAGGTGCTTGGCCAGTCCTTCTGTACTTGCATGCGCACGGTGGGCGGCGGAAAACGCATCATTCACATACACATCGCCCAAGGCTGCAAGCTGCGCTACGAATTCGGGGTCGTTTGCTTTCTCACCTTTATGGAAGCGCAGGTTTTCGAGAACAGCGACGTCGCCCGGTTGCATCACATCGACAACCTTTTGTGCTTTCTCGCCAATACAGTCTTGCGCAAAGCTGATCTTGCAGCCCCAGCATTCTTCAAGGGTAGGGATCAAAAAAGCCAGAGACATCTGCGGGTTTTGCTCGCCTTCAGGACGACCGAAATGAGAGATGATCAAAACCTTGGCGCCAGCCTCGCGTAAATAATCAACACTGGGCTTAAGGCGGTCAATGCGTGTTGTGTCCATGACTTTGCCGCGACGGGCGGGGACATTGAGGTCGGCGCGAACCAAAACGCGTTTTCCTGCGACATCAATGTTTTTAATGGACTGAAAATTCATAACGTACTCTTACACTCTGATGGTTTTTGCATGCTCGGTCGCTTCGATCAAACGGGAGCGAAGCGAGGGGTCCAACGCCGAATGTCCGGCATCGGGCACAACGATATAATCTGCCTCGGGCCAAGCCTGATGAAGTTTGTGCGCGGTGACGATAGGGCAAATCGCGTCATAGCGACCCTGAATGATCGTTGTCGGTATTTTGCGGAAGGTATCGACATGGTTCATCAAACTGTCTTCCTTCGCAATAATCTCGTTCTTGAAGAAGTGCGCTTCGATACGGGCTAACGCCACGGCTTGGTTTTTCTGCTCTTGCGTGGTGATGGTCTCGTAGTTGGGGTATAGAAGCGAGCATGCGCCTTCATAAAGGCTCCAGCCAATGGCGGCTTGCACACGGCGTTTTTCGTCGGAACCCGTCAAAGCTTCGTAATACTCATCCAGCAGATGTTCCTGCTTGTCTTCATCCACAAAGCTGGCGAATTGCTCCCACGCTTCGGGGAAGACCTTGTTCATACCATATAAAAACCAGTCGACTTCTTCCTGCTCACACAAAAAGATCCCGCGCATGATCATGCTGATGCAATGCTGCGGATATTCGGCGGCGTAACTCATAGCCAGTGTGCTGCCCCATGATCCGCCGAATAAGTGCCAGCGCTCTATCTGCAGGTGTTTACGCAACGTCTCCACATCCTGAACCAGATCTTTGCGTGTGTTGTTTTCGAGTGAGCCTGAAGGCGTGGACCGGCCGGAACCGCGTTGGTCAAAAATGACGATACGGTAATGGTCAGGGTCGAAAAAACGTCTGTGTGTGGGGGAGGCCCCGGCACCCGGACCACCGTGCAAAAGCAGGATGGGAATTCCGTCCGGATTTCCGCTTTGTTCCCAGTAAAGGTTATGTGTGTCATCCACCGCCAGAAACCCGCTGGAGTAGGGGGTGATAGACGGAAAAAGACCAAGCAGTGTTTTAGCTGCGTTTTTGGCCTGGGCGCGGTCTGAGTCGTGCTGTCTGTACATACGGAGATGTCCTGAAGACGTTAAATATTAATATCTTTACAAAATTGTCGTAACCCTATGACGTTTTTACGGCCTATGCAACGCTAACCGACTAATTTTCAGCAGAGTCTTCCTCGTCTTTTTCATCAGGCAGGATTTCTATGGCCGTGGGGTGGTCAATTTGGATGTACGCACCGTTATAATCCTCGATCCATCCGCGAACGCGAACGCTTTTGTTGTTCCATTCAAGCGGGTTGTAACCGGCCTTGGAGAAGTGCCTGCGGTTCTCGGGCGCGACCGAAACCGTAAAGTCCGTACGCCAGTTATTTCCAAAGTTCAGATATATTCGGTTTTGTTTTATGGCGGCGCTTCTGATGCGTCCCTCAACAATTTGAAAGCTGTTGATATGGTTCTCTGCTTCGTCTGGTGTAAGCACGGCATCTGCCTGCTCCCATATGCCTAGTTTGTCGTCACGGGCAGCTTTTTCCAAAGCGTATAGCTGCTCTGCCATTTCGGGGTTAAATCGCGAAGGCCTTGCCTGTACCAACCCCAGCCTGACTAGCATGCCTTGCACCCACGCCTTGTCGCTCTGACGTTCCAGATGCGCGAGACTATGATTCAGGCGGTTCGTACGGCCAATGTCCCTGTTCTTGGTCCTGTAAAGATTGACTTGCTCACCCTCCAGCATGTCTTTCAGGATTTTAAACGTGGTCTGGGCGAAGGGGCCCACACGCTCCACCGTATAATCGGGTAGACGGATGCCGACAAGATTGACGATTTCTCCGTTCGAAAGTTTGAGCGTTTGCGGGGTGACAACCTCGATCACTCGCGTCATGCCGAAATTGCGTAAGGCACCAAAGTCACCATGCGGAAACCTTTCCTCCTCTTCCGCGTAGGAAAGACTTGGGGTGAGCAAGGCCGATAAAAAACTGGCCAGTACTATCAAAAACGGTAATATGTGAGGCGTTCGAATAAACATGATCTGTACTAACTGTGGATGGAGACTATGGCCAATATCAAGCGTTTGTTTTTGAAACAAGGAATTTTCCTGAGCATTCTACCGCTTCTCTTTCTGGGGGCATGCTCCACCAACCCCGCGACGGGACAGCAGCAATTCACCGCACTCATGTCCCCCGCACAAGAAGTACAGGTCGGCGCGTCCGAACACCAAAAAATCATTCAGCAATTCGGTCTGGAAAAAGACCCGCAGATCAATTCTTACGTCGATACCATTGGTAAAAGCGTTACCGCGGATACCGAGCGCCCCGATGTTCAATATAAATTCTTTGTCCTCGATAGCCCGATCGTCAACGCCTTTGCTCTGCCGGGCGGGTATATTTACATCTCCCGCGGCTTGTTGGCTTTGGCGAATACCGAAGCGGAAGTGGCGGCGGTGCTCGCGCATGAGACAGGGCACATTACTGGCCGTCACTCGGCTGAGCGTTATTCCCGCGGTGTTGTCACCACACTGGGCGCAGGTATTCTGGGCGCTGTTCTCGAATCCGATGGCGCAGCACAAGCATTGGGGACAGGCGCAAACCTTTACTTGAGCTCCTATTCCCGTGGTCAGGAAAACGAAGCCGATACGCTGGGGCTTCGTTACATGACCCGTGGGCAATATGATGCGGATGCGATGTCCTCCTTCCTGTATTCCCTGCAACGCCAGTCCGATCTGGATGCGAAAGCAGCTGGGCGCGGCAGCACATCTTCCTTTAGCTACTTCTCAACGCACCCGGCAACGGGCGAGCGCGTTGCCAAAACCCGTGCCGAAGCGCAAGCATACCCGGGCGGCGGTAAAGTCGGCCGTAATGAGCATTTAAGTGCAATTTCAGGAATGGTCTACGGCGATAGCGCGGAGCAAGGATTTGTCCGTGGCCAAAACTTCTATCATCCGGGGCTGGGTTTCACATTTGAGGTGCCCTCAGGTTTCTCCATTACCAACCAACCGACGCAAGTTGTCGCCACATCTGCGCAAACAGGCTCGGCGATTATCTTCGATATGGCTGCATCACAAGGGTTGGCACCTGCTAACTACGTGCAGAATTGGGTGAAGGACAGAACGCTTCAGGACCTTGAGAGCATCACAGTCAACGGTATGCCGGCCGCAACGGGGAGTTTCTCCGGTGTAGTGCAGGGGCGCGCAACGACTATCCGTCTGGTCGCGATCCGTTACGGCGACAAGTTTGCCCGTTTCCAAATCGCGATCCCGCAAAATGCACCAGCCAGTCTGGTTACGGGACTAAGAAGCACCACATATAGCTTCCGTTCACTTTCGCAGGCAGAACGCAGCTCGGTTAAACCGCTGAAGGTGAGTGTCTTTACAGCAAGAGCAGGGGATACGGTTGCCTCCAGAGTGCAAGCTGCTGTCTTCGAAAACTATAACGTGGAACGCTTCCGTGTTCTTAATGGCTTGGCTCCGAACGAGGAACTAAAAAGCGGCGTGATGTATAAGACCGTCCAGTAAGCAGACGTAAAAAAGCCGGACAACCTAGGTGGGGGAGAGGAAGGTTGCCCGGCTGATTTAAAACATAGGTCACTTCGCAGTAACCGATATTTAAAAGAGGATTCTACTCTTCGGTAAACAAATTGTCTTTGTCATCGACAAAGTCAACGATCGAGGTCTTTAATTTTTGCATTGCGCGCTGTTCAAGCTGGCGCACGCGTTCTTTACTTACGCCCAACTCGTTTCCGAGTGCTTCCAATGTCACGACATCATGGCCGAGATGACGGTCACGAATGATCTTCTGCTCACGGTCGCTGAGCTCGTTCAAGGCATCATTCAGCCATTGGGAGCGCGTCTGTGAGTCAACTACGTTCAGCGTGATGTCTTCCGGCGTAGGGCCTTCATCACTTAACATTGTCTGCCATTCATCTTCACCATCTTCGCCGATACGGGCGTTCAGGGAGTGATCATTACCGGACAGGCGGCCTTCCATAGTCTCAACGTCTTTAACTTTGACGTTCAGCTCGTTAGCGATTTCCTGACGACTCTCATCTGTTAGACCCTCGGCTTCTTCGCGGCTTTCAATCTTGGAGCGAAGGCGTCGAAGGTTGAAGAACAGAGATTTCTGTGCGGCCGTCGTCCCTGTACGAACAATCGACCAGTTTCGCAGGATGTAATCCTGAATGCATGAACGGATCCACCATGTCGCATATGTGGAGAAACGCACATCGCGTTCGGGATCGAAGCGGCTGGCGGCCTGCATCAACCCGATATTACCTTCCTGAATAAGGTCACCCATCGGCAGCCCGTAATTACGAAAGCGGGAGGCAACGGAGACAACCAGACGCGTGTAAGAGCGAACAAGCTCATGTAGAGCCTTCTCGTCTTCATGGTCACGCCAGCGACGCGCCAAATTAAGCTCGTGCTCTTTCTCGAGCAACGGCTCATTCATAGAGTTTCTGATATACTCAAGATTGGCTTTTTGTGTTTGTGGGTCGTCAATATGGGCCACGAACGCCTCCTTCCGGTACGGTGTACCTACGTTTTTGCGTTTGCATTAGTTCCTACGTATGACTTATTCGTTTAGATCACGAAAAAGTTAACAAAAAAATAAAAATTTTATTGATGTTTTTTTAGGCTTCCAGAATTTGGGTAATCCCGGCGTTTTGATCAAAGCCGACACTGATCAGGTTGCCGCCGAAACCGCAGGCGTCATCGACTGTTGCGGTTATGCAGTTCAGGTGTGTGCCCTTATGTTCCGGGTCATATCCGCGTATGACCTTGCCGAACGGTCTATAGGCGCTTTCCATGTTCTGAAACTCATCACAGGCCCACCAGAAATGATCGCCTTGTTCATATAGATTCTCTGACGGCTTCAATCCGGCATGAACAAACAGCATAGGGGTGTCTGTTTCCAGATCTGTAAAGGCGGCACGCTTGAGCTGGCGCATGAAAATATCATGCCCCGGATGTGCGCGTACAGCCTTACGAATCAAGCTCGTCCACTTGGTAATCCCCATCGTACCGGCTTTGCAGGCCTCAACACCGTCATGCGGTGAAAGACCGTAGCTGTAAAGTGTGTCTGATAAGCCGTTACCCAACATCCAAAGCAATACGTCTGTCGGGTTAGGGGCGTAATGAAGCTGGAACAGTTTTTCCCAGATTAGCTCCTGACGGCCGCGTAAATACTGGATATCTGAAGGCATCATGCCCTGCATGGCCAAAACCATACGGCGAAAGGTCAGTATTTCGGAGATACAAGCAGCAGAGTCTGCGCTAAAGCCGGTGTAGTTGCCGTGGTAAACGATGCGGTCACCGGGGCGTACGTGTTCAAGGATGTGGTCGTGAAGTTTCTGAAGGGCCTCAAGCTGCCCGTGAATTGCCGGAATGGTCCAGACGGTAACCGGACGACCCATATTGCTGATGGAATCGGAATTATGCGGACAAATACAATGTTTTATTGTGCTCGCGGTCAAATCGGTCTCGGGCGTAATTTAGAGTTTGATTCAGAAGTGAATAGGATGGGAGGAGTTCCCAGAATCTAGGTAAGTATATAATAAAATCAGGCGCATAGAAAGTGGAAAACTTCCCGATGCGCCTGATTATTAAATTTTGCTTATATATGAGTCGCTTACGCGGCCTTCTTTTCGCCTGTTTTCTTCGGCGTGGCTGTCAGGCCCAGAATATCTTCAAGCTGCTCTGTAGCTTTAACTTCTGTGATTTTCTCAACAGCCGCTACTTCGCGTGCGAGACGCTCTAGTGCTGACTGATAAATCTGACGTTCGCTATATGACTGCTCTGTGTCATCGTTGCTACGCTTAAGGTCGCGAAGGACTTCTGCGATGGCAACAGGGTCGCCGGAATTGATCTTTGTTTCGTATTCCTGTGCGCGACGGCTCCACATTGTGCGGCGTACGCGTGACTTACCTTTAAGTGTCTTGATTGCGTCATCCATACGGTCGGATGAGCTGAGTTTACGCAAACCCGCATCTTGAGCTTTCATCACAGGGATTTTCAAACGCATACGGTCTTTTTCGAAAGAGATTGCATACAGGCTGACATCCATGCCACCAATTGTATGTGTTTCTACACCTTCGATCTGACCAACGCCGTGCGCCGGATAAACAACGTAATCGCCTTGTGAGAAGTCAAAATTGTCATTATCTGCCATGTTTAATACACCTTAATTGTTATGGTTATACAATGGCTGGTTGTAATGCGGTCGCGAAACTGTTTGAAAAACAGATGCTTACCGTTACCTCCAGCGGGTTCACAAACAATAATCTTGCTTGATGTGAGGAGACATAATGCCTAAAAATTGGTTAATTTTCAACAAAAACTTAAGCTGTGTCGCTAAGGTGTTGATTTAGTGTAATCTTTTCTTGTGCCTTTGTGAGGGCGTCAAGTTGTCGATCAGCTCTTCATAACGCGTCAGCTTGTTGTGCGGGATGAAGTTTTTGTTCAGAACATGGCTGATAGTCAGCAGTTTCGAGGATGCACCAAGCAGTTTGTGCGCGGACGCATCATTGCGCATTCCGATCTCTAAGGCGATCAGGTCATTCATTGTTCTATCTGATAGTTGAGTTATCAAACCGGACAGCGAGCATGAACGCACACATATTGTGTTGTCCGTACGCGTTTGTATGCGTCCGAGGTAAAATTTCTGACTTTCACTACGGGATGTGAATTTTTTGATCTTCAATCCTTTGAGGTCGAATTCCTTACAGAATACGCTGCCGAAGCGCTCGAAATTACGTTGATCGAGGTCGTATGCACAGCGTGATATGCGGGCAGTCGTTTTAATTAGGCTAGCAACACGGTTATCATCGAGGGTCTCCGCTAGGTTAAGCGTCGAGTTGTTGCTGTACAGTAGGGCCTTGATCTGGTTAGTCTTGTCCAACGTATCAATGTACGTCAGAGGATTTTGCGCCAAGGCGTCATCTAATTTTATTTTTACAATCGCTTTTTCTTCATGCGGTAGGGCTATGTTTAGTAATTTATTATCAGCTTCATATAGGTATACAAAGCCTGTACCCCACACAGTGAACGAACCGTGCGATACGGTGCAATCTTGCTTCATCGCGAACTCAGTTCCCTGTCATCCAGTTTATTTTGATTACCTAATATATGCGCCTAAAATGTGTAATTGTCAACAAGAAATGTTAGTGACTTGTAATATAAGGATTAATAAGAACTTTCCACAAAAATAGTGTGATAATTGAATTTTTTTGTATTGGAATATAGAAAAGGAAAAAATTGTGCAGAGCGGAAAAACTATATGGATTACAGGGGCTTCCACGGGAATCGGGGCTGAGACGGCGTTACAGCTGGCGCAAAGTGAAGTGCATATTTTAGTCACTGCACGCTCAGCTGATAAGTTGGAAGCGTTAGAAAAGCAGGCAGAAAGCTTGCCGGGCAGAATCACGTCTGTGCCCGGTGACGTTACAGATCAGGCGGGTATGGTGCGCCTTTATGAGCAAATGGAGAAGGATCACGGCCCGATAGATATTGTGCTTTTGAATGCCGGTACCTATTTTGGCGACTCAGGCACGGAATTCAGTGCCGAAAAATTCAAGCAGACATTCGACATTAACGTAAACGGCGTGGCCAACTGCCTGGAACCCGCTTTGAAATCCTTTCTGGAACGCGAGGAAGGGCATGTAGCCATTGTTGCAAGTGTCGCGGGCTTCCGTGGGTTGCCTAAATCCGTTTCCTACGGGCCGACAAAAGCAGCGCTGATCAACATGGCTGAAGCTCTTTATGCGGAACTTAAACCGAAGGGCATAAAGGTGCAGGTTATTAATCCGGGTTTTGTGAAGACTCCGCTTACGGACAAGAATGAATTCGATATGCCGATGTTGATGCCGGTCAGGGATGCGGCTGCTGCATTGATAAAAGGGCTACAATCAAATGCTTTCGAAATTATTTTCCCGTGGCCGTTCGTCGTAATGGTGAAGCTGATAGATATGTTGCCCAATAAAATATATCTTTGGTTGGTCGGAAAACTGGAAAGATAAAGATGGACGAAGACAGACGCTTACAACTGCAAAAGCCGCTCGATGATTATATCGAGTATTTCGAAAAATTGTCGGTACGGTCGGTACCTACGATCGAAAAGCTTGCCACACCGGGCGTGCGGTTCAAGGACCCGTTTAATGATGTGATGGGCGTGGATGCGTATCAACGTGTTCTGACGCATATGTTCGAAAACCTTACGAACCCTAAATTCAAGGTGAAGGATTGGGCGTGGGGGCGCGGTGACAACACCGCTTATTTGCGCTGGACCTTTACATGTGTCCTTTCCAATAAGGAGCACTTGATCGAGGGGATGAGTGAAGTGATGTTCTCCGATGACGGTCTTGTCATGTCACATATAGATCACTGGGATGCAGGTGAGTATTTCTACGAAAAAGTCCCTGTGCTCCGCGCGCAAATCAGATTTGTGAAATCAAAGCTAAAAGTTCAGTAGACCCTTAGCCGTATCAAGCGACGCTTGCGCCCCGACAGGCAGTGGGAATAGTTGTTTGCCGTGACCGAACGGCGCATCGAAAACTACAGGGATGTCGTGGTCACCTATGGCCTCTAACACAATGTCCTGCAAACTAAAGCCAAACGGGCGCCCCGTATCGTTCGCCTCCATTTGACCGATGATAAGGCCGCCAATCTGGTCGAACACGCCCATACGCTGCATATGGGTGAACATACGGTCATAGCGGTTAAGCTCGTCGCCTGTATCCTCAAGGAACAAAATTGAATCCTGCAAGGGCGGGCAGTCATTCGTGCCCGCCAGATAATGGAAAAGACTTAAGCAGCCGCCAACCAGCAAACCTTCCGCCGATCCCTCATTGATGGTCTCGGTGTCTGATAAGTCCATAGCTGTTTTTGTACCGCTTAAGACTTCCAGCGTTTCATCTAATCCGTCAAAGTCATGCAGATGTTTGAACACTTGTGCGTGAAAGCCGATCTGTCCTGTCTGCGCGTTAATGGCATTGAGCAGGGCGGTCACATCACTGAAGCCGATTAAAGGCTTCGGGTTTGCCTCGATAATGTCGTAATCAAGCTCTTCTAATAGTAAGAGCGCACGATTACCACCGCCCGCGGCCCATATCGCATCGATACTGTTATCGGCATATAACGCGTTTAACGCGTCCAGCTTTTGCTCAACCGTCCCTGCGGATTGATTGAAGCGTTCGAAAGTCTGGTCGTGGATTGTGACGGTATAGCCGCGCTCCTCCATAACCGCTTTGGATTTCTCGATATCCTCGCGTTCAACGAAACTGGAAGGGGCCATTACGCCGATATGGGCGTTATCTTTAAGGACTGCATTCATGAAAGAAAGTCTATGATGCTTTCTTCGTTGTTTCAAAGGCTTTCAACGCTCGCTCACGCGAAGCTTTCAGGTCTACGATCGGCTCGGGATAGTCCTTGCCCAGCTCAACACCCGCTTCCTTCAATATAAGCGGCCCGGCTTCCCACGGTTTGTGAATATATTGTTTGGGCATATTTTTAAGCTCGGGCACGAATTCGCGCACATACTCGCCTTCGGGATCAAACTTCTCTCCCTGCGTCAGCGGGTTGAATATACGAAAGTAAGGTGCTGCATCGGCGCCGGAACCGGCAACCCACTGCCAACTGGCGGAGTTACTCGCAAGGTCGGCATCGACCAAAGTGTCCCAGAACCATTCCTCACCGCGATGCCAGTGTATGAGTAAGTTTTTCACCAACAACGACCCGACAATCATCCGCACACGGTTATGCATCCATCCTGTCTGCCAAAGCTGGCGCATGCCTGCATCAACAATCGGAATACCTGTTTGGCCTTTTTGCCATCGTTCTAGATCTTGGCTTTCCTGCGCGTTCCAAGGGAAGTCATTAAATTTAGGCTGGAAGTTTTCCCACGTAATGTGCGGAAAGTGATAGAGCAGGTAGTATGAGAACTCCCGCCAGCCCAGCTCGGAGCAGTAACAGTCGACATCTTTTTCAGGGATTGAGTTGATCTCGCCGTATGCGCGTATGGTTTCCCAAACCTGATGCGGGGATATTTCGCCGAAATGTATGTGTGGAGAGATGCGGGAGACATTTTCGCGGTCCGGTCGGTTACGGTCTTCTTTGTATCCTTTAAAGCCATCCTCCAGAAACGTTTCAAGGCGCGCATGTGCGCCGTTCTCTCCGGGGGTCCAGAACGTTTCCATCTGCTCATACCATTTGATTGAAGGTATCAGCTCCAGATCACCCAGCTGGCCTGTATCAGTGCCATGATCGGCATATGTTATACGTTCCGGGCGTGGCATAGGATTGCGCGGCTCTTTCTTCTTTAGGCATCCTTTACGGTAATAGGGGGTAAAGACCCGATATGGTGTTCCGTCATCCTTTAAAATCTCCCACGGTTCCCAGAGCAGGGAGCCATTAAACGTCTCAACCTCGATGCTGTCATCTTTGAGCGATTGTTTAATATCCTTGTCACGCTTTACACGCCATGGCTCGTAACAGCGGTTCCAGAATACGGCATCAGCACCAGTATCTTTAATGAGTTCGGTCAGGACATCGTCAGCTTTACCTGCACGGAAAATCATGTGTTCGCGCAAATCGCTGTTTACGGATTGCAGGCTTTGATGCAGCCACCAACGTGACGCACCGCCCATTTTCCACTGTGCCGCGCTCTCGTCATCCAGAATATAAACGGGAATTACGGCATAGCCGTTGGTTGTTGCGTAATGAAGCGCGGGGTTGTCTTTAAGGCGAAGGTCTTGTCGAAACCAAATGAGGGCAGTTTTTTGTGTCATGCTCTCATCTACGTATCAAGCGTCCGGTTGGATGCGTTTTCTAGCCGTCTGCGTTAATTTTCTTGATGATTTCTTGCAGCTTCTCTTCAGCTTTCAGGTTGTCGACCTGACATGTACCTGCGGCATTGTGACCGCCACCGCCATATTCGAGGCATAGGGAGCCGACATCGGTTTTGCTCGAACGGTCTAGAATAGATTTTCCGATAGCAAACACTGTGTTCTGTTTGTTCTTGCCCCACATGACATGGATAGAGATGTTGGTGGACGGGAAGAGCGCGTAAATCACGAAGCGGTTTCCAGCCCAGATTGTCTCTTCTTTACGCAGGTCGAGAACGACCAGGTTGCCATGAACTTTGGAACAACGCTCGATTTGTTCACGAAATTTAACCTGATGTTCGAAAAACAGGTCTACGCGTTCCTTTACATCCGGGAGCTTGAGGATTTCATCAATGTCCTGATGATCGCGGCAGTAATCGATCAGTTTCATCATCAACTGATAATTCGAGATGTTGAAGTCACGAAAACGCCCCAAGCCCGTACGTGCATCCATAATAAAGCTCAAAAGCTCCCATCCTTGCGGGTTCAGGATGTCTTCTTTTGAAAATTGTGCGGCATCGGCTTTATCAACGCCGGCCATCATTTCATCGGAAACACTCGGGAATGCGTCCGCACCGCCGAAATAGTCGTAAACAACACGGGCTGCGGATGGTGCGTTTGCATCGATAATGTGGTTTTCAACATCGTCACCGACACGCTTGGTTTCGCTGTCATGGTGGTCAAACGCCATATATACGCCCTCAACATAGGGCAGGTTGGTCGTGATATCGTTATCTGTGACTTCAATAAGCCCGTCTTGCATGTCTTTTGGGTGTGCGAAGGTGACTTCGTCAATCATGTCCAGCTCTTTGAGGAGAACGCCGCAAACGAGGCCGTCCATATCGCTTCGGGTGATAAGACGGTACTTCTTTCCTTGCTCGGGCATGAGTTTGGCTGCATTAGACATGTCGGTGTGGCTCCCTTTTTGAAATCAAAACGCGCATAACATTGTACGCATAAAAAAGTGAACGCAAAATGAAAAAAGCGCAGTTTTTTGTGACTGCGCTTTTTGAAGATCTATTTAGGAAAGAACTAGGCTTTCGCGGCCTCTTTGTCCTTGTCTTTGTCTTTATCCTTGTCTTTATCCTTATCTTTTTTCGTCGACTTCTTTTTCTTGTCGGCGATAACCATCACGGGGTCCTTGTTGTCGTTCACAGTATCTTTGTTGACGACAACTTCTTCCAGTCCTTCGACATCTGGTAATTCGAACATTGTATCTAGAAGGAGATTCTCAAGAATAGAGCGAAGACCACGAGCACCCGTTTTGCGCTCGATCGCTTTCTGAGCGACGGCCTTCAGAGCTTCGTCTTTGAACGTCAATTCAACACCTTCGATTTCAAACAGTTTTCTATACTGCTTCACCAGTGCGTTTTTCGGCTCAGTCAGGATCGTGATCAAAGCATCTTCATCAAGGTCTTCCAATGTTGCAATAACAGGCAGACGACCAACGAATTCAGGGATCAGACCGTATTTCAACAGGTCTTCAGGCTCCAGTTCTTTAAACAGCTCACCAATACCGCGCGTATCATCAAGGTCTTTAACCTCAGCACCGAAACCGATCGTCGTGCCACGACCGCGCTGAGCGATAATTTTGTCGAGGCCCGCAAATGCACCACCACAGATAAACAGAATGTTACCCGTATCAACCTGCAGGAATTCCTGCTGAGGATGCTTACGACCACCTTGTGGCGGAACAGATGCAACCGTACCTTCCATTAGCTTCAGCAACGCTTGCTGAACACCTTCACCCGATACATCACGGGTTATGGACGGGTTGTCGGATTTACGTGAAATCTTGTCGATTTCGTCGATATACACAATACCCTTCTGGGCACGCTCGACGTTGTAATCAGAAGCCTGCAGCAGTTTGAGCACAATGTTTTCCACGTCTTCACCCACATAACCGGCTTCGGTCAGGGTCGTCGCATCAGCCATAGTGAACGGCACATCGAGAATACGGGCCAGTGTCTGGGCCAGCAATGTCTTACCACAACCCGTAGGGCCAACCAGCAGGATGTTGGATTTGGACAATTCGATATCAGAGCCCGATCCCGTACCGCCATGTTCCAGACGTTTATAGTGGTTGTGAACCGCAACAGACAGAACGCGCTTCGCCGCTTCCTGGCCGATAACGTAATCATCGAGCACTTGTTTGATTTCTGATGGGGCAGGGACACCTTCGCCTTCACGCACCAATTGTGTTTTGTCTTCCTCGCGGATGATGTCCATGCACAACTCAACGCATTCATTACAAATGAATACATTCGGACCCGCGATCAATTTGCGGACTTCGTGCTGGCTTTTACCACAGAAAGAGCAGTAGAGCGTATTTTTGCTATCGGTTTTGTCGGATGATTTACTCATGTAAAAGCGGTTCCAATCTATTGTTATTTCTTACAATCTAGCCAAGCGGGAAGCCCTCGCGCAAGCCCTATATCAGTAATATATTCTTTTTCTTCAGCAAAAAAACAGCCATCTGTGAATTCGTGGCTTGTATTCTGCGTCTCGGTCACTATCTTGTGAGGCGATATGGCAAACGAAACTTTAGACGAACTCGTTGATAATTTTGCACTTTTTGATGATTGGGAAGAGCGTTACCGCTACCTGATCGATCTCGGGCGCACTTTACCCGCTATGGATGATGCGCTTAAAACCGAGGATAACCTTGTGAAAGGGTGCACATCACGCGTATGGATGCAGGCGGATTTGAAGGATGACACGCTTCATTTCGTTGCGGACAGCGATGCGCACATTGTCCGCGGGCTGATTGCCATCCTCGATCGTGCATATCAGGGCCAGCCGTTAAGCAACATTGATAAGATCGATATCAAGGAGTCGTTTGCCAAGATCGGGCTGGATCAAAATTTGTCGCCAAACCGCCGCAACGGATTCTTTTCAATGGTTGAGAGAATCCAGTCTTTCGCTCAATAAACGAATAGCCGGTTAGTCTTTATTCGGCGCGTCAGTTTTTTTCGGTTCCGGAATAACTTTCACGCCCGTAAATTTCGAGGATTTCAGAATGTCGCTGAATAACTGGTCGGTGGCCTCGCTGGCGTTGCCAATCAATTCGGCTTCAACTGAGAACGCGGATTGCTTCCCGATCCATAACTGCGCGATGTAAATTGTGTCCTGTCTTCCGACGCGGCCGGAACCAACCAAGCCCGCTTGCTTGTATTCTTCTTCTTCACGGAAACGGCTGTTATATTCTTCGACAACACTTTGTTTGGTCATGGCGCGTAATGTCGCCTCCATGACCTCGGCGCTGTAATCCTCATAAAGATTGCTGTCTACGGGGTTGCAGATCACACGGAAATTGAGAGTTGAAGACAGATCGCGTACTTGCGTGTAGCTGACAACATCATAGCATTTTGTCTTCTCCTGATCCTCGCAACGGCGGGACGTATACGGCTCATCGGGGAAGGTGATCGCGAACTCGCAGTTGTCAGGAGAATAGGTGTAGCTTTTATCTTCCGGCTCGGCGGGCTGCTCCTCTTCGGTCGCTGCGGCTTCTGATTCTGCTTGCGCTTCGGGTTGTTCGGCATCTTCCGCATAACTCGGGAATGCAACAAGTAACAACAACAGCGCGAGGAGGATTCTCATAATTTAGGGCTTCCAGCTTTCAGGGTCAGCATCACTTTGTTCGCCGCTCGCCATGTCTTTGACCTGACCGTCAGCGGGGAACCAAACATAAGGTATGCCCTTTTTCTCGGCATAGGCAATTTGTTTTTTCAACTTCCCGCCATGCGCGGTTTCGGTGTTGATGCCATTCTTACGAAGTGTTTGTGCGACGCTGTTCATTGCTTCGCGTTGGTCCTCTGCAGGCAAAACGACCAATACCTTTGCGGGCGAGGAGGGGCCTGCTTCGATCTTGCCGTTCTGGCGCAATACGTCGAACAGGCGGCTAAAGCCGATGGAAATGCCGACACCGGGGAGGTGCTTATTGATGTAGCTTCCCGCAAGGTCGTCATAACGCCCACCGGAGCAAACGGAGCCTGTAAACTCGGGCACATCCAGAAGCTGCGTCTCGTAAACCGTGCCTGTGTAATAATCCAAGCCACGAACAATCGTTAGATCGGCGATGGCAGCATCGGCAGGCAAAGTCTCGAGTTGCTTCATTACAAATGATAGCTCTTCAACGCCTTCTTTCATCGTATCGTTCTTGGCATCAATAGCCGCGAGGTCTTTTGATGTTACCAAGTCGAGGATCTGACTGATCTGGTCAGTCTCCAAACCGACATCCTCGTTTAAAACGCGCTCGACTTCATCGCGTCCGATTTTCTCAAGCTTATCGATAAAGCTTGTGACCTTGATCGTGTCTTCAATATTCAAAGCTTCGAGCAGGCCTAGCAAAATCTTTCTGTTACTAACGCGTAACTGAACACGGCCAATATCCAAACTCGCGAGCGCCTCATAACAAATCGCCGCGACTTCCGCATCGAAGTGAATAGGGAGGTGGTCAACATTGATGACGTCGATATCACATTGCAGAAATTCACGCATACGGCCCATCTGCGGGCGTTCACCGCGCCAGACTTTTTGCATCTGGTAACGTTTAAACGGGAATGTCAGTCCGTCAAAATGCTGCGCGACGTAGCGGGCGAGCGGAACAGTCTGGTCAAAGTGCAGCGCAAGACGCGCATCTTTCTTGTTGTCTTCATCGGCCTGCAAACGATCCAGCACGTAAATCTCTTTATCAACATCTTCACCCTTGGCGGCGATCACTTCCAGTTCTTCCACTGCAGGTGTCTCAATGGAGCAGAAGCCGTAGCTTTCAAACACGGCACGGATTTTATCAAGCCATTGAAGCTCGACAGCGCGGTATTCGGGCAACCATTCGGGAAAGCCGCTAATAGGCTTGGGTTTGTAGATTTTCTTTTTGTCTTTTTTCTCGCTCATACGCTTTGGTAGCGGATTGGCGCAGAAGTATCAAGATGCTTTCTCTTCCTTCTTCGGCAAGTTCCAGCTATCGCGAACGAAATGACAGGTATAGCCGTTCGGGTTTTTTTCCAGATAATCCTGATGATATTCCTCGGCTTCGTAAAAATCCTGAGCGGGTACGACTTGCGTTACGACCTTGCCACCGGGCAGAAACCCTGCGGCATCGATGTCATCAATCAGCTGCTCGGCAACCTCCTTTTGCTCCTCATCGGTATAGAAAATGGCGGAGCGGTATTGGCTGCCTTTGTCGTTGCCCTGACGGTCCTTTGTCGTCGGGTCGTGCATTTTGAAAAAGAATTCCAGCAAGTCACGAAAGTCCGTAACATCGGCATCATATTCAATCTCGATTGATTCCGCATGGCCTGATGACCCAGTACGAACAATCGTGTAATCAGGGTTTTTGATGCTGCCGCCTGTATAGCCGACGCGTGTGCCGACAACGCCGTTTTGCTTGCGGAATAAATCCTCCATACCCCAGAAACAGCCACCGGCCAGTATTGCTTTCTTAATGTTGCTCATAACTCTGTATTCGCCCTTGTCGTGCTATGCGTTACTTTTCATCAAACAGATCAGCGAGCTGATCAATCAAAGCTTTTGCCAATTGATCGGCGTCCGCAATCGTCATCGCCTTTTTATAATAACGCGTAACATCGTGACCAATTCCAATCGCAGTCAGCTCTATATTGCTTTTATTCTCGATCCAGTTGATGACGTTGCGCAAATCGGCTTCAAGGAAGTTTGATGGGTTTACCGACAATGTAGAATCATCCACGGGGGCACCGTCGGAAATCACCATGATGATTTTGCGGGCCTCGCCGCGCTTGGAGATGCGGTTATGTGCCCAGACCAAGGCCTCGCCGTCGATATTCTCTTTCAAGATGCCTTCCTTCAGCATCAGGCCGATGTTTTTACGCGTACGGCGCATCGGCGCGTCGGCGCCCTTATATATAATGTGGCGGATATCATTCAAACGACCGGGGTTTTCCGGGCGGCCTTGCTGCATCCATAAATCACGCGACTTTCCGCCTTTCCATGCGCGGGTGGTAAAGCCGAGAATTTCAACCTTCACACCGCAACGCTCTAATGTGCGAGAAATAATATCGGCACTCATGGCGGCCAGTGCGATCGGGCGACCACGCATGGAACCCGAATTATCGATCAACAATGTCACGACCGTGTCACGGAATTCGGTTTCTTTCTCCGCTTTATAGGACGGAGGTACGTTCGGGTTCGCGACAATACGGGCGAGGCGGGTAGGGTCGAGGATGCCTTCCTCCAGACCGAATTCCCATGAGCGTCTTTGCTGCGCCATCACTTTACGTTGTAGGCGGTTGGCGAGTTTCGTAATGACGGATAGATGGCTGCCAAGCTGCTGATCCAGCACATTACGCAGCCGCGTCAGCTCTGATGGTTCGGCCAAATCACTCGCATCTACTTCCTCGTCAAACTGATCGGTGAAAACGATATAGCGGCTTTCGGGGCCGTCTATGAAATCTTCGCCGCGCTCACGAAACGGATTGCCTGCTTCTTCTCCCGCTTGGTCAACGCCGTCCTCGGCCTCGCCTTGTTCTTCGAATGACGCATCAATCTCACCGTCATCCTCACCTTCGAACACATCATCCAGACCGACCTGCCCTTGCGAAAACTCGTCGCCCTGATTGTCCTCCATGTCTTCTTGTTCTTGATCGTTTTGATCGTCGTTTTGCGGCTCATCACTGTCGCTATCATCGGTCTGATCGCCACCATCGACATCCTCGATAGGGATATCCAAAGCGCGGATCAGCTTCTTTGACCACTCGGCATAGGCTGCCTGATCATGCATTGTCTCTTTCAGATTCTCGAAACTGACATCCTTGAATTGCGTCTCAAGGATTGGCTGCCACAACTGCATGAGCTTGGCCGCGGAAGCAGGGGGCTCTTCGCCCGTCATGGCAATGCGGGACAATATATGCAGAGCTTCACCGAAATTGACCTGCTCCTGACTGCTCAGATTCTCAAGGCCCGCACGACGGCATTTCTCATCCAGCACGGCTCTAAGGTTTGCGCCGACACCATCCATCTCCTTGTAGCCGATCGCTTCGCAGCGTGCTTGTTCCAGCGCATTAAAGGCTTCCTGCGCACGCGCATCTCTTGGCTCTGTGTGCGCATGCAGCTTCTCATTATGGTGGGCGAGATATAGGGCTTGTACATCCGCACAGCCACGAAGCAGCCGCTTTTCCTTCGGCGGCATGTTATGGCCGGGCGCGGGTAGGCGCGGCTTACCCGTCGGTGATAGGCGACCTGTCGGCGTTTCCGCAGCGGAGTAGGTGACCTCAAGCTCCTTCTGCCCTGCGATCGTGCGCATGACGGCAGAAGTCGATTGCTTGAATGTTTCAGAACTCTGGTCGTTACTCATCGTTTAAATCTTTTCTGGAATAGACCGCATATTCAAATGCGACTTTCTCGTCCTTAGAAAACATATAGGTCAGATACTTTGATTGTATCGTACCTTCATAATTGTAATCGGCAAAAAATTTCTCGAATTCGGGCGTGTTTTTAAACGCGGTGCTTATATTCAAGGAGCTATCATCGAGCAGCAAGAAGATAACTTGCGGTTTATAGCGCTCGAAATCCTCAAAGATAATGTCTTTGGTCAGCGCCAGGTAATGATCAAACTTCTCTTTATCCGTTTCCTTTAGCTTCAGCGTTGGAAACGTCCATATCGCAGGCAGGCGGGAGGCATGCTCACGATCATAATATTCACTCATCTGGATCACGATAGATGTGGAAATATACTCGACATAAAAGCGGCTGCCCTCCGGCGTTTGTGCAACCCTTTGCGCTATGGGACTGTCCTGTAAGAAGTCATGATTCACCAGCTTGTTGGTTTTGTATAGCTGTGCACTGACCGCTAAGCACACGCCCAGAAATGCAGCAAAAAACCACGGTATGAATTTGCCGCTCTTTTTCTCGCGGATGTAAAAATGGGCTGTAGCTAATCCAAGCAGGGATGTAAATGACAGGTAAGGGATAAGGTGATAGTGAAAGCCCTTATTTTGCATCAGGTAAGGGATGATGCAGAGAACTGAAGCAACGCAAAGGGCGATGAAGAGCTGCTTCTGCTCACGTGTGATTTCGGCAAAGGTAATAAAAACGCAGATCAGCCCGGAAAGGAGCACAAGCCCGAGTGCATGCGACGTTGACGTCACGTGAACAGGCGTGCTGGCATAAATATCCAGACTGGCGGGCAGGATGGTGCTGATGAATCCCGGGAAGGCTAGAAATACAAGGCCGATATAACCAATTGTTGCCGCAGTTAGCGTTAAGAAGTCACTATGCCCGAGAAGCCGCAGGCTTTTTTGCACGTAAAGCCGATGCAGCAACAAGGCCACGGGGATGAGCCCGAAATGCGGCTTCACTAAAATGAAAATGCTGCCGATTATAAAAACGGCGAGGTTTATTGGTAAACGTTTGGTGTGCCCATAAGTGAGGCTGAGTTGCCCGAGCACAAACGGCAGCAGAACTACGCCGAGAATATGATCTCTTTGTCCGAAATCGTAAGTGCTCAAGAATGTCACAGAGAATAAAAAACCCAGCAACAGCATACCGATTGCCGATGCATCGAGCTTCCATTGCCGCAAGTAATACGCACTGGCGGAGATAGAAAAAACCGTGAGAAGCAGCACATATATGTTCAACGCATCCCATGTCTGCAGACCCAGATGTTTTAGAAATACCACAGGAATGTAGATCAGGGCGCTCATCGGCGGGTTGGTCTCGAAATAATACTCGACCATGCTTTGCCCGTTGAGGAAGTGCTCAGCGGCTTGCGTAAGCCATGCAGCATCAGAGTTCACTCGAACCTGCGAAAGCAGCACGAACCAAACAACAAAGGTAGCAGCAAAAAGAGCCGTGAAAAGATACTGGAGGCTTTTCGGCATCGGGGACTAAAACCTCTTAAAGGTGGTTGGTTTTTAGGTTACGGCGACATTCCGTATCGCGCTTTCAGGCAGTTCAACATCGAAGCAGCGCTGATAGTATTCCGCGATAATCGGACGTTCGGCCTCGTCACATTTATTCATGAAGGACATGATGAATGCGAGGTCTCGGTTGCCGTCAAAAATGTGCGTGTTCTCAATCCATGCCAGAACCGTACGCGGGCTCATCAATGTAGAAAGATCACCGTTGATGAAACCTTCACGGGTCAGGTCCGCCATGCGCACCATCTTGTCGACCATGTCACGGCCCGCGTCATCCTGCATTTCAGGGAATTTGGCGAGCATGATGTTCATCTCGTCGTCATGCGGCAGATAGTTCAACTGCACGACCATGTTCCAACGGTCCATCTGACCTTGGTTGATTTGGTGCGTACCGTGATACAAACCGGTTGTGTCCCCCAAGCCGACCGTGTTGGCCGTCGCGAACAAGCGGAACGCGGGGTGAGGGCGGATGATGCGGTTCTGGTCCAGCAGTGTCAGTTTACCTTCGGCTTCCAGAACACGCTGGATCACGAACATAACGTCGGGACGACCTGCATCATATTCATCAAACACAAGTGCCACTGGGTTTTGAATTGACCACGGCAGCAAGCCTTCTTTCCATTCGGTGATCTGCTTACCTTCTTTCAGGACAATCGTATCCTTACCAATCAAATCAACACGGGAAACATGAGAGTCGAGGTTGATACGCACACATGGCCAGTTAAGGCGCGCGGCGACTTGCTCGATATGTGTTGATTTACCTGTACCGTGATACCCTTGAATCATTACGCGGCGGTTATGGGCAAAGCCCGCAAGGATTGCGAGCGTTGTATCATTGTCGAACTGATAGGTTTTGTCGACAGCCGGAACGTTGGGGCTGTCCTCGCTAAACGCTGGCACTTGCCAATCCAGATCAATGCCGAAAGTTTCACGCACATTCACCTTTCGGTCGGGAATGGTCGAGTATTTACCTTCCTTGGCCTTGATCGTCGTAATGTCGAAAGACATTCCGCCTGCTTCTTTTTCTTTATCGAGTTCTTCTACTGATTCCATGGTGATATCTAGGTTCTTTCAGGGAGGTCTTCAAATTTCTCATAAGCGAGCTTGAGTATGGTATACGCCATATTAATGCGTTTGAGAAGCTCTTCGGACTTCTCGTCGCCCCTGTTCAAATCCGGATGATATTTTTTGGCGAGCTTTTTGTACTGCTCCTTAATAGTGGGTAGTGTGACCGGGGGTTCCAGCCCCATAATCGCCAAGGCTTCATATTCCGGTGTTTGTGTTTCGGTATATTGTGAGCGGCGGTCAAACCCTTCGGCTTTTGGTGGCTCTTCCTCGGTATCGTTATAGGTCTGCCACGCCTTACGGTACAACTCGTCGACAGCGGCGCCGGCTACGCCGCCTTTCCATGTAGGACGGTCACCATAAAGGCTGTTGAGCATATGTTCCTGCACTTCGCAGTCGGCCATACCTTCAAAAAAATTCCAAGCTTTGTTGTAATCGCGTACATGCTCCTGACAAAACCAGTAATGTTCCGAAAGGGAACGGTCCTTCGGTGCGCGAAAATCGCCTTCATCCCGACAGCCGGGCATATCACAAGAACGGGTCGTGGTATGTGCCTTGTTCGTATCAAATTCAGGAGAGTTCGGCTTGAGCTGTATTTTCGGCATATAGGCTTATGTATTCGGTTCTAATCTATTTCTATTAATGTTACCGTGTTTTCGCCGTTCACACCAATAAAAGCGCGGCTTCACGACTAAAAACATATGGTGCTTTCCCATGAATATTGAAGACTATATTCGTAAACAAATCACAGAACATTTAAACCCCTCGCATTTGGAAATTATCAACGAAAGCCATTTGCATGTCGGCCATGCCGGTGACGATGGGTCGGGACAGACGCATTTTAAGGTTGTGGTTGTATCAGATCAATTCAATGGTATGCAGGCCGTGAAGAAGCATATGTTGATCAACGATTTGCTAAGTGATTGTTTTGAAAACGGTTTACATGCGCTTTCCCTTAAATTAGAAGCAACTAATAATCGCATTTAATGATATTTTACACCTTTTGGTTGTATTATTGTATGTACAAAAGTGTAGGATGATGTATCGTACAAACGATATTTCGGAGTGATTTTGTATTTCAAAAATTTAAGTGGGGAAAGAACAATGGAAAATTCGGAAGCCGAAAAAGACAACCAAACCAATGAAGTAGATTCAAAGGTCACAAAAAGCACGCTCGTAAGCCGCAATATAACAATATTAGGCCGACGTACATCCGTACGCCTTGAGCCTGAAATGTGGGTTTCCTTAAAGGAAATTGCAAAACGCGAACGCTGCACAATTCATGATATTTGTAGTCTCATCAGCCTGAGAAAGAATGAAAACACGTCTCTGACAGCGGCTATACGGGTCTTTTTAATGCTATACTTCCGTGCATCCAGCACAGAAGAGGGGCATATTAGTGCGGGGCACGGCAGCTTCGAAACAATGAAGCAGCGTGCGAAAATAGCACCGCATATTCAGCTTAAACACTTTCCGAAAAATGAAGATGACGATGAAGAGCATGAACATAGCCGTTACAGCCACAGACGTTTCTATGGCACGACAAGTCAATATTCGGAAAAGTATATTAATTGATCGTATTTAAAGATTGCGTCCGCACGCGATGTACTTTTCACGGCGGGCCTTGATCAACTGTTGGCCGTCCCATGGTGTCAAAGCCTTGAGGGCGGCTTCAACTTGTTGGCCTACATTCTTGACTGTTTCTTCTCTGTGCCGGTGCGCACCGCCCATAGGCTCGCTAATGATCCCGTCAATGAGCTTCATCTGATACAAATCTTGTGCCGTTAGCTTGAGTGCCGTAGCGGCCTCCTCCGAGTAGTCACCACTGCGCCATAGAATGGACGCACAACCCTCGGGCGAGATTACGGAATAGATAGAATGCTCCAGCATATAAACCTTATCTGCCACCGCAATCGCGATCGCACCACCGGAGCCGCCTTCGCCAACAATAGTAGAAATAATCGGCACGTCTGTGCGCAAGCATTGTTCAATTGATTTTGCAATTGCTTCCGACTGACCGCGCTCTTCCGCGCCCATGCCGGGATAAGCACCGGCAGTGTCAACAAAAGTCAGCACAGGAAGCTGGAATTGGGATGCCATTTTCATCAGGCGTTGGGCTTTACGGTACCCTTCAGGGCGCGCCATACCGAAGTTATGATGCAAACGGGTTTCGGTGTCGTTACCTTTTTCATGCCCCATAATCACACAGGCGCGTCCTTTGAAGCGGCCGATTCCGCCGATTAGGGCGTTGTCCTCGGCAAAGTTACGGTCTCCGGCCAATGGCTCGAAATCACCGATCAAAAGCTCGAGGTAATCCTTCATATGTGGACGCTCTTGGTGGCGCGCCACTTGAACTTTCTGAGCTGGGGTCAGCTTGGTGTAAGCCTGCTGCAGCAAGCGGTTAGCTTTATCCTGCATACGCTTGATCTCATCGCCGATATTCACCTCACTGTCACTGCTGACATGGCGTAACTCGGAAATTTTGGCTTCCAATTCAAGGATCGGTTTTTCGAACTCAAGCTGACTCATAATCAAGTATCTTATTGTTATTAGAGGTTTGGTGTTGATAGCAAAAAGGGCGGCTCAGTTCAATGGTAGATCACCAAAGGAGCGCCGCCCTGTTTTAAATTCTTATACCAGCTATTAGTTGGAAGCTGTTTTCTTATCGTCTTTAGACAGTGGGTGCTTGTCCTTAACTGTCTTTTTCAGCTTGTCGCCAACGATATGTGTGTAAATCTGTGTTGTCGCAATGTCGGCGTGACCGAGCATTTTCTGAACAGAACGCAGGTCTGCACCACGGCTTAGCAGGTGAGTAGCAAAAGCGTGACGAAGAATGTGCGGTGAAACGCGGTCTTCATCAACTTCGGCTTCACGGGCCAGATCTTTAAGAAGCTGTGCAAAACGCTGACGTGTCAGGTGACCGCTGTCCGATGTGCGGGATGGGAATACCCATTTTTCCTGATTAGCAGTGTTTTCCGTACCAATGAAACGCTTGCGGATGTTCAGGTAGTCTTCAACAGCTGCTTGAGCAGGGTCAGACAATGGAACCATACGCTCGCGACCGGCCTTACCGGCAACGGTTACAAACTGGAAGTCCTCGCTGATGGCTGACATAGGCAGGCCAACAAGCTCGGATACACGAAGACCTGTTGCATAAAGCATTTCAAGCAAGCAAACCAAGCGAACACTTTCAGGTGTTCCGGCTTCACCGGCAGTTTTGATCAGTTGATCAACTTCACCTTCGCTCAATGTTTTTGGCAATGTGCGGCCTTGCTTAGGGCTTTCGATTGTAGAAGTAGGGTCATCGCTACGTGAGTTTTCAGAAACCATGAAGCGGTAGAACTGACGAAGGGCAGAAAGACGACGGGCAACTGTACGAACAGCAATTTTTGCTTTGTTGTCACCTTTAGTGTGTGTCTTTTCGCTCAAATTCTTCAAGTAAGCCTTCAAATCATCTGTAGAGGCTTTATCGATGTCTGTGTCGCGCTCTTTGCGCAGGTACAAGCTGACATCGGCAAGATCACGCCAGTAAGCTTGACGTGTGTTCAGTGCTGCACCACGCTCTGTGGTTAGCATATCAAGAAAAGCATCCACGGAAGGGTGCAAATCTGGTTTTGGCATTGCTGGGCGACCTGGACGTGCCATAGTTTTTATCTCCTAATTTATTGTTTAGTCGGCTTTCTCCGACCGTTATTTCATTGCTCCGAGTATCTTCTGTAACGCACGTTTTACGGCTCCCCGTTTAAAACCGTGTGCCTCACAAAATTACGCAGCGTGTTTAGCACAACACGAAGCAAATCTGTAAAATACGCCAAACATGCATTACATAATACGCTGTAAGCCGCACCGTCAAGCTTTTTCATAAATTTTTTACGTCAATATCAACAAAATACATAAATTAGTCAGTATTTTCTATAATATCGGTAAAATCAGTTCAAATATTGCTCTTGGGGAATAGTAATTGTAGTTTCTGTACGCTGGATTTCGGGCGTGTAGAACACTGAAAATGCTGCAGCGCCTATAATGGCAATTGCGATCAGGCTCAACAGGACAAATAGAAGTTTGGGCATTGTGGGATTGACCAGCTTTGTTTAATTATCGTTCGAAGTATGCAAAACATAAGGCGTGCTGCTCTCAGGTTCAATGAAAAAACACGATGTCGAAACTTAAAAACGAAATCAAAGACATAAAAACGAAGCTCGATCGCCCTGTAGCGCTTATCGGCATGATGGGCGCAGGCAAAAGTTTTTTGGGCCGAGCACTGGCGAACAGCTTGTCAGTTGAATTCGCGGACAGTGATTCTGTTATTGAGGGGCGTGCCGGCATTACCGCGTCCGAAATTTTCGATCATTACGGTGAAGAGAAGTTTCGCGATTTTGAATTCAAGGTTATCGACGAACTGACCGGGAAGGGCCCGCTTATCCTTTCTACTGGCGGTGGGGCGCCGACACATGCGGCGACAATGGATATCTTGTTGGAGCGCTGCATAGTTATCTGGTTGAATGCCGAGCTGGACCTGATGTGGTCGCGTGTCGAGCAATCCAAAACCCGGCCCTTGCTACAAACTGAAAACCCAAAGGAAACACTGGCGAAGCTTTTGGAGAAACGCAAAGAGCTTTACGCCAAGGCGCACACCTCTCTGGATATCAGCTTTAAAAATGCAGACAAGGCTGAGAAGAACCTCATAAAAGCATTGTATGAATTCCTGAATAAAGATAGTGTTTGAGCCCGAAAACAAACGTATTGAAGGCCTTAGCCTGTATTTTAAAAAGACACATGGAAACTAAAATCGTCACCATAGATCTGGATACACGAAGCTACGATATTTATATCGGGGCCGGGCTTCTATTCCGTATGAACGACTTTATGCCGCAGGATGTTGAAGGCAAATCGCTTTTCATCGTGACAGATACAAATGTGCGTACCTATGCGGAACGCCTCCATACCATGTTTTCAGAAGGCAATGCACGCAGCTGTGCCATGCATGTCGTACCGGCGGGGGAGGCCAGCAAATCCTTTGAACGTGTCGAAGAGGTCTGCGGCTGGATGCTGGAAAATGACTTAAACCGCGACAGTATCGTTGTTGCTGTAGGTGGCGGCGTCATAGGTGACCTGACGGGCTTTTGTGCCTCTGTTGTTATGCGCGGCGTACCATACGTTCAGGTGCCGACCACATTATTGTCGCAAGTCGACAGCTCCGTAGGCGGCAAGACAGGCATCAATACAAGACAAGGTAAGAACCTCGTCGGCAGCTTTTATCAACCGACCGCTGTGATTGCCGATATCGATTCACTGCAGACCCTGCCGCGTCGTGAATTATTGGCGGGCTATGCGGAAGTTTTGAAATACGGCCTTATCCAGGATGCGGGCTTCTTTAGCTGGCTGGAAAAGAACGGCGAGCGCGTACTTGATCTGGATAAAGAAGCTGTTGCACATGCAATCGAAGTTAGCTGTAAGGCCAAGGCCGATGTAGTCGAAGCCGATGAAAAGGAGCAGGGCCGCCGCGCGTTGCTTAATTTCGGCCATACATTTGGTCACGCACTGGAAGCCGAGGCCGGATATGACGGCACATTACTGCACGGGGAGGCCATATCTATCGGCATGATTATGGCGATGGACTTATCCGTGCGTATGGATTTGTGCGACGAAAATGATTTCATTAGGTTGGAAGAGCATCTCGTAAGTGTCGGTTTGCCGACGCGGGCGTCTCTGATTGATGGTCTGGAAACAAATGTAGACAGGCTGTTGGCCATTATGGCACGTGACAAGAAGGTCAAAGATGGCAAGATGGTGTTTGTCGTCGCCAACGCAATTGGTGACGCAATGATCAGTAACGCCGTACCGGAAGATCTTGTTAGAAGCGTCCTCGTACATTCATTAGGTGGCGAGAGCAAGGGCGGTAACAAAGGAATTAAAGATCGATGGCTGTCGGCTTTCTCCTCTCAGTAGTTGCAATCATAGTATTGTTGTTGATGTCGGCGTTCTTCTCCGGCTCTGAAACCGCGTTGACCGCGGCGTCACGCGTGCGCATGCACAGCCATGAAAAGGAAGGCAACGACCGTGCGCGTCTGGTCAACAGAATCCGTGACAAGAAAGACCGCATGATCGGTGCCTTGTTGTTGGGTAACAACCTCGTCAATATTCTTGCATCCGCTCTGGCCACTAGTGTCCTGATCAAGATTTTTGGGGAAGCAGGGGTCGTTTACGCAACATTGGTTATGACCATGCTGGTTCTGATCTTCGCTGAAGTTTTGCCCAAGACCTATGCGCTACACTATGCGGAACCGATGTCGATGCGCATCGCCCCGATTATTCGTGTCGTTATCTTTGTCTTTGCACCTGTTACCGAAACCGTAACGTGGATCGTCCGTCGTGTGCTGCGCCTGTTCGGGATTGATATCTCGAAAGTTGCCGCAGGGTCACACCTTGAACTCCTGCGTGGCGCGATCGACATGCATGAAGGCCCTGAAGAAGAGACACAAGAACAGCGCGCCATGTTGCTCTCTATTCTCGATCTGGCCGATGTGGATGTGGAAGACATTATGATCCACCGCAAAAGCGTGGAGATGATTCATGCTGAACAAAAGATGGAAGATATCGTAGCCGAGGTTTTGAAAAGCCCGCATACACGCTTGCCTGTATGGCGTGATAACTCGGACAATATTGTCGGTGTTATACATGCGAAGCTGCTGCTTCAGGAAATGAACAGGCATGATGGTAAGGTCGCCAAGATCGAACTCGACGACATCATGATGGAACCGCGCTTCGTCCCTGAATCCACGACGCTGTATGATCAACTACAAGCGTTCCGTGAAAACAAAGAGCACTTTGCCGTTGTTGTCGATGAATACGGTGCACTGATGGGGATCGTGACGCTGGAAGATATTCTGGAAGAAATCGTCGGGGAGATTGACGATGAGCACGACATTTCCTTTGCAGGCGTGCGCATCCTGAATAACAAACAGTTTCTTGTCGATGGCACTGTTACAATCCGTGACCTGAACCGTGAGTATGACTGGGGTTTGCCGGATGAGGAATATTCAACCATTGCCGGCTTGGTTCTGCATGAATCACAAACCATTCCCGAAGTAGGGCAGAGCTTCATGTATCATGATTTCCGCTTTGATATCGTGCGTCGCCAGCGTCACCAAATCACCAAAATCCGCATCACTCCGCCCGAAAACCCTTAGGGGCGTTGCAGTTTCTGATTGACGAAACACCCGCAAACATTATACATAATCAAAAATTTTGAGTGGCACTATGACCGATAGACAATATGAACCGGGCATGGAGCCTGTGTTCTTGCAGGCTTTATGGAGAACAGGCTCCACCTATTTGTGGGGTAAATTCCGTTCGCGTGATGAGTTTCGCGGGTACTTCGAACCTTTGCACGAAGCGCTTTACTGTAAGACACGCGAGAAACTCAAAGCCGACTATGACCATGCGGTCCAAAAATACGGTCACAGCTTTATCTCTCATAACTATTACGATGAGTTCAATATTCGCGCATCCGGCGGCGCGGAACACTTCGAACGCAGATTTACGCTCGAGCGCTATGCAATGTCCCCGCAGGACGAGGACCCTGAACTGAAACGTTATATTGGCAGCTTGATCGACAATGCAGCTAATGAGGGGCAGGCGGCTGTCATGCAGTTCAATCGTGGCATCTTGCGTGCGGAATGGATGAAGCGCCAGTTCGGCGGTACACATATTTACCTGAACCGTAACCCGTCGGACATGCTGTTTTCCTACAAGAGCCATAATAACAAATCTTACTATCTGCCCGTATATCTCTCGATTGTGGCACAGAATGCACATAACCCGATTTTTGCAGAAATAGCAGAGCATTTCGGTGTAACACCATTTGATGCACCGGCATCTCTACAAGGGTTGGGCTATAGCGAGGAACGCATAAAAAGCAGAAGCTTTACCGCAACGCTGCGCCATTTCTCCCGTCCGGCTAGAGGGCTGAGCGAACAGGATGAGCGCGACCTCGTCGCGTTTTTCTGGACCATGGGGCTGGCGGAGGCCACGCGTTACGCAGACGTGATTGTCGATACCGATCAGGTCGTCGCGACAGAAGGACGCTTGATGCCGGATATACTGGCAAAAGCGACAGGTAAGGAATTCGACTTTTCTGATTTGAAAGTAAAACGCGGGGAGACCGAGACCATGGAAATCTCTCCTGAAATGAAACGCATCATTCGCAATGCCTGCGACTACATGGAAGCCCATTGGGCGCGTTTAAAGGATTTCCCGCTTTCAACCAATACCGCAGTACAGCTTATAAGCACCCTTCAATAGCACGGGCGTTAGCCTTCAGGTTATCGGGGTTAATGGTGCCGACAATCGCGGCATCTGTCCCTTTATGAGAGAACGCGAACCGGAAAGCATCCTCGATATTTGTGTTATGCCCGCTGGACAGGACTTTCTTCAGCAAAACGCCTTTATTGTTCTGCTCTGCGTAATCCAGCACGGGCTTCTCGTCTGTGTAATCGGCGGTATACATTGCCATCACAACATCCAGATGCTCCAGCGTACGAAGCCCGCCCTCGCTGGTTTTAGTTGAAGCGCCTACTGCGCGCACCAGGCCCTGCTTTTTGAAGTTCAGCAGGGTCTCTATGACCTCATCAGACAGGTTTTCGATGTCATTACCGTCAGAGTGCAGCAAAAAAACGTCGATATAATCGGTCTGTAAGCGTTGCAAACTGCGCTCAAGGCTTTTTGTGAGATGCTGCGGTGCAAAATTATAAAAGGACTCGCCGTCTTCAAATTCCTCTCCCGCTTTACCTGCGATAACCCAATCATCGCGTTGACCTTTAAGTAAATTGCCCAGCCGTTCCTCACTTGTGCCATATGCGGGGGCGGTATCGAGGAGATTAATGCCGAGGCCTTTGGCCATTGAAAGTAAGTCGGCAAGGTGTGTTTCATTGGGGATTTCAAACCCTTGCGGGTATTTTACACCTTCGTTCCGGCCGAACTTTACGGTACCAAGCCCGAGCGGGGAGACCTCTATGCCAGTGTCGCCTAACTGTCTTTTGTCCATGTCGCTTTATCCCACGGGGTTTTTGTATATTCAACGGGTTGCAGGAATGAAAAGTCAGTCTCATTCCCTGATGGCTCAAGGTCGATCTTCTCCAGTAAACGGTCAGATAGCAGTGGCGCAAAGGTTAGCTTCGTCGGCCAGCAATAATGAACATTGCCGACACTGTGAATCGTCGGCGTGTCGGGCATCCAGCCATCGGTCTTGGATTTACCCTCAACGCGGTCAATCGGCAGGACGGCCCACTCAACTGCCGCTAAATCTACATCGGGCAGGTATTTAGCAAACCCTTTGCGGGTGGCCTCGTATACTTCTTGTGGGGCGGCTTCTTTAGCGCGCTCGGCAACACCACCACCCAGATACCAGACCAGTTCTCCGTCTTCCGCTTTGTGAGTCGTAATCGTTGCGACCGGCTTGTCGGATGAACCGACCAAATGTGCGTAAAGCGGATAGGGGGCAGGCTTCAACATACCCATCAAAAGCGGTCTTTTTTGTGTTTCCAGTCCGTTATTATGCTGCGCCTGCGAAGCCTGAATGGCGTTGGAGGCCGCGCTTGTGAAGATAATTTGCTGCGGATAAATTTCATGGCGCTCAAGGAAGCCGATCGGGTCTTCAGGCGTGTCGATTTTGCGGATACTGCCCTTAAACGGCTCCGCCAGTGCCCGAATAACGCTGGGTATATCCAGCACGGGCTCATCCATGAATACGACACTGCCCTTAAAGCCGCTATCGGTAATCTCTTGTGGCCACTCGTCTTTCGGGACTTCGTGTACGTTGTTCCCTAATGCTTGCTTCGTCACCAGCTTGACCAGACCGCCCATAAACCCCTTGGGTATGAGCAGGTGCTGCGACTCCGCATTATATCGTGCGGAGGAGAGGTCAATATCTCCTTCACCGCGCAAAGCCGTCCGCCACAAATCGGGCATAGCGCTGATATTCTGGGCCAGATCGTTAATCTTCCCCGCGAATGCATATTTCAAACCTGAATGGATAATGCCCTGACTGGCTATGGTCTGGCCGTTACCGATGGAATCGCTTTCGAGCAATAAAACGTCATACCCCATACGTTTGAAGCGGTGAAAGGCCCAAAGCCCCGCAATGCCTGCGCCGATAATGGCGATATCTACGTTGCGCTGAGCCATGTGCGTATCATCTCTATCTGGTCAGGTGTCATAAGGGAGGGGACGTGACCACACCCCTGCAGTGTCAGGAGATCAAAGTCCGGCTGGCTTTCCCGCATTTGATCGATAATGTCTTGGGTCAGCAACATCGACTGCGCCCCGTGAATGACGAGGGCAGGGCATTCAATAGCTTTCCATTTTTGCCATAAATCCACATCGCCGATAGGCGAGTTTTCAAATACCCTTGCGATCTCGGGGTCGTAGGCGTAGCTAAGTAGTCCATCTTCACGTTTACGATAGTTATGCTTGGCCATGTGTGTCCAGTGAATATCTTCCAAAGGCCCCCATGTCAGGCCACGTGTGGCACGCATGCGGGCTTCGAGTTCTTCAATGTCCTTGAAAGTGTATTCAACCTTGATGACATTATAAATGAAATCAAGCGCGGCCTGCGGCACTGTCGGCCCAACATCATTGATGATCAGCTTTTTAATCGGGGAGTTTTCACTGCCGGCGATACGCATACCAAGCAAACCACCAAGCGATATCCCGATCCAGTCAACGCTATCCAGCTCAAGATGGTCGAGTAGGGTATGCAGGTCTGACACATAGTGATCGTAATCATACTGCATAGGGTCGTTGAGGAAGTCACTGCGTCCACGTCCGGCCAAATCAATGGCGATTACGCGATGGCCGTGCTGAATAAGGTCCTCAGCCAGAAAGTCAAAATCGAAACCGTTGCCGGTAAGGCCATGAACGCCGATGATGGGATTCGCGTCTTTATCGCCCCAATCGCTGTAAACCAGCGTGTAACCACTTTCACTTTTGAAACTATGTTCGGTGAAGCTCATAAAGACCGCTTACGCGTTTTGGACGATTTTCCCGTGGCAATGTTTGTATTTTTTACCTGATCCGCATGGGCATGGTGCGTTGCGCTGTATTTTCCCCCATGTCGCAGGGTCGTTCTCATCAAATGCCTGCTTTTGCTGCATCGGTTGAACTGTGCTTTGCTGTTGCGGTTGCTGTGGCGCGCCTGTTCCCATCAACGCTGGGTCCTGACGGGTTTCATGCATTTCCTGTTCTTCCTGATCCATCATTTTCTGCAAATCTTCATTGCCTTGTGTGTTGATCTCAACAAGGCACAGGGTTTGAGTGATGGTCTCGTTCATGATGGACAGCATATGCTCGAACGCACCGAAAGCTTCGGTCTTGTATTCGTTGAGCGGGTCCTTCTGCCCGAACGCACGCAGGTTAATCCCTTGGCGTACATGGTCGAGGTTAAGCAAGTGTTCTTTCCAGAGCTGGTCGAGCAGTTGCAGCACAATCGATTTTTCCAACTGGCGCCATATATTCGCCCCGTAGCGGCCAACCTTGCCGGCCATTCGCTTGTCGGATTCGTCAATGATGCGCTCGATGATTTCGTTATCGGCAATGCCTTCCTCCTGCGCCCATTTCTTCACGGGCAAATCAATGCCTAACAAGCGGTGGCATTCCGTATGCAGGGAATCAACATCCCATTGCTCGGGGTAACTGCCCGGTGGGATGGTGGCTTTAACTGTGTCCTCGATAACTTGATGACGCATGTCGACAACAAGGTCTTCAATACTCTCGGCGTCCATAATCTCGCGACGCTGCTCGTAAATCGCTTTACGCTGGTCGTTCATCACGTCATCAAATTTCAGCAGGTTTTTACGTACATCAAAATGCATGGATTCCACTTTGGCCTGAGCACGTTCCAGCATTTTGGATATAAGCGGGTGTTCGAGCGCTTCGCCATCTTCAAGGCCGAGCTTGTTGCTGCCCAGCAATCCTTCAAGCTTGTCGCCTGCAAAAATACGCATCAAGTCATCTTCGACCGATAGGAAGAACATGGATGCACCGGGGTCACCCTGACGGCCGGAACGACCACGAAGCTGATTATCAATACGGCGCTACTCGTGACGTTCTGTA
>JAUIIA010000008.1 GCA_030432025.1 Alphaproteobacteria bacterium
CCGATTCCGCCGTGAACGTAATTCCGTTCAATGCAGGGTTATCTCCGGATTCGTACTGGAACTCGACATCCTTGAAGGTGATTTCAGGGTCCGTCGATTCAAATGTTTTCGCATCTGCTGCGTTCTGAATTGCAGGTTGACGGTCGATAAGCCCAAATACCCGTTCCGCAGCACCAAGACCGAGCTGCAGGGTGTTATTGAGTTTTGCCAACTTCTTCATTGGCTCGTACGCTAATGTGAAGGCCGTCAGGAATGCACCAAGCTGTCCTGCTGTAATATTCCCCCCCGCAGCTTCGTATCCTCCATAAAGAATAATTGCGAAGAAAACCGTACCGACCAGAATTTCATTTACCGGTGTCGACAGATTACCGATACGCACAGATTGAACGTTGAGCTTTTTCACTTTCGTAATAGCGGTCCCTGCACGTTCGCGCTCAAAATCCTCCATACCGTAAGCTTGCACCTGTCGAATGCCTTGAAAAATTTGCGACAGACGATCGGACAAGCCACCCATTTCAGATTGAATATTACGGGACACTTTACGCAAACGACGGCCCAGCTTGGCCACAAAAAAGGCGATGAACGGGAAAATCAGGAATGCCGCCATGGACAGCTTCCAGTCCTGATACAGCATCACACCACTAAGGAAAATCAGGGTCAGGACGCTTTTCCCAATACCCATCAATGTGTCGGAGACTGCATTACGCATAACCGTGACATCATTGATGACGTTAGAAATCAGCTGCCCGCTAGGATTACTGTGAAAAAACTGCAAGTCCAGTGTCATGAAACGGGAAAACAGATCCTTCTGAATGTCAGCCACAATAGATTGGCTGACCTTGTTCATGATGATCATATGCAGGTATGTCGATGTCCCCCGCAGTAAAAACACCACAAACACCGACGCGGCCACAGGGAAGATCAGCTCTTTCTTCTGCCCACCAAGGACATCATCCAGAATAGGCTGCATCAGTTGTGCCACGCCTGCAGTCATGGCAGCGGCAATCATCATGAAGAGCATCGCCAGCAAGATTTGCCCCGTGTAATTACTCACATAATCGCGGAGCGCTCTTTTCATTAAAAAAGGCGTAGAGTTTTGCGGCAGTGCAGTGTGTTCAGTGTTATCTGTAGGCATGAGCCTTGTGTTATAATAAATATCAGAAAAACTTCAAGAAAAGATGTTTGATGACGGATATAGAAGGCGATAAAGAGGACATCAACAGAGACAATACCGAACCTCCGAAAACCACGCATGCATCGGGGATAGGCCTAGCTTTAGGCGGTGGTGTAGCCCGTGGCTTTGCCCATATCGGCGTTTTAAATGTTTTAGACCGTCATGGCATTAAACCTTCCATCATTACCGGTACATCTATCGGCGCAATCGTCGGTGCCTGCTATCTGGCAGGAAAGTTGAGAACATTCGAGGATTGGGCCTGTTCGCTGAACCGTATGCGTATCCTCTCCTATCTCGATTTTCATTCACGCAGTGCGAGCATGATCGGCGGTAAACGCCTCAGACGCGTTCTTGATGCCAATTTCAAAGATATGCTGATCGAGGACTTACCCCATCCGTTTATTGCGATTGCTGCGGATCTCTCTACGGGTCATGAGGTATGGCTGCGTAAAGGTAACATTGTGGAAGCAATTACAGCTTCATACGCCCTGCCCGGCGTGTTTCCGCCCGTGGACCGTAACCACCGCATACTGGTCGATGGCGCGTTAGTGAACCCGGTTCCCGTTGCCCCCGCACAGGCTATGGGCGCACGGATGACGATTGCTGTGGATTTGAACGCAGACATCATCGGCAAGGCCGTTAAGCCTGGAAACAGGTTTCAGACCGTCGCGGGATTTGACCTGTTTGACGAAAATGATGTGCCCATGTCAGCCCGCAAGCGATTCACGTCCGCATTGACCGAGAAAATTTTCGGACGGCAAAGCAATTCACCCAGCCTGTTCGGCGTTATGGTCTCGGCCCTGAATATCGTGCAGGACCGTATCACACGTTCCCGTCTTGCCGGTGACCCGCCCGATATTCATATCAAGCCGAAGATTGGTGATATTGGTATGCTGGAATTCGAAAAAGCCGAAGAATTGATTGCCCGCGGTGAAGAAGCGGCCGTTAGGGCTTTACCCAAAATCAAAGATGCGATGCAGGTTTTACTGCCGCCTACTCCCAACGACCCGAAGGCCTAAGCGCGGCGCTTTTTGTGCTTTCTGTCAGGAAGCGGATCGCCCCATTTCAAGCTATCAACCAGAAACTTAGGACGTACATTGTTGAACTGGTTCGCCAGTAACATCAGTGCCTTTTCCAAGCCTGCGGGTGTTTTGGCGTGCTGGAACGACGCGGCATGCAACCCCGTCTTAACCAGACATGTATCAATGTTGACCAGATTCCCGCCCAGAATGTCATGCGCCAGTGCATCGCCGACAACTATAGTTTGACCAGGATAGATGTCCTTATCCTGCAAGATTTTGATACATTCCTTAAAGATCGGCTGGTGAGGCTTACCGATATAGTGAACGACACCACCAAAGTCGGAGTAACGTCGTGCGAGTGTACCCGGCCCCATAATACTTTGCTTACCCATTACGCCGCGGCTGTCAGGGTTCGCACACAGAGCCGTCAGGCGGTACTTCACGGCCTCTTTTAGAATTGGCTCGTAATCTTCGAGTGTTTTTTCCGGAGCGTCCGAACCGCTGATGATCAGAAAGTCGGCTTTCGAGACTTCATCAACGACTTCAACGTCGAGACCGTCAACAATCGAGCGATCGCCGCCGCGGCTGATGACATATACTTTTTGGCCCAAGCCTTCGAAGATGCCGTCTGTCTGATTGCTGATCCCCTGCCATGTCATTTCACCGGATGTCAGAATTACATCATAGAGGCTGGGGCCGATGCCGATTTTTTTCAGGCGCTCTTTGTTTACGTCTGCGCGCTTACCGGAGTTGGATAGAATAATAATGAATTTCTTACGGGACTTGAGTTCTTTTAGGCATTCAACCACGCCGTCATAGGGTTTTTCGCCGTTATGCAGTACGCCCCATTGGTCGATAATGAAGCCTGCATAGCTGTCAGAAATGTCGGAAATGCCTTTACAGAATTTGGTTTTGCCGTCGCTGACCATGGTGTTTAGCTGCCTTTGCGGAGTCACGTTATGAAGAGGAAAAGGCGAGCACGCTCGCCTTATCACTACTATTATTATTGTGTTTTTACCGCTTCAGATCAATAGCCTATCAGAGGCTATTTTATTCGAGGGTGGTCCTTACGCGGCTCTTTCGCTCTTACCGCCGAGTACGGATTCCTTACCTGCAACCTCCGTCAGCGTGACATACAGGCCACCGATTTCGCTGGAACCGATCGTAGAACTCAGCATCGCGCCATGATCATTTTCCTGTGCTTGTGCGTACAGTTCTTCGAATTGGCGGATGAAGCGCAGGACATAGGTACGGAATTCCGTATCCTTCGCAAACTTGTCGCGGGCCTTATCCATAGACTCCGTGTCGGTCGCGATAGACTGCATGCGGCGGGTAAAGGCCGCCACATCGCCTTTCTGGAAGGACTTCCAAGTCTTCTCGGCAATCTCTCCGTCCTTCACGCGAGTCAGGTCAACAGAGAGTGAGTGCAAGCTTTCGACAATGAACTTGGCCGCATTCATGAAGCCCTCACGTTGGACACGTTGCGTTTTGTCCATCATCTTCTCTGCATAGCGTGATGCATCCTGAGATGCCTTGAACAATGCGTCAGATTGCTTGCTGAATGTTGTTGCGGCCGTGCGCGCAGATTCCAGAGCGGCGGTCGACACACTGACCAAGCGTTCGGATTCGCCGGACAGATTCTCACGGGTTTTCTCGACCTTCACTGTTACGTCGTTCGCCGCTTCGCCGATAGCATACATACGGGACTTCAACGCCTTCACAGACTGGTCAAGGTCATGCACGGTCTTTGCGGATGCCTCGGAAATCTCGTTGGCTTGGGATTTCAGCTCAAAGCCGTATTTCTTTGATGTTGCCAGAGAGTTGTTCATTTGCTCGGCAATCTCACGAGATCTCAGAGCGAAGCTGTCGCCGGCCTTTTGCAGCTCAAACAGGCTTTCTTGTGCGCGCTCCAGCAGATCTTTGGCTTCTTCCTCGACTGCGCGGACCATAGCTTCGGTATCGATAACCGCCTTCTGACTGGCTTCGTGCAGCAATCCGGTTTCTTCGCGGGCCTTGGAACCCAGACCTTCGAAATGCATCGAGGTGCGGTCGGCTTCGGCCTGCAGGTCGCCTGATTGTTTAACGAATTCGGTTCCGGCGTCCTGAATACGTGCAATTGCCTGCCCTACGGATGCGGACAGCTCATGGAACTGCTCATTGATCGCTTTTTGTACGGTTTCGATCTTCAACAAGGCCTGGTCAGTGGTCAGGTGGATGTCGGAAGATTGATCGGACAATGAAGATGCGATCTCGCGCATGCGGATTTCCGCAGATTGTGATGCGCTTTCGATGTCCTCAACACGGGCCTTCAAATGGTCACTGGAGGACTTAAGAACGTCTGCGGCCTGGTCCGAACCTGTTTTGAGGTTTTCCAAACGCTCTTCGAACACGGAGCTGACATGCTGGATGTTCTGCATATTGCTCTGTGTTGTTGTCGCAATTGCGTCCTTGAGATTCTCAAACTTATCGCTTGCATCACGCGCTTGTTCGATAGCTATTTTATAAACAGGTTCAATATCTTCTGCTGTTTCTTTAAGTTTATCATTTAAGCCTGATAGCGCCGTTTCAGCACTTCCTGCCTGTGACTTGAGTGAAATGGCCTGCCCCTCGAGGCGGTCATCCAGATTTTCAAGCTGGGTAATGCTGCCTTTCGTAACATCGTCAAGCTCTCCACAACGGTTTGTGATCTCATCTTTAAGAATAGAAACACGCTCAACGGCCTTATCAGCACAATCCTTCAACTCATAAGTCTGGGACTTCAGAGCCTCACGCACACTGTCGACACTTTGCATGGATTCACGAACCTGACTTGCCAGTTGGTCTTTTTGCTGGGCCATCTGGTCGTTGATTGTACGGGCATTCCCCGCAATCTGACCGGAGAGTGTTGATATCTCCTGCGCCTGTCCTTTAAGGATTTCACGGATATTCTCGGCGCTGGCTGTTGCTTTCTCACTTGCTTCATTCAGGTCGCTGACACGACGGCGCAGAACAGTTTCGATCAACTCGTGACGGGCATCTGCATCGGCAATCGTCGCCTTAATATCGGACAACGGCCCTTCCAGAGCCTCCTGTACGCTTTGGATACGCTCCTTCAATGCTGAACTGGACACTGTGATCTGGTGATTTTGCTCCTCAACCGCTTTGGAGAGGTGCTCGATGTGATCATGCGTAGCTACAGACGCGCTTTCAATTTGCTCACGGCTGTTTTCCAGCATTTTCGCAATATCACGAATTTCCTCGGCATGCTTACGTCCCGACTCGTTTAAGGCACCGATATGCTCTTCGGTAGCGGTCAGCAATGTTTGCGCACGTGTATCGGCTTGCGTGGAGGTTTCTTCCAGGGCTTCAACGGCACGGCGTACGGCGCTACCGATATTCTCGGAACCGGTAATGGCGATGGACAGCGCTTCACTGAGCTGGTTCGCGGCTTTTTGACCCGCAAGCTCGATCGCGTCGGCTTCTTTACCGATGCTGCCGATTGTTGTACGCAGACTGCCTGTCTTTTCATCAAGACGTTCAACCATTGAATCCGCCTTTTCTTCCGCGCTTTCGATGACGCGCTCGACATCCTTAACGCTTTCGGACAGCGTTTTGGAGATGTCACGGGCCTGATCCGCCAACTCCTGCGCGCCATTATCAAGGGCAACCTTATGGTTCTGGATCGTACTGACGGAGCGGCTCATCGCCTCAACGCTACGGTCGGTCACGCTTTCGAGACCCTCCACCTCGTCACGGATCATTTCAGCAAGGCGTTGTGTTTCCGCAGTCATGTCATCAGCGGCGGCTGTAAGCCCCGCCTTGTGATCGTCAAAACGACCACTCAAGGATTCAAGGCGCTCAGCAATTTCATCAACTGTGTCCGACAAGGACGCATACGTGTCATCCAGAGCTGTTTTGATGTCTCCCGTTTTATCACCAGCTTTATCAGCCGCATCGAGCAGCTTTTCAGTACCCTTATCAAGTGCGGCTTCCATTTCAGCTGTACGCTGAAGAACTGTCAGAGTGGCTTGATCCCACGCTTCCGCGCCCGCTTGGGTGCGCTCATCAATAGAGGCGGTGCGTTGCTCGATCTCATCCGTCAGAGATTGAAGCTTGGATGCGCGCTCCTGTAATGTGTCGGCAAGACGGTCGATGTGGAATTCCGTTTTCTTCGACACGCCGGAGAAATCACGGATCTCGACCCGTAACCCCTGACGGGCGCGTTGCAATGATTTCAGTGTCGCTTTGGACGCGGCAGCAATCTCCGCAGCCTGACGACACAGGTTCTCGACATCTTTATTAATCAAACTGGCTGTTTCTTCAGATGGAAACAACAAAGACTGAAGCTCTGACCTTAAAGAAGCTGCATAAGTATTTATATCTGAACGACGATTTAGTGTTGTAATAAGCATCCAGAGCATTGCAGGCGGCGCAAGCACACCCGCCAAAAATGCGCCCAATGCCTGTGGAGCAAGGGAGAAGCCCGGTGTGATGATTGTGTAGCTAACGCAGAAAACGAGCCACGCCACGGTTGCGAATATGCCGAGCATTTCCATCGCACGTACAGCCTTGGAAGGCTTGGCCAGCTCCAGATTCTGGTTCGCCGGCTTCAGCAGGAGCACTGGCTCCTCGCCCTGATCGAAAGCTTGCGCTTTTTCCTCGGCCTCGTTCAGAACCGTTTCGGATGCCGCCATTTTAAGTCCGCCGAGGCTGCTGGCCTTGTGACGTAGCTCTTCTGCTCTCTCCTGTCGCTTATCCGTGCTCAACGCGCTTTTAGACTGCTCGTCAACGGCAGCTTTTTGATCGGCCTTTTCTTCAACGGCCAGATCGTCTGTCATTTTGATGGAGGATTTGTTGATACCAAACGGTTTGCGCATGTTTTAAAGCTCCCAAAAGCGTCCGCATTTCTGCGAACAGGTCAAAATTAATGATGTGAAGAGACTTTAAAAAGCCATGATCAAAACATTGTCGCAAGGCGGTTTTTTCGGTTATTCACAGGGTCGGGTGTGAGGGTTGCGCAAACCGTTGAAAATGCTCAATTCGACTTTTGGGAGGCTTGTGGATAAAAAATTTAGGCTGTGGCCTTTTCGGCTTTCATTTCCTGAATGTACGTCTTTAAGTCGCGTTTTATTTCCGGCGCGAACATGTAAAGCGCGATGATATTGGCAAAGCCCATGGACAGGAACAAGCCATCGGTGAAGTCAATGAAGCTGCCGAGTTTAATGGATGTACCTGCGACAACGACCAGCAGGAAGATGAATTTATACAAGTGTGCGACCCACATTTTCTCACCCAAGATATAGGTCATGCCGATCTCACCGTAATAATACCACGTGATCAGCGTTGAATAAGCAAACAGGAAGACCGCAAGCGCCAGAACATAGGACAACCACGCACCGCCATTCTCCATCGCCATCGAGGTTAGCTCTACACCACTGATGCCATCCGCGTTTTGATACGCGCCTGTAACAACAATCAGCATGGCGGTCGTGAAACACACCACGATCGTGTCGGCGAACGGGCCGAGCATGCCAACAAACCCCTGACGCACGGGATACTCGGTTTTAGCCGTACATTGTACGATGGGTGCAGAACCAAGGCCCGCTTCATTAGAGAAGGATGCGCGCTGAATACCGACCAACATACCACCCAGTATGCCGCCTAAGCCCGCTTGGAAATCAAGAGCTTCACTGAATATAATGCCGACGGCCTCAGGGATGCTTTGCCAGTGCATGAGAATGACGGCAATCGCAGCGACCATATACACAATCGCCATTAATGGAACGAGCTTGGATGCAACATTTCCAATAGATTTGATCCCACCGACAATTACGAGCCCAACGATAAAAGCCAGAAGAATACCGAATACCCAGCCATGATCGGCAAAGAAGCTTTGCTCCCCGCCTGTAATACGTACGACCTGCTCTAAGGCTTGATTGGCCTGGAACATGTTACCGCCGCCGAGAGAGCCGAAAATACAGCTGACCGCGAAGACGATGGCGAGGATTGAGCCAACATACGGGATTTTACGTTTTGTGAAGGCGTCGCGCACGTAGTACATCGGACCACCGCAAATTGTGTGTGGCGAGTCATCCGCTGTACGGTCACGTCTGTATTTGGAACCAATAGTGACTTCAGCAAATTTGGTCGACATGCCCAGAAAGCCCATGACCATCATCCAGAACACAGCCCCCGGCCCACCGAGGGACACCGCAACGGCCACCCCCGCAATGTTACCCAAACCGACTGTGCCGGACAGAGAAGCCGCTAGGGACTGAAAGTTGGTCAGCTCCCCCTTTGCCTCATGTTCCTGATACTTCTCTTTAAACACCAACGATAATGCGTGGCCGAAATAACGGATATTGACGAAGCCCAGATAGAGCGTGAAGAAAACCGAGCAGATCCCCAACCACGCAAGAAGCAACGGAATGTCGAATGTTTCGATGCCTGTCGGGGTTTGAAGTTCCAACGGTATTGAATAGAAAATCGTACCGTTTGAAACGCAGGATGTCTGCGCAAAGGCGCAGTCGATCGTGTTGCTGTACCCTTCCCCTACACAGGATTCGGACAGCGCCTTTAAAGCTTCTTCAGTTTTTGGAAAGCACGCTTCAAACATGCATTAACGGTTACATAATAAAACCGGTGGCGCAAGCCTGTCCCTGTTTTATCAAGGAGTTATCCATCACATAAAGGTTTGGAAACCGGATGAGATTTGTAGAAAGTGGAAGCCCATTTACGCAAATCCTGACTATCCATGGCGGACGCCTTGGTTATGCGCGGTGCGTATTTGGAACAGAAAACGTCAGGACGGAGATTAGCCGCATCTTTGGAAATCTTGTTAGCGAAGTCGGTGCGAAGCTTGTTCAATTTTGCTTCCGGTTTCCCGCCGCTCTTTGCGTAATGTTTAAGAAGGATTTTCTCATATTGCTGAATAACGGCGGCATGATCGACCGTAAAGCGCTTGTAGGCGCCATAAAGGTTCAGGCCATGGCGGGCCCCGATTGCCTGACAATTCAGACCAATGACCATGAGCTCACTGTGAATGCGAATGCCCTGCTCTGCTTCCGCCTCGGCGTTGGAATAGCAACTTCCGGCATAAGCGGGGATCGATAAAAGGCAGACAAAAATGGTCAGTAGAATACGGGACATGAACGCGCTCTTCGTTATAAAAGTGAATTGAGGTTATATGATTAGATTAGCAGATATGTCCAGTAATTTGGCCAGTTTTTTCTCATGAATTTTATTGATTTTCCGTTGATGTCTGTGGTTTATAAGCGCTCATGAGCGACACACAAACTAACAGCGCAAAAAAACTCTTTATCAAAACATGGGGTTGTCAGATGAATGTCTATGACAGCAACCGCATGGCCGATATTTTGCGCCCCCTCGGATACAAGACAGTCGACGAGCCGGAAGATGCCGATATGGTTATCCTCAACACCTGTCACATTCGTGAGAAAGCAACGGATAAGGTGTTTTCCGATCTGGGTCGCCTGCGCAACCTGAAGGACAAGAAGGAAGAACAAGGCGGCAAGATGCTTATGGCCGTTGCCGGATGTGTGGCGCAGGCCGAAGGTGATTACATCCTCGAACGCGCACCATATGTCGATATGGTGTTCGGCCCGCAGACATATCATGAGCTGCCCGAAATGGTGATCGAGGCCAATGGCGGCGAGCGCATCATCAATACCGATTTCGACGGCGAGAATAAATTCGACAAGCTTCCCGAGGAGCAAGAAAACTCAGGGTCCAGTGCGTTTCTGTCTATTCAAGAAGGCTGCGACAAGTTCTGCACATTCTGTGTTGTCCCCTATACACGCGGCGCAGAATATTCCCGTGATGTGCAAGCAATTGTCGATGAAGGAAAACGTCTGGTTGATAGCGGCGCGTTGGAAATTACCGTTCTGGGCCAGAACGTCAACGCCTTCCACGGCGATGGACCGGACGGCAGCACATGGGGCTTGGGCCAGCTACTTCGTGCTTTACATGACATAGATGGATTAGAGCGCCTTCGCTACACCACGTCACACCCGCGTGATATGGATGACGACCTTATCGCCGCGCATGGCGAGCTGCCGAAACTGCAGCCGTTCCTGCACCTGCCCGTTCAAAGCGGATCGAACAAGATACTGAAAGCGATGAACCGCAAGCATGATCGGGATTTGTATTTCGATGTGATTGAAAGACTGCGTAAGGCACGTCCTGACATTACCTTCTCTTCGGACTTTATTGTCGGCTTCCCCGGCGAGACGGATCAGGATTTCGAGGATACGATGGATATGGTTCGCCGTGTGGAATTCGTATCCTGCTATTCCTTCAAGTTCAGCGCCCGTCCCGGCACGCCCGCGGCCAACATGCAAAATCTGGTTCGCCCGGATATAGCAAGTCAGCGTCTGGCCGCCTTGCAGGGATTACTGAATGAGCAACAAGCCGAGTTCAACCGCAAGTCGGTTGGTCTTACTCTGCCTGTCCTCTTGGACCGCAAAGGCAAGAAAACAGGACAGCTCGTTGGACGCTCCCCATTCATGCAATCCGTATTCGTACAGGCCAATGACCGTCTGATGAACACTATAGTTGATGTGAAAATTACCGAGGGGTTTGATAACTCCCTGACGGGTGAGATTGTGACATCCGAGAGTGTCACTCACTCCGCATAAATTAAAACCCTGTACTTTCAGTGTCTTAGCTATTTTTCTTTGACATCACGGCTATAGATGCTTATCCCTAGCGTTTATTAGAAGATTAAAAAGTAACTGAGTAATCGGAACAGGGATGACAAAAAAAGCAACGAAACGCGCCCAAAAAGGGCCGCAGGACATATCAGTCCATGTATCTTTTCAGGATGTTAACTCCGGTATCAACAAGTTGGTAGCCGCACGTACGATGGTGACATCTGATCACAAATCGCGCAGTGGCTTTGGAATGTATGCCAGCAGCACCCCGATGCGCGGCCTGAACCATGCGGATACTAAAGCCATTGATATCAAGGTTAAGCCGAAAGACCGTGCCTCTGCTTTTGAGGCACGAGTTCAAGCTGTTAGCCATTTCCTTAAAAAAGCCCGGCCGGAAGACCATGTTACGCTCGCGACAGATGATGCAGACTTTTTAGCCATCGTAAACGAGACTGACCCCGCAGCCAGTAAAGCGTCGAAAAACTGGAAACGCTTCAGCAAGGACCTGAATATCGATGTTGTAGACCTACGCGGCAGTTTCGGCGAAAGCAGTGCCGATTTCGAGGACGAACAGATGTCCGACATGGATCTGGCACATAGATTAGTTTCGTGGCGCGTGAACAAACTCACAAAACCCAACAATGAATCAAAGGGTTACGTCAACACCCCTATGCGATAACCTGCATGAAAATGTGGTTTATTAACCTTCATTTTGTTATACTATAGATATAACAAACATGGAGCGCGCTTGAGCACTACACAGACTTTAGAATTCAGGCATAACAACCTGCTACCGCTACTTTTCGGCGAGCACAACTCCCATTTGAACTATCTTGAACAAAAGCTGGGCATCCAGATATCCGACCGCGGTAATACAGTCACGCTTTCGGGCGACGATGTATCCGTCAAAACAGCTGAAAACATTCTTAATTCCCTGCTAGAGAAAATCGAGAAAAAGCGCGAGATCGGTAAGGCTGAGATTGATGCAGAACTGCGTTTTATAAAGAACAAGCGCAAAAACAAAGATAAGGAGTTTGCGGTGTCGAAAAACAAAACCGTCATACAGACCAAGAAGAAATCGATCGCAGCACGTTCCCCTAATCAGGAAGCCTATTTAAGGGCAATGCTGGAGCATGAGATGGTATTTGGCCTCGGCCCTGCCGGTACGGGTAAGACGTATCTGGCTGTTGCGACGGCGGTGTCGATGTATTTAGCAGGCGATGTAGAGAGGCTTATTTTCTGCCGCCCTGCCGTTGAAGCAGGCGAGCGATTGGGCTTTTTACCCGGTGATATGAAGGAAAAGGTCGATCCGTATTTGCGCCCGATATATGACGCTTTGCACGATATGTTGCCGCATGACTTGATGATGAAAAAGATTGAGACGGGCGATATTGAAATCGCACCCCTCGCTTTCATGCGGGGGCGCACACTGAGTAACGCTTTTGTTATACTTGACGAGGCGCAGAACTCGACCACAACCCAGATGAAAATGATCCTGACGCGCCTTGGTGAATCCTCACGTATGGTGATCACGGGTGACCTTTCACAAACAGACTTGCCTGTCGGTGTAAAATCGGGCCTAAGGGATGCGACTGAAATTCTGAATGATGTCGATGACATTAAATTCATCTATTTCGACAGAGAAGACGTGACGAGACACAAGTTGGTGAGTAAGATCGTCAAAGCATACGACCAAAAGGGCGAGAACACGCGCTAACACCTCCTATGGCTGTGATTGATATATCCATTGAATCTGACGACTGGACCGAGTGCGCACCCGATATTGCGGACGTAATCGAGCAGACTGCTGAAGCTGCGCTGAATGCTATGGAATTACCAAATCAGGATACCGAAGTCAGTATTGTCCTGTCCGATGATGATTTTATTCAGAGTTTAAACAAACAGTGGCGCGGCAAGGACAAGCCGACTAATGTCTTATCTTTCCCACAAGACGAGCCGCAATTACTGGGCGATGTAATTGTTGCATTCGGTACAGTTAAGCGGGAAGCCGAGGAGCAAGGAAAGCTGTTTGAAAGCCACGTCAGGCACCTGATCGTGCATGGAATTCTTCATCTTTTGGGCCATGATCATGAAAATGACGAGGAAGCCGAAGAAATGGAGTCACTGGAAATTGAAATTTTGCACGCTTTAGGGGTAAAAAACCCTTATGAAAGCGGTAATTTCATGTCATAATTAGATTTTAGACTGTTAATTAAAAATGCGCACCGAACCCGAAGCTTTTTCATCATCACCCACCTCCGCTGAAGCGGACGAACCGGATGAGCCCTCCAGGGCACTGAAAACACCTGACACCTCAGCAAAAACAACAAATGGTAACGGCAATGGTAACGGGCAGGAAAAGCCCGGCTTTATGGCGCGCCTGAAATACCTTTTCACCGGTGAGCATGAAAAAAACGATAGCGGCCTTCGTGAAGCGATTGAAGAATATATCGTCGAGCCACTGGAAGAGCTAAGCACAGACCCCGTAACCAGTCATGAAAGATTGTTACTTTCCAACATCCTTAAACTGCAGGACCTTTCAGTCGTAAACGTGATGGTACCCCGCGTCGATATCGTTGCGATAGACGTAGATAGCTCCAAAGATGAGCTTTTCGCCCTTCTCGCGGAAAAGCAATATAGCCGCTTGCCTGTCTACAAAGACACTCTCGATGAAGTTTTAGGCACCGTCCACATCAAGGATATTGTCGAACAGATCGCAAACAAGAAAAAGATTAACCTTCTGGATATTATGTCAGAGGTACCCATTGTTGCACCATCAATGCCCGTGCTTGATCTGGTTCTGAAAATGCGTCATTCCCGCCGTCACATGGCTTTGGTCGTCGACGAATACGGCGGCATCGACGGGTTGGTTACGATTGGTGACATTATTGAAGCCATCATCGGCGAAGTTGATGATGAGCATGATATTCAAAATGAACCATCGATGAAGGAAAATAAGGACGGCTCCGTTATCGCCGATGCGCGTGTTAACCTCGAGGAATTCGAGGATCGTTACGGTACAATCCTAAGTGACGAAGAGCGCGGGGAGAGTGACACACTCGGTGGTCTAGTTTTTGACATTGCCGGGCGCGTACCGGCGCGTGGTGAAGTTATCACACATGATACAGGTATGGTTTTTGAGGTTCTGGAAGGCGACCCACGCCGCATTGACCGTGTAAAAATCACACATATTCCCGAGCCTGAAGAAGATCAGGATGAAAAAAGCACTGGTCAACGCGAAAACGCTTAAATAAAAACAAAGGCATGAATGAGCCTTTACCTTCAGATACACGCGCGGCGTTATCCCTAAACACAATGCTAGAGAAAAGCTGGCTGAATGTTGCACTTAGCTTTGCCGCAGGTGCGCTAGCATCATTGGCTATGCCACCTGCTCCGCAATGGGCTGTCCTGTTTGTGAGCCTACCGATACTGTATGGAGCCATTTTCAAAGCAAAGAACAAGCGCGTTGCGTTTTTTAGCGGCTGGTTATTTGGCTTCGGCTATTTTGTGTTCAGCCTATCTTGGATTGCGAACGCGCTTCTGGTCGAAGGTAACCCTTATGCTTGGGCGTGGCCTCTAGCTGCATGCGGTCTACCTGCTCTCCTTGCATTTTTCCCAGCCTTTGCATGTTTGTTGGCTAAGCGATTTATGCAGCTGGACCAGATATATGGCTGGTTCGGCTTTATTGCTGCTTTTTGTACGTTTGAATGGTTACGCGGACACATATTCACCGGTTTTCCCTGGAATTTATTTGGTTACACATGGGTCGATATCTTACCGATGATACAGGTCTTGTATCTTAGCGATGTCTACATGCTGACATTGCTGACCACGGTCTGGGCCTGCGTCCCTGCCCTGTTTTTTGTGAAAAATGTATCGCAAAAAGTGATCGGCGGGCTTGTCAGTATTGTATCCCTGTTCTGTGTCTTCGTTTACGGTCAGTCGGTTTTATCGGCGAACCCTCCCGAAGGCACAGCCCTGAATCTGCGCGTCGTGCAGCCCAACATTGCACAACACGAAAAATGGGATCGGCGTAAGCTCTTTAGTAATTTTGAAAAGCACCTACAGCTCTCGCTGCAAGAACCGATGCCTAAAGAACCTGTCCTGGTGATCTGGCCGGAAACAGCGGTTAGTTTCCACTTGCTGAAAACACATCCTGCGCAAATAGCATTGAAGGACATGTTGGCCCGGCTGCCCGTCGGTTCATCCCTTATGACCGGTTACTTACGCTTCGATAAAGAGAGCCAGCAGTATTTTAATTCTGTCGTAGAGTTTAACCGCATGGGCGAAATCGTAAACACGTACGACAAGCACCATCTTGTTCCGTTCGGTGAGTACATACCATTTCAAGAATGGATACCGCTTAAACCCGTCGCGCAATTTACGGGTATGGGGTTCGGCGAAGGCCCCAGAACGTTAAATTCCGTGCAAAATGCAAAAATAAGCCCGCTTATTTGCTATGAGATTATTTTCCCCGGAAAACTGAGCAATCCGGAACATAAAGCAGGTCTGATCGTAAATGTTACTAACGATGCATGGTATGGGATTAGTGCAGGCCCTCACCAACATCTTGCTAAAGCAATTTACAGAGCTGTGGAAACAGGCACACCGGTGGCAAGGTCTGCGAACACCGGAATTTCGACCATAGTTGACCCGTATGGGAGACAGGCCGCCGCAAAGTATTTATTTACAGAAGATGTAATAAATGCAAAAATGCCTTCCGTACGCGCGACAACTATTACTCAGCATTGGTTCAAGCATAATTTTTATATAATTATTGTTTTGTTGTTTTTTAGCCTCGGGTTATTTAGAAAGACCTAAAATACAAACTGAAATTGATTTTTTTCGATAAGTACATACCTAAGGTTAGTTGCATACGATGGAAATCGCGTTTAAAGAAGAATTTATACCTATTTCTCATATGCTCCGTCCCTAAGGGTATGAAGACATTGATAAATAGCCCAATAAAAACTTGAGATGTCGCCAGAAGTTATTGCGTATGAGCACAATGAAAACTAAAGGAACGCCCAATGAAATGGATATTCACGTTGGGCAAAGGATCAAAGTTCGAAGATCCTTACTTGGTCTAAGCCAAGAGAAGCTGGCGGAAGCAGTCGGCATCACCTTCCAGCAAATTCAAAAATATGAAAGAGGCACGAACCGAGTTAGCGCGGGCCGCCTTTTTGACCTCAGCAAAGTTTTGGAAGTTCCTGTTAGTTTTTTCTTTGACCAATTTGGCAACGCCAAAACGATTGCCAACGGCATGGCGGATAATGATCAGGATGGTTTCGAGCATGACGACATCATGACGCGTAAAGAAACCACGGACTTGTTACGTGTATATTATTCGGTAGAAGACGAAAATGCCCGTAAGGATATTATGAAGTTCATAAAATCCATGGCCGACCGCCTATCTAGCTAGCCTGAACCTCCTCTTGAAAACACTCACTTTGGGGTTGCCACCCCTATACATAATGATTAGGGTCGATTTTTAACTGGTATTAAAGTCGTGCAATTGTGCACGTAGAATTGAAACAAATGGAAAAGAACATGCAAAACACTTCCGCTGCTCTTGCACAAGATGCACCTATCGCTCCCGAGAAATCTGAACTTAAAGATTACATTTTCACTTCTGAATCTGTTTCAGAAGGTCACCCGGATAAAATCTGTGACCGTATCTCTGATGCGATCGTTGATTTGTTCCTTGCCGCTGACCCACAATCCCGCGTAGCCGCCGAAACACTGGTCACTACGGACACAGTTGTTATTGCCGGTGAAACACGTGGCCCAGATAGCGTAACAAAAGAAAAAATCGAAGAAGCAGCCCGCGAAGCGATCAAAGATATCGGTTATGAGCAAGAAGGCTTTCACTGGGAAACAGCCAACGTTGATGTGAAACTGCACAAGCAATCCGTGGACATCGCGCAAGGCGTTGATGCCGGAACAGGTATCGATACCAATGAAGGGGCCGGTGACCAGGGCATTATGTTCGGTTACGCTTGCCGCGAAACAGATGCACTAATGCCTGCTGCCATCCACTACTCACACCAGATTTTGCGTGAACTTGCAAATGCCCGTAAAGGCGGTCCTCTTGCCGGTAAAATCGAGCCTGACTCAAAATCTCAGGTCACATTGGAATACAAAGACGACAAGCCAGTGCGTGCAACATCCGTCGTTGTGTCTACACAACATGCTGAAGGCCTTTCTCATGAAGAAGTTAGAGAATTGGTTCGCCCATATGTCGAAAAGGTTCTACCTGAGGGCTTCATGCCTCCTGAAGAAGAATTCTACGTTAACCCAACAGGTCGCTTCGTTATTGGTGGTCCTGTAGGTGATGCCGGTCTGACCGGTCGTAAGATCATCGTTGATACTTATGGCGGTTCTGCGCCTCACGGTGGTGGCGCATTCTCCGGTAAAGATCCTACAAAAGTTGACCGTTCAGCTGCTTACGCTGCGCGCTACCTTGCGAAAAACATTGTTGCCGCAGGTTATGCAGATGGTTGTACAATTCAACTTGCATACGCGATCGGCGTATCAAAGCCACTTGGCTTCTACGTCAATACGCACGGCACAGGTACTGCACCTGAAGCTGAAATCATCAAAGCTGTAAACCAGTTGATGGACCTAAGCCCGGGTGGCATCCGTAAACATCTGGACCTGCATAAGCCTATCTACTCCCCAAGTGCTGCATACGGTCACTTTGGCCGCACACCGACAGCCGATGGTGGGTTCTCATGGGAAAAAACAGACCTCGTAGACGGCCTACAGAAGATCCTTGGCTAAACGAAAAGACAGAAATTTTTACGGACGGCGACAAGGCCGCCCTTTAAGAAAACAGCAGGCAGAAGCGATAGACGCGCTTCTGCCTCAACTTTGTCTGCCTGAAGATAGACTGACACAAGACGGTGGACTTTCCCCCTCCTCACTGTTTGATGCTGATTATGATGAATGCTGGTTCGAAATCGGATTCGGCACGGGCGAGCATTTAAGTGGTTTGATGCGTCGCCACCCTGACAACGCTTATATCGGCGCAGAGCCCTTCATGAACGGCATGGGGGCCTTCCTGAAAGATATTCGGGATGAACCGCATGAGCGTATCCGTATTTATGACGATGATGCGATGGTCGTGGCCAAATCACTGGCAAATGAAAGTCTGGACGGCATATACATCCTCAACCCCGACCCGTGGCATAAAACACGCCACCATAAGCGCCGTATCGTCCAACGCGCCAATCTGGAACATTTTGCGCGTATCCTGAAACCGGGCGGAAAATTAATTTTGAGCACGGATGTGCCCTACCTCGCCGAATGGATGGTGACGGAAACTTTGCTATGCGGGCATTTCGAATGGACTGCAAAGTCCTGTAAAGACTGGCAAAACAAGCCTGATGACTGGATCGATACGGCTTATCAGACCAAAGGCGCAAAAGGTGCGGATAAAATGGTGTATCTCTTTTTCGAGAAAAAGGTTGAAACCTAAGGCAAGCGGCGCTATACCTACCTCCAACATCTCAGATTAAATGAGGGTGGGCTCAATAAGAGGCCCGCCTTTTTTATTGGAATTTAACGGGAACACATGAGACAGACGCCACTTGAAAGACGCTTAAGCGAATATGCCGCACCGGTCATCGAAGACCTCGGCTTCGAGCTTGTTTGTGTGAAAGTGATTGGCGCTGACGGCTCGCATACGGTTCAAGTCATGGCCGAGGACCCGAAGACACGACGTTTGGGCGTTGATGATGCTGCAACAATCAGCCGCGCCCTATCCGCCGTATTTGATGTAGAAGACCCGATTAACGGTGCATACCGTCTGGAGGTTAGTTCTCCCGGTATCGACCGCCCGCTGGTAAAGATCGAGGACTTCAAGGATTACGAAGGCTTTGAGGCCAAAATTGAGAGCGACCGTCCCGCCGAAAACGGGCAAAAGAAATTCCGAGGCCGTCTTAAGGGCCTGAATGGTGAAAATATTCTGATCGAAACCGACCAAGGTCCTGCCGAAGTGGCATTTGCCTCGCTTGTAAAAGCAAAACTGGTTTTGACGGATGAGTTAATTGAGAAAACAGCAAACCTTTAGAGGAGAAACATAATGGAATTGCTGCAAGTTGCCGACAACGTCGCAAGAGAAAAGAATATCGACCGTGAAATCGTGATCACGGCCATGGAGGAAGCGATCCAGAAAGCTGGCCGCTCCAAATATGGTCATGACCATGACATTCGTGCTGAAATCGACCGTAAGAACGGCAATATCGAGCTGAAGCGTTACCGCGAAGTGGTTGCCGACGATGTCGAAATTGAAAATGAAATGGCCCAACTTTATGTTGACCAAGCCAAGCGCATCAAAGGTGATGCCAAAGTTGGCGACTTCTTGATCGACGAGCTTCCACCTTTGGACTTTGGTCGTATTGCTGCACAGACAGCGAAACAGGTCATCATGCAAAAAGTACGCGAAGCCGAGCGTGCCCGTCAGTACGGTGAATTTAAAGACCGCGTTGGCGAAGTTATCAACGGTGTTGTTAAGCGTGTTGAATACGGTAACGTTACTGTTGACTTACAAGGTCGTGCAGAAGCCCTGCTTCGCCGCGACGAAGGTCTACCACGTGAGCACCTGAAAACCGGTGACCGCGTTCGTGCGATTATCTACGAAGTACGCGAAGAGATGCGTGGTCCGCAAATCTTCCTTTCACGTACTCACCCTGAATTCATGGCTAAACTGTTTACACAGGAAGTTCCTGAAATCTATGACGGTGTGATCGAAATCAAATCCGTTGCCCGTGACCCAGGTTCCCGTGCGAAAATTGCTGTTGTATCCAAAGACAGCGGTATCGACCCTGTTGGTGCTTGTGTAGGTATGCGCGGTTCCCGTGTGCAGGCTGTTGTAAACGAGCTTGGCGGTGAGAAGATCGACATTGTGCCTTGGCAAGAAGACATTGCAGGTTTTGTTGTAAACGCATTGCAACCTGCCGAAGTGACCAAAGTGGTTCTGGATGAAGACACACAGCGTATGGAAGTGGTTGTCCCTGATGAGCAGCTATCTCTTGCGATTGGCCGTCGCGGTCAGAACGTACGTCTGGCGTCCGATCTGGTTGGTTGGTACATCGATATCCTGACAGAAGCGCAAGAATCCGAGCGCCGTGCAGAAGAGTTCAAGACACGTTCCGCGTTGTTCATGGAAGCTCTGGACGTTGATGACGTTATCGCACACTTGCTGGTTGCTGAAGGCTTCACGAAGGTTGAAGAAGTTGCCGAAACTCCGGTTGAGGAACTGAACCAGATTGAAGGTTTTGAAGAAGAAATCTCCATCGAGCTGCAAAATCGTGCTGCTACATGGCTTGATGCCAAGCAGAAAGAGCTGGATGAGAAGCAAAAAGAACTCGGTATTGCCGATGATTTGATGACAGCCAAGGGTTTGACCCCTGCGCAAATCATCAAGCTTGGTGAAGGCGATGTTAAGACACTCGATGATCTGGCTGATCTGGCTGCTGATGAATTGCAGGAGCTACTCGGTGAAGGTCAAATCACAGAGAAAGATGCGAACACCGTGATCATGGCTGCACGTGAGCACTGGTTTGCAGAAGCAGATGCTAAAGCCGCCGAAGAGGCCGCAGAAGCTGAAACCGAGGGTGAACCTGCGGCGGAAGCGACTGAAGCGACTGAAGAAAATGCTGATGATGCAACCGATGGCGATGACAAAGTCGCCGCCGGTGGCGCAGCGTAAGACAATGTTAGGAAGGACCCCATACTCTTGGATAACGCCCAATTTACAGAGCGAAACCACCGAGTACTGTTTGCGATAGGCCGCAAACAGGGTCCTTCCTGTGTCTTAAAATCAAAGCCTAATCTATTACTTTTAAAGAATATTTTGCACTGCCGCTGTGGTGGTGTATAACCCTTATGCGTCTTGATTAAGGGCGTTAACAAATTAAGTGAATATAATGAGCGAAGCTAAAAACAAAGAAAACGACGACAAAAACGAAGACGAAAAGAAGTCCGGCGGTAAGAAGACATTAAGTCTTGGCGGCACATTGAGCCTGAAAGGCGGTTCAGCGCCTTCCGGTCCACGTGCATCCAACCCCGGTACGGTTGCCGTCGAAGTTCGCCGTAAGCGAGCTGCGCCGACCACTCCAGAAAAAAGCGAGAGCAAGACAACTGAAGAGCAGCGCCTGACCGATGAAGAGCGCGAAGCCCGCGCCGAAGCTTTGAAAAAAGCACAAGCCTCCGGCGGTAAGACAAAAAGCTCTCTGCCTAAACGTCGCGTGACGATTGAAGACAAGAAAAAAGAAGAAGCCGCCGCAGCCGAAGACGCGGAAAAAACAGCCCGTGAAAAAGAGCTGGAAGAGCTGAAAAAAATCGAAGAAGAAGAAGGTGCCAAAGCGGCCGAAGTTCAAAAGAATGCTCCACCACTTCCGGATCCTGACTCCCCGGCGCGCCGTAAATTTGGCGATGACAAGGAGCCTGAAAGCTACCGTGACAAGTTGAAAAAGGCCCAGCCTAAATCAAAACCACGTACAAACAACAACCGCGGCGGTCGCATGACCGTTACGCAGGCGATTAACCGCGACTACGAGCGTGACCGCGGCCCGTCAATGGCGGCACAGCGCCGTGCGCGTGAAAAAGCCCGTATGGCAGCCAAAGGCCCGCAAGAGCCGGCGCAAAAGGTTTTCCGCGAAGTGATCGTTCCTGAAACAATTACAGTCGGAGAACTGGCCAACCGTATGACAGAACCGACAGGTGAAGTTGTTAAAAAATTGATGGGGCTTGGTGTTATGGCCACAGTTACCCAAACAATCGACGCTGATACTGCGGAACTGGTTATTGAAGAATTCGGTCACAGCATCAAACGTGTTACCGACGCCGATGTCGAGATCGGTCTTGGTGGTGACGAGGACAAAGAAAAAGACCTTCAGCCTCGTCCGCCTGTTGTGACAATCATGGGTCACGTTGACCATGGTAAAACCTCCCTGCTGGACGCCTTACGCGAAACCAATGTGGTTTCCGGTGAAGCAGGCGGAATTACTCAGCATATCGGTGCGTATCAGGTAAACATGGAATCAGGCCAGAAGATCACATTCCTTGACACACCAGGCCACGCAGCCTTCACTGAAATGCGTGCACGCGGTGCGCATGTAACCGACATTTGTGTGATTGTTGTATCCGCAGAAGACAGTGTTATGCCGCAAACGATTGAAGCGATCAGCCATGCGAAAGCGGCTGAAGTGCCGATCATCATCGCGGTGAACAAGATCGACCTCCCTGCAGCTGACCCTATGCGTGTTAAAACTGAATTGCTTCAACATGAAGTGGTTGTCGAGGACATGAGTGGTGACGTGCAGTGTGTTGAAGTCTCTGCCAAGCAAGGAACTAATCTGGACAAGCTTGAAGAAGCGATCTTGCTGCAGTCTGAATTACTTGAACTGAAAGCCAACCCTGGCCGTAATGCTGAAGGCGTTGTGGTTGAAGCCAAGCTTGAGCAAGGACGCGGTTCTGTTGCGACTGTTCTGGTTCAACGCGGTACATTGCGCGTTGGTGACGTGTTCGTAGCAGGTGCCGAATTCGGTAAGGTGCGTGCATTGGTGAACGACCAAGGCAAGAACGTCGATGAAGCCATCCCGGGCCAACCTGTAGAGGTTCTCGGTATTAACGGCACTCCTGATTCAGGCGACCCGTTCAACGTGACTAACGATGAACAAAAAGCCCGCGAAATTAGCGAATATCGTCAGCGCAAGCGCCGCGAGGCACTGGCTGCTGTGGCCGTGAGTGGCCGTACTACGATTGATGATCTTATCGCCGCACGTGAAGCGGGTGAGAAGACCGCCCTGCCCGTTATTGTTAAAGGTGACGTGCACGGTTCCGTCGAAGCCATCATGGGTTCATTCCAGAAAATGGCTGATGAAAATGAAGGTATCGAAGTGCAAGCCCTGCATGTCGGTGTTGGTGGTATCACGGAAAGCGACGTCAAACTCGCACAAGCGTCCGGCGGTATCATTATTGGCTTTAACGTCCGTGCAAACGCACAGGCTCGTGACCTTGCGCAGCGTGAAGGCGTGGACATCCGTTATTACAGCGTGATTTACGATGTTATCGACGATGCGAAGTCTATCCTGAGCGGTATGCTTTCCCCTGCTCACCGTGAAGAGTATCTGGGTCAAGCGACGATCAAGCAGGTCTTCCGTGTCTCCAAAGTCGGTATGGTTGCCGGTTGTTATGTGGACATGGGCGTTGTTAAGCGCGGCTCCGGTGTTCGCTTGCTGCGTGACGATGTCGTTATCCACGAAGGTACGCTGAAAACGCTTCAACGCTTCAAGGACGAAGTGAAGGAAGTCAAAGAAGGTACCGAGTGCGGTATGGCGTTCGAAAACTATGATGACATCAAAGAAGGCGATGTTATCGAATGTTACGAAGTTATCGAGGAAGCCCGTACGGTCACCTAACCATGCATAATCTGCGTTTCATATTGTCTCAGGAGCAGCGCAAAGGCAGCTTTGATTGCTGGAACGATGTTGATCAGAACGGTCATGAAGCGCGTATAATTACATGCGACAGGCCCGAGCTGTTAGGCCGACTGTTCGATGCAATGAAAGACCGGGATGATCCGGTGCATGATTATCTAGAAACTCTGGCGCAATCCTAAAAGGGTATTATGGGCAGTCACAATTCAAAAAAAGGTCCCTCGCAGCGACAGCTGCGTGTAGGTGAGCAGCTTCGGCATATTATTGCTGAAACGATGGCACGTGGACATTTTCAGGATGAAGCCTTGTTGGATGCACCTGTAACGGTTGCCGAAGTGCGCGTTACCCCCGACCTCAAACAAGCTAAAGTTTATGTCATGTCGCTGGGTGGTGAAGATATGGAGAATATCCTGCCTGCGCTGAACAAGGAATCCAACCTGTTCCAAAAGGAGATCGGCAAGCAGTTGAATATGAAGTTCACACCCAAGGTGCACTTCCTGCGTGATGAGAGCTTCGAGGAAGCGCAGCGGATTGATGAAATCCTGCGCACCGTACATATCCCTGAAGATGACGACAACGAAGAGTAACCAACCATGGGGCGCCGCAAGAAGGGTCAAAAAATCCATGGCTGGATCAATCTCGACAAGCCCGACGGACTAACATCCACACAGGCTTTGGGCAAAGTCCGCCGTATTCTCGATGCACAAAAAGCCGGACATGCGGGCACACTGGACCCCGCCGCGACAGGTATCCTACCCATCGCGCTTGGCGAGGCGACCAAAACCATCCCGTTCGTTCAGGATCGGCTGAAAACTTACGAATTCGAAATCACATGGGGCGAACAGCGCGACACGGATGATCGTGAAGGCGATGTTATAGGCACAAGCGATGTGCGCCCCGCCAAGGCCGACATAGAGGCCCTGCTCCCTGACTTTACGGGTGAAATCGAGCAAACACCTCCTCGCTATTCCGCAATCAAGATTGATGGTGAACGGGCATATGACCTTGCCCGTGACGGAGAAGAGTTCGAGATCAAAAGCCGCATTGTGTATATCGAAAGCCTTGAATTGATCGAAGCTGCGAAAGATACGGCCAAGTTACGTATGACGTGCGGTAAAGGCACGTATGTACGCTCGCTGGCCCGTGACATGGCCGAGAAACTGGGCACTTTGGGGTATATATCAATGTTACGCCGCACGGCCGTAGGTGGATTTACGCTTGAGAATGCGATTTCTCTTGAAAAGTTAGAGGAATTGGTCAATAGTGCGGCCTCCGACGCTGTGTCGGAAGGAGTTTTGTTGCCGCTTGAGGCGCCGCTGGACGACATCCCGGCTTTAAATCTCAAGCATGATGAAGGTGCGAAGCTCCGCAACGGACAGGTTGTTTCGTTTGTTGCCAAGCCTGATTTTGAACGGATTAAATCCATCGGGCTTGAAAATGACCAGACCGCAATCGCGATGTTAGATGACAAAGCTTTTGCTCTGGTGGAACGTAACGGACCGAACATTAAGCCCGTTCGTGTTTTTAACCTATAAAAGAAGGAGAAACCGATGTCGATTAGTCCAAACGTAGCTGCAAAAAAAGCAGAAACAATTGAAGAGTACGCCACCAAAAAAGGCGATACAGGCTCACCTGAAGTACAGATTGCTGTACTGACAACACGTATTAACGAGCTGTCCAACCACATGCAGGAGCACAAGAAGGACCTGCACAGCCGTCACGGTCTTTTGGCGATGGTTGCCAAGCGTCGTAAGCTTCTTGATTACCTGAAGAAGAAAGACGATGCGCGTTACCAAGACCTGATTAAGCGTCTGGGTATCCGTCGTTAATTCGACCACAAATCAGAATTCATAAGAAAGCCGTCCTTTTTGGGCGGCTTTTTTATTGCGGAACCATGTGTGCATTCATCCGTTGTATAAGCAGAACTAAATGACGAAAGGATAGACAAATGGCTGATAATAATAACAAACCAATCATGTATGGCATACTGGTCGCATTGGTTGCTGTTGTGGGTGTTGGTGCTTACGCAATGCTTACTGCACCGGATGACCGCACGGTTAACGAACACATAGGTGATGCAATTAGCTCACTTGATGCAGGTGCGGATGATGCAGCTAGAGAGTTGCAAGACCGCACACCAGCAGAGCGTATTCAAGATGAATACCAAGACGCTACTGATGGTGACGCAAACTAATTAGGTCTTTGAAATGAGAACGGAAAAGCCGCTTTTTTAAGCGGCTTTTTTGTCGTCCAGGAAGTAACGATTCTGAACTTTACCGTCTTCAATTTCGAAAACGAGCGGCTGTCCGGTCGGGATTTCTGCCTGATTAATGCTTTCAGGTGTTTCAACACCCAGAATGATCAGCATCGCGCGCAAAGAATTGCCGTGCGCGGCGATCAGGACGTTCTTGCCCTCTTCAACCAGACCTTTGATATTCGCATCGTAGTAAGGGCGTACACGGTTTTCGACCACGTCCTGCAGACACTCACCGCCCGGCGGCGGTGTGTCGTATGAACGACGCCAGATATGAACTTGCTCTTCGCCATACTTTTCGCGCGTTTCGTCCTTGTTCAAACCTGTCAGATCGCCATAGTCGCGCTCACGCAGGTCGTCGTGATAGATCATGCTTTCGATCAATTCCGGCTGATCTGTGTTTTCGAGTGCCAGTTTGGCCGTCTTGTTCGCGCGTGTCAGTGTGCTGGTAAACACCTGATCAAACTCGATGCCTGCATCTTTCAGCTTGGCACCCGCGCTCTTGGCTTCCTCTACACCATTGTCTGTAAGATCCACGTCCTTAAAGCCCGTAAAGCGGTTTTGCAGGTTCCACTCGGACTGACCGTGACGTAATAAAACTAGATAATTCATGTACCCATTCCCTCTGTTGAGATTTAGCATTAGCAAACTTCAGGAATTCCGCCGCGGAGTCAATATGCAAAAAACTTGCATTTTCAATAATCACGGCCTATAAACCAACTGTTGCGTACAACAGGGAAAATTATGAAAGACTGGCTTGCAAAAAAGCGTCAGCAACTTAGCCGCAAACATCCTGACTTATCCGAATATAAGCCCGGCGACCTTGTGTACGTCACAGCGGGCGGCACATATCAGGGAAAAATCGCTGAAGTCGGCCCCTTTAACCGCCCTGACCGTATCGACCTTCTCGACCCTTTTACACTTTCCAGCCTTACCTACTTCATTTCCAAAGATTGTGTTAGCCCGGCCTTGGAACATGAAGTTGCCGAAGTCGCCGAAATGAGAGCCGGTGATAAATACTTCATGACCAAAGAAGTCGTGCTCAGACGCGATGCGGAGGCTAAACAAACCGTTGACTTCTCCCCCGTCTACAAAATCATAGCTGTATCCTCAACAAGCGGTGGCGTGAAGCTGGAGAACATTGAAACAGGTGATATTTTGATGGGGGAAAACGGTGAGCCGGAATACATTATGAGAGCGGTTGAGTTGAGACCCCCGAATACTGACGAGATGCGTAATGCCAGGGTTCGTCAGGCTACATTCAAAGCTGCACAAGTCTCCGGCCCCGATTCAGACAAAGTCAGAAAAGCCGTAAGCGCTCCAACCGAGGAAGACACAGCTCTCATGGAGGCGGCAGCGGCGAACACAGATACAACTTCATTTGATATAGGGCGATCCCTCGGTGAGATGGAAGATGCGCATACGCAGCTGGCACACCGCATAGGGAACCTCAAAGTACGCACGCCTTTCAAGCAAGCCCTAGCCGCTTCAAAATCCGGCGCGACACTTACGAGCGTGCAGAAATCTGCCGTCGAATTCATTGAAGGCATGGAAGATGCCCTACGCCGTGCCAGAGACGCACAAAGAGCTGTGTTTGAGCACACTGAAGACTTTATTGTACGGCGTTAAAATATATTCCCCCGCCTTGCATAGCAGCATACGCCATAAGTCCCGTATTACAGGCGTTTACACGGCATTTGAAACCCAAGTCACGCCTCTTAAATCCTTTGACTTTAACGGCTGATCGTGTATCAATGTGCTCGGTAGTTGGAATTGACCTGTGAGGTTGACTGTAAAACACAGACCGTTTTGTTTTTTACTGTCCACCCCACATCTATTCCAAAAATTTTAGAGGCTGTGACGCTAGGAGTTTTTGCTCCATGCGCGTCTTGGCCATTTATCAAACCTAAGAAAGGTAAACTATATGTTTAACGTATTCCGCAAAGAAATTGATTTTGCAGGTAAAACACTCACTCTGGAAACAGGGAAAGTCGCCCGTCAGGCTGACGGTTGCGTCATCGCCACAATCGGCGAAACATCCGTTCTTTGTGCCGTAACAGGCGCAAAAAGCATTAGAGAAGGTCAGGATTTCTTCCCGCTTTCCGTTCACTATCAAGAAAAGACATATGCCGCAGGTAAAATCCCCGGTGGCTTCTTCAAACGTGAGGCACGTCCTTCCGAGAAAGAAACACTGACAAGCCGTCTGATTGACCGCCCTATTCGTCCGTTGTTCCCGAAAGGCTTCCTGAACGAGGTTCAGGTTGTTCTAACTGTGATTTCTCACGATCTGGAAAATGACCCGGACATGGTTGCGCTGGTTGGTGCATCTGCTGCCCTGACAATCTCCGGTATTCCATTCATGGGCCCAATCGGCGGAGCGCGCGTGTCTTACAAAGACGGTGAATACCTGATCAACCCACCAATGCATGAAGTTGCCGATACCGACCTTGATCTGGTTGTTGCCGGTACAAAAGAAGGCGTGTTGATGGTTGAATCAGAAGCGCAAGAGCTTTCCGAGGAAGTTATGCTCGGTGCTGTTGCTGCAGGTCATAAAGCATACCAGCCTGTCATTGACGGTATTATCGAGCTGGCCGAGATGGCTGCTAAAGATATGTGGGATGTTCCTGAAACACCCGATGCGATCAAGAAGCTCGAAGAAGACATCAAATCCAAATATGCTGCTGATGTTGAGAAGGCCTATGGCATCCTCGACAAGCTTGAGCGTCAGGAAGCCGTTGGTGCTGTTCGCGATGCCGCAGTTGAAGCTTATCTTGATGAAGAAAACGGCATTGATGCCAACATGATCAAGAGCAAGTTCAAGTCTCTGGAAGCCGACGTTGTTCGCGGCTCTATCCTGAAGACCGGCAAGCGTATCGATGAGCGTGACACAAAGACTGTCCGTCCTATCGTTGCTGAAGTTGGTGTATTGCCACGTACGCACGGTTCCGCCCTGTTCACACGCGGTGAAACACAGGCTCTAGTCGTATCCACATTGGGTACAGGTCAGGACGAGCAAATCATTGATGCTCTGGAAGGTGAATATAAAGAGCCATTCCTGTTGCACTACAACTTCCCTCCATATTCTGTTGGTGAAGCTGGCCGTATGGGCCCTCCGGGTCGTCGTGAGATTGGTCACGGTAAGCTGGCATGGCGCGCGGTTCACCCGCTTCTGCCTTCTGCCGAAGACTTCCCGTACACAATGCGTACAGTGTCCGAAATCACTGAATCTAACGGTTCATCCTCTATGGCAACTGTTTGCGGTACATCCCTTGCGTTGATGGATGCCGGTGTGCCGTTGAAGGCTCCGGTTGCAGGTATTGCGATGGGCTTGATCAAGGAAGGTGATGATTTCGCCGTTCTGTCCGACATCCTGGGTGATGAAGACCACCTTGGTGACATGGACTTCAAAGTTGCAGGTACAGAAAACGGTATCACAGCATTGCAGATGGACATCAAGATCACATCGATCACGGAAGAAATCATGCAGATTGCTCTGGATCAGGCCAAAGACGGCCGCTTGCACATCTTGAAAGAGATGGCGAAAGCGCTTACTGAAGCCCGTCAGGAAATGAGCCAGCACGCTCCGCAGATTGTATCTATCACTATTCCTACTGACAAAATCCGTGATGTTATCGGTACAGGCGGTAAGGTGATCCGTGAGATTATTGAAGTCACAGACACTAAGATCGACATCGACGATGACGGTACAGTGAAGGTTGCTGCGACGAACAAGGAAAACATCGATAAGGCGATTGACTGGATCAAGGGTCTGACTGATGAGCCTGAAGTCGGTAAAGTCTACACTGGTAAGGTTGTGAAAACAGTCGACTTCGGCGCATTCGTGAACTTCATGGGTGCCAAAGACGGTCTAGTTCACATTTCCGAGCTGCAGGAAGCCCGCACAGCCAAGACAGAAGACGTTGTCAAAGAAGGCGACGAAGTCAAAGTCCTGCTGATGGGTATTGATGACCGCGGCAAGATCAAGCTTTCTATGAAGCGCGTTGATCAGGAAACAGGTGAAGAAATCCAACAGGAGGACCGCAAGGAAGCCAATGGCTGATCCCTCTAGCGATACAATAATCACCGACGGGGACTTCCCCAATAAACCGAGATGGCAAGGATTGATGCGTGCATCGATCCTTTCCACGACCACATTCAAGCTCTACAGCTATATCAATCTGGCCGATCAAAAGGCTATGGCGCTGATCATTATGAACTCCATCATCGTTCCTGTAGCGATGAAGAGTCTGGATGAACACAATTTCATGTTCCCTGCTACGCTTGCGATTATCACGGGCGTGCTGAGCATTTTGATTGCGATTGTCTGTATTTTTCCCAAGCGCGGCCGTAACTATAAGCCGGATGGCAGCAAAAACTTGCTACATTTCAGCGACTTGGGCGCGCTAACCGAAAAACAATATCTGGAAATGATGCAACCCATCTATAATGACCCTTCCAAGCTGGGTGTCGAGGTGCTGAAGGATATCCATGACGTTAGCCGTCGTGTGCTTATTCCCAAATTCCGTCTACTCAAAGTCGCTTATACAGTGTTCTTTATCGGAAATTTATTAGCCCTGGTTGCTTTCTTTACCAATATTTGGACCTAATTTGTTCTATAAGCCATTCAAACAATGGTAAAATGGAACTGTTATGCCGAAAAAAGCCATACATCCCGTTCGTAAAGCGTTCAGACATGTTCTGTTCATATGTTTGTGCGCCAGTTTAGGCTTTTTTTTCGCCGTGGTGGCGCTTCGCATTACTTATAAAGACGACAAGCCGATTAAAGGGCCGTTACAAACTCATATCTTCCATATGGATGTAATGAAACATCAGGCTTATGCGATTATCAGTGATGATGAGGAAGATATGCGGATCGCGGAGCAACTGCTGCGCCTAGGCTTTTTCTCCCGCATATATAGCGACGCAGGGCTGGATATGCTTGAGGCCAAGGCAGATGCAGGCTATCAACCCGCGATAGACAGGTTGGCGTTAATTAACCCCGAGCCGATTGCCCCTGCACAAGAAGAGCCTGTACAAGACGCGGAAAAATAGTTACAACCCCCTCCCATGAGCTTACGTGTTCCACAAATTATCGGCCATCGCGGCTGCGCGGGCTATGCCCCTGAAAACACTCTCGAAGGTATCCATACGGCTGCGGATATGGGAGTCGAATGGGTCGAGTTTGATGTGAAGCTGACAAAGGATCAGGTGCCGATACTGTTTCATGATGAGACATTGGAGCGCACTACAAACAGTAGCGGTGATGTTAAAGACCTGACGCTGGCAGAAATTAAAGAGCTGGATGCCGGAAGCTGGTATGCGGAAGGCTTCTTCGGCGTGACTGTCCCTACTCTGGAAGAAGCGTTAGAGACCGTTATCGAGCGTGACCTAGGCCTAAACCTTGAAATCAAGCCCTGTCCCGGTCGTGAGAAGGAAACAGCCGAAGTTGCCCTCGATATATTATCATCGATCTGGGATGACCATAGCCGCATCCTGATTTCCTCCTTCCAGCATGTCAGTTTAGAGACCGCGATGGATATGGCATCGGACTGGTCCCGCGGGCTATTGCTTCCCACCGAATGGCCTGAAAACTGGAAAGAGCTGGCGGAATACCTGCAAGCAACAACCATTAACATCAATGGCAATGAAGTAACGCAGGAACAGATTGAAGAATTACTGGATCTGGAAAAGCCGATCCTCGCTTACACGATCAATGACTTTGAACGCGCACGGTATTTACAAAGCTGGGGAGTTGATGGATTTTTCAGCGATACGCCGGATGAACTACAGAACGGCTTATTCAGCGTTCATTAGTCCTTCTCATCTTCTATTCCCCATGATCGGTTTGTCCATTTCACAACCAACCCGTCGGTGGCTTGGTTGATAACCGACATTAGAAACCATAGAGATATAACACCGAGCGCCAGCTTCGTTGAGAGAGCCGGTTCAGCCTGTGACATATATCTGTAAACGATAAAGATGGAGCATGGGGTAACCAGCAACGGATGCCATGCAATGGTGTCATAAGCCCTGTTGAGCTTCAAAAACCAGCTTTTATTTTTAATTGCCATTACCCTTGCCAGCCAACTCGTCCAAACTGTCGTGCGGGGGCATGCCGACAGCGTTGAAGCCGCAATCGACGTAATGGACTTCACCCGTAACGGCAGATGACAGATCGGACAACAGGTACAAACCTGTACCACCGAGTTCATCCAGTTCGACGGAACGGCGTAGAGGCGATGTCGCCACGTTATATTTGAATGTCTTGCGTGCACCGCCGATAACCGCGCCCGCCAGTGTTCTCATTGGCCCTGCAGAGATCGCATTCACACGCACACCTTCGGGACCGAGGTCAGCAGCGAGATAGCGCGTGGAAGCTTCCAGAGCAGCTTTTGCAACGCCCATGACGTTGTAGTTCGGCATGACTTTTTCCGCACCATAGTAGGACAACGTCACCGCAGCCCCGCCATTCGGCATCATTTCCTTAGCGCGGCGCATGACGGATGTGAATGAATAACAGGAGATATGCATAGTCTTCAGGAAGTTATCCAAAGTGGTATCCACATAACGCCCCTGCAACTCGTTCTTGTCGGAATAAGCAATAGCGTGGACAAGGAAGTCCATCTCGCCCCATTTATCCTTCAATGTGGAAAAAACCGTATCGAGATTATCCTCAGATGTTACGTCACAGTCGATTAAGATGTCGGAGCCGATAGATTCGGCGAGCGGTTTTACACGTTTACCGAAAGCTTCCCCCTGATAGGTAAAGGCCATTTCTGCACCGGCTTCATGTAAGGCTTTCGCCATTCCCCAAGCGATGGAGTGGTCATTGGCGACCCCCATGACCAAACCTTTTTTACCCTTCATAAAATCCGAATGCATGCTTTTAATCCTTATACTTGCTCATAGCCAGACAGCAGTTGGTACCGCCGAAACCGAAACTGTTAGAAATGACGGTTTCATGCTCAACGCCGTCGACACGCTCAGTAGCGATCGGCATGCCTTTCGCACCCTCATCCATATTTTCAACGTTAATACTTGGTGCGACGAAATCGTTATTCATCATCAGCAGGGAGTAAATCGCTTCCTGAACACCTGTCGCGCCCAAGGAGTGCCCTGTCATTGATTTTGTCGCGCTGATGTGCGGAATATCCTTACCGTCAAACACCTCGCGGATCGCATCCAGTTCGCCGATATCACCGACAGGCGTAGATGTACCGTGTGTGTTGATGTAAGTAACGGGCGTTTTAACCGTATCTAATGCACGTTCCATTGCACGACGACCGCCCTCACCGCTTGGTGCGACCATGTCATGCCCATCGGATGTTGCGCCGTATCCCGTAATCTCACCATAAATCTTCGCGCCGCGCGCTTTGGCGTGTTCCAGCTCTTCCAGAACAACAATACCGCCGCCGCCTGCGATTACGAAACCATCGCGGTCAGCATCATAAGCGCGGGCTGCACGCTCCGGCGTATCGTTATATTTGGATGACATTGCCCCCATAGCATCGAACAGCACAGACAATGTCCAGTCCAGCTCTTCGCCGCCGCCTGCGAACATTACATCTTGTTTGCCCCACTGGATTTGTTCGGCAGCATTACCGATACAGTGAGCGGATGTAGAACAAGCAGACGAGATTGTGTAGTTCACGCCTTTGATTTTGAAGTTCGTAGCGGCCGTTGCAGATGTGGTTGAACACATGGCTTTCGGTACAGCAAACGGGCCAACGCGCTTCGGGCCCTTTTCACGGGTTATATCGGCAGCAGCCACTTGTGCACGTGTGGACGGGCCACCTGAACCAACAACAATACCTGTGCGCTCATTAACGACGTCCTTTTCCTCAAGACCCGAGTCAGCAATGGCTTGCTCCATTGATAGGTGCGTATACGCCGCGGCGTCACCCATAAAACGGAACAAACGCTTATCAATCGACTCTTTCAAGTCGATGTCAGGCTTGCCGTGTATTTGTGAACGAAAGCCCAATTCAGCGTACTCAGGCGCGAACGAAATGCCGGACTTACCGGCCTTCAGGCTTTCCAGAACTTCTTCTTGATTATTTCCGATACAGGATACGATCCCGATCCCTGTGACGACGACTCGTCTCATTGCTTACTCCTTAGCAGAGTTGTCAAACAAACCGACTTTCAAGCCAGAGGCCTCATAGGCCAGCTTATCATCAGCATACACCTTACCGTCAGCGACGCCCAAAACCAGAGCACGGTTAATGACACGCTTAATGTCGATAACATATTTCAGCATCTTGGTTTCAGGAGTGATCATTTCAGTCATCTTCAACTCACCCAAACCAAGAGCGCGGCCGGAACCTTGCGCACCCGTCCAGCCCAGATAAAAACCAAGCAGTTGCCATAAGCCATCCAAGCCCAAGCAGCCCGGCATGACCGGATCGCCTTTGAAGTGGCACTGGAAAAACCATAGGTCAGGCTTAATATCGAATTCAGCTTCGATGACGCCTTTACCGTTGGCGCCGCCCTCTAGGCTCGCGTTGGTAATCCTGTCCAACATCAGCATAGGCGGATGCGGAAGCTGCGGATTGCCCGGCCCAAACATAACGCCCTCACTGCAGGTGAGGATTTCTTCATATGTGTAGCTGGATTTTTGCTCAAAGCTCATAAAAGGCCCTTTAGCGTTTTGAAATGGTCAAAGATAGTATGGAATTTATAGGGGTTATAAAGAGGGCGTGCAAGCCCGTAAAAGCCTTTAATTTTGAAAGGCTTCTATACCGACATCATAGACGGGTCCATGCAGACTGACTTGTATGTTTCGGTCATGGCGGCCATGGCCAAAGGCTTAGCGATGGCGGGTTCCATTTCCGGCACCTCTCCGCCCGCTGCTACGGCTAGCATACGTCCGGCAGCTTTTGCACAAGAGACGGACTGCTCATACTGGTTATGCATGCCTATCGTGGAGAAGAAACTTTTGCAGTACGGCTCGATTCCGTAGACCAGATCAGTCGGCGGATTCACAGGTACGTCATTCGCGGCCAAACCAAAGCGCCAGTCCGTACCAGCAGGCACGCCCAGACGAACAGCTTCCTGCGTCATAACATAGACAACATGATCGAGATTGTCGGGCAATTCGCAGCCACGGAAAATCATACATGTCTCGGAATTCAGTGATAGCGCCAAACGGCGACCAGCAACGGCACTAAGTGAAGCAATACACTCACCAAGGCCCCAGCCTTCGAATGCGACTTTACGGTCAATAACGACATCGCAGAGCTCCTGTGCAGCCAACTCAAAGCCCATGGCTTTCTGGGTGCACTCTATGAGCAAACGTAGCGTCTCTTCACGCGGTTGTTCATCTTCTTCCCAGCTAATCAGGATATTCTGGATCAACATCAGCATCAGATTGTGGAATTCGAATTCACAGTCGAGCCATTCTTCGAAGAAAATACGAGCAGCCATGCGCCCACGTTCTGTCTCGTGATCAATAAGGTGTGCAGGCGGCAGCGCGCGCGGCAGTAAAGCGTCCTCTACAGGTTTGCAGTTCATTTCACGGCAAAGCTGCTGTAGGCTGGCCTGCATCGCCTGGTCCGGCTCATCAAACACTAAATAGGTTTCCACCAACACACCGGCGAGGTGCTGGATGAGCTTCATGCAATCAGTGCCGCGTTCCTTGTCGGAAGCAAGACGGATTAATCCGGAATATAGCCGTGCGCCCATATCGGGCTTATTGGTCAATGCAAACATAATTAACGCCTGGAAGGTGAAAGGCTTTGAACTGGGTTTGTGGATAGAACTGTGGAAAGAACTAAGAGAGGACGCAGAATCAACTGCAAATACAAGGTTAGTTAAAATTTTCGTCTTCGTAAACACCCCAAATTACACTTTGTTCGAGGTAGCCCGTGTATTCCTTGGCGTCTACTTCACACCAGCCGTTATCACACGAGTCGATAGCAATTAGAAGTTTTGGTTGAAGGTACGCAGCTACCCTACTGTCTTTTCTGGGTTTTTTGTAGAGACTGACAAGCTCTTCACCTTTGATGAAGCCTGTACGCCTACCGCTAAGCAGGGTTTTATGTACCCAGCCTTTTTGCCCGTCAAAATCGTGGATTTTTCTCCATACGTCGTACTCCAGAATGATTTCAACGGGCACGGAACGCTTTTTATAGACCCATAAAATCGGATATTTTCGCCCCGGGCCGCTGCGGACATAAGCTTCATTCGAGCCTAAGGAGACAAATCTGGGCAGTGGATATTCGGTTGAGCGGAACGCATTCGGCACATTTCTGGCCGTTTCTTGCGCCGAAACAGGCGAAAAAGCGCCAAAAACCAACAAAACACCAAGTATCGAGACAATTTTTTGGACCATATCAACGCAATTATGCTAAAAACCCGCCATGAATCAAGCGTCTACAGATGAATACACAATAAGCGTCGCCCCGATGATGGATTGGACGGACCGGCATTGCCGGTATTTTCACCGTCTAATCTCGCCGCATGCACGGCTCTACACCGAAATGGTGACGACAGGCGCCCTGCTCCATGGTGACGCGGAACGCTTTTTACGGTTTGATGAATGTGAGCATCCTGTCGCTCTGCAATTAGGTGGTTCGGATGCAGACGATCTGGCTAAATGTGCAGAGATGGGTCAGAGCGAAGGCTATGACGAGATCAACCTGAATTGCGGCTGCCCTTCGGATCGTGTTCAGAACGGTCGCTTTGGCGCATGTTTAATGAAGGAGCCGGACCATGTTGCCGATTGCGTGGATGCTATGGCCAAGTCCGTCGATATTCCTGTAACTGTGAAATGCCGTATCGGCATTGATGAGCAAGATGACTTTGATTTCCTCGATGAATTTGTGGACAAAATTGCGGATAAAGGATGTAAAACTTTCATCATCCACGCCCGTAAAGCCTGGCTACAGGGACTTAGCCCGAAGCAGAACCGTGAAATCCCACCGCTGGATTATGATCGCGTGAAGGCGATTAAGGATAAATACCCGTCTTTACGCATCATTGTGAACGGCGGTATTAGAGACACAGCGCTTACAAAGGAGCAGCTGCAAAATTGTGACGGCGTTATGATCGGCCGTGAAGCTTACAGCAATCCGTACTTTCTGGCCGAACTTGAGCAATCCGTATTCGGGGCAAACACAATGCCCGACCGCGATGAAATCGCGCTGAAGATGGCTACTTACGCACAGGCACAGTTCGAACAACATGAGACGCCTGTGAAGTCTATTACACGTCATATTCTGGGGCTGTACCATAACCAGCACGGTGCAAAGGCGTGGAAACGCACCTTAAGCACCCTGCCTTATGAACAGGGTGCCGATGCTCAGGTCATAGAAAGTGCTTTGAAAGCGAAAAACGAGGCAGTACAGTTATTAGAGAATGCTTGAAGCGTTCTTTTTCCAACCCCTTGTGCGTGGCGACAATCATGCAAGAACAACCACCTGAAAACGAATATGACTGGCATGAATTAGGTACGTACGAGACCAAAAAATTCATAGAAGAAGTCACGGATGAGGCCTTCAAAGAGCTGTTTGAAGGCCCCGCATACGAGCTATGGTCCAGAAATCTAAGGTTTTTTGACGGTTATGAGCATTATTTGCTGTGTAACAAGTCGATGGTGCCGTTTTTTACACTGGAATATATCAGTAACGGGGAAAATCACTATTTTCTGGATGGATCAGAGCACCCTCTCGAGCTTTTGATCCAAAAAGGCTGCTTTCGCCTGACTATTCGTAATGTCATGGATTATGTGCAGTTTCACAGCGATGTGACATTTTACCCTTATCGCAAAGTCAAATTCATCGCCGATCCGTCAAAATCGCCCTATTCCGGTGCGAGTTCGATGGGGCATCATTTTAAAACGCTGAAATACCACGCCAAAATGGACGTGCAGGAAAGCGAAGCTGATGAATGTTTCTACATCACAATGCCTGTGATTTATAACGGCGACACAGTGGAAGGACACGTACAGGTTAAAAAGACAGGTGAAATCAGCATCTTAGAGCCAGTAAACATCCCCCTTATGGATGGTCAGACAGATCACAACCCCTTGGATTACGATCACCCGCATGAAGAAGAGCTGTTGGCACAGAATTTAGCAGTTTTGTGCCAATCCGAAGAAGGAAAACGTCTTTGGGAGACGGTTAAAAGCTATGGCGGTGAAATCAAGATTGTTTCAGGTGTCGGCTCAAACGCCTTCGCACCGAGCGCCTCCAAAGGCTTTATTGTTGCACCTGAACATCTCGAATTTCAAAGCCCCTATCAGGTGATCGGGTTGGCGGGTGTTTTGCGCCAAATGGAGCACCACCTGATGGAGGAAAAACGCCCCGATCCCTTTGATGACATTAACGAAGTGCTTGAGCGCAATGTCGCGTTAAACTTGGATATTTTACTTAAAATCTGTATAATTGTAGATGAATTGTACGAGGCTGGCGAAGAAGAGGTTTTACGCCGTTTCAAGAAGGCCGGTTTCGAAGAATTATATGGCGGGTATAAAAACAACGTACCCGAGGAACAATTAGCCGGATTAATGGCTAAATATATGCACGTGAAAGTGATGGAATAATAATATGAATATGCCATTTTTCGCATCGAGTGACAAAGCAACGACGCTCTCTTCGGGTGGCGGCTCTGCTAGTGCTTGCTTCTTTAACGTTCCACCAACGCAGGATTACGGCTCGGTTAGTGACGGCTATGTACGCCTTGCTAGCGTTGCACCTGTGAGCGCCGCATTGCGACAGCGCTTTCGTCCGATCTATCAGCCGGGTCAAAGCCGGTATGTCAGCGGACCGCAAAACGCCGGAGACAGCGAAACACGTCAGGCATCTCAAGGCGGCGGTTCACTTGCCACTATGGGACAAGGCAGTAGCGGCGGCTAACCACCATAAGCACACTGCGCTTTTACGCCTCTTCTTTTTTAGGTTGAATCTGGAAACTTTCACCGCATCCACAGCGGCTGATCTCGTTTGGATTGACGAAATCAAAACGGGCATTACCGAGTTCATCAGTAATATAGTCAATTGTGGAGCCAATCAGCATCCATGAATATAGCTTGGGGATATATAGTCTGGTCCCGTTATCTTCGACCAGATCATCCCCTTCGATGCCCTTGTCCGCGTATTCCATTTTGTAGGAATTACCCGAGCACCCTGTCGCCTTGACCGTGAGGCGAATGCCACCACAGCCCTCAGGTGCCTTAGCTTTGAGGGCTTCTATTTGTTTCGCGGCTTCGTCTGTAATCGTGATATTCAGCATGGCTTTAAGTAAACATGTTCAGTTGCATTTTGGCGGTTTCGGACATCATTGCGGGTGACCATGGCGGGTCCCAGATGATTTCAACATCCACCTCGCCTACACCTTCGATCGGCAGAACGGCGCCCTGGATCCAGCCCGGCATTTCCTGTGCCACCGGGCACCCCGGAGATGTAAGCGTCATTTTAATAGCGATGTCGGTCACGTTCTTGTCGTTATCATCCTCGAAATATACGCCGTAAATCAGGCCCAGCTCATAAACATTCACGGGAATTTCAGGGTCATAAATCTCGCGCAAAGCCGCCAGTGACGGCGCACACAGAGGATGCGCACGGTCTATCTCGATATTCTGCGGCTCTGCAAGCTCGTCATAGACATGCTTGCATGGCTCCTTGTCGGTTTTATGATCTGCCTGTTTAGGGGCGGTTTCTTCCGTCATCCGAATAACTCTTTCACTTTCTTTAAACCGTCTATTAATTGATCTATATCAGCTTTGTTTGAATACAAGCCAAGTGAGGCGCGGATTGTACCCTCCACGCCAAAGCGTTGCATAAGCGGCATACAACAATGATGTCCGGCACGTACAGCCACGCCGCATTGGTCAAGGATCATACCCGCATCGCTCGTATGTATATCTTCGAGCGTAAAACTGAAGATGCCGATCTTGTCAGCCGCAGTACCAAAAAGTTTTAGCCCCTCAATCTCCTTCAAGCGCTCATGAGCATAGTCACGCAATTCATTTTCACGCGCTTCAAGGGCTTCGAAACCAATGGCTGTGATGTAATCAATAGCGGCACCAAGCCCTATAACCTCTACAATTGCGGGTGTACCTGCTTCGAAACGGTAAGGTGGCTCTTTAAACGTGGTGCCGTCGAAGCTCACCCGTTCGATCATATCGCCACCGCCCTGGTAGGGGGACATACCATCCAGTATGTCGTATTTTCCGTACAGGATACCGATACCGGACGGGCCATAGAGCTTATGCCCCGTAAAGACGTAAAAGTCACAATCAAGCTTCTGTACATCAACTTTGCCATGTACGACTCCCTGAGAACCATCAACCAGTACTTTAATTTTTGGATTAAAAGCTTTTGCTATCTTGTTGATTTTATTTACAGGATTAGCGACACCAGTGGCGTTCGAAATATGCACGACAGATACGAGTTTGGTTTTTTCGCTTAACAGCGTTTCGAAACTCTCCAGATCCAGGGAGCCATCATCAAAAATGGGCACGACTTTGATTTGAATACCAATTTGACGCTCGAGAATTTGCCACGGCACGATGTTGGCGTGGTGCTCCATTTCGGTGAGGATGACCTCATCACCCTCCTCCATGTGTGTACGTGCCCAACTTTGTGCAATTAAATTAATGCTTTCTGTCGAATTCCTTGTAAAAACGATCTCTTTCTCAGTGGAAGCATTGATAAAGGCTGCTACTTTACTGCGTACGCCTTCGAAATCGGCCGTAAGCTGCTGGGAAATGCTGTAAAGCCCGCGATGAATGTTGGAATAACCGCCTTCCAGCACCTTGTTCATGGCATCGATGACGGCCTTTGGCTTCTGTGCGCTTGCAGCACTATCCAGAAACGCCAACGGCTTACCGTTCATCTGCGTTGCTAAGACGGGGAAATCATTACGTATATGGTCGAAATCGGCCATTAGCTGTTGAGCGCTGTCTGCAACCATGTGTGTGTTGCCTCCAGGATATCTTCGCGTACAGGTTCGTTCTCTACTTTTTCGATGACTTCGTCAACGAAGGCCTGAATAAGCAGCATGCGTGCCTGTGCTTCGTTTAAGCCACGCTGGCGCAAATAGAAGAGCGGGTCTTCGTCAAGCTGCCCTGTCGTTGCACCGTGGGAACATTTAACGTCATCGGCATAGATTTCCAGCTCCGGTTTTGTATCCATCTCAGCATCAGGTGAGAGTAACAACGCGTTTGAGAGCTGATATCCATCGGTTTTCTGCGCGGCCTGATGCACATGCACCTTGCCTTGAAACACACCGTGGGACTTATCATCCAACAATGTGCGGTAGAACTGGTTTGATTGGCAATGCGGCGCCTGATGCTCAATCAGGATCGTAGTATCTGCGTGCTGCTCACCATTGAGCATATTGATACCGTTAAAGGATACCTCGCCGTTCTCGCCCTGAATTTCGGCATGAATCTCGTGTCTGGTTAGCTTTCCGCCCATATTAAGGCTGAAACCATTATAAACAGCGTCTCTCGCGGTCTTGATATGAACCAGATTGGTTTGAACGGCTTCGTTATTGTCATTTTGCAGGCGGACATGCTGCAAATTGGCGTTCGGACCGACCTCGATCTCCGTGACCATGTTCTTCCAGTATGCGCCGGTACCATCATGACGCTCGATAAGGGTTAGCTGCGCGCCTTCCTCCAGAACGATCCTTAAGCGAGGCTGCGTATGTTGCCCGTCGGAACTTGTAAACACAATTTCCTCAGGTTGCTCACAGACTTCTCCACGGTTTTTGTGGATAACAATCTCTTCCGGTTGTTCTGCAACAGCCAGATTTGCAGGCAATGCGCGGCCCAGATTTGTGTATTTCCATTCCTCGACTTTAGGAGTCGGGAGATCATCAATATTAAGCGGTTTCATGGTTTTTACCTGACTACCCATATCGTTTTGCTGCTTGCACCGTCTTCGGATTCCGAAAAGATATAAACCAGCTTTACGTCTGAGCCGGGAGTAACATTGCCTCTGATTTGAGCTCGCAATGTTTTCCCAATCTTACCTGACAGGCACCGTTTACCTTTGTTAGGCCCGTCTGCGATGATTCCTCGCTTCGGCCTGATATTGTATACGCCTTTGATTTCAGTCCTTCCGACTGCGCCTATTACGTCACAAGCATGAAAAACAGCTGTTTGACTTTGAGCCTGGGCTTCGGCAGACAATGCCAAAACACCAATTAATAACATTAAAAATCTCATGCTGCCTCCTCGATAAATTCGGCATAGCCTTTTTCTTCAAGCTCTAGCGCGAGCTCAGGGCCACCCGTTTTCACAATTTTCCCTTTCGCCATAACATGTACGACGTCCGGCTTAATGTAATCCAACAATCGCTGGTAGTGTGTAATCACGAGGAATGAACGGTCAGGCGATCGCATGGAGTTTACGCCATCCGCAACAATTTTCAGCGCATCAATGTCCAGACCTGAGTCTGTTTCATCCAGAACCGCGAATTTCGGGTCCAGCATCGCCATTTGCAAAACTTCATTACGTTTTTTCTCACCGCCCGAAAAACCAACATTCACAGCACGTTTCATCATTTCGTCGGAAATACCGAGATCCTTGCACTTTTCCTTCATCAATTTGAGGAGCGCCAATGCATCCAGCTCGTCTTCACCGCGTTGTTTGCGGATTGAATTGATGGAGGTTTTGAGGAATGTGCTCATATTTACCCCGGGAATTTCCACAGGATACTGGAATGCCAGAAACAAACCGGCGGCAGCACGTTCTTCCGGCTCAAGCTCGAGAAGGTCTTCACCGTCCAGCTCTATTGCGCCTTTTGTGACTTCATAGTCTTCGCGACCAGCCAGAACATAAGACAGCGTGGATTTACCACTGCCATTAGGTCCCATAATCGCGTGAACTTCACCTGCCGGAATATCCAGTGATATGCCTTTGAGAATTTCCACGTCGCCGTCATCTGTCTCGACATGCGCGTGAACGTCTTTGATGTTAATCATTACTAACCTTAATTTATAAAACCAACATGGCTCCGCCGAGGATAATCCCCGAAATACCGTCGAGCCATAACCACTTTTGTACAAACTTCTTTTTCACTGTAGCCTGCACGATAGAAGGCTTTAGCAGTAAAATGACCGATTTGACAAACCCTAAATACCCCGTAACCATTAGAATTATCGCCGCCAAGCCGTCCCAGTTGTTATAGAACACCACAATGAACAAAGAGATAGGTAGGATAAGTACGCCTAGAATCAAGCTGATAGCCTCTTTCTCGACGAAAATCTCCAAGAATTCCTCCCACGGTTTTTTGGCAAAAAACATGGAAAAACCGATTACCATGTAAAAACCACCGAAAAACACTAAAAACGGGTCATTGTTAATATACGACCCAAGTTGTGAAAAAAATTCTTCCATGTATTTTCTCCATTATCAAACAAACTTAGTGTACACCCTTAAGCTTAACGCATCTACAGGGCTTTGAAAACAAAACCATAAGGTGTGCTTTGCAAAATGAGACTAAACAATTCCCCTTAAAAACAGGCTGATGTAGAATATTGGTATGGAGAATTCATCCGAGCAATCCGATCAAACTGGAAACACGAAAAAGAAAATCGAACCGATGCGTTCGATGCCTATTTTTCTGGTTATTCTAGTTTTGGCAACGATGTTTGTGATCAAGGTCCCGTTTCACATCATATTCATCATAATATCACAGGCGATTCACGATAACCCGCCAATCGCCACGCCCTTTCTGGGCGGATGGCTTCGCATCAACGACATCTTGTTGTTTACTCACATCGCAGCGGCAGTGCCTTGTATTATTTTCGGTCCGTTGCTGTTCTATCGGGACCTATTGAAGGCAAACCCGACACTGCACCGAAAGATCGGGACATATTACGTATATGGCGTTTTATACAGCGCGGTCACAGTCATCCCCCTATCAATGTCAAAAGTTCATATATTGCCGCAAACGGGCTTCACGGTGATGGCAATTGTGTGGTTTTGCGTTACGTGGTTCGGGTTTATGGCGGCGAGGAACAAGAATTTCGTCACCCACAGGCGATGGATGATGCGCAGCTATGCTATGAGCTTTGCGTTTATTCATGTGAACCTGACCTATCACTGGATCGGGGTTTATCAATTCATGAATGATGCCGTCGCTATCAAGGTCATGCAAAGCATGGTCAGCTGGCAATTCAATCTGTTTGTAATCGAGTTCTACCTGGCCGCGACAACGTTTAAAGGTAAATTCGTGGGATGGAAAAAATGGGGCAAAAACATTTTCTCTTGGTCGCCGGAAGACAAATTTTTCTTCAAACCGCCACCAAAGGCGCTTGAAGCGGCTTAACCGACGCTGCCTTCTAAAGAAATCCCGACAAGTTTTTGCGCCTCGACAGCGAACTCCATCGGGAGCTTTTGCATTACTTCGCGGGCAAAGCCATTGACTATGAGTGCAATCGCCTCTTCTTCGCTCAAACCTCGCTGCATGCAATAAAAGAGCTGGTCTTCACCGATTTTGGATGTAGTAGCCTCGTGCTCAAGATTGGCGGATTTATTGCGGCTTTCGATATACGGCACCGTGTGCGCACCACATTGATCGCCGATCAACAGTGAGTCACAAACGGTGAAGTTTCGCGCACCTTCGGCCTTCGGCAGGATTTTGACCATGCCTCTGTACGTGTTGTCAGACTGGCCTGCGCTGATCCCCTTCGAGATAATGCGGCTTTTCGTATTCTTACCCATATGGATCATCTTCGTGCCCGTATCGGCCTGCTGCTTACCGTTCGTGATGGCAACCGAGTAGAACTCGCCTTGGGAATTATCGCCCTTAAGGATGCATGACGGGTATTTCCATGTGATCGCGGAGCCTGTCTCGACCTGCGTCCAGCTGATTTTGGAGTTACGGCCTTCGCAAAGCCCACGTTTGGTCACGAAGTTGTAAATACCACCCTCACCCGTTTCAAAGTCGCCAGGGTACCAGTTTTGCACAGTTGAGTATTTGATCTCGGCATCATCAAGCGCGACCAGTTCTACAACAGCGGCGTGAAGCTGGTTTTCATCGCGCATTGGCGCGGTACAGCCCTCAAGATAAGATACGTACGAGCCTTTATCGGCGATGATCAACGTACGTTCAAACTGGCCTGTATTCAGCTCGTTGATGCGGAAGTAGGTCGATAGCTCCATCGGGCAGCGTACGCCCTCAGGGATGTAAACAAAGCTGCCATCCGTAAACACAGCGCTGTTCAGACACGCGTGCTTGTTATCAGCAGGCGGAACAACAGAGCCAATGTATTTCTTCACCAGATCAGGGTGATTCTGGATTGCTTCGGAGATGGAGCAGAAAATGACCCCTGCCTCTTTCAGCTTCTCCTTAAATGTTGTGGCAACAGATACGGAGTCGAACACCATATCAACGGCGACGGGTGCGCGTTCCTGCACGCCTGCCAGAATTTCCTGTTCCCGCACGGGAATGCCAAGCTTTTCATAGGTTTCAAGAAGTTTCGGGTCGACATCATCCAATGTCTTGGGACCGTCAGACGCGCTTTTCGGGGCGGCGTAGTAATATGCATCCTGGTAGTCCAACTCCTTGAACTTAACCTTGGACCATTTCGGCTCAGGCATTTCCTGCCAACGACGATATGCTTTCAAGCGCCATTCCAGCATCCATTCCGGCTCTTTCTTCTTGGCAGAAATAAAGCGCACGATATCTTCGGAAAGACCTTTCGGGGCCTTTTCGCTTTCGATATCTGTCACGAATCCGGCTTCATATTTGCCGGCCATATCGCTAACGGTCTGGATGGTTTCTTCTGAGACGCTCATATTCTTTTGATAACCCTTTATTTTGGTGACTTATATGGCATCTGAAGCGCAGAAATTCAAGGTAAATGCGTTTATAATCAGGGAAAACTCGCGGAATGGGATAAAATCCGTTCTTTCGCAGCTGCAGAATCGTTAAACTCAAACCCATGATAAGATTATACATACCGATATATGCCATTACGTTATTGATCAGCGCGACGCTGCTGTTCTCTATCCAGCCGATGTTTTCGAAGATGATCCTGCCGCTTTTGGGCGGGACGCCGCAGGTGTGGAACACGGCTATGCTGTTCTTCCAGATATGTCTTCTGGGTGGTTATGCCTATGCACACGGGACGAGTAGGATATTAAGCCCGCGTATTCAGGCAATATTGCATATCATCTTGCTCGGTGTGTTTATCGGCGTTCTGCCGTTCGCTATTCCCGAAGGATGGGAGCCACCGGGTGGCGAAGACCCTACATTATGGCAGCTATCCTTGATGGCCATCACTGTCGGCGGTCCGTTCTTTGTTCTTTCCGGTTCCGCACCGATGATTCAGCGCTGGTTCTCCCGCACTGATCACCCCGATGCCGACAACCCTTACTTCCTGTATGGCGCGAGTAACCTTGGCTCGATGACGGGTTTGTTAGCCTATCCGGTCATTGTCGAACCGTTGATGACGCTGAATGTGCAGTTTGAATCATGGATGTACGGCTATTTCGGTCTGATCGTGTTCATGGTTTTATCCACATTGCTGCTGTGGAAGCATGGTGGACAAAAGAAAAGCGAAGCAAAAGCTGAAGGCAAGGCAAAAGAAGAGAGTAAGACATCCGATGTGACGTGGGGCTTGCGCCTACGCTGGCTTGTACTTGCGTTTCTGCCCTCCTCCCTGATGTTGGGTGTCACAACCTTCATCACTACAGACATCGCGTCCGTGCCGTTGCTGTGGATCTTACCGCTCGCAATCTATGTCGGGACATTCATTCTGGTGTTTGCCCGAAAGCCGATTTTCAGCATGGGTGCGTTGAACAAGCTGTTCGGGATTTTGATGATTGTCATTATCTGTCAGGTGCTCGGTACTTTCTTCGGTGTTGTTAATCCGTTTCTTGTTATTGGCCTGCATCTTCTGTTGTTCTTTACAGCCGCTATGTTGTGCCACACCGCATTGGCGAATGCCCGCCCCGCAGCAGACAGATTGACCGAGTTTTATTTGCTTATGTCTGTCGGTGGTGCGTTGGGTGGATTCTTTAACGCGATTATCGCGCCGCAATTCCTCGTTCTTCCGATCGAATATGTGCTCGTACTTATTCTGTGTGTGTTCGTGCGTTTCAGCGACGACCCAAGCCAAACGGTGAAAGCATCCATAGCCAAAGTGAAAGCCGAATTTAACGCGACAGGTGTTGATGCGTTGTTCCAGCAAAAGCCATTTTACATCATTACCATCATGATCATCGGGCTGTTTGCCTTTGCCATTCCCAGCATCATTTTGCTGAAGCTTTGCGCCGTGATCCTGATTATTCCGTTACTCTTTCTCTACAAGGATCGCTGGTTATTCGGGATAAGCATGGCTTATTTATTCGCCCTGTTCCCGATCGGGTTTGAATGGGGACAACACAGCTTTACCGGTACAATTCACCGTGACCGTAACTTCTTTGGCGTTATGGAAGTTGTGAACACCAAGAACCAAGAGCGCATTTTGATGCATGGTACGACCAACCATGGATCGCAGGCTCTTGCGGAGAACCTAAGACTCACGCCTTTGTCCTATTACAGTGAGGAAAGTCCGATCAACGACATGTTCGAGTATTATAACGGTATCGAACGCGAACAGCATGTCGGCGTTATTGGATTGGGGATTGGTGTTACCGCCTGTTTCACCAAAGAAAACCGTAACTTTGAGTTCTATGAAATTGATGCGGATGTCGCCAAAATCGCCGAAAACCCTGAATATTTCACATTCCTGACGGATTGTGGCAGCCCGTATGAGATCATTCTCGGTGACGGTCGCCTGAAGATCGCTGACAAGCCTGAAGATTACTATGACCTTATTGTCGGCGATGCGTTTAGCTCCGACAATATTCCCGTGCATATCATGACACAGGAAGCGGTTGAGCTTTATATCAGTAAGCTTAAACCCGATGGTGCAGTGACATTCAACATCTCCAACAACTATATCGACCTTGAACCCGTAATGACGGAAGCTGCAGAGAAGATCGGTATTCCCGCTGTCGGCCATATTTCAAGCGGAGGCACGTTGGGGAATACGGATATACAGTTCTATCCTGCGCACTGGTTCACCATGAGTTATAATGAGGACTTGATCGAAAAACTCAAAACTCAAGGATGGTCAGAAGGTATCAAGCGTGACGGCGTCAAAGCCTGGAGTGATCAATACTCCAACATTGTTAGCGTTCTCAACAACGAGACGGCCTATATCCGTTACAACCAACAGGACAAGGAAGCGGCTGAGGAAAAGGATGGCCAAGCCGTAACTGAAGATGCCGCCGAAGAAACAGAGGCCTATGACCTACCCGAGAGCATGGGTGCAGACTTCCCAAGTGATGCGGGCGAAAGCGAAAGTGCTCCGGAAGAAACACAAATAGATGAAAACGGCTTACCTGAAGTCAGCGTCGACGAGCTGTAAAACAGCCTTAGAGCTTACTTAGTCGCTTTAAATTCTATGTCAGGGTGCTTTGTTTGTGCGTCATCCAGATGCCATGCGTTACGGGCAAGGAACACCGGATCACCGTCATGATCATTGGCAATCGCACTTTGGTTTGTATCCGTGAATTGCTTCAGCTTGGCCGAATCCCCTTCAACCCAACGTGCGGTGTACAGCTCGGTTTGCTCGAACTTCACAGGGATCTCATATTCACTACGGATACGGTCTTTCAAAACATCAAACTGCAACGCACCCACAACACCAACAATGTAATCGGGGCTATGAGTCGGTTTAAAGACGCGTGCAGCGCCTTCCTCCGCCAATTGTTCCAACGCTTTGCCTAAATGCTTGGCTTTTAGCGGGTCCTCGGGACGCGCGCGCTGCATCAATTCAGGTGCGAAGCTCGGGATATCAGTGAAGACAAGATCCTCACCTTCGGTCAGTGCATCACCGATGCGTAAACCGCCATAGTTCGGCAAGCCGATAATGTCACCGGGATATGCTTCCTCCGCCATCTCACGGTCCTGCGCAAGGAAAAGCTGCGGTGAGTGGATGACTTGCATTTTGCCCGAACGTACATGTTTCAGTTTCATGCCGCGCTTGAATTTGCCCGAACAGATACGCGCAAACGCCATACGGTCGCGGTGCTTCGGGTCCATATTAGCCTGAATTTTAAACACGAATGCGGTGACCTTGTTTTCGGTCGGCTCGATCATGCGGCTTTCGGTTTTTTGCGAGCGCGGATGCGGTGCGTATTTACCAATACCGTGCAGCATTTCACGAACACCAAAATTGTTCACGGCAGAACCGAAAAAGACGGGCGTCATTGTACCGTCCAGAAAGGCTTGCTCATCAAATTCAGGACAAAGGCCGCGGACCATCTCTACATCTTCACGTAGCTTGGCGAGTTCGGTCTCGTTCAAAAACTCAGAAAGCTTTGGGTCCTCAAGACCGTCCACCTTGATCCCCTCCTCCAGCTTTTCACCTTTGCTGCGGCCGAAAAGGACCAGCTGGTCATTCATTAAATCGTAGCAGCCCTTGAAGTCACGCCCCATACCGATGGGCCAACTAGCCGGTGTTACATCCAATGCGAGACTTTGTTCGATCTCGTCAAGAAGGTCGAACGGGTCCTGCCCGTCACGGTCGAGTTTGTTGATAAATGTGATGATCGGCATATCACGCAGGCGGCACACCTCGAACAGCTTCTTGGTCTGCGTCTCGATACCCTTTGCGCTATCGAGAACCATAATCGCGGAATCAACGGCCGTAAGAACACGGTAAGTATCTTCGGAGAAATCTTCGTGACCCGGTGTATCCAGCAAGTTGTAGGTGATACCGCTATTTTCGAATGTCATGACGGAGGATGCGACGGAGATACCGCGTTCCTGCTCGACCTTCATCCAGTCAGAGCGCGCACGACGACGTTCACCCTTGGCCTTAACCGCGCCAGCAGCCTCAATCGCGCCACCGAAAAGCAACAGCTTTTCCGTCAATGTGGTTTTACCCGCATCGGGATGCGAAATGATGGCGAAGGTCCGCCGTTTTTCAACGATATCTTTTAACATGGAGGCGTTATAGCGGCTTTATGACGAGTTGATCAACATCAATAAAGTCGGCGCTTAAATCCTCAAGAATAAGCGGCTCATCCGAAGGGACTTCAAATGTAACAGAATTCCCGTCTACGACCGGATCGATATTCGCGGTCATAATGGATTCGTCATATGGTTTTGTGAGGGTAAGGGTCACAACCGCAGGGTCGGTGAAGTAAATCTGGCGCTCGACCTGATCACCGTGCTTTTGCCCGATATAATTCAGGTACGGAGTCAGTTGCAGCGCAGACGCGGATTCGGCAACGTCCTCTGCACTTCCATCAAGTTCACCCAAAACGATAGGCTCCTGAAACACAGGTGCTGCAATATGTACGTATACGGGGTGCCCTGGTGGTGCCATCATCACGTGAGCGAAGTCCTTGTAAAAACTATTGTCGGCGCCCTCAGCCAGTTCAACGAAATAATCCTCATAGTTACCGCCACCCGACATAACAAAGCGCGCAGCATATGGGCCAATTATAGCTTGAGACTGTTTATGAACAACAATGACACCAAGATGCGGGTCGAGGTGCTTAAAAATACTGTTCTCCATTTTCGCGACAACGATCTTCTTTTCACCCTTTGGCGCGATGACCGTCCAGGCTTCGGTATCAATCGATTGAGCCGTCAGCAACTTAATCAGATCATCAATGGCTTCGTCTTCGTATGATCCCTTATATTTTTCAAAAACCTGCAATGTGGCCGCTTTCAATGTCTCATCAATTGAGGCTTCTTTTTGCGACTCGGTAAACGCACTGATTTCTTCGTCGGTAAACGGCTCGGGTGCAGCTTCCGAGACAATCATGGCAGAGGATTTGACGGAGGGCTTATCGGCCTTTTTCGAATAGTAATAAGCGCCGGCTGCGGCAGCGGCGACAAGTACAAGAACAATGATCGGCGTTTTGTTTTTCATGGATTTAGCTTACACCCTCTTCGAAGGGATTGACCAGCCCTTCATCTTCGATTTCCAGAGCCCAAAGGTCGGGGTCACGTTGAATTGCCCTTTCAATATATGCATCGGCATCTTTTTCCTCAACGACCTCTTCCTCCAGCGCATGCGTCCAGACGAGTTTGTCCTCCATAAAGTCGCGCTCCTGTATCAGCAAGCGGACCTTACCGTTCAATGCATTGATTTTTAGAAGCAGTAGACCGGAGGAATGATTACCTTTTTGGATGAAGTAATAAGGCACTGCATTTTGCGTCATCGTCGCAAGATGCGCATCCACATACAGGCCTGTAGGCAAGGAGCTTCCCATACCGGTTAATGAACGTGCTGATCCGCGATCCAGCGTTCAACCGTCAAGTTCGCATGATCCGGCGAATCTTCGGGGTGGTGGTGGCGATATACGCGCTGAGCGGCCTGCAAAGCTACATGGTGCGGTTCGTCGCTCATGGATTTGTATGTACGCATAACAGCGCCGTAGCAGCGGCAATCGGCAGGCTGTCTGACATTTCCTTCAGTAGGGAGATTACAAGGCATTACGCAATTTTTATCATCTAGGGGTTATCTGATTTTCTTACCGTAGAGCTCGAGGCGGTGATCCACCAGATCATAGCCGAGTTCACGGGCAATTTTGACTTTCAGCTCTTCGAGTTCTTCGTTCTGGAATTCAATCACTTCACCGGTTTCAAGATCAACGAGGTGGTGATGGTGGTCCCAATTTACTTCGTAACGGGAATAACCTTCCTGAAACTCGTGACGAATAACGAGGTCGAGTTCATCCAGCAAATTCAGAGTTCTGTACACGGTGGCGATACTGATAGACTTATCAATGTCTTTAGCACGCTCGTAAACATCTTCAACAGATGGGTGATCTTCTGATGTATCCAGAACCTGTAGAATGACACGGCGCTGATCCGTCATTTTCAATCCCGCTGCAGCACATTTAGTTTCCAATTCAGACATAGAAAGCCTCTTTATGTAGATATAATTCGGGTAAAAATACGACGTTCGGGATTAAAGAGCAAGCTCTCAGTGCGCTTCCACAGAGGCTGCCTCTTCTGCCTCTGCCTTCTTGCGCGGAATAATGCGATATGACGGGAAGTTCACGCAAACGGTTGTACCTTTATTGATCTCGGAATCAAGCCTCAGCGTACCGTCATGCAGATCAACCATGGCTTTAGCAAGCGGCAAACCTAGTCCGGTTCCTTGATAAAGCGCGTTTTCGGCTTTGTCGGAGACTTGCCCAAAAGGCTCCATCGCCTGATCGATTTTATCTTTCGGAATGCCTACACCTTCGTCGATAACCTTAATTTGCAAGCGGCCATCATCGATTACATAAGCGGATACGCTGACGGTATCGCCGCTTCTGGAAAACTTAACAGCATTTGTTACCAGATTAATTAGGACCTGTCGGATAAGACGGCCGTCACCTTGGAGGTTAGGCAAAACATCGGATACGTCCGATTTGAGCGACACGTCGCTACCGAAGGCGCGAGAGCCCATCATACGCATAACGGAGGCAATCAATTCGGGAAGTGCGACTTCGCCCTCATCCATCTCGATACGACCGGCCTCGATTTTCGACATATCAAGAACTTCGTTGATGATCTCCAGCAAATGCTGCGCACTTCCGTGCACATCGTTCAGATATTCGAGATATTTATCATGCCCCAGCGGGCCGAATGTTTCCTTGATCATCATTTCCGAAAAACCAATGATGGCGTTCATAGGCGTACGGAGTTCGTGGCTCATATTTGCAAGGAATACTGATTTCGCACGGTTGGCCGCATCAGCTTGGTCTTTAGCCATGCGCAAAGACTGTTCCATTTGCTTACGCAGCGTGATGTCCATGATCGTGGTGACCTGAAAGCGGCGCTTCTGGCTCAGCTCCAACGTTGCCGTCGTGAACAGCGCGTTAGCGACGCTGCCGTCCTTACGGATGAGCTTCATTTCGCCTGAAGACCTGATCCCTGAACGGATAAATTCCTCATGGTTACGTTTAGCAAGCTCGCGTTCATCCGGTGTTGTCAGTCCGACAAATTCAGCATTGATCAATTCGTCACGCGACCAGCCAAATGTGCGGATAAAGCTGTCATTCACACGCACGATGCGGCCGTTAAAGTCCGTCACGACAATCCCTACCTCGCTCACCTCAAAGATAGAGGTCAGAAGCAAAATCGCATCATCACGTTCGCGCTGTACGATTGACTGGTCAGCAACATCAAGCTGACCAATAACATCCAGATAGATGCTGTCATCATCTTCGTCGTGGATCGGGCTGATGTAAAAGCCATAAACACGTACCTTACCCGGTACACCGGGTAGCGCAGATATCGTTACGGATCGTTCTTTAGAAAGGCAGACTTCGAATGATTGCTCGAAGTGCAGTGTATTTTCGGAATCCATGAAGTCGGCAATCGGCTTATCTACGACCTGATCCTTGCTGAGGTCAAAATAACCCAGCGCCAGCTTGTTAGCCGCCACCACTACATACTGGTCACCCTTTTTTTTGCCTTTCGTTTTTTGAACGACAAAACGGGGAATTTGCATGTCATCGAAGAACGTTTCGAAGATTTTACCTTTAGCTGTCATCTATCGGGAGCCTTTACTCCTGTTCCTTACCATCGCTCTTCATAAAACGTTCCAAAGGACTCATTTCCTGATAAGCCAAAACAGAGCCTTCATCCTTGATCTGTTTATCCAGATCAACATAGAGGTTATCTATCAAGTCGTCGACATCATCACCCGGTAAAGGGGCAGCAACGCAGCATGACAGAGTAACCAGCTTTTCCTGATCGCCCAGTTTCACTTTCAGTTCGGCACTCTCCATAAGATCACGTAGACGCTCCAGACCTTTTTGCCCACCGACAAGGTCGGATTGTTTGAGACACATGATGAAATGATCGCGACTGACACGGAAAGCCTCGTCATATGAACGCAAGCTTTTCAGGACCATATCGGAAACGCCCTTAATGACCTTCTCCGCCTCTTCCTCGTTTGTACCCTTCGCAATGGCGTCAAAGTTGTCAATACGAGCCAGACCAAGGCAAAACGGGAAACCTTCACGCGATAAACGTTCCATTTCGATAGCCAGTTCGCGATGAAGCACGGCTTTGTTTTTCAGCCCCGTCATCACATCCAGTCCCCATTGCTCCAACAAAACGGACTGACAGAAGGTCTGCACTTCATTCATGAAGACGACATATTCAGATAAAAACGTATCCAGCTGTTTGTCAGCATCCTGATTAACGACCATAGACATGGACACCAGGACTTGATGCTTTTGTTTGAGTAACTCGGATTTGGCGGCGTAGCGACCATCAAGGTCGATATCTTTAAGAGAGAGCCCTTTGAGCCATTCAATCATTTTCTGCGGCGCGTCAGGCTTCCCCCCCTGAAGCATCAGGCTTTTAATAACCGCCGTATGCCACTGGGTGTATTCCTCAAGAAATTCTCCGAGGATATTGAGTTTTGCGTCGAGTGAGTAATGTATAGCCATGAGAATCCAAATTTATTAATGCTAATAAACTATACCTTAAAGCTTAACGAAAAGTGAGTAAAAAGGCTTTAAAAAACAAGACTTAAGGGAGAGTTTTTATGATGGAAGCCATTCTTTTTCGAGCTGATCCAGCTCACCGGCCTTGATCGCGGCGCGGACTTCGCGCATCAGACGGTTGATCGTGGCAACATTATGTTGCGCGAGTATTTGCATCCCCAAAATCTCTCCGGCTTTGAACAGATGGTGGATATAAGCCTTGGAATATTCAGTGGAAGCCGCAACACCGTTCGCTTCATCCAGCGGGGTTTTGTCCTCACGGTATTTGGCATTGGTCAGGTTGATGGTCTCACCCTTTTGCCCCTTCATCAATGCAGTACCGTGACGAGCCAGACGGGTCGGAATCACGCAATCAAACGTATCTACGCCCATACGAACGAATTTGAACACGTCCTTGATTTGACCGATGCCCAGAAAGTGCACAGGACGATCAGGGTGTGCGTATGGCAAGCTTTCTGCGACAACCAGCTCCATTTCTTCTTCCGAACCACCAAGGCAACCACCAACGGCCGTGCCGAAGAACGGACGATCCTTGATAACTTCAGCGGAATAACGGCGGAGATCGGAGTAAACGCCGCCCTGTACAATACCGTACAGCCCTTGCGCGCCGTTATCGTGACGTTCGAACTCGACGAGACATCGATCGCCCCAGCGGATGCTCATTTCCATGGAACGCGCCGTGTATTCCTTATCGACATGGTAAGGCGTACACTCATCAAACTGCATCAGCAGGTCTGCACCGAGCTTACGTTGAATTTCCATGGAGCTTTCAGGCGTGAGCTTAATTTTCGAGCCATCGACGTAGGATTTGAAAACGCAGCCCTCTTCGGTGATTTTCATCAGGTTCTTGTTTTCGTGCCCCTTATTCTTGCCCTTGATCTCGTTGGCCATCGTCCCCTCGCCCAGCGAGAAAACCTGAAAGCCGCCGCTATCGGTCAGCATAGGGCCGTCCCAGCCCATGAATTTGTGCAAACCACCCATTTTTTCAATGAGGTCGGCACCCGGCTGTAACATGAGGTGATACGTATTGGACAGAATGATGTCGGTCTTGGCCTCAACCATCTGCGCGGGACTAAGTGCCTTAATGGCGGCTTTCGTTCCACAAAAAATGTAATTCGGGGTCTCGATTGACCCGTGAGGGGTTTTCAAAGTGCCCAGACGCGCCCCCGACTTTTCATCCTGATGATGAATATCGAAGCTGAAATTCGGGTAATTGAGGGCCATGTCCGTTTTTTCCAATAAAAAACCCGCCAACAGTCGCGGCGGGCATTTTGATCTTTAACTGAAAAGCTTAAGCCGCTGTTTTGGCTTCGGCCTTTTCGATTTGCGCTTTAACAGGGCGCAATGCAGGGTCCAGCTTTGTTTTTGCTGTAGACTTCAAAAACTCGTCAAAGCCACCTTTGTGCTCAACGGTGCGAAGACCGGCTGAAGAGGCTTTCACCTTCACCCATTTGCCCAAGATGACGCTATACAGGCTTGTGTCCTGTACATTCGGCAAAAACTTGCGGCGTGTTTTGTTTTGCGCGTGTGAAACGCTGTTTCCGCTCATAGGCGCTTTTCCTGTAATCATGCAACGACGGCTCATGGCCAGTCTCCTTCATATCTATAGGATTAATCTCGTGGAGCGGAAAATAAGCGAAATGGGCTTTCAAAGTCAAGCTATAAAATACTATCCCACATATACATGCCTAATAAGGCGGCAATGAACAGGAAATGCGCGATTACATTTATGTAGATTGCACGGCGTAAGTGCTTGTAATTTATCTGTGCTGTCGCGTCTTTCGGACCAACCCACTCGCCCTTTAACGGATAGCCTTTATTATCCTTTACGGGACCGCCTATAGATACATTCAGTGCCCAAGCCAGCGCCGATACTGGAAATCCGCCTTGTTCATAAGGTGCCCTGCTCTTCGCCCCAAGCCATGATGCGATTCCCTTATGCAGTTTTGCCGTTGGGGTAATGCTGGCCGCCATTGTTATAAAGAGCGCACTCAGCATGGAGGGAATGAACCCGACCAGCTTTTCCAGCGCCAGAGGAACAGCAGCAAAACCACTGCCTAGTCCGTTTTTACCGAAACGCCAGTTCATCATCGCCAGCCCTGCATATATGCAAGCAGCTGGAAAACCACCGATCAGGTACCACAGACATGGCGCGACCATTCCCTTATCAAAACTCCGCGCACTCAAAACCATCGCGGCACGTGTGAGGCCGAATTCATCGCTATTGGTCAATGTCAGGCCCGTTGTCTTGGCCAAGGAATAGGTTGCTGTCTCACTCGGCTTCTTTTTCTTGTCCGTTATGCCCTTACTCATTGAGAAATAGAGCTGCAGGAGAACGAACCACACGCTCCCCGCTGTCAGTAGCGTTGCGAGGAAAAGCGTGCGTAAAATCTCGTAATCTGGGTAAAAGATGATGGCTTCACGGTAAAAAATGCTGATTCCCGCACTTAGAGCCAAAATTAGCGCCGCAAGAATAAGTCCGCGAAACATCAGATCCGCATAATGACGCTTTTTACGGTCCAGCTTATCGCCAAAACCTCCAAAAACACCCCCTAAAACGTTCCAGAACAATGGGTTAGCATTACCCAGTAACGGTCCGGTGATCATCCCCACAACCGCACATACGACGATAACCATGATCATCTCAGGGATCCTGTCGGTATCGAGGAAAAGTCTGTGCCATTGTGCGAAAAAATTGTGCATCTGCGAAATATGAACCTTTTTCTGATAGAATAGAGTATTATATTGTTTTGATATACGCGAATACCGTATTGCAGGGAAGAACATAACCAAGGATTGGCCCTATGCTTTATCATCTCCATGATCTGCAGCATGCAGCAATGACTCCGTTTAGAATTCAGGCGGAATTGACGCGCACAGTGTTTCAAAGCCCTTGGAACCCGCTTTCATATACACAAGCCGGACGTACAATTGCGGCAAGCGCGGAAATGATTGAGCGCGGGACACGGCATTTCGGCCGCCCTAATTTCGGTCTTACAGAAACAGTCATTGACGGCAAAAAGGTCGATGTTGTTGAAAATATTATTGTTGAGAAGCCGTTCTGTCGTTTGCTGCACTTCCAGCGCAAGACCAAGCGTAACGATCCCAATATTTTGCTGGTTGCACCGATGTCGGGACACTATGCAACATTGCTACGCGGTACCGTTAAAGCCCTGCTCCCGCATCACAACGTATATATCACCGACTGGGAAGATGCCCGTCAGGTACCGTTGGCCGAAGAACATTTCAACCTCGATACATATATTACCTACCTGCGCGAGTTTATGAGCCTGATGGGTCCGCAGACCCACGTGATCGGCGTGTGTCAGCCTGTTGTACCCGTTATGGCGGCTATATCCTTGATGGCTACGGACAATGACCCTAACCAGCCTTTATCAATGATATTAATGGGCGGTCCGATTGATACACGTGTTTCCAAGACCGAGGTTACGGAACTAGCCGAAACCCGTCCTACAAAATGGTTTGAACAGAATGCCGTTCATGATGTGCCGTTTTATTACCCCGGTGCATTCCGCCGTGTTTACCCCGGATTCCTGCAGCTTGGCGGGTTCATGTCGATGAATCTGGACCGCCATGTTGGTTCTTACATGTCATTCTACAAACACCTTGTGCAAGGCGACGGTGACAGTGCCGAGGCGCACCGCAAATTCTATAATGAATATTTGTCCGTCATGGATATTCCGGCCGAGTTCTATCTACAGACCGTGGATACGGTTTTCCAGCGCCACCTGTTGCCGCGCGGATTAATGAAGTGGAAAGATCCGTTAACGGGCGAGTTGATGGATGTTCGCCCACAAGACATTAAGAAGACAGCGATCCTGACGATCGAAGGTGAAAAGGATGATATTTCCGCCCGTGGCCAGACAACAGCGGCGCACGAGCTGTGCTATTCAATTCCACAAACCAAGCAATTCCACCACTTCCAATTGGAATGCGGACATTACGGTATCTTTAATGGTCGTCGTTGGCGCAATCACATTATGCCGTGTATTCGTCACTTTATCCGCAAAATGGATAAGGGCGTGGACCCGGTTCCGAAGAAGGATCTGGAAAAAACGCCAGATGCGGCGCCAGAGCAGTATAACCGGGACATTCACGGGATTGCGGCAGTCCGCCGCTGGTTGCGCGAAAACCGTACCGAAAGTTTCAAAGAAACCGTCGATTAAGCAGTATTTATGCACATTACACCGCATTGCAGCACATTAATTTGTGGCTGGGGCGCGTTTCTTTATGCTTCATTTAACGAATGCGTGAGATATTTCACGGTGCCGGCATACAAGCTGACGCTGAACAACCAAAACAAAAAATACGCTTAGCGCTTCAGGGAGGTGGAACTTTAGGGGCATATGCCGCCGGAGTTCTGGATGTACTGGACCAGCAGGACGATATCGAGATTGACCAGATTGGCGGCCCCAGCGCGGCTGCCGTAAACTCGGCCGTATATGCCGTAGCAGGCAGCAAGGGGCTGGACACGTTCTGGAACCGTATCGGGCAAGCAGGCTCAGCTGCTCATGTTATTAACTTCTTTGATCCGCTTAAATTCTCCCAAATGGTCAATGAATCCTATTTGATGAATGGTTGGCGGGCATCCGGCGCGTTTGAAGATGTCGGCCCCCAAGGTTTCCTGACCCATGCTTTGAAAGAAACAATCGGCAGCCACCATAATTTACGCAACGCCGATATTCAGATGCGCATAACAACGGTTACCAAGATCGACCCGAACGGCGACCTATCGCCTGAAAATGTCGAAGAACACGTACATACAAACGAAGACCTGACCATCAAGAAAATCGTAGCCTCTGGCGCATTGAAAGAGCTTGGTCCCGTGCGCATTGACGGCCGCAGACATTGGGACGGTGCGTATTCCGGCAACAACCCCGCCTTTGACAGTTTTGATCATCATGAGGATGTTCCGCTCGTGGTTATTACGGTCGACCGGCCGGAGATTGTCCGTTCAACGCGGGACCCTGACCTCGTCTATGGGCGTGTTCACGGTGAAATCCATGATTTGCGAAAACAGGGCCGTTCCCCGATTTACCAAATTGCTCTGGATCAACCCGACAAGTGGGATGAAAGCGTAAGAACAAACCCGCTTCCGAGCATAATCAATGAATTACGTGAAAAAGGTCGTCAGGACGCCGTAGCCTTCCTTGCCCGACTGAGACAGGACATGAGCCCAACAAGACGCCTACAAGCCGCTGTGGGAGCGGAATACACTGACAACGCACGTAATTAGCGTTTAAATATCTATTGCACCGCGTCAGGTGCTAACCTAGTATGCCGAAATGCTTTTAAGACAGGATAACCCATTCCCGCCATATATTATGGTCAAACGCAGCAAGCGTGCGCGCAGGCTGGCCTTACGTTTGGACCCTAAAGAGCGGGTCTTTAATCTTGTCATCCCTAACGGGGTAAGTCTGAAAAGAGCACAGCGTTTTGCCGAAGAACACGAGGACTGGATGCTGGATGCGCTTAGCGAGCTTCCGCAGCCTATTCCGTTCGAGGACGGTAGTGATTTACCGATTTTAGGGCAAGATCGTCGCATCCATGTTTTCTACGACGAGACTTTAAGAACAACCTCTATCAACCTCAAATTTAAAGAACTTATTGTCACAACCAATAAAGATGATCCTACGGTGCGTATTGAACGCGCGTTGAAGCGTATCGCCAAAAAGGAGCTGACCGCCCTCGCCCAGCAAAAAGCCGCTGAAATCGGTGAGACAATCGAGAAGATCAGCGTCCGTGACACGAAAAGCCGTTGGGGCTCCTGTAGCAGTGATGGCAACCTCTCATTCTCATGGCGCTTGATGTTCGCCCCTACCGAGGCGTTCGATTACGTGGTTGCACATGAAGTCGCGCACCTCGTCCATATGGACCACTCCCGCTCATTCTGGAATTTGTGTCGTGATTTGTCCGAAGACTTTATCGAGGGGCAATACTGGATGCGTGAGCACGGTCACGAGCTTATGCGTTACGGCGCTCGCTAGTCAGGAAATCCAAAGCTCCCTGTAAAATTATCTGTGCCGCCAGCTTATCGATGAGGCCGGAAGCCTTTGCTTCTATTTTTGTTTTTCGCTTTTCCACGAAGTTATCCACAGCCTCCTCCACAGAAACTGTGGATAAACGTTCATCCCAAAGTGCAACCCACGCTCCACCGAGAGAATTGTCCATTTCAATGGCAAAATCACGAATGCTTTGCGCCCGCGGACCTTCGCTGCCATCCATATTGACGGGGTAGCCGATAACAAAGCCGCCGACTTCGTGTTCGGTAATCACGGCTTTCAATGCATCCATATCCTTTGAAAACTTGGTGCGCTTGATGGTTTCCAGCGGTGTTGCCAGCGTTTGATCGGGATTCGCCAGCGCAAGCCCGATTGTCTTTTTACCAACATCGAGTCCCAAAAGCGGGACACCCGCCGGTGCGTCTTCTGCACAATCTCTGAGTAAAGCTACACTCACGTTGAAAAACCCCATTGTTTCTTGGTGGCTACCTGTTTAAAACAAAAGACTACAAAAGAAAACACAGGCAAGGAATATCTATGTCTTTGGACGAACAAACCGTACGTAAAGTTGCCAGATTGGCCAATATCGAAATTCAGGATGATGATGTAGACCGCATCGGCACCCAGCTTTCCGGTATTTTGCAATGGGTCGAGCAGCTTGGTGAGGTCGATACTGACAATGTCGAGCCATTGGCCAATGTTGTGAATATCGATTTGCATCTGCGTGAAGATGAAGTGACTGACGGCGATTGCGCAGACAAAGTTCTGGCCAATGCACCGGAAGAAACCCAAGGCTTCTTCGTTGTTCCTAAGGTCGTGGAGCAAGAAGGATGAGCGCAGAGCAGCCTTCTCGTGAAAACAAAAAGCTCGTAAACACCATTATCAAAGCAGACGGAGCGCTCTTTACCCTTGGCGGTATATTCCTTCTGGCAAAAGATTACTTCATGGAGTTAGAGCTTTTAGGCGGCGACGGCGACATGTTCTTAGGTTTCGGCCTGATGGTCACTGGGATAACAAGTATAATTATAGCGGATAAATTTTTTCCACCTCGATAGAAAACAATGACAGAACTGACACACTTAACAATTGAAGATGCTCTTACAGGACTAAAGAACAAAGACTTCAGCGCCAAGGAGCTAGCCGAAGCCCATATCTCAGCGATGGAAGGCGCGCGCGACTTGAACGCCTTTATCGTTGAAACGCCCGAGATTGCGTTAAAGCAAGCCGAGGAAAGCGACAAACGCTACGCCAGTGGCGATGCGGGGCTGCTGGACGGTATTCCGTTTGCGAACAAGGACTTGTTCTGTACCGAAGGAACACAGACGACAGCGGCGAGTAAGATCCTTGAAGGGTTCGTACCACAATATACATCGACGGTCGGACAGAACCTTGCCGATGCCGGTGCGGTTATGCTGGGCAAGGCCAATCTTGACCAATTTGCGATGGGTTCATCGAATACAACGTCTGCATTCGGTAATGTGATCAACCCATGGAAGGCCTCAGACGGGAAAGACCTCGTCCCCGGTGGCTCCTCAGGCGGTTCTGCGGCTGCTGTGGCAGCGCGTATTGCTATGGGTGCGACAGCAACCGATACAGGTGGCTCAATTCGTCAGCCTGCCTCATTCTGCGGTATCGCAGGTATTAAGCCTACATATGGTCGTTGCTCCCGTTGGGGTGTGGTGGCGTTCTCCTCATCCCTTGACCATCCTGGTCCTATCGCCCGTACGGTGAAGGACAATGCGTTAATGCTGCAAGCGATGGCAGGATATGACCCGAAGGACAGCACATCCGCGAACAAGCCTGTGCCTGATTATGCTGCGGCGATGACAGGTGACATGAAAGGTATGAAGATCGGTATTCCGAAAGAGTACCGTATAGACGGCATGCCTGATGAAATTCAAAAGCTCTGGGACCAGGGTGCGGAATGGCTGAAGGAAGCCGGAGCGGAGATTGTTGAAATTTCCCTGCCGCATACGAAATACGCCCTGCCCGCCTATTACATCATTGCGCCTGCGGAAGCGTCATCCAACCTTGCCCGTTATGACGGCGTGAAATATGGCCACCGCTCAAAAGATGCGGAAACACTGGCTGAAATGTACGCAAAGACACGTGCTGAAGGCTTCGGTGACGAGGTCCAGAGAAGGATTATGATTGGTGCATACGTACTATCTGCAGGATATTACGATGCGTACTACATCAAGGCACAGAAGATTCGTCGTCTGATTTTGAATGACTTCGAGAAGGCTTACGAGACTGTCGATGCCATCCTGACGCCGACTGCGCCGTCTGCGGCGTTTGCCATTGGCGAGAACGAGGACGACCCGATCAAGATGTATCTGAACGATGTGTTCACGGTTACCGCAAACCTTGCCGGTGTTCCGGGTATGTCCGTTCCTGCGGGTCTAGATGCCAACGGTCTGCCGCTCGGTCTGCAAATCCTTGGTAAGGCCTGGGATGAGGAAACAGTATTCAAAGTTGGCGGTGTGATCGAGGAAGCCGCACAATTCAGCGCACTGCCGCAAACAGTCATGAGCAAGGCCGCTTAAGAAAGGACCTTTTTATAATGTTCAGGAAAAGCATTTTACCGCTTTTTGTACTGCTAATCAGCGTTTTCGCTGTACCTGCGCATGCGCAAAACCCTGACCTGTTTGAAAGCCAGCAAGAACAGCAAGCCCCGACAGACTTGGAAGAACTTCTCGCTGAAGTGCCAGAGGGTCAAACATATGATGAACAACCGACCACGATTGAAGAGTTTGCCAACCAGTACTACGGCAACTGTTTACGTCAGGACCACCCTAAAGTTGACGAACAGGCTCTGGAAATCTTGTGTGCTTGTACGGCAGCCAAAATGCCGGACGAGATGGATCTGCGGCAAGCCATGTTAATGCAAACCAACACCAGCAGCGGACAACTACAGAGACTGCGCTTCATGGAGTTTATTTACTCCCCGTGCCTTAAGTTTCCGGTAGCTGATATGGTCGAAAGACGCTGTCTGGATGACAAAGCGAAGATGGACCCTATTCGTCGTGACAATGCTGTTTGCAGATGTACAGGCGAGGCAATGGGCCAGTATATGGAGAGCAAAGCTCCCGGCTACGTCAATCTGGCTGTTCGCCGCAACTTGAGCAATGTAGACCCGCTCAAGCTGCTTTATGACAGCAAGCAATTCAACAATATCTATGAACGTAAGTTTTTGTACTGCAGAGACGTTCACGAATACGGGAAAAAGTAAGAGGACAGCACGAAATGGCAAAATTAATCCAAGGTGAAACAGGTGAATGGGAAATCGTGATCGGTATGGAAGTCCATGCACAGGTCATCGCGAAATCCAAACTCTTCTCGGGTGCATCAACTCAGTTCGGTGCCGAACCTAACTCTCAAGTATCCCTCGTGGATGCGGCGATGCCCGGAATGTTGCCAGTATTAAATGAATATGTGGTGGAGCAAGCCGTGAGAACGGGTCTGGGGCTAAACTCCAAGATCAATAATGTCTCGGTGTTCGAGCGTAAAAACTATTTCTATCCTGACTTGCCGCAAGGCTACCAGATTTCACAGTACGAGCATCCGATTGTCGGTGAAGGCGTGATCGAGATTGATCTGCCCGACGGTACGGTCAAAGAGATCGGCATTACGCGTCTGCACCTTGAGCAGGACGCAGGTAAGTCCATGCACGACCAACACCCGACCAAATCCTTCGTTGATTTGAACCGTTCGGGCTGCGCCTTGATGGAAATCGTATCCGAACCCGATATTCGCGGTCCGGAAGAAGCAGCAGCATATCTGTCGAAGCTGCGTATGATCCTGCGTTACCTCGGGACATGTGACGGCAACATGGAAGAAGGCTCCATGCGTGCCGACGTGAATATTTCCGTGCGCAAACCGGGCGGCCCACTCGGCACACGTGCGGAGATCAAGAATGTGAATTCGGTTAAAGCCGTTCAGCAAGCGATCGATTATGAAGTACAGCGCCAGATCGAGATCATTGAAGATGGTGGTGAGGTTGATCAGGAAACACGTCTGTGGGACCCGAACAAGGGCGAGACCCGCTCCATGCGTTCCAAAGAGGAAGCACATGATTACCGCTATTTCCCTGACCCTGACTTGCTGCCACTACATGTCAGCAATGACCAGATCGAGAACATCCGCACAACATTGCCCGAACTGCCGGACCAGAAGAAGCACCGCTTCATGGATGATTACGGCCTGAGCCTGTATGACGCGAGCGTCTTGATCGCCGAGCAGCAGCGTGCCGAATTCTATGAAGATGTTGCAAACGACAATGATGCAAAGCTGGCCGCCAACTGGGTGATCAACGAGCTTTTGGGTATTTTGAACAAAAACGAAACCAAGCTTTCCGACTCCCCTATTACGGCTGAAAAACTCTCGGGCCTGATCAAACTGATCTCTGATGACACGATCTCCGGCAAGATCGCCAAGGATGTTTTTGCAGATATGTACGAGACAGGCAAAGCCGCCGCCGACATTGTTGAGGAAAAAGGCCTGAAACAAGTCACAGATACAGGCGCGATTGAAGCAATTGTTGATGAGGTGATTGCCGAGAATCCTGATAATGTAGGAGCCTATAAGGGCGGTAAGGACAAGCTGTTCGGTTTCTTCGTCGGTCAGGTGATGAAGAAAACACAAGGCAAAGCCAACCCCGCAGTCGTAAACGAATTGTTGAAGAAAAAATTGGGGTAATCAGCATGAAAGTTTTCAAAGGACCGGCAAAAGGTCAGGACGCGCAAATCGAAATTTCCGAAACCCAAAGAGACCGTGTATTGATCGGCTTGTCATGGGACGTCAAAGACGAATTGGAAAAGGTCGAGCTTGAAGTCGGAGACTGGGTTCCTTTCAGAAAATACGCGCAAGCAGCGGAGGATTGGATACATGAATCCGTTTATGCGTTCCGCACCATGCAATACCGTCACAAAGACGTTAATCACTATGATGCCCCCGAAGCCAGAGACAGCGACTTTGATGGCTTCGATCTGGACTTGTATTGCTACATTTTTGATGACCACGGCGAGTTGGTCGAAAAAATCGGTCCTGATTACGAGGATGTTATATCAGAAGAAGGTCAAGTCTATCACAGCGGAGATGACTTCTCCGGCATGGGCGGTCCTGATGATGAACAGATCTATATCGAAACGAAAAAGTTGCCCGAAAACTATAAACACTTCCTGTTTGTCGTGAAGAGTGATTGTAAATTCAACCTGAACGACATTAGCGACCCTGTCATTCGTATTGCCGATGGCAAGACAAACGAGGATTTCCTGAAAGAGGACATCAAGCCGCCGGCAAATGTGAATGCTAGTGCGTTGATCTTCGCCCATATGGCAGAAGTTAATGATAACTGGACGATTACGAATATCAGTGACTTTGCAGATGCTGATTTGGACATCCCGAAATACTTCAAGGACAATCTGGGGTGAACGATAAATTCGAATATAAAGTCGCCATTTATCGCGAGAGCATGCTCGGTTCTCTGTTCCTTGGAGGGTCAAAGGTTGATCCGTTGAAATTCACTGAATTCCTGAACCGTAACGGTCAGGAAGGATGGGAAGTCATGACAATGGAGAGAGAAAGCCGCAGAATGCTGCTGTTTTTCGAGCGTGAAGCCTTTCTCGTTATCATGAAGAGGAAGATGTAATGCATAAAGCCATGCTTACAGGTTTAGTTCTGGTCGTCCTTGCAGGCGCGGGCCTGACAATTGCGCAGCTTTGGTACCCGATCGTGAGTTGGGATAACTATGTGAAGCTGCTTATCACATTTGGTATTGTTGCTTTGGTCCTAGGCTTCCTGATTATCATCAAGGCTGATTTCGGCGAGCATAAAAAGCTCAAAGACGATAACTATCTGGATTAGTTTTTATGTCGCCACGCATCCCAAAAGGCCAAACCGTGCCATTAAATGTTACGCAAAAATCCAGTCATAGGGTTTTTGTCGGACTTGGCTGGGACCCGAATGAGGATATCAGCATAAAAGACAAGGCATTAGGCGCGCTTGGCCTGAAAGAAACGCATCACGATCTGGATTTGTCTTGTTATATCTATGATCAGAACAAACGTTACATCACGCATATTTCGCATGAAACCGGACGAGAAGCCGACCAGACAGGTAAAATCTATCACAGCGGTGATAACGTTGAAGGCGTCGGAGATGGCGATGACGAGCAAATCTCGATTGAATTGAAAGGGTTAGACCCGACTATCGATTCTATTATTCTGAAAGCCTCCATCAAAACCGATAATGTTTTCAGCGAAGTCAACGATCCGGAAATGCGCATCGTTGATGGCTATGCCGATCACACATTTTTGCATGTTTCCCTCAAAGAAGGCCAAACCGCAGCCTTCGTTTTTATCTGCCTGAAACGTTCGGCGCATGACGATAATCCCGATGCATGGACCATTCACCATGTCGGCGAATTCATAGAAAAAGCAAAAGACAGTGATTGGCCAGAGATTTTAAAGGCTTATATCGCATAAACACTCATTTTATATTGAACTGCGCAGCAGGTGCTGTTAGTTGTAAATCTCAAGGACACGTGGCCGAGTGGCTGAAGGCGCTCCCCTGCTAAGGGAGTATAGGGTTAATAGCTCTATCGAGGGTTCGAATCCCTCCGTGTCCGCCACTTTTAAACATTTCGCGCTCATTCATGACCGACACAATATTCAAATCTGTAAAAGCATTTACCCCCCGCAAAAAGAAACAGCATTACACTGTTCATATCATCAAGAAAAAGAGCTTTAAGAGCTGGCTGAAAAAGCAGAGCAAGGTCGTTGCCGAGCTTGCAAAGTCCCATGGCTTTGCGCCCGAGGATAACAAAACACTCCTTAGCGGGACCGATATCTACTCTATCGTGCCGGATACGATCAAACTCTATGAAGGCGCAAAAATCTGTCAGAGCGTAGAGAAACTCCTGACACAGGATACGATCAAAAAGGCGACGTTCGGTTTTGACGGCGTTACGGGCACAGATGCCGAGCTACTTAGCATTGGCTGGGGTCTAGGCTGTTACAGCTTTGATACTTATAAATCCGAAAAATCAGCCAAGCCTACTTTGGTGCTTGCGGATAATGAGAAAAACGCTCCCGTTTTCAGCAAGGTCGGCAGCATCTATGCGGTGCGTGATCTGGTCAATATCCCGTCCAACGATTTAGGCCCAGAGGAACTTGAGAAAGTTATCAAGGCCCTTGCGAAGCAGCATGATGCCAGTGTAAAGGTCGTAAAGGACCAAAAGAAGCTGGAGCAGGATTTCCCGCTTGTGTTCACGGTTGGTAAGGCCAGTCCGCGCCTGCCGCGTTTGATTGAGCTTAACTGGGGCAATGCCAAGGATCCGAAAATTACTTTGGTCGGTAAAGGCGTTGTCTTTGATACGGGTGGTCTGGACATCAAGCCTTCACAATATATGCGCTACATGAAGAAAGATATGGGCGGCGCGGCCCATACGATAGCGCTGGCAAAGCTGATCATGGATCACAAGCTGCCTGTGCGTTTGCGCTTGCTTGTCCCTGCTGTCGAGAATGCTGTTGCCGGTGAAGCATTTCGCCCCGGTGATATCATCAAGTCACGTAAAGGGCTGTTCGTTGAGAATACGAATACGGATGCGGAAGGCCGCTTGATTCTCGCCGATACGTTGACATACGCGTCCGAGGGCAAGCCTGAACTGATCATTGATTACGCGACCCTGACGGGGTCCGCACGTGCGGGCTTGGGGCCGGATATCCCTGCTCTGTTCTCCAACAACGACAAGATTGCAGCGAAAATCCAGAAAACTTCTGAAAAAGCAGAAGATCCAGTATGGGCGATGCCATTGTGGCAGCCGTACCGCAAGCATATTGAGAAATCCACTGGTGACCTTGTGAACAGCGCAGGCCTGCCCGGTGATTTGATTTACAGCGCGCTTTTCCTTGAAAGCTTTGTTGATGATAAAACCGACTGGGTGCATCTGGACTGCTATGCCTGGGAACATTCAGGCCGTGCCGGTCGCCCTGTCGGCGGATCCGATACAGGATTATTAACGCTATTCACCTATCTGCAGGACCGTTATGGCTGAGTTTCAGAATATTGATGCCCCTATTGTTACGATGTTCAATTCTCCGGATTTGAGCGGGGAGCCAATCAACACTCTGCTTTATGGCGAACGTATCGAAGTTCAGTCCCAAAAAGGTGACGTCGCCAAGATCAAGTCCGAGAATGATGGCTATGAGGGCTTTATCGATGCAGAGCTGATGGCTCCGCACTCCAAAAAGACGCATAAAGTCATCGCGCCTATGACGCATCTGTATGAAGAACCGAATTTCAAAACAGAACCATTTGTGCCGCTATACATGCTATCCCCCGTGCACGCGACCGAAGAAAAGCAAAACGGTTTTGTGAAGCTGGGTAACGGCAAATGGGTTTTCGAAGCGCATTTGGGGAACATTACAGACACGCATGCCGACTTTGCCGAAATGGCGCTCAAGTTCCTGTATACGCCCTATGTTTGGGGCGGACGCAGCGCAGCGGGTATTGATTGCTCCGGCCTTGTACAAATCTGTTTAAATGCTGCGGGCCTACCCTGCCCGCGCGATACAAAAGACCAGGTCCATATTTACGGCGAAAACATAGATCCCGCTGAATATGGCTCCCTACGCCGCGGTGACCTTGTGTTCTTCGAACGTCATGTCGGTATTATGCTCGACAGTAAGCTTATCGTGAACGCAACATCGCGTCATATGTCCACCGTTGTTGAAGAGCTAAGTTCTGTCGTTGATTCTTATAGCGGTATTATTCTCGTCAGACGTGTCGGTCGCCCCGAGTAAGATTATTCGTTGCCCGCTCCCGGCGGAAACAGCGGCATAGGCTTGGAGACAACAGGTGGCACAGTTGGCCCGCCTGCAGATGTCGAGCCGGCAGGATTAAGCGCATCACTCACACTTGTTGTTGTTTGCAACTCACCTTTCCCACCCGTTACTCCGCCCGGCGGTTCACTCATCGTGAAATTGTCTCTGGATGCTGAACTTGTAACGACAGAACCCTCTCGACGCAGAATTTCAATCGGCGGCGCGTCCTTATCGCTATTCATAGACGGCGTAGACGGTGAGTATTCTTCAATTTTGTATTCTTCAGGCTGACGAATGTCGGGCGCATTTTGCGCAGGCAAACCAAATTCCTTCACAGGTGTGTCCGTGAAGTTTACCTCCACAATGTCAGGATACTTCCACAAAGCCTGCGAAGCGGCGTCCCATGCATAGCCAACGCCTCCATTGGCAAGATTGCCGTAAGATGAATTCTCAATAGTCGGTTCGATATATACAACCTTGCGGCGGTTTCCGGGCGCAAGGCAGTCCACAGTCAGGGTATCGTAGGATTTAAACAGATTCACAGTTTGCGGCGGACGCACAACATACTTAACTTTTTCGATAAACACATTACAGACTGCGTTGGTCGCCCCGGGCGTCTTGAACTCCACAGGCTGAATCGCACCATCGAACGTGTACGCACACGCGCCAATAAGAATGAGTGGAACTAGAAAGACGGTTTTTTTAAGCATGTCGAATTACATCCGGAACTGGATAAGACTTTATACTTAATAGGGTATCTCAAATGAGGCGTGCTGGCAATGCGCACGCAGCATGACGCGAAAAGTTATCAGGCAACGGACTTCATGTCAGAATCACCGCTATCTTTGCGGGGATTTTTAACATCAAAGGTCAACTCGCCCTTCTTCACGCCAATTTTGACGTTGGCACCGTCGGCAATGTCCCCTTTCAGGATCATTTCCGCGAGCTTATTCTGCAGCTCTGACTGGATCACACGCTTGAGAGGCCTTGCGCCATAAGCGGGGTCATAACCGCGGTCACCCAGCCATACCTTCGCATCCTCATCGATATCGAGGTGGATGTGGCGGCCAGCCAGCAATTGATCAAGATATTTGAGCTGTATATCGACGATTCCGGTCATATGTTCACGGCTCAGACGTTTAAACAGCAAAATTTCATCTAGACGGTTGAGGAATTCAGGGCGGAATGCGCTGCGTACGGCATCCATGACCTGCTTACGGACATCCTCTACGTCTGCGCCCTCTTCCTGATTCACAAGATGTTCGGCACCAAGGTTAGAGGTCATGATCATGAGTGTATTGCTGAAATCTACTGTACGCCCTTGTCCATCGGTAAGGCGACCATCATCAAGCACTTGAAGAAGTACGTTAAACACGTCGGGGTGTGCTTTTTCAATCTCGTCAAATAAAACCACCTGATACGGGCGGCGGCGGACCGCTTCGGTCAAGGAGCCACCCTCCTCATAACCGACATAGCCCGGAGGTGCGCCAATAATACGGGCAACGGCGTGTTTCTCCATATATTCGGACATATCGAGGCGGATCATGGCGGAATCATCATCAAACAGGAATTCGGCCAGAGCCTTCGTCAGCTCGGTTTTACCCACCCCCGTAGGGCCTAAGAACAAGAAAGAACCCATAGGACGGCGCGAATCCTGCAAACCTGCGCGAGCACGGCGAATAGCGTTGGAGACCGCTACAACAGCCTGATCCTGCCCGACTACGCGTTTTTCAAGATTCTCCTCCATGGCCAGCAGCTTTTCACGCTCACCTTCCAGCATTTTATCAACCGGAATACCCGTCCAACGGCTAACGATGCTGGCAATGTCATCGTCCGTAACCTCTTCGTTAATCAAGCTCGACTTGCTCGCCGCGACTTGCTCGCCCTCTTCAGGGGCGGCCGCAGCTATCTTTTCTTCCAACTCAGGGATGGTGCCGTATTTCAGCTCACTGGCCTTGGCCCAGTCACCGTCACGTTCGGCCTGCTCCAGCTCGATACGGGCACGGTCGAGTTCCTCGACATATTTCTGTCCGGCATTCAGCTTGTCTTTTTCAGCAGACCATTGCTTGGTCATCTTTTCAGATTCAGATTCTAACCCTTTTAATTCCGTCTCAAGCGCCTTCAGGCGGTCCTTGGAGGCTTTATCCTTTTCCTTCTTCAACGCTTCACGCTCGATTTTGAGCTGAACGATACGGCGATCAAGCTCATCCAATGCTTCGGGCTTGGAATCGGCCTGCATACGGATGCGGCTGGCCGCCTCATCAACAAGGTCAATCGCCTTATCAGGCAGAAAACGGTCAGTGATATAGCGGTTAGACAGTGTGGCAGCCGCGACAATTGCCGTATCCGTAATACGTACACCATGGTGAAGTTCGTACTTTTCCTTCAAACCACGCAGAATGGAGATGGTATCCTCAACAGTTGGCTCAGTGACGAAAACCGGCTGGAAACGACGGGCCAGAGCCGCGTCCTTCTCAATATGTTTACGGTATTCGTCCAGTGTCGTCGCACCGACCATATGCAGTTCACCACGCGCCAAAGCCGGTTTAAGCATATTTCCGGCATCCATAGAGCCTTCGGCTTTACCGGCACCGACAATCGTGTGCAACTCATCCAAAAACAGGACGATTTCGCCGGCTGCGCCCTTAATCTCGTCCAAAACGGATTTAAGACGCTCTTCAAAGTCACCGCGGAATTTTGCCCCCGCAAGTAGAGCACCAAGATCAAGAGACATTAGACGTTTGTTTTGCAGGCTTTCAGGCACGTCACCATTGACGATACGCTGTGCCAGCCCTTCCGCAATTGCGGTTTTACCAACGCCCGGCTCACCAATGAGAACGGGGTTATTCTTGGTACGGCGGGACAGAACCTGAATTGTACGGCGAATTTCCTCATCGCGGCCGATAATCGGGTCCAGTTTGCCGTCTTCGGCTGCCGCGGTAAGGTCGTGCGCATATTTATTCAAGGCATCATAAGACTCTTCCGCAGATGCGCTGTCAGCCGTGCGGCCCTTGCGTAAGTCATTAATGGCCTTATTCAAAGCATTATCGTTCAGGCCCACATCTTCAAGCAGCCCAGAAACATCCGCTTTTTTCTCCAGCAACATCGCTTGTAGAATGCGCTCTACCGTTACAAACTTGTCGCCGCTTTTTTCAGCCAATTTCAGTGCATTATCAACGATTTTTGCGAAATCACTTGAAAGGCGAAGTTGCCCTGCACCCGGTCCGTCAACGACAGGGAATTTGGCTACGGCCTTCTCCACTTCGATCTTTAAACGCCCATAGTTTGCGCCCGACAGTTTTAAAAGCTTCTGCACGTGCCCGTCATCGTCATCAAGCATGGTTTTAAGCAAATGCTCAGGCTCAATAGACTGATGGCCGTTGCGCAAAGCCAGTGTCTGCGCGGCGTGTATGAGGGTTTTAGACTTTTCTGTTAGCTTATCGAAATCCATAAAATAACTATAGGTACGGTACGGTGGAATTTAAAGAGGCTTGTCTATTCATTTTACCTTTTTAGTACTCAAAACAGCAAAAAAGGCGGTCTGAAAACCGCCTTTAAAATCAAAATTGTATACACGTACGCTTAAACTGTAGTCTCAGCAGCCTGTTTTTCAGGTGTTGCTTCAACTCCACCGCCTAAGATACTGGAAGGCAAGGCTAATTCATCTTCCTTAGGCTGTTTCTGCTTAGGCTTGGAAGACGTACGCTCCTGATTACCACCTTGGCCGCCCTGATTACCGTTTTGGTCGTCATCCCAACTGGAAATAATGCGCTGATAATGCTCTGCGTGCTGCAAATAACTCTCTGCGAGAATACGGTCACCGGCGGAGGATGCATCTTTTGCAAGGGCCACATACTTCTCTGTTACCTGGTGCGCAGTCCCGCGAATCCTTACGTCCGGGCCATTACTATCAAATACTTGTGAGCGTTGCTGGTTACCACCGCGACGGCTTCCACCTCTATTGCGCTGACGTCTGTTCGAACTTCCGTGTCTCATGTTTTTTTCCTGTTTATCGGTCATAAGTTTTTATCACATAATATACGTACACCATACATGATTTGTGTACGTATGGCTAGCCTCCATGAGACTTTTAAGTACGGTATGTTGGGTTTTCACTTCCAACACACAATCGCTTTCGCGTTCGTTTCGTGTTGATGATTTTTACAGTACAGCCATGCGCAGATTTTGATCAACGCCTTCGGAAAAGATTTTTTTACTTATCCCCACTACGATCATCGGACCACAGCTCCAAAACCCTTATGTGCCCTGCGAAATCAGCATATGATTCGATGTTCGAAAATCGCGATTCCCTGCTGAGTCGCATCACTGTTTCGGATTGGTCATAACCGATCTCGAAATAGGCTTTTCCACCCGGTTTTAAAATCTTCGATAAACGGGAAAAAATTGTTTTGTAGGCTTGCAAACCGTCTTCGCCACCGTCCAAAGCCAGAATCGGATCGTGTTTTTTGACCGAATCCTCGAGTTCGGGAATCACATCCGTGCGAATATAAGGAGGATTCGAGACGACAATATCGAATGCCTGATTCACATTTTCATCCCAATCACTGCGTATGAATTCACAACGATCGAAAACGCCATTCTTCTCGGCATTCTCCCTTGCCAACGCCAAGGCCTCTTCGGATATGTCCGCTGCTACACCGCGGGCGTTTGGAAGCTCATGAAGAAGAGAGATCAGAATACATCCCGAGCCTGTGCCTAGATCGAGGATAGATAGTGGCTTTTCACGATCTGCGCTTTTAAGAACAGCTTCGATCAATGTTTCCGTATCGGGACGTGGGTCCAACGTATGTTCGCTAACCGCAAATGGCAGCCCCCAGAACTCCCGCTCACCATATATCTTAGAAAGCGGTTTACCGTCTATCACCTGCTCTATATCGCTTTCTATGGCTTCTAAGGCTGTTTCGTCCACATGGCTGTCTGACTTGGTAATCAGGTCGCTATACTCCAAACCTGCGCGTTTACGCAGAACGTAGCGCGCGTCATTGTCCGATAGATGCTGTTTGAGGGTCTCGTAAAGGTCTTTGACTGTGTTTGCTTCAGTCATGCCGTCCTAGTTTTCCATTGAGGCCAGAGCGCTTGCATGATCATCAGCAATCAGGGCTTCCGTAATCTCGCCCAATGCTTCCCCGCTGAGCACACCATCAAGATTATGCAGCGTTAGGTTAATGCGGTGGTCGGTTACGCGGCCTTGGGGGAAATTATAGGTGCGGATACGTTCCGAGCGGTCGCCCGAGCCCACCTGCTCCTTACGGTCGGCGGCACGCTCGGCGTGTAGCTTCTGACGCTCAAGGTCATAAATACGTGTTGCGAGTACTTTCATCGCCTTGGCACGGTTTTTATGCTGGCTGCGCTCTTCCTGCATCTCCACCACGACGCCTGTCGGGATGTGGGTAATACGTACGGCGGAGTCGGTCGTGTTCACGTGCTGACCACCCGCCCCTTGGGAACGGTAAGTATCAACGCGTAAATCATCGGTTTTAATATCGACTTCAGCTTCTTCGGCTTCCGGCAAAACGGCTATAGTTGCAGCAGAGGTGTGGATACGCCCACCGGATTCGGTCTTAGGAACCCGCTGCACACGGTGCGTGCCCGATTCATATTTCAACTTGGCGAACACGTTACGGCCGCTGATTTCACAAACAATTTCCTTGTAACCGCCAATGTCGTTTTCAGATGTTTCCATGACTTCCAGCTTCCACCCTTCCTTGGATGAAAAGCCTTTCAGCATGTTGAACAAATCCGAAGCAAACAGCGCAGCTTCGTCACCGCCTGTCCCTGCGCGAATTTCAACAATCGCGTTTTTGGCGTCGTCCTGATCTTTGGGAATTAGCGCCAGACGGATTTGTTTCTCCAGTGCCGGGATTTTCTTATCAATTGCGTGTATCTCATCCTCGGCCATCGACTTCATCTCAGGGTCACCGAGCATTTCTTCAAGGTCGGCTCTCTCGGACTTGGCTTCCTGCAAGGCTGTGATTGCTTCCACAACAGGCTCAAGCTCCGCATATTCCATGGAATATTTCGTGAATTCGTCACCGCTCAAATCCCCTTGTGACATCAGGGATGCGAGTTCGGCGTGCCGGCTTTTAATGGAATTGAGTTTTTCTTCAAGCGCCATGGATACTGGTATTAGTCGGTTTTACTGCTCTTGATCAAGCGCAAAATTTTCTTTGAGATATTCCGCATCCAGAGACAGGCGACGTACGACCTTGCCTTTTTCCCCCAACGGCTCGAGCTGCACGCCATCGACCTCTATCTGAACGCCTGCGGCGTTACCTATGGAAATGGTCAGGTCAGGACGGTCTGGGACATAATATTGGTCGCCCTCTTTCAGGACGCGTGAAATCATAGCCTTGCCTTGCTTGTCACGGATTTCCACCCAGCTGTTTTCAAGGATATTGAGAATAATGCCTTCCGGCGGCTTTTCCTCGATAACTTCTTCTTCAACCGTAACTTCTTCAGCAGGCTGTGCTGCTTCTGCCGAGACATCACTCTCCAAAGCGTTTTCTTGCGGCGCTGTCGGCGACTCTTCAACTTTTTGCTGCAGTTCAGCAGGAACAGGTGGAATGACCTCGGTCAGATCCCTGTCCTTTTTATCTTGGGAGTACCAATAAAAGACGGCACCGATAATTAGCACAGTGCTGAAAAGGAGAATAAGCAGTCCGGGAACTTGATTATCCGCGGCGGGTACGGGAAAGTGCAGTTCTGCAGGCTGGGCTTTATGCACGTCGGCTTGTTGCTTGAACAGCTCAACCATCTTATCGCCATCAAGGCCAAGATATTCGGAATAGCTGCGCACAAATCCTATGGCATAGACACGGCCGGGGAGTTTTTCGAGATCGCCGTTTTCGATCGCCTCTATCTGGCTGGCCTTGATATTCAGCACACGCTCGACATTTTCAATCGACTGATCGTAATGCACACGTGTGCGGCGGAGAATATCGCCAACGTTTAAATCCGTTTGATATTCCCGCGGTGCACTGCCTGAAGTCTGGTTAGAGGCTGTTTCTGCCATATTAATTGCAGATTACAGTATTTCTGATAAGGAATTAAGCGCTTTCTTCAAGCCCGTATGCTGCATGCAATGCGCGCACAGCCAGCTCGGTGTAATCCTCTTCGATCAGAACACTGATTTTGATTTCAGATGTCGAAATTACCTGAATATTGATGCCCTTATTCGCCAATGTAGTGAACATTTTTTCGGCTACGCCCGGGTGGCTGATCATGCCTACACCAACGACAGAAACCTTTGACACATTGTCCGAAGACAGGATTTTTTCGTATTCGACGTCTTCAAGCTTTTCAACAACTTCCAATGCGCGCGGCAAGTCGGCACGGGCTACTGTAAACGTCATGTCGGTGAACTGGCCGTCGGCGGATACGTTCTGGACGATCATGTCCACGTTTACGCCGGCCTTACCCAACGGGCTAAAGACTTTAGAGGCTACGCCGGGAACATCGCTGACGCGCAGCAATGTGATTTTCGCTTCATCGCGGCTGCATGCTATTCCGCTTACGAGTTCTTCTTCCATAATTTCACTCTCCTGTACAACAAGGGTTCCGGGCATGTCACTGCCGATGTGATCTTCAAAACTTGATAATACCTGTAGCTTTACGCCCTGCTTCATAGCGATTTCCACCGAGCGGGTTTGCAGCACTTTAGAGCCGAGCGAGGCCAGCTCGATCATTTCTTCGAAAGAGATTTTCTTGATCTTGCGGGCTTGCGGCACAATACGCGGGTCGGTGGTATATACGCCGTCCACATCAGTATAGATATCACAACGGTCAGCATCCAGTGCCGCCGCCAGAGCCACAGCCGATGTATCGGAGCCGCCTCTTCCTAATGTAGATATACGATTCATATCGGTGATACCCTGAAAACCCGGAACGACAGCGACTTCACCACCTGTCAGGCGTTTTTTAAGCTCGTCTGTGTCGATATTCTTGATACGGGCCTTACCGTGCATATCATTGGTCTGGAACGGGATTTGCCAGCCCAGCCAGCTGCGTGCAGGAATGCCGCGCTTTTGCAAAGCCATAGCCATCAGGCCGGATGTGATTTGTTCGCCGCTGCTGACGACCACGTCATATTCACGCAAGTCATGCAGCTTGCTGATTTCGCCGCAATAACCGACAAGACGATTGGTCACACCGGACATAGCGGATACGACAACAGCCACCTGATTTCCTGCTTCGACTTCGCGTGCGATCTTTTCCGCCGCACGCTCAATACGTTCGACGTCCGCGACAGAAGTTCCGCCAAATTTTGCAACAATGACAGCCATAACAATAAATCCGTATCTTTTGGCTATAAATTCCGTTAAAAAAGCCTAGCTATTTATAAGGAAGCAAATGCTTATGTCTAGTGTAGATGCCGCAGAAATAGAGAATTTTTCAAAGGATGCCGATCGGTGGTGGGACGAAAACGGTCCCTTCAAGCCGTTGCATGAACTCAACCCTGTTCGCTTGTCATACATAAAGCGGCAGATTTGCACGCATTACGATAAAGATGAGAAGGACCTGAAATCGCTCAAGGGTTTGAGTATCCTCGACGTCGGTTGTGGCGGCGGACTGGTTTGTGAACCGCTGGCGCGCATGGGCGCAAAAGTCACAGGCGCAGATGCAGACCCGATGGCGATTTCGACCGCAAAGGCGCATGCCGACGGTGCGGGTCTTAAGATCGAATACCTCAACAAACCTGCTGAGGAGATTAAGAAGAAATTTGATGTCGTGCTGGCACTGGAAATTATTGAGCACGTTCAAGATCCGGAAGAATTCGTCCGCAGCATTTCCAACCTATGTAAGCCGGGCGGATTGGTGATTTTCTCAACATTGAACCGCAACCCTAAATCATTCCTGCTCGGTATCGTCGCGGCAGAATATATCTTGCGATGGGTCCCACGCGGAACACATAGCTGGCAAAAATTTGTGAAACCGAGTGAACTGGCCAGAATGGCGCGCCCCGCGGCGCTATCGCCCAAAAATATAACCGGGTTGATATACAACCCGGTTAGGAGTGAGTTCGTTTTGTCAAATACGGACCTTGATGTGAACTATCTCATGGCCCTAAAGAAAGCGGATTAAGCTACGTCTTTAATTGCCGCTTTTTGCTGTTGCTGGCACTCAAAGAGAGAATCCAGCAAAACCTGTCTCGGGATCATTGATTGAACGTTATTCTCAACCATTTCCTTGATCTCGCTATATTTATACAGAATGTTCGTACCGACATTTGGACAGCTGAACATTGCTGTGAAATTCTGAATATCCGTTCCGAATCTGGACCATTTAAAGGACCAATTTGTGGCGTATCTACTCTGCATTACCGTTCCCCAATTTATTAATAGTTTCTTAATGTTTAAAAAGATTAACAGTTCATTAACATTATGTCAAATAAATAAATGCACTTTAGGGGCTGGCCAAACGCACAAAAAGGGCTTATCTCAATAATATGAATATGTTATCGACAATTGCGCTGATCATCGCACTCACCCTTGTTCTTGCCATTTTGGGCCTAGGCCTGTTCTCAATGGTTAAAGGTGGCGAGTTCAACAAGAAGTACGGCAACAAGTTAATGCAGGCGCGTGTTATCATGCAGGGGGTTGCTTTGGCCCTTCTCGCGCTGGCATACTATTCTTCACAAACATCCTAAACCACTCATTGTTAAGAGACTTTTTCTATGAAAATTTTGGTTCCTGTAAAACGCGTCGTCGACTACAACGTGAAAGTGCGTGTGAAGTCCGACCAGACGGGCGTTGAGCTCGCGAATGTCAAAATGTCGGTTAACCCGTTTGACGAAATTGCCGTTGAAGAAGCGGTACGATTGAAAGAAGCCGGTAAGGCCGACGAAGTGATTGCCGTCTCCATCGGCCCTGAAAAAGCCCAGGAACAACTTCGTACAGCCATGGCGATTGGTGCAGACCGCGGTATCCTGGTTAAAACCGATGACCCGATTGATTTGGGTGGTGTTGAGCCTTTGGCCGTCGCCAAAACACTAAAGGCGCTTGTTGATAAAGAAAGCCCCGACCTCGTCATTATGGGCAAGCAATCGATTGACGATGACTCCAACCAGACAGGACAGATGCTTTCCGCACTGCTCGGCTGGTCCCAAGGGACATTTGCATCAGAACTGGAGATCGACGGTGACAGCATTAAGGTGACACGCGAAGTCGATGGCGGTTTGGAAACGCTGGAATTAAAAGCACCTGCGATCATTACGACAGATTTACGCCTGAACGAGCCACGTTACGCGAAGCTACCCGACATTATGAAGGCAAAGAAAAAGCAACTGGACATCATTGAGCCCTCAGAGCTTGGTGTTGATTACAGCCCTCGTCTGGAAATTGTAAAAGTCAGCGAACCGGCCAAACGCGAAGGCGGCGAAAAGGTCGAGAATGTTGATGAGCTGATCGACAAGCTGAAAAACGAAGCCAAGGTTATCTAAGCATGAAATATGCGGGTTTCTGGCGCCGAACTTCCGCCATTACCATTGATACGGTCATCTTCGTTTGCATCTATTTTGCATTGGAGATGGCGATGAGCACGAGCTTCTTTTACACGAACCTCGTCTATCAGGCTTTGTGCGCGATATATTATATCGGTATGACCGCTTCACCTATTCAAGGCACGATCGGTCAGAAAGCACTTAACATTAAAATCGGCACGCTCACCGGCGATGCGCTTAATGTGCTGCAATCCATTTACCGCTATATCATGTGGGTTCTGCCAGCATGGCCGATGATCATTTACACTTCCCTTCCTAGCTACGGTCAATTTCTCGACCGTATGGAGGAGATTGACCCGTCCGTCGACAATATGAATGCAGGTGCGGACCTGGACTTTATGGCGTCACCCGAATTTCAACAATTTATCCTGATGAACAGCCTTGTCTTTGGCCTCGCCTCTATTGGCGGCCTTATCTGGGCCATTGTCATCGGCGTTCATGAGCAAAAAGCAGGCGTTCACGATATGGCCTGTAAACAACGCGCATTTGTAGATACACTGGAATCATAAAAAAGAAGGAAAAGAACCATGGCGATACTCGTACTTGCAGAACACGAAAATACAGCACTGGCGAAGTCGACCTTGAACACTGTAGGCGCAGCCAAGCAAATCGATGGCGATATTCATGTGCTTGTCGCCGGATCGGGTTGCGGCGGTGTCGCTGATGCTGCAGCAAAGATCGATGGCGTTTCCAAAGTCCTGAAAGCCGATGCGCCGGAACTTGAACACCATATCGCCGAGAACCTTGCCCCTATTCTGGTTGAGCTGGCCGGTGATTATTCACACATCCTTACGCCTGCGGGTACCTTCGGCAAAAACGTGCTACCTCGTGTAGCTGCTTTGCTGGATGTACAACAAATTTCCGACATCTCCGCCGTGGTTGATGCGGACACATTCGAACGCCCTGTCTATGCCGGGAATGCGGTTGCGACGGTCAAATCATCTGATGACAAAAAACTGATCACTGTGCGCGGGACAACATTCGACCCTGCCCCGGCCGAGGGTGGAAGCGCTTCTGTTGAGGACGTGTCTTCACAAGGTGATAAAGGCCTGTCCGGCTTTGTCGGCTTGAAAGTAACCGAAAGTGACCGCCCTGACCTGACGTCTGCGGATATTGTTATTTCAGGTGGCCGTGGTGTCGGTTCGGCGGAGAATTTCAAAATTATCGAAGAATTGGCCGACAAGCTTGGTGCCGCTGTTGGTGCGTCCCGTGCCGCCGTTGATGCTGGATACGTCCCTAACGATTATCAGGTCGGGCAGACAGGTAAAGTGGTTGCACCCGAGCTGTATATGGCGATCGGTATCTCCGGCGCTATTCAGCACCTTGCGGGTATGAAGGACTCCAAAATCATTGTTGCAATCAACAAGGATGAGGAAGCTCCGATTTTCAGTGTGGCTGATTACGGTCTGGTTGCAGATTTGTTTGATGCCGTTCCCGAGCTGAACGAAAAGCTTTAATCCGTTTTCATCTGAAAGACAGGTTTTTTAGGCGTCGGTATCGTCGCGCCTTCTGTTTGTGCGCCTTCGAAATTCGTACCCGTGATATTTGCGCCCGTAAAGTCAGCCTCTCTTAAATCTGCGCCCGATAAATCGGCATAGGATAAGTCGGCTCCTTTAAACACAGCACTTTTGAGCAATGAACCTTGCAGATCCGCATAGCGTAGCTTTGCGTTTTCAAAGTTGCAGGGGCTAAAACGTTTATTCGCACCCTGCGCACCAAACATTAACGGGCTGCCGTCTACACCGCGCATTTTAGCGTGGGAGAAGTTGGCGCGAGCAAAATCGGACCCCCGAAGATCGGCTTCCTCCATGTCGCAATTACGAAAGTCGGAATCATCCAGAACCGCGCTCTGCAGCTGGATTTTATAGAGGTTCATGCCGAGGAATTTTGTATCGACAGCACGAATGGCCGTCAGGCGCTCCATCTTCAACGTCCGCAGGCTGCGCATATCAATCCCGCTAAGGTCCAGCTGCTCCCCGTTTTTACCGGCCGTTTCGACCCAGCTTCTGTGTGATTCAATAAGTTTTGCCAAAGGCGTATCTAGATCGGAGACGGATACACCGACATTCTCATCGGTGATGGCGTCAGCGAGGTCCAGATTTTCCTGATGTAAATTCGCGATTTGTACGCCCGTCAGAATGGCGGACTTCAGATTTGCACCACCAAGTTGGCAGCCATCCATTTCCGCGTTTGATAAATCGGCACCTTCCATCGAGGCACCACGTAAATCCGCCTGCGATATATTCGCGCCCGACAGGATAGCATCGGAGAAATTCGCCTTGTTAGCCGCCGAACCGGAAAGTTTTGCGCCACTTAGGTTCGCGCCACGGAAGTTCACGGCCTGACTGGCACCGAAATTATCACCCGAAGCGATACCGCCCTCGCGTAAATCCGCTTTCTCAAGGTCCGCGCCCTGCAGCATGGCATTCTCAATCTTCGCGCCGCGCAAATCAGCACGCACAAAGCGCGTGTCGTTCAGGTTAGAGTTACTGAGATCGCATGCATACAGCGATGCTTCCTGAAAATTCGCGTTGGACAGGTCCATGCCAACCATAACGCAGCCCATAAAGTTCGCCTGACGCAGGTCTTTCCCGCGCAAGGACAGGCTGCTCAAATCCGTATTTTTGAGCATCGCACGACGTCCGCCCAAGCGCCCTTCAAGGAAACGGTTGTGAAGCGTTACCAGAGCGTCTAGCTGATCCTGAGATAAAACGTCCAGAGTTTGGTCGTCTTGTGAGTTTTCCTGCATAGGTTCGAGGCCATCAGATGATTAAACCGTTGAAGCGGTTAATGATTGATCATATAGGATAAAAGTGTACATTTTTTTAAGGCTTTCACCAAACCTTTGAAGATTTTATTTCATATCAAAGCATGCTATCAAGACGGCTCTTTTTGAAGACGGTAGATAATGAAACGAACAAACAAAACTTTGATGATTATTTCGGCGGCACTGTTAATGTCGCTGGGTGTTGCTGCGTGCGGTGTAAAGCCAAAGACACTCTCCCCGCCGGAAGGCGCTGAGGACAGTGCATTTCCACGCACTTACCCTGATCCAAAACACGACCCCAAACCAGAAGAATAAGAATGTCAGGATACAATATAAAAAACGACGCATTACACATCGATAATGTCGCCCTAAGCGATATTGCCGCTGAATATGGCACACCTGCCTATGTATATTCCGCACAGGAAATTACGAACCAGTATGAACGGTTAGCCGGTGCGATGAAAAAGGCCCTGCCCGCCGACCGCCAGCCATTGCTGTGCTATGCCTGCAAAGCAAACAGCAACGTGGCTGTGCTCGCGCATTTACGCTCATTGGGCAGCGGTTTAGAAATTGTGTCCGAGGGCGAGCTTCATCGTGGCATTAAGGCAGGGTTTGACCCGCAGAAAATCGTGTCTACAGGTGTAGGTAAGCAAGCGTCAGAGATCAGTGAATGTCTGAAAGCAGGTATTCACCAGTTTAATGTCGAATCCTTGCCCGAACTGGTTCATATCCAGAAAATTGCGTCAGCAATGGATAAGCCGGCGAATGTTGTTTTCCGCCTCAACCCCGATGTTACGGGTGGTGGTCACCACAAAATCTCTACTGGCCGCAAGCGCGACAAATTCGGGCTAAACCGTGAGCGTATTTTTGAAGGTTTCGAGATGGCCAAAGAAATGAGCCATGTGAATGCGCTCGGCCTGTCTATCCATATCGGCTCACAGGTCTTCACGGTTGAAGCGTTCAAACAGGCATTCGAGAAAATGCCCGACATCGTAAACGACCTGCGTGAGGCAGGATACAAGATAGACCGCTTAGACATCGGCGGTGGTTTCCCGATTATTTACGATGACGAGAAACTGCTGAACCTTGATGCATACGCGCAGTGGGTGAATGACATTATCGTGCCGCTGGACACCGAAATCATTATGGAGCCGGGCCGTTATCTGGTCGGGAATGCGGGCGTGGTTTTGAGCGAGGTTCTCTACATTAAAGAAACGCAGGAGCGTAAGTTCCTTGTGCTGGATGCGGCGATGAACGATCTGATCCGCCCTACTCTCTATGATGCGTATCATGGCATTGCGCCGGTTGAAAACCTGGATGCACCGCGTACCAAATATGACGTTGTGGGCCCGATCTGCGAGACGGGTGATACATTCTCGACTGACCGTGAACTACCCCAAATGAAGGCAGGCGATCTGGCTGTTATTCAATCGGCCGGAGCTTACGGGTTCTGTATGGCTTCGAACTATAATACACGCCCGATGCCGCCGGAAATTTTCGTGAAAGGTGACAATGTCTCTGTCATTCGACCGCGCCAGACCTATAATGATATAATAGATATTGAAGCTATCCCTGACTGGATTGGACAAAAAGAGTAAAGGACCGGACCACCCTATGGACCGTCGCGCTTACAGAGACAAATACATCGAAGACAAATATATCGATAAGCGCAAACGCTATCCGCGTAAGATTCAACGTATCAAAACCCAGAGTTTCTGGATTTTGCTGTTCGAGGAAATCGGGCAGCGTTGCTGGCGGCTATTTACTTGGCTGATGGCATTTGCCGCGTTCTGGTTGTTCAACGGACCGCAGCTATTCGGGGAATTCGGTCATGTCGCCATCGCAATTATCGCGCTGGCCGGTATCGTCTATTTCATCCGCAAGGATGTCCGCAAATTCAAAAAACCGACCGAAGAAGACGTTATCAGGCGCATAGAGCAAAATAGCGAGGCAGAGCACCGCCCGCTCAGCACCCTGCATGACAAGCCCGTTGATAAGGTCGAGAACTCACTCTGGGCACGAGAGCAGGAACGCAAACAATCACTGCTTGCCAAGCTTAAGGTAGCAAAAGCCAAAAACGAGCTGGCCAAGAAAGACCCTTATGCCTTGCGGCTCGCGGCTATTCTTGCACTTTTCTGTGGGTTGGTGGTCGCGGGAGCAGCATGGAAAAGCCGCATCTTAAGCGGGATTTTACCTGTCCCCCCCAGCATTCAGACACAATTTGCGACAACGCATGTTTCGATCTGGGTTACGCCGCCCGAATATACACGCAGCGAACGACTGGTGCTCCGGAGTGATCAGGACGCGCCACTGGATATCCCCCAAGGCAGCACGTTAAAGGCATTTCTTAAAAACGATCTCGGGGCATGGACGATGATGTTCTTTACCCCGTCCGTAAAGTTTGAAGGTCAAACGCACCAGCTCACCAAATCCGAAGACGGCACGTTTTCAATCGAAACCGAAGTGCCCGCGACCGATACAATTACGTTTCACACAAGCTGGTTCAATTCGATCAGCTGGGATGTGAACCACATTACCGACCTGCCCCCAACGATTTCACAAGTCGAAGAGCCAAAAACCCTTTCCGATGGGCAAATACAGTTTTCCTTAAGCATGTTTGACGATTACAGCGTTGAGAAGCTGAAAATGCATATGGAGCTTGATCCTGTCGTGGAAGACTGGCCGCTGGGTGAAGCGGTGGACATGCAGCGTTCCGTGCTTTCGCCCGCTGCAACAGATTTCCAAATGGCGCCTGTTTATGATTTGACGGATCACACATGGGCGGGCCTTCCCGTTGTGTTTAACTTCACAGTTACCGATCACCTTGGTCAAACGGGCGCGCTTGAGCCTGTAAAAATGGTTTTGCCTGAACGCGACTTCACGCATCCAATCGCGCAAAAATTAATCGAGTTGCGTAAACATCTGGCGTGGAACTACGAAAGCCCATACCGCGATCTGTTTATCGCTTTGGTCGGCCTGAAGCGCCTGCCGAAAACATTTAACAACGATACGCGCGTATATCTCGCGCTCACAGTAATGGCTTCGCGCGCGAAGTATCAGGAACCGTCGATTGATACGTCGAAGAGCTTGATGTCGATGATGTGGGACACGGCACTGAGGCTTGAGGACGGTGACCTGAGCCTTGCGGCACGTGACTTGCGGGATGCGCAACAAGCACTCGAAGAAGCGTTACAGGACCCGAATATCACCCAAGAAGAAATCGCCCGATTAATGCAGGATTTGCGTGATGCAATGGCGCAGTACATGCAATCTATGGCGCGTGAGTTCCAAAAACGCATGGCCGAACAAGGGCTGGAAATACCGACTGTCCCGCCGGAAATGATGTCAGACATGATGAGCATGGATGACTTTGCACAGATGCTGCAACAGATGGAACAGGACATGCTGAACGGCGATAAGAACGCCGCGCAGGATATGCTGTCCCGTCTTCAGCGCATGATGGATATGATGAATCCGTCGATGGAATTCTCCATGCCGCAGGATATGCAAACGATGCAGCAATGTGTGAATGAGCTTCAGCAGCTTATCGAACGGCAGGAAGATTTACGTGACCAGACCCAGAAGCAGGCCGACATGCTGCAGAAACTTGAAGGGTTGGGCATGAGCCGCCCGGGCGCACAGGATGACCCGTTGCCGTTCCTGAAAACCGAAGAGAATGTCGCCGAGCAAGAAGCCTTACGCGTTATTTTGGGACAACTTATGTTGGAAGCTGACCAGAAGCTCGATGAAATCCCCGAGAATATGGGGCTGGCTGAACAGGCTATGCGGATGTCTTCCGAAGAATTAGGCGCAAACCGCCCTGACCTTTCGGTCCCCTATCAGAACGAAGCTATCGAGCACCTCAAGGAAGCGCAGGAGAAAATGCAACAGCAGCTTCAGCAGCGTATGCAGCAGATGATGGGCTTTGCCTTCGCACGCCCTTCACCGGGGCGCATGGACCCGCTTGGCCGTCCATACGGTTCGGACAGCGATGAAAACGGACCACCATTAGGTTCGCAGGTCGAAGTACCGGACGAAGCCGAGAAGAAATGGGTGCAGGATATTCTTAATGAGCTTCGCCGCCGTGCGGGTCAGCGTGAGCGTCCGCAGGAGGAGTTGGAGTATTACCGTCGTCTTCTGAAGCGGTTTTAGTCTCAGCAGAATCGGCAACCTCAGTTGATTCCTCAACAGGCGCACTCAGCAAAAAGCGCAGTTGAACATGATCCGCTTCCATAACATCCCCTTGATACGTTGAACGAAACGGCAAGCCGCTTTCCGCATCCATCGTATCAAACGGGGCCTGAATAATAGCCTCATCAATAACATTGCCACTTTTGTCACGGATAGTCGCTTCGATAAACGGTAAGGCTTGCACTTCGGATGTGCGGTTAATCACTGCGCCTTCAATTAGAATCGCGTGCTCGTTCAAGGCATTGACCTTCACACGGTCAAATACCAGCCCTTCGCCGGGAACAGATAACGACACACCCAGCATGTCATAGAACGACGCTGAAGCAGGCCACGCCTTGTAAATCGGTTGGCTAAAGGCCATCAGCGCAGCAAAGCTCGCCACAAACACGGCAGCAGCTGCGAGATATCCGGTCATTTGCCCGCCTGTTTTACTTTTGACAGCAGGTTTATCGTATTGGCCGTCCTTAGCTTCTTCGTCGAGATATTCATTGAAGGGTTTGATTGCGTCGGGAATATCGTCGTGAAGTGCGGCTTCCTGGCCGACATCGCTTTCCAGCTTTTTCAAAAGCTCGTCAGGATCAGGGGTTTCAAACCATTCCTGCGCGCAATTCGAACATTTCACAGTCCGCCCATCAGGCGCTAAGGCCTGTGCGGATAGCAAATACCGAGTTGTACAACTGGGACAAGTTAGAATCATTGGCTGCAGACGCTTCTCATAGAACCCCTTATCTAGTATTTATATGGTTTAGCATCCGAAGGAGCAAGAGCCTCTCAACCTCAAGGAGTAAGAATGCTGGGCACAAGACGTTTAGCCGTACTCGTTATCATAGCTTTTTTGACCGTTTCAGGCGCCGCAACCGCGCAGGATTGCGACATCGGGAACCGGAATTGCGTGCTGGATAAAATTGAAACGCTTTCGGCCGATGTCGAGCGTGATGCATGGCGTGACCAGACATATCGCGAGCTTGCCAAGACCAAAGCCTTTGATGGCGACCTTGATGGCGCGTTAAGTGTGATCGATAAAATCGGCAACCCCGACACTAAAGCACTGACCATTCGTGGCATCGGTATGGCCGTTGCCGATTTGAAATTGCCGAAAGAACAATATGATGCAGCGTTTGAAAAGCTCCGCGTTAAAGCCGAAAAAATAGACCACCCTCCCTCCTATGCTATCGCGCTGACATATATCGCCATGGCGCAAGCCTTTGCCGGTGATAATGAAGGGGCATGGAAGACAGCCGCAGATATGGAGAATGATGCGCTTCGTCATAAAGCTTATGGTGAAACGGCCGAGATTCAGGCCGAACGCGGCGATTTCAATGCTGCAAAAACGAGTATTTCACGTATCGACAGCCTTTCATTCCGAAACAAGGCCTACTCAACAGTTTCTAAAATTCTGGCTGACCATGGTCATTTACAAGAAGCACTCGATGCAGCCTTCCTCGTTGAAAACCCATATAAACAAGCCAGTGCCTTGCAATATGTTCTGGATGTTCAAAAACCGCGTGAGGTCGAAAAGTAATGATCAAGTTCGAGCATGTCGGTTTGCGTTACGGTATCGGGCCGGAAGTCTTGTCCGATATCAATTTTACGCTTGAGCCCGGTTCGTTTCATTTTCTGACGGGGCCAAGCGGCGCGGGTAAAACCTCGCTGATGTCTCTGATGTTTTTGGGCCGCAAACCCACGCGTGGGCTTGTAACCATGTTCGATCAGAATGTGAATGACATGGATCGTGCAAAGCTGAGCAAGCTGCGTCAGAAAATCGGCGTAGTGTTTCAAGAATTCCGCCTGCTGCCGCACCTGTCCGCCTTTGATAATGTGGCCCTGCCCCTTCGCATTACGGGTCACCGCGAATCCGAGATCAAAAGCAATGTTGATGAATTGCTGGAATGGGTCGGACTCGGGGACTACAAGAACGTACTCCCACTAACGCTTTCCGGTGGACAGCAGCAACGTGTCGCGATTGCGCGTGCAGTCATTGCCCGCCCAAAACTACTTCTTGCCGATGAGCCGACAGGTAACCTTGATGACAATATCGGTTTTCGCCTTATGCATTTGTTCGAACAGTTAAACCGTATGGGAACTACCATCGTAATCGCCACACACAGCCAAAGCATTATGGAGAAATTCGGTCATCCGCGCCTTGTTCTGGATGCGGGTACACTGCATGTGCATGAGCAGACAAGCTGGGTGCAGAAAAATATCGAGGGGGTTTATTGATGAGCCGCTTTCGTAAAAACAAACGCTTGGGCATTGCTGACAGTAAGGGCCGATACGATTTACCGTTGAATAAAAGTGCGGGATCTAATTTCATGATCGTGCTGGTGGCGCTCATGACGTTTTTGGCAATGATGGCGTTGAGCGCGACGTTTTTGCTCAATAGCGTTACGCATCATTGGTCGTCAGGTTTGGAAAACAGCCTGACTATCGAAATCCCCGCAAGCGATGCTGAGGGCAAGCTACGCACACAAGACGATATCGCCGCGCTTTCAAAACGTGTTCAGGATACGTTGCAACCATTTGCGGAAATCAATTCCGCCACGGCACTGTCTCAGGAAGAAATACAGGAGCTTGTCTCCCCATGGTTGGGTGAGGACTTATCTATCGGCGACATGCCGTTGCCCGGCCTTATCTCCGTTGAACTGAATTCGCGCAATCCTGAGAATTTAAAATCTATAACGGACGCGGTTACAGCTATCGCGAAGGACATTAAAATCGATACGCATGAAACGTGGCTTAACGATATTTTGCGCCTCGCGGGCACGCTTAAAATTTCGGCATCCTTCGTCACCCTCATCATTGGGCTTACGACTATTACGGCGATTGCGGGTGCTATACGTTCACGCATGGCGGAGCATCGCGACGATATCGAGTTACTGCACCTTATGGGGGCCAGTGATATGTACATCACCAAACAACTGCAGCGACATGCACTGATACTCACCATCAAGGGCAGTATCTTCGGGTTGGGTGCCGGACTGGCCATCATCGGGTTAATGTCGCTACTCGGCTCTTCGGACAACCCTGTTATGCCCGGTTTGTCGTTAAGTATCCCAAACACCGTCGGCTTATTGCTATTACCGATTGCCATTAGTTTTATCGGATGGATAACGGCCCGTTTTACGGTCTTGCGTGTACTGGGTCAGATGCCGTAAAACATTTCCATCATGAAAATCTTCAAAACCGTTCTCATCGTTCTTTTCTCGTTAGTCGTTCTCTGGGCTGCGGGACTGGCTGCCTTTATGGTGAATGTGGTCACCATGGCTCCACAGAGTGAGGATGAGACAACAGATGCGATTGTCGTGCTGACAGGCGGGAATGACCGCGTGGAAGAAGGCCTGAAATTATTTGCAATCGGTCGTGCATCACATCTATTCATCAGCGGTGTTCACAAGGACGTGAAGAAGAAAGAAATCACAGGATTGTGGACTGGGACTACAGCATTGCCGCCCTGCTGTGTAACGCTGGGCTATGAGGCCACAACAACGAAACAGAACGCGAAGGAAACCCGTGACTGGATTGAACAGCAGGATTACCAATCCATTCGTTTAGTAACAGGTAATTATCACATGCCGCGCGCTTATGCGGAGTTGTCACATGCCCTGCCCGGCATTGATATTTACGCCAACCCGCTCAAGCAGCCTGACCTGGATTATCTCTCCGCCCGTTTTGCCAAGCTGGTTTTTGTTGAATACCACAAATGGCTGTACCGAAAAGTAACCTTGCTCTTCACATTGCAGGCCCCTCTTCAGCAAGCGGATGCTTAGACATGAAACCTGCCTATATCCGTTCGACAGTCTTTAATCTGTGCTTTTACGTCATTGTCGGCATCATGTGCTTTATCATGCTGCCGACGCTGTTTTTGCCGCGGCGTTTTTATATGGGTACGGTGCATCTGTTTGTGTACACCGTGTATTTTCTGGAACGCACGATACTCGGGCTAAAATACGAAGTGCGCGGGGCAGAGAGCCTGCCCAAAGGCGGCCCATACATTCTGGCCGCGAAGCATCAATCAGCTTACGAGACAATGAAGCTGCATGTCCTGTTTAAGGACCCTGCCGTTATCCTGAAAAAAGAACTGCTGCGTATTCCTTTATGGGGCTTGTATCTAAAGAAAAGCGGACCGATTGCGATTGACCGCAGCACGCCCGATTCCGCGATTGAATCCATTCAGGAAGGCGCCAAACGGATTAAAGCCGAAGGCCGCCCGATCGTCATTTTTCCACAAGGTACGCGTGTGAGTACGGATGCCACGACGGATCAAAAACCATATAAGGTCGGTGTGGCCCGCATTCAGGAAGCAACCGACTTGCCGATCATTCCGATGGCGATGAATGCCGGTTTATTTTGGCCGCGAAACAGCTGGTTCAAATCTAGTGGAACGGTTGTTTTCGAATTTCTTCCGCCGATTGAAGCTGGATTGAAACGCGATGAATTACTCAGAAAGCTGGAAAATGAAATTGAACCTGCGAGTATTAGCCTGATGAATGAAGCCAAGGAAAAAGCATTGAACAAGCAAGGTGGTTTTAAAGCCGCACTATTTAGCTTAATCGGAATCTGTGCCGTGCTGTTCGCGGCCTACAGCGCTCTCTGGTTTTATGTCGCCGAGGAAATCAAACGCCAATATCCGATCGCGCTTGCGGATTTGATGGAGCCGGATGTTCAACCGCAAACGCCAGTGATCACCGGCTTTCCCGGCCAAATCAGAATGGCGGTCGACCAAGAGCGGCTGGTTACCCCCTTCGCCAGTATCGAAGTTCAGACAATTCGTGCGCATGGGTGGCCTATTCCCAACTATCCTATCACCTTGACCACTGGCCCCATTCAGGCGAAGAATTTCCGCTGGCTACAACCTTTGCGCTTCGACTCGCTCATGGCGGTTGTGAATACAGACGGGCAGGATTTGAATGTACGTGAAAGCGAACTGATACGTGATGACTTCGTCGCCAGCCTGGAAGGAACGCTGGATTTGAAGCAGGAGCCTGTTCCCGCGCCCGACATGGTGATTACACTCAAGAACTTCAAATCATTCCTAAACGCGCTCAAAAGCAGCGATATCATCGATAATCGTGCAGCCTCCTTTACCGAAGGTGCTTTGATGTTCTTTGTGAATGAAGAAGGACATGTGCAAGTGCCGCTTCAGCAAAAGGACAAGACGATTATGCTCGGCCCTGTTCCGCTTGTTGTCCTTCCCGAAAAAATCGAGGAAGCACCGCGGCGTAAGCCTATTCCTCTGGATTCTCTTCAGGATCCATCCGACGCATCAACTTCGGATTGGGATACCCTTCGGGACCCATCTCCATAATCTGACGACGGATTTGACGTGTTCTTGTGAATACGTCTTCCAGATATGCACCATCACCACGGCGGATTGCACGCTGCATGGCGGTCAAGTCTTCGTTAAAGCGCTGCAGGATTTCCAGCACGGCCTCACGGTTATTCAGGAACACATCACGCCACATGATCGGGTCGGATGCCGCAATACGGGTAAACCCACGAAAACCGGAAGCAGAATACTTGATCACTTCGGATTTGATATCGTCCTCGAGTTCATCGGCTGTACCGACAATTGTGTAGGCAATCAAGTGCGGTAAGTGGGACGTAATCCCCAGAACCAAATCATGATGGTCAGCGTCCATCAGCTCGATCATCGCCCCGCAGCCTTCCCAGAATGCCGTGACTTTCTCAACCGCTTTGATCGGCGTACCCGCAGACGGGGTCAGGATGCACCAACGCCCATCGAACAACTCCGCAAAACCGGCTTCGGGACCGGAATGTTCCGTACCCGCAATCGGGTGAGCTGGAACCAACGACACGCTTTCAGGCAACAGTGGTTCGACAGCATCGATCACTGACTTCTTAACCGAGCAGACATCACTCAACACAGATTCAGGCGCCATATAGGGCGCGATTTGTTCCGCGACAGCATGGATCGCGCCAACAGGCACGGCCATGATCACTAGATCACTGCCAATAACGCTTTTGGCGATATCGGGCGTCACAACATCGGCAAAGCCCAGTTCACGTACTTTCGCGCAAACATCTTCATTCACATCCGCGGCGACCAGCTTGTTCGCCAGCTTCGCACGATTGATACAATGCGCGAGTGATGAACCGATGAGGCCCATGCCGATAATGGTAATTTTTTCAAACATAATTAACTTTCGACCTTTTGCATTTAGGCGTTGATTACAATACACATAAATGCGGTACTACACATACCCAGTGCGATTTCAGAAATCAAAGAGATTATGCCGTTAGTTGCTTATAAAGATTTGCCGACATTTGACCGCCTGAGGGAGGAAGGGCGAACAGTCCTGCCTGCGGATCGTGCGAAAACGCAGGAAATCCGCGAGATGCATATCGGCTTACTCAATATGATGCCGGATGCAGCCCTGCAGGCGACGGAACGGCAATTTTTCCGTCTGGTCGGTGAATCCAACAAAATTGCACAGTTCTATGTGCACCCTTTTACACTGCCGCAGCTTGAACGCAGCGATGAAGCCAAGGCTTACGTTAAGCAGTATTACGAGACTTTCGAACAGCTTCAGGACGAGGGTCTCGACGGGCTGATTATTACAGGTGCAAATGTCAGTGACCCCGACCTGACCAAGGCCGAATTTTGGGAACCGTTACAAGAAGTGATGGACTGGGCGTGGGAGAATGTAGTGTCTACGCTAAGCTCCTGCCTCGCAACACACGCCATCATGGAGTTTTCCTACGACAAGAAACGCACACCTATCGGGCATAAACGCTGGGGCGTATACAAGCACCGCGTATTGGACCGCAAGCATCTGATTATGCGTGGGGTGAACACCGTGTTTGATGTGCCGCATTCCCGTCACAACGAAATTACACATCAGCAATTCGAGGAAGCGGGTTTGAATGTCCTGATCACGGACGAAGAAGATCACGTTCATATGGCCGTCAGCGAAGATGGTTTCCGCCGTGTCATGCTGCAAGGTCATCCTGAATACGACATGGTCAGTCTTTACAAAGAATATAAGCGCGAAGTGCAAAGCTACCTCGATGGTACGCGCCCGAATTACCCCCCTGTTCCTGAAAATTATTTTTACGGTGAGTCATTAGAGCGCATTAAGGTCATGCGTCGTAAGGTCGAAGCCGGAGATGATGATTGGGCCGTGGCGGATGAAGAGATGCGCAGTATTCTGGACAATAGCTGGGCCGATACCGCACGCAGCATTGTCGGCAACTGGACGGGTCTGGTGTATCAGCTCACCAATGTTGATCGTAAAAAGCAGTTTATGGATGGTGTCGATCCGAACGACCCGCTTGCCAGTGTTTAATTCTCGGCCAGTCCCGTTGCGGGTTTAGGCATAAATATCCCGCGCCCACGCACCGTTACCTTCGAACCAGATCCCGGATCTGCTGTGGCATAGAGCTGCTTGCTGACTTCAACGATATGGACGCCCGCAACGATGGGCACGACCGAGCGCCCGACATTTTCGAAAAAGCCCGCAGATTTCAGAACAGGCGTGAATTTGAGGGGCGGCATGAACAAAGCTTCCTCCGTATGTTCATGCGCGAATAAACTATCCCGTAAAGCGTAGTTAAGCTGGGATAAAGAGTATGGCGTACCATGGCCGAACGGTGCCCAGTCCGCACGCGCCCAAAAGCCCGACCTGTTCGGAACTACGACGATCATACGGCCGTTAGATTTGAGAACACGCCATATTTCCTGCAATGACGGTTTGAGAAATTCCGCGAACTCCAGATTATGCATCATCAGGATGCGGTCGACAGAATTGGTTTCGATCGGCAACTCGGAAGGCTCGGACAAAGCGACACAATTTACATCATCATGTGGCCAATGGTGGGCACCCTGCCCCGCAGGCATCATCGCGAATACGCGCTCCGCCTCTTCTTTGAACATACGCAGATAAGGCGTAGCATAACCCGTTCCCATTACGCGTAAATCATGGACGTCGGGCCACAGCTCACGAATGCGTTCCTGCAAGATGCGGCGAACAACGCGTCCGACTTTGCTGTTATAGAAGGTTTTGAAATCGTAAACCGATGCGTACATATATGCTGTTTTACAGCAAATCGCGTAAGGTTGTCACCAAAGGAAGATCGGCTTCGGGCATCGGGTAATCCAGCATGTCGATGGGTTTAACCCATGCGAAGGCCTGATGCTCCTTAAGCTGCGGTTCGCCCAGCCACTTACGGCAAGCAAATAAAGGCATGAGCAAATGAAAGTCATCGTAAGAATGTGAGGCAAAAGCGATAGGCAGATAGCAAGTCGGACGGGTTTCAATGCCCAGCTCTTCCTCTAGCTCACGCATTAGGGCGAATTCAGGGGTTTCCCCCTCATCGACCTTACCGCCCGGAAACTCCCACAGACCGCCCATCGATTTGTTTTCGGGGCGTTGCGCCAACAATACTTCGCCCTTTTCGTTGATGAGGGCCACAGCCGCCACCAGAACGATTGGTAAATCGGGGGCTTCGGGCTTCGGGTTTTGCAAAGCGATATCACATGTCATCTTTAAAATCCTTCACAAAAAAAGCCGCGCAACACTTTCTGTCACACGGCTTTCTTCATTCTTAATAATCCTAGTTTGAAGCTTCAGCAGGCTTCTTCTCTGCAGGAGCTTCCTCAGCGGCAGGCTCTTCTGCTGGTGTTTCATCACCGGCGGCAGGTTCGATAGGCTGACCGTTAATGTCAAAGACTTCAACTTTTGCGTCATCGCGCCAGTCAGCAACCAGCTCGTTCAACACTGCACCACGCAATTGTGCTGCAAGAAACGGTTTTGCTTGCTCAAGTGTGGCAGGCGGACGATTACGAGCTTCGGAAACTTCGATGATGTGGTAGCCGAACTCTGTCTTCAGAGGCTCTTCTGTCATCTCACCCGGCTTCAGTTCAAACGCCTTTTCGATGAAGGCCGGAATGACCTGGTCCTGCTTGGAGATGTAACCAAGCTCACCACCATTTTCCTTAGTAGCGTCTGTTGAGTGTTCTTTCGCCAGTTCTGCGAAATCAGCACCGTCTTTCAACTGCTTGATGAGGTCTTTAGCTTTTGCTTCGTCTTCTACCAAAATGTGACGTGTTTTCACTTCAGGGATTTCAGGGAAGTTTTCTACGTAACTGTCATAAGCGGCTTTGATGCGCTCATCAGTCATGGCTTTATCAACCTGCTTTTGAACGTAAACGCCTTTAACAATCTGGTCTTTGGCAGCAGCCAGCTGTTTTTTAACCATTGGGTCACTGTCCAGATTTACACCCTGGACCTGCTTATTAATCACGCTGGCATTCACAACCTGATCACGAGCAAGCGGGAAAAGCTGCTGCACAGGTAGCTGCTGTGTTTGCGGTGGCAATGTCTGGATGAAATTAAACACATCAAGACGTGTGATGTCCTGACCCGCAACTTTCGCAACGACAGGGTTACCCGGCTCAATATTCGGCGCAGGCGCAGTAGCATCCTGTGCGGCTTGCTGAGCGGCAGGGTCAGCCGCTGCAGTATTGCTCGCTACCTGAGTAGAAGCAGAGGAAGCATCGTCATCGCCCTTATTCATTTGAGTCGATAGGTAGGCAATCGCACCTACAGCGACGACCAGTAAGACAACAAGAACCACAATGACCGCGTTCCCGCGCTCTTGTGACCGTGTAAGTGTATTTTTGATATCAGCCATTAGTTTCCACTTCAGTTATGAGTAAATTATGTATCGTGCAGACTAGCGAAAGAGGTTTGCTAATTCAAGCGATGCTTTTTGCCTTTAATCGACGCTGCTTTGTGGGGTTTTTCGGTTTTTATGAATAATAAACCCGCCGCTTTTTTGCGCTCGTTTCCAAGCTTCAATTGACGCAGTGTTCCTCAAGGCTTATATCAGGTAACGAATAGAAATGGAGTCATGACTTGTTAGGCCTAGCCACTAAGATTTTCGGTTCATCCAACGAACGCGCATTAAAAAATTATCATAAGCAAATTGCCCCGATAAACGAGCTTGAAGCAAAGTTTGAAAAGATGCGCGATGCCGAGCTGCAAGCGCAGACTCAGGAATTCAAGCAGCGTCTCGAAAATGGCGAGCCGCTAGACAACCTTGCCCACGAAGCCTTCGCCGTTATGCGCGAAGCATCCAAACGTGTATTGGGCCTACGCCCCTATGATGTTCAGCTTATCGGTGGTCTGGTTTTGAACGACGGTAAGATCGCCGAGATGAAAACCGGTGAAGGTAAGACGTTGATGTCTACCCTGCCTGTTTATCTGAACGCACTTACCGGCCGCGGTGTCCATGTTGTTACCGTGAACGATTACCTGGCCGCACGTGATGCCGAGTGGATGGGCGAGATTTACAACTTCATGGGTATAAGTGTCGGGTGTATTACCAATGACAAAAACCCGTATGACCGAAAAGCCGAATACGCGGCCGATGTCACTTACGGCACGAACAATGAATTCGGCTTCGATTACCTTCGCGATAACATGCGCTTTAGCCTCAAGGAAATGGCACAGCGTGACCATCATTTCGCGATTGTTGATGAGGTCGACTCGATTCTGATCGATGAAGCCAGAACACCGCTGATCATTTCCGGTCCTTCCGATTCCAACACCGAGCTTTACACGCAAGTTGATAAGATCATTCCTTCACTGGTCGAGGATGACTACGAGCGTGATGAAAAGCACAAGACCATTGCTTTGACGGATGAAGGTACCGAGCATGTTGAGCAATTGTTGACCGAGCATGGCTTGCTAGAAGAAGGCAGCAACATGTACGACATCCAGAACATTTCTCTGGTTCACCATGTTAACCAAGGCTTGCGTGCGCACCAGCTTTTCCAAGCCGAGAAGGATTATATCGTCAAAGACGGCAAAGTTATTCTGATTGATGAATTTACAGGCCGTATGATGGATGGTCGTCGCCTTTCCGAAGGCTTACACCAAGCCATCGAAGCCAAAGAGAATGTCGACATTCAAACCGAAAACCAGACACTGGCTTCTATCACGTTCCAGAACTACTTCCGTATCTACGACAAGCTGGCGGGTATGACCGGTACAGCAATGACCGAAGCGGCGGAATTTGCGGAGATTTACAATCTCGGTGTGGTTTCTATTCCGACACATGTGCCGATTGCCCGTATTGACCATGACGACAAGATTTACAAGAACCTGGCCCAAAAAGAAGATGCGATTGTCCAACTGATTGCGGATTGTCATGAGCGTGAGCAACCTGTTTTGGTTGGTACCGTTTCCATCGAGAAGTCAGAGCAGCTTTCAGCACGACTGAAGAAAGAAAAGATCAAACATAATGTCCTGAACGCCCGTCACCATGAGCAAGAAGCCTACATTGTCGGGCAAGCGGGCCGTCCGGGTGCCGTTACAATCGCTACAAACATGGCGGGTCGCGGTACGGACATTAAGCTGGGCGGTAACGCCGAGATGCGTATCGAGGAAGAGCTCGGTGAGGATTTTGATCCGATTACGGACAAAAAAGCGATTGAGAAAATCGAGAAGCAAATTGAAGCTGACAAGCAAACGGTTCTGGAGGCCGGTGGTCTGACAGAATTTGCTAACCCGACAAAATCCACGCTGTTCCGTAAGAGCGGTGAACGTGTTGACGTCGATCTGCGCGGCATCATGAATCGCGGTGATATGAGCACGAACTATCCTCTTATGCCCGGTGATGTTGTCACGGTGCCTGAACGCGCCTTTTAAAGCTGGGAGCTGATATGCGTATTTTACCCGCCGTTGTCACAACGGCACTCTGCCTGGCTCCCGCGTCTGCGATTTTTGCGTTGGAATACGACGTGTCCCTGACCCAGGAATCCGAGTAGACCACCAATACCGGTTTAACCAGTGAGGATGAAGTATCCGAGTGGATACACTCGCCGGG
>JAUIIA010000001.1 GCA_030432025.1 Alphaproteobacteria bacterium
GTGCCTTAAAGAACGGATATAAAATCAATCGCGATCATCGGTGCGGGCCCGATCATCATCGGACAGGCCTGTGAATTCGACTACTCAGGCGCGCAAGCTTGTAAGGCGCTAAAAGAAGAAGGCTACCGCATTGTCCTGATCAACTCGAACCCCGCGACGATCATGACTGACCCGGAAATGGCAGATGCAACCTATATCGAGCCGATCACACCGAAAGTCGTTGCCAAAATTCTGGAGAAAGAAAGACCCGATGCCCTTCTACCGACCATGGGTGGGCAGACAGCGTTGAACACGGCCCTCGCGCTCGAAGAGATGGGCGTGCTTGAAAAGCTTGGCATTGAGCTGATCGGTGCGAAAGCAGACGTCATCGACAAGGCCGAAAACCGCGAGCGCTTCAAAGCCTGCATGGAAGAGATTGGCCTTGAAAGCCCGCGCTCCAAAGTTGTGCACTCGCTTGACGAAGCCCGTGAGTACCTCAAGGAAATCGGCCTGCCGGCTATTATCCGCCCTTCATTCACTATGGGTGGCACAGGCGGCGGTGTTGCCTATAACAAAAGCGAATTCGAAGACATCGTTCTTGATGGTCTTGAAGCCTCCCCCACCGATGAAGTCTTGATTGATGAAAGCTTGCTCGGTTGGAAAGAATACGAGATGGAAGTTGTTCGCGATAAAAACGACAACTGCATCATTATCTGCTCTATCGAGAACCTCGATCCGATGGGCGTGCATACAGGCGACTCGATTACTGTCGCCCCTGCCCTCACCCTGACCGATAAAGAATACCAGATGATGCGTACCGCCTCGCTGGAAGTCTTGCGCGCCATTGGCGTAGAGACCGGCGGCTCCAACGTGCAGTTCGGCATGGACCCGGAAACGGGCCGCATGGTCGTAATTGAGATGAACCCACGTGTATCGCGCTCCTCTGCTTTGGCCTCTAAAGCTACAGGCTTCCCGATCGCGAAAGTCGCAGCCAAGCTGGCGGTCGGTTACACATTGGATGAGTTGGACAACGACATTACAGGCGGTAAAATCCCCGCCTCCTTCGAACCGACAATCGATTACGTTGTTACTAAAGTGCCGCGTTTCGCATTCGAAAAATTCCAAGGTGCCGATAACAACCTCACCACAGCGATGAAATCCGTCGGCGAAGCGATGGCGATTGGCCGTAGCTTTGAAGAGTCTTTGCAAAAAGCCTTACGTTCACTTGAAAAAGGTCTCGACGGTTTGCAACCTATGCCGGATATTTCAATGGATGAAATCCGCAGTGAAATCGGCCGCCCGACACCGCAGCGCATTCTGTATATCGCGGAAGGCCTGTTCCAAGGCTTAAGCATTGATGAAGTCTATGAGCTTTGTAAGTTCGATAAATGGTTCCTGGAGCGCATCGATAATTTGATGAAAGCCGAAAAGGCGTTCCGCGAAAACGGATTGCCGACGACGGCCGAGGGCTGGGTCGATTTGAAGAAAAAAGGCTTCTCCGACGCGCAGCTTGCCAAGATCATGAAGGTTGATGAAAAAACCGTACGCAAAGCCCGCTGGGCGCATGATGTGCACCCTGTTTACAAACGCGTTGATACCTGCGCCGCAGAAATAGCTTCTGATACGCCGTACATGTATGGCTGCTATGAAGGCAACGGTCTTTACCAAGCGGAAAGCGAGATCGACCCGTGCGACAAAGAAAAAGTCATCATTTTGGGCGGTGGTCCGAACCGTATCGGTCAAGGTATCGAGTTTGATTATTGCTGCGTTCACGCCGCGTATGCTCTGCGCGATGCGGGTTACGAAACCATCATGGTCAACTGTAACCCTGAGACAGTTTCAACGGACTATGACACCTCAGACCGTCTGTACTTCGAACCTCTAACCGAAGAAGATGTGATTGAACTGATCCGCGCCGAAAACACGGACAACAGTGTCAAAGGTGTTGTTGTTCAGCTTGGCGGACAAACACCGCTGAAACTTGCCGATGCGTTGCAAGAAGAAGGCATTCCTATTCTCGGTACAGATCCAGATGCGATCGATTTGGCCGAAGACCGCGAACGCTTCCAGCAATTACTGAAAAAGCTGAAGTTGAAACAACCACCTAACGCCCTTGCCTCTTCTGCTGAAGAAGCGTTTGAAGAAGCAGAGAAAATCGGCTTTCCGCTTGTTGTGCGCCCGTCCTATGTTCTGGGCGGTCAGGGCATGCAGATTGTGCACTCCATGGACGAGCTCAAGCGTTATATCAACATCGCGGTGAAAGTATCCGGTGATGCGCCTGTCCTGCTCGACCGTTACCTGAAAAGCGCGATCGAGATTGATGTCGACGCAGTGTCCGACGGTAAAGATGTTTATGTTGCCGGGATCATGGAACATATCGAGGAAGCCGGTATTCACTCCGGTGACAGTGCGTGTGTATTGCCGCCGCACTCTTTGCCTTACAAAACCGTTCGTGAACTAGAGAAGCAAACCATCCAGCTTGCCAAAGCGTTGAAGGTTAAAGGCTTGATGAATGTTCAATTTGCCGCACGTAAAAACGAAAACACGGGCGAACAGGATATTTACATCATCGAAGTTAACCCGCGTGCATCACGTACCGTGCCGTTTGTTGCAAAAGCGACAGGCGTGCCCGTTGCCAAAATTGCTGCACGTGTAATGGCCGGTGAAAAACTTTCGAGCTTTAAAGATCAGCTTGTCGGTATGCCTGCGGATTTGAGTGCCGTGAAGGCGCCAGTATTCCCGTTCAACCGCTTCCCTGGTGTTGACCCGCTGCTTGGTCCGGAGATGAAATCTACGGGTGAAGTAATGGGAATTGATACCGAGCTTGCGCATGCTATTGCCAAGTCACAGCTTGCGGCGGGAACGTTGCTGCCGAAAGAAGGTAAAGTGTTCTTGTCCGTTAAAGATAACGACAAGCAAGACCTCTTGCCATTGGCGCGTGATCTGGAAAATATGGGCTTTGAATTGATCGCTACGGGTGGCACATGCCGTTACCTGAACGAGAACGGTGTCGAAGCTAAGCGCATCAACAAGGTTCTGGAAGGCCAGCCGCATATTCTGGATGCGATCATCAATGGCGAGATTGCCATGATGATCAACACCACGACTAAAAGCGCGCAGGCTGTTGCGGACGCCACCAATATCCGTCGGATGGCCTTGATGAACAAGATTCCTTACTACACGCTCCTTACGGCTGCTGGTGCCGCTATTCAGGCGATCCGGGCAGTAAAGGCGAAGGATATCGAAGTCGAAGCCCTGCAAAACTACTTTGATGCGCCGGAAAGCGCAGAAAAGCAGGACAAAAACGCCGCCTAAACTTTTTTCAAAAAATTTATAAAAACAGCGGAACGAACTCGTGTTTGTTCCGTTTGCAGGGCAATCGTATCTAAAACTGAAAGGATGAAACGATGAAAACTTTTAAGAATATCGCCCTGATGGGCACTGTCGCTGTTTTGAGCCTAGGCGCCCACACTGCACAGGCACAGGTAGGTCTGAGCGTGACTGCAGATACTTCAACAGAAGGTGCAGTAGAAACAACTACAGACGCAGCCAAGTCAACGACTGATGCCATTACAAACACAGAAGCCAATGTCGAAGCAGACACAGAGACAAGTGCTTCAGCAGATGGCAGCGCCGAAATGGATGCAGAGACAAATGCCGACATTGAAACGTCCGCAGGTAGCGAAGCCGAAAAAGCCGTTGAAAGCGGTACCGAAGCTGCTACAGGCATCTCTTCATCAGTAGATGCTGACGCGAGTGTTAAATAAAACACGTTTTGCGAGAGGCTCTAACTCTCCCCCCAAACTGTGAGCCTCTCGCATACCCCTCAAACACTCCTAACTTGACGTGCGCAGCTTAAACGCATAATTTATAGGAATTCCCGCCCGCGAATGGCGGGTTTATTTTTTAAAACCCCAAGAGATTTAGCAATGGATCAGATACCTGTAACCAAAACAGGCTTCAATGGTTTGGAAGCCGAATTAAAAGATTTGAAATCCGTGCAGCGCCCTGCAGTGATCGAGGCGATTGCGGAAGCACGCGAGCATGGTGACTTGTCGGAAAATGCCGAGTACCATGCTGCCCGCGAACAGCAGAGCTTTATTGAAGGCCGTATTCAGGAACTGGAGGCTGTTATTGGCCGTGCGCAAGTAATCGACCCAGCCACATTATCCGGTGACAGCATCAAATTTGGTGCGACCGTTACAATCGTCGATGAGGAAACAGACGAGGAATCGACATATCAGATTGTCGGGGATTACGAAGCGGATCTGGAACAAGGTAAGATTTCGATCAGCTCCCCTATAGCGCGTGGATTGATTGGGAAATCAGAGGGTGACTCGGTTGTGATCAGAACCCCCAAAGGCGCCGGAGATTACGAAATTCTCGAAGTGAAATACCAATAAGCAAAAAGGCCCTTAAAAACGGGCCTTCTTCATAAAAAAACAAGCCTGCTTTAGTCAGGCTTTTTTATTGTTCGATCGGAACGCCAGGCTCGTCCTTTGCGCTGCGAATGCCCAAAGATGATTTTACGGAAACCACATTTGGAGCGCTTGTCAGCTCATCTTTCAAAAACTCCTGATAACTGTCCCAATCTTTTGCAACAATTTTCAGAATAAAGTCGACTTCTCCGGCTAACATATGACATTCACGCACCATAGGAAGTGAAGTCATGTGTTTTTCGAATACCTCGAGGTCCTTTTCGGCCTGTGATTCGAGGCGAACCATGGCAAAAACAGTCACACTGAACCCTAAAATAGAGGGATCAATCTGTGCATGATAGCTTTTAATATAGCCGGCTTCTTCCAAAGCACGAACGCGTCTTAAACACGGAGGAGCAGAGATACCAACAACTTTCGCCAATTCAACATTGGTCATGCGACCATCCTGTTGCAGGTTCTGAAGAATCTTTTTATCAATTTTATCGAGCTTTGAGCGTCGCATAAGATTAGTGTTCTCTCATTAAAATGTTTCACAAAAATATCTGGGCTTGATATAAAGTTGCGCACGACCTTATGCAAGTACTTTCATAAAATATGCGAAAAAAAATAAATTGCTGGATTGTCACCGAAGGAATAGCCGGCACTGAAAACCAGTGCCTTGGTGTTGCGGAAGCACTTGGCATCGATGCCCAGGTGCATCGTGTTGCCCTGAAACAACCATGGAAAAGCCTGTCTCCCTATCTGGGATTTGAATGTGCCAGCACCTTCGAACCACAGTTTGAGGAACCATGGCCTGACCTTTTGATTGCCTCAGGTCGTAAAAGCATCGCGGCGGCGCGGTACATAAAAAAAGCGAGTGGCGGCAAGACATTTACCGTTCAGATTCAGGACCCGCGCATATCACCCGCAAACTTTGATTTAGTCGCCGTCCCCGAGCATGACCCAACGCGCGGCGATAACGTGCTGGTAACCAAGGCTGCACCCAACAGGATTACAGATGAAAAACTTGAAAATGCGCGTGAGCAATTTGCCGCATTCGAGAAGATAAAAGCGCCGCGTGTTGCCGTGCTTATCGGTGGAACAAGTAAAGATTACACGCTGACCGCCAACATCACTAAAAAATTGATTCTACGCCTGCAGCATTTGGATGCCGGTTTGATGATTACTGCATCGCGTCGTACAGGCGTTGAGAATGAGGAAATGTTGAAAGCGGCCTTTGAGGATACCGATCATTACATTTGGGGCGGTGTCGCCGATAATCCGTATTTCGGCTTACTGGCGTGGGCTGATTTTATCCTTGTGACGGCGGATAGTGCGTCGATGATTTCCGAAGCTTGTACAACCGGAAAACCGGTTTATATGATTGGTATGGATAAAAACCACCCTGAAAAGGCAGGTCGTATTGACAAGCTGCACCAAACACTTAAAAAATCAGGGTGTTTAAGAGATTTTGAAGGTGAATTGGCGTACTGGAAATATGAACGTCTGAATGACTCACAAATGGTCGCAGATGAAATAACAAAGCGCATGAAATTATAGGTAGATTATGAGTACAGACATCAAGCATAGCAAAGTTTTAATCATCGGCTCCGGCCCTGCGGGATATACGGCCGCGATCTACGCCGCGCGCGCAAATCTGAAGCCTATGCTTGTTGCTGGTTTCGAACCCGGTGGTCAGTTGATGATCACTACGGAAGTTGAAAATTACCCCGGATTTGCCGAGCAGATTGAAGGCCCATGGTTGATGGAACAAATGAAGGGCCAAGCCGAAAATGTCGGCACCGAAATCATCAGTGACTACATCAAGGAAGTTGACCTTTCCCAGCGTCCGTTCAAGGCGATTGGTGATCAAGGACAAGTCTATACAGGTGACACTCTGATTATCTCCACCGGTGCGAAGGCGCGATGGCTCGGCTTAGAGAGCGAAAAGAAATTTCAAGGCAAAGGCGTTTCGGCCTGTGCCACATGTGACGGTTTCTTCTTCCGCGGCAAAGACGTGGTGGTTGTCGGCGGTGGTAACTCCGCCGTTGAGGAAGCCCTCTTCCTGACCAATTTCTGTTCCAAGGTCACTGTGGTTCACCGCCGTGATTCATTGCGCGCTGAAAAAATTATGCAGGACCGTTTGTTCGCCAGCGATAAGGTTGAAATGGTTTGGGATAGCGTTGTCGAAGAAGTTGTCGGCGATGATAGCGGCGTTACGGGCGTACGCATAAAAAATGTAAAGACGGACGAAGAACGCACAATTGATGCACATGGCATGTTTGTTGCCATCGGTCATGACCCGGCGACCGAACTGTTCAAAGGGCAGTTGGAGATGGACGATACCGGATATTTGATTACGGCACCTGATTCCACAGCAACCAGTATACCGGGTGTATATGGTGCGGGTGACGTTTCCGACCATACATACCGTCAGGCCGTTACAGCGGCAGGTATGGGCTGTATGGCGGCTTTGGAAGCAGATCGGTTTTTAGCCACACAAGCAGACGGTAACGAAGACACAACGGCGCAGGCGGCTGAATAAACCTGTCCTAGAAAGGCCCTCCGCATGGATTGGGACAAGCTTAGAATTTTTCATACCGTAGCGAGGGCATCCAGCTTTACCGAAGCGGGAGAGATGCTCAATCTCAGTCAGTCCGCAGTTTCACGACAGATCAGCACGCTCGAAGAAAGCCTGGGCATGGAGTTATTCCATCGTCATGCACGCGGTTTGATTCTAACCGAGCAAGGCGAAATTCTGCGTTCAGCAACCAATGAAATTGCCAACAAGTTACAAACTATTCAGGGCAAACTGGCCGACACACGGCAATCTTCCGAAGGCCCTTTAATTGTTACAGTTTCGGACTTTCTGGGTACAACATGGCTGGCCCCGAGGCTCTCGGGCTTTCGTGATATCCACCCTGAAATCCAGCTTACCCTGCTGTTTGATGAGCGCGTTTTGAACATCAGCATGCGCGAGGCGGATGCCGCCATACGATTGCATGAGCCCCGCCAAGGCGACTTGGTTGCACGCAAGCTTACCTCGATTAATTTTCATATTTGTGCATCCAAAGCCTATATCGCAAAGTACGGTGCACCGAAGTCCGTAGATGATTTGAAGAATCATTGCCTGATCGCCTACCCGCCCGGTTCTTATTCCCCAATTCAAGAACCCGGATGGCTGCTCAACCTCGCCGGAATCGATACCGAAAGCAATAACAATGTCTTACTGATGAATTCTATGTACGCCATCCACAAGGCCGTTCAGACCGATGTCGGTATAGCCGTGCTACCGAATTACATGATCAATATACGTGACAATCTGGAGATTTTATTAGCCGATTATCAACGTCCGCCCGTGGATATGTACTTTGTATATGCAGAGGAACGGCGCAATTCGAAAAGAATTCAGATCTTTCGTGATTTTTTATTGAAGAGCGTAAACACCACCCCATTCTAGAAGATTACACTAATATTCTTGTATTATTATGTACTTATGCGTGTTTAAACATTAAATCAACCTAGCTATGCATAAATTGCATAACTGATACTTAAAATTAGCCCTTTCATTTATTTTTTAGTGCGGTTATACATTTCCGTTAATGGCTTCTTGCCATTGAGGGTCCTTTTGGATCCTACGTCTCCCAGACGTGAAACCTCCCTGTTCAACTCGCCGGGCCAGTTGCATTTTGTGACATAGGCCCGGTTTTTTTTATGTTATAATATTAGATATTGTTAATGAGCCTTCAGCCGTTCAGGCTGCAGCATAAGCTCTTCTCAAAAGGACACACTTCGTGCCTAAGAAAAAAACAGTCGTAGTTCTCTTTACTTATGGCGGCGGTATGCGCGGCGTTATTCCTGCGCGCATCATGTCGCGTATAGAAGAGCAGACAGGTTTACGCATGGCGCAGATGGTCGACGTATTTGCAGGCCCCTCGACCGGTACGATTCTGAATACCGCATTGAATATTCCCGATCCTAAAAACCCGAGCATGCCGAGATTTAAAGCTGCGCATCTTGTGCGATTTTATGAGCAGGAGGGAATCAAAATTTTCCCGCAAGACCGGTTCAGGGATTTTCGTGCATTTGTGCATGACTTCAACAACCGCACCATGAAAATCGGGCAACTTAAATCCCTCTTCCGTCATGGGCACTACGACCCGGGGTACCTTTCCAAATGCCTTTATGATCTGTACGGCGAGCACAAGCTGGAAGATTCGCTCAAGAGCCTGATTATCCCTGTCTACAATATCGACAGCCGTCAGTTCGAACCATTACAAGAGCAAGGCGATACTATGGACACGCCGGTCCACACGACCAACAATTTTGTTGATGGCGGCGGACACGCCGTGTGGTTCAAAAACATGAAACACGGGCGCAATCAATCCTCTTACGACGTGCAACTTCACGATGCCGTTTTGGCGAGTTGTGCTGCACCTACATACTTCCCTTGCCAGCATTTTGCCGCCACCCCGCCCGGGCAAAAACACCCGAAACATTACTCGGGTATAGACGGCAGCATTTTTGACAATCCCTGCATCAGCTATCACGGCGCAATCCGTCAGCATCTGGATGCAGACACGAATGTGGTGATGATTATTCTGGGAACAGGCTACACGCTACAATCAATCCGCAAAGACGAATGGAACAGCTATGGCGGCTTGGGTGTCGTTGACCCCGTGAATGACCTGCCGTTGATCAGCATCCTGTTCCACGCATCAGAATCTGCACTGGTCGGCAGCTTCAAGGAAGAGCTGGGCGACAACATCTATGTCTTTAATAAATCGATCGCAGGCGCCGACGAGGTCACAGACAACGATCAGGTCCCGTCAAAGGCGATTGACGATGCCAGCCCGCAAAATCTGGCCAGCATGCATAATTTTGCTGAAAAAATTATCGAAGAAAACCAGCAGCAATTTGACCGTCTGTGCACCTTTTTGAAGAATCATGCTCAAGATATTGATTCCAAAAATGAAAAAGTGAGTTTCTTTGAAAAGACGAAACGCTTTTTCGGATCATAAAAAATTCAAACACCTCTGTTTTTTCCACCGTAGCCACGGCGGTGCAGCATAAAATATTCGAGCGTTTTTTATTCCCCTTCGCTAATATGCCAGCAAGAACAATAAGAAACAGCACAGGGGCAAGCTATGCGTACCAGAGCCGGCTCACCATTTGCAGAAATTAAAGATGCCGAAGCACATGTCGAAAAAGAGTTGCTTCGCATTTTTGAACGCAGCCATAGACGTGACCAGTTAGTCGAAAGACACATGGATCAAACCGTCGGTTCAGGCTGGATCCCCCTCTCCCTTCAATTCGATAAACGTGTTTCCGCGTATCACATGCCTTCTAAAGGGCCCACGAAAGCCGTTGTTGCACTTAACTTGGGCTGCGAGGGTTCGGCATTGTCTTCAGCCCCCAGCATTAATGACGCCCGCGAAAAAGGTGTGGCTTTCCTCGCATTCAGTATGGTTACGCGCGAAGCCGCGGGTGGCAACACGCGGGAGCAGATCGCGGCGAGTGTTGCTTCCAACGCGTGGTTCAATATCTCGACCATGTCGCCGCTTCATCAGCTTTACAACACAGAGAGAATACCGACATTCCTGTTGCCGCAATCCGCAGCGGCGGCGATGACACTGGACAACCTCACACATGAAGGTTTCGCGCGCAGAATGGGAGAGCGCATAGATGAAATTCATTTCGTAGTGCCGTTTTTTGACGCGAGCGGCGCAGGGACGATTTACCCGCTTGAAGGAGGCTTAGGAAAAAGAAGCCTTGGTGAGGCATATCGTCAAACCAGAAACGGACTGTGGAGCCTATACGCCAATATCAAGGGCGGTGGAGAACTGGGTACAGGGTTTATTGATCGCTGGGTAACATCGGATGGTTTTTTCTCCCTCGCCAGAGATCCGAAAACACGCATGCCGACCCGTAAAGAAGGACGAGCCTTACAACTCTATGCGCGGGATGTGGTGAAAAAACTGGAAGGCCTTCCCGCCGACCATCCCCTGTATCAGATCCCGATGACCTCATGGATGAGTAGTGCTGACGAGGCGTCCTGCCCACATTCAGCGAATTATGTTGCGGAATTGCTAGGCGCGGACCAGCGCACGGATAAGCTGAAACATATGAATCTGAAGAAACGGGTGAGCTGGATTATATCGGATATTGAAGCCGATTTAGGGGTCGGGGAAACGAATAAAAACCTGCCACCACTAACACTCAACCGCCGCCCTGAGCCAACAGTCGAGGATATAGTACGCCAAACTGGCGGCTACGATCCGGATGTGCTTGAAGCCCCGATCGGTCCGCCCCGCGCTGTTTTGGCAATGTAGAGTTTAAGCCGCTTTTGTCGCTTCACCTTCAAGCGCAGCACATGCCTTTTTAATGCGTGTGCATGCCTCGATCAGTGAGTCCTTATCCGTCGCGTAAGAGATACGGAAATGCGGAGCCAGACCGAACGCTGTTCCCTGAACACAGGCCACGCCTTCACTTTCCAGCAAGTATGTAACGAAGTCTTCGTCGCTTTCGATTGTCTTACCATCAGGCGTAGTCTTGCCGATGCAGCCAGCACATGAAGGATAGACGTAGAATGCGCCCTCGGGGTTAATGCATTCAATGCCGTCAGCTTCGTTGAGTAATTTCACGACTGTATCGCGGCGGTCTTTGAATGCGTCACGCCATTCATCCATAAATGACTGATCACCACTGATCGCTTCAGCAGCAGCGGCTTGCGAGATAGAACACGGATTGGATGTGCTTTGAGACTGGATCTTGGACATCGCCTTGATCAGTTCCTTCGGGCCGCCCGCGTAACCGATGCGCCAGCCTGTCATGGAGTATGCTTTCGACACACCGTTAATGGTCAATGTGCGGTCATACAGCTTTGGCTCTACTTGCGCGAATGTTGTGTATTCAAAACCGTCATAGACGAGGTGCTCGTACATATCGTCGGTCATGATGTAAACATGCGGGTGTTTGAGCAGGACATCGGCCAGCGCCTGAATTTCCTCGCGAGTGTATGCTGCACCCGTCGGGTTGGATGGTGAGTTGAAGATCAGCCATTTTGTTTTCGGCGTAATCGCCGCTTCCAGATCCTCGGGCTGCATTTTGAAATTGTTTTCGGCAGTCGCATCAACAGTAACGGGTGTACCCTCGGCCAACAATGTCATATCAGGGTAAGACACCCAGTATGGCGCAGGGATAATTACCTCATCCCCTGGATCAACTGAGGCCATCAACGCATTGAAAAGAATCTGCTTTCCGCCCGTACCGACGGAGATTTGGTCGCGCGTATATTCGAGGTCATTCTCGCGCTTGAACTTGGCGATGATTGCATCTTTCAGTTCGGGGGTGCCGTCAACAGCCGTGTATTTTGTTTGGCCGTTATCCATGGCTTTCTTGGCTGCATTTTTGATGAAATCAGGCGTATCGAAGTCGGGCTCGCCCGCGCCCAGACCAATCACATCACGGCCAGCGGCTTTTAGTTCCTTGGCTTTGTTGGTCACAGCAATAGTTGGAGATGGCTTGATACGGCCCAAACGGTCGGCGACGAGTGACATGATGATATCCTTTACTTCAATGTTTCAGTTTACTTCTTATTTACTGGGCATCCGCGGCAACACGCTCGCGAAGCTCAGGAACATTAAAGTCGCACGGACCTGAAAAATCAACATCACAATCATCAAAAAACGCTTTTAAGGGCGCGAGAACAGGCTCTTTAACTGCATTATGCAGGTAAGTTTGCAAACGCGGGACGTGTTTAAGGTATGTCTCGTTGTCATCCAGCGTGGCCTGCTTAATGAACTGGCCGATAACACGGCAGTGGAATTGCGTCGCCATAATGCGGAACCATGCCTGCTGTACCGGGTCCATATCATTAAGGATCTGCGCCTTAACATCCGGCGCGACAACGCGGCGCGCATCTTCCAGCAAGTTGGTGAAATCATAAATGCTCGGGCCGATCATAGCCCCCTGAAAGTCGAGTATCCCAAGAGCGCTGAGACCGTTTTCATTTTTCATGATCATAAGGTTCTGCGCATGGTAGTCGACATGAACAAAACCTTGCGGGCATGGCGGCACGCTTTTCTCGATCTTTTCCCATACCGCTTTATACTCATCGACCAGCCCGTCTTCATTAGCGCGGCCACGAGTCATTGGCAGGTACCAGTCAATTACACGGCGGTGACGACGGTGAACATGGCTTTGGTAATAATCGGGAAGGTCGAGCGGACAGTCCTGATCCGCTATATGATTTAGAATATCGGCCGCGTTGTTATAAAGCTGTGCCTCCTGTGACGGATCGGCCTCCACCGTGTCACGCAGGCAGGCATCACCAAAATCTTCGAGCAGCAGATAGCCCTGCTCCGTGTTGCCCTCATATATCTCCGGTGCGCGAACACCGATGGAACGCAACCATTCCGATATTCTGATGAAATCGCCAAGTGCATGGCCGGGTGTGGCATGCGGGGAATTATCCGGCACGGTTTCCATCAGGATCGCGCTTTGCGTTCCCTTGGTCACACGAAAATAACGGCGGATGGAGGAATCCTTTCCGACCGGTTTATCAATGCGCCAACCATGTTGCTCCAAGAACATCCTGCGGTGGTCCTCATCAAAAATGGGCTGAAGTTGTGCGGCATGCGCCAGATTCATAGGGCTTTATGACTTGTATATAGAGTTACTTATTCCGATGAATTTTTGGACGATTTGTTAATCATGGCATTAATCGCGTCCAAATGTTTTTGCGACACGCCACCGCGCTTTTGCGGTGCACCGGGGTCCTCAAGACCAAAAATCTGCGGCGAGCCCGCTACGGCTTTCAATATTTCCATACCGAATTGTTCGTCTTCGTTTTTCGGCTTCGGTGCGGCTTGTTTCGGGGCCTGCGGCTGTTTCGTTGCTTCACTCGCCTTTTGTGCCGCGGCATCGGCTCTACCGGATGCTACACGTTCGATATTATAGGCAACTATGCCGGAAAGATGCGGTTTTGCCAGTGTATGCAGAAGTTTATTGTCTTCAAAGGTCCAGGCAATGATTTGCTGGCGGGCTTTCACGCGATTACCGCCGCTCATCTTGAGGGCGTCTTTGATCCGGCTATTGAGGTATTCCATAGACATAAAGGATGCCTTTTTTATGCTTATTCCTTAAGCATGACATATTTTCGGCTTTTACAAAAGGTTTTAACCCACATGTCCGGTGACTGACGGGTCGGAGACCCCCGCAAAACGCGTGTCGTGATCGAACTTATATCCCTGCATTTTGCTGAAGAAATGGCCGAAAAGACGGCGGTGGTTTTCGAATTGATGCTCATCGCCATGCGCGACTTCAAAATGGGCCTGCACGCCTAGCATATTGCCGTAACTAACGGCTTCGATGACACCATCGGGAGCGACGGCATTAATGCGGAATTTTGCTCTTAAATCGCTATTTTCCGGCTGATTCCAGCTTTTGATGGTTATGCCTTCACCATGAACCGAATTTACCGGCAAATCGCCTTTGCCGAAAATCTCGCGCATGATGGTACCGTCACTGATGTAAATCTCGTGAACCGTGCGACCGATCTCTTCCGGTTCCATTAAACCATTCTGGTTAAAGTCATTTCTGTAGCCCGAGGCGTGGTCAATTCCGCCAGCGTCCGAGAGTTTTTCCAAACGCCCGCCAAACGCGACAATCATTTCCTGCATACCGCGGCATATCCCCAGTGTTGGGATATTCAGGCTTTCCGCCTTCCATGCCATTTGCATGGCTGTCATATCGCGTTGAATGTCACGCAAATCGTCTTTACGCAGCGGCCACTGGTGATCATCCTTGTATAAAGGATCATAAAACATGGGGTGGATATTGGCGTTTCCACCCGGAAGCAATACACCATGGGCGCCCTGTAACGCGGCGTTCATCTCTTCATCGCTTGCGCCGACTTTGACGAAATCGATCTCAATACCGGCCTTTTTAAAAGGCTCTATCCAGCGTGGATTAAGATTGATATGACCATCAGGACATAAAGGCGCAAGCACGGCAACGCGCAGGCCCTGCCCCCTATATTGCAGGAATTCGTCAGGAACAGCTAAACCGTCTAACTCAGTGGTCTTTTGAGACATACGCCAACATTTAACACATTTGCTTACTAAATTAGTAACAAAACATCGCGTTTCGATACATTATCAACGTCTTTATTAGCAAGACGAAAGCAAATATGCAAATCTCTTATGGAAACAAAATCAAAGTGAGCTTAGCTCAGCCATGAGGCTATGAGTGCCTTTGACACGTTTTGTCGGCGTATCCCAGTGGCGGATGGCGACGAGCTTATGATCGGGACGCAGCTTAATGGCCCCGCCTTTGGAGGTCATCCAATGCATAAGACCTTCTAGATTGGGCGGTGCATCCTTGTGGAAACCGATGACCGCACCCTTCGGCCCCGCTTCCACGGACGACACACCCGCTTTCTTACACAGTTGTTTGATCTTCACGATATGGATGAGGTTTTGAACCTCTTCGGGCAGGTCGCCGAAACGGTCGATGAGTTCCGCGGCGAAGCTTTCGATGTCTTCGGGTTCGAGCAGATCGGATAAGCGACGGTAGAGGCTCATGCGGACACCAAGGTCCGGAACGTATGTTTCGGGAATAAGAACCGATGTACCGACATTGATGGTTGGCGACCATTGATCGCGTTCAGGCATGTCATCAAGATCGACACCTTCGCGGGCCATGGCGACGGCTTCCTCCAGCATTTGTTGGTAAAGCTCGACACCGACTTCCTTGATGTGACCGGATTGCTGATCGCCGAGCAGGTTCCCTGCCCCGCGGATATCCATGTCGTGACTGGCGAGCTGGAAACCGCTACCCAGTGTATCGAGGGTTTCCATGACTTCGAGGCGCTTGGTCGCGTTCGGGGTCAGTAATTCATTCGCTGGCCATGTGAGATAGGCGTAGGCGCGCACCTTCGAACGGCCGATACGTCCACGGATCTGATAAAGCTGCGCGAGGCCGAACATATCGGCACGGTGGATAATCATGGTGTTAGCGGTTGGAATGTCGATACCGCTTTCGATGATGTTGGTCGCAAGCAGCACATCATATTGCCCGTCATAAAAGGCGCTCATGCGGTCTTCCAGGTCAGTGGCAGACATTTGCCCGTGCGCGGCGATGACTTTGACTTCCGGAACCTCTTCTTTCAGCATGTTTTCAAGGTCTTCCATGTCACTGATACGCGGACACACATAGAAAGACTGACCGCCGCGATAATGTTCACGCAGCAGCGCCTCGCGGATAACCATGATGTCCATCGGCATTACGAATGTGCGGACAGCAAGGCGGTCAACGGGGGGTGTGGTGATGAGCGACATTTCCTTCACACCCGTCAGCGACATTTGCAGCGTACGCGGGATCGGCGTCGCGGTCAGAGTCAGGACGTGGACGTTATTCTTTAGCTGTTTCAGGCGCTCTTTCTGCTTCACGCCGAAACGCTGTTCTTCATCGACGATCAGCAGACCAAGATTGTCGAATTTCACGCTTTCAGCAAACAGAGCGTGTGTGCCGACAACGATATTGACCGAACCGTCGCGCATACCGTCTTTAGTAGCCGTGGCGTCCTTTGCACTGACCAGCCTTGAGAGTTGTTCAACGCGCAGACCCGTACCCGCAAAGCGCGCCATGAAGTTTTTGTAATGCTGGCGGACGAGCAAGGTTGTCGGCGCTACGACAGCGACCTGATAGCCATCCATGGCGGCAACGTAAGCGGCACGCAATGCAACTTCGGTTTTACCAAACCCCACATCGCCACAGACAAGACGGTCCATCGGGTGGGTTTTGGCCATGCTTTTGAGCGTGGAGTCGATGGCGCGGTCCTGATCCTCCGTTTCCTGATACGGGAAGCGGGAGGCAAATTCGTTGTAGAGTTCTTTTGAAATTTCGATCGGCTTTGTTTTCTTAAGCTGACGCGCGGCGGCGATTTTAAGGAGGCCATCAGCCATCGCCATGAGGTCTTTTTTGACTTTGGCTTTACGCGCTTGCCACCCCGCCCCGCCGAGCTTATCGAGTTGCACCGTGCCTTCATCCGCGCCGAAACGGGAAAGGACTTCGATGTTTTCCACGGGTACGAATAAACGGTCCCCGCCGGCATATTCGATTTTGAGGCAGTCATGATAGGTCTTACCAACGGTGACGGTTTCAAGCTCGAGGAATTTACCGATGCCGTGCTCGATATGTGTGACCAGATCACCTTCATCAAGGGAAGAGACTTCGCGCAGAAAGTTATCGGCTTTTTTCTTCTTCGAGGCTTTACGTGCGAGACGGTCGCCGAGAATGTCTTGCTCGGTCAGAACGGCAAGATCAGGCGCGGTAAAGCCATGTTCCAGCGCGAGAATGCACAGGCCGATTTCATGCGATTTCAGTTTCTTCAGCTCTTCTGCCGCATCTACCGCCTTCAGGTTCGTGATGTTGACGGCGTCCAGCATGGTTTGCACACGCTGGCGGGAGCCTTCAGAGTAACAAGCGATCAGAACTTTACGGGTATTATCCTGCAGCGAAGACAAATGGGTTTTGAGTTCGCCCATCAAATCTCCATCCTGTAAGGCACGGATATCCGCGAAGTCGCGGGCTTTTTTGACAGCAGGTGTTTCGTCGTTAGGTGCCGCGAAAGGCGAGAGAAATTCAGCAGAGGCAATTACGCGTTGCCATTCAGTTTCCAGCAGATAGAGACGATCCGGTTTAAGGGCACGGTAGATGGCTCCCGAGAGGCTGACGTCTTTGGACTTCTTTTCATTCGCAGCTTTTTCGAGCGTTTTGCGGGATTGGTAGAAATCCTCGATCTGATCCATGCGCTCGGCTTCGGCGCGGCGACCGTGATGATCGAGCGTAACTTCATGCCCACCCACGTAATCAAAGACTGTATCCATGCTTTCGTAAAACAAAGGTAGCCAGTGCTCCATACCATTATAACGGCGGCCTTCGGAGACGGATTCATAAAGCGGGTCGTTTTGCACAACGCCGAACGCTTCGCGATAGCCTGCGCGAAAACGGTCGATGGATTCATCGTTGAGGAAAAATTCAGTAACGGGTTGCAGACTGAAACTGTCGACATCTTTGTCCGTCACCTGAGTCAGTGGATCGAAGCTGCGGATGCTTTCGACTTCATCGCCGAAAAGGTCGAGGCGGACGGGCTCTTCTTCGCCAGGTGGAAACAAATCAACAATACCGCCCCGCATGGCGTATTCCCCAGCTTCACGAACAGTTTCGGTACGGCTGTAGCCGTTGGCGATTAGATAAGCCTGCAATTCGTCCACGTCGACGCGGGAGGATTTGGAAGCGGAGAATGAGGCATCGGCCAGTGCTGTGCGCGGCATAACCCGTTGGGAGGCGGCGTTGACAGTCGTAATTAAAATACGCGGATAACGGCGGCTTTCTTTTTGCCAAATCAACAATTGCGAAAGCGCAGCCACACGGCGGGCCACAACATCCGCGTTGGGTGAAACGCGGTCATAGGGCAGACAATCCCATGCAGGGAAATCGATGACTTCGACATCAGGCGCGAAGAAAGATAACAGCTCCTTTAACGTGGCAACGCGGGTGTCATCCAAAGCGATATGGACCAACACTTGGTCGTTGGGCATCAAGGCGCGTGCTTTTTCGGCCAGAACACGTGCATCGTGTCCTTCGGGCGCGCTATAAATCACCTGATCGCTATTACTCAACTTTTCCGCAGCTTCGGCCATTGCAATTCCAGAAAACCCGTTGTATCTCTCGGCTTTTATATATATAGCTTTTAGAGTTAATCAAAGGGATGATTCATAATGAGTGCAGAACAAGCCACTACCGACAATAACGATGTCGCGAAAACAGACGCCGACACGATGGTCGAAAAACCGAATGCCAAACTTCTCAAAGAGGCCGTGCATGACCACAAAGCCCTGAGTAAAAAAGGCTTTCTAGAAAGGCTCTTCACTCTGTCATTCCGTGGTTTTGTTTACCCACAAATCTGGGAAGACCCTGAAGTTGATCTGGAAGGGCTGAAGCTGGACGAGCACAGCCGCATTATGACCATCGCATCAGGTGGTTGTAACGTCATGAATTACCTGACAGAAAAACCACAGCGTGTTGCCGCGATTGATTTGAACCCTGCGCACGTTGCGCTGACCCGCCTGAAAATCGCCGCCATCAAGCACCTGCCTGATTACGAGAGCTTCTTTGCCTTTTTCGGTCACGCTGACGAGAAAAAGAATATTGAAAACTACGACAAGTACATAGCGCCCCATCTTGATAAATTCTCAAAAGATTATTGGGAAGGTTGGAGCCCGTTCCGCGGACGTCGCATAAATTACTTTAGAAAAAACATCTATCAGTTTGGTTTGCTTGGCCGATTCATTTCCGTTGTGCACATCCTCGCTAAAATTTACGGTGAAGACCCACGTGAAATCCTGACTGCGAAAACAATAAAAGAGCAAGGCGAAATTTTCGACCGTACGCTCGGTCCGATTTTCGATAAAAAATTCGTCCGCTTTATCTGCAACATGCCGCCTGCCCTTTACGGTCTAGGCATCCCGCCTTCACAGTTCGACGAATTGCGCGGCGGCGAAGAAAACGACATGGCTGATATTTTGCGCGCACGTCTGCGTCGCTTGGCTGTCGACTTCCCGATTGAAGATAACTACTTCGCATGGCAAGCATTCGGCCGCGGTTATGACCGTGCATACAAGCGCGCTATTCCGCGTTACCTCGCAGAAAAGAATTACGAAACACTGAAAGCCAATGCGGACAAGGTGGAAGTTCACCACACATCCATTACCGGCTTCCTTGAATCACAACCTCCGGGCAGTCTGGACTGCTATGTTTTCCTTGATGCTCAAGACTGGATGAATGCCCAGCAGCTGAACGAGTTGTGGAATGAAGTTGTCCGTACAGCGGAACCGGGTGCTCGCATTATCTTCCGTACTGCGGGCGATGAGTCTCCATTGGAAGAAGCTTTGGAGAAAGACCTGCTCGCCAAGTTCCACTACGACCCATCCGCGTCTGTCGAAGCCGTGAAGAAGGACCGCTCCTCTATCTACGGCGGTTTCCACGTTTACACGCTCGGTGGTGAAGTGGCCGCACAGAAAGCCAAGAACGCCCGCGCGAAGAAGGCTTAAGCAATGGCGTCAGATATGGCATCGGACGCACAAATCAAAAGCAATATGGATGCGATGTATCGCTGGACGCGTCATGTGTATGACGCTTCCCGCAAATACTATCTGCTTGGCCGTGACAAGCTGATTGCGCAACTGGATGCCAAAGACGGCGAACAGATATGCGAAGTCGGATGCGGAACCGCACGCAACTTGATCAAAATGGCAAAGATGTATCCGCAAGCCCAGTTTTACGGGCTGGATGCGTCGGATGAAATGCTCAAAACCGCGCAGAAGTCGGTTGAGAAGACAGATTTGAACATCCCCCTCCAGCAGGCGTTCTCGCAGAATTTTGACCCTAAGGGCTTATACAGCCTAGACAAGCCACTCGATAAAATCGTGTTTTCTTACGCGCTTTCAATCATCCCGCCATGGAAAGAGTCGATTGATCATGCACTCGAATTACTACCCAGCGGTGGTGAGATGCACATCGTTGATTTCGGCGGTATGGAAGGCCACTCCGCGTGGTTTAGAAAGTTTATCTTCTGGTGGCTGTCGATGTTCCATGTCTATCATAAGCCGGAAATCCTGCAGCATCTGGAATTCCTCAAAGCCGGCGGCAAAGGCTCGCTGCAGGTACGCACCCTGTATAAGGGCTATACCTACATCGCGGTTTTCAAAAAAGCTTAAGCGAATTTGTGATTTTTCAGGCGGGCAAAGACGTCGCTTTGAACATTGGCGGGGGCTTCTTCCTTGCCTGTAATCCAATTATACAGGTTCGGATCATTTTCTTTCAGCAACTCTTCGTATTGCACCAGCTCGTCTTCGCTGAAGTCAGGCACGTGTTTCTTGGCAAACGACCCTAATAACAGGTCCATTTCCTTCGTTCCGCGATGTTCGGAGCGAAATATTAAGCGCTTGCGCGTATTTTCCAGTGAATCTAAGCTCATACCTGATGATTTAATCGTTGGGGGAGAAAATGCAAAGCTTTTTAAAGGAAAATGGCGTTCTTATCGCGGGGATATTGCTGCCGCTGGTGCTCACATTCGTGTTTTTCGTATCGACCCAAATCAACAGAGCGAATATTGAACCGCCGCAACATTCTCTAATCTACGCCAGTCAATATTACCCGAGCAGCCATAACCATCCGTATGTTTTCACGGTCGAGGATGGGCAGGTATATTTCAAATACTTCCCGCCTGAAGACGACGAACATAATCACAATCACTACAAGCGGAATCCTCCCAAGCTGTTTATTTACAACCCTGCAGATGACGATACGACCGAGATTGCATTGCCCGATGCCTCCCGTGGTGATACCGAGATCAAACAAATTCCCGAAGCATTGCAAGGTGTTGAAGTTTCGAGCAGCACCAAAAGCCCCGACGGCTTTGTCTTTGAGCGTGACATCAGAAGCAGCGGCAACCTGATGACCGAAATGTTTGGTGGCGGGTATCGTTCGCGCAATCGATATGTGTTGAAAAAAGACGGCACAAAATTTGTAGTGCCCGATGCACAGACATACGGCTCCGAATTTATCGGCTGGGTCATTGAAGAGGAATAGCAATGAACCACCCATCCCCCGCCAAGCAAGAAGCCCTCGATAAGATCGCCACGATTGCGAAAGAGCATGACCTGACGCTGGACGAGATCGGCGCAAAGCTAACGCAGGATGCCATCAAGGATAAAAGTGGTAAATGGCTGACACGCCTTCTCGGCTATCTGGGGGCCGCATTCATTTTCGGTGGGCTGGCTTTATTCATCAGCATGGTCTGGGACGACCTGGACAGTGCATCCCGCGTCATCATTACATACGGTCCGGGTATCACCGCATTCTTGCTAGGCTTCATTGTATTAAAGGATGAGCGTTTTGAGCGCGCCTCTACGCCGCTTTTTCTGAAGAGCGCGGTTTTACTGCCGACCGGTATGTTTGTATTCCTCAAAGAATATGCGGAAGGCGACGATACCCAGCTGGCTGCTATGCTGGTGTTCGGCATACTGGCTGTACAATTCCTGACGCCTTTCTTCATTGTACGTCGGACAAGCTTGTTGTTCTTCGGCTTTTTATTCTGGAACACAGCGGTGGGCATCATGATGGACCGTGCCGATATTGACGGCGACACACTCGGTATAACACTCGGTTTGTCGATTATGGCGGTCGCATGGGCAATTGATAAAACCGTACATCGCCCCATCGCCCCGTTCTATTACTTCATCGGTAGTGTCGGGTTTTTATGGTCTGTGTTTCAGGTTGTCGAAGGCATCTCCATCATTGACCTTATCTATCTGCCACTGACTATTGTGTTGATGCTTATCAGCACACGCATGCACAGCCGTACATTGTTGCTGGTGTCTACGGGCGCCCTACTCGGCTTTCTCGGTTACTTCACTGATGAGTATTTTGCCGATGTTACAGGCTGGCCTGTGGCGCTGATGATTATGGGCTTCCTGCTGATCGGTGTCAGTGCATATGCCATTCGTCTGGGACAAAGTATCAAAAGGACATAAGAGCCTTTAACCCGTCGCCCGTTTGGCGTAAAAATTCTATATGGCCCGTCCGTTTGATCTCGATGCTTTGTTTCGTGCGCTGACCACACTTCCCGGTGTGGGACCGCGCAATGGCAAACTCATTGAGAAGCTGATAGGTGGCCCCAAAGTTCTCGACCTTTTGTGGCACCTGCCCGTTGATTTCATCGACCGCCGTTTTTCGCCGACCGTTGCCGAAGCGCCGGAAGGACGGATTGCGACGATGGAGTTAATGGTCATCGACCATATTCCAAATGCACGGCGTAACCTGCCCTACCGTGTGAAGGCGCGCGATGATAGCGGTGTCATCACCCTAACCTTCTTTCATGCCAATAAGGATTGGATACAGAAACAGCTCCCCGACCGTGAAAAAGTCATCGTCAGCGGGAAGATCGAATATTATCAGGGCAATCCGCAGATTGTGCACCCCGATACAGCCAAGCCGGAAAACCGCGAAACGCTGGAGACAATCGAGCCGATTTACCCACTCACCGCCGGCGTAACTAACAAGACATTACGCAAAGCGATGCACGGCGCTCTGGGGTTCGTGCAAAAGCTGCCCGAGTGGCTGGATGAAAGCTACAAATCCAAGCATAAATGGATCGACTGGCACAAAGCGATTGAACGCGTGCATACCCCCGAGGATGAGAAAGAGCTGTATCCCGAACATCCTGTGCGCCAGCGTCTTGCCTATGATGAATTGCTGGCCAACCAGCTCACGCTCTCACTTGTCCGCCATCGTCAGCGCCGCATTAATGGCCGCAGTTTTGAAGGCGATGGAGCACTAAGAAGTTCGTTCAGGGATAACTTGCCGTTCCAGCTCACGGGCGCACAGGAACGGGCTTTGGAGGATATTAACGCGGATATGGCCGAACCCGCCCGCATGCTGCGCCTACTGCAAGGTGATGTGGGCAGCGGTAAAACAGTGGTTGCCGCTCTGGCGATGTTGAATGCGGTTGAAACAGGCGCACAGGCCGCCCTGATGGCGCCGACGGAGATACTTGCCCGTCAGCATGCCGAGACTTTAAAACCACTGCTGGATGAGTTGGGTGTGCGCCATGTCACCCTTACCGGCCGTGATAAAGGCAAGACGCGTGAAACGCTGCTACAGCAAATTCGAAGTGGTGCAGCGCAGGTCGTCATCGGTACACATGCGATTTTTCAGGACACGATCGAGTTTGCTGACCTCGGCTTGGCGGTGATTGACGAACAACACCGTTTCGGCGTGCATCAGCGCTTGAGCCTGTCATCCAAGGGGCAAGGAACGGATGTGTTGGTTATGACCGCGACCCCTATTCCGCGCACGCTGACTTTGACTGCCTATGGCGACATGGATGTCAGCCGACTGGATGAAAAACCGCCGGGGCGCAAACCTGTTGAAACGCTGCTGATCCCGAATGAAAAGATCGACGGTATGATTGACGGGCTGGAGCGGAAAATTAAAGACGGTGCACGGGTGTACTGGGTGTGCCCTTTGGTTGAGGAGTCCGAAGTGCTTGATCTGTCCGCCGCCGAGGAGCGGTTTGATATCTTGCGCTACCGTTTCGGCAAGGTCGGGCTTGTTCATGGGCGGATGAAGCCGCAGGAGAAAGACGAGGTGATGCAACGCTTTGCCAGTGGGGAGCTGGATGTATTGGTTGCCACGACCGTTATCGAGGTGGGCGTGAATGTGCCCGAAGCCACGATCATGGTCATTGAACATGCCGAGCGTTTCGGGCTGTCGCAGTTGCACCAGTTGCGTGGCCGTGTCGGGCGTGGCGGTGATCAATCTTATTGTTTCTTGCTTTACTCCAGCCCGCTGGGTGAGACCGCAAAAGAGCGTTTATCCGTTATGCGTGAGACCGAAGACGGATTTTTGATCGCGGAGAAAGACCTAAAGCTGCGCGGTGGTGGAGATATTCTGGGCGTTAAACAAAGTGGTTTGCCGCAGTTCAAACTGGCTGACCTCAGCGTTCACGGGGAGCTTTTGGCCGCCGCACGCGACGATGCACGCCTTATAATCGAGAAAGACCCCGACCTAAAAACCGAGCGTGGACAAGCACTTACGACATTACTCTACCTTTTTGAGCGGGATCAGGCTATACAGTATCTAAGGAGTGGTTAGATGATCTTACTCGCATTTATTGCCGCAACCATAATGCCGTTCATGGCCCCGATCGCGTTTCAGAACGTCAGAACGCTTGGTATTTACGCCATTGTGACAGGTGCTGCGCTGTCATTTTCCATCTTTGGTATGGTCGATGACAGTTTACTTGCGACCAAAGGCGTTGCGCTGACCATACAGCTATTGCTTGTGATTTCCGCTACGCATTTACTGGGCGTTTTCGCACGTTTTTCGGTACTGATGTACAAGCAAAAGCATAACCAACCCGCCATTGAATGGCTGATCACACTTGCATTTGCGGTGATCTCGCCTTTGGCAGCCTTCGCAGGCTAAGCCTTTTTCTTCGCTTTTTTACGGATTTCTTCTTCGCAGTCTTCGCTGGGAAGCTGGAGCTCTTTGCGGATTTCGCCCATCTGGCGGACGATGCAATCGATTGTGAAGGTGACTTCCTCCATCTCCTCACGGCTCGGCATACCGTAGCTTCGTGATTTATCATCACCGCCGATAACGCGGGCCGGAATACCCAGCGCGGTTTTTCCTTCGGGGATATCCTGAGTAACGACTGAATTCGCACCGACCTTCGCACGTTTATGAACGGTAATGTCACCCAGAACCTGTGCGCCTGCGCCGATCATGGCGCCGTCCTCAATTGTAGGATGGCGTTTTTGACCGCGTTCACCGTTGCGGCCAACGCCGCCCAACGTCACGCCATGGTAAATAGTTACATCATTACCGATCACAGCAGTCTGCCCGATTACAACGCCCGTTCCGTGATCGATGAACAAACGCTCACCGATTTGTGCTTCCGGGTGGATTTCAATCCCCGTCAGGATGCGGGCAAAATTCGAGAAAAACCGCGCTAGACCGCGTAAACCCAGTTTCCAGATCGCATTATTCATGCGGTGAAACAAAAGCGCGTGAAAGCCGTTATAGCCGAAGAACACCTCCAGAGCCGTCGGAGCAGCCGGATCGCGTTCCCGAATGGAACTTAAATCATCCATTATGCCCATTTACGATTTTCCCTTCTTGACCGTATTGTCTCTGTCGTCGTTGAGTTGCGCACGGTCGGGCGGTGTAATGATACCGGCTGAAACCACGAGCTTCACGGCCTCTTCGACCGTCATATCCAAATAGGTTAGTTCTTTCTTTGGCACAAACAAGAGGTAGCCCGATGTGGGGTTTGGCGTAGTCGGCACAAACACATTCACCGTTTCCTCTGCTGTAATTCGTTGAACTTCGCCTTCGGTTACACCCGTCACAAAACCAATGGACCAAACGCCCTTACGCGGATATTCAAGCATTACAGCCTCGCGAAAGGCCTGTGATTGACTGGCCATAATGGTTTCGAATATCTGCTTTGTGGCACCATAAACCGTACGGATCACGGGCATACGATCGAGGATATACTCGTAGAATTTGATAATCAGGCGGCCAAGGAAGTTGGTCGCAAACCACCCGACAAAGATGAAGAAAGTAACGGCGACCAAAAGCCCGAGCCCCGGGATGGCCGTTCCGTGGTAGAAACCGTCAAAATACTGGTACTGCCAATCGTCCGGAAAAAGCTTACCGACATTTTTGTCCATAAAGCTAAGGAATTGGTATGTCAGGTAGATCGTAATCGATATCGGGGCCGTAACAACAATACCGGTCAGCAAATAGCCGCGCAAACGCGACATAAAGCTGCGTTGCGGCAAGCGGTATGAATCCGGATCAGGGACATCCTTGCTGATTTTTTCATTCTGTATGTTGCTGTTTTTGTCGGTCATCGCCGCATCATGCCGTGGCTTTGGCTTGAAAGCAATGCAGGAATTGGAGGATTCTTAATTTTAGATATTGGCCATTAAGCAGCTGTTTTAGGAGCATGCTCCTTGAATATAATATCGACAAACAGCTTTTTCTCCTTCACTGAAAACGAGATGTTGATGTCGTCATCATCTTCTTCGGCGGTCTCTTCGATAGACGGTATGCCCATTTTCAGGGAATAGCCTTGGTCATTCAGATAGGTTTTAACGCGGTTGGATACGATATTTGCAATCTCAGATGCGCAGGAATGAAAGCTTTCCTGAGTATTGGCGGCTTCGGGCGGATAGATCATGCCCGACACAATTTGCAGGAACGGTCTTTCGAACGAAACAAACACCGCGCCGGAAGCTGTTCCGTTCTTAAATACGGTCTTGCACACGACGCCATCGGCTAGGTTTCCGGTCTGATCCTGATTTTGGAACTTGCCGATATCAATATCAAAATAGGTTTTGAACGTGTCACGCAATGTTTCCGATACGATTTGTGTAATCTTGTCTTCGTGACTTTTTAGAGTATCAAGACGCAAAGCATCCCCCTTATGTAAGCAGTATTAAGCAGTAAGGCCTTCTTGCCATTTTATCACTGTATCGATCGCAATTTCCAAATCCGCTCTGGACGCGGGCTTCACCGTGTAGGCCGTTGCACCGGTTTTCATAGCTTCGGAAATGCTGCGCTTCTGATTTTCCGCAGTGACCATCACGATCGCCATCTTATGCAACCCAGTGTCTTCGCGGCATTGGCGTAAAACCTCAAACCCCGACATGTCGGGCATGTGCCAATCGAGGAACACGACATCATAAACGCCGCCCTCTTCCTTGGCTTCCTGAACTCTGGCCAGTCCTTCACTTCCCGAACGGGCAACATCAACCACGCCAAAACCGATTTTTTCGAGCATATCTTTAGACATCGTCGTCATCATCATATTGTCATCGACGACCAATGCCCGCTTTTCAGATAGGTCATGATCAAAGTCGTTTTCGGTGCTGTTATCAGCGTCCATAATTACCCCTTCTCGCTTTACGCAGCGTAGCTGGCCGGATAGACCTTCAGTAATTCGTCCAAATTCTCGTCGAACTTATCGCCGATCCCCACGACCAGCTCCTGAATTTCGCCTGCGTCATTCTCCCTGGCTGCGTATTCCAGCTTCTGCGCTAATTGGGAGATGTATGCCAAACCACAAACTCTCGACATGCTTTTCAACTCGTGAGCCTTGTGGCTTATATCTTCAATGTTCTTATCAATGTCGTTAGCCATCCCCTCGATTTCAACCACGAAATCGCGCATGTTCGGCAAGAACTTCTCTAAGAATGATATCACATATGCGCGGTCGAATGAGGATTCCAGTTCCTGTAAATTGACAAGATCCAATGATGTGACCTCCAACTCGCCTTGATCATCATCACTCTCCATCACTTCAGCAAAGGAGTCGAAATCATCGGCCGGCTCTTCGTACAGCTTATGCGGCAGGTTATTAGCGATTTCATTCAGCAAAGTGGCCGGATCAAACGGTTTGGGCACGTATCCTTGCATACCGGCCTCGAAACATTTGCTGCGCTCCCCTTCAAATGAGTGGGCTGAGACCGCCAGAATAGGAATACTGCCCAGAGGCGGGGCTAACGACCGGATCTTTTCCGTCGCCTCAATGCCGTTCATTTTGGGCATCTCAATGTCCATAAGGATGATATCGAACGGCGTTTTTGCTAACTTTTTAACAGCGTTATACGCTTTTCTGCCGTTATCAGCGGTCGTAACGGTATGTCCGTATTTTTCCAGCAGATCCTGCCCGACCTGAATATTGATCTCGTTATCATCAACCAGCAAAATCGAGAGAGGGTCCAGGTCCGGCATGCTTTCCCGCACATTGATGGGAGACACCATCTTTGCCGTCTCTACCGGCACAACAAACCAGAACGTAGAGCCTTTACCTTCCTCACTTTCTACCCCGACAGAACCGCCGAGGGCGTAAGCAATCTGCTTACATATCGAGAGGCCTAGCCCGGTTCCGCCATATTTTCTGGTGATGGACGAATCTGCCTGCGAAAACTCCTCGAACAGGTTATGCTGCTTTTCGCGCGGGATGCCTATTCCACTGTCAATTACAGAGAATTTAAGCTCTTCCGCGGGATGGAGATTACCTAAATTCTCGACAAAGATGGTGACCTCTCCGTCCTCGGTAAATTTCACGGCGTTGCTTACGAAATTCAACAAAACCTGCCGCAGACGGGTAGGGTCAGTGTTCACGAAAGGCGGAACTTCAGGATCGATCTTCACATGGATATCGATGCCTTTTTCTTTCGCCCGCGAGCGCATAAGGTCGGCACAACTATTGATGACTTTTGTCAGGTCAAAATCCACGATTTCCAGTTCGATGCGGCCGGCCTCAGCCTTTGAAAAGTCCAGGATCTCGTTCAACATCGCCAGCAAGGTTTCGAAAGAGTATCTGATTGTCTCGAGATAGTTAGTTTGCTTAGCCGTCAGTTGGGTAGAGCTTAAAAGGTTAGCCATCCCCAGAATACCGTTCATCGGGGTACGGACTTCGTGGCTCATCGTGGCGAGGAACTTTGATTTCGCCGCACTGGCTTTCTCCGCCTGATCACGGGCAACGCTGGCCACGTATTTTTGCTTAATCAAATTCAGCGCATTCATGCGCATTTCAGAAGATAATTTCTTGGTGAATATTATTTGCAAGATAGCTGAAAACGCTAATGCGTACATGGCTATCTGTTCGAAATGAAGGCCCACATAGAGCACCATCAAGGCAGTGACGAGTATGCGTGGAAAGACCTCAAGATACATCAAGGGCGGATAAGCGCTACTGGTGAAAACGTTCTGTGCGACCGATACCAATACAATGCTGACAATAAACATGAAGCTGACAAGGTCCTGATTCACATAGTCCCAGCCCCATATAACCAGCGTGGTAAAAATCAGAGAATAAATGAAACGCAGAGTGCAGATTTTAACTATGCTTTTATTGAGCTCGTCTTTGGTCGGATTTTCCATCGCAAAAAATTGTTTGCAGAACATGCGCTGTATAATCGACAAGCCGATAATCGCGCCCAACCAGATCGCGATATGCTCTAAAGGCGTCCATAGCTGGATAACGGCGGAGATGAAGATGCAATAGATAGGGACTGCTATCGCCCCGTCTTTAAAACTTTTCACAACAACGGAAACCAACTCGTGCTTAACAACATGCTCCGGCGCAAGCTCGGTAATCTCTTTGTATAGCTGGTCTTGGTTCTGTTGTTTGAACATTCTTTATAAAAGCCCGACTAAAAATAAGGTTATCGTATCCGCTACACGCATTAAAGTCCTATAATTACCTGATCCCCTTTAAAAAAACATGAATACGCACACCAAAATATGTCAAATTCTATGAACTTTTTATCCCTTAGGCGCGTATGACTAGATGATGACTAACTCATTCAACATTTTGATAAATTCGCAGTCGGGGACGGCTTCAGCCCTCGGACAGGCAAAAATCGAGGCATGGATTGAAAAAGCAGGCTTAAATGTTGAAAATTTTTGCTTTTTGGAAGCCGATGCCTTTTTTGATCGGCTAGCGGATTTTACACATGCGGACCCACATCTTTTGATAGGTGGCGGTGACGGTACAATCATGTCCGCGGCTTTGACATGTATGAAGGCTGAAAAGCCTTTTGGCGTACTGCCACTGGGCACGATGAACCTTTTAGCCAAGGATTTGGATGTGCCGGAAACGCTAGAAGATGCGCTCAAAGCATATGCAATGTCGGCGACTACCCGACAAATTGATGCGGGTTTTGTTAATGACGAGTTGTTTTTGTGCAATGCATCTCTCGGCACAATCCCCGAAACGGCCAAAATACGTGAAGAACACCGTAAAGACAGCGAAGCTGTTATGGCGCCCCTGCTCGCGTTTTTTGTACTGGACCAGCTGGATGAAAGCTATCACCGCAACTATGCGATCAAGCTTGACGACCGACAGATTACGATTAAAAGCCCCATGCTGGTTATCTCCAACAACTGCCTGAAAGACACGGGATATGCGCAGGAAAAATCATTCAAGAGGTTATCGATGAATGACAACGTTCTCGGTGTTTATTCCAGCCAACCACGTAATTTTTGGGAGAAAATGAGGTTCTTCTTCAAGTTAGGAAAAGGCGGATGGCGTAAAGACAGCGTTGTGAAGGAGTGGAGAAGCCGTAATGTCAGCATCACATCCGAACAGGAGGAAGAGCTTGTATCTCTGGATGGCGAAAACAAAACACTGACTACCCCCTTAAAATTTAAGGTCGAGCACGATGCCATACAGGTTTTAGTCCCCGGAGGTGACCGATGAGTGCTAATTTGACTGAAATACTCACCGATATAGACGAAAAAACCAAAGGCGAGTCGATTGATCTGGTAGAGATTGTCGAAGCTTTGAAATACAGAGGCTTTGGTCCGCTTATGATGGCGCCTGCGTTAATTGCGGTCCTGCCTACCGGTGCCATACCGGGCATGCCTTTTGTATGCGGAACGATTATCATTCTGGTGGCGGCGCAAGCCTGCATTGGGAAAAAACATCCATGGTTGCCGCAACGCCTCAAATCGATTTCGTTTAAGCGCAAAACTTACAAAGCTGCGATTAAGAAAAGCAAACCCTACACTGAATGGATTGACGGCTTTTTTCACCCACGCCTAAAAATCTTAACTGGTGACATTGCCAAGCGCCTGATTTCTTTCTTATGCTTGGCCCTGGCCGTGATGCTTATTATTTTCGGCTTTGTGCCGTTTGCTGCCGCACTTCCCGCATCTGCAGTATTATTTTTCGGATTAGCGCTTAGCATCCATGACGGACTACTCACACTCATCGGTTTGGGTATGATGACAGCAAGCATTGCAACCATTCCATTTATATTTTGACATGAAAATCATACACTTATCAGATCTACACTTTGGCACCGAACACGACGACCTTGTCTCCCGGACTTTGGCGCGGATACACGATGCGTCTGCGGATTTCGTCATCATTTCCGGTGACTTTACGCAAGTTGCAACATCTAAAGAATTTGAAGCCGCGAGACGGTTTATTGATGATTTACAGCTACCCAGCATGTGTATTCCGGGCAACCATGACCTTCCGGTCCATAATCTGTATGAGCGCTTCACGCGCCCCTATAAGAAATATAAAGCGCACATTAGCGAGGAGCTAACGCCCAGCTACCAAAACGGGCTGGTCGACTTGATAGGCATCAATTCCGCCAGACGCGCTCTGCCGCACTGGAATTGGGCCAATGGCGCAGTTTCATACGCCCAGCGAAAAGCGCTCGCAGAGTTCTTTGCCGATACGCCCGCGGAAAAATGGCGGATCTGTACGATGCACCACCCGATCCATAAAATTGCCGATATGCCGATTGATGTCACAGTCTTTGGCAGGAAGAGAACATTGCAGTGCCTGCATGATTTAAAAGTGGACCTTGTCCTGACCGGGCATGTACATCACGCCGCGTTCGATATGATTGGCGATGAACAGCACAAGACAGCGTTCATTAGTGCGTCCACGGCGCTGTCATCCAGAAAACGCGGACATGAAAACGGGTTTAACATCATTGAAATTGATGAAGAGAACCTACATGTGCAGATGTTGAACTACGAGGCGCAAGGCTTCGTTGAAACCAGCGCCCATAGTTTTAGAAAATCATCGTCTATTTAATTATTGAGATAAGCTTGTAATGCACCGGCTTGACGCTCGGTCAAGATGACTTCGGTCGTTTTGGTGATTTGGTCATATGTAACATCAAAATTCAGCGCGGCGAATGGCGCGGCAAATGTATCTGCATCCGGATCAAAAGACCCGTGTGTTGCCTCAAAATATACTTCGGCCAGTACGCCATCAACAAAAGTTACACGTTCGACACTGCCGAGTGTGCGGCCGTTAAGCTGTTTGACCGGACTATCGGGAAGTGTGCGCACGCTCAGCATGTTGTCGAGTTTTTCTTCATGCTTTTCTTGGTAAGGACGTTCGAAGAAATCATCAGCTGCCGCATTTATTGCGATGGGGCCTTCTTGAGAAAACTCCCGTATCTCGCTAGCGGATACCAATATCAATTCTGCTTCGGTGCCTTCTGGCGGAGCCGTATCCCTTACACTGACGGATATCCATTTGATCTCTCCATCTTGAGGATCGACATACACATCATAGAGTGTTCCGATGATCGCATCCGCTTCGCCATATACGGTGTAGCCCAGCACGCCTGTTTTCTCGTTCAGAACCGCTTCTGGCTGCTCTGTAACTTCCGCGCTGTTATATTCAAGCGCGGGCTTGGGCTCCTCCAAAATCTCGTTATCGAAAGCGGTCGTGTATAGCAGATGCGTTAGCACGACTATTCCGACGAAACTAATGAGGAGTGCGAGTGCGGCTGAAGCTTTCATGAGTCACCTGTTATTTCTTGGCGATAATGTAAACCGCATGGACGATACCCGGAACATAACCGAGAATAGTCAACACGACGTTGATCCAGAAATGTTTCGTAATACCGACTTCCATCGCTACACCGATTGGTGGCAGCAATACGGATAATAGAATGCGAATAAGATCGCCTTGATCGTTTTGGACTTGTGTCTGTGCCATTTTTATAACTCCTGATTAATGTTGGGTTGGTTCAATTCTTCGATAATCGACTCCGGAACTTCACTTCTGGGGTCCGTATCGGGAAGAACTTCAAAATTGTTGTTGCGGTAGAATTCCTCATCGGCGAGCTTTTCAATATCCTGCAGCTCGACGATAGGCTCGGAAAACGGCAGATTAGCGTCTTCCTCGACGGTTCCCGCATAAGGCATAAAGCCAAGCAGGAAGAGCGCGCCCGGTAAAATCATTATTTTTTTCGAATACATGGTTAGACTCCTTATTCGTGTGATTTGCCGAGCGCGTCTCGGTTACTTCGTACGGAAGTACGGCTCGAATTCGCTGAAACTAATAGCGCTGTCAGCGTTTTTATCGATGTCGTCAAACACCTGTTGTGCGTCAGCGGAAAGCTCGTAGAGGAAAAACTCGTCCTTACTGAGAAGACCGTTTTCACTCTTATCAAAGAAAATGAACTTTTGCTCAGCTTCACTCAGCTGTGGTTGCTCAACTTCCTTAGGCTGTTGCTTAGGGAATGCTCGCTCGCTCAGGATAAAATTCGGGTTGTCCTGAATATCCTTATAGGTGGGCTTCGGCGTTAGACCTTGCGTATCAGTGTAGACAGTCGTTTCACTGTCACTTTTACCGACAGCGGAAAGTGTCTTGGTTGATGACGTATCATCAATCTGAATGCCTTGGTCAGCCGCAGCGGGCATTGCCAGAGTAGCGGCGCATACCGCGCCGATACCCATAGCTAATTTTATATGACGTAGCGGTTTCATTATATCCACTCCTTCAAAAGACTGGCTTACGCCGCTTTTTTCTCAAATTCCTTGAGCTGCTCTTCGGCTTCATCTTTCGTGATGCCGTATTGCTCTTGAATAGCGCCAAGCAATTTGGTGCGGTTACCTTCGATCTGGTCCAAATGATCATCTGTCAGTTTGCCCCAGGTATTCTGGACTTCACCTTTGAATTGCTTCCAGTTTCCTTCAAAAATATCCTTATTCATTTTTCTGTCCTTTCGTTGGTTTGTCTGCTTTTACATACGGTTAGGTATAGGTTTAGTTCCGATTGCTTTTAGTGCGCGCGGATATCAACCCGGTCAAAAGCACCGATCTGTTGTTCTGCTTGAGCTTTGAGATCTTCCAGATCCGTCAGCAAGTCGATGAGATATGTGTCGAAGCTATTAAACTCCGCTTCTTCCATACCGTCCTGCTTTGAAATCGTCTGAATAACCAGCACGTCTTCAGAAGTATTGCGACCGTCATTTCCTTTCTTAAGGTACATGTCGGCGACTAAAGGGTGGGAAACACCTCTGATATGTTGTGGTACTGTGTTCATAGTTTTGCTCCTTTAACAAAGTTTACGATTCCAGTTTAGGAGCGATTCTGTAACCTCAAGACGTCCCGAATGTTTCCGTTTTGCAAAACTCTGTTTCAGTTTTGTAACAGCGCAAAAATGCACAAACTTTCAACACCTTAGAGCAGCACAAAAAACAGCGCCCGCCGCTAACGCCCTGTTCCGGCGGGTTTTGGAACTATCGCCTTTATTAAGTGTTGGCTAAGCAACAGTATTAAAAAGGAGTCTATTATGAAAACCAAATACTTAACTATTAGTGCGTTTGCCTTAACGGCCGCGTTGAGTGCCCACCCCGCGATGGCGGAAACGGTACATACAAAAACATATGTCGAAACATCCGATGTTGCTGACGAGCGTAAGATCAACTTTTCTGCGTTCGACATTAACGAGGACGGCATGTATGCCAAATCCGAAGTCGGAGAAAAACTGTTTTACGTTTTTGATCTCGACGGTAACGAAGTCATCGATAATCAGGAATGGGATACAAGAAGTATGTTTACCATTACCCCGATGGAAAAAGAGACGTTCAAGTTCGTCGATTATAATGATGACGGATATACCGACCTATCGACCTACACATACGAGACCTTTTATAAGGAATCGGGTTTGATCCGTTTTGATGAAGACAAAGACGGTTTATCAGCCGCCGAATTCATCGATACCGGCTTTCAGGAGCTTGATGACAATGACAACAACACCATCGAGCTGGATGAATGGGTCGAGGCTTACACCGTAATGACAAAACCGGCCACCGCCGAGCAAGAGCGTTACAACTAAGCTTCCCTTCATAGACAACGCAAAAAGGCCGCTTCATTCAAGCGGCCTTTTTCGTTGCTATTACCAGCAGGTTTCTGACTTCCCTTAATTCTCCACGGGCAGGTTTGCTATAGCTTGTTCCATTGCCAGATTGGAGCAGTTTACAGAGCCGCTGGAGACTACAGAGCCGTGATAGGACACCATCCACTTCCAGCTTTCCCGTTTTTGTGAGCACTCCCAATCGGTCTTTTGTTTCTCGACAACCAATTCGTAGTCCTCCACATCCGTACAGATCTTTTGTATCTGCCAATTGTGTTCTGCTGCTTCAATATCGGTTAAAGACATAGTCAATTCTCTCCTTTGTTATTACGTATAAGCTTACGCGTTATCTAATGGCGAAGTTCCCACTGAGCACAGACAAAAACAAACCCGCTCAAAAATGAAGCGGGTTTGTTTTTATTTCATTTGCAGCAGTGTTTATCCTCTGCCGGAATCTTCCTGAATTTCGTGAGCAACGCTATCCATGACATTACTCATGCTATTGCTGATTCTTTCTTCCGGGGTTTCTTCGTTATATTGCAGAAGAAAGATTGTAAAAATTCCCATTAGAAGTACGGCTATGACTGCTAGAAGGCTCGTATTATTCATTTCGCTCTCCTTTAGTTGGCGGCGTCCTGAACGCTCTCTCCGGCTTGTTCAATATCTTGGCCAGCACCATCAATCGTGTTACACGCACTCATGCTAACGCCGAGACCCAAGATCATCATTGCTGTCAGTATTGCTTTGTGATTCAACATAATAACTCCTTTCTTCTGCGTATACAGACGCTTAGGACGAATCAAAGTTCCTAAAATAATTTATTACCTACTGCCATGCCCAGCGCAGTCGCCAGAGCTACAGCGGTTTTCGGGTTTTCCTGAATCGGTTCACCGAACTCATCATTGGCTGCATTTATCAGGCCCTGCACCTGATGAATGGCTTCTTTTGTGCTTTGCTCTACCTTGCGACGGCTTTGCTTGATTATAACAAGCATGGCGCCAGCAGCGATCGCACACAGCCCCATACACAATAGCCCGGTGTATGCCGCAGCGATTTCAGGCGGGTATGTATTACCAAACCAGATGTGCGCAGCATGGATAAAGAATCCGGCACCGACCACAAAGAAGAACCCGGAAAGAGCGAGCAGACCAAAACTGGCCTTGCTCTTTCCTGTGATGGGGAACTTCTTACTGACGACACGGTCAATCAGTAAATGTTCAGCCATTTTAATATAAGGTGTCATTATCTGCGCCCTATCAGCATGCTAAGAGCCAGACCGGCTGCGAAGGCGATACCAATTGATTCAACAGGCTTTTGCTTCACGCGCTTCTCAACGACCTTAAGCTGTTTTTCGCCGGACGCCTTAAGAGCGGCATAACGGTCAGCAGCCATATCCTTGATTTCAGCGGAATGCTCGCTGCCGTCTTTTTTAAGATGCTTGGTTAACTCAACAACATTCGTTTTGAGTGAATCCAGATCTTCTCTGATGTCTTCAATTTCGGGGTATGTAGATTTTGCTTTTGGCATTTTCATTTCCTTTCGTTTGACTTAACAACGTGTGGCTAATGAAAATGTTCCTTTAATTCTTATGATTTTTAAGCGGCTTAGGCTGCCTCTGCTGTACCGACATACATATACCCGACGCCACGGATCGTCTTAATGACTTCTCCGCCCTCGTCGCCAATCTTCTTACGTATGCGTCCCACCTGTATATCTATAGCGCGATCATAAACATCGTATTCCCCGTCCCGGGTCAGATCGAACAGCTGTTCTCTGGACAATGCCCTATTAGGGGCCATGACAAGAGCCTCAAGCAATTTGAACTCCCCCGTAGTCAGGTTGATCGATCCACCATCCTTATCGAACAGCTGATACTGCGCACGGTCCAAAACCCAGCGGTCCAGATTTAAAGTATCGGATTGCGGTTTCTCTTCGGCATTGTCCTTACCGCCATCGTCACGGCGGCGCGCAACAGCCTTTATGCGGGCAGCAAGTTCGCGCATTTCAAACGGCTTGGTCATATAGTCGTCGGCGCCCATTTCCAGGCAGACAATCTTTTCCGTCGTATCACTCTTGCCGGACACAACTATAATAGCGGCATCGGATTTTGCTTTCATTTGGGGAATCAGAGTTAACCCCTCCCCGTCCGGTAAGTTCAGATCCAGAAGGATTGTGTCATAAGTAACGGCTTCTAACTTTTCCAGCGCTGTTTGCACATCAACGGCTTTAAGCACTTTATAGCCTTCTCCCTCAAGATAGTGCTCGATGACGGTCTGCAGGTTGTCGTCATCATCAATAGTTAGAACAGTGCCTTTTTTCATAAAGAACCCTTATTAAGCGCGGATACCCTTATCTAGAGCGATTTTCATGCGATTATCAATATCTTTGTTACAGTATTGTTACATTTTTTTTCACCACTGATACATAGCTGACAACGGCAACTTACGAACGCTCTCTACCATTGAAGATGTAGAAACGAAAAAGGAGCTATTAATGTTCAGCAACACTGAATTGTTACAACACAACGAAAGATTGGAAAAATTTGCATACAAACTCACTAGAAATGAGGCTGATGCGCAAGATCTTTTGCAATCAACGCTTCTAAGAGCAATCGAGAAAAAAGAATTATTTAAAACAGGTAGCAACCTATACAGCTGGTTATCCAAAATTATGTACAACCTGTTTGTGTCTGCTTACCGCCGTAAGACTAAATTTGAAACACAATATGACCCCGAGCCATATATCGAGAAGCAGAAATTGGACGCTTCACAGGATATCAAAATGGAATTTCAGGATGTCGACAATGCAATGGATGAATTGTCAGATGACCACCGTGAAGTCCTGGTAATGGTTTGCGTTAAGGGCATGCAATATGCCGAGGTTTCCGACAAGCTGGATATTCCGGTCGGTACTGTTCGTTCCCGCCTATCAAGAGCGCGTGAAAACTTGCAGGCCCGTCTGGAGGAAACCAAGGAAACGATTCCCTACGTCCCCACCGTGCCGCGCACACATCAAGCATGTGTCGCAGCCTAAACTCACAAAAAGCAGCTTTTAGTTAAGCTGCTTTTTTCTTTTCTCTGAGAAACTTCAGGATCTCTTTTTTAAGATCTTTTTCAACGATCGGCTTGGGCAGGTAAGCATCCATGCCGGCGTCTATGCATTTACTCTTATCCCCGACGAGCGCATGCGCCGTCATACCGATAATCGGTGTACGGTCGAGTTTGTTTTTGATCTCGATCTTTCGAATTTCGTTTGTCGCGGTGAAGCCGTCCATCTCCGGCATCTGTACGTCCATAAGAACGATGTCGTAATGGTTCTTTTCCCACAAAGCCAAACCTTCGGCGCCTGTACGGCCAACATCATACTCAAAACCAAGCTCTTCCAAAATGTAACCAAGGACCACGATATTGCCCTCGTAATCCTCAACGACCAGTACCTTTGAGGTTCCTTCCGCTTCGGCCTTCAAGCTTTCATTGAGCTTTTTGAGGGTATGTCTGCTTTGTTTATTGTCAGCCTGTTTTTGGGAAACATTGGCTGGAATGAAGAACGAAAATGTCGAACCCTTGCCATGCTCACTGCTTAAAAAGATATCGCCCTTCATAAGCTGCGCAAGCTTCTTGGAGATCGGCAAGCCCAACCCTGTGCCGCCATATTTACGCGAGACACTGGAATCCGCCTGTTTAAAACGTTCAAAGATAAGGTCGAAGTCCTCGGGCAGAATGCCTATCCCTGTATCCGCGACATCAATTCTTAGGAAGTCCTGATCGTCACGCTCCTCGTAGTAAGCCCGCACTTTTACTCCGCCCTCATCGGTAAACTTGATCGCATTACCGATAAGATTCACGAGCACCTGACGTACACGGGCGCTGTCACCGACCATGATGTCATTCTTATCAATATCGTAGTCAAAGACGAAGCTGATGCCTTTCTCGTTAGCCTTGATGGACATCATGCTTATGGTTTGTTCGAAGATTTTATGCAGCTCGTACTCTTCTTCAACCAGTTCGATCTCACCGCTTTCGATCTTGGAAAAATCAAGGATGTCATTGATCAACTCTTTCAGGGACATCGTACTGGACCCTAATGTCTTCACGAGTTGTTGCTGTTTTTCATTTAGCTCTTTGGCTTGCTTCTCCAAAATTTCAGCGATGCCGCTGATGGCTGTTACAGGTGTTCTGATTTCGTGGCTCATGTGCGCGAGGAATTCGCTTTTTGCGCGGTTAGCCGACATAGCCTCTTCTTTGTCTGCCTTCAGTTTTTCCTGTGTTTGTTTCATGTGCGTGATATCGCTGTGCGCACCAACGACACGGTAAGCCGTGCCGTCCTTTTGGAACAAACCTTTGGCACGGGACTGGATCCATATCCAACGCCCGGATTCGTGCTTCATGCGAAACTCGATCTCGAATTCTGAAAGATTGCCGTTCACATATTCCTGCGTATATTCCCAGACACGGTCGCGGTCATCAGGATGCAGCCGGTCCACAGAGAAATCCAACGTGTCCTTTTTCCCGCTGCTTTCAATGCCCAGTTGCTGGAAAAACCGGCGAGAGTAGAAAACTTTGTTTTCCTCTACATCCCAGTCCCAGATACCGTCTTGCGTACCGTCAACGGCAAGAACAAAGCGGTCTTCTGAAGCTTTCAAGCTCTGCTCGACCTTACTGCGCTTACGTTGTGAATGGAGCAAAAATGCGTTGAACAGCAACAACACCGCCATACCGGCACACAAGCCGACGAGCAAGGTTCTGAAATAGCCCTTCTTCTTCTTGTCCAGAATAAGGATACGTTCCTGTAGTAAGGAGTACTCTTCCTCCAGAAGAGCTTTATTAATCCGCAAGATATCTTCACGAAGACCATTGATGAGGCTTACATCCTTTAGCGGATTTTCCTCTTCCAGCTCTCCTGTGAGCTGTGCCCTCTCGTCCAGAGCCAGAGAAAATTCAGTGAAATATGTTCTGATTTCGCTTAATCGGCTCTCCTGAGACGGGTTGCCTTCCGTCATTTCCGCCAAAGAGGAAATGTGATCAGAACCCTTTTCCTTCATTTCCTGATATTCGCTGAAAAACTGATCGTCAGATGTCAGGAGGTATCCTCTTTGTGAGGCCAGCATCGCGCGCACAACGCTTGAGAATTGTTGTGCCTCGATAATCACTTTGTGTGTGCGGGAGACCCATTCTTCTGTTTTATCGAGCTCTTTTTCGCCCTGAACAAGGTAATAGACTAGCGCGCCGACGCTCACAAACAGGAACACGACAAAAATTGCGTAGTTACGTATGAATACCTTATCCAAAAAAGTACCTTTCAAGGGAAACCCCAGTAATACGGCAAAACGCTTAAGATAGCCACGAAAAAAGGCGCTTCCCTTACAGAAAGCGCCTTTTATTAGATTTCTCTTAGTTATGCAGGTGGTGCGCGTCCTCTTAAAGCACCAACCAGTGCAGATATAAGAAACAGTGCTAAGAACACGATGAACACGATTTGCGCGATTTCTACTGAAACAGCGGCAACTCCACCGAAGCCTAGTACAGCCGCAATAAGGGCGATGACTAGAAATGTGAGGGCCCAACCGAGCATGATAATCTCCTTTCAGTTCAGTTGAATTACTTCTGCCCAAACATACGTATGAAGTGCCTTGCCGGTTCCAAATTTTTTTCTTTTATGAATACGGAACTTCAAGCATTTTTAAATGTATGATTCCCTAGAGTTAGCGAGAGACAGAACGGAACAAAGGAGCTTGCGGAGTTTGCAATGCAACACAAAATAATCACCCGATATGATGTAGAGGCGCTGCTAGACAACGAACTATCATGGAAAGATGCCAAAGACGTCATGCAACATTTGGAAAATGACCGGACCTTGGCAAAATACTATCAGACCCTGAGGCAGCAAAAGAAACAGCTGCAATCATGGTGGGCGAACACACATAACGATTAACCCCTTGAAAAGCAATTAATTCCGGAACTTTGCCATACACCAAACGTATGGTTGGGTGAGGTCAATTATGGATATCAAAAACAACATTCAATACGATCACGAAAAGATCAAAAAATACATCTTCGACATAGAGGCGCTGGGCCGCTCTGATTCAGCGCTCCGCAAGCCGCTATTTAACGTGCTGCGCAATGAGCTATTGATCGTTCAGAAAGCTGAAGAAGCCACGCTGTATGATGCACTTGAGGCGCGTCAGCGTGACGGCAAACTCGTTGATAAGCTAGAGACTGAGAACGAGACGATCAGGTCCTTACTGAAGGCCATTAAAAAGAGCGAGCCTAATTCCGATGAATGGCATGATAATTTTGTGAAGCTGAAACATCACGTTATCAATCACTTTGATAAGGAAGAGCGTAAGCTTCTGCCCAAAGCTGAAAAAGCACTACCGACAGAAGAAGTCGCGCAAAGCTTTGATGATAAGAAAAGAGCGCTATGGAACACTAAAACAATGGTTGAAGAGGTTTCCGCATGCGAAGATTTTTCCAAGACTGTACGGCAAGCGGCGTAATTTGAGGGAAAAATGGTGATCGCGCAGGGATTCGAACCCTGGACCTACTGATTAAAAGTCAGTTGCTCTACCAGCTGAGCTACGCGATCATCATGAAATGACTTGGGAATACCAAGATTTTGCAGCAACATATGGATTTCAGCGGCAAAGGTCAAGCTTTTCTGATGCTTAATTCAACGAGTTTTAGTCTGAAAATTTTGAACTCAGTTTTTCAGCCACATTCGGGGTGACAAATTCGTCAACGTTGCCGCCTAAGGAACTGATTTCCTTAACAAAGCTGGCAGAGACAAACTGCCATTTATCAGATGCCATCAAAAACACTGTTTCCAGATTCGGGTCCAGCTTGGCGTTCATACCGGTGAGCTGAAATTCATATTCAAAGTCAGAAACGGCGCGCAACCCCCTGAAAATACAAGAAGCGTTCTCTTCGCGAGCAAAGTCGACCAGAAGCGTATCGAACCCCTTTATGACGATTTCACAGCCCTTCTCGTTCAAATTACCAATATCGGTTTTCACCATTTCCACACGCTCTTCAAAAGTAAAAAGCGGCCCTTTGCGGCTTTTTACGGCGACACCGATGACCAGACGGTCAACCATGCAGCTTGCACGGCGAATAAGGTGTAAATGCCCCTTCGTTACGGGGTCGAATGTGCCGGGATATACGCCTGTTAAAAATTTTCCGTTTTTTGTAGTCATGAACTTTTCGATGATTTTTACGTTGGTCTAACTGAATTACAGAAAAAACGAACAAAAAGAAAGCAGGATCATGAAACTTAGACCAATTACCTCCCTCATCACTTTGTCGGCACTCACATTGCTGATCTCAGGAAGTGTGGTCATTTCAGCATTCAACCGCATGCCGCCTGCTGAAAACCTGTTAGGGACAACGGGTATGTATGAGGTGGGTCAGAGCGGTGAGCAAGCCCCGCAGGAGCTTGCTATGCTTGAAAGCCGTAATCAGTAAGGCTTATTCTTCGGCATCACCCTCAGGTGCAGCCTCTTCGGCTGGTGCTTCTGAAGCTTCCGCTTCGCCTTCACCTTCAACTGTTGCAGCAGCCTCTTCACCTTCGGCGCCTTCCGGCAATTCGTCTTCTTCGTCTTCCTGAATGAGCCACGCGACAGACACCACATTCTCATCATCAGCGACCTTGAACACGGTTACGCCCTGCGCGCTACGTCCTGTTACACGGATGTTTTCAACAGGTGTACGGATCAGCTTGCCCTGGTCAGTCACCAGCATGATCTGGTGGCTGTCTGTTACCGGGAAGGTTGCAACCACTTCACCGCCGTTTTTCTTGGTCAGAGACATGTTGGCCACGCCCTGCCCGCCACGGCCGGATACACGGTATTCGTAAGCGGATGTGCGCTTACCGTAACCCTTGTTGGATATGGTCAGAACGATCTGTTCCTTGTCCAGCAGCTCGCGGAAGCGGTCCTCGGAAAGCTCCAGATCGGTTTCCTCATATTCGAAACCTTCATCCTCGCTACCAACAACTTGTGATGCCGCCTTAAGGTAGGCGTTACGTTCATCAGGCGTAATATCGACATGCTTGAGGATGGACATTGAGATAACCTCATCGTCCTTATCCTTCATCTTCACGCCGCGCACACCGGTAGATGTACGGCCGGAGAATACGCGAATATCATTAACAGGGAAGCGGATCGCCTTACCCAACTTGGTCGCCAGCATGACGTCTTCATCTTCGGTACAAATTTTGACCGAAACCAGTTTTTCGTCATCGCCCAGCTTCATTGCTATCAAGCCATTTGCACGGATGTTCTTGAAGTCGGAGAGCTTATTGCGACGAACTGAGCCGTGGGAAGTGGCGAACATGATGTCCAACTCCTTCCACCGCTCTTCATCTTCCGGCAGACGCATATAGACCGAAACAGTCTCGTCTTTTTCCAACGGTAGAAGGTTCACAAGGGCCTTACCCTTTGATGTCGGGTTACCCAGCGGCAACTGGAACACCTTCATGCGGTGAACGATACCGCGGCTGGTGAAAAACAGGATCGGCGTGTGGGTCGAGGCCACAAACAGATCGGACACGAAATCCTCATCCTTTGTGCTCATCCCCGAACGGCCTTTACCACCGCGGCGTTGCGCACGGTATGTATCGAGCGGCACACGTTTGACGTAGCCGCCACCCGTGATGGTCACGACCATGTCTTCGCGTTGGATCAGGTCTTCGATATCCATTTCGAATTCAGCGTCACACAGCTCCGTACGGCGCGGTGTACCGAATTTTTGTTTTACGTCCTCAAGCTCCTCAACCAGAACCGCTAGCAATTTGGCGCGGTCAGCTAGAATGGCGAGATATTCAGCGATTCTGTCTGTGATTTCACGCAATTCGCCCGCGATCTTGTCACGTTCCAAACCTGTCAGGCGGTGCAGTCGAAGGTCCAGAATGGCTTTCGCTTGCACTTCAGACATCTGGTATGTGCCATCATCATTAAGCGGATGCTCAGGGTCATCAATCAGTTCAATGAGTGGTGCAATATCCTTTGCAGCCCATGGCTTGGCCAAGAGTTTTTCTTTTGCCTCCGTCGGGTTAGGAGCATTACGGATCAATGCGATGATTTCATCGATATTTGCGACGGCAACAGCAAGACCGGCCAAAACATGGGCGCGATCACGGGCTTTACCAAGTTCATAGACGGTACGGCGGGTGATGACTTCCTCACGGAATTTCACAAACGCCTTGATCATGTCCTTGATCAGCATCATCTGTGGTTTACCGTTATGCAGTGCCACCATGTTGCAGGCAAAGTTGGTTTGCAGGGCCGTGTGCTTGAATAACTGGTTCAAAACGACTTCGGCATTCGCATTCATTTTCAATTCAATAACTATACGGACACCGTCACGGTCAGATTCATCACGAATTTCGGAGATGTCTTCGACGACTTTTTCGCGGCCTACTTCGCCCAAACGCTCGAGCAACTTGCCTTTGTTAACCTGATACGGCACTTCGTGAACGATGATGGCTTCACGCTTACCGATTTCCTCAACGGAAGTCTTTGCGCGCATAACAACGGAGCCATTACCGGTATGGTAGGCTTTGTGAATGCCGTTTTTGCCCATGATCTGCGCCCCTGTTGGGAAGTCAGGCCCGGGGATAATCTCCAGAATCTCTTCAGTCGTCAGCGCAGGGTTTTCAACCATCGCCATACAAGCGTCGATCACTTCCCCCAGATTATGCGGCGGAATGTTGGTCGCCATACCCACGGCAATACCGCCGGCACCATTTACAAGCAGGTTAGGAATACGGGACGGCAGAACCGTTGGCTCGTTCAAGCTTTCATCATAGTTCGGACGGAAATCGACGGTTTCCTTATCGATATCCTCAAGAAGCGTTTCAGCCGCCTTGTTCAGGCGGGCTTCCGTGTAACGCATAGCCGCAGGCGCGTCCCCGTCCATGGAACCGAAGTTCCCCTGACCATCGACCAGCGGTAAACGCAGCGACCAAGGCTGGGCCATACGCACCATGGCGTCATAAATTGCGGAGTCACCATGCGGGTGATATTTACCCATCACGTCACCGACGATACGGGCAGACTTTTTGTAAGGTTTATCAGAAGCGTATCCGCCTTCGCGCATAGCATACAGAATGCGACGGTGAACGGGCTTCAGGCCGTCACGGACATCCGGCAAAGCACGGGACACGATAACGCTCATGGCGTAATCGAGGTAGCTTTGCTTCATCTCCTCTTCGAGAGAGATTGTCGGGAAATTTTCTTCTTCGGATACGGTGGAATCAGTCATCTGTACTCTTTGGTTTTATGGCAGTTTTCTCACGTTTTCTGCGATTCAGGTTTAATGTATTTTTCTAGCAAATATGAGACGCCGAAGATAGCAAAACCTGCAATCATTCCGGGCACTAAATCCATCAGCACGCCGTTCATTTCCAAGCCATAGCGCCAAAATAGCGTCATGCCGAAACCACCCGCCATCATGGATACCGATAAACGCTGCCCCGGCTTGCCGCCACACAGATTTACGACCACCAGCGGCGCGACCGCAGCCGCCATCCACCCCCACGCCAAAACGACCAGTGACAGTACGTTATCGCTTGCGAACAAGGCAATCGCGACCACCAAAACAATCACAATCACCGTTCCGAGACGGGCGAGCATGTATGAATTTCGAAGCTGCGGAAAAATATGCTGCGTCATGGATGACGACGCAGCCAGCAACAAAGAATCCGCCGTCGACATTGTTGCGGAAAACAATCCGGCGACCAAAAAACCGACAAAAACAGGGGATAACAAATCCGCCCAAAGTGCGGGGATCGATAATTCGGCATCAAATGCCCCCTCGCCTTCGGGGATCATCACACGCGCGATGAAACCGACCAGCGTTGCGAGCAGTAGAACGGTCCACCGCCAACCGAGGTAGATGCGTCGAGCATGCAGCAGGCAATCATCGTCCCGCGCAACCATGTGCCTTACCATAAGCTGCGGCTGCCCCAACACACCTATACCGAAAAACACCCAGCCGACGAATACAGGCAGGAACTTGAACTGGTACGGATCAACAAGGGACGGGTCTATCGTTTTTAAGGCTTCATAGAGGCAAACAAAGCCGCCAATTTCATCCATGGCCACATAGACCAGCACCAATAGAGATAGCAGGATCATCACGGCCTGTACGGCATCGGTCCAGATGGAGGCGCGTATACCACCCGCCCAGCAATAGGCCAGCAAGACACCCGCACCCACAAGGATGAAAATGTTGTAGTCCCAGTCGAACAGGGCCACACCGACCTTTGCCCCCGCTACCAGCTGGGCACTGCAATAGGTCCCCATAAAGACGACGGTCATCATCGCCATGAGCAATGTCACAATGGGCAGGTCACGGCCGCTGAGTTTGCCGACCAATGACGGATATGTATGCGCTTTGGTTTCTATGGCTTTACGACGGATACGATTGCCCGCAATGGCCCAACCAATGTGGTCGCCGATTGTAAGTCCGACAATCGCATACAGGGCCGTCAGGCCCGTGCTGTATGCCAGCCCAGCGAAACCGATAAAAGTTGCACCGCTGGAAATTGTCGCACCATAAGACAGCGCCACAAGCCACGCCGGAACGTCGCGACTTGCGAGAAAATAGTCTTCGATTGTGTTTTTACGAAAGAAAGAAGAAGCCAGCCCTACGCCTGTAAAGGCAACAAAAAACGCGAGAAAACTGATCAGCATCACGTCCATAGGATGCCTCCTTTACTGTTGGTCGGTACGAAGCCGTATCAAAGCACGGTCCATCATTCTTCCAATTTCAGGCGCAATTTTAGAATTGAGCAAGCGTTGCTTGTCACTGGCGCTTTGTGCTTCGGGTTTGGAGTAATACTCCACCATGGCTTCAAGCTCTTTGAGCGTGAAGGTTTCGGCATATGCATCCACCGCGACCTTTTCCAGCGCAGCAGGATTCATCAAACGCCTCATAGCCGTACGGAAAATTTCCTTATCTTCTTCGGATGCTGCAAGCAGATAGTTTTGAACATAAACGTCGATAGCGCGATCAACTTGTGCCTGTACAGGGCGGATTTCCATCATGCGTTCGGCCAACTCCAAACGCTGAAGAAAATCATCTTCTTGAGCCGACGCGAGCGCCGGCAACAAGAGAATAGTTAAAGCGATTAGGCGAACAAGCATGCCTTAGAACGGGATCTCGTCTTCCAGCTCATCCATTGGCGCGGCCTGAGTCTGGGACTGTGCAGGCTGTGCCGGAGCACCTTGGGAATAGCCGCCGCTTTGGTTGTCGTTGAATGAGCGACCGCCACCCATGCTGTCACCGCTATTGCGGGAATCGAGCATTGTAAGCTCACCACGGTAAGGGCGAAGCACGACTTCGGTTGTGTATTTCTTCTGACCGTCCTGTTCCCATGAACGAGTTTCAAGCTGGCCTTCGATGTATACTTTGGAGCCTTTTTTCAGGTAGTTTTTACAAACATTCACAAGGCCCTGATTGAAAATAACAACGCGGTGCCATTCCGTTTTTTCACGGCGCTCACCTGTGGATTTATCTTTCCAGTTTTCAGATGTCGCGACAGAGAGGTTCACAACCTCGTCTCCGCTTTGCATGCTACGCACTTCGGGGTCGTTCCCGAGATTACCTACTAAAATGACTTTATTGACTGAACCGGCCACGTCTTTACTCCTTAGAATCTGTGATTGAACCCCTACTATAGACCTCACCGAACGTGCGCAAAAGCCTTAATTTACAGTTATACCGAAGCAGCTTGTTGACCGAATAAAGGGATTCCATTGACGGGAAAATTTCGAATCCCATATCATGTATATAACGTCAACGTATATGAAAGGAGGTGATCAGATGAATGATCAAGAACAGAGTTTAAAGGCCGGATACGACGCTAAACCGAAAGTTGGAACGATCGGCATTTGGTCCTCCCTGAAAGGGGCGGCGCGCTAGCCAGAGTTATTCAGGCTACATAATCCGGCCTGAAACATAGTTAAGATCACAGTATCTACGGAAAACCCTGCGGGAAATGCCCTCGCAGGGTTTTTCTGTTATCGGGTTAAGCGGCCAGAGCTTTGTATTCGATTTCTTCAGTCGCGATTGCGCGTTGGTAAGCCGGACGACCGGTTACGGTCTTCAGAAGCTCTTTTGTTTTTGGTCCGAAGGTCGGCTTGTGCGGGAAGAAGTCCCAGTTAGCAACGACGGCGACATAGATGTCCCCTGCCGTGAAGCTTTCCCCGCATAAGTATGGGCCGCCGCTATCGGTCAGTTGCTGTTCAATAAGGTCCCATTGTGACTGAATGGCATCGCATGCGATTTTTATCGCCTCATCGCCCAGATCGTTTTTCTTACAGAACAGCGCCTTGCCGTATGCGGGGTGCAATGTGGAATTGGCATACATCAGCCATTGCAGGGCTTTGGCACGCTCATAACCTTCCGCAGGGATCAAATTTCCGCCATGCGCATCATTCAAATACACGATCATTGCCGCGTTTTCGGTGACAAGGCCATCAGGCGTCATAAGCGCACCGACCTGCCCACGCGGGTTGATTTTGAGATATTCGGGGGAGCGCTGTTCGCCCTTAGACAAATCAACTTTGTGTGTTTCAAAATCGACGCCCAGCTCTTCGAGTGTTACGTGGACCGACATGGAACACACGCCCGGTGAATAATAAAGCGTATACATAAATATGATCTCCTTCGCTTACCCATAAAATTATCGGGTAGATGACTAAAAGTAATTCAGCCTTTGCTTTTGACCAGTGTCGGCTCTATATATTTTTTCATGCTTAAGGAAATCAGCGTCCGTGGTGCGCGAGAACATAACCTGAAAGACATTGATGTCGATATGCCCCGTGATCAGTTGATCGTTATTACGGGGCTTTCGGGTTCTGGGAAATCCTCTCTCGCCTTTGATACGATTTATGCGGAAGGCCAGCGTCGCTACGTCGAAAGCTTGAGTGCATATGCGCGTCAATTCCTCGAGTTGATGCAAAAACCGGATGTCGATGCCATCGAAGGCTTATCGCCCGCGATTTCCATCGAGCAGAAAACAACATCACGTAACCCGCGCTCCACCGTCGGTACGGTGACGGAAATTCACGATTATATGCGCCTTCTTTGGGCGCGTGTAGGTGTGCCCTACTCCCCCGCGACGGGCAAGCCGATTACATCGCAAACCGTGTCGGAGATTGTCGACCGTATCCTCGCCATGGGTGAAGGGACCAAGCTTTACATCCTCGCGCCGATTGTTAGAGGCCGTAAGGGCGAATACCGCAAGGAATTTAAAGAGCTGCAAGCCAAGGGTTTCCAGCGTGTAAAAGTGGACGACGAGCTTTACGAGATTGCCGAAGTCCCAGCTCTGGATAAAAAGCTGAAGCACGATATTGAAGTGGTCGTTGACCGTCTGGTTGTTCGCGAAGATTTGGGTAACCGTTTGGCGGACTCTGTCGAGACCGCTTTGCGCCTCGCCGATGGTTTGGTCATTACCGAAGATGCGTCCTCGGGTGACCAAGAAATTTTCAGCGAGAAATATGCCTGCCCCGTTTCCGGATTCACGATTGCAGAGATCGAGCCGCGCTTATTCTCGTTCAACTCGCCGCACGGTGCCTGCCCGCAATGTGACGGTCTTGGCGTGAAGATGTATATGGACGAAGCTTTGATCGTGCCTGATGACTCCAAGTCGATATTGAAAGGCGCGGTCGAGCCGTGGTCGAAAAACTTTGCTCCGTTTTACATGCAGGCGATGGAAGGCGTTGCTAGGCATTATGGCTTTAGTGTCGCCGACCCTTGGAAAAAGCTGAAGCGTGAGCATCAGGAGAAAATCCTCTATGGGTCGGGTGACGAAATTATTCCGATTACTTACGAGACAAAATCCGAAAGCACATGGAAGAGTAACAAACCGTTCGAAGGTGTTATCCCTTCTCTCGAGCGTCGTTTGATCGAAACGGATTCCAATTCCGCCCGTGAGGACATTGCGAAGTATCAAGCCAGCGCGTGGTGTGAGAGTTGCGAAGGCTACCGACTAAAACCCGAAGCACTGGCCGTAAAAATCGACAGCAAGCATATCGGCGAGATCAGCCAGTTGAGCATCGAGGATGCAGGCAACTGGTTTGATACGGTTGAAGACAGCCTGACCGAGCAGCAAAAGCAAATCGGTGAGAAAATCCTCAAAGAGATTAACGAGCGCCTGACATTCCTGCGCAATGTCGGGTTGGATTACCTCAACCTTTCCCGCGCTTCCGGCACCTTGTCGGGCGGCGAAAGCCAGCGTATCCGTCTGGCCTCGCAGATCGGTTCGGGACTAACAGGTGTCTTGTATGTTCTGGATGAACCGTCTATCGGCCTGCACCAGCGTGATAATAACCGCTTGCTCGAAACACTGACCCGCCTGCGTGATATGGGGAATACCGTGATTGTGGTTGAGCATGACGAAGATGCGATCCGCAGCGCCGACTACCTGATCGATATGGGTCCGGGTGCGGGTGTGCATGGCGGACGAGTTGTTGCCAGCGGACCACCCGAAGAGGTGTTCAAATCCGGCCGCTCAATGACCGCCGCATATATGACCGGCAAGAAAGAGATTGCCGTGCCCGCCAAACGTCGCAAGGGCAAAAAGGGTCAGAACCTCGAAGTCATTGAGGCCAGCGGTAACAACTTGCAGAAAGTCAGCGCCTCTATTCCGCTCGGCACATTTACCTGCGTGACGGGCGTTTCGGGCTCAGGAAAATCGACCTTCACGATAGATACGCTGTACAAAGCGGCTGCAAAAACCTTGATGAAATCGAAAGAACTGCCGCTTGAGCATAAAGCGATTAAAGGTCTCGCCTTTGTTGATAAAGTCATCGACATCGACCAATCCCCGATCGGTCGCACACCGCGCTCCAACCCCGCGACATATACAGGCGCGTTTACGCCAATCCGTGAATGGTATGCAGGCCTGCCTGAAGCGAAAGCGCGTGGGTACAACCCCGGACGTTTCAGCTTTAACGTTAAGGGCGGACGCTGCGAAGCCTGTAAAGGTGATGGTGTCATCAAGATCGAGATGCACTTCCTGCCCGATGTGTATGTTGAATGCGAAACATGTCACGGCAAGCGCTATAATCGCGAAACGCTTGAGATTAAGTACAAGGACAAATCGATTGCCGATGTGCTCGACATGACTGTTGAGGAAGCGGCTGACTTCTTCAAAGCCGTACCGAGCATCCGCGATAAAATGGAAACGTTGAAAGATGTCGGTCTGACCTATATCAAGGTCGGCCAGCAAGCGAACACGCTTTCAGGTGGTGAGGCACAGCGTGTGAAGCTCTCGAAAGAGCTTTCCAAACGTTCAACCGGCAAGACGCTGTATATTCTGGATGAGCCGACAACGGGTCTGCATTTCGAAGATGTACGCAAATTACTGGAGGTTCTGCATAAGCTGGTTGATCAGGGCAATACTGTTGTCGTGATCGAGCATAATCTGGATGTGATTAAAACGGCGGATTACATCATCGATATCGGCCCCGAGGGCGGACATAAAGGCGGTGAAATCATCGCAACAGGCACGCCTGAAGAGATTTGTAAGGTCAAAAAATCCTATACAGGCGAATATCTCAAGCCGATGCTGGAGAAGGTTCAGACTTCACAAGCGGCCGAGTAAAACAGGGGGTCCCTATCCCATCCGGCCTCGCCCAATTCCAAAGATAGGATCGATGTATCAATCTCAACGTCTTCCAAGAGTGCACGCATGGTTTTCTGGCAATTAACATCCTGCGCACCGAATGCGTAGCGCACATACGGAAAGCGTATCGCGTCATAAACACGTGCGCTTGATATAAGATGTTGCCAAACCTCTTGCGTTTCCTCTCCCGAAACCAATTCCGTTTCGCGCGCAGCCAATTTGTACTGGCGGTTGCCCTGCAACTCCACCATGCGGTTGACCGGAAAGCTATTCGGGAAGCTCGCCTCAAAAACAGATGAAAGTCTGGGTACTTGACCAGTAATACTGGCAATCGCAAGGGAAAGCTCCAACTGCTTCGATAACCTAGGTTGGTTATCGTTGACGCAACTGCGGGCGCTCCATGTACCATGCAACTCCGACACGACGTCTTCGCCGTCCTTCATAACCAGAAAAGGATGCGACAAAGGTTTACCCAATACGCGGCGATCAAGCGCCTGACCGCGGATAACTCCTCTTTCGCAAAACATGATACGCAGATCTTTTAACATCGCCCTTGTTTTTCATAACACTACGCAAATGTCAAGAATCAGCTGTAACACAGCCGCTTCAGCGGTTAAATCCAGATATTTTTATGTTTTAAATCAGAAGCTTAACCTGAATTGTTGTATTTTCCTTAATTTTTTGTTAAGATTTAGCATAATCACGAAACGAACAAACGGTAGTAACGGAGAAAAATTATGTCTGGAGCAGTAGCAGATGCAGCAAAAGGTTTAGGTGATACCGCGACAAAGCTCGGCGGTACAATCTTGGAACAAACCTTGGCCCCCAAACACTGGAAACGTAACGCCTTTATTGGTGTCGGTTTGGCTGTTGGCGTTCCGGCTCTTGGCGAATCTTTCCAAGCTATGCAGTTGGGTGGAGATGGTGTTTCCACTTTCATTGATGTGACGACCTCAAATGTCGTTGAAGCCGGTGCAAGCGTCGTTCAAAGCGCTCCCGATGCGGCTGGTGCTGTTTTTGAGGCAGGATCAAGCGCGGTATCTTATGTAGGCAACATGCCTTGGGATCAATATATCTCGACAGCGCAAGCCGCGGCGCAAGAAGCAACCTTTACACCAGTTTCCCCCGGCGGATAAACTTCTGCACTTACATTATTTGTATTTGCCCAGCGCCTGCTCGATAGCAGAGCAATATGCGCTTTTGTCCAGACATTGGACGGCCCCCACCAAAAGCTGGTACTGCGATTGATCAGGAATCTTGCCTGTCGCGTTTGCGGTATCAACTATGAAGTTCACACATTCAACATAAGCACTGCGCATTGCGCTTGCAGGATATTCGCCTTTTGTCGCTGCTGTTGAAGCAGCGCATTTTTGCTTCACCATTTCGCCATGGCTTTTGCGGCCTGACTTTTCCAGTGCCTCAATGTAATTCGCGGCCATAACCAGATTGTTTTCGGATACAGCCTTCAGGCACGGTTGCTGCTCCCATTTACCACTGACGCAGGCTTGCGCAACACGGCGCGCATAATCCGAAGCAGTTGAGCTGGGTTTTGATTCTTGTTGTGTTTGCGCCTGCTGGCTCTTTTTCTTCTTTTGAACATATGCGGCATCGGCGTTGACAGAAACCAGCAGCAGTCCGAAAAGAGCGCAGACGGACAGCATGAATACGAATAGCTTAGATGAGGTCACAGTTTTCTCCTTGATATCTTAATATTGTGCACGGTTCAGAAAGCACATGCAACTTTGCGCCCCTAAGCGTAAATGACGGAAAACATTGACATTTACCATAAAAGTATGCAAAAACGCTCATCTGGAGAAAAGAACAGTGAGACGACTACTACCATCATTTGCAACATTTGCAGCCGGATGGCGCGGTAAAAGAGACCCGACGCCTGACGATCTTGCTCGTGTGCAGGCGGAGATCGCAAAGCTTCAGGAACAAGAAACCGAGATTGCTACTTTTCTTCGCAACTCCGTTCAATTCGAGCCTGTTGACCGCAGTGAGCAATATGCCGATATACATGCCCAGCTTTTTGCCAACGAACGCGTCCACCCCGTCGAGAGCGTTGAAGAGCTTGTGGAAATGCGTATTGGTAGCGCGGGAGACAACAAAAAATGTTTTGCCCGTATCACCCCCGGTAAAAACCCGAAACTTACAGCCGGTATCTTCACAGCTATGGTCGACATCACCCCTGAAGACGGCAGCCTCTCATATCGCGACATTCCCGGTGATATTGATGCCATCAGGAACATGCCCATCGAACCGTTCGCAGTGGACGGCGAAGACCGAACTGTTGCCGTCATTCTCTATACTATTTCCGGAAACCAGAACCAGACATGGGATAGAGGCGGCCGACCATTGGCTGCTGGTCTGCATGAGTATTTGAACGGTCAGGCGGAACAGCATGGCTTTAACCTTGTCATGTCCACCCTATCGCCGCTCCGAGAGTTCGGGCCGTGGCTGGCGCAACAACAAGGGTATGCAGGTCTGCTGGACGAAAATGGCAAACCTAGCTCGGACTTCGCAGCATATTTACAAGATGAAGAAGGTCATGACGAACTGCGCCGTATGGCTTTGCGCTATCTACTAACGCAGAGAGATGACGTATTGAATTTCCATCTGGGTAACGGTGCGTATATCGGCGACTTAAAATTCAATCCTGACGACGAACAGGATTGGATTATGGTGAATTACGTGTACCCGAACGACCCGGAACAGCTGGCGCATCAGCGGGATTTTTATAAGAACACAAAATTGCGCATTCTGGCCCCGCACCTGCAAAAGCTTGCAGGGTATGATGGAGACCTGCAGTCCAAAGCCACCGTCCTGATGGAAGCCGGCATATAAAAAACAGAGCTTCGAAAATCATCCGAAGCTCTGCTGATACAATTCCTTAGAAAACTAGGCTGCTTTTTCAGCAGCGCTTTGCCCGTATTTCTTGATGAACTCACCAAAGATGTCGATCGCCTTCAGGACGCGTGGTGCGTGCTTCTGCACGAAGGCTTCGTTTAACTCTTCACCATTCTGATACGCTTCCAACGCTGCTGCACCGTCATAGTCACAACCGGAAAGACGCAAGGTCAGCACTTCAGCCTCTGCACCGAAAGCCTTACCCGGCAATGTTGCAAGGTTATATTCCTTCAATAGCACTTCATGCACATCTTGTGATGTCGTAATGCCGTTTGCGGCCAAGGCTTCACGGAACGGTGCGAAGTCAGGGTAGTTATAGAACGCGCCCTGTGCCATCGGTGCGATAATGCCGTGGGCTTGCAGACCCTTGGAAATCGTCTTGTTCATCAGCGCATGGATATCGGTACAGGCCTGAATGTGATCTTCGATATCCTTGTGCCCCTTGTAAGCTTCCGCGCAAGCATCCTGGATTGGTGATGACACGCATGACCATGTTTCGGAGATGATGCAACGAAGTGCATTATGCAGACCTTCAACACCTTTCGGGATGAAGCCCACACCGATGCGCCAGCCACCCAAAGACAAGTGCTTCGACAGGCCAGTCGTTACAGCCGTAATTTTCGGCGCGTGTGGTGCACATGTGCGGTATTCGCCATCGAAACTGACAAGGCCGTAGATTTCATCGGAGATGATCAATACGCCCTCTTCCTCACACACTTTTGCAATCGCAGGCAGTTCATCACTCGGGATGGTCAGGCCAGTCGGGTTGCTTGGCGCGTTGATTATGATCTTGGTCGGGTTCTGGCCATTTGCACGGGCGTCTGTGATGGCTTTGCGAAGATCATCAGGATTGATGTGGTAACCCGCATCATCCAAAGTTGTCGGCACTTTAATCACATCGGTGTGCAGCATTTTGGCTTGCGGGTCATAACTCACCCAGCTTGGCACAGGCATCAACAGGTCACCTTCGATCGCCATTTGCAGGGCGTAGAGGATCAGCTTGCTGCCCGGTGCGATGATGATGTCGGACGCTTCGATATATTCATCGCCGTAAATCGGGCGGTAATATTCACGGACGGCATCGGTCAAATCATCCAAACCGTCAGCTTTCAGATATTCCTTGCGGTGCGCGGCGTCTGCCAGCGCTTTTTTCAGACGCTCAGGCACGGGGAACGGCGATTCACCGAAACCCATATGGTAGACCGTTTCACCTTCGGATCGTTTTTCGTGCACCAGATCATTCGCCCACAACGTAGGGGAATGTGGCAGATTTTGTATTGTGTCAGCCAGTTTAATCATAATGTTTCTCCGTAAATAATGTTAAGCGGCTAGAGCTCTCTTGATACTACCGAGGTCCATTTCATGCCCCTGACCTTTACGGTCAGCGAGCAGTTTCTGGAAGAACTCGGCACCAAAGTTATGCATGAGGACAGATACGAGTCCACCGTATTTCTCATTATCACCACGACGTGAATCATAAAGAATGCGGTCCTCGTAACCTGATATCCAGAGCGCCTCAGGATTACGCTTGGCGATCACCAAGTCCCCTTGTGCTCCGGCTTCGTGAGGTGAGCGGTGGAATTTAAAGATCACCAACCCGTCACCCAAAAGGTCCTTAATCGCGATCTGCAAAGCCAGAGGCAGACTTGCGAAGCTGATCGTTTCATCATTGATCGGGTCAATCACACTGACCACTTCCATTTTGCCCCATTCGGTCGACATGGAAAAACGCGAGCGCGCAGTATCCGACAGACCCTTCATCGAGTCATTATGGATCTTCCATGCTTGTTCCACAGGAACGGAAAATGCTCTGTGTCCTTCAATGTCGCGGCTCTGGAAAATGTATTTCGGCTTCACACCCATGCGGCGGCATTCTTCATGCAGCACGCGAAGGTCTTCCTCACGGTCATTCACCTTCATAATCATCGGTGTCTGGTTTTCCAGTGAAACGAAGCTCAAGCCCAGCATGCGTTCTACAGCACCTTTGGAAACATCCATCCACTTGAATCCCGGACCGTTGTCATTCGGGATGTAGTTATTGTCTTCATCACGAAGCAAGAACTCATCTGGGTGTGAGAAGTGAGTTACGAAGTTGAGGTGCAGATGCGGAAACTCGTCATGAATAAAGTTCAACGTATCCACAAGTGCGTCATCAAAGCGTTCGGGGCGGAAAGCAATTTCCTTGGTTCCGAAGCGCAGGATATTCACGCCCGCCTGTCCCGCCGCTTTGGCAAAGCGGTAAAGCGTCTTATTTGGCAAAACCATAATGTCACCGCCGGAAAGCAGTAGTTCACGGATCGGGTAACGACGTGCGCCCGTTTCGGGATCTACACCGCCATTGGCCTTCAGTCTTTCATTATAGTTAATGATGTAGTCGCGAAGCTCCTCCGGGCGGACGCTGATCTTGCCCGTATCCTTGTTAAACAGGTCAAGACGGTAACAATAGCGGCAATGCGCGGAGCATGTCGGGGATGCGTAGCCCAGAACAATCTCGTCATACTTATGAAGCAATTTACCGTGCAGACTGTTGCTGCCCGGTGTGAAGTTCATCTGGTTTGCGGGGTCCTTCGCACCATCCAGACTGAACGTCTCCTCGAGGCGAGGCAAAATCAATGCTGCAATCGGCAAGCTTGGCGGCATCTTGGGTACCAGCACTTCGCCGTCAACACCGATAAGCTCCTCACCCATTGCAAGCGCTTGATAATGTTCATTCGTGCCGAACATCATGCGCTTATCAACGCCGGATTCTTTCATCTCGGCATATTCATCTTCATCGTAAATTCTCTGCAGCAATTCATCGACGCGATCATGCGTGAATCGCCCGCGTAACGGACGAACGTGTTTCATTCGTGTTTTTGGAATATCCATATCCCGTGCAGATATGACTTCTGTGTTCTCCATGTCGTACTCCTCGAAAGCCAAAAATTGTTCAAAAATAACTAAACGCAGGCTCTTGGAACTCAAACGCAGCCACTGCGTCCGTGCCGTTCAACAAAATGGACCATGCACATCACATACAGAAAAAGCAATAAAAAAATCCCCGCAAGCGACTGATTTTAAATGAGTTTTTGTGTGCGATGCACAATTATGGAAGATGTCAGCGCAATTTTCTTAATTATTTTAAGGAGTTTGCGTCACATTAGAAAAACCAAATTTAGAAACTGCTTTTGTGCAATTTTTTTGGCAGAGCACCCGTGCGCCGAGTCAGGGTGCTGTAAATATCGATACCCCAACTTTGGTAAGTTGTATGATTTTTTTGGCTTTGCTTAAAAACTACGAACAGGAAAGATGCACAAGAATTCGGATTTTAAAACCCGATTGCGGTTTCTGTTACCTATGTATGCGGCCGTTTAAAAGTAGAAATACGTTCTGCCGTTTTGCGCGGACACCGTATTCATCAGACGAGCGTCATAAAGGTCCGTTAGCACAGCCTCTTCCAAATCGTTTGCTTTTGAATGGCCCAGAACCTGTCCAGCCTTGAGCAGAATCAGGTTATCGGCAATCTCACAAGAAATGTTGATGTCATGCATGACAGCCAGAATGCTCAAACCTTTTTCGCGCAGCTCGCCGATAAGCTCGATGACTTCTCTTTGATGCTTTACATCCAACGCGGATGTCGGCTCATCGAGGAATAGATATTTACCGCTCAAATCCGCAGCAGTGAAATCAAGCTGAGCAAGAACACGGGCAATTTGCACACGCTGCTTTTCGCCGCCGGACAGCGTTGAGTAACTGCGGTCTTTCAGTGCATACGCCCCTACCCTGCGGAGGGCCTGTTCGGCAACCTCTACATCATAAGGTTTCTCGCTGGTAACGATAAAAGGTGCGCGCCCCATCATCACGATATCAATTGCACGGAACGGAAACCCTACATCAAGGCTTTGCCCTAACACGGCGCGCTTTCTGGCCAGCTCACGTATATTGCATTTGGCAATATCGTGTCCGTCAAATTCCACTACGCCCGCATCAACGGACACTCCACCCGACAAGCATTTCAGCAACGTGGACTTACCCGCACCGTTTTGCCCGAGAATACAGGTCACCCCCGATGCCAACGTGCACGAGACGTTTTGCAGGATCAGCTTTTCATCAATATTGACGGAAATGGTTTTGGCTTCGATCATAGCGTGAAGCCTTTCTTGTACTGGCGAACAAGCAGCCAGAGGAAATACGGCCCACCGATTAGGGACGTCAAAATACCGACTGGCATTTCCGCAGGCGCAACCAATGTGCGCGCAGCCGTATCGGCAGCAATGAGTAACGCCGCCCCCAGCAAGGCCGAGAGCGGTAACAGGGCACGGTGGTCAGGGCCGATTGATAAACGTATCAGATGCGGAACAACCAGACCGACAAAACCGATCACGCCACTGACCGCAACGCAAACACCAACACAGAGTGCGATGGCAACGATTGTGATGTTCTTGGTTCGCTCGGGGTCAGAGCCGGAATAACGGCTTTGTTCCTCGCCCAACTGCAGCAAGTTCAACGCCTGTGATTGCTTATATATCACCAGTGCGCTCGGAATGACCACGAGTGCGGCTACAGCGACAGATGGCCAAAGCGCCCCGCCCAACGAGCCCATAGTCCAGAATGTAATTGCGCGCAGTTGCTGATCATCACTGATGTAGCTGAGAAAGCCGATGCCTGAAAACGCAATCGCGCTGATAGCTATACCCGCCAGCAGCATGTGCGCAACCGAGACTTTGCCGGAAATACTGGCAATTTTAAAAATCAAAAGGCACGTGATTAGACCGCCGGCGAAAGCGGCAACAGAAAGCAAAAACAGTGACGACAAGCCCGACACAGCCGATGCACCGGAAAACACAATCGTGATCGCGACGGCCAAAGCCGCCCCCGAAGAGACACCGATTAATTGAGGATCGGCCAGCGGATTACGGAACAGCCCCTGAAGCGCAGCACCGGAGATCGCCAACCCCGCACCGACAAAGCCGGCGAGTAGCACTCTGGGCAAGCGGATAGAATAGAAGACTGCCTGTTGCTGTTCGTTGAGACTACCGCTCAAAAGATCAAGCAGCGGAATTCCGAAAGCACCAAGACTTAAGGACAGCAAAATGCAGACAGCCAGCAAAACCCCGATCCCAAAACGGACAGAGAGTTTTGGCCATGAAAATGAAGAGGAGGATTTTGCGAGCACAAAATTCATTTAAGCTCCGTTGCCGAATGCCTTTGACAGTTCCTGTGCGGCTTCAATTGTTCGTGGACCAAAGCCGAGAACAAGAAGAGCGTCCATAGACACGATATTCTTGCTTTTCCCTGCCGCGGTCAGTGCGATACCCGGCGTTTGCAGCAAGCCTTCAACACCGCCCATCTGCGCCATAGATTCATCCGTTGTGACAATGATGTCCGGGTTGAGTGTTGCCAGAGCCTCCGGGGTTAAAGGCTTGTATCGGTCAAAATCAACCACGTTCTCGCCGCCAGCCAACGATATAATCGCATCTGCGGCTGTGGTCTTACCACCCGCCATCGGCGCACCGCCGCCATGTTGCATAATGAACAGGACTTTCGGCTTATCAGTCTCTGCCGTGTCCAGCTCTTCCTTTTGTTGCTTCAGCTCTTCGATCAAAACCAGACCTTCTTGCTCTACACCGAAAGCTTCGGCAACGGCCTCTATCTTCTGATAAACAGCATCGAGGCTGGGTTGCTCTTTGATTTCAACACGCTTGATACCGGCCTGATCGATTTGTTCAATCACTGCCGGTGGGCCTGCTTGTTCAGTGTGAATGATCAATTCAGGTTCGAGAGACAAGATACCTTCGGCATTCAGCATTCTCTGATAGCCAACCATAGGCAGCTTTGATGACGCTTTGGGATAGGTGCTGGTCGTATCCGCACCGACAAGGCATTCTTCCTTGCCGAGCTTGTACACGATTTCCGTGATGGCGCCGCCAATCGACAGTGTGCGCGGGCAGTCCGCAGCCATAGCAGTGGCAGGCATAATCAGGACCAAAGTAAATATCAGAATACGTGTCATTATTTTTCTCCGGATTGCATAAGGATATTAGCAGTTTGAATACCGTTATTATTAAGGAATGTCAGAACGGACAGTAAACGCTCCAGCGACACATCACGGTCACCGGCCAGAACGACTTTCTGTTCAGGGTTATCCTGAACCGCTTTCAAAAGTTCAGCCTTGAATGTTTCCAGCCCCTCAACCTGACGGTCATTGATAGCGTAGCTGTCTACCGCTTGTCCCATTGAAAGGACCAGTACTTTATCACGTGGCAAAGCTGTCTCTTCGTTGGTGGCGCTTTTGGGTAACGTTAGATCCATCGTCTGGTACACCTGCCCCACAGCCAGCATAAAGAAAACCAGCAAGATAAACAGAATATCCAGCATCGGGGTCAGATCAGGAAGCAGGTCCTTCAGAACTCCACCGTCATCAGCAGTGTTATCGAGCGTAATCATGCGGCTCTCTTTTTGGGAAAAGGCTGTACCTGTTCGGCCTCGCCATTCAACTCGAAAGAGAGAGACAGACGGTTCAATCGGGAACAAATACCATTGAGGATGCTATCGCTCCATGCCTTTAGCCCTTGAGAGGCCAGCAAGCATGGTAAGGCAATACCCAGACCGACAGCCGTCGTCAGCAATGCTTCCCATAGACCGTCGGCGATCATGGCCGGATTAACCGGACCTGTGCTGCCTGCGATTTTGTGGAAAGCGGTGATGATACCGATAACCGTACCGAGCAGACCGAGGATCGGGCTGATCGTACCGATAGTTCTGAGCAAACTGGAGCCACCTTTATAACTTTGCTGCAATTCACTCAGATTGATCGCTGTTAATTCGTCACGAACGGCTTTGGGCTTATCACGGTATGACGTCAAGATTTCAGACAGCTCCGTATATGTTTCGGAACGGGCCTTCCATGCTTTAAACATGAAAAAGCTGCGTTCCAGAATGACGGCCAGAGCCAGCACCGAGCAAACCGCCAGCGGCCAGCCCATAATCCCTAGTTTTTCAAACCATTCAAAGCCCATTGGGAGTCTCCCTTATGCCTGTTTCAAAGGTTCCAAATCATCAACGATTTCGCGCCACAGTGTCAGCTCGGGGATACCCGGCTTACGCTTGCCGAACAATGTTGCAATGATGCTGCCGTCTTCGGCGAACAATTCAACTGCTGTCACGATACCGTCTTCGGTCGGCTTCTTGCTGACCCATGTTTCGGCGATCATGTCTTCGCGCAGGTGCAGGTTGAACATCGGGTCCAGTACATTGTACCAAGGGCCGTGCTCGACCAGTTTCTTTACAGGACCGCTGTGGATCTGGATACAGCCGCGGTTCCCCACGAACACCATGATCTCACATTCCTTGTCACGGGCCAGTTCCAACGTCTTACGCAATGAAGCATTGTCGATGCGGTATGCAAAGTCCTCACCGATTTTGCGGAAGGCTTGCTGACGGCCAACCTTGAATTTGCGCAACATTGGGAAGAAGTCATGTGTGTCTTTCAGGTTTTCCCAAGTTGTGCGGAAACCTTCCCAGTCGATCTCACTGTCAGGCAGATCAGCTGCAGGAGCGTCATAGGCTTCTGTCACCATTTCATCGATCTGGTTATCATCTGTGAAACGCTCAACGATCGTGTCATAAGCCGCGATGTCGGATTTATGCGTCATGTAGATTTTGTGGACGGCCGTACCGGACTTGTCAAAGAACTGGATGCTGCGGCGTGGGTCTTCGGCATCGCCTTCAACTACGGCAAACGCATGCTGCCAGTGATTGAAGAACAAGCGCAGGTCGATGTCAGGGTTCACAAACAGACCCATGTGCATTCTGCCGTGCTTTGACGCGCTAAAGTTATCGTATTCACCTTTGCGTTCATGAACGCAGGCTTCGTTGCGGGTCAGCGCCATTACGTGACCGCATTCTTTGATCGCAGGCAGCACAGCTTCAACGTCGCAAGTCAGGCGCGTATTGCCATGACCAACATGGGCGGCAACCAGTTCACCTTCGGAAAACCCCATTTCCTCGGCCGCATTACGGGCGCGGATTTTAGGTTCGCTTTCCTTGAGCTGCTCGTACTTCTCACGGATATATGCGCCTTTTCTGCAGTCTGCACGGTCTTCGGTTTTTAATGCGGCTTGAATCATTTTATCTCTCCTTCATTGCCTTATTAATTCAGTACAAAACGCACAGGCACTTCGACCCATGCTTTCATTGGTTTTCCGTCGCGTGTAGCGGCTTCGAATGTCCAATTCTCAACGGCGTTTACCGCCGAACGATCCAGACTTTGATGTCCTGACGAGGACACCACCTTCAATGTCTCTGTGCGGCCGTCACCATTAACCAGCGCATGCAGAACTACGGTTCCCTGACGGCCCATGCGGCGTGCGCGGGACGGATATTCAGGTGGCGTTTGTCTTAGAATATTTACATCTCTAAGCAACGGAATGACCGTGCTTTTATCCTGACCACGGTCATTATTAGTCACCACTGCTTTACGCGGTTCGATCTTTTGGATTTGTTCTTTTTTAATCGGCTTTTGAGCAGGAAAACTGGCCAATTTTTTCAATGTTTTCGGCTTTGGCTTGGAAACCGGAATAACTTCCTTCGGTTGTTCGGTCGGCACAATTTTGACTTCCCTCACCTCTTCGCCGGCCGCAGGTTCAATTTTTTGCGGCTGGATTTCAGGGGCTGCCAGACTGACAAGATTGATACGAATTTGCGGAACCGGAATCTCGATATTGTTCGTCGACAAGGCCGGCATAGCAGCCACAGCAACCGCATGCGCGAACAAAGACAGAAGCAGGCAAAGCCCTACGGCCTTGACTGCTCCTGCCTCGTACTTTCGAGATAGAAATGGTTCTGCTGTCGTCATTAAAACTTCCAACTAGCTCCCAATGTAAAGTTACGGCCCGGCTCACGTGATCCTGCGAACACGGTCTCGTAGTTTTTATCAAACACGTTTTCTACACCTGCATTCACGCTCAAGCTTTGAATGTCTTGAGGCTGCCAGCGGACATAAATGTCATGAACGCCATAGCCATCACGTGCATCTGCGGGATCGTTTACGTCATCCTGATTTTTAGCGAAGCGTCCACGCCAGCCTGTTGTTACGTCTTGCTCAAGAAAACGGTATTCAACATTCGTGGTCAGAGTCGGAGGCACAATATTTGTGAGGTGCTCGCCGTTCGTTTTGTCACGCCCGTCAGTTTCGGCATAGCCCAAACCAAACTTCCAGCGCTCTGTATCGTAGCCAAGCTCGATATCCCACCCCTGAAGCTCTGCTTCAGGCACGTTAACGTTTGTAGATGTACCGCAACACGCTCTGGGAATGAACGACGGCCCTGTGCTTACAACGTCAAGGTCGATAAAGTCCTCGGCATCAATGAAATAACGGGTACCTTTGACCTGAAATCTATCATTTTGTTGAAATACATCTTCGAATTTCAGACCAGCGCCAATTTCAAACGTTTCGGTCGATTCTGGACGCAAGTTCGGGTTTGGCACGAACTGGTTCACACCGCCGAAAAAGCCGGGGAACGGATCAGGAATCGAAAAGTGTGTACCTGTTGAGTAGATCTCTGTCAGGTTCGGCGCACGGAACGCTTCCGCGTAGCTACCGAACAGGTTCAGCCATGGCTGTGGCTTATAGCTAACAGCAACTTTTGGTGAAACCTGACTTTCTTCCTGTGAATTTCCGATCGTGTCCTCTGATTCAAAATGATCAAAACGAACGCCCGGAATGACAGTGAACTCACCCGGGAATTCACCCAATTCGGAGAAGATAATTTCATCCTGCAAATACAAGCCGAACGTGTCCGCATTCGCATCAGGAATACCATCACCAGAGCCATTTGCATTACCTGTGTCACCACCGTCCTGACGGTCATGATAGTATTCGGCACCATAGCTGAAGATGTGATCGCCGAAACCAGCCGGTTCGAAATATGTCTGGTTATCGACATTAAAGCCGAATGTATCCAGATCACGATTAATGACATCACCGACATTACTTAAAGCCGTAGCAACAAGAATCGTTTCTTCGACTTTTGTGTTTGTGTAGTAAGCCTGTGCGCTGAAATTGTTCAAAAACGCATGGTCACGGTTTTCGTAACCGTATCCGACACGGGCTGTTACACTATCGGTATCTTTATCGACCGTATCACCGGCTGTGCTGTCAGTAGCGCTTACTTGCGGGTTGTTAGGCTCTTCCGCGTCCAGAGAGTAACCGATAAGACCGAATTCAATAGTCTGGTTTTCATCAATATACCAGTTCGCATTGGCAATACCGCTCCACAGATCTTCCTCCGCAGGCAACTCACCGCTGCCGCCCAGATCAATGTCGCCGGAATCGGCTTTAGTCAAAGCGACCAGAACATCGAAGTTGTTGTAACGCGCGGCACCTTTAATGGTCTCGTTCAAGTTATTGTTGACCGTTTCATAACCGGCGGAGATTTCCGCGCCGTAATTTTGACCCGGCTGAAGAATGTCTTCGGCTTGCAGTGTTTCAAACGCGATTACACCACCCAGAGCGCCACTACCGTATAGCGATGATGAAGGACCGCGGACAACTTCGACCTGCTTGACCAAAGACGGGTCAATGAAGAAACGTCCATCGTGACCAGATTGGTAATTCTGTCTGACGCCGTCAAACTGCACAAGAATAGAGTCGGATGAGAAGCCGCGAATGCTCGGCACCTGACCGTTTCTACGGCCTGTGCCAGAAAACTGAACTGATGGTGTGTTCAAAAACAGATCAGATAGTGTCGTTGCACCTGCGAGGCTCGGGTCCTCAGCATCGATCGTATTTACCATTCCCGGTACGTTGAATGTCGGTTGCTCAGATTTTGTCGCAACGACTGTTACTGTATCCAGCCGGGTAACACTCTCTTGGGCTTTGGCCTGACCTGTTAAGGTAAGACCTGACAATAAAACTGTACCTGCAAGCATAAGCTGACGGCATGCAAAGCGGTTTGCTCGACGCATTTTTTCTTCCTCTCACTTTATATGTGCATCGGACTTGTGGCTTGCTGCCTGGCTGGTAGAGCTTGGAGGTGCTCAATGGCTGGGTGGCTGGCTTAAGTGCCTAAATAAATTATTTTGTTAAAATGAGTTTGCCGTTGCCTGTAATTCGCAAACGGTAATCCTCATCGTTATGTTCGATAATCAATTCCTTCTTATTTCCAAGCAAAAGCGCACTTTGAATCTTGTCATCGTCAATATCGATCGTGCGTTTAGGGTCTTCTGCATTCATTGGGTATACTCGAAATTGGTTATTTGCGAATGATTATCACCCACATATTAGCACGTCAAGGCAGAAAATGAGAATTATTCGCAATTATTTGTGCATTCATTCACATCGCATCTGACTGCATGCTTTCAGATCAGGCGCGCGGAGATTTTTCTCCGCATACGGGCACTGGATTTTTTCGAATTATTTCACTAGCATAGCCTAATGTTTGATGCGAAACCCCTCATGCTCAACAGCTTTCAAGCCTGTGTCGCGTCAGTCGACCCCTATAATTTCATTCGCAACCACATCCCCCGACCGCCCAAAGGTCGTATGATCGTAATTGGTGCAGGCAAGGCATCCGCACGTATGGCTGCGGCATTTGAAGACGCTTACGACGGGGTGATCGAGGGCATTGTCGTGACCCGTTATGATTACGGTGTTAAGACACAGGATATCAAAATCATGGAAGCCGCCCACCCTGTCCCCGATACGGCGGGGCAAGAGGCCGCGCAAGCTATAATCGCCTTACTTCAAACCGCGACTGAAGACGATCTTGTTGTCTGTCTTATTTCCGGCGGCGGCTCTGCTCTACTGACTGCGCCTGTAGACGGGGTAAGCTTCGAGGAACTGCAGGAACTCAATGTACAGCTTTTAAAGTCCGGTGCGGACATTCACGAGATCAATACCGTGCGCAAACATTTGAACATTGCCTTGGGCGGCGGGTTGGCAAAGGCAGCAGGCAATACGAAAGTCATCACGCTTTCTATATCCGATGTTGTCGGCGATGATCCGTCAACGATCGCATCCGGCGCAACCGTTGCCGATGAAACGACATTAGAAGACGCGCGAGCGGTGCTGACAAAACACGGAATTGAGGCGCACGAGAATATTAAGGCCGCGCTCAGCGATGATAAAAACGAGACTCCAAATAAAGGCGACCCCGTGTTTGATAATAACGAGTACCACATTGTCGCTAGTGGCCGAACGGCATTGGATACCGCTTCGGACTATTGGGCGGAACACGGCTTTGATGTACGAGTGTTCGACACCGAAGTCAGCAAAGATACAAACGAAGCCGCACACGACCATATCACGTTCATCACAGACATTCTTGAGAATGAGAAAATCAACAAGCCATGCGCCATTTTATCGGGTGGAGAAACCACCGTAAAAATCACAGGCAACGGCAAAGGCGGCCCAAACACACAATTTATGCTGCAGTCTACGATCCTTTTAAACGGACGGAAAAATGTTTACGGGCTGGCCTGTGATACGGACGGAATAGACGGTACGGGCAACAATGCCGGGGCACTCATAACGCCCGACACACTTAGCTTAGCGAGCAGTGCACAAGTCAACGCGGAAGAGTATTTAAGCGCAAATGATTCATATGCGTTCTTCGACAAAATCGATCAGTTGGTCAAAAGTGGTCCCACATTTACAAATGTAAATGACTATAGAGTGTTTTTACTTTTGCCCTGAATGACTTAGAATATTAGCGAACAATCAAGAAACCGTGTGAAGAGTTACGGCATATGTCATCCAATCTTGAGCAAAGCCTCATCAATCATTTAAGCGCCATTTACCCCGAAGATGATCATCAGGAATTGGCGCGCGAGATAATGGATGTCTTCTGGCCGCAGTCACGCGAGAAGATTTTGAAAGAAGCCAAGCTTCCCGATAATTCGGTCTGGTCCGAAAAAACAACCATGTTGATTACGTATGGTGACAGCATCAAGAAGAAGGATGAAAAGCCGCTTCAGACGCTGCACAATTTCCTGAACCAGCATTTTAAAAAATTCATACGCGCCGTACATATTCTGCCGTTCTTTCCATACAGTTCAGATGATGGCTTTGCCGTTCAGGACTACGAAAAGGTCCGCGAAGACCTTGGTGACTGGGAAGACATCCAAGCCATCGGCAAGGATTTCCAGCTGATGTCTGATCTGGTTATCAACCATGCATCCGCCAGCGGCACGTGGTTCGAGGGATTTAAAAAAGGCGAAGAGCAATATAAAGAGTTTTTCTTTGAAGCCTCACCGGACGATGATATCTCGCACGTTATACGCCCCCGCCCTTCTCCGCTTCTGGTTGAGTTTGATACTGTCGAAGGCATGAAGCACCTTTGGTGTACATTCGGGCCGGATCAGGTGGATTTGAACTTCTCCAACCCGCGTGTATTGATCGAATTCATCAAAATCATGCGGCTCTACCTCGACAACAATGTCCGCATCTTCCGTCTGGATGCCGTAGCGTTCCTGTGGAAAGAGGTCGGCACATCGTCAATTCATCTGCCGCAAACGCATGAAATTATCCGGCTACTCAGAACGCTGACAGATTTCTTCCATGACGAAGTTTTGCTGATTACCGAAACCAATGTCCCCAATCACGAAAACCTGACCTATTTCGGCAACCAGAATGAAGCGCACCTGATTTACAACTTTTCTCTTCCGCCGCTTCTGGTCCAAGGATTGATTACAGGGAACGAGTATTACCTGAAGAAGTGGTTGATGGAGATGCCGCCCACACAAGAAGGCTGTGCCTACCTCAACTTTGTTGCCGGACATGACGGCATCGGCCTGCGCCCCGCGACAGGAATCCTGATGGAAGAGGATCTGGTCGAAATGATCGAGACGATGAAGAAATTCGGCGGTGAGGTGAGCATGCGTTCGGCGGGCGGTGGCGAAGAACGCCCCTACGAGTTGAACATCGCGTTATACGATGCGCTTAAAGGGACTATTGACGGGGAAGATGAATACCAGCGCGAACGTTTTCTGGCTTCGCAAGCCGTGATGATGGGGCTGGAAGGCGTTCCCGCCTTTTACATCCATTCCCTGCTCGCGACGAGCAACGATTACGAGAAGTTTAAAAAGAGCGGTCACAAGCGGTGCATTAACCGCCACAAGTGGGACTTTGAGGAGTTGTCCCAAAAGCTGGATGACCCAAAGTCCGACCAGAGCTATATCCTTGCCGAGTTATCACGCATGATTGAAATACGCTCGAAGCAAAAGAGTTTTCACCCCAATGCCACGCAGTTCACCCTACACCTGCCTGAAGGTTTCTTCGGTTTCTGGCGACAAAGTCTGGACCGCAAGCAGGATATATTCTGCATCACGAACCTGACTAAATACGATCTGACGCTGCCGCTGCACTCATTGAACATGCATACCGGCGCGAAGTGGGGTGATCTGTTTACGGGGCAAATGTATGATTCACGTGATCAGGAAGTCATGTTCAACCCGTACCAGACAATGTGGATTGCCAGTCAGGGAACATCCTTGTTCTAGGCGTTATCGGCCTCAACAGCTTCACGAATTTGATCCATAATTTCAGGAACAGCATAGCGCACGCGGTTCCAGCGCGGGACAAACGGCGTATCCGTCGGGTGGGCAATGAACTGCAGCCCTGCCTCGACGATGTTGGAAGCGAATAGCTCGACCGTCTTTTCTTCCTTATGGACGTTATAATTAAGGCCGTTGATGACCGCATCATGCTTGTACATTTCGACCAGGTCCAAAGCGGTGCGCAAATACGTAGCTTTCACTGCACGCACTTGTTCCTCACCGATCACCTTGCCGCTGATGGCGAGTTTTCTGAAGATCGAAAGCACGATATCGATACTCATCTTCGACAATCCTTTGGTCTTATCGTCCTCTGAGATGTCTTGATGCTTATGGTCATAGGTATCGGCGATATCAACCTGACAGATCTTGTTCGTAGAGTAGCTGCGACGTAGCTCGGACAGGATACCGATCTCCAGACCCCAATCCGTCGGAATACGCAAATCGGCGACCACATCAATATCCATGGCAAACTCACCCGCCAACGGGTAGCGGAATGCGTTCAGATAATTGAGATAGCCGTCATAACCATAGACCTCACGAAGCGCGTGAATAATCGGTGTAATCAAAAGGCGGGTAACGCGGCCGTTCATGCTGCCGTTCGCAACACGGGCGTAGTAGCCTTTGGAGAATATGTAGCTGAAATTCGGGTTGCAGACGGGATAGTACAAGCGCGCCAGCATGCCGCGGTCATAGGTAGTAATGTCGCAATCATGCAGGCCGACAACTTCGATATTCTCACACGCCGCCAGAATATAGCCAAAACAATACCAGACATTACAGCCCTTACCCGGCTCTTCAGGTGCCAATTCATGTTCCAACAATGTATTGCGGATTTTCTGCATGCGCGGTCCGTCGTTCCAAATAACAACGTGGTCTTGCGGCAAAACGGAGAAGAACTCCTTGGCGTATTTGAACTGTTCCTCATCTGCACGATCCAGACCGATAACAATCTTGTCCAGATACGGAACGTCTTTCAGTTGGTCGATGATGTTTTTGAGGGCCGGCCCTTCAAGCTCGGAGAATAAAGATGGCAGCACCAGCGATATCGGGCGGCTTTTACCGTATTTGACCAAAAGCTGTTCAAGCTCCTCGGTCGGGCGGTCGGTTAGGTTGTGTAATGTGGAAACTATGCCGTTCTGATGAAAATCTGCCATTTCTCTCTTAAATTTAAATGTTAACTCTTTGATTTAAGAGACATACCTTAGACAGAAACTTCGAGCTCGTCCAGAATTGTGTGCAAAGCAGCATTCCACCCTGCGGGTCCGGCATGTGGTGCGGTGATGATTTTACCCTTGGGATCATTCACTTTAACGGGTGTTCCTGCGGCGTTCGGGATGATCACACCATAATCGACAAAACCGAGCATTTCCGCATCATTCGGACCATCACCAAGGGCAATTGTTACGGGGGGTTCACCCTTGAACACATGGTTCAACAGCCAATCAATGGCTGTACGCTTACTGCCCTGCCCCATCAGGTGATAAAAACGCCCGCCTTGGGTGATACTAAGCTTACTTTTGCCAGCTATGGACTTGAGTTCTTCCATTTCCGCATCGCTGCCGGACCAGAGAAACGGCTCGCTGGCGTCGCGTGTCTTTGCTGCCTTTGCCTGCTCTTCGGTCAGGCCCGTATGCTCGACGACTTCTCCGATGCTCATATCGTAGAAACCGCGAATATGGCCGCGCAGATTTTGCGGCAAACGCCCGATTGTGTTTGTGATTTCTACGTAAGCGGCGCCCTGTATTTTGACATCTGCGCCATTCCTTATGGCCATGCCGTTCTCGGCTACCTGATGCTCACGATCCAAAGGAAGCCCTAGAAGTGATAATTCACTCAAAGTCTTGCTGGTTACCGGAATAACGGGAACCCCAGCTTTTCCTAGCCGCTGCAAAGCTGGCATGGCTTGTTCGAAACCATAGCTCTCATGGTCCAGAAATGTCCCGTCAAGGTCTGTAAAAACGACTACACCATCTGTCATAGTTTTAGTGATACTTTTTTCCATGTGTTTAAAATCAATATAAATATACAGTAAACATCTATGCAAAAACTATGGTTGATATGTTTTGGTATTACTTGCGTGGCGTTTCTCGCGATGTATGCCCTGCTGAGTTTTTACAGTCAGGCAAATGAAGAGTCGGTATCGTTCGTACTGCATACATTTGAAGGTAATGATTACACCTCTTCAAAAGACCCACAATTCAAACTTGTGTTTTTTGGCTTCACGCATTGTCCGGATGTATGCCCGACAGGACTAGCGACGATGAGCAAAGCGCTTAGCAGCGACCAAGCGCTTAGTGAAACGGTAACGCCGGTTTTTATAACGGTTGACCCGGAACGCGACACTCCCGAAGCAATGCGTGACTACTTACAAAATTTTGAACCTTCTTTTATCGGGCTCGTAGGTAGTCGTGCAGAACTGGAAGCCGTGCAAAAAGCCTTCAAAGTTTACGCGCAAAAAGTACAACCGCCGCAATACGAGGAATATCTGATGGACCATTCAACCCATATCTATCTGCTCGATAAAGATGATATGGTGGTGGATGTGTATGACTACAGAATTGATGCCACCAAGATGGCTCAAAAAATTCAATCCCATATCTGACGTCGCTTAGGGTCTGCCGAAGCGAGCAAGGAGAAACTCATGCAAGATTTTATAGACATCGTATTCAGCGATCAGTTTATGCCGCACGGATATTGTTTTTTATGGCGACCGGAACTGGTGTGGCTTCATGTAATTGCGGACCTCGTTATTGCACTGGCCTATTTCTCCATCCCGCTTACGATTTACCTCATCATCCGTAAACGCAAAGACGAGCTTCCGTTTAAGTGGGTGTTCTGGATGTTCGCGACATTCATCATGCTTTGCGGGCTGACGCATATCATTGAGTTAATCTCCATCTGGAAACCGCTTTATTACGTCGAAGGCTTGATCAAAATCCTCACTGCCGCCGCTTCGCTTGCTACGGCCATTGTCATGTTCCCGCTTATCCCTGTCCTACTTGCACGCTTCAAAGAGCTGGAAAAAATGATGGAGATGGAGAAAGAAAACGAACAGGAATTGTAATGCAATCCATCCACACACCTAAATCCGATGATTTACTGGAAGTTCTGAGAGCATATCAGATCCCCACGGTGATCATGTCTTTAGGATTGATTGCTTCGATTTTTGTTTTCTTCTTAAGCTTGCGCTACGACATCGCCACAGCCTCCAGAGAATTCAATAGCAAGGCCGAGGATATTGTTGCGACACTGCAAAAAACGATCGAACAACGACAGCAGCTTGTCTCATCCCTTGCTGTAGCTTTTGAAAATATTGAGGACTTAAAGCAGCATGAATTTGAGGATATCGCCTCAAGCTTTACCGAGACCACAAACTTTGTCGGCTTCCGGATTTTCAAATATGACCCGGGAGACGGACTGATCAAGCTTAGTAAAGATGAAGTCGCCACCGAAGGCGGTTCTATCACGTCTTACTACTCCTCTTCTCCCGGAACACAAGACAAGCTGGAAGACTTGAACGCGCTTCCGATTATCAGGGATTCAATCGAGAAGGTGCACAAGACCCGTACGCCTAATGTATCCCCCGCTTTCATTCATGAAACAGACGGCAGCGTGTTGGTCATTGCCGCACCGATACAAAAGAAAGGAGGACTGCATTTATTTTTGGTTGGCGTTCTGGATTTATCGACATTCTTTTTCGACAAAATCTCAGAAACAGACATAACAGATGCACGCGTCTATGATGTGGAAGGGTCTGAATCAGAGATCATCTATGAGCAAATAAGCGAAGAAAACCGTGAGTTTTTGGCGCTGACTATCAGCAAAGAAAGCGATGAGATGGCGTTCCAAAAAAGGATCTTTTTTGACGACCATTTCTGGAAAGTTGTGATCTTTTCCCCGTTAGGCGGGGCTTCGCAGACAATCAGCTTCTTTCCGTGGATTATCTTCCTATTAGCCCTCTCTGTGACGGCTTTGATCAGCTTTATTGTCTTCAGGATTACAACAGAAACGATCACGACCCAAAAAATCGTTGAACAACAAACACTTAGCTTAAAAAACTATGCCAGACGCCTCGAAATCAGCAACCGTGATCTCGAAGATTTTGCCCATGTTGCATCGCATGATCTGAAGGAACCGCTCAGAGGGATGTATAATTATGCCGAATTTTTGATCGAAGATTACGGCGACGCTCTGGATGACGCCGGTAAGGAAAAGCTTAATACGCTTAGAAAACTGGCCAGACGCATGGAAGGATTCATCGAGTCCCTACTCCAGTATTCCATACTCACACATGAAGACTTCACAATGCAGAGCACCGACCTCAACGAAACCGTGGCTAATATGTTGAAAATGCAAGACATTTGGCTCAAAGAAAACAATGCGGAAGTTACGATTTTAGGGGAGTTGCCTACAGTGAGATGCGACCCGGTGAGAATTGCAGAAGTTTACAGAAATTTGATAACTAATGGTGTAAAATATAATGATAGTGATAAAAAAGTCATTGAGATAGGATATACAAAAGATTTTAATCAATGGAATGATATCCCTGTGCTGTTCGTTAGAGATAACGGCATTGGGATAGACAAAAAAAATCAGGATCAAGTCTTCAAGATGTTCAAGCGCTTACATCAGCGTGATGAATATGGAGGCGGCACAGGAGCAGGATTGACCCTCGTGTGGAAGATCATAAAGCGCCACAAAGGCCATATTTGGTTAAAATCAAAGCCCAGAGAAGGCACAACATTCTTTTTTACATTAAAGGAGAAACCTAATGCATGACAGTAAAAGCGTACCAATATTGGTGGTTGAAGACAGTCCTGAGGATTTCGAAGTTCTCGAACGTGCTTTCAAAAAGTCTGGATTCGATATCCCTCTTCAACGTTGTAAGGACGGGCAAGATGCTCTTGATCTTTTATACAAGGAAGGGGCGTATGAGAACCTTCCCAAACACGCAAAACCCAGCCTCATTTTACTCGACCTAAACATGCCCGGCCTGGACGGTCATGCATTGCTCGAGTCCTTGAAAGATGATGATGCTAACGGGTTGAGTAAAATCCCTATCGTAGTGTTATCAACATCCAGCAGCGATAACGATATCAACCAGAGCTATCAACGCGGCGCCAACAGCTACATTCAAAAACCCGATGATATGAAGGGGTATGTAGAGATGGTGAGCGACATCAAGGATTACTGGTTTTCCAGATGCTCGTTACCGACATGTTGGGTTAGTGCATGAACAACCATTTCGATCAAAAATTTGAGGTCTTGCTCTTAGACGACTCTGCTGAAGACAGAGAGCTATATAAGAGGCGGCTGCAAGCCGTCTCAGGTGTCGAATTCGCGATCGAAGAAGCCAGCAATGTTCAGGACGCGCAGGAAATGTCCCGGCAAGGTAATTTTGATTGTTACATTGTCGACTATGGCTTGCCGGACAGCACCGGCTTCGAATTCATGCAAGAGATCCTCTCCAAAAATAAAGAGAACGGCGGGAACGCAGCCATTATCGTTGTTACAGGCCAAGGCAGTGAAGAGCTGGCCTCACAGGCCTTCAAAATGGGTGCACACGAGTACCTGACGAAGAAAAGCGTTTCCAATGGTTTTTTCGGTAGGCCGGTCTTAAGTGCAATAGAACGTGCGCAATTAACCGCGCAGCTGGAAGATTTTCGTAATCGTCTGGAGACGTCCAACCAAGCCCTTTCAGAGTTCACCCACACGGCTGCGCATGATTTAAAATCACCACTGCGCCGTATCAGCTCCTATTGCGAGATCCTTATGGAGGACGCGGCTGAACGTCTTAATAACGAGGACAAGGAAACATTAGAGCGCATGATGGTGAACGCCAAACGCATGCAGCATCTGGTGAACAGCCTGCTATCCTACTCCCTGATCAATCATGAGGAAGAGGAAGCTGAAGAGGTTAATTTACAAAAGCTCGTTGAGGCTGTCGTTGATGAATATGACCCTCAAATCACGGAAGTCGGTGCGCAGATTATTATAGGAGACTTGCCGGTGATCGGCGCCTACAAGCTGCGCTTACGCCAATTATTCTCAAACCTGATCTCTAACGCCCTTAAATATGTAGGCGACAAAGACCCCGTCATCGAAATAACTGCGGTTCAGGATGATGATGCCGTTAGGATTTCAGTAAAGGATAATGGTAAAGGTATCGCGAAAGAGATGCATCCGCTTATATTTAAAGACTTTAAGCGCCTCCATACCAATGAGGAGATCGAGGGTACGGGCTTAGGGCTCTCTATCTGTAAAAAGATCGCACAACTTCATGGCGGTCGTTTATGGGTAGAATCCGAGGAAGGTGAAGGCGCTACATTCCACTTTACACTCAGGCCTGTTTAACGGCCAAAACAAACGACCCTGCCTAAGTAACAGGGTCGAGTGTAAAATAATCTTATGTGGCTTATGACTTACTAACTTGCCTAATTCCAAAGTTCCTGCGGAGGCCACTGCCAACTTTCTTCGAAATACGCGTTGAGCATATTTTTATCGAGCGGCTTTTTGAAAACCCCACTTGCACCAAGCTTTTTAGCTGCCTGAATCTTCTTCGGGCAATAAGTTCCGGTGATAACAATCAGGGGGATCGGCTTAAGGAACGGATCTGCCTTTAACTCCTCAATGACTTGCAGGCCGTCTTTGCGGGGCATCTCCAGATCAACCAGTATCATGAGTGGCGCGAAGAGGATTACGGATCTGTCCATGAAGCCTTGACGCTTCATGTATGATGTAAGCTCCTTACCGTCTTGAAAGGCGACGACAACATCGACTTGATCACATTTTTCCAGCTCCCTTTGAGCCAGAAGGCGATCATCGATATCGTCCTCGATTAAAAACACCTGACATGGGGCGACTTCTTCTATCGGTACATTATTTTCGTCAATACGCACGTTTAGTTCTTTATTCATTCTAACCTCACTTAGCAATTATAAGATTGTCGGGGAGAAGTTGCTGTCCCTGTGCAATGCTTGCACGACATCTCGTTCTGAGAAAGGTTTGGGCATAAAGGCATTCGCACCGGCTTTTTCAGCGCGTTTAACGGCTGCATCACTGCGTGAGCATGTCACCAGCGTTACAGGCGTATCCGCCCATAGAGGCTGCCTGCGCAAAGCTATCAACGTATCTACCCCATCCATAGATGGCATCATCAAGTCGAGAAAGATCATAGACGGAATTTCAACTTCGAATTCACAAGCCTCGATATTTTCCATTTCCAGCTGTGATAAATATTCCAGAAGTTCTTTTCCGCTTCGCAGACACACAATTCTTTGTCTATCCGATAGAAGACCTTTCAGGTAGCGGGACAACAGCAATCTGTCATCAACACTATCATCTACAACGATGATCGGCTGGGTGGACTCCAGACCTTTTTCTTCTATGGGGAACGCAGAAATATTGGGTGTTTTACTCTGTACAAGCATTCTTCCTCCTAACCCTAGATACCATATTTACATAATATCAAGTTTGCTTTAATGGGCTTTTAAGAATTGTTTCATTGTACCTCAAATTAGAGGCAAATCACCAACGCCCGAATACGTGCATAATTCCCCAAATATATGAAAAAATTTTACAGCTGTGGACTAGCCCTAACAAGCGCGCAACAAACTCAGTTCCATGACTGTCTTTTTTGCAGCCTAATCATAGACTTACAGGGAAATACGGATGTAGTACACAAAGCGCACCAATTTTATAAAGCCCTCACCACCAAAAATTGCTGCGCTGCAACATAATTATTTGTGCGGCACCTAAATTAATACATATTTATAGAGAAGGGTTTGAAGGTGGTAGCGCGTAACATATGTTATATTGCAGCGCAGTCAAAATAAGGGGAGCCCTGATGTCCGCTCGGAACAAAAAATTAGGCCTGTTAATAGGCCTGTTCGGAATAGTTATTCTGATCGGTTGGAACTATGGTGCGTTTTCCGCACTCCTGGGCCCAGGTGACACGCTGAAAGACCAAAATAGTCCGCGCTCCCCTGCTGTTAAAGTCATTGTCGAGCCTATTAAAATCACATCGAATGACCGGATCTATGATGCGGTCGGCACGGGACGGGCAAGAAATTCAGCCGATCTTTATCCCGCGGTCGCCGAAGAAGTCATCGAAGTTCTATTCGAAGCCGAACAGCATGTGATGAAAGGCGATGTGCTCGTCCAGCTTGATGACCGAGAAGAACAATTGGCGCTAAAGCTTGCCGAAGTGGAACTGAAAGATGCGCGCTCCCTGCTCGACCGCTATGAAAAAGCCGTTAAGCAAGGGGCTGTGCCCGAAAGTGAAGTCGATGCGGCGCGTGCAACATTCGAAGGCGCAGAAGTCGCTGTCGAACAAGCGAAGCTGTCCATTGAGGAGCGCCAGATCAAGGCCCCCTTTGACGGTATCGTCGGCATCCCCAATGTTGACCCCGGTGACCGCGTCACGACCAGCACCCTGATAACGGGTTTGGATGACCGCGATGTTTTATATGTCGATTTCGAAGTGCCCGAAGCCCTCGCCGGAGCATTGAGAGAAGCACAGAGCAACCGTCAGAAGATCTCCGCCAAAACGCCATCCTATCCGAACAGACAGTTTGAAGGCCATATCGCCGCGCAAGAATCCCGCGTGAACTCCGAACGGCGAACAGTGATGGCGCGTGCCAATATCAATAACGATGAAGACCTCCTCCGCCCCGGTATGTCATTCACAACGCGCTGGGAAATTAGCGGACAAGACTACCCGACCGTTCCCGAGATATCTCTGCAATGGGGACGTGACGGCTCCTTCATTTGGTTAATCGAAGACAACAAGGCCAAGAAAGTTATGGCCCGTGTTATTGCCCGCCGTGCGGGTCAGGTTCTGCTGGATGCTGAAATCCAGAACGGTGCCCTAGTTGTTGTCGAGGGCCTGCAGCGTATTCGCCCCGACGCGGATGTTGAAATCCTCGGTAATGAAGGGCAGACGCAATGAGCGGATTTGCAGATGACTTAACGGCGCTCGGGGTTAGGCGCCCTGTCCTCATTATTGTCATTAATTTGCTGATCATTCTCGGCGGCATCGCCAGTGTTCTGGGGGTTGATGTCCGTGAGCTGCCGAATGTCGACCGCCCAATCGTCAGTGTACGGGCCGTATATGACGGTGCCTCACCGCAAACCATGGACACCGAAATCACCAGCGTTCTTGAAGGCGCGGTTGCGCGTGTCTCGGGTGTTAAGAACATTGAATCCTCTAGCGAGGAAAACAACATGCGCATGCGCGTGGAATTTCAGCCGGGTCTGGACCTGGATACTGCGGCCAGTGATGTGCGTGAGGCCGTTAGCCGCGTGGAACGCCAATTACCGGACGACATTGATCAGGTTACGATTGTTAAGGCCGATGATGATGCACAAGCCATTGTCGAGCTGTCCGCATTCAGTAACACGCTGTCCAAGTATGAGCTTGCAGAACGTATTGAAAAAGACGTCGCGCCGGAGTTCCAATCTATTCCGGGTGTCGCCGAGGTCAGGTTACAAGGCGATCAGCCGCGTGTCTTGCGTGTGATGATCGACCCCGCCAAGATTGCAGGATACAAGCTCTCCGCTTCCGATGTCGTCGATGCATTGCGAACCATCAATTTCGATGTTCCGGCCGGTAGTTATGAGTCAGTAGACCAGGAGCTGCTGGTCCGTGCGCAGGCAACGATCATCGACCCGGAAAAGGTCGAACAAATCTACATCCGTGATGACGTCCGCCTCGGCGATGTAGCCGAAGTTTTTTATGCCCCCGAGGAGGCCGAGTCCTACTCCCTGCTGAACGGTCGTTCCGTCATCGGCATGGGTGTCGTGCGGCAAGCGGGTTCAAACACAATCGCGATTGCGGACGAGGTTGATAAGCGGCTAGAGCTGATCAATACGCGTGCGCGTGACTTTGAAATCGTCAAAACATCAGACGAGTCCGTTTATATCAAAGGCGCATTGAAGGACGTGCTCTACACACTCGCTTTCTCCATTATCATCGTATTGATTGTCATCGCGCTGTTTTTGGGACAATGGCGAGCGATTTTCATTCCTGCGGTTACTATGCCCGTCGCCCTGATCGGCACGCTTGCTTCTATCTGGATTGCGGGCTTCTCCATTAACTTACTCACCTTGCTCGCCCTTGTGCTGGCTACAGGGCTGATTGTTGATGATGCGATTGTCGTGCTGGAAAATATTCAGCGCCGCCGCAACAAGGGACTGGATAAAATGGCGGCGGCCGTTTTGGGCACAAAGCAAGTTTTCTTTGCCGTGATTGCGACAACGGTGACTCTTGTATCCGTGTTTCTGCCGATTGCATTTCTGCCCGGTGAGACGGGTGGCTTGTTCCGTGAATTCGGTCTGGTGCTGGCCATCGCCGTTGTGATCAGCTCCTTCGTGGCTGTCACCCTATGTCCGATGATGGCTTCGCGCCTGCCCAACCTGACTGAGAAAAGCAACGCCTTAAACGCCATTCGAAACAAGCTGAACGCCACAGGGCAACAAGCTGCTAATTTTTACTATAATACGCTTGAGAAATTACTGACGCTTAAAGTCCTGACATTACTCATTGCTGCGGGAATTGTGGCCGGTGGTTTTATCGGGTTCTTGCAGCTTAATCAGGAATTGCTGCCCCAAGAAGACCGCGGTGCCATACGTGTATTCCTGACAGGCCCTGACGGATCGTCTCTGACCTATGCGGGTAAGCAGTCGGAAAAAGTCGAAGCCGCCCTGCTGCCGCTACAGGACCAAGGCATAGTGACCGACATCTATACGATCGTCGGGCGGTGGGATAAAAACCGTGCCTACACAATCGCAACGCTGAAGCATTGGGATGAACGCAATGTATCGCAGCAACAATTGGCCGCAGATATAAATAAGCAACTGTCCGACATGCCCGGCGCGCAGGTCCGCGTCATACAAGGCAGCAGCCTGCAGGTGCGCGGCGGCGGTGCTGGCTTGGAAATCGCATTACTCGGTAATGATTACGATGTTTTATATGAAGCGTCGAATGATCTGGCGCAGGTTTTACAAGACCGCATTCCGTATATCGAGGATGTACGGGTGCAGTTTGACACCTCCCAACCCGAGCTATCATTCAACATTGATCGCGAGCGAGCGAACGACCTGAACGTACCTATGGAGCGGATATCCGAAACATTACGGGTTATGGTCGACCGTCTAGACTTACTGGATTTGAGCGTAGAGGACCAAGCCGTGCCTGTTATGATCGGGTCAGCAAACGGCGTCATCAACGACCCCGGTGATTTGCTGAACATCTTCGTGACCAACACGGATAATGAATTGGTTCCGCTTAGTGCGCTTATCGAGGTTGAAGAGCGCGGCGTCGCGGCCGAACTTGACCGCCATGAGCAGCGCCGTGCAATCGAGCTGGATATCGGTGTTCCGCCGGGAACAGCGCTTGGTGAAGCACTAAACGAAATACGAACAGTGGCGAATGATACTTTGCCGTCAGGCGTGAACATCATCTTCCTTGGCGAAGCTGCTACCTTGCAGGAATCTTCCTATGAAACACTGATCACCTTCATGATTGCGCTAGTTGTTGTGTTCCTTGTACTTGCCGCGCAATTCGAAAGTATCGGCAGTGCCCTCATCGTCATGTTCACCGTTCCGTTCGGTTTAGCGGCCGCTGTATTCGCGCTATTACTGACGGGGCAGAGCCTGAACCTTTACACTCAAATCGGCTTGGTGATGCTGATCGGACTTATGACCAAGAACGCAATTTTGCTGGTCGAATTTATGGACCAGTTGCGGGATGAAGGGCATGACGTGCCGAGCGCGATCAAGGAAGCCGTGCGCATTCGCCTGCGTCCTGTTGTCATGACTGTGCTCTCAACTGTGTTGGGTGCCCTGCCCTTGATCCTGAGCACGGGACCGGGCGCGGAAGCGCGCAATGCCATCGGCTGGGTTATCTTCGGTGGTTTGGGACTTTCAACCATCTTCACGCTTTACCTTGCGCCACTTGGTTATGCCCTGCTCGCGCCTTACATCAAGCCACGCGCACATGCAGGCGAAGAGCTTGAACGTCAATTGGAACGAGCCGAAAAAGACGGGCTGGCACAGGAGGATATCGCAGTATGAAAAAGCCTTTCTTGCTCATAGCGACGACCTCCATGCTGTTTGCTTGCACAGTCGGGCCTGATTACCAAAAGCCGGAGATCAGCGCACCGCCTGAATTCGTATCGCAGGATGTGCTCGATGCCTTAAACACGAATAAGGAAGAGACGCCATTCGCCGCCGATTGGTGGGCCGGGTTTAACGACCCGATACTCGACCAGTTAGTCGTAGCAGGTATAGAGAAAAATTTTGAAATAGCGGCCGCGACAGCACGTGTAAAAGAAGCACAAGCACGCATTCAATTGGCGGATGCTGGTGACAACCTGACCATAGATGCCGGCATTGACGGCGATGTGCAGGAAAGCAAGCGCCTGAACCGTGACGAAAGCTCGACAACATCGGAATCCGTTTTTGGTTCTATCGGTGCCGTATTGCCGATTGATGTATTCGGACGCACGCGCCGTGAGGTGGAAGCCGCCCGTGCGAACCTTGAAGGCGCACAGGAAGAGCTAAAGAGCATCGTTCTGGATACAAGTTCGTTAATCACAGCGGAGTATTTGAGCCTGCGCGGAAATCAGAGGCAGCTGGAATTGCTGGAAGAATCCGTTGTCTTGCAGAAAAAGACCCTATCGATCGTGCGCTCGCGTTTTGATGCCGGACTATCGCCTGAGCTGGACCTTCAGCGTGCTATCGCTTCGGTTGAAAACCTGCGCGCTCAAATTCCGCCGCTTGAGGAGCGCTTGCGCAATTCCCGTAACCGTCTTGCGGGCCTAACCGGCGAGTTCCCAGGCTTTTATGAAGACCTTTTGAGCGAACATGCCGACATTCCCGAATATAAGGACCGTATCCCCGAATTGATGCCTCTGGATATTCTGAGTGCCCGACCGGATGTGCGCCAAACCGAAGCCACATTGAAACAAGCAATCGCCAACATCGGTGTAGCCGAAGCCGATTATTACCCCAGCTTTGCGCTTGCGGGCGACATCAGCATCGGACTGAACGGTGTTAGCTCTACGCCTACAACAGCCCTGCTTATAGGTTCACTCGCTGGACTGATCGAGCAAGTTGTCTTAAGTGGTGGTGAGAGAGACGCCAATCTAGAAATTGCAGAGGCGCAAGCCGAAGAAGCGCTCGCAAATTATGAACTGGCGTTGCGCAGTGCGGTTGAGGATGTAGAAACGTCCCTGAATGCCCTACGATCATCTGCGGAGCGTCAGAACTCTCTGGCCAAGTCGGTTAAGGCAAGTGAGCGCAGCTTTTCCCAAGCGCAAACGCTATACCGTCAGGGGCTAATCAGCTTTCTGGATGTTGTCGATGCACAGCAGGATCTGGCCGATGACGAGCAGGACCTAGCCGCAGAGCGTACAGATTACGCCACGGAGATTGCGAACCTGTTCAGGGCGATGGGCACCGACGTTTCAACTGCCCCGTAATGCCTCAACTTGACTATTATCAAGGATAGGTACCCTTTTCTGCCGCAGACTGCAGGGTATGACAAATCCGATTAAAAACGAGATACTTGAGCACGACACAAACGTGCCGCGCTATACAAGCTATCCTACTGCACCGCACTTTACCGTCGCGTCAGAATACGAAGAGTATCTGCACGCGCTGCAAGCCATTCAGGAAGATGACGATTTATCGCTATACATTCACGTGCCGTTTTGTCAGAAAATGTGCTGGTACTGCGGGTGTCACACAAAAATATCGAGACGGTACGGTCCAGTCGAAGACTATTTATATTTACTGTTTCGTGAAATCGATATTCTGGCCGGCACCTTTCCGAAGGAACGCACAGTAAAGCTGGTCCATCTTGGTGGCGGGTCCCCCGGCTTGCTGAGAGGATGTGATTTCGAGCTCCTTGTCTCCCGCTTAAAGCACCGTTTCAGATTTACCAAAGATACAGAAATCGCTATCGAGCTTGACCCGCGGGGTGTCACCGAGGGACGCGTTGCGGCATACGCAAAGAACGGCGTAAATCGCGTTAGCCTTGGCGTTCAGGATTTCAATCAAACCGTTATGAAAGCGGTTAACCGCGAACAGCCCTTTCATGTCAGTTACGAAGCGGTTCAGCTTTTAAGGCAATATGGTATCGAGAATGTCAATGTCGACTTGATGTATGGTTTACCGCATCAAAGCCTTGAGACCGTTGAGTACACTTTTTCTAATATCAAATTCCTCGATCCGGACCGCATATCCTATTTCGGTTACGCGCATGTACCGTGGATGAAGAAGCATATGCGGATGATCGAGGAAGACACGCTTCCTCAAAAAGACTTACGTTTCGATTTATTTGAAGCCGGGCAAGAACTGTTGCTTGCCATGGGGTATCAAGCGATCGGTATCGATCACTTTGCCAAAGCAGATGACAGCTTATGCGCATCACTGAAAGCCAAGACATTACACAGGAATTTTCAGGGATATACCGATGACAACGCCGAGGCCTTGGTTGGGTTAGGCGCTTCTTCAATCGGCGAAACGCAGGATGCCTTTTTTCAAAACCATCCCGACATGCCGCTATACAAAGAAGCCGTGCTTGCAGGACATCTGCCCGTTAAGAAAATGTACCGAAAAACACAAAGTGATAAAATCCGCGCACAAATCATAGAACATGTGATGTGCTATCTGTCGCTTGATTTGAAGGCGTTCTGTGAAACCCATGAGATCAAAGCCCAGCTATTTGAAAAAGAGTTGAATGATATTAAGAAGCTCGAAAAATTCGGCCTTGTTAACTTTGAAAGCCCCTACTCGTTCACCATTCCGCAAAACGCAAAACTGATGACCCGCCTGATCGCAAGTGCATTCGACGAGAACATTGGTGAGGCTCCATTAACCAAGCGCCACGCAGCAGCCATATAAAAAACCCGGCCATTCTAGCCGGGTTTTTATTGGGGAAGCTTGGAGCTTTAAAATCTGTAAGATACGCCTGTACCGATAATCCAAGGATTTAGATCTACGTCGCGTGCGGCCAATGGTGTTGCACCAAGGTTCACATCAACATCAACATCCAGATCGACATATTTCACGTCGAGGTTCAGACCAAGATTGTCGTTAACCCAGTAATCGAAACCGGCTTGCACCGCATAACCAACACCGCCATCAACATCCAGACCGTTAAAGCCAGTGCCTGAGTCTTCGCCGTAGAAGTATGAGTAGTTCAAACCTGCACCAACATACGGGCTGAATTTTTCATCTCTCTGAAAGTGGTATTGCAGTGTCAAAGTCGGTGGCAAAATCCATGTCTCACCAAGGTCATTAGAGCCTGCGCTAATAGAGTGCTGGGCTGTCGCTGCGATCAGCTCCGCCGCGATATGATCTGTGAAGAAATATGTCAGGTCCAACTCCGGCGTAACTGCATCACCGACATCGGTTTGCAGTGATGTACCGTTTACAACACCGTCACCATCGGCAAAAATTCCGATACCGCGCAGGCGCACCTGAAAACGCTCTTTCGCCAGGTAATCATCGCTCCAGTCTTCAGCTTGAGCGGGTTGACCCATGGCTAGGAATGCTGCTCCCGCCATAAGCACGTATTTAGATAGATTTTTCATTGTCTTATCCTCTCTATGAACATCATCCATATAAGGAGTATCCCGCATTTCAGCGGGCAGACAATTGACAAAAGTCAACTTTCGGGCGGTTTTTCGTCGTCATCGATAAGAATTCTGTGCGCTGCACCATCCAAATCGTCGTATTGCCCTGTTTTCAAGGTCCACACGAAAGCGCAGAGGCCGATCAGCCCCAACAGCAAAGCGATAGGAATGAGATACATGAGTACGCTCATGACGAGAATTTAATCCTGAATGAGTTAGCAATAACGATCAAAGATGATCCTGACATAGCCAAAGCGGCAATTAAAGGGGTCACCATTCCGACTACCGCCAAAGGTACGGCGATAATGTTGTATAAAACAGCCAGCGCAAAGTTTTGCATCACCATTCTTTGGGAGGTTTTGGAGAGCTCATACGCGTCATGAACACTGGATAGATTATCCCCTAAAAATACGATGTCCGCGCTTTGCTGGGCGAGGTCTATCGCAGTTCCGGGGGCAATCGAGACATCAGCTTGCGACAAAACGGGAGCATCATTCAGGCCGTCACCTACCATCAGGATCTTGTGCCCCTGCTCTTGCAGCTTTGTGATTTTTTCAAACTTCTGTTTCGGGTTTTGTTCAGCGAAATGCTCATCAATATTTACCTGCTCGGACACCACATCCACGACTTGTTTGCGGTCTCCCGAAAGAAGAACAGTATGTATGTTATTTTTTGCAAATTGCACAATCGTGCTTTGCGCATCCTCCCGTATGGCATCCTGCAACGAGAAACGGGTTTTACGCCCAGAACTTGTCGCGAGCCAGACCTCAACATGTTCTGATTCGGGCGTTTTGGCGTCCCCACACCATGAGCGACTGCCCAGTTTTACCTCTTGATCGTTGTAAATGCCCCTGATGCCGCACCCTTCTATTTCCTCAATATTATCCAGCTTGAGGAGTTCTCCTGCATAAGAGTGGGCAATGCCTTTAGATGCAGGGTGAGCACTTACGGATGCCAACGAAGCGGCGAGTTGGAGGTCTTGCTCGTCATACTCGCCAACAATACGGTGCTCGCCATAAGTCAGCGTACCCGTTTTATCAAACACGGCGGTATCAATGCTCGACAGTCTTTCCAGTGCATCGCCCGATTTCACGAAAACACCCTTCTTCATCAGACGTGCAATAGACAGAACCTGCACCACAGGCACCGCTAGGCCGAGCGCGCACGGACAGGTAATGATCAAAACAGTTACAGCCACCAATAGGGAGTCCTGCCATTCCGCCCCGATGACAAAGAACCAGCCGAGAAATGACAACAGCGCCATAAGATGTACGACAGGCGTGTATAACCGCGCGGCTTTATCGGCGATCCTGACGTAGGCAGCTTGTGATTGCCCCGCCTGATCCATCAACTTCACAATGTCGGACAGCAATGTGTCATCTGCGGCTTTTGCGACCTTTACCTTCAGCGGCGCAGAGAGGTTGAGTGTACCTGCATGGACGTAAGCGCCCTCTTGCGCTTCATTCGGCAATGTCTCCCCCGTGATGAGGGACGTATCGATTGTACTGTTGCCGTCAACGACCTCTCCGTCAGCGGGGATGGTTTCGCCCGCGGGGATGCTAACAATCATGCCCTCCGTCAAATCCTTAATCAGGACGCGGCGGCGTTGTCCGCCCTCAACAACGGTGGCAAAGCCTTGAATGCTTTTGAGCAAATTATTGGCCGAGGAACGTGCGCTCTGTCTGGCTTTGAAATCCAGAAAACGCCCAACCAGCAGAAAGAATGTCAGCATCACGGCCGAGTCAAAGAACACATGTTCGCCGTGATTAATAACCTCGAACAGGCTCATGCCACTCGCCAGAAGAATAGCTAATGATATGGGCACATCCATATTGGTCTGCGCGTTTGATAACGCTTTCAGGGCTGACCTGAAAAACGGACGACCGGAAAACAGAATAGTCGGCAGCGCAATAATGGCGGAAATCCAGTGCAGAAAATCACGAGTCGCCATGCCCATAGTTTCTGCCGATGTGCTCCAGACCCCGACTGAGAGCAGCATGATGTTCCCCAGCGCAAAGCCCGCGACTCCCAGACACAGAAGTAGGAAACGCTCCTCCTTCTTTTGGGTGTTTTCGAAGCTTTCAGGGTCGAACGGTTTTACGCCATAGCCCAACCCTTCAACAAGAGACGCGAAGTCATTGGCACGATCCTCTTCCCCTTTCCATGACAGCGCCAGCAAGCCCGAGGAAAAGTTCAAATTCACACGCTCGATATCATTTTGCGCTTTCAAAGAGCCTTCGATTTTTTGGATACAAGCCGCGCAGTGTACACCGGACACAAGAAAGCTGAGCGATAGCGTCCCATCCTCGCCTCGTTTTACCAAATTGCGGTAACCGGTTTCCTTGTCCGTAGTGTCTAGTTGCTCACGAACACGAAGCGGGTCTGATATTGCGAGCTGTTCCATAATGCTTTTAATTGCGCTTCCCAGCGACCTTCCATGGGTAAATCGATTACCGCTTCATACACGCCCGCTGTAACGGGTGTCATGGTCACGGTGAAATCGCTGCCGTCCTTTACGGATCTATATAGCAGGGCCGAGACCTCGGCATCAATCGGCTGACCGTTTTGATCAAGAATCTGCCACCTAAGAACGCCATTATCCCATGAAGGTTTATGATCAATCGCGGGTTGGGCTTTCGCGGCCGCCAATGTTTCGTTAAAGGCCAAACCCTTTTCATAGGGTTGATCGGTGACAACGCCGCTATGAGTACTGAGGGCTGTCGATATAAAGACCGTGTTCACGGCGACGACCAAGGCGAAGAACGCAATAAAACACAGTAATACCCATGTGCCTTTTTCGGGAGCAAGAATTGATTTCAGCATCATTCCCTCCGTGTGATGAATTTGCTTTGGTACGTATCCTGCACTTCATCATCCTTCAGAGTAAACGTAATATCCCTCGGCTTGGCCGGATCAACATCGGCCACCACAAAGATATGATATGTGCCGACGCTGTCCGCGGGCACGTATATGCTTTCGCTGTCTATACCTTTGGCGGCTCTGACTTCGATGAACGCACTATCCAGACCATCCAGAGAGAGCGTGTAGGTTTTGTGCTCCTGAGTTTTGTTCTGAATTTTCAGCAAGTATCCGTTTCTGATCTCCCCACCTGAAAGCTGTACAAACAGCGGATTACGATCATGGATGACCGTGATGTCCAGCATGGAACGGTTCAATAATCCATACAGCATAATACCGCCGACGATCGCCATTACAGCCGTATAGTAAATGGTACGCGGGCGGATAAACTTAAAACTCTGGTTACTGGATTTCTTTTCACACTGAATGTTGTTTTCGGTGTCATAGCGGATCAGCCCTTTGGGGAGTTCCAGCTTCTCCATCACCCCGTCACAGGCGTCCACGCACAGACCACAGGCGATGCACTCCATTTGCAGCCCTTCACGAATATCGATCCCCATCGGGCAGACCTGCACACACAGGCTGCAATCAATGCAGTGGCCGCGATTATCCCAGCTATCGCCTTTCTTGTGCTTACCTCTAGGCTCGCCGCGCGCTTCATCATAGCCGATTATCATCGTGTCCCTGTCGAACATGGCGGATTGAAAACGCGCATACGGGCACATGTAGGTGCAAACCTGCTCACGGGCAAAGCCGGCCATCAAATATGTGCTAAAGGTCAGTCCGGCGACAAAAGCCAAGACAGTCGTGGAAACATCCAGCGCCAGAACATCACGCAACAATGTCGGGGCATCGTTGAAGTACAGAACAAAGGCACCGCCCGTACAAAAGGCGATAAGAAGCCAGACCAAATGAGTGGCCGCGAGCTTTCTGACTTTTTCGAATGTCCACGGACCTTCACGCAGCTTTTTACGCGCGTTACGGTCGCCCTGGAAAATTCGTTCCACCCAAATAAACAAATCCGTCCACACGGTTTGCGGGCAAAAATAGCCGCACCACACACGGCCAAAAAGGCTTGTCACAAAGAACAAGCCAATAGCCGCGAGGATCAGAATGCCTGTAATGTAATAAACTTCGTGAGGCCAGATTTCGATCCAGAACCAGTATGCGCGGACATTTTCGAGATCGATCAGGATGGCTTGGTCAGGGGCAGTCGGACCGCGGTTCCAGCGAATGAACGGAGCGAGATAATAGATGCCGAGGGTGACGATCATCGCCACCCATTTCAGCTTTCTGAAGGTTCCCCACACACGCTTGGGGTAGATCCGTTCCTGTTTTTCGAAATATTGCAGCACACTTACCTCTATTCTGCAGAGGCCGCATCCTCTTCCTCTGCCGGTGTAACGGTTTTCTCAGGGTTCTCGTATTCGGGAGCCTCCAAAGGCGCATCATTATATTGACCGGCGTCCGGTAAAGGCGCTTCCTCATCAATCAACTCAGCTTGCACTTCATCGCTTTCACCGCCACCTAACTGGTGTAAATATACGGTCAGCTGACGAATAGTCGGTTCATCCAGACGCGGCCCCCAAGCGGGCATCATGCCTGCGCGGGCGACATAAATGGTTTCAAAAACATCAGCCCGCTTACCGCCATACAGCCAGATTGCATCTGCCAAATTCGGGGCACCGAATTCATGTTTCCCTTTACCGTCTTCACCATGACAGGACGCGCAATTCTTTTGGAATATCTCATGACCAGCTTCAAATGTTTCAGTCTGCTCCGCGCCTGACAGGCTTAGAACATAATCGGTAACTGTTTCAATTTCCTCACGGGTAAGCAGCTTGTCTTTGCCGAATGACGGCATTTGTGAGAGGCGGGTATCGTAGTTATCCGCACGGATACCGTATTGCAAGGTCTGGTGAATATCATCCAGCTTACCGCCCCAGAGCCAGTCATCATCGATCAGGTTCGGGTATCCCTTACCACCAGCAGCGCCTGTGCCGTGACATGTGGCACAGTTATCCTTGAACGCAGACGCACCGCCGGCCATAGCAAAAGCATAAAGCTCACGGTCATTGAGAATTTCCTTGAACGACGCTTTGTTAAAACGCTCCAGATAAGCTTGCTGACGCTCCCGGATTTCATCCTGAGATTCACGAAGCTCATTGAACTGCGTATAGCCCTTGCTGCCTTCGGTGTGGCCTGACAATGTCGGCCAAGCAGGATAGGCAACGAAGTACCAGCCCGCCCAGACAATGGTGACCAAGAACACCCAGACCCACCATCGCGGCAGAGGGTTGTTCAACTCCTTCAGGCCATCCCATTCATGGCCGGTTGTTTCCACGCCAGAAAGCTGATCAATTTCTTTATTCTTGTCGTCGCTCATTCCTCATTCTCCTTGAACGGAATATCACCATGCTTGGCGTACTTTTCTTTGCCACCCGGACGAAACGTCCATATCGTTGCGCACACAAAAAAGGTAAAAAAGAAGAGAAGCCCTATCAGTCCTAAATCGGGGTCTGCGAAAAAGTTTTTCATTCCTGCTCCTCCGCTTCAGCTGGTTCTTCTAGTTGTGCTTCCTCGACCTGACCGAAGCTTTCTACATCTTTGGCTTTGTCGAAATCGACCATTGTGCCGAGAACCTGCAAGTACGCGACCAGCGCGTCCATCTCCGTCAGGTGCGCAGATTGTCCATCAAAGTCACGGGCGTTCACGTCTTCGCCGTAACGCTCCTCCAAACCTGACGTATCAACTTTTCCGACTGATGTGCCTTGGGTCATTGCGTCACGCTCTGCGTTTTCGATCATCTCATCCGTATAGGGAACGCCCAAAGTTTTAAGCGTTTTGAGGTGATCGCCAAGCCCTTGGAGGTTGGCACCGTTATTCATCAAAAACTCATATGACGGCATGATGGATTCCGGCACCAGATCACGCGGCTCCTTCAAGTGTGCGACATGCCATTCATCAGAATATTTGCCGCCGACGCGGGCCAGATCAGGACCTGTGCGTTTTGACCCCCACAGGAACGGGTGGTCATACATGCTTTCCGCAGCCAGAGAGTAGTGACCATAACGGACAACTTCGTCACGCAGAGGTCTGATTTGCTGAGAGTGACATACGGCACAGTTTTCGCGGATGTAGATGTTCTGCCCGACCAGTTCCAACGGCGTATAGGGGCGCACACCTTCAACAGGTTCGATAACCGTCTCTTTCCTGAATAGCGGAATAACTTCAACGATCCCGCCGATAGAAACAACAACGATAACCAGCAATAACAGCAGTATAGCGTTCTTTTCTAAATGCTCGTGATTAGACCAACTCATGCCGCTACTCCTTGTTGCTCAGCTGCAAACTCTTTTTCATTCACGTCTCCGCGTATGGTTTTCCAAACGTTGTAAGCCATGATCAGTGCACCGCTCAGGTAGAGAAGACCACCGAGAACACGGATCATGTAGTAAGGCTTCATCGCGACAACGACTTCGATGATGGAGTTCACAAGGAAGCCCATGTCGTTATATTCACGCCACATCAAGCCCTGGTTGATACCGGCGGGCCACAACGCCGCGATATAGAGCACGATGCCCAGCGTCGCGATCCAGAGGTGCATGGAGATCAGCTTGGTGGAGTACATGCGCTCCCTGCCCCAAAGTTTAGGGACGAGGTGGTACATGGCACCGTAAGTGATGAAGCCAACCCAGCCCAGCGCACCGGAGTGCACGTGACCGATTGTCCACTCGGTGTAGTGAGACAAGGCGTTTACCGCGCGGATAGACATCAACGGGCCTTCGAACGTGCTCATGCCGTAAAAGGCGAGCGCGATAATCATGAACTGCAAGACCGGATCATCGCGTAACTTTTGCCATGCGCCAGACAAGGTCATAACCCCGTTGATCATACCGCCCCAGCTCGGCATCCAGAGCATAATGGAGAACGTCATCCCCAGCGTCTGCGCCCAGTCAGGCAAAGCGGTATAGTGCAAGTGGTGTGGTCCGGCCCACATATAGATGAAGATCAAGGACCAGAAGTGAACGATAGATAATCGGTAGGAGTAAATCGGGCGGTTGGCCTGTTTGGGCACAAAGTAATACATCATGCCCAAGAATCCGGCTGTCAGGAAGAACCCAACCGCGTTGTGACCGTACCACCACTGGATCATTGCGCTCTGCACGCCGGCATAAGCGGAATAGCTCTTCGCGCCCATCAAGCTTACAGGCAAAGCCAAGCCGTTACCGAGGTGCAGGATCGCGACAGTAATGATAAAGGCTAGGTAGAACCAGTTAGCCACATACAGGTGAGAAACCTTACGGTTGATAATGGTCATCATATAGACGTAGAGATACGCAACCCATACACCCGTCAGCCACAGATCAGCATACCATTCCGGCTCGGCGTATTCCTTGCTCTGGTTCACGCCCAGCACATAACCCAGCGCGGCCATCACAATAAACGCCTGATAGCCCCAGAAGGTGAAGTTTGAAATTTTATCGCTATAAAGCCTTACACCGCAGGTTCTTTGAACCACATAATAGCTGGTCGCGAAGAGCGCGTTTCCGCCAAAGGCAAAGATAACCGCAGAGGTGTGCACAGGTCTAAGGCGACCGAAGCTCAAATACGGCTCAATGTTCAAATCGGGGAAGACCATTTGCAGAGCAATAAACAGCCCGGCAGTTAAGCCAATCACCCCCCAGAACAAGGTGGCCAGTGTGAATTTTCTGACGATCTCGTAATTATAATCCGGTGTTTCAGTTGCAGAACTCATAAGTCTTTCCTTTAAAACTTCCAATATTCAGTCAAAACCAACCCGGCTAAAGCAAACAGCCAAAAGCTGCTGACGACCATCGCGCCTTGTGATACGCGGGTTGAGATATTCGGGTATTTACGCAGAACGGACTTGGCACCCAAGCCGACAAACATGAGCGCAGGCATAGTACCTAGCGCAAAGCCGCCCATCGCCAGTGCGGACTGGACCGGTGTTTCGGCCGTTGATGCTGCCAGAATGACGGAAACCACCAAACCGCATGGCATGAAGCCGAGTAAAACGCCCAGAAAATAGCGTTTCAACATATTCGCATCAGATGCCAGCCGCCCGACGAGATTCCCAAAGAATGCGATTGGCGGCAAGAGCTGTACTTTCAAGGCCCATGGAAAAACCTTGCCAATGACCGGAAATGCGCTGGCCAGAAACAATAAGCCGGCCAGCAAAAGCAAGGGCCCCGTCACCAGTGCGCGTGCATCGGAAAACAGCAGCGCCAGATTCAGTACAGAGCTGAATATGACGGCCAAAACTACATAGGTAGTCATACGGCCCAGATGATAAGGAAGCAGCAAGCTATCGGAGATTCGTTTCAACTGCGGGGCGGATGATGTTTGCGCCAACACGAATGGAGAGCACATGCCCGCGCAATGGGTAAAGCCACCCATTAGCCCAGCCAGAAACAGGCTCAGGAACAAGCCGTAAGATGTGCTAAAATCTGAGATACAGTTTAAAATGTCCATTGCTGTCACTATATTTATTCTCAGTTAGTGTGCAGCCTAAGGCTAGGAATAAACATTGACTAAAGTCAATTCGAGACTTAAAAAACACGAAAATCTAATGTTATGAATTTAAAAAACCTGTCCATATTCGCAAACGGCTCAGACCGCTTCTTTGAGACACTCGATAAAGAGTCTCAAACCTCAAAGCACAGTAAGGGAAAAATGCTGTTCCTGCATGAAGACGATGCACAGTCGTTTTTTCTGATTAAATCGGGATGGGTAAAGCTTTTCAGGGAAACTCTGGACGGCAGCCAGTCCGTTGTTGATATTCTATCGGCAGGCCATATTTTCGGCGAAACCGCGATCTTTGAAAATGACCGCTACCCCTACTCCGCAGAAGTTGTTGAGCCGGCAGAAATTGTCAGCTTTCCTCTTTCGGCGCTCAAAGGCGAAATCCGCGAAAATAACGATTTTGCTTTCAATATGATGTCGGCGATGGCCCGTTACCGCCGCCACCAAGACAGAGAGCTGGAACATAGAACTATCCAGAACGCCCCCCAGCGTATCGGTTGCTTTTTATTGCGGCTTGCCGATCAGGAGCAAACAGGTCCTGTAACAATACATTTGCCTTACGATAAGACACTTGTAGCCTCACGTTTGGGAATGCAACCCGAGACATTCTCCCGCGCATTATCCAAGCTCAAGGCCCAGACCGGGATCAAAATAAAAGGTGCGACCATAGAAATGGACAGCCTGAACCAGTTGGTTGAATATTCCTGCGCTGCTTGCTCTTCGGAATTTCCATGCAAAGACCTGAAAGCACAGGCCTAAGCCCCGTACATCCAATCCCAGTTCAGTTTTGCGGGGTTTTGCATATAAGCCTGCGGATTTTCAACAACTTTTTGCAGATAATCCGACGTTGTTGTCCACTTTCGCACGCAGTTACAATTTTCGCAGTCATCATGCCTTTTGACGCGGACACCGCGTGCATCAAAAAAGAATGCGTATGTTTGTGACGTATCAGATACAACGACCTCTATGGCGTCTGCCGCGTTCGCCTTTTCAAGCGCGCTGAATATTTGCTTAAAAGGAAATCGGGTACGACTGCCTTTTAGTGCCTTATTACATATGGCAACATAGTCGTTAATCAGATCATCACGACTATTCTCTGAAGATGTATGGTCGCAAAATTCCATGCTTCCATCATGTTCAAAATGGCTGTAAATGAAATTGACCAAAATCAATTGAAAATGAAAAAAACCTGTTACTCTGAGAACATGGAAACGCTGACCGCTGAAAAGCCTTCATTTTTTAGAAAATTCAAAAAGCCCGGCAAGCATATGTTCTGGGCTTGGATCGCCTATCAGACCGTAAAAGGTACACTTACGACATCTCTGATCTGGGTACCGCTTATCTGGGCTTGGATATCACATTCATAACCGACGTTTTTCCTACCAAAGGCCTCCTCCCACAGGTGGAGTAGCTTTGGTTATGGATTAAAATTATTTCAATCATCGGCTTTGAGATACATCTCGGCAAAGACATGAAGTGCGGTTATTTCCTCATAAACTTCATGAAACGAAGCCATTCCGCGCTCGTACTTCAACGCCCATTTTGCAATATCCGTTTTGATGTTGCCTAAAACCTCTACACGGCTGATTTGCTCTTTCGGATCTGCATTTTTGATCATGGCTTCGAAAGCGAGGACGAGTTCATTTAGTTCGTGACTGTTACTTTCACGATCATCTGCTTCTTGAACGTCTTGTTGCTCTTCCTTTTGGCTGTCATCTCCTGAATTTACCATAGTAATCTCCCACTTTTTTATCACCCTCGGAAAACAGCATGTAATTACCGCAGCTTACATTTTTCATTTCAGCGTACATTGACGACATACATAAGTAAGACACCGTAAGTAACGGTTATTTCGAAACCATGCATGTTCGCCAAATGATTGATAAAAAACAAATTTGGTACGTACACCTTACTCATCGGCACGATGATCCCGATAAGCAAAGTTTTTAATCAAGGCTTCTGAAATTATTTGGCAATGAGTGAGCAAAATCTGTACCCTGATGGTCATTACAGATATTTTTAAGTCGAAAGACACATATTTTGGACATTTTCAAAAGAGACATTAGGTGGACCAATATTATGGCCATAAATCGCTTTAAGCTGTTTTTACTGGGTTGTCTTCTCATCGGCAGTCTATTGATCAACTTGCCGTCCTTAGCAGCCAACAAGGCAACTACTACTCCAGCTCCCGGCCTTAAGACTGCTCTCCTGATAAGGCCGGATGCCCAGAGTTTATTCTGGGATATTTTTGAGGAAGCCATGCAAGCGGCGGCGGACGATCTGGACGTACAGCTTACAAGTCTGCGGACCAATGAGGATACGATTGCCCTCATACAATTGATTAAAAAAGTAGCCGCTTCCGAGGAAAAGCCGGATGTCGTGTTTTTTCATGCCGAAACTGCGGGCAACAAGCAGATCATCAGAACCCTTAACCAACGCGGCATTGATGTATTCAACGTCAATACGAGCATTCCGGAGTGGGAAAAACCCGCTTTGGGCACGCCGAGGGAAAAGTACAAACATTGGATCGGCGAGTTTTTACCTGATGATTTCATGATGGGTTCCGATATGGCGGCTCATCTGCAAAAAGAAGCCTTCTCTAAAAAACTATCCCTTAACAACAAGGTGAATGTAATTGCCCTTGGCGGTACTCATGGAAATATAGCGTCTGATGAGCGCTTGAAAGGGTTGCAGCGTTACGATGAGAATACGGCTAAAATCAACCTTCAGACCATCGAAACAACGAATTGGCGAACAGAAAAATCAGCTGACATTACGGCCCGTTTGCTGGAAAAGTACCGTTCGACACATGCAATTTGGGCCGTTTCAGGAGAGACGGCCATCGGGGCCTTAAGGGGCGCGGAGGCAAAAGGATTAGTGCCCGGACAAGATATTGTCATAGTTTGCACCGACTGGTTGCCTGGAATTCTTGATTATGTGCAAGAAGGCAAGATCAACGCGACGTTCGGTGGCCATTTCATTGACGGTGCATGGGCCCTGATACTGGCCTATGATTACAAAAACGGATACGACATCGCGAATAATGGCAGCTTTACACGCAAATCAAAAATAAGCGCTATACATCAGGGAAACGCTGACCTGTATGTGCCTAAATTGAAAAACAAAGCCTGGAAAAGGATCGATTTCAAAATTCTGACCCAGACGCACAGCCCGGATTTCAAAGCTTATAATTTTGATGTTTTGGATCTGATGAAGGACGTGGATTAAAAAACACTTTTAATCTTCACTTTCGATCTCCAGCCCTGCGAGCTCCAGCGCAATGACGAGCTTTTCATAGAACACAGGTGAAGTTTTCCAGACCTCTAACATCTCCTTTGGGTTTTCAATAAACTCCGGAAATTTTGTCCTGATATGTTGTGCTATTTCACGCGCTTCTTTTGTCCTTTTGAGCGCCGCGTATGATGAGCATAAAGCCAAACTGGTATTTAGGTTATCTGGTTGATAAGTCTTACGCGCATTCAAGAGCGCCTCGCTGTAGTTCCCCGCACGGAAATAATAGATATACAAGATGCCGTGATACCACCGTGGATGTCCGGGATTGAGCTCTATTGCTTTTTCTGCGTATCGACGCGCAAGCTCCCAATCACCGGCGAGCCCGTATCTCCAAGCTGCTTCTGCTAAAACTTCCGTATCGTTCGGGTTTAGAGACAACGCCAGACGAATGTGCCGCTTCATCAGCTCGGTATCCCCATTGAATTCGGCTGCTGTAGAAAAATATTGCTGTGTCCTTGCTTTATTCGGACTTATTTTGACAGCTTGTCTTGCCGTCTCCATGACCAGTTCTTTCAGGTCCTGTCCATTAAGACTCTCAGCGGGCTTGAAGTTGTAGCGTTTTATGTCTCCGTACATCCATGACAAGTATGCCCAACTTTCCGCATGATCAGGAAACTTTTCCAAAGTGTCCTGCAAACACTTTGTGACTTGGGTGTGCCCGTCTTGCGACTTGTTGTTCGCATACGTATAAAAATTCAAAACGCACTTGTACGGAAGATACGCCTTACTTCGGTCGGTGTAGCGTTTATCGAGCTCGTAGTTCATGACGACGCCATAAGGCGATGCGACTTGCGCAGCAACATCGCTTGACGTGTTTTCAATCAAATCATTGATGTCATCCGGCAAGGTTTCATGTGATTTCTTGTGCGTCCAAATGTAATTGGACCGCGGTGCATCGAGCACTCGTATGGTTACATCAAACGTATCCCCGTTATTCTCGATGAACCCTTCGATCAAATAGCTAGCGTCTGAATCTTCGACGATCTCGGCACTGTTGCCTGACCAATTCTCAAGATTGGTTTCGGCATGGATATTGTGAATTTCGATCTCTGAAAATTTTAAAAGATTATCAGTCAGTGACAGGGTCATGCTTTCAGCTACTTCTGCTGCTTCCCGTGACCCGGAGGACTCGAAGGGCAAAACCGCAACTACCGGTACATAGGGGTGGTCACCTTCGATATGCTCCGCGGCATGGTGTTCATAAGCAAACCATGCGGCAAATGCGGCCGCGATACAAAACAGCGCTATAATGCCATATGCGATTTTCGAAGACGCAGAAGGCTTGTTAGCTGCATCGTGCATCTCTTCGGTTAAACTATATGAAAAACTAGGCTTGTATGCCCCTTTGGGAATCCGGATTTCAACAGGGTTGTTCTTTCCTTTGCTGTGGTAATACAGCTTCAAAGCTTTTCGTAGACGGCTGGCCTCAACCCGTACTGAGGAGTCTATGTCCGGGTTAAAGTTTTCCGGTTTTTCAAAAACCTCAATACCAATCGTATAGCCTTTAATCTGGTCTTCCTCACCATTCAGGCTTTTTTCAACGATGAAGTTCAAAAAATCGCGCAGGCGCGCAGAGCCGGAAAACTCCTCGCTTTCACAGACACGACCAAGCTCTTCGCGTATTTCTTCTTTAGTGGGTTGCTTTGCGATTGTCATATTCGAAATTTTTTCGATAAAGCCAAATTATTACCGAAAACACAGAATTTAGCAAAGACAAAAGCTATAACAGAAAACTCTAATGCATTGATTTATATAAACTAACGCCTGCTAAAAGTTGAGGCTGCAGCAGTATGCTAAGGTGTTGTCGATTGCTGGGCGGGCTGAGCGTTTGGTCGCAGGAAGTGGATTTTAGCGTGATCAAGCTCGCATTTCCATCGATTAACATCCTGCCTTACCGGACAAGAGCTGTTGCCAGCTTCACCATGCTGTATGATATCTAAATCCCAAGCACTAATGAAAAGTGACGTATGTCGATCAAAGTCATACGGAATAAAGCAATACCCTATATGAAACCGGTATCAGACCCTATAAGGCTTTCCATCTTCCTTGAAAAGCTATCCGATGAAGGGCGTTACATGATCGTACGCCAGTTTATCGAAAGTAAAAAACTGACTGGGCCTTTAAATTTCGAGGAGCTCATGAGTTTTGTAGTCGAGAGCCGCGGCAAAGAGGACACAAAAAGCATGATCACTCTTCTGCTTCCTTTGTTGAAGGAAAAAGGCACGCCTGCAGAGCTGAAGAAGATTTATCCACGAGTTCGAAGTCCTCATAATGTTTTCCAAGAATTGGAGCGGTTTGATTTGATGAAAAAGCCTGTTCCATTTGAAGGGTTTATGTCATTCCTCGAAGTTGCGGATCCCAAAGACTACGAAGACCTCTTCCTCAGTTTTTATCCAGCATCCCAGAAGCTGACGAGCGATCAGCTGGCTGCTTTGATGAAGCGCTTCAATGAGAGTAGCCGTTTTATTGTCACAGGCTTTGTTGAAGAAATGGGTGAACAAGGCCGCATACAAACAGGGATGACCTCCGATATGATAGTTACTGTGCTTGACCCTCTCGATTTTAAAGCACGTGGCAAAATTGCAGATGAGATGGTGCCTTTTATGGCTAAAGGGCAGCCGATTGAATCCCTTATACCTGTATTAGAAGGGATTCAAAAAGACGGTGATAAAAGAGACTTTACCATAAGGTGCGTGAAGGCCGGAGTTGTACGTATTGCGGCATTGAATGAACTGAATGTCTTATCCTCTGTTTTGGGCAGTAACAATCTTAAAAAAGTTATCAAGAAGCTAGATTAGTCATGAACAGATTATATGCGACCATTTTACTAGTTTTGGCCTTGGCAGTGATCACACCGTTGGCCCATGCAGACGATCTGAACTTTTCTTTGGATATGGATGAACCGCAAAACCGTCCCGAAGCTTCATAGGAATGTAATCAGGAAGATAATCGGTGTTGTCAGGCGAACCAATAGTGGGCCTACGGCCGCTAGCACTCAGATAAAAATCTTTGGCATCCCAGTTAAGACGGAACGACTTTTTGCTAAAATTGTAATCATCCATCTTCACCTGAAACGAAAAAGCCATATGAGGAGAGACTTCCTCAAACAACTCACTACGGCGACGCTTAGCAGCCTCAATCTGCTCGAACTCGTTGCCAGCCAAAGTAGAAAACTCGTCCGGGTACGCGATTTTCAAATACTCGACCAGCAGCCCCGCATGGTCAGATGGAAAAACCTGCTTTTGCACTAAAAACGCAAACATATCCTTCCATTCCGCTTCGGGCGCGTCCGGTGAGACCGTTGTCTGTAGCTCGGACGGCAGATCAGCCTTAACAGCCATCGGTATTGCGCATAATGTCGCCATTGCTATCACAGCAAAGCGCTTAAGTTTCGTCGGTATGATAACCATAAGTAATTCCCCCAAGAATGTTTGTTCGTATTGTTTCCCCTATCGGCATGACATAGGGCTCAAAACGGTTAAGCCAGTCCACACCGAACGCTATTACAGGTGATTCCCCCCCAAGCACTTCAAGAGAGGTGCTATACATAGGATTATTTTTTCCAGGTGCAGGTAAAGCAAATGGCCCAGCAACTATAAAAAAGATCATTGCGGTTATTATAGCAGGCTTGAACCTTTCAACCGAAGTGCTGAAAATTGCCGCACTGGACACGACGAGCGAGCCTGCATTCAGGATCGAGAAGAATAAAGAAAAGATGAGCGCGATGGGCGGAACAATGAGCGCCCGCAACGCATCTTCGTGTTGTTCCACGTACCGATCGGAAAACGCTTTTTCTTTTATTTCCTCAATGTGTTTTTGCAAAACAGGCATCATAACTGTCTCTTCAAACTCACTTCTACTAAGGCCAAGAGGCATATCAGCCGCTAGTCCGTATTTATCTTCCAGGGCTGCACGAATATCGGCGCGCTCCAACAACATTTTTTCATCAAGGCCAGGCTCAAGCTCAACCCCAAGTAAAGTCTTTGTTTTTGTCGAAAAGTCCTTGTCTGCCTGCGCACCGATCCCGCGCGACACCACTTCCATAAATTGAGTTTTTGTGAGCGGGAACTCCAACCCTTCAGTATTAATTCTGCGCGACTTTAGCTGACCCAACACAGTGCTCTTAAGCTTCTCAGAAACCAAGAAGTCAGAATAAGTTACGCTGAGTGGAAAACCTGTTTGCTTCTTGAACTTTTGCTCTGACAGAACATTAACGGCCTGCACAATTGTCGATGTTCTACCCGGACAGCTATTTGGCGCACCCGGGTGATAGCGCGGAGGAGCTCCATGGCCATCCCATCCGTTACACCACCAATCCATGGGCACTGTGTGGCCAAAATATTGCTGTAATTCCTGATTATATTTCCGTTCCACCCTATCCCTGCAAGCCCCGCCACATGCCGCCAGTTCATCGAATAAAGGTACGAGCTGCTTCTTCGCATAAGCGGCAACATCTTCGTTGCGATTAAAGATTTTCTCACGGTTACTATCGATAATTCTCCACGCTTTGCCAATTTCGGCCTGCACCATGTTCCAGGCCTCTTCGGCTTTATCGCGCCCTTGAGTTTTCGCTATGGCGATTTCGTTAGATCCATCCTTGTAGCTTTGCAGATGCTGATTAATTTTGTCATGAGCCTCTTGGTATTGGACCCACATGTTATCTCCACCGGCTTTTTGATACGTTGCGCGAGCCGCAATGTCCTCAAACTTATCTTCCAACTCCTGCAAAATCTCGCTGTCATTCATCAGAAAAATACCGAATGTGGCGTAAAACGTGGCATCGCGTACAGGTTCAGCCCCTGTGCTCAGAAGCGAAAACTCCAGCGCCCCGGTTGATACATTTTGCCAGGCAAGCGCAGCTAAAAATGCTGCTCTCTTTTGTTCTTGGGACGCACTTTTCACTACAGAACCAACTAGCAAGCTTTGCCCCACATAAACAGCAGGTACAATAAGAGCAAACGATACGGCAAGAACGATGATACTTTTTTTGACGTTCTCGGTTTTAAAACCGATCAGGCGCCACGCAATCAAAACGGCACCGATACCTGAAATGGTCCTGCCTGCTAGCTCAAGGCCATGAATTTGGTCTAAATCCGGTATATTGCCGACAGCCGTCAGCAATCTGGCGTTAAAAGACAGTTCAAAAAGAAGATAGATAAAGGCGACCATTTCGAGAAAGATCAGCCAATAAAGATTTTTAGAAGTATGAGAGCTATGCATGACCCTGCTTCGCTATGTCCCCCAAATTACTCTAGCCCAATAAAAAAGACTAAAATATAAAAGTAATGATATCGTTAAAAGGGCTCTAACTAAATATACGATTACTCACGCACCCCACACCTACACAAGTATTTACGCAAACAATATTTAGTTTTTATGATTTTATGTGCAGCTTTTACAAACTTCCGGCCAACTGTAAAAACCCATTTAACTGCCGCTGGCTGCACCCCAGACACATTTCCAACAACTCTATTGTGTGCTGCAGAGTTTCATCCAAGGCAATTTGCCGCTCATGACAGCTTTTGTAGTTTTGAAGGGCTTCGCTAAGGATGGCCTTGCAATCCAGATCACCCAGCTCCTTATTTCGTTCAAGGTTGGCATTTAGATATGCCAAAAAGTGACGTGTGTCCGTATTAGCGGTTTCAGTAATTTCAGCTATTTGGAGTGACATCGGGCTTTCCTCCTGGGTCATTTGATTGGTCTGAGAAATCCTTACCGGCTTGGCCCGCAGATCGAAGCTTATCCGCATATTCTATTATCTGCTCTATTCGCTCTTTTGGAGGGGTACCGTATTTTAAGGAACTAGGATAAATGCCGGATATCCTTTTGACATTTTCAAGCCTTTCAGGCGTAAACTCCATATATCCTGCATAAACCTCATATTCCGGTTCACCAGGTCCGTCTTGCATTTTTACATTCGGGCCCAGCCTCTCGACGGATAAGCCCAGTTGAGGATAGGTTGCATTCCATACCCGGTCGGGCATAAAGCAAAAAAAGCCACGGTAATTCCCGACTTCAGAGTACACAGCAGAAGCGGCTAAACATTCCAATGCTGCTTTACTTCGATCAGTGTTACGCGAGCCGTCCGGTAACTTTCTGGGCAACCGCTCATCATCCAGAATTACCCTACTCGTTTCAAAAACGTCCTGTGCCAGAGGCAATGACTGGCCATCCCCTATAAGGTGCGGCAAGTTCAACCCGATCATCGAGATATCCCGATCGAATAAATCAATGCTGGGATGAACACGAACGGTGCATGCGATTTCACCGTCCTGAAAGCGTTTCACAAAATAAACCGTCCCTTGAATACTGGAACGAGAGAGCAAAGGGCAGCTTATCAAGGCGAGAGAGCAAGATGAATATTTCCCGATAACATATATAGAACCCTATGAGCCCAACAAAAGAGCGCAGGGTTTAAATGTAAACGGGCCTGACGGTTATCTTGGCAGCATCATAAAATCAACACTGGAGGACGCTAAAACGAGGAAAATTCAGCAAGCAACCGCAGCGATTCTGCTTGTACAAAATGAGAATGAACTCGGTCTTATTGTCTATCATCCTGTCTTCTCAGGGAATGGAAACGCTGAAGACTTTAAGAACCACCCGATGCTGCGCGGGTTTGTGGCAATCGTATTCTTAGTTAAAGAAGTATTTGCCGACATTGAGGATGATATGCCGGGTTATCTAGACTTGCTGATAGCGGAAGAACGCCCAGAGGGTAAGGTTTTGTATGGCCGCGAGGATATTGCCAAAAGCTACCAAGAAAAAACCTTAAATCTGGATTATTACGTCATCTCAAAGCATGTAACGGCGCTCGGATCCAATTTAAGCATTCACTTAATCTATGACAGAGGACTACTCAGCCTAACGTACAGCAATGTCTGGTTTTTTATGGTTGTCGCCATGATGGTTATTTTTCTCGTAACCATGATCGTCTTTGTTGCTACAGGTCGAGCCGATTCAATCGAAAGGTTAGTAGAGGAACGAACACGAAAGTTAGAGATGGCAAATAACCAGCTTGAGGAATTTTCTTACAGAACTTCACATGACTTGCGTGCCCCCGTGGTGTCCTCTTTGGGGCTGATTGAGGTGATAGAAAATGCAATTGAAACAGATAATAAAAAGCAAATTTCAACGTCTGTAGGTTTCATGAAAGAAACCCTCATTAATCTAGAAAAATTGATAATCAACATTCTAAATCTGTCAAAAGTTGATCACTTAAGCGAGACTGCTAAACAAGTTGATATTGAAAACCTTGTCAACGAGGCCATAAAAAAATTCACGCATATGGCTGACTTCAAAAAAATAAGCTTTGAGACCGACCTGCAAGAAAAGAAAATAAAAACACTGGAAACGCGTTTAGCGACCATATTTGAAAATCTGATTACTAATGCAATTAAATATCAAGACCCTGAAAAAGATAAAAACGTAATCAAAATTAGCAGCTACATAAAAGATGATTCTTTCGTCATCCTAGTCGCAGATAACGGCATAGGTTTTCCGAAAGATTCTGAAAACGAGATGTTCCAAATGTTTAAGAGGTTTCATTCCGGCACAGCCTACGGTTCCGGGCTGGGTTTATATACCGTTAAACGGTCAGTAGATGTTCTCGGCGGAGATATTGCGTACGAAAGAGCCTCTGGCTTTACGACATTTACAGTGACGCTGCCAGTGAACACCAATTAGGCGTTCTTAAAGATGGATCAAACCTAAGTTAATCAGGATTGGTATCTCCTTCTATACTTGCCCACACAAGAACCGGGTTTTAGGTCCGCAAGTATCTTCTGTATTGATTTTTACAAGTCATTGGCACGGTCATCTTCAATCCGTTTCGTGATGGCGGTTTTAGCCTTTTCTTCGTCTATTCCGGCAGCCTTTGCCATTGCCAGAACCGCGCTACACTCGCCTTTTGCTGCTTTTGGGCATAAGCCGCAGTTTCCGATACTCTTGGCCCAATTAGCCTCCATTTCGGTACGCGCAGTTGCTCGTGCTTTTTCATGTTTGGTCATGTTATCTCTCCTTTATCAATGAATCAGTTGCGATCCCGCATCAAAAACAGCGGCAATACCTTGCTGGGCGTTACCGCTCAGCGCCGTCCAAAACGGCACGCCTGTAATTGAAACATCCAGAAATGTTGTGGCTGTAAGATAGAAAATGGCCCCTAGCCCAACGATTTGCGGTGTGCTTTCAAGTGCAGATGAAAAGGCGTTAAAGACTTTGTTTAAGGACTCCATTGTGTTTAACGCCCTGCCTCATACGCCATGGCATATTCTTTTGCGGCTTTTTCGGTCAGATATTGGCCCCAGATTTCATTCTGCTTGTCGAGTTGGTCACCAATTTTTTTGGTCACAGCCCCAACGCCGTCAGCAATATGCCCATATGAGTGCTGAATTACTTGTCCGGGTTTTGTTTCCAGCCCGTACATTAATGCGGGCTTGATGCCGCGCTTGTAACCAAATCCCGTTGCGGCACCGGAGAACAGCAGGCCGATACCTGTGCCGATATGCACACCCACAATGTCTTCCCAGAAATTGAAATTCAGGAATGTCGCAATAGTCGTGCTGCCGGATAAGCCACCGCCTGTGATACCGGATACCGCATCGGTAAACTCATTGCCCGCGCCGCCCATATCCAGCCCGACACATGCTGCGGCAACGCCGGAGCCAATGATCATGTTGCGTTTAGTGAATACACGGTCCGTTCCACGGCGAAGCGTTTTGGCACTACCGACCATACCGCCCCACATATTAGTAGCCGCAATTTTGCCTCTTGCGGCCAGATGCCCGCTAAGTTTTAACGGATCATCCCCCTCTCCGCGCATCGCCGCTCTGCTTTCCTCTTTCGCATTGTCACGACGCTCGATGCCAACAGTTGTGTTTGCGCTGCGCATCAACCGTTTAAAGGCTTCTTTATCGGGTGCCGCCTTAAATAGGGCATCGTATATCTCTGACTTACCGCCGCGATAGCGTAGTTCGGAGGCTAAAATATATTCAGCATGTTGGTCTAAAGCCTGCGTCAGCGCCTCAGCATTGCCATCTGTTCTATACGCATTCATTGCGCCAATGACGTCTTGTGTGGCTTCGACTAATGGTTCTACGTGCCATTTTTCATGCGCCATAAGATGCTCGGCGACATGCACCATCATATGATCGAACTTGTGCAAAGCCTGCATGGTCGGGCGTAAATTTTCCGCGGAAATCGTGAATTCCCGACGTAATCCGTCAATCGCCGGTTTTTTGAGCTGATCGATCACAATTGTTCCGTTATACGGCTCGATATCTATCGGTAAATCGCCTTCAATCACGGCTCTTATTTCCGCCGCTTCTGCTATTTTTTCTGCGATGCGTTCAGCCTGAACAGGCGAAAAGTCACCATCATATTGAGGCATGATTTCTTGCCTCGCAGACAGCGCCGCCAGATGATCTGATAACGGCGTTTTCGGTTTACGGGATACCGTCTCCGCAACGCCTGACCCTGCCTGGACAGCCAGATCGGTCACGGGACCTGCTAATTCAAACAACTTACTGAAACCCCGCGGCCCGTGGTCGTACCCGCGGGAAAATGCCCACATCCAGAATGCGGCATGCGAGACATTCTGGAACATATTGACTGCAAATAAATTGTCAGCAAGCGGTTCAACAACGGCTTCCGCGCCGGCACCAAAAGCGGTTTCCGGATTGGTCGGCAAACCCGCCAGATGATAGCCATCCTGAATGGTTGATTGCAGCCAGCCCATAAATTGGTAGGTCGGGCCGGTAATGAAATTGGCATTGGCGAAGTGTTTGTACAGCTCGTAACCGCTTAAGGGCGAAAATTTCAGGTCCCAGTGATATGGCTGATCCCCGAAAACATCGCTAGGGATCAAATCACAATCGACGGGAATATCGACCAGTTCACCCAGCTCATTGATCATCGGCATGGTACAGCTCGGGTCGCCGCCTTTCATATAGATCAAGACGGAGGCAAGCGTTACGAAGGCGGTCGCGATTTTGGGATCTTCACGGATAAAGTTCACAACATCACCCGCAAAATCAATGAAAGTCTCACCCCCTGCTTCTAGTGGCGCATTGATAGCACCGCGAACTTTGTCGCCAAATGTTCCGGGTTTACCTGCATATTTCTGTAGTGTTTTAAGGGTATCGCGCTGTTCCTCACTCAAGAATTTCTCATCCAGATCAACACCGGCCACACTTGCGTTTTGGAACCGCTCGCGTAGCTCGGATATACCCTCTCGCTGATAGGCTATTTGTTCATTTTCAGGATCTTTTAGCTCCTGCTTTGCCAAGCCGTTATCGAGAGCAGCAAACATCCCATCCGAGAATGAAAGCAGAGAATAAAACTCGGTCGCCAGAGCCTCCATTTGCGCAGGTGTGACGTCGTCTTGTTGCAGGTAAGTGTTGGCTACGGCCATAAAGACCGAAATCTCTTTATTGAGGCCCTCCAGAGGGGAAGCATGGCGGTCTGTGAAATTGTAGCGTGTCCATGCTTTGCGCATAAATTCCGAATTGACGATCGGGCTGAGTGCGGATGTCGCCGTCATCAATTGTGAAAGCTGTTCCGATTTGGAAACGCGGGGATCGTCTAGCAATGGTGAGTGCAGGCAATTTTGCACCCGCTCTTCGACGGATTTCAGCTTTTCCTGTACGCCCTCTTCAAACTCGACATTATCAATCAGCTTCCCAATATCGTGTTCTTTTGTGCCTTGGCAGAAACGTTCCAGTTCCGCGCCGCTCAAGACAATAGTCCCTGTCCTTTCAGCGTAGCGGTCGTCAGTCGCGCTGTTTAAAACAGAACGGAAAGTTTCTTCGAGCTTGCGTTGGTGGTAACCCGCACGACTATCTATTTCTTGCAGTTCAATTATGAAGCCTTGCTCGGGGTCAAAATGCGTGTTTGGGATAGCGCTAATTTTGCTTTCAGGATTGCCGAACTCGACTTCACTGCGCCAGGTATCTTCATCACGCATCGCTTGTTCGGTTGCGGCATGGCATTCCGCAGTTTCCTTATCCAGACTTTCTTCCTCATCAGGCGGAATTTCGACCGACCCTGTGACGGCAAACCGAAGCAGCCGATGAACATCTGTGCGGTCTTCGTGAATGGCCGCTTCCTGCTCTGTGATCTGATTAACGCGGGCACGAAATCCTTTGGGTTTTTCGATATCTTGATAAGGATGCGCCAAAGTCGCCCGTACAGGCTGATGTATGAATTCCGAGAATTCGCGCAAAGCTTTTAAATCAAGCGTATTACCATCCCGAGCGATGTAATCGGGACAAACCGTGCTTAAGTCCAGAGTTTCTGAATTGCTCTCAACTTCGAACCGGCGCGCGCCTTGATGACGCACGCGCAGCCCGTATTGATCTAAAGCTGATTGTAAATGGCCGGGTAAAGCATAGTTCCCAGCCAATCCGAGAGTATGCATTATCTGTCACGTGTCCAGTCAGGGTGGATACCTTTAGTCCCGCCTGCAATGTTTCGCAGTTCGGAAATTTTCACGCCGTGATCGGAATGTTGATCGATACAGATATTGGCCGCATCGCGCAAAGTTTCGATTGTAATGCCGTGCTGGGGCGCCAAGTGCGTGTTAATGGCACCGTTCAAACCACGAGGGTCCAGCTGTCCTTGCCAAGCTTGAATACGTCCCAGAGCGGTACCCGGCGCATTGCCACTTGCCCTATCCAGATCCTCAAGGGCACGGCGTGTGTAATCGGTTTCTGCGTTGAACTGCATCGCAAAGCCGTTTGTCGGAATGGCGTCTCCGCGCACCAGACGGTCGCCGCTTCGCAGCAACAGATCACAGTCAACCGCTACATCGCGTGTGGTGCTAAAACCAGGACGTGGAAACAGAAACTTCATCGGCACGTCTTCCATGACGAACTCGGCATTTTCCATCTTATCCCAACCATGAATTGTCTGGCTTTGTGCTTTTGCCGGCTCTGATCCGCTTGCGAACGTTAGTGCGGCAGCGGCCAGAATTGCTGGTGCATTTTTCAACATTTTACTCTTTCCTTTTCTTTAAAAACATACTTAACTGCAAATGATTCTCAGAATCATTCTCATTTAAGTTGACTCTGATATACGCACCGATTAAGTATGTCAATTAAGAATGAGACTCATTCGCAATTTAATTTCCAACTTCTTCTAAGGGGAAAAAATATGGCCGCTCCTGCAGCTAAAGAGCATTTTTTCAGCGCCGCAAACTTGATGTGGGCCGCGATAGGTTTAGCAATTGGATTCTACATGGAGGCTTGGGCGCTGACCCCCGGTGGGCAGGAGTTTTTTGCCGGAATGGCAGAGAAACTCGGCATGCTTGAGCCGTTAACGGCAACGCCCGGTGTGAATGAGGTTGCTCTGGCTTCTACGGATACTGCGGCATTAGGACTTGCGGAAGGTGCCGAAGTTTTAAGCTTTTAGCAGTCCAGTGCTCCCTCCCCCACTTACCGTTTGGGCAGCTCGTTGGCTTCAAGAAATTCTCTGGTTTCCTTATGGGGCATCCCTTCTAACCTTACACAATAAGGTAGACCGCCACTTCTTTCCACACGCGCAAAGCCGAAGGGAAAAGAACGTAAATTTGTTTGGCATGCCGCGAAGGTACTGTAATTAGCTTGGTTAGGCCATAATTCACGTGCGTAAGGCGTGCCCGTATCATTACATCCGTCATTATAGTGAACACAGGTCGACTGGAATATCTCCTGCTCCCGCTTCTGGTATTCCGCATCAAACGACATAACATTCTGATAGGTATAGCTTTCCATTATGACCGGGATCAAAACAAGCAATCCTATGATGATAATTTTTTCATGAAATCCGCGTTATTTCTGCTCTTTTTCGAATGTAACGATGAACTATTGCGATCAAGGATCAAATGATGTGGAGGTGATCTAAAAGAATTTTAGAACCGATCAGCATCAAACCGATACCCCCCAAACGTTCCGCGTATACGCCAATTTTATTACCTATAAAGTAGCCGGCCATCATCCCGAAAGTCACCATGGTAAATGTCGCCATCCCGATAGACAAAGCGGCAATGATGATGTTGTGATCAACAAAAGCTAGACTGATACCAATAGCAAACGCATCAATGCTGGTCGCTAATGCAGTCAAAATGAGCACGATCGGACTTGAAGCCTTCAGCTCGGCATCATCCGGTTTGTCTTGAAAGCTTTCATATATAAATTTCAGGCCGATGCCGAATAAAATGACGAACGCCACCCAATGATCAATTTCTTTGATAAAGCTACTGGCGACCAATCCGGCAAACCACCCTAAAAGCGGGGTAATAGCCTCAACAGTGCCAAACACCGCACCAACCTTGAGCGCTTCCAGAATATTCGGTTTTTGACTTTTGGTACCCTTGCTTAGTGATACCGCAAAAGCATCCGTGGACATGCTAAAAGCCAATAAGCCGGAAGAAATAAAACTCATATTGATACCCTGTTCAATTTTGACTTTTTATAGATACTCTCGGCAGAACAATAAAGAATTAAATATAAGGCTATGCTTACAGCCCTAACGGGAACCGGATTTTGAATCCGTCAAGTTTAAATATAAACCACTGAAGTGATTGAATAATTCTTCTTCTTAAATTTTAGTGTGCAGTAAAGCGTGACGTTTTTAGCACTAATAAGAGGTGACAACCTCAAAGCGCTTGAACTCATCAAAGCTATTTTGGTTTTTACGCTTGGCAAACATCTGGGCCTTAGCATGTGTGGCGATTTGCTCCGCAACCTCCGTATCCGTTTCGCCGCTTGTAACATCAAGGTTTGTATAACGGCGATCATTCAATGCGTAAGGGTTTGAGCCTGCAATCCGAACATCATCATGGGCTTTGAATGCGCGGTCCGTGTCCGTTTTCGGTGTGCTCTCAGTCGCTTTATATTTACGACGGTGATTGAGATTGATGTCGAGGGAGATTTCTTCGTATTTCTGCTCCAGATCAATACTGTTGCCGAAATCGATATTATCATTCTCGAATGTCAGTCCGGCTTCCATTTTCTCAAAGGACGGGGCGGAGACTTTTTCGTTGTCATCCATCGTGAAGTAGTTGCCCGGCGCGAACCAATCCTTCAGGAACTTCTCTTTGTTGGGAGCCTCCTCCTGGCTACCTATAAAGATTTTTTCGATCTCGAATGTGGTATCGCCTTCAATCGTGCCGTGACTGAACTCCTCCAATTCCACATTCAGGGGAGCTATACGTTGTGTCACCTCAATCGTGGTGAACGGCGAGACAGGCTGTTCAGCACTGTCCTGTCTTTCGCGCAGCAGAACATAAGACGTTCCTTTATCCTCGGGCGTCCCCCAGTTCTTTCTGTCTGTCAGGGCTTGATAGACAAGTTCGCCGACATTAAATACCTCGGGAGGTTTCTTGGCTTCATCGCCCAGCGTAATCTCTAGATTAATCTGCTTTTTCAACTTAAGGATTTCAAACTGCGCAAAGCCTACAATTTCAAACGGACTTGGCCCCGTCATATCCGCGCTAACCTCAACCCCCATAAGGGTGACAGATCCGGCTTTCACACATACACCAAAGCCTGTATGGAAATCGAAGCCGAATGGCTGGATGCGGATGAGCGCATCCATCTCGATATACCCTTCAGCGCTGAATCCCGCGAATTTAGCCCAAACATCCAAGCGCCCTCCCATTTGGAAGGTTTGTGATGTGATCGCGTGGTACAGTTTCAGGCTCACCCCCGCAATATCCTCGCCGCCTTTACTGATTTTTATTTCCGCTGTGACACGCCGCAGGTCGGGGAAGCCCGCAGGCGGTTTGAATTTTGGATGGAACCCGCCCACGGAATATAAGAAATTCACCTTACCGTTCAGATCAGCACGGAAAGCCATATCTCCGTACAAGGCGAAGAGGAATTTTGGCTGGCTTGTGTCCTCTTCCAGATCGCCAGTTTCATCATTCTTCTTAATCTGGATCAATTTAATTCCGGAATCACGCAACATGGCATCAACGGCAATTGTGCCGCCGGTCAGATCGAAAACGCCGAGAATATCCGCATTAAGTTCAACAACCGTAAAGGACCCTTCGCCTTGTGGTTGTGCCGGACCTGCATCTTGTACGCCTTCTATGGCCTTAAGAGGCGGCGGAATTTGTACATGTAACTGTCCCATCAGGATAATGCGCAACGGATCGGGAAACTCGATCATAATTCCCAGATCAATTTCACCGATCGCTTCAGATGCGGCTGTTTCGCCCCAAACAAACTTTGCCATTAAACCTACGATGTATTGGTCTTTGCTGGCGGGGAATACGGCCCGAATATCATTCAAAATCCGCGGCGCGTTTTCGACCGGATTTTCGGGGAACAGGATGGAATCCATTGCGCCCGCAATCATGCGTGCTCTTAAAGCCTCATCATCAAATGTGCGGTTGATCCCGACCAAACCTCCAATACCTTTCAGATAAAAGCCGAGCACAGGACCAAGGGGCGGGAAAGTGCTGAAGACACTTAAGAACAAAGACCAACCTTTCGAGCCGTCCGGCATTCTGGTCGTTAAAACACCGATTGCGACCAGGCTGACCAGCTCGTTAATGACAAGCTCGCCTACGCCCGCGTATTCCATCCGTTCTTCATTGAATTCCAGATAGCCGCCACCTTTAACCACGCCAGCTTTGACAAGCAACCCAAACCCGTTCGGTGGCTTAAACCCTAGCTTCATGTCCATCGGCCCAATCAGGCCATCGCCATCCTCCGCCGGATAAAGTTTGGCACGGACACCTACATCCTCCGCAATAAATTGTAATACTTTTAGATCAAGATCGCCGGAAACGGCAGCTTCTAGTTTCAGACCTTCAGGATCACCGGATAGGCCGATCCTGATTTTTTTCATATTGATCACGCCCAAATCGGCATTGATCGGGATAATAACCTCGAACCCTGCGCCGCCAGTAAATGCAAAACCATCAATGGAGGACCAGTTAAACCCGGCATCACCGGTGATCATTAACTCGTTATCACCCATAATTTTGGAGATAAAATTATCGCCATCGCCGGGATTGATAATGATGCGAATGGCTTGCCCGTCCTCGTGAACCGTTTTTCCCGACAAACAAATTTCCGGCGGTCCGTCACCGGCATTCAACTTTATCGAGCATTCAAAGCCGGCAAGCTCCAATCGTGTGCCGTCTTTTTTACCGATAAGAACCAGCGGGGTCTCCGGCTGGCACGAAAGTTTTATCTCCGTATCAAAAGTGGGGGTGTTTGAATCAAGCTGGACGCCATCGGGATTCAACAGAAGCGCGGCGAGCCCGTCCAGATTTTGGGTGCTGCTGAGTGAAAGATACAGATCATCAGCCAATTCGGCTCTGGCTTCGACATCATTCTCGGCCGCAATTGTTAGGGCCAACCCGGATATTTCGTCATTCGGCGTGGCCGGGACAGGCGCAATAACAAGATCAGATTTGAAATATGATAGCCCCTCTTTCAGCCAACCATCGTACATAGTCACCGAGAGCTCTGACGCTGCATCAACATCGGTATTGCCGTAATATATTTCAGAAAGGTTGGCGCGCAGTTTCTGGTGTTTTGGATAAAAGCCTAATGCGTAGCAGAACCGTTCTATATTTTCGATTAAGTCTTCATGCTGTAGGTCTGTGCCCCACTGATATTTATCCACCAGTGCGGCATCTGGGTCGCCTAAAAAAGCAGCCAGTTTATCAAAGTGCATTTTGCGTTGAATTGGAAGGTTTTCGCCGATTTCGATTTCTACGATTACACCTGCAAAATAGAACGCCTCATATAATATAGGGAGATGTAAATACAGCCATTTAAGCTGAAGGTATTCAGGCATCTCCAGCGCTATATTTTCCCATGTTGACTGCAAATGCAGAGGATCAGGCAATTGCCCGATTTGGGATGTATTGACTGATTGCAAAGCCTTAATGCGATCAAAAACTCTATAGGCTGCGAGAATTACGGCTTCGACATCTTCCTCGCTGACAGTGTCTTCATCTTCGTTGTCTGAGGCCGCCGCGATAATATTTTTAACACGGGTTATGATGATGTTGATATCATCGCCAATCCCCAGCAACTCTTTGACCGCAGTATGCTGGTCTTCATTGAGCGTCACATCATGACCGAGGTCTTTAACCAGAGCGATCATGTCCCGTTTATCTTCAATCGCCATTGATAGTGGCGCAAAAAGGTCCTGAAAGAAGAAGGGTGCTGTTATAGCCATATTATCCTGCCTTTCTCCAGAAACTAAACATATCAGTCTCGGTCATTATGAGGTCGCCTTTAATTTCTATGGGCGGCTGCATATTCATAAGCTTTGTGACTAGTTCAGGCTCAATCTTGCCAGCTCCATCGCACGCCATTTTTGCAAAAAAAGCTTCTCTTACGGTGATATTCTCACCTGCATTTGCCACATACTTATGTAACGCGCTTGCCCTCGCACCTGTAGTACCAAGAAGATTTCTGCGCTCTACGTCTGATAAGCTGGAAAACGGTGAGGTATTTTCGGAAAGGTTTTTCCAAGCTGTCGTCACGGCATCCATTCTACTCTGCAACTGTCCTTTCAGATGTGATGGGTCAAAACTTTGATTCGGTCCGATCACAGAGTCCAATTTTGCAACAACCTCTTCCGCTTCACGCATCATCAGATAATCCCCCTGAAAAACCCATTTATTGCTGAGTGGTACAAACTTACCATCCGGCAGTTTTATGTGCGGACGGCTATCAATCCAATGATCGCCATAATGCTTGTAGAGACGCTGAATATCACTGCTCGTCTGCTCGAACATGGCACCGGTATAACCCGTCATCGAATTTATATCCCGAACGGATTTAGCCTGAAAAATTTCAGCAACTTCTGAACCATTAACATTTCTGATCAGCACAATATCCGGGCCGCTCAGAATACTGTCGGGAGGAATGTTGACCTGAAGGACGATCTTAGCATCAGGATATGCTTTCTTGAGTTTAATGATTTGTTCAATCTCGAAAACAAGTCCCTTCTCATAACCGCTGCGTGTCACGACATTGCCCAGCATTTTGTGAAACCCGGGAATATCCCATAAAGTCTGCACGCCGTGGTAGTTCGTTGCGATAGTGATATCGTCCAGAATGACTTCTGCATCTAGAACACGATGGATGAATTCTTCGGCATCGATCTTTTGATTGCCAATAATATTGCCGAGAATTTTTTCCCTGTCAGCACGCGATGTTGCGGCAAAAAAATCATCCAACGCAGTATCCGCCTTCCACGTCGGCATCACGGGCATTTGGTCAGGTGGAGAGCCGGCCTTTCTCCAGGCATCCATATCCAGATCATGCTTGTACCGGGTAAGATAATTACCCAACAGCGAAAGCTGTTCTGTAGGATTTATAGGCGTTCCGTCAGGGATACGGGATCTTTTTCGGATCACATTTTCAACCAAGTCCTTTACAACTGGTGCAGAGACCATTTCGTCCGCTATGTGACGTGCGGCATTTCCCTTGACCACGGTTGGTAGCCTGCGAAAAAAGACGGACGGCCATCTGGATTCCTGTGTAACTTTAATACGTGATCGCGTGGCGGGCGTAGGGTTTGGCCCAAGAAGGGCATCCAATATTGCCCTTGGTCGTCCGTGTGAACATTGTTTGATATACTCATCTTGGGTCACTTTCGGAGGGCCAAACTCAGCTTTTTGCGCCGGGGTGAGTTGTTTAAAACGGTCTTTTTGACTTTTGACCCACCGGCGGTAGGACTCATCTAATTCTTTTATCATGAAGCCCGTATCATCTGTAATATCGACCAGTTTAAGAAATGAAAAGCCTTCCCCCCCTCCATCCACTACTCGAACTGTGCCGCGCGCGACACCTTCGATGACCTCTCCGAAACCTTCTTGTATTGTATCAAATAAATTGCGTTGCCCGCGATATTCAGAGGCCATCGCCAAGAATGATCTTGTTTGTTCAGGATTTACACCTTCCTTAACAAGGTCATTAAAAAAATCTGATAATGCTCTGTATCTTCCTGTACTCATTCCGACATCACCACATTGCTACTTAAGTAGGCATCTTTATCCGGTTTTACGTGCAGCCACGCAGCAGGAACCTCAGCTGCTTCAGATACCGTTCCCCTCATCGCCCTAAGAGCAGCTCTTGAAACGAAAGGCAGCAAAACTCCACCGAGCATCAAAAGCCGGTCAAAATTTGTTACAGGGCGCCCCCATTTATCAACGCCAAATGCCATAGCGACAGTTAATTCAGCAATGTCCGCCGCATCTCCTATGACAGGTATAAAACCTATTCCTATGTCAGCAACAATTGTGAATTTATCGAACCCTTCAGCTAGAATTAATTTTGTCAGGCCGGAAGAATTCCATTGCACCGTGCCGTTATACGTCTTTATGGGATTGTTACCTTCATCGATCCCCTCGTCCCAGCTATGATTGATTATCCCGCTGCCAGGGCCGGGAATATCACCTATATAATTATATATGAGCGCTGTTCCCTGAGGAGGAATGTGTTCAAAACCTCCCTCATATTCGTAATACATAAAGATGTCATCTTCGGTGAGGTCACCGAACATCATCGTAATATCAGGGCCTATAACCATAGATTCTGCAAATTCCCATACCCCAATACCTGAATCTTTAACATCAACCTCAACGCCCTCAGTTCTATATATAATGAGGCGATATTTCAGCACTTCAAAGTCATACGTATAAACCGGATCATATACTGTGACGGTGTTTGGTCTCCCCACACCGGGCTGTGTTTCAGTTCTGGCAGTTTGGCCGGTAATTCTTGTCACCTCATCACGAATAGGAAAAAAATCGAATGCAAAACGGTCGTTTCCACTCGTTTCAGGAACAGAGATCGTTACTTGCGCTTCGCCTTCAACGCCCCTGAAATGTCCGGCGCGCCCCGTATAGTGAATCTTGACCCCGTTCTTGCCATTTTTTCTGAACCGCTGGACGCTAACAACGGGGATCTTGTCAGTATTGTCTGCGAAAACACCATTCGGTCCCCTCCAGTAATCCAGCGTTTCCTGAGTCCAATATCTAAAATCACTCTCTCTTTGATTGTTTACGGTCGGCGCAGCTTCGCCTTCCGGCGGAGGAATGTAATGAGAATTGTTGCTTTCAAAATGATCAAACGGCGTGACAACCACTGGGGCCATGAGGGATTGTATTTGAATTCTTTCCCCCCAATCCGGAACGAGGCTATGGCTTTGCACACGGTATATCTCAACAATGGGTGCTCCTGGCCGTTTGTCCGCTTTTTGAATTTCAATCCCCGGCGCTGCAACAATAATCAGCTTCGGCGCCATCCTAACTCTGTCACCCAGCCCCAGAGTTTGTGCATGAGCTTCAAGATCAGGATGAATGTCTACGATACTGGCAGGTATAAACTCCCACGAAAAACTGTCTTCAAGCTCATACGGCTCGTATTTATTAAGGAGTTTTATTTTAACCGGATCATATTCATGGTCATCAAGCGTAGGGTCAACATAAGTCAACAGCACTGTGTCGGGCTTTTGATTGTCCTGCTGCCCATTTTCTTGCTCTACCGCCTCATAACACGCTTCGACATAAGGCAGACGATCTTCCGCGCTTTGATGGTCAGCTGACGTATCCAGGCCCTGCAATTGCAACACGCCCAGATTGACCATGTGTAGAATTGTTTCCAAATATGTTGTCTTGGCCACTCGGCGGGTAATACGTGATATTTCCCGCTGGCTCTTTGTTAAACCGATATCCGTATTTATTAGCCGTTTTTCGAATTCTTCATAGAAACGTTGTGTTTCTAAGCGCGGTGCGAATGCATGGCTACTATGCCCTCTATCATCTTCGCTTTCGGCATTACCTAAAAACAATCTCAACGCTGCCAATACATCGCGCAATTCATTACAGCGCCTATACCCCTCTTCTCTGTAATGTGAGTGGCACTGTTGTTCCAAGAAGAATGTGCTTGGTTGGCTGGTAAAAAGATTACTCCTTTCAAAAGAAACTTTTTCTTCAATGGACATGGTTCTTTGTAATTTTCTAGGAGGTGAACCATTTACAATTATCTCGTAATCGCTGCTCTTTTTATCCAATATTTTATATATCTTGTAGGCTGTCTCCACATCGTATTCGGGAGCGGATTCTTCTACCTCGCCCGCATCAAGAAACATATCCAAAGACATGTCCTGATTCCCTGTAAGTGACCAAAAGTAAGGATTAAAAATCCATAGAAGCCCAGGAAGCCGTTTATCAGGAACGTAAGTATACTCCCCTAGAGTATGGCTACGGCTCCACGCTTTATCAATGCGGTCGAGCACGTACCAGTAAATGCTATCGAGAACGATCTCTGATACAACTTTCAATGCGCGGTTGCCGACGCCGAAAGCAGAGGTTACGCAATAATACGGCAAAGCAATGCTTATATGTTCCGAGCCTTTGTGTGCTTGCTCAATAAACTCATGAACAATATTTTTACGGAGCTCATAAAATTTCAGAGCCCCCGTATCCGCAATTGATTTGGCACGAACATGCGTGTGATACCTTACGGTCATCGCGTGGTTAGCGCCTTGTTTCATCTCATCGTAGAAAGACGCCAACTCAGGAGTAATCCCTCCCAAATCATCTTCTTCAAATAAAGAAAAAAAGAGACCGCTAATTTCGTCTTCATTCTCTTCAACCAAAGGAATGGCGCCATTCAGAGGCAATATCTTTATGCGTATCTGCTCATTAGCATTGTATGAGCGTGTTAAAATTTTGACCTTGTTATCCCTGAAATTAATATGCAGCCATTCAATTTCATTTTCCGGGGTATATCTATCCGTGATTGACACAAGATCGGTAACAGCAATCTCAATATACTCAGTTCTGTATCCAGCAAGCAGAAGCGCCATCAAAAAAGGGTTAGCATCCTGAAGGAAGTGTCTTACATGCGTCATTCGTATATAGACATCATCGAACCAATTGAAGTTGGTAGACGCTATATTAGTTGCTTCATCACCATCTGTTGGAGCCAGCATTTCGCGCCGTGATTCGTCCACAAAAGACAGAGAGGGAATCCAAAAGAAAGGCGCATTATCCGTCATGATGCCTTCCTTTCCTCAATCTCGATTACATCGGTTTTGCGGCCGCTGGATTTATCTCCTGCCGACGGTCGTTTTTTGCGCCCTGCCCATACGACGAGCTTACCATCCGCATCGCGCGCGGCTTGATAACTCCTTGTGACCTCAATTGCTCCTCTCGGAATTTCTTCCTCTTGAAGCGCCATTGGTCCGCCCGGTTGCAATATTTGCCCTTTTCCGCCTGCCAGTCTGTTTTTGTAATCACCCAGCAAGTCCCATTCACCCATACGTCCACGGATCAGTCGGTTGGTTACTTTATCTTTCACAACTTCGGATATAAACGGCACCCAGTTCGGAGGGACACTTGTCAGTAAACGATAAACCCACGGCTTTTCCGCCTCCTCAGTTTCCGCTTGTTCATTGTCCTGCTCTTCGGTTTTATCTTCGTATTCGCCTGTATAAGCATCAATCTCGTCTTTAAGCTTCAACCATTCCGAACGGCGGGAAATACGGTGACCGGATTGCCCTTCAATTGTATCTTCAATGCCCCATGCCATATTGGCCATTTCATCGCGGGAGAAGATGACTTTTTCCACCGGACGGTCTTCATAACCACCAAGAACGGTTTTGGGTATATACAGCCACGGCGCTTGCTCATGCTTTGATGAAGGGTCGTTACTTAGTTCGAAAAACTTCCATCCCTGTTTGCCGTTCTTATAATCCTGTACAGCAGTTGGAGTGATTGTGTAGGTGTCGCCGAAGCAATCATGAACCTCGACCTCATGCACGCGGGTCAGGGTACCGGGCTTGACAGTCAGCGGTATCAGGTACCAGTCATTGCTATAGACTGTGGCAAACTCACTCAGCATCAATTGAGAGAGGTCGGTTTTATTCGCGCTAAGCCCGCCAAAGAACACCTTGCCCTCCTCAAAATCCCAATACCGATCAGACGGCATACCCGCATAACGTACGGGAGTCGGAATGGTCCACCCTGTTTGCGGCTTTTTCAGCTCTTTGTTCAAATTGGATGAATTTTTCTCATCCAGATCAAAGTTGTACCAATCCATGTGGCCGCCAGCATATTCCTCAGCCTTAAGGTGAATGTTCACATTTTGCGCTTTAGCAGATACTCCGAATTTATATTCCAGCCGATCTTTTTGCCAAAACGGCTCTGCAGCCTTCGGCTCGTCAAACCGATCTCGGTAATATGCTAACCACTCTTTAAAAGTATTTTCCATTGTCGACGCATTAACACCCGCCTCTTGAGCAATCACGGCGCGTTTAGGCGCTGTGCTTTTCTGAAAGCTGTACGCATCAAAGCCTTTCATGTGCATGAGCTTCAGAAAAGCCGCGCGACCATCTTGTCCTTTCGTGGGTGCCACCAACCGATACTCTTGTTGAAGCGCACCTAACAGCTTCTTGCGCTTAGACACACTGAAACGACGCAAAAACTGAAAAGAGGCCTCGGCATTTACACGCAGAGAAATACTTGAGCCTTGCACTATCCGATCACGTTCGATACTCGGCTCCAGTAAACTTTGAGGCTCAAGTTTCCTTGAATATGCGATTGTGCCTTCAGGCGTATAAGAACAAAACTTCCCGACCTCGACACTGTTATATCGCAGGCGCGCTTTCACGGGTGTCGAAGCGTCATCGCCCTTGAACTCGCCGAATTGCCATTGCCTAGCAAGCGTCCAGAGCGGGTCAGCGATCCGTGCCTGTAGTGATTTCTGTATCTGCCGCGAGCGGTGTGCGCCTTCAAATCTTTTCCAGCTTGAACGTGTAGACATTACTGGCTCCCTTCCTGATCAGGCGGAAGACCTGGTGATATGTTTCTTGAGGCGAAAATTGCCGGCATGTGGTGGGCCAGAGCTTCGACATTATCAATAGTTCTCAGTTGCACCCATTCGAACGTATCGCGCAACGTATCGATCATCAGATCGAAATCCCAGTTTTGCCCCTTGGGGGCCATCGCCAATAACATTGTCTGCGGCGCCTCGGTATTGGGCGCATCGAAATGCATCGCTACGGCCGTGTCTTCCTCTTCTGCGGGGACGTATTCCAACGATTCATGGATACGCAGGCCTGTAACCGTCGCCTTCTTGTTTGCTAATGCCTCTACGTCGAAAGGCGCAGCAGGACAGGCCAGCACCGAGACATAGCTGCGTTGCGAGAGTTTTTTAGGGTTTTCTCCGGCCCATGCCTCGCCCTGAATGTGCGGCCACTGCCCGACAACCATTTCTTTTAGTGCTGGCTTTTCCGACATGTCATGAACCAGCCGCGCTTCGGAAAACAGCCTGACATTCGGTTCGACATATTGCATTTTCTCGAGCCATTCATCGAAAACATGCGCATTTTTCTTCGCGACCCGTTTATTGCTGTCTGTAAATGACGCCGCAATGACAGACGCGTTTTCAGGTGCGAAGTTGACGGTAACTTTGCAGTTTTTACCCAGCAAAACCTGAATGACTTCCCGTGCGTTTTTAATACGTTCGTCCGTATCCCGCGTCGGCTTATTGATAACCGGAAGGTTCTCAAAACGCTTCAACAGCACGTCATATGCGCTCCACAGCTGCGCATAGAGCAAGACCTTTTCCTGTTCCTCGTCTGCTGCAGCTTGGGGGATAGTCATGGGAACCCCAATTTTCGCAAGCTGCAGCAATAATTCCTTCACGTTCACCACAGCCAATTGACCAACAGGGTACGGATTGGTTTCCGTTGCCAATGCCAAAGGCAGGACGCTCCTGATTATTTCCACCATATGCTGGAAATAATCGAGTGTTTTGGTCATCCGGTTTTCGAGATGCTCGATATCTACTTTGGCAGGATCTGCCTTACCGTCCTCTCCGTTTATTCTGAAATCATCCAGATTAAGCGCACGCGCCTGCCCGATCAGATCACGCCAACCGGCCAGCCATAGACGCGTTTTATCCGTCTCGTTCAATTCTTCCGGATCATCGCTGCTCAGGATAACCGGGGTCAGCCCCTCTTCGATAAATGGGGAATGTGCGTCCTGCAGCCAGCACAGAACCCATTCCTCCAGAATACTGCTGTCAGCGTCCTCTTCACCAAGCATAGCGAGGACATCCTGTGCCCCAAGGATAAAGTTTTTATTCTCGAATACATCTTTGAGAGAGATGACAGCCTTATGCTTATAAGCGCCTTCATTATCCACAAATGCGGTTTCGAACCTCACTTGCTCCGGTCCGTTCAGCAAGGAACAGACAAGCCGCTCCATTTCGGGGTCGGCCTGAGCCCGAATGTTTTGCTTAAAGTCTTTTGTTCGTTCAAACCATCCATAATCCTTAGCGTCCGCAGTTTGCACCAGCATAGTGCGATGCGTGCAGGCTTTACCGCGCCGTTGTGTTTTAATGGCCTGCAACTCGGGCGGTAAGACCTCGCCGTTACTGATGGCGGATAAGGAAGCGCCCGCGCGCATCGCATTGCCCTGCACCATCGCGTGCACACTGTCGGCAATCGCCGCATCACCCATTGAATCAACCGCCTTATCCAGATGCGCGATCGCATCACTAATTTCACTGATTGCGGGCGGGGTGCCTTTAAAGTGTTTTTTGGCCTTTTTGAATAGCTCATTGGGGCCTTGCGTATTACAGATGTTCATCAATTCCATGCCATCCACCACCGGTGATTTCGGATCCAATTGCTCTTGCGTAATTTCAAGAACGGCCATCCGTATCGGCATAACCCAGTAATCGAGCTTATTTTCGTGAAGGAAACGCTCGAAGCGGTAGCCCAATACATCACCCAAATCTTGCCCCTGACGAACGGCATCGAACAGCCAGCTTGCCAGCCGAACCCGTTCGGAGCTTAAATCCACGGCCAATGCTTCATTGGCTTGCTCTTCTTTATACGCGTTCCACCCCGCGCGCAGCACTGCGGCCGTCTTTGCATGATTGAGTGACGGAGTATGAATGAAGCCGTCGGACACATCTGCCGTCCCTATTTCGCTCTCGCGCGGCTTGAGGTTATGCACCCAGCCGAATGCGCCAATCTGGTTTCCTGTTTCCTGATTTGTACGCAGCGAGTTCAGCTGTGCCGTGTGGAATGAATTAAACCACGCATCCAAGCGCCAACCGGCAAGGCTCAGGCTTTGCTGCATCAACAATTCCAATTGGTGCCATGGCGCTTTTTCCAAAAACTCCAGATGGGTTTTAAAGGCCTTGAGCTTATCTTTGCGCGGCTTTTCCGTGATGATTTTTTTCTTCGAGATATTCAATTTTGAAGCATCAGCAACGAAGGTGTCTATATTCTTGCTAAGCGCCTGCATTTCCTTCTTTGGATAGTTGGCATTTTTAGCCTGTTTTTTAGTCAGCGTTTTGATCTGGCTTGATACAGCCTTCAACTCATTCGCGCTTGTGTATTTAAGAACCGCGTGAACATTTTTAGCCTCTTTTTTGGACGAATTTTTAGCGGCCAGAGACAGCGCGTTATTCAAGGATTCTATTTTCTTACTGTCGACCGCCTTAAAGTCAGCTTCAAACTTTTTGGCACTTCCCTTGGCTTTGGTAAAATCAACCATGTCGCCCAAAATGATTGCCGTCTCGTCGTTATCGACGATAATTCTGGATATAGCAGTTAAGAGCAAATGATATAGAAGCGGCTTTTGCGCATCGGGAAACGGTGCTTCGCCCGCATCCGTGTTGGCTGTTATCTGCGAGTCTATATATTGTTTCAAATACGCGATATATGCTTCGGGCGTGACCGTTTTTTCGTCGCGATTTACAATAACGTATTGATCTTCCGGCCATGTCTCGACATCGACTTTGAAACGGGAATAAACCATTCTCGGGTTCGGGCTATTCGGATCCATGGATCCATTGACCATGTTATGCGGAACATCAAGCACATCGTATATCTGGCCGCGCAGACTTTGATCGGACAGGACATCAAAAAATATGTCCATTGAGCTAAGATACTCATCAATTTTGGCAATTTGCTGGTTCGCCAATGCCGGCCCCATAATACTGCCGAGATTGGCAATTTGCGTTCTCTTGACGAGCACTTCCGCACGCAAATCCTCAAAAACATCCCACTGTTCTTCCATGGAAGAGAATTTGCGATTTTTCAATGTCGTCAAGTTTGTCTGGATTAAACCATCGACAAACTCCGCATTGTCGCTGTGTTCGACATCCGTGATGGCGGCCTTACACAGTGCATACCATATATCTTTGATAATCCATTCATCGTCATACAACTTCTGGCCATGAAACTGCATAGGCAGAGGAAAGCGGGATAGCAGTTCAACGAATACCTCTCCGGGGTCACTTAAGGCCTGAGGATTGTCTGTCATCTGCAACAGTGTGCCCTTTTCCCCCATCCACACCGCCAAGAGATTTTTCAGTATGCGCAGCAATTCACGTTCGCGTTTGTCGGTGTAGCTTTCATGATTCATCGCGCCGAAAGATTGCACGGGCAAGATACCATACGGCGTTTCACCGACACGAATACATGGAATGCTCGTACCGCCGCGGACATTGTGTTGAAACCAGCGTTCGATTTTCTTAGTGTGCGCGGGTTCAAGGATAGGCGTACCGTCATGGCTAAAAAGAGACTCTAGATATTCGCCCCATGTGACAGGCCATAGCGCACCGTTCATCGCGCGTTGTAAGCGTTGCTCGTATCCTTCCCTGTATTCAAAGCGCTTTAAAACCGACGTTGCCTTTAGACCCAGGGCTTTATTTAGGACCGCATAATTCTTATCCCGCTCGGCAAGCTTACCCGGCAGAGTGCCTTGTGCGATGAGCGCACCGGGAACCGCACTCGTTTGCGAAGAGAAAATTTTCGCCTTTACGCTGTTAATATCGTCAAATTCTCTGAACTTGATCGCCGCTGTATCAGGCTTAAAAGCCGACCAGCCGGAATTTACATCTTCAGTATTGTTTGTCGGCATGCCTTGCGGCACAAAGCCTGCACCTCTGGAATAGAGGTGGGCCTCTAGCGTGCTTTCCAACAGGTTCGAGGCTTTAGCCAATGTGAGTTTTTTACGGGCATTTTGTGGATCTCTTAATTTGATACCCACCACATATAATTCGTCAAAGCCGTGATCGCGGATATTCTTGATTTCCTCCTGATCGCTTGTGGGGTTGTAAGTGATGTTCACCGCCATACCGTTTATCACGGCCTTATCGAAATCGAACATCCATTCCACTGCCGGATCGATACTGACATCATCATTGTTGACGTTCGTTTTCGCGAAATCGGGGCTGAACGCAATATCTTGTTTGATCAAGCGGCTATAGGCTTCCAGCACGCGCGTATTGTTCCTGTACCCCACCACCAGCCATTTATCGGGCAGAAGTTGCGATTGTGAAACCGTGTACTCTTCGCCCTTTCTCAGCTTATTTGCCGGTATTTCTTTCAAAGATTGTTTAGCTACATAAGGTGCACGGTTCGGGCCAACTTTCGAGACAAGCCACGTCCATAAATTATCGAGACCTTCCTGATCTCCTGCCTTATCGAGTTTTTTATATTCAAACCAGTAGCTTCTGCCTGCTTCATATTCATTGACCGACAGGCGCTCATCATGATCTTCAACCATGATCTGATCGGGGAATATTCTGATTTTCAGGCTCGGCGGATTATCATCAAGGTAGAATTTTGTCTCCAAGCGCACCGGCATCATCAGAACGGGTGCGTTTTCCTTCAGTTGCTTAAACTCGGTTGCCCGGCTTGCGAAGGCCTGTGATTTGAAATCCTCAACGGCGTAGCGATCCCTATAATCCACCACTGTAAATTTATCAGGGCTGGCGACAGGGAAGTTTACGGTTTTGCCGTTTTTATTGATGCGCTTTCGCTTAGCGTTCAAACGTGTGAGCCTGTCTTTGCTCTTCTTGCTTATTTGCTTCAGGCCTGTAAACCTGCCGAATAATTCTTCTCTAGGCATATCAGTCTTCCCCCTGATGAATAAGTGCGTCGGCATGGAACATCACCCGCACAGGGTTTTGGTACGTCAAGCGCGCCATTTGCGCGGAATTTTCGCCCCATTTAACGTTCTCGATCTTTTTTCCGGCCAGCCATGTTCTATCAATTGTCAGATGCGACAAACCGTCGAGGTCTTCTTGATTTTCCGCAACATTGTTCCATGAGAAATCCTGAATGATTGACGGTACGCCTGCCCATGGCTCTTCGGGCACGGCCATGTCCAGCCCGAAACGCGGTTCGGACACATGCTCCTCAAACACAAAAAACCACCCCGCGCGCTCGTCACCCTTTTCAACAGAACCTGTCAGTTCCTTGATATCCAGATTAAAGCCGAGGAAATGCGCATTGTCGGAGATTTTCCCTCGGAAGACAGGCATTTCCGTTTTAGCCCGTGCGACATCGGCATAGCGCGTGATGTCTTCGTATTTCATCTCTGCAGACGGATCGATCACCGTCCATTCCGCGTCCTTAATTGTGCGCTTCGGCTTCCAATTTGCCTGCACCGCATAGACAACCAGATTTGGATAACGGCGTAGCAAGTCTCCCTTAACCAACAAGACCGTACGGCTCTCCTTGCTTCCCGGCTCAAAGCCGTAAGCATGCTTGCCGAGTTTTGATTTCGGTTTCCATTCATGGATATTGCCGATATCCTTTTGGTTCGGCTTACCGATGTAATCCCAGAATTTTTTAAACCATGTACCGTTTAACCTTGCCGGATAATCCCGCCACGCCAGCTCGCGGCTCATTTCATGATTCAATCCCATCAAGTAGGACTCAATAAATTTAGGATTTACTGACAATATTGATGCGCTGTTGTCCGGTATGGCGCCGAAACCGGGCAAAAGGAATTCAGGGTTCATGGCTTGCAGTTTTTTATAAACGGCCTCATCGAACTCCAGCGGAACATCTGCGAATTTCGGAATGGGAACGGATGTTGAACTGGTCGGAGAAAGCCCTGAAATTCGCCCGTACACATCTTTCTGCACATTGACCTTGGGGTTGGTTTTGACGCGAATTTTTTGCGCGACCGTCCTTAAATTCAGGTCCTTGTTGACACTTCCCTCCTCGGTCGCAGAGCCGTTACTCACAGGGAGCGTTGCCTTTGCCGAAAAACTCGCAGCGCTGATCGGAATATTTATGTATGTGTCTGCAAGAACGACTTTTTTCTTTTTCGGAGAACCTGTCGCGCTTTGCACAGTTTGCTGTGCTTCATAATTAACGTCATAGCTCATGAAGCTTGAAGGCTTAAACTGAGCGAGTTTTTTGATTGTTTGTGTAGGCTGAATACAGGCCTGCACGACTTTACCGGAAATTTTCCCAGCCTCCAGCGTACTGTTATTCTGCGGATACAGCTTTCTTAAAACCTTATGCTGACGTGCCGATTGTCTGCGCATTTGGCTATCGGTTACCCCCGTCGGTACGAACGCGCTTTCCTTGATCTTATAAAAGATGGTTTTCTTGTCGGTTGTTGCGGAAAGCTTACGGTGCATATTGTTACTTAACTGGAGCAAAGCCTCATCGCTTAGCTTGGCAATATTTTTGTGTACTTTCTCACTGACGGTGACAGCTAGTCGCGCTTTTTGCAGCTCGATCTGGATGTCCCTAACGTTGCGGGCATGCTCCCAAGCCTTGGCCATGTAATCTTCCTGATGCAAACGTATAACGTCCGCGCCCACGCCTGAAATCGCGCGCTGGTCTGGGGACAGGTTCGCTTCGCTCATCCATGTTGGCAAATCCTGCGTTTTATCGACCGCTACAGGGTTTTGCCAACGGCCATACACAGGCGGCGTAACGACAGGGTCGTGTTCCAGCGGGTCGTAGTTTTGCTTATCATCCGGCTTTTTCGTTTTCTTCAGCAGCGTTTCAGTCAGCTTTTGTTCAAACTTCTTTTTGTGGCGCGGGTGCTGTTTCTTTGGCTTCGCGATCGGGGAGGTAAGCGCCCCCTTAAAACTTACAATCGGCTCTTTTGCATCCTGTGGCAGATTGCCCAGTTGCTGCACATCCAGCCCTCCGCGCGGATTGGATAAATCCAAATCCTTCAGCCCAATAGTCTCATCTGCCGGGAATGGAGTTAGGCGGCGCAACAACTCTTCCAGATCGGCATTAGCCGTCATGAAGGACCACTGGTAGTATACAGGCAGGTCTAGGCTCTGCGTGTCCCCAGCCCATGCGTCGCTGTAATTCGTGACATCTACGTCTTGCCCCAAGCCCGCAAGACGTCCAGCCTCAAAGCACGGCACAAGAAACGCTTGATAGCTTGTATTTCTTTTCAAACGGACAGGACACACAAGGCGAGAAATAAAACTTTCAGGCTGCTCTTTATAAAGCTCTGACAGATTATTATTAGCAGCAGACCCCGCGAAACCGGATTGCTGGACATGCGCCCAAGCGAAAAGTTGCTCCAGATCCGGTAAAAGCGTGCCGGCTTCGGATTTAATCGACAAGATGCCGTTGTTACCATGCCCAGTTGCCGAAAACTGATAATCCGCCTGCTGCTCCAAGACAACCAGTGCCAGCCACGGCCTGAGCCTTCCGCTGTTGCTTTTATTTGTAAATGAATAGGCCCACGGCAATTCCGCAGACTTGAATTCGATAAACGGAAAAAAGTTCGGTTCGAAATCAGGCGTGTTAGGCTTGGGCTCTGTACGATGAATTTGCGATTGCTGCAGACCAATCACATCTGCGGGACCGCGAATCTCAAAATTTTGATGAATATCCTCGTAGTCACCCTTTAGGCGCACACCAAAGCTTATATTGTTATTCGCCTGTGTCGGGCGCCCATACTGATCCGCTTCCTGACCCAATGACAGAGCAAGACCACGCTGAAGACAAGAATAAAATCTCAAGCTTTCTGCCATAGGATTTTCTATCTTTTGTATTTATCGATAGTTGTACCCTAGACAAAAATTACGCGCACAAAAAGCTTTCGGAGTATTAAATTACAATTTATGCCCATGAAGAATGAAGTAACGCGAAAATGAAAATATCGTCTATCGAGAGACTTGAACTCCCATTCGCTCCGCGAATGAATATAAAATGTGAGAGTTCCCTTTGGCGAGCGGTTAGGAAAATTTCTAAAGATAAGCATCAGCTGGATAATGGTGCCTCCGGAGAGACTTGAACTCTCACTCCCTAACGGGAACCGGATTTTGAATCCGTCAAGGCTAAATATAAGCCTTTGAAGTGATTAAATAATTCTTCATTAAGATTTTGAGTGTGTAGTAAAGTGTGTAGTCTCTGACACAAAAAAGACAGCAAAAAGCTGCACTGTATTAAGCCCCCTTATCAACCATCTCAGACTTAATAATTCTACGAATGCCGTAGTTTAGGTCATCCAGAATAGTATCAAGCGAGTTGTTTATTCTCGCCAAGATCATCTGCCCTACTATAAAACTGTGTACGGTTGAGGCTATCTCTTCAGCCCTTGTGTCTTCGTCCAAACTATTTGTATCAATCATTTCACGAATGGCAGTCGCATAATAAATTTGATAACGACCAAGAATTTCAGAGGCTTTTGTCCGAACCGCCTCTTCTTCGCAAGCCATTTCCAAGCCTAAGGTAACGAATAGAGCGCCAAACACACATCCTGATTTTGCCTTCATCTCTGTTTGGACTTCAAAGATTTTTTCAGAGAACTCTTCAAAACGTTTTTGGGGCGCTTTTGATGAGTAGAATACTTCGTCCAGTAGGGGCTCATATTCCCTGTAGTGATGTTCCATTAAACACACAGCCAGATCCGCTTTGGATTTGAAATAGTGATAAAAGCTCCCCTTGCGGACATCCGCCTCTAAACAAATATCGTCAACACTGACAAGATTATAACTTTTTTGCCACATCAAGCGTGTTGCTGCACATATCAAACTTTGTTTCGTATCTATTTGGTCTTGAGACATCGTATAGCGCCAGAATCAATATTCTTCTGGCTGGCTCCCGCCACCCAGAACTTTGTATAGATTTACAAGATTAGACAATCTTTGGCGCTCAATCTGGATTTCTTGTTGCTGGAAAGTGTAAAGCTCACGTTGTGAATCGAGAACACTCAAGAAGCTATCAATTCCGGACTTATAACGTGCCTGAGAGACGTCATAAACTTTCTGGGCAGCAGCAACGAGGCGTCGCTGTGCTTTGAGTTGTGCATCCAATGTTTCGCGCGCCGCAAGCTCGTCGGAGACTTCACGGAAAGCAATCTGAATGGCCTGCTCATAATTAACAACAGCTTTCTCTTTGCGAATCTCTGCCAGGTCAAGATTGGCTTGATTACGCCCACCTTGGAAAATCGGCAGTGTAATTTGCGGCAGGAAGGCCCAAGCGCCTGCAGCGCCGGAGCTGAAAAGATTCCCCAGACTCTGACTAGCAAAACCATACGTGCCGGTTAAGGTAATGCTGGGGAAAAATGCCGCTCTTGCCGCGCCAATATCGGCGTTACAGGACAAGAGTTCATATTCCGCCTGACGAATATCAGGGCGCGTCAGCAAGATTTCAGAAGGTAAGCCTGGATCAAGGTTATCTTTAATAGATACCTCATCAAGTGTAGTTTCCGGAAGATAATCGTTGTCTTGCGCTATACCCATAAGTAGAAACAGCGCATTTTTATCTTGTGCAACAAAGCGGCTGTATTGATGCAGGTTAACCCGTGCAGTTTCAACGGCGGTCGCAGCGCGTGCTACATCTTGTTCAGTCGAAACGCCTTTCTCCAAACTCTCGGCAAGAATATCGTAAGTGCTTTGCTGTGCTTTGAGCGTTTTTTGTGTCAGGGACAACAATTTTTGATCGGCGAGTAGTTGTAAATAGGCGTTAGCCGTTTCTGCAATTAAGGCGTTACGGACAACTTCATGCGCTTCCTGCGTCGCGAGATAGGTATTGATCGCAGACTCATTATTGCTGCGTATCTTACCGAACAAATCGAGTTCATAAGCAGCGACACCTATGTTGGCTTCATACAGTTCGGTTTTTTGCGATCGACCTGCCAGTGTGCTTTTATCCGAACCTTCGGATATAGTGGCATCGCCATTGGCGTTTAAATTGGGGAACAGATTGGCGCGTTCTATGCGGTAAAGAGCGCGGGCTTCTTCTATATTTAGAGCTGTTGTTCTTAGGTCCTTATTGTTTTGTAAGGCCGTGCCAATGACTAAGTGAAATTCGGAAGAATTAAAAAACTCCTTCCAGTCCATCTGAGTGGCAAGTTCTTCTCCGATAGGCATTTCATAGCCAGGTATGTCATGCCAGCTCTGCGCAGCTGAAAACTCGGGCCTTGCAAAATCAGGAATCATTGTGCAGCTGGATAGTATCGTTACTGCCATCAAAATGGGTATAGATCTATGCTTCATGTGTCTGTTCTTTCTCTTGATCTGCGCTTTGCCCTTTGTTTCTGCTGAATGTTTTTTCAACAGCTACATAGAACATAGGCACGAAGAAAATGGCAAGGAAGGTTGCAGCGGCCATACCGCCTAAAACGGCGATACCGATGGCATTTTGGCTGGCTGCCCCTGCGCCGCTAGCCAGAGCTAGAGGCGTCACGCCCAACATAAAGGCCATAGAGGTCATAATAATCGGGCGGAAACGCTGTTTGGCCGCGATAGAAACCGCCTCCATAAGACTATGCCCTTCTTCTTTCAGGTCTTTTGCAAATTCGACAATCAGAATGGCATTTTTTGACGCAAGTCCGACGGTGGTCAAAAGAGCTACCTGTAAATAGACGTCATTCGCAAGACCAAACACATACGCGGCAATCGCGGCACCCAATACACCAAGCGGCACCACTAACATCACGGCTAGAGGCACGGCCCAGCTTTCATAAAGCGCGGCAAGGCATAAAAACACGATCAACACAGATAAGGCATAAAGCATCGGAGCCTGTGAGCCTGTTTGACGTTCTTCGTAAGACAATCCGTACCATTCAATTCCTATGCCTTCCGGCAGGGTATCAATGATCTTCTGAATTTCTTCCATAGCAACGCCTGTACTAACCCCTGGTGCGGGCGCACCTTGAATATTGACAGAAGAGTTACCGTTAAAGCGTTCTAACTTAGGTGAACCGTAAACCCATTGTGCTGATGAGAAGGTATTAAACGGTACCATTTTGTCCTCAGCGTTACGAACATACCAGTTATCAAGATCCTCAGGCATCATCCGGTGTGGTGCGTCCGCCTGTAAATACACGCGCTTAATTCGCCCTTTATCAACAAAGTCATTTACATAGCTGGACCCCCAAGCAATCTGCAGCGTCCTATTAATATCATCCAGAGAAAGACCTAAAGCCGAAGCTTTTTCACTATCAATGTCGATCTTGAATTGGGGGACGTCATCAAGCCCGTTAGGACGCACTTGTGTTAACTTAGGGTTTTGACTGGCCGCACCTAAAAGCTGGTTGCGGGCGTCCATCAGAGCTTCATGCCCCAAACCGCCACGGTCGACTAATTGAAAGTCAAAACCGGAAGAGTTGCCAAGTTCGCGGATCGGAGGCGGGAAGAAGGCAAAAGCCATCGCATCTTTGATCTGCCATAGCGCACCACCTGCTTGTTGCGCAATCGCAAAGACGCTTTGGTCTTTTTCAGTTCGTTCATCCCAGTCTTTTAGACTGATAAAGCCGAAAGCCGCATTTTGAGCTGAGCCTGCAAAACTAAAACCGACAACGGTAAAGAGGTGTTCAACCGTATCCTGCTGGTTTTCAAGGAAGTAATCCTCGACCTGCTCGACGGCCTCTAATGTTCGTTCTGCCGTTGAACCCGGCGGTGTATTGACCATCAGGAACATATTCCCCTGGTCTTCATCCGGAAGGAAGGAGCCGGGAAGTTGCGCAAAAATGGCTACAAGTCCACCAACCAGCAATACATACACAACGAAAGACCGCTTGATACGCGCAGCCATACCCGTAGAGGCCTTTTGATAACCATCACGCCCTTTGTTGAAATACTTGTTAAACCAGCCGAAAAACCCGGTCTCGCCGCGGCGCTTACCGCCTTCTTCATGTTTGAGAATTGTTGCACACAAAGATGGAGAAAGAATTAGCGCAACAATAACCGATAAGGCCATAGCCGCTACGATGGTAATAGAGAACTGGCGGTAAATCGCCCCGGCAGAGCCGCTGAAAAAGGCCATCGGAATAAACACAGTTGAAAGAACAACCGCAATCCCGACCAAAGCGCCCGTAATCTGATCCATCGATTTGCGGGTGGCCTCTTTCGGCGACAAGCCTTCTTCGCTCATAATCCGTTCAACGTTTTCAACAACAACAATGGCGTCATCCACGAGCAATCCAATGGCCAACACCATCGCAAACATGGTCAGCACATTGATAGAAAAACCGAAGGCCAAAAGCACAGCAAACGTACCGAGCAAAACGACGGGGACGGCGATGGTTGGAATAAGCGTTGCGCGCAGATTTTGCAAAAACAGCAGCATCACAAAGAAAACCAGAACGACAGCTTCAATCAGCGTATGCACCACGGATTCAATGGAAACTTCAATGAAGGGCGTTGCGTCCAGAGGATAGTTGATTTTGACATCTTCAGGCAAATATTCCGCAAGCTCTTCAACACGTTCCTTAACCAGTTCAGCTGTTTCCAGAGCGTTCGCTCCGGTAGCGAGCGTAACAGCCATACCTGCAGCAGGCTTTCGCTTATAACGCACTATCCGGTCATACCCTTCTGAACCAATTTCAATTTTGGCTACATCTTTGAGCCGCACTTGTGACCCGTCCGTATTAACCCTTAAAACAATGCGCTCAAAATCTTCAACGGTACTAAGGCGAGCTTGCGCCTTGACTGTCGCGTTGATTTGCTGATGTGGCGCGGCTGGCATTCCACCTAATTGCCCGGCTGAGATGTCTGTGTTTTGGACTTGCACGGCTCTTTGGACATCCAAAGGTGTCAAATTATAACTGTAGAGTTTGGCTGGATCGAGCCAGATCCGCATAGCATGTTGTTCACCAAAAACCTGAACATTTCCTACCCCGTTTACACGTGAAATCTGATCTCGGAAATTACTGACAAGCATATCGCTAAGCTCGCCTTGTGACATGCTGCCATCTTCGGAATAAACGCCGATAATCAATAAAAAGTTATCATTTGATTTTGTAACGGTAACACCGAGCGCCTGCACCTCCTGAGGCAACTGTGAAACCGCTCCTTGCACTTTGTTTTGGGTCTGAACCTGCGCGATGTCAGGATCAGCTTCCGGCTCGAAGGTCAACGTAATAGCCATAGAACCATCGGAGCTGTTGGAAGTGAAATAACGTAAATTATCAATTCCCGTCAGGCGTTGCTCGATCACCTGCGTGACAGCATTTTCCACCGTTTCGGCGGACGCTCCGGGGTAACTGGCGTTAATCGCCACGGTTGGTGGTGCAACTTTAGGGTATTGCTCAATCGGTAAGGCCTGTATGGACAGCACCCCTGCCAACATAATCACAATCGCAATCACCCACGCAAAAACGGGGCGGTCAATAAAAAAACGAGCCATAATATTTTACTCCTTGCCGCCTGATGCTTCAGATTGAGGCGTTTTTGATTGTGATTTCTGGTTTTTGTGCCATGGCTCCGGAGAAACTGCAGCGCCCGGGCCAACTTTTTGATAGCCCTCGATGATGACACGATCTCCGGCCTGCAATCCGCTTGTAACAACCCAGCTATCTTTATGAGCTTGTTCAACTTCCAAGACCCGCTGCTGCGCCTTGTTGTCTGCATCCACGACCCAGACAGTCAAGCTTCCTTCGGGGGTACGTGTGGTTGCTCTTTGTGGCACCAGCAATACTTCTGCCTGACCCAAATCAAGGTCGGCTCGCACAAATAGGCCAGGCAACAAAAGGCCTTCCTTATTTGGCATCAAAGCGCGCAGAGCAATAGAGCCTGTCGTCTCATCTACAGTGACTTCGGAAAATTTTAATGTGCCTTCGAGAGGGTAAGCTTCACTTGTTTTGTCATCGAGAACAAGCTTAACAGGAATAGTTTCCTTACCCATCATTCGTGTGCGCAAATGAATAGCCTCACTGCCTGATTGCTGCATATCAATGTATACGGGTTCAAGCTGTGTGATGGTTGCCAAGTTTTGCGCTTGATTAGCTGTTACCAACGTCCCTTCTGTAACAAAAGATCGGCTTATACGCCCTGAAATCGGTGCGTACACTTTCGTATAGTCAAGATTGACCTGCGCTAGATCAACCGCAGCTTGAGCGACAGCAATTGCCGCTTTCGCCTGATCGTATTGTGCTCTTACATCGTCATATTCCTGTTCACTGACAGCATTAATCTTAACGAGATCCTCATAACGTTTGGCACGTGCCTCAACGGTTTTTACATTCGCTTGTGCGCTTTTGAGATCTGCCTTCGCACTGTTCAGCGCTGCTTCATATCGTGCATCGTCAATTTGATAGAGTTGCTGGCCTTTTTCGACATCTGCCCCCTCTTCAAATAAACGCTCGGTAATAATTCCATCCACTTGAGGGCGCACTTGTGACTGTCGGTATGGAGAGACTCTTCCGGGGAGCTGGTGTGAAAATGTTATTGTTTCAGGCGCGAGCTCCAAAACGGCTACAGCTTGGGGAGGAGCTGCTCCGTCAGAAGCAGCCGGGTTGTGTTCTCCAGACTTGCCTGCCGAAGACCACCAATACCAACCTGCCCCTACAAATAAGAGCACTACTAATAATATGGCCAATGTTTTCTTCATGATCCGGTCTTTCTTTGCTTGCCCTCTGCAAAACTGGACAAGTATAAAAATTCAAGCTATATTTACAACATACATTCATGTATGTTTGCTGTCAAGCGAAAGGGTAAGTTTATGAAGCGCACCAAAGAAGAGGCCGAGAAGACAAGAGATGACCTCCTAAAATCCGCTATCCAAGTTTTTTCCGAAAAAGGTGTAGCCCGTGCTACTCTTGACGAAATTGCAAAAGGTGCAGGTGTTACGCGCGGGGCGGTTTACTGGCATTTTGATAACAAAGCGCAAATATTTGATGCACTCCATGAATCCATGCACCGTCCCTTTGTCGACGGAATCTTTGAAGGCCTAGAAAAAGAACACCCCAACCCGATTGAGCAGCTTCGCGAGCTATGGGTTAAGCTGTTTCTGGACCTACAAGAGGACGAAATAAGAAGACAAGCGCTGACATTGTTTTTAAGAAAATGCAATTATTCTGGAGATTTAGCGCCTTACAAGGAGCAGCACCGCAAAAAGCAGGAAGAGAGTATGCAGCTTTTTGAGGATTACTTAAACAAAATGGAAAAAGCCGGTAAATTGTCTACTGAGGCTAATCCGAAGCTTTTAACAGAAGGCATGTTCTGTTTTATGAAAGGCATTCTTTTTGAGTATTTAGATGAGCCGGAAAAATACAACATCCAAAAAAAGGCTCCGGAATTAGTCGGCTTTTTTTTCAACTGTCTGGGACAAAGATAGCATTCCCGATGCAGAAAGTTTTAATAAACCTTCCAAAAGGCCCCGCATTTCTTTTCATGCGCTAGTTATCACACAGAAAACTATCCTTCTAAACTTAGATATATGCTATATTTAACTATGTAAAAAAAATTAAATGGTGCCTCCGGAGAGACTTGAACTCTCACTCCCTAACGCGTGCTTAATAATAACACCTTCATATTCGCTTCAGGTTCGTGCGGCATTCTGGATTTAAGAACATAATATCCAGAGGATTTCCGCGCGCATGCTCACGCTACAATTTAAAGAAAAAAACCTGAATACGGCCAGCCTGACACTGAATGAGAAAAGAACTTCACGCGTCAGCCGGTTAAGCCCGTGCGTGGTGAATATTACAGGTATTTTCGAGCCTGAACGCGCCCGCGTCGAAGACTTTATAAAGACCATATACAAGGAACATTATGGCGCGGATATTCAGGTTGAATACCCTGTGCTGATGAGCGTGCGCGATCAGGATGACAATATTCTGGCGGCAGTCGGCTTTCGATATGCCGACAAAGAGCCGCTCTTTCTGGAGCAATATACCAAACACGCCATTGATCAAATTTTAAGCTGTGAACGCCAAGACGTCGTGGAAGTAGGAAACCTCGCTTCCGCCGGACAAGGCGCATCCGTGTTTTTATTTGCCGCATTGGCATCCTATCTCAACAGCAAGAATATCCGCTTTGCGACAATCACAGGCACTGATTATCTGCATAGCTATTTCTCTCGTATTGGCTTGCAGCCGCGCAAATTATGCGATGCCGATATTGCCTCCGTAACCTCTGACGGTCAGAGCTGGGGCAGCTATTACGACACACACCCCCGTGTTTTGGTTGGCTCCGTAGAAACAGGTGTAAAGCGTCTAAAAAGCTTGCTTGGTGCTGAATTCACGGAAATTCGCCCGCGCCTGTTCCCTCGCCTTCATTTTAAGCAGAACGAGCAATAATCTATGGCCAAAGCTCTTAACAAAAACAGAATACTCAGTTCGAAAATCGCCCTGATATCAACGGTGATCATTGTTATTTTTTCACGCCAGTACTGGCCGGAAGAAAGCGCATATCATGAAGTCTTTGAAATCATCGGCGTGACCCTGGTTTCGATTTGCGCAATGGGCCGCATTTACGCCACAGCGTTTTTGGGCGGGTTTAAAAATGAAGTGCTGGTAACACACGGCATTTATTCTTTGCTGCGTAATCCGCTGTATTTTTTCACCCTGATCGGGATCATCGGCATTTCCCTGATTTCCAACCACATCAGCGTTATGATCGGGTTGCCATTGTTTTTCGGCGTTCTGTATTCAGGCCTCATCAATCGTGAACAAAAGTTTCTTGAAGAAAAATTCGGCGACGAATTCTTGAACTACAAAAAGAACGTTTACGCCCTTATACCGAACTTCGCCAATTATCACGCGCCTTCATCCATCGAGGTAAATCCGAAATTTATTACGCGCGCCTTCGTTGATGCCATTTGGTGGCTGTCCGCTTTGCCGATTATCGAATTTGCTGAATACCTGCAATACGAACACATCGTTCCTGTTTTCTTTGTGAGTTAGGCTATGAGCAGTATTTTTGAACACTTTCAAACACATGATCCTGCCAAAGTCGCCCTGACGGATGGGGAGCGCACGGTGCTCTATGGCGATCTCTTACATGAAATTGATACACGCGTTGACGCCCTGTTTGGTGTGTCCTGTCTCGCTATCGCTTTGGATAATTCAGTCTCTTGGGTGTTATGGGATTTGGCCGCTTTAAAGGCAGGTATCCCATGCGTGCCCCTACCCCCGTTTTTTACAGATACTCAGCTTTATCATTCTCTCCAAGCTGCCGGTGTTACGCATACTCTTTCCCCTGAGGGTCTGCGCAGCATCGGCAAAGAGGGAGAACCGCCCTTACCGACCGGCACAGCCAAGGTGACCTTCACATCCGGCACGACGGGCGCGCCAAAAGGGGTATGCCTCTCACAAACGGCGATGGAAAATGTCGCACACAGCATTGTCGAAATCTTAGGTGAGGAGTTTGTCGGCACACATGATTGTGTTCTTCCGCTTGCCGTATTGCTGGAAAATGTTGCCGGTGTCTATGCGGCGCTAGTCGCAGGCTGCACCGTAAATTTAGGAAGCTTGCACAATTTCGGAGCGAACTACGAAAACCTGCATGCGCATTTGAAAAACAGCCATGCGACATCAGCGATTTTGGTACCAGAGATTTTACGCAGCCTGATGGCGCAGATAGCATTATACGGCCCGTTACCCGCTCTGAAATTCGTGGCGGTCGGCGGTTCGAAAGTTGACCCTAAATTAATCACACAAGCCCGTGCGATGGGACTGCCCGTCTATGAAGGATATGGCTTGAGCGAATGTGCGTCGGTCGTCTCCCTGAACACCCCCGAACATGACAAACGCGGTAGTGTCGGCCATGTGCTGCCTCATGTGCAAACACGTATAGAAGACGGCGAAATTATAATCATCAACCCCGGCTTTCTCGGTTATATCGGCGATGAACGATCAGGACCGTTTGCTACGGGCGATCTCGGCACACTTGATAATGAGTGGTTCCTGAGCGTCACAGGCCGTAAGAAAAACGTGCTTATCACGTCCTATGGTCGCAACGTTTCACCCGAATGGGTTGAAGCCGCATTACTTGCACACCCCGCTATCTTGCAAGCTGTTGTGTATGGCGACGCACAACCGCATTTAAGCGCACTACTTGTCACAAGCGCTTCCGATCAAACACATAATGCCGTAGACGCGGCAAACGCGAGCCTGCCTGATTACGCACAGATCAAAGATTTTAGGATCGTCCCACCATTCACCCTTGAAAACGGAACATTAACCGGTACCGGCCGTCCGCGCCGCGACCACATTCTTAACCTCTATATACAGGAGACCACTGATGAACTTTTACGATCAACTTGTTAAGGAAACCGAAGCTGCACGCTCTGAGCTCTATACCGTTCCACAGCTCATTGACGGCATGCAGGGAAATATTTCCCGCGACACTTATATCGCTTACCTGACCGAAGCCTATCACCATGTTTCGCACACTGTGCCGTTTCTCATGACAATGGGCGCAAAACTGCCGCAATCGAAAAAATGGCTTCATAAAGCCATCATTGAATATCAGGAAGAAGAAGTCGGCCACGAAGAATGGATTTTAAACGACATTGAAGCCGCAGGTGGTGATAAAGAACAGGCCCGCGCGTCCGTTCCGAATTTAGAGACACAAGTCCTGATCGCTTATAACTACGACTACATCAAACGTAAAAACCCTGTTGGTTTCTTAGGCATGGTCTTCATGCTGGAAAGCACATCGACACAGATTGCCAATAAAGGTGCAGATGCGGTGAAGGACAAGCTAGGCCTGCCGAAAAAGGCGTTCTCATATCTCTACTCTCATGGTGAGCTTGATATCTCGCACATGAAATTCTTCGAAGAAACCGTTAATCAGGTCACCGATGCGGAAGACCGGAAAGCTATCATCGAAGTCGCACAAAACACATTCCGTTTGTTTGCGAATGTTTTGCGCGCGATCCCGCATGAAGGAGCATTGAAAAATGCAGCTTAAAGGCAAAACCGTATACATCACAGGCGGAACAGGCGGCATAGGTGTGCCGCTTGTGCAGCTGCTAAAGGATGCGGGGGCGCATGTCACGATCTATAACCGTGCGCAAGATGGTGACCTTGTCGAGAACCTTGATATTCTGTGTGCCCAGTTGAAGCAAACACCGCCGGATATTTTGATTAACATGGCGGGATACAATGACTTCAACTATGCCGAAGATCAGGATTACGAAGCGATCCATCGCTTAAACCTGCTTGTTCCGATGCGTCTGACACAAGCCGTTTTACTGGGTATGAAAATCCGCAACAGCGGCCAGATCATCAATGTCGGGTCAATGACAGCCCTGATCCCCCTTCCCCACTTAACGGGCTACGCATCCGCCAAGGCCGGATTAAAAGCTTTTAGCGATGCGCTTCGCCGCGAGTTGGGTGGAACCGATATCAGCGTTACGCATGTCGTTCCTCGTGCTGTGCGCACCCAAATGAACACAGGCACACGGGCGGAAATCAACGAACGCACAAACGTGCATCACGACCAGCCTGACGATATCGCCACCCGCATTTTCGATGCCATCGTAAAACGCAAACGCGAAGTGCGTTTCGGTTGGCCCGAACGGTTCTTCGCTTTTTTGAATGCCGTCTGCCCCCGCATCATTGATCAGGGCTTACAGAAAAACCGCAAGATCGGTGAAGAGATTTTAGCCGCTGAAAAAGCCAAAACCGTCAACACAGAAAGAGCCGCCGCATGAGTAAGGTATTTATCGGATTAACCGCTATTTTCGGCTTGTTCTGGCTTGTCTTTGGGCTGAACAACTTCCTGCATTTCTTCCCTATCCCCGAACCTTCGGAGGAAGGGGCCAATTTTTTAAACGCTTTGGAAGCAACGGGCTATGCCCTGCCTGTCGTCTACGCGACACAAGTGGTGGCAGGCTTGATGCTGCTGTCACGCCGTTTTGTGGCACTGGCTCTGGCACTGCTCGCCCCCGTAATAGCCAATATTCTGCTATACGACATTTTCCTGAACACATCCGGTCTGGTTATCGGCGGGATCGTCAGCCTCATTTACCTTGCGCTCGTTTACGACAACAAGCGCGCCTATCAACCACTTTTCAAACCACAAATCGCGTAGGAGAAACCTCATGAACAAGAACATCATTTTAACTCTAGCTTTGGTGGCGACCAGCACACCGAGCTTCGCCCAAATATACGGATATCAACCCGCTTCGGCAGGAACGGCCAACATAGCGGGTGAACAAGCCGAAAATGAGGTCGTCCAAGACCCTGTGCTTATTGCCCTTCAGCCAATTCAGGAAGAATGGGCCCGCATCAAGTATCAGGTTGTTGATGAAGACAGACAGATTACAGCGCTCGAAAATCTGACTAAAAAGGCCGAGAACCTCGAAGCCCGCTACCCCAACCGTGCCGAACCGAAAATCTGGGAAGGCATTATCATCTCTACAGAAGCGGGAATAGACGGCGGTTTGGGCGCGCTAGGTAAAGTTAAAAAAGCCAAAGCTCTATTTGAATCAGCGTTGCAGCAGGATGAAAAAGCATTGGCAGGATCGGCTCATACATCATTGGGGTCACTGTATTACAAAGTACCCGGCTGGCCTGTAGCTTTTGGTGATGACGAGGAAGCGGAGAAGCATTTGAAAACGGCGCTTCTGATCAATCCTGATGGCATTGACCCCAACTTCTTCTATGCCGACTTCCTGATCGAAGATGGCCGCGAAACAGAAGCCAAACAATATTTGGTTAAAGCGCTCAATGCCCCTGACCGTCCAGACCGCCCGATGGCGGATGCGGGCCGCAGGCAGGAAATCAAGGCAGCGCTTGCCAAGCTCGAAAAATAACAGCAAAGATAGCCTATGCGGCTTTTACTTGTTGAAGATGACCTAAACCTCGGTAAAGCAACGGCAGAAGGATTGAAAGAATCTTTTGCCGTTGATTGGGTAACCAATGCCGAGGACGCGGAAGAAGCCCTTTCGACAACGGGCTATGATCTGGTTGTTCTCGATATCAATCTTCCCGGTGCCTCAGGATTGGAGCTTTTGGAAAGCGAGCGCAATGCCAAGAACCAGATTCCTGTGCTCCTGCTCACCGCCAGAGACGCGGTGCGTCACCGTATCGAAGGACTGAACGCAGGTGCAGACGACTATTTGGTTAAACCGTTTGACCTGGATGAATTACTCGCCCGCTGCGCGGCCATTACCCGCCGTAGTCAGGGCCAAAACCTCCCGCGTATTGAACATCGCGATTTGGCCTACGACCTGACATCCGGTCATTTGAGCAAAGACGGAGAAACATTACAGCTCTCCGGCAAAGAGCGCGCGATCTTTGACTGCTTGATCCGCAATCTCGACAAGCCCGTCAGTAAGGAAAAAATCATGGCTTCCGTCTATGATTGGGGTTCTGAAGATATCGAAAGCAATACGATCGAGGTGCATATTGCCGCCCTGCGCCGCAAGATCGGACGAGAAACAATCAAGACAATCCGAGGCGTAGGATATACGATTCCCAAATGAGCAAACCTTACTCCCTTCGCCGTAGACTTTTACTATGGATCAGCATCCCGATCCTGATCGCGGCGCTACTAACATTGATTATCGGTTTTGTCTTTGCATGGCATGAGGTTGACGAAGTCTACGATGCGCAGCTAGTGCATTCAGCCAAAGTCATGCTCCAACTTACACAGCACGAAATCAAAAAGGGGCAGGATTTCGAGTTGGGGCTGGAAAATCCGAACCTCTCCCATGAATACGAGCGCAATATCGGCTTCCGGCTGTGGGTCAACACTAATCTCGTTTCACAATCTCCTAATACTGTGGATTTCAAAAACTTTGAAGCGCCCCCCGGCTTCTCCAATTACAAAATCGGCGATCACACCTGGCGGTTTTTCGTCTTCCTTGATCCTGAAAACAAGATCCAGATCGAGATATCGGAACGATACGATATCCGCTATGAATTGGTTTTCCAGATTATGGGCGCGCTCATTCTGCCCGGGATTATCTTTATCCCGCTTATTCTGGTCATTATATGGATCGGTATTCGCCAAGGTATGAAACCCATTACGGATCTTTCCGAACAGGTTGATCGTCGCTCATCGAAAGACCTGTCACCAATTGCGCAAAAACAGGTGGCAAAAGAAATCCAGCCCATCACGCACGCTTTGAACGAGCTTTTCAAACGTATCGAAGAAAGCTTTAGCCGCGAGCGCGAATTTACCGACCATGCCGCGCATGAACTCCGCACCCCGCTAGCAGCGATGAAAACGCAGACGCAAGTGCTACGAAAAAAAGCAGGCGAAAAAGCAAGCAGCGATGACGGCCTACAAAACCTTGAGGCATCCATCGACCGCGCAGCCAGACTGGTTGACCAGCTTCTTGCCCTCGCCCGTTTGCAGAACGAAGACATGCCCAAAGCGAAAGTGAACCTGTCCGAATGTCTTGAAGACTGTGTCGCGGATATTCAAAAGATGGCCCAGACAAAAGGGCAAACGCTTAACGTTAATATTCACGATAATGTGCATCTTCTCGGTCATGAGGACTCGCTTGCTATTATGCTGAAGAACTTTTTAGAGAACGCCGTTAAATACACACCTGAAGGCGGCACGATAGATGTCCGCCTTTCATCAGATGGTGAGTTCAGCATATGTGATACCGGTCCGGGCATTCCCCAAGCAGAACAAGAGAAGGTTTTTAATAAGTTTTACAGGGCGGACAAAACCGGAAAAACAGGAAGTGGTTTAGGCTTATCCATCGCTAAATGGATCGCCGATGCGCATAACCTTCAAATCAGCCTTGAGGACAATCAGCCTAAAGGGTTATCTGTAATCTTAAGGTTTTCAGAAAAATAAAAGATAATGGTGCCTCCGGAGAGACTTGAACTCTCACTCCCTAACGGGAACCGGATTTTGAATCCGGCGCGTCTACCGATTCCGCCACAGAGGCGCACCATATAAAGATATCTTGCAAGAAGATCGTGTATACCTAATCGCTTATCAGTTTTTTTTCAAGATGTTTCTGCTAATCTAATCAGCATGAGCGAAACCATCCGCCCCATCTCCCAAGTTCTGTTCGACCTGAAGGACACTGTGCCTAAGGATAAAGTATGCACTTTTGACTTGCTGGAGGCTTTGCACGAGCGCGGTTTCGGGTTTTTGCTGTTTATTTTCGCGCTTCCGGCCGCGATCCCCCTGCCCGGCCTAGGGATTAACCTGATTATCGCCGCGCCGTTGGTGTTCCTGACCGCGCAGCAGGCGTTGGGGCGGCATTCAATATGGATACCCGAGAAGATGAAATATAAATCCATCAGCAAGGAGCGTTTCGAAACCATGCTGGACGGCGCGATGCCGTATCTGGTGAAGATTGAATATCTGGTCCGCCCACGGCTGGGCTTCATGACCCAGGGGGTGTTCGGCAATATCATCGGTATTGCGGGCCTGATTATGGCGCTTTCGGTTTGCATTCCGTTACCCCTAACCAACACGGTGCCAAGCATGGGCATAGCCCTGATGGCGATCGGCGTAATTATGCGCGACGGGCTGGCGGTGCTGGCGGGTATGGTGTTAGGGCTTGTTTGGGTCGGCGGTCTATCTTATATCCTGATCTTTATTGGCACCGAAGGTCTTGATTTAGTGAAAGAAACGATAAAGTCATTCCTATGATAAAAGCTCTACGTACATTGTTGTCCTGCCCCGTCGCTGTTTTAGGCGGCATTACCTTTGTCAGCATCTTTGCCCTCGCGGCGGCGCTATATTCTGAAGTTGCGTTGGACCTCGAGCCCTGCATCCTTTGTATTTATCAACGGATTCCGTTTGTGATCGGCGCGTTGCTGGGCATTGTCGGATTGGCTATGCGTAAAAAAGCATTCGTGGTGGATGCGCAACTTGGCGTATTGTCCGTGAACTTCCTCGTGAATTCAGGGATAGCGTTTTACCACACAGGCGTGGAGCAGAAATGGTGGGTATCCGCCGTTGAGGGCTGCACCGTACCGAATTTCGGTGACGGGGAGCCGCAAAGTATTCTGGAAGATATTTTAAGCGCACCGACGGCGGCGTGTGCGGACATTCCGTGGCAGGACCCGATCATCGGCATGTCGATGGCGAATTACAATGTGATCTTGTGTTTCGGTATTGCTGTGGCCTGTGCCTTAAGCCTTTTCATCCGCCGTAAATACGGTGCGGACTGCGTTGTTAAGGATGCGGATTGCCCTTAACTAAGAAACGCCCAGCATGTTGAGGCCGGTCATGACGCCGAGCACCAATGCGCTGTGAAAAATGAAGAAACCGACTGATTGTTTCAGTGTGCGTTTCTTGGAAAAATCAAATAAGTCATCAAACATTTGCCGCTTCCTTTTGCCTTGCAATGCGTCGCTCATATCCTCAAGTAGGGAATTCTACTCTTCGTCATTCGCTTCTTTTGAAAGGCAAAATTAAACGACAACGCAGATATGATCTTGTGTAAAAAAGAAAGGAATAGCCCGAAAGCCGCAGCACGTCAAGGTTTTCGTGATTTTTTGATGCGAAAATTAAAAGCCGGGCAATTGCTCGCCCGGCTTTGAAAAATTAGCCCCCTATCGTGGAGGATTGTTTAATCGCTTACTTGTTACCAAGAGTAGTCAAGTAAGACACGACAACCATACCCAGCATGACGTTCACTTCGTATGCAAGATATACACCGAGGAACATAATCACGACTGACATGACGTCGTTTGTCATCTTCTTTCCGTGAAGGATCGTGCTACCGAGGACCAATGTCCAGATCGCGCCGATCATCGTATGGATCGAGCCACCGTCGAAGAAACTTCCGACTGTGCCATCAACCACATTCAATGTCACAAGATAGTGACCAAGGAAAGTAGACAAGCCAACCAACAGAATAACGTGGAATAGGTAAAAGCCTATTGCACCTGAGATTGACCGAGTGTGTGCAAGATTTGTAAGATGATTAAACATAATACACTCCTTTCGTTGCACGTGGTTAAGCGGAAGCCAACCGAGGCCATATCCGCGTCTTTTCCGACAGTGCCGTGAAGGAGCTAAATTTCTAAACCGTTCTCCTTGGCAAAGCCGAAAACTTCTATGCTTCCCAAAACATTCGAAGCTTTATAAACAAACCCTGTTTCTAATCGGGCCTTTTTATAAGTCTTCCAATTCTGTATCCCAGTACAGAAAGTCGCCCCAGCTTTTGTGTAGAAAGTTCGGGGGGAACTTTCGTCCGTGATCCTGCAGCTCATAGAGATTTGGTTGTCTCGGCTCGTGGATCGGATACATATTCACTTCGTGTGGCATGTGGTTCCCTTTTACGGTGTTACATTGCTGACATGCCGCAACGATGTTTTCCCAGTTTGTCCGCCCTCCTCTGGAGCGGGGTATTACGTGGTCGAATGTCAGTTCGTGCGTTTTGTACTTTGTCTGGCAGTACTGACATTCCCATCTGTCCCGTAAAAACACATTAAATCTTGTAAATGCCGGGCTTCTGGCCATCGGGACGTATTCTTTTAAAGCTAATACGCTCGGCAGTTTAATTTCAAAGCTTGGTGACCTTACCGTTTTATCGTATTCCGAGATCACCGTGACGCTATCTCTAAAAATGGCCTTAACAGCTTCCTGCCAAGGCCAAATCGATAACGGAAAATAACTCAGTGGCCTATAATCGGCATTCAATATTAACGCAGGACATTTCTCCAATGGCATCACACTATCCATAACCCAACACTCCTTTGCTCATCCGTTGACTACGGCTGGAGGCCTGTGTGGAGAGGGTGTCATAGTGGGTCGTAGCCCTCGTCAGACCTCGCGAATCTGATACTTATAGTATATTATAAATGCAGGGCTTACCGAAGATTTCCGCAAACAATTTATGCTGCGGTAAAGCAATTTACGTAATGCAGCATTTGTGCGGAAAGCTGATTTTCGAGCAAATTCAAAACGCTAACATTTTCCATATTGCGCAGCACAACCTAAAATGCACTGCAACATAAACATGCGCTGATAGCATTGGTTTTTAAGGGGTTTCAGCCTCAAATACCGACTGAAGGAACAAGGTCCCTTCGCGCAAGCCACGCTCGTCAATCGAGTGTGTTAGCTCGGGAGTGGTGTGCCCTGTCACTGTGAAGTCTGCTTTCTCCAGCTCCTGACGGGCATGGAAGTACGCCTCGACGGGGACAACATCATCCGCCTCGCCGTGGATCAAACATACAGGCGTTTTGTTCGGGCCCGTCTCCCCGATATGCGCGCCCGAATATCCGAGGATACCCGCGATGGGTTTCGGTAAACGTGTACCCTGATAAAGCGACATCATCGTGCCTTGCGAAAAGCCGCATAAGGCGAGATCACCGTAATCGAGGTCGTATTTCTCAAGCTGTTCTTTTATAAACGCGTCCAGAATAGGTGCAGCATTTTCGATGCCCTTGAGCATCACCTGCGGGTCACGGTCCTGCAGTGAAAACCACTGATAGCTGTTTGGATACCCCGGCGGGGCCATATCGCATGCGAACGGTGCGTCGGGCGATACAAAGATCGTGTCCTTCAGGATGTGCCCCATTACGTTCGCCAGCGAGATCAGGTCCAGCCCGTTAGAGCCAAGCCCGTGCAAATAGATCACGATATTTTTCGGATTATCGGAACCTTCTGAATAAAAATTCGTTATTTCTGCGTCATTCATGATATATCGCTTAGCATGTTTAAACGCGCTGTCATATACCTGTTCGTCATTTGGCTGGTTTTTCCGGCCCCTTCCCATGCGCAAACGAACGAGCCGACAACAGAGCAAGAGATTTCCGAGCGCGTCACAAAGAGTGAGGACAAAAATTACATCAGCCTGTCGATCGAGAATGACTCCATCGGCGGCGGTACTGACCGTTATTACACCAGTGGCGTGCGTCTGACCTATTTCAATGTTAATACGCCCGTACCCAAAGCCATGGACGAGGTTGCGGACTTCATTCCCACCTTTGACGTGAACGAGACCACCAGTTCGTTTTTCACGATCGGGCAGAACATCTACACGCCTCAGGATATTACGGTCACGGCGAACCAGCCCAATGACCGCCCCTATGCCGGTTGGCTTTACGGTTCGGGCGGGATCACGACGATCAAAGACAACCATATTGACGAGATTGAAGTGACTGTCGGCATTGTCGGCGATGCTGCGCTTGGCGAAGCTGCACAGGACTTCATTCATGACTCCGTCATTCCGGCAGACGACCCGCAAGGATGGGACAATCAGTTAAAGTTCGAACCGGGCTTGATCATTTCCGCAGGACGCAGATGGCCGCGCGCGATGCGTGACAAGATCGGTCCGCTGTTATTGCGTGGTGAACCCAACGTAAACGCCTCTATCGGGAACATTCACACTTATGCGGCGGCGGGCATGACCTTTACACTCGGCCCTGCGGATGACCCGTTTCAGGATGCGCCTGTGCGTGTGCGCCCCGCCATGCCGGGGAGCGGGTATTTCGAAACCCCACCCGATGGCTGGAGCTGGTTTATCTTTGCCGGAGCCGAAGGGCGAGCCGTGGCGCGCAACATCTTTCTGGACGGTAATACATTCCGCGACAGCAACAGCGTAGATAAGAAGCACTTCGTTGGTGACCTGAACGCCGGTATTGCCCTGACTTATGATGACTACCGCCTCGGCTACTCCTATACGGTTAGGTCCAAGGAATTTGACGGGCAGGAACGTGTCAGCGAGTTCGGCTCCCTGACTCTCTCAACAAAGTTTTAATCGTATTATCGACATTGTTGCTTATAGCGAGTAAACTATAAGCATGAAATACGATCTCCTTCACATCCAAGGTAAGCCCTACGTCCTGATGCCCCTGCATGATTATCGCGAGATGGTCAGCGGCGGCAAGAAACACAAACTGCCCGATGAGGTTTTAAATGCGCTGATTGCGCGGGAGGAAAACCCCGTTAAGATCCTGCGTAAATACCGCGACATGACGCAAAAAGATCTGGCGCAGGCCGCCAGCATCTCCCGCCCCTATCTCGCGGAAATAGAAACCGAAAAGAAAGACGGCTCCGTGCGGGCGATTAAATCCATCGCCGATGCCTTGGATGTCGATATGAGCTTACTGGTTTAGCGTTTAATTGCGCCAAGCACGCCACGCTTGATCTCGTTTGCGATAGTACGGGCGATGGACGAGCTGATTGAACGCACAAATGACTTCACTGCTGCCTCCCCTACGCTCTGACGGTTTGATTTACGCGTCTTTTTCGTTTTGGCGGCTGCGGCCTGAGCCTGCTCCGCCGCTTCGGCTGCTTTCTCGGCGCGGGCCTGCAGAACCTCGAACGCACTCTCACGGTCTTGGGTTTCGTCATATTTAGCACCCAAGCCACTCGCCTTCATCTGCATTTCAATAGCGGATGCACTCGCGGGACCAAGCCTTGATGACGGTGGACGGATCAGCGTTCGCTGCACCATAGATGGCTGCCCTTTCCCTTCGAGCGTAGAAACCAACGCCTCCCCGACGCCAAGGTCGGTGATTACATCCGCAACATCGAATTCCGGGTTCTCACGATATGTCTGTGCGGCTTGTTTGATCGCCTTTTGTTGTTTAGGCGTGAATGCGCGCAGAGCATGCTGCACACGATTACCCAGCTGCCCGAGGACCGTGTCCGGTACATCGGCGGGGTTTTGCGTGATAAAGAACACACCGACACCTTTGGAACGGATCAGACGCACAACCTGTTCTACCTTTTCCAGCAAGGCTTTTGGCGCGTCATTAAACAATAGGTGCGCTTCGTCGAAGAAGAAGACCAGTTTTGGTCTATCCGCATCTCCCGCCTCAGGCAGTTCCTCAAACAGCTCGGCCAGCATCCAGAGCAGGAATGTTGCATAGAGACGCGGGGAGTGCATCAGTTTATCCGCAGCCAGAATATTAACATGCCCCTTACCATCGAGGTCTGTGCGCATGAAGTCTTTCATATCGAGCGCAGGTTCGCCGAAGAAATTTGCTGCACCCTGATCCTCCAGACGCAGCAATGATCTCTGAATAGCGCCGATACTTGCGGGTGATACATTTCCGTATGTTGAGGATATCTCTTTTCTCTGCTCGTTTACCGAATTAAGAAGTGCGCGCAAGTCTTTGAGATCAAGGAGCAAAAGCCCTTGCTCGTCTGCCACACGGAAACAGATATTCAGCACCCCTTCCTGCGTGTCATTCAACTCCAGAATTCGCGCCAGAAGAAGCGGCCCCATTTCCGAAACAGTTGTGCGGATCGGGTGACCCTGTTCGCCGAACACATCCCAGAACACAGCGGGAAACGCGGTGGCCTTGTACTCGTCAGTAAAACCGATATCCTCGGCACGCTTAACGAGAAAGTCCTCCATTTCCGATGGTTGGCACATGCCCGACAAATCGCCTTTGATATCGGCAAGGAATACAGGAACACCTGCGGCTGAAAAACCTTCCGCAAGGTTTTGTAATGTTACGGTTTTTCCGGTTCCCGTTGCGCCAGCGACAAGCCCGTGACGGTTCCCCCATTTTAGCGGCAGATACTGCGCGACTTCATCCTTACCAACACTGCGCCCAATATAGAGCGCATCATCCTTTAAATTGGTCATCACGCTATCCTTTCAATTTTTCGAATGCCTGATCCAGATCTGTTTTTAAATCATCAATGTCTTCCAGTCCGACCTGAAGACGGACAAGGAAGCCTTCCTCCGTCCACGGCACGGCGGAGCGTTGTTTCTTCAGATATTGCGGCTGAAGCAGGCTCTCATAGCCACCCCAGCTGGACCCGATGCGGAACAGCTCCAGACTTTCAACAAAGGCTGCCACCTTTTCCTTCGGCGCGGGGTGCAACAAAATACTCACCAACCCGTTTGTGCCTTTGAAGTCACGCTTCCAGACATCATGCCCTTTATGCGTTTCCAGCGCGGGGTGATAAACCTTGTGCACATCACCGCGTGATTGCAGCCAATTGGCGATTTCCAATCCGCGCTCGCCAATTTCCTTCATGCGTAAATGCAGCGTCTTCAGACCGCGAAAACCTGCGTAGATTTCTTCCGATCCCGCACACACGCCGATATCCAGCGCGGCGGACTTTACGCGTTTATACACGTCTTCATTCGCGGCAACGACCGCACCGAGCATACCGTCAGAGTGGCCGTTGATATATTTCGTGCATGACAAGAGGCTGAGATCGACACCATGATCGATCGGGTTGAACAGTACGCCGCTGGCCCAGGAATTATCGAGCATCGTCGTAATACCCTTATCCTTCGCCACTTTCACGATCGCGGGAACATCCTGCACGCAGTATGTAGCTGAGCCGGGGCTTTCCAGATAGATAACGCTGGTGTTGTCTTTAACCAGTTCCGCAATACCCGCACCGATATACGGGTCGTAATACTCGACCTCAACGCCCATGCGGCTTAATACGTCGTCGAGAAAATCGCGGGTGCAAGGGTAGATGCTGTCGCAGACGAGAACATGGTCGCCACTACTGGTGCAGCCAAACAGCGCCGTACTTATTGCCGCAAGGCCGGAGGATGCAGGGATTGCGGCGTATCCGTTTTCCAGCTCACACAAAGCATCACAAAAGGATTGCGCGCTTGGCGTATTCAAACGGCCATAGCGATATTGGTGCGCGGGATCCTCATACGCGGCCAGTGACGGGTACAGGATTGTCGAGGTGCGCGACGGCGGCATATTCACCAACCCGTAGAACTCGCTCGGGTCATAACCCGCATGCATTACACGGGTGGTTTTCTTGTGGTCTTTATTCTTGCTCATGTGCCTAACTCGAAATTACGATCATGTTGCAGCGACGGGATAGCGCCGCGTGCCTTGGCGACCTCGTCCAAATCCAAATCTGCGGTGATTATACCAACGCCGTCGGGTTTTTCAGCCAAAATCTCGCCCCATGGGGCAATGATCATGGAATGCCCCCATGTGCGGTATCCGTTTTCATGCTCGCCACTTTGACCAGCGGCCATGACAAAAGCGCCGTTTTCGATGGCACGAGCCCGTAGCAGGACTTCCCAATGCGCTTCGCCCGTCGGCACAGTAAAAGCAGCGGGAATGGTCAGGATATCCGCACCCTGTTGCGCCAATTGTCGATACAGCGCGCCGAAACGAAGGTCGTAGCAAATACTCAACCCAACCTTGGCCATGCCCGTATCGCTGATAACGGCTTTTTCGCCCGGTTGGATGGTTTTGCTTTCGCGGTAGCTTTCCCCGTTCGGCAAATCGACGTCGAACATATGGATTTTGTCATAGGTCGCCGCAATCTCTCCCTTGTCGGAGATCACGAAGCTGCGATTAGCCAGACGCCCCTCCTCCAGCTTGATACCCAGCGAACCGATTATAACCCACACTTCAAGCTCGGCTGCGAGTTTCTGAATAGCGGTCAGGACTTCGTGCCCTTCCTGCGGCTGTGCATCCTTGGGACGCAGATTAAGCGGGAAACGCATGAAGCAGGTATTTTCAGGCGTCAGGATCAGCTTTGCACCCTGCCCCGCTGCTTCGCGGATCAGCTGTTCCGTGACTTTCAGGTTTTCTTGAATATTCGGCTGGACATTCAACTGAACGCAAGCCGCTTTGACGATATTAGGCATTAAGGAGCGGGTCCAATTCGCCCTTGTCATCCAGCGCGTGAAGATCATCACAACCGCCGATATGCTTATCGTCGATGAAGATTTGCGGCACGGATTTTGGCCCGCCGGTACGCTCGATCATCTTTGCACGGGCTGCATCATCGCCCGTAATGTCATAGCCTTCGTAATCCACGCCCTTAGCATCCAACAATTCACGGGCTTTGCGGCAATAAGGACAGGTCGTCCAGTAATAAATTTCAACTTTCGCCATGGGCTTGTCTCCTCTATAGATTACGATACGTTTGTAACAAAGAAGGTAGCAAGCGATGGGCACAAAGCAAACAGATATTGTGATTATCGGCGCAGGCGCGGCAGGCGCGACTTTGGCGGTTCTGCTCGGTCAGGTCGGTTTTGACGTTGTGCTTGTTGACCCTTACCCGCCAAAAAGCTTCAAGCAAACTGAAACAACGGGCCGTACGGTCGCGCTGATCGGGTCTTCGGTTGAAATCCTGAAAGCCGCGGGTGTTTGGGATAAACTCGAAGGGCTGTCCTGCCCGATGCACACGATGAAGATCATCGATGTCAGCAAAGGTGACAAAGAGCCTGTCAGCATTGAATTCGATGCTATGGATGCAGGGCGTGACGAGTTCGGATACAACATCCCCAACGCCCCTTTACGCGCGGCGCTGTTCGAGCGTGTGCAAAAGCTGAAAAACATTCAATTTAGAGAAGCCCGTTTCCATGATTACCGTGCCGACGAGCATGGCGTTACGGTGCGCCTTGATAGCGGTGATGAAATACGGGCGCAGCTTTTGATCGGTGCGGACGGCAAGAATTCCGCAGTTCGCGAGTTTGCAGGCATTCAAACCCGCAACCATGATTACGGGCAAACCGCGATTACCTGCATCATCAATCACTCCAAATCGCATCAGAATATATCGACCGAGTGTCACACCCCCAACGGCCCTACGGCGACTGTACCGATGCCGGGCAACCAATCCTCCGTCGTGTGGGTTGAAACGCATGAGAAGGCCGAGGGGCTGCTGCACCTGAAGAAACATGAGTTCGAGCAAGCACTGCAGGCGCAAATCCATAATCTGTTGGGCGGACTAACACTTGAAAAAGGACCGGAGGGCTGGCCGTTGGACACGGTAAAAGCGCGCGACATCATCGCACCGCGCTTGGCGCTCGCCGCCGAAGCTGCTCACGCGTTACCGCCGATTACCGCGCAAGGGTTGAACCTGTCGCTTCGTGATGTGGCAACACTGGCGGAAATCCTAACCGATAAAGCGCGACTGGGTGTTGATATCGGCAGCCAGCCGGTTTTGAACGCCTACAAAAAACGCCGTCATCTGGATATTGATACCCGTGTGGCGGGTGTCGACATCCTGAACCGTTTTGTTGCCAATGATGTCGCGGCCATTAAGGGCGCGCGTCGTGCGGGGCTAAAGACCCTGGATAGTATTTATCCGCTAAAAATGCTGGCAATGCGGGTTGGGCTTTCGCCCAAGATCGACGAGAGCCGCCTTGCCCGTGGTGAAGCGCTTTAAAAATCCAGATCGTCCCTGACTACGCGGGCGAGTGTAAGAATATCTACGCGCTTTGCTCCCGCCTTCATCAGTGTCTTTGCACATTCTTTCACGGTTGCCCCTGTCGTGTAGACATCATCGATCAGGATAATGGATTTGCCTTTGACGGCTTCTTCGCGCTTGGGATTTGCTACGAAAGCCTTCTTCACATTTTTGTGCCGCGCAGCGGCTTTCTTGTACCCCTGCACTTCGGTCGAGCGGATGCGCAGCAAGCCATCTACCATGGTCGGGACTTTTGTTTTTTTACTTAAAGCCTGTGCGATTAACGCGGATTGATTATAGCGGCGTGACAGTAACCGCCAGCGATGCAACGGCACAGGAACAAGATAATCAGCTTGCGCCAGCATCTGCGCCCCCGCCTTTTCCATCCATGGGACAAAGGCGAGCACTACATGGGTTTGATCGGCATGTTTAAAGCGCAGGATCATATCGCGGCTGGCATCGTCATATTTGAGCGCCGCCCTCGCGGTTTCAAATGGCGGCGTGCGGTCAAGGCAGGCCGTGCAAGTCAGCCCCTCAAAGCTTTCAAAATCAAAGGGAATACCGCACTTACCGCATTGCGGATCGGCAATAAAATTAAGCTGTGCCCAGGCTTGAGGCGTGATCATGCCCTGCTTATCGACAATATCGCCCGTGATAACGCATCTAGGCGGCAAAACGGTGTCAACCGCTTGCTGGATAAGGGTTTGAACAGGTTTTAATGCCGCGTGCATAGGGTTTTTATAGGCGATTTCAGATAAATACGCTATAAGCTTTGAAATTTTTATAGAAAAAACATACATTTACTCAATGGGTAAGCATCTAGAAACTGAAGCCGAAAGCTATATTGATAAACGGAATCTCCTGCTCAAGGATATTGAGCCGGCGGTGATCCGCAAAGCGTGGTTTACACTCTCGCACTTGCTGCTGGAGGAAGGTTCGCACGTTATCGATATGGGCTGTGATGACGGTGCGATGACCTATGCCATGGCGGCGATGAACCCGAAGGTCAAATTTACGGGTCTGGATAAAGCTAAACGACAGATCAACAAGGCAAAAGAGAAATACAAACTCTTTAACCTCGATTACAAAGTCGGCGATGCATCACGAAGTATCTTCGAAGATGAATCCGTCGATGCCATCATCAATTCCTATATCCTGCACGAGATTTATTCAGCATCCCGTTACAACGAACGGATTGTGTCCGAAGTCATCCGCACTCATTTCAAAGCGTTGAAAAAAGGCGGCATGATGTTCATCCGCGATTATGCGCGTCCGCCACCAGGTGAGTTTGTCCTGATGGAAATACCGGATGAGCCGAGCACGGGTAAGGCACTGACAAAGCTGTCCGACCCGGACTTGTTGATCTGGTATGCCGAGCATGCAAGACCGAAACAGGATGCGGGTTGCGGTGGCTTTTTCCTCGAAGAATTGCCTGAGCGTTTTCCACGCACACGTTTATTCCGCCTGCCTTACAAATGGGCATATGAATTCATTATGCGTAAAGACGAACGCGCGCAGTGGGAATCCGAACTGCCGATCGAATATACATTCTTTACGATGCGTGAATTCCGTAAGGAGCTGGGCGGTCTTGGCGCACGGGTGCAATATTCGGGTCCGTTTTATGATGACGATATCATCAATGAAAAATTCGAAGGCCGTTTCCGTTTGTACTCCGATGACGGCCTGCCGCTTGGTAACCCACCAACATGTTACATCGCCGTTGCCTATAAAATGGCAGAGCGTAAAAGTCTGGAAATCCAGGAACGCCGCCCGTCATTGACCGATAGCGGCAACTTGAATATCAGAGCGATGCGTGACGAGAAAACGGGCAAAATCATGGATGTGGTCAGTCGCGATGCGGATGTCAGTGAAGTCATCCCGTACCGCGTTGATGAAGAAGGCCGTTTGAAAGTTTATCTGCATGACGGTATTGCCCGCTCCATCACCAATGCTGTACCGCGCGGCGGGATCAACATTGACGGCCGCAGATGGTCGGGACATATGATCGAACCAATCACGGTTGATGGTGAAGCGCTCTCCAAAATGGGGGAATACGACGTTAAGCACACAGTGCTGTTTGCCAGAGATTACCTGGGCGTAAAACCCGACGAGGGTTCGGTGCTTGAGCACGGGCCGGATTATTACCCCGCACCCGATTACATTGATGAGAAGATCAAAACCTTCTACGTGAAAGTTAAGCAAGCCAAGGGACAGATACAGCCGAAATTCGTCGTCGGTGTTGAAAAGTTTCAGGCTAAAGGCGTTGTGCGTGAAATGGACGCACAGCAGATCCTGAATGCCATTACCACGGGCATGATCCCGAATGCGCGGCTGGAATTACAACTGCTATCCCTCTTTCAGCATTTGAATTTGAGAGCCGAGACGTGGTCTGACAAGGCGTTGAACCTGCAAGTATCCAAGATCAACAACAAGGCCGATATCAAAAAGCTGATGGCAGAAATGGCGGGTGAGGATATCCGCTTCAAGGAAATCAAAGGCACGACCGGACAGCTGAGGGCCGTGCATTCCACGTTCGTTGAGGAAGGACAAAGCCGTGGTGCAATGTCGGGACTGACGGCAGAGAATGTCGACTTCATCGTGCATGACGGCAAGACGATTAACACCGCGGTTGTGTTGCCGCTGACCAAGGATGAAAAAGCCGTTGTGCATGCGGGCTTTCTGGCCGAGCACCTGCCTGTGCCGCAACGCCATGAAGGTAACGGCCTGACTGTACGCGCACCGAGTTTTAATGTGCCGCCGGAAGTGACCAATTTCAAACTGCTGCGCAAATTCCTGGCGGAAAAGTTCGGTGTTACGCCAAACAAGATTATCAAGATGGGCGAGAGCTACTTCACCCATGTCGGTCTGACACCGCACCGTATCCACCCTTATGTCGTTGCCGCACCAGCCGAAGCAATGAAGGGGCCGGACACGAAGTTCCTGCCTTTCTATCAATTGATGCTGCTGCAACGTTTCATTTCCAAAGAACCGCATTTCATGCTGGCGATCGCACGGGCATACCGTTACTTCAATGATGAGCTGAAGCTGGATGCCAAGCGGCAGGTGAAGGAAATCCTCAAGCAACGTTTTGAAGGGTATCAACCTGACTGGTCCATCCCATTGAACTACGAGTCCATCGAAGTTTTGAAAAAGCAGAGTATGGAGAAGAAACAAATCCAGATGGATATGCTGAACCATACACACGAAGAAGACATAGAAGTAAAGGTCAAGCGCAAGCTTGGCGAACAAGAGCGCAAAGCTTTCCACCAGCAATTAAAAGATGGCGACATCAAGCCTACGGAAAGCAAACCGAAGGCCGAAGACCCAGCGTATGAAGAAATAGATTATTCCGAAGAAGATGTAACACCGGAACAGGAGGAAGCGTTCGAAGCCGAACTTGAAGCCTTCATGGATACGGTGGAAAAAGAACTGGACGACATTCCCCGACCGGAAAAATGGTAAAACCATCCACCAACACTGATCCTGTAAAAGTTTTCGACCCCGATGCCCGAAAGCGTGTACTGAAACGTGCGAGCAGTGTGGACGTAGAGTTCAGTTTTCTTCGCAAACATGCGGCGGAAAATATCGAAGACAGACGCAGCGACATCAAGCGTACCTTCAAGGATATGTTAGCGCTGCAGCCCGCACATTGGGATAACGAGATAGAGGCTTTGGACGCGAAGGCAGAGGATTATGACCTGATCACTTCTGTCCTTGATCTGCATGCTGTGAATGACCTGCCGGGTCTGTTGGTGCAGATACGTCAGGCTTTAAAACCGGATGGACTGTTTTTGGCCGCGATGTTCGGGGGTGAAACCCTACACCAGTTGCGTGCTTCTTTAATGCAGACGGAGATTGAGTTGAAAGGCGGTGTTTCGCCGCGTGTCTTTCCGATGGCGGACAAACAACAGATGGGCGCGTTACTGCAACGTGCGGGCTTTGCCTTACCCGTTATTGATTCCGAAATCGTCACCGTCACCTACGACAATATGTTCAAGTTGCTACATGATTTGCGTGGCATGGGTGAAACGAATATCATTACTGAGCGCAGCCGCGTTAACCCCGGCAAAGCATTCTTCATGAAGGCGGCAGAATATTATGCGCAAAACTTTGCCGATGCTGACGGGCGTATCGAAGCCAGTTTCGAGATCATATACCTCATTGGCTGGGCACCGGATGAGAGCCAACAAAAACCTTTGAAACCCGGAAGCGCCGAGAAGCGTTTGTCAGATGCGCTCAACACCGATGAAATCAAAACAGGAGATAAACCATGATCAACGTCACGCTCATCCCCGTCTTGAATGATAATTACGCCTATGTGCTGGAAAGCGATAACGGAGATGTCGGGGTTGTCGACCCCGGCGAGGCGGCTCCGGTGATCGAGTATCTGGAAAGCAAGGGCCTTAAACCGAACGTTATCTTCGCTACCCACCACCATGGTGATCACATCGCGGGCATTCCGCAAATGCTGGAATGGCATAGATGCAAAGTTGCCGGTCCATCAAAAGAAATGGGCCGTATCGAGAATATGGACATCCTGCTGGATGAATTTTCGGCCGAGACATTCGGCGGTGAACCCTACGATGTGCTAGAGACCCCCGGACACACAAAGGGGCATATCAGCATTCATTTCCCCGAGAGCAAGCTACTGTTCGTCGGCGATACTTTATTTGTGATGGGCTGCGGCCGTTTGTTTGAAGGCACGCCCGAGCAAATGTGGGAATCATTTGAGAAAATCACCGCCCTGCCCGACGATACGCAAATCTATTGTGGTCATGAATACACCTTAAGTAACGCTGAATTCTGCCTGAAGGTCGAACCGGAAAACGACAACCTCAAAACCCGTTACGAGGATGTCAAAACGTTACGCGAGCAGAACAAACCGACGATCCCGACAACATTGGGCGAAGAGAAAAAGACCAACGTCTTTTTACGCGCAGGCAACGCCGAAAAGTTCGGCGAATACAGATTAATAAAAGATAGAGGCTAGATTAGTTCTCGCCGCCGGCGGCTTTTTTGCCGTCCTTCGGAGCCTTGTCATTTGCGCTTTCTGCTTTTTTATCGTCAGATTTTTTCGCATCAGGCTTTTTGGAATCGCTTTTCTTGGACGGTTTCTTGCCGCCATCGCGATTGTCTTTGTTCCGGCCCTTGTTCGCATTACGGTGCGGCGGAATAGGAATTGGCTTTTGCGCCATCTGGTCGCGTTCACTGATCGCAAGCTCAATTTCCAAACGGGAGGCCACCTTACGAAGCTCATGAATGGCTTCCTGCAGAGATTCACGCGCAGGGAGACTTTTTTCATCTTTGCGCCATGCCTCGTAAGATTGAACACAAGTTTCTGAACTTTTCTGAAGTCTTTCCTTGATCTCATCGGGCATGGTCATCTCCTTTTTGTATTACAAGAATACTCAAAGTAACGATCCTAAAGAAACTGCGCAAGTATACTTTCAGAGTATGCCTAAGATTAAAAAAGGCGTGGAGCTATTCATTACCGAAGACAGTGTTCAGTTGTTGAGAGACACGAATAAAGGTTGCGCATTTTGTGAGATCCTTCAATCGGCGCGCCCCGACATACGTACAAGTCGAACGAACGCCGCCAAGAATATCCTGCAAGGTCAATTCAACCGAACCACGATATGGAACGCGAACCGTTTTACCTTCGCTTGCACGGTATTCGGCAACACCGCCTTTATGTTTCTTCATCGCCGTATCGCTGCTCATACCATAGAACTGCACGAACTTCTGGCCGCCGTCCTCAACTATTTCCTGTTCGGCCTGATCGTGACCAGCGAACATGCCGCCCGCCATAATGAAGTCCGCACCGGCGGCAAAACCTTTGGCGACATCACCCGGAACCGTGCAACCGCCATCACCACAAATAAGGCCGCCAAGACCGTGCGCGGCATCGGCGCATTCGATAATCGCGGAGAGTTGCGGATAGCCCACGCCCGTCATCTTACGTGTGGTGCAAACGCTGCCCGGGCCGATACCAACCTTAACGACGTCGGCACCATTCAGGATCAGTTGTTCGACCATTTCACCCGTGACAACGTTACCGGCCATAATGGTCAATTTCGGGTAAAGGTCGCGCATCTTCTTAACGTAGTCGACGAAATGTTCGCTATAGCCATTGGCAACATCGATACAGATTTTATCCGGCTTTCCGCCCGACTTGATGAACGCGGCCAGCTTTTCTTCGTCCGCCTTGACCATACCAATGGAATACCATGCATTTTTATGTGCAGGCTTTTTGTAGAATTTCTTAAGCTCGTCCAGCGGGTAATGTTTATGCAGGGCAACCGTCAGGCCATTGCCGTCTTTCTTGAAAGCATCCGCCATGGCGAATGTACCAACACCGTCCATGTTGGCCGCGATAATCGGCACACCTTTGAATTTCTTACCACTCCATTTGAAGGTAAATTCGCGGTGAATGTCTACATCCTTACGGCTCCTGAGTGTCGAGCGTTTGGGGCGGATGAGAACGTCTTTAAAGTCGAGTTTGATTTCATTATCTATGCGCATGAATCAAATCATATGCGCGGCTGAAAATGATTGCAACGCGTTACGTATGCGGAACACACGAAAAGTTATCTGAAAAATTATCCGGGCAGCCTTTTGATATCGGCATCAAATTCGGCACGGTTGGCGGTTTGTGTGTCCAGCCATTGCGCAACCCTGAACATTTCCTCTGCGCCGCCATGAACCATAGCAGAGTTCATAAGCTTCATTTGCGCAGGGCCATATTGCTCGGGAAGATTTTGATAATTGTAAATTACCCCCTCCCTGAAACGCGCGGCGGCATTGTTGATGACAACGCCACGTTGTTCGAGACCGTGAACCAGGCGGTTAACATTGTCCAGGGCACTGTAGTTCCATTCCGTTTGTGTACCCGGGCCGCCCTTATCAACAATGACTGAACGGATATCCGGCGCAATGATACCGGGAATACGGTATGCCATGTGAGGAACCGAGATCGGAATGAAGCCATGTTCACGTGCGCCTTTTGGATCGCCCTCCATGGTCGCAATCGGGGTCGTAATGCCGCGACGTGTAATTTCATAGCCCTCTTCGCTCAGGTCAACGGCTGCGCGAGCATACTGATTCATGCTTCCCTTGCCGCCATGTCCTTCGCTACCCGCATAACCGTTTTCATAGAAAAGGCGAGCAACTTGATAAGACGTGTCCAGAACTTCAGGATTTTCCGAAGTGGCATTACCGATAAATGCGACACCAGGCTGGTCGGTAAATTCGGGAACAACAGCCTTAATCGTACTGTCCTGAGGCTCAAACGGGGTCATGACATATTCATGATTTTCCCAGCCACGGTTAAGTGTTTGGAATAGCTGTTCACCGTCACGATGGATCTGGAATGCGGAAGCGACGCGCATCGCCGTCGTGCCCAGGCGCAGCAGGTGTAAATGACGGTCGACCAACTTTGAGTCTAATACAACGTCGGGACGGCCTTTTACGTGTCCATCGCCCAGATTGTGAAGATCACGTCGCATGTTGAATAGCATGTCGCGTTTCAACATAGTCATCGTGTCTTCTACGATATTCCCTGTTGGTTTGAACGGCAGGAAGACAACACCATCAACCTGCTGCATGAACTTCACAAGGCAGCTGATGTCCGTTGACGGGCCATCAGGCAAGAATTCCTGCTGATGGAATGGCATCTTGGTATCGAACTCATCAATATCCGCCAGACGGTAACCATGTCTTTCCAATTGGCCGATCTGTGACTTAACCCAGTTATCGTAAGGGTCATGCGCTTCGCGACCCCATGTACCCGTGAAATGGCGGTCCGTTACGATAACGGCTTGGCCGCCACCACGTTCGGATTTTGGATGCAGAATAATGCCGGGAGCCGAAAACTCGCGCTTGGCATCACTTTTTATCGGAATACCGACGGTTTCGATCAGCTTCTTAACGGCACGCGCATTGTGTGAGTCGGGATGACATGCAACATCCATTTCGTCTTTTTGAGACTGGACGCTTACATCGGGTTTATCCGGAAACGCGAGGAAGTAATCGAGATCATAAACCCCAAGATCCTCTTCGCCTTCAGCCGGCATAGGTTCGCGCAACATCACATAATCTCTGCGCCCTGCAACCGTAATAGCGGTCTCGGGGGAGCCTACTCTGGAAAACTCACCTACGGTCTTTATCTTCAAGCCGCGGTCAACGGTGCCGTGCTTTTCCTCGATGTCATTGAGTGCGCGGTTGATGTCATGCATCAGGGTTTCAAAGCCATTCACCAGCGCCATTGGCGCCATCTCGGTGCCCGGGAAGTTTTGGCCATCAATGTAGAGGTGTTTGTAATCTTTAAGGAAAGGATGTTCGTGAAGGTCGGGTTGTTCGAATTCAATCACGATATCGGTGTTGTAAACGAAGGAGTTAACTTCATCGTACCCGACCCTGGCCAGCGCTTCATGGGCATTGTCGGTCTTCTGACCCACATTCCCCTCTCCGACCCCTGTATCTTCAGCGGCGTTCGGCAAAACGGGTAAAAAATCTTTGATATATCTGAGCTTGGCATCTGCCTCGAATTGTTGGAATGCAGAGGCCGCATCCCTTCGTTTGACGGGCGTATTACTGCCCATCAAAATTTTAGCTCCCTTTTCGACAACAAGATCGTCGCGGCGCGCCTTCTCAAAGCTGCCTTCTAAACCATGTGTAGTGTTCATTTCTCGTCCGTGGCGTACTCAAAAAATGTACTCATAATTCCCTAACTCGCTCATATGTTTTGAGCTTGTCCACGTTGTACCTTAAACATGCCAAAAAATGCAAAATTTATTTTAGTATTTTTGCATGTTCCATAATCTCCCTTTTAATACAGGGGGTTATAGGGGAAAAATTTAGGCCCGTGTGATGGAGTTGCGAAATCAGGATTTGAAAATATCGGACGCTGCAGCCTGAGATGCTTTTTTCTGCTCAATATTAATCTTCACGCGCTCTTTTTCCGTATCCAGTTCCTGAACATACTCCTCGAGCTCGGAAACCGACATATTCTCTAGGTTCCGTGGAAAATCAGCAGATGTCTTTTTTGGCAAATCATCATCAAACATAGATAAAAAATAAAAGAGCGGTTTTTAAAATGCAAACCGAATCGAATTTTTGTCAGGCATAAAAAAAATCTGGAAATTCCGCATAAACCCTTATATAACGGGTTCGTTCCCTTAAAAATTTGGTTATATAACCAGCTCCCGCGAGGAACAGGAGCGGGCTAAAAACTATGCCTATTTAAGATTTAACAGTAGACCAAAAGGAAAGAGCACAATGTCAACTGCACTGAACATCACCGGACAACTCCTGATGCCGAAGGCTACGGCTGTCTGGCTTATCGAGAACACAGCCCTGACTTTCGAGCAAATCGCCGATTTTACAGGCATGACCACGATCGAGATCGAAGCTTTGGCCGATGGTGATATCGGTAAAGGTCTTGTGGGTCGTAACCCTATGGAACATCACGAGCTTACACAGGAAGAGCTGGACCGTTGTCAGGCTGATCCGGCAGCACGTCTTGTGATCGCCAAGAGCAGTTTGCCGCCTGTTAAAGCGCGCGCGAAAGGCCCTCGTTACACGCCTGTTTCCAAGCGCGGTGATAAGCCGGATGCTATTGCCTACATTCTTAAGCACAACCCCGAAATTTCAGACGCACAGATTACGAAGCTGGTTGGTACAACCAAGCCGACAATTAATTCTGTTCGTGAACGCACACACCCGAACACACCGAACTTGCGTCCGCGTCACCCTGCGGAACTGGGTCTGTGTACATGGCAGGAATACGAGAAATCCAGCGACAAAGGTTTGAAAGCGCAAGGTAAAGACCCTGAAGAAGTTAAAGCCCAGCGTCTGGCCGAGCAGCAAGCCGCTCTGTCTGAGCCACAGGAAAGCGAAGATGCCAGCCAATCCGGTACAGGTGGTTTCGACTTCTCCAACTTCCTTGGTGACACTGACACATCATCTGACGATTAAACCCTACAGGCACAAGAAAAAGCAGCCGGAGAATGAAATCAACCGGCTGCTCTCTTCATACTGACTCCCCAGATATATAACCGGGGTGTTTTAGTCTCGGCCCTATAGCATTAGGCCGAGGCTTGTCCGCTTTGCTCATTTCCGAGGTCGCGGATTCCTTCAATTTCTTCTTTCAGAAACAATTTCTGCTTTTTCAACTGACGAAGATAAAAATCTGTGGTGGACGGGCTTTTATAAGCCTCCTCTATCCTCGAAGATAATACTGAATGTCGTTGTCTTAGCGCCTCTAAACGTGAATTTTGTGCAGATAAGAGTCCTGTAGAAGATGCAGGGTTAGACATATGCCAGCTCCTTTCGGTTCGAGGTTTGATTTTAGAATGCAATAAAAATACGCGAAATCTCCGCCATGCGCAAAAAAGCTTTAATCAAGAAAGCACTAATGAATGTAATCTTTCTTTTATTCGAAATGTTTATACCCGACTCTTAATCAGGTTCAATTTCAAAGCCAAAAATTCTTTTTTGCTAAATTTTAAAATGCGGTGATTCGGCGCATCCTTTTAGTTTTCCATAAAACCAATAACAGACCGTTAAAAGCTGAAGGAACACGAGCCTAAATTTTTACAAATGTGGAAAATTTTTGAGCCAAATACCTACAAATCGAACTTTACGCCCTGTGCCAGCGGCAATTCAGTCGAGTAATTCACCGTCTGTGTCTGACGGCGCATGTAGGTTTTCCAAGCATCCGAGCCACTTTCGCGACCGCCGCCCGTTTCCTTCTCTCCGCCGAAAGCTCCGCCGATTTCCGCACCGCTGGTGCCGATATTAACGTTGGCGATTCCGCAATCACTGCCGGTTGCGGACAGGAAGCGTTCGGCCTCGCGCACATCATTGGTAAAGATTGCGGAAGACAGCCCTTGCGGCACACCGTTTTGTAGAGCGATCCCATCATCAAGCGTCTTGTATTTCATGCAGTACAGGATCGGCGCGAAGGTTTCATGCTCGACGACCGCGGATTGCTCAGGCATCTCGACCATAGCGGGACGAACATAGAAGCCGCCCTCGCCTATATCCTCGCAGCCACCGCCAACGAGAACTTTGCCGCCCTCTTTCTCGGCCTGCTTGAGGGCATCTTGCATTTGATTGTAGGCATCCTCGTCGATTAGAGGGCCGACAAGAGTTGTATCCTCGAGCGGGTCACCGACGCGGATCTGTTCGTATCCCTTTTTCAAAGAAGCGATCAATTGATCATAAATATCTTCATGCACGATCAAGCGGCGCGTCGATGTGCAACGCTGGCCACAAGTACCGACCGCCCCAAACAGAATTGCGCGAACGGCCATATCCAGATCGGCAGATGGCGCGATGACCATGGCGTTGTTGCCGCCAAGCTCAAGCAAGCTGCGCCCTAGACGCTTAGCGACGGCTTCACCGACTGCCCGGCCCATGCGGACGCTGCCCGTCGCACTGATGAGCGGGAACGCTGGGTTGTCCACCAGAGCTTGACCGACATCGGCTTCACCCAGCACAACCTGAAGCAAGCCGTCAGGCACATCATGACCTGCAGCTTTGAATTTTTCGACAGTGCGGTCAAAAACACTTTTGCAAGCCAGCGCGGTTAACGGTGTTTTTTCAGATGGCTTCCAGACCATGGAGTTGCCGCAAACCAGGGCCAATGAAGCATTCCATGACCAAACAGCCACAGGAAAGTTAAAGGCCGTAATCACACCGACAGGACCAATCGGATGCCAGACTTCGCGCATATGATGTTCGGGGCGTTCGGACCCCATGGTGATCCCGCTCAGCTGACGGGATAAGCCAACAGCAAAGTCACAGATATCAATCATTTCCTGTACTTCGCCCAAGCCTTCGGAATAAATTTTGCCGCACTCAATGGTTACAAGCTTGCCTAAATCATCTTTGGATTTGCGCAGCTCTTCGCCCAGCAAGCGCACAAATTCACCACGCACAGGTGCGGGCACCTTGCGCCATTGTTCAAATGCAGCCTGCGCCTTCTCAGCAACGGCATCGACGTCTTTAACATTATGAGCAGAAACAGCACCGAGAGAGTTGCCGTCAATCGGAGAGAATACTTCAATGTCAGCGTTAGCCTCGACCTTAACTCCGAGGGCGTCCAACACATCCTGATACTTGCTCATAAAAACCCCTTATGCGTTTTGAGGAATTCGATTTCCTCTTCTGAACTCTCACGCCCTAAAACTTCGTTCCGGTGCGGGAAGCGGCCGAACTTTTCAATCGGCACATAATGACGCTTGGCGTACATGTCCCCTGCCGGGTTTGCATCGGCCATCGCACCAAACAGCTCAACCGATTTTTTCTGATCGCTTAAGGTCTCGCTATGCTGATACGGCAAATATAGAAACCCGCGTTTTACAGGCTCTAGAATTTGGTCGAAACCTTTATGCACGGCTTGCTTCGCGATTAACAATGCGCGTTCATCGCTGGCAAAGGCCTTGGGCATGTTTCTATACATATGGCGCGGAAACTGGTCGAGGACAATGACCAGAGCCAAAGCTCCGTCGGCATCCGCCGCCCAGTGGTTGCACAGACCGTCATTGGCCATTTGATGTGTGACTTCGAAACGCTCCTTGATTTCGGCATCAACGCTGTCGCTTTGTTGAAACCATTGTTGCGGTTCAAGCTCTTCGAACCAGAAGTGATTAATCTCATTTTGTGTATCGCGCATAAACTAAAGGTATCCTTTGTTAAAAAAGGATACCCATAAACAGCTATAGAAAAAAGGATAAAGGTGGCGGGAGCCCAGATATCTATCTAGTGAACGTCCGCCCAGATTTTCTTCTTGATGCCGTACATGATTGCGGCAAACACGGCGAGGAAGAGCAATACCTGCAGACCGATTTTCTTACGGCTTTCCATCTCCGGCTCGGCAGCCCATGTCAGGAACTCCGCGACGTCTCTGGCATATTGCTCAGTCGTCATCGGGCTTTCGTCAGAATAGGCAACCATACCGTCAGACAATGGCGGAGCCATAGCGATTACGTGACCGGCCATGTACGGGTTGTAATATTGACCATCAAGCAGCTTCTTATCCGCCGGTGGTTCTTTGTACCCTGTCAGCAGAGCATATACATAGTCAGCCCCGTGGTGACGAGCCTTTGTGATCAAGGACAAGTCAGGAGGATACGCACCGCCATTGGCATATTTGGCGGCGTTCTTATTCGGGAAAGGTGACGGGAAATAATCACTCGGACGTGCCGGGCGATCAAACATCTCACCCTCTTCATCCGGACCATCGGTCACAGTGTATTCAGAGGCAATGGCTTTAATTTGCGCTTCGTTATAACCAAGGTCTTCGAGGTTACGGAACGCTACGCGCTTCATTGAGTGACAAGCCGCACAAACCTGACGGTAAACAAGGTAGCCGCGCTGTAGAGCGTCACGGTCATAGGTACCGAACGGGCCCTTGAAGTGCCAATGCTGATGCGGTGCAGCTTTCTGATCTCCCGCAGCCTGTGCAGACGGCGCGATCATCATGAGCAGAGGCAATACTGCCAAACTTAGGATTAAACGCTTTGTCATTTTATTCTGCTGCCTCCGGAGACATTTCGGATTTACTTTTTTTCTGTTCGAGTACGGCTTCGTGAATGCTGGTCGGCAAATCACGGCCTTTTTCATTGCGGCTCAACCATGGAAGAATCGCGATGAAGAATATGAAATAGTAAGCGGTTGCGGCCAAGCCCATATAGCTGAGCGGGATACCAAACAGCGTCGCGTCCGCGCTTTGTGACCCGATATAGCCAAGGAAAATGAAGTCCGCGACCAAAATCAGGAAGAATGTTCTGAACAACGGGCGGAAACGGGCCGAGCGGATCGGGTGTGTATCCAGCCAAGGCAGAACAAACCAGAGTGCAATCGCACCGAACATCGCAATAACACCGCCAAGCTTGGCCGAAATAATCACGATTTCCGTGAACGGCACGCCGATATCAAACGTAATCGCACGCAAGATTGCATAGAACGGCAGGAAGTACCATTCGGGCACAATGTGTGCAGGTGTTACCAGCGGATCAGCCGGAATGTAGTTATCAGGGTGACCGAGCATATTCGGGGCATAGAATGTGACCAACACGAAGAACAACAGGAAGACGAGAACGCCGAATGTGTCCTTCATTGTGTAATATGGGTGGAACGGCAGTGTGTCCTGCGGCCCTTTCGTATCAATACCCAGCGGGTTGTTCGAACCAGTCACGTGTAGTGCCCATACATGCAGGAACACAACCGCGAAAATCACGAATGGCAAGAGATAGTGAAGCGCGAAGAAGCGTGTCAGTGTCGGGTTGTCGACGCTGAATCCACCCCAGAGCAATGTCACGATACTGTCACCGACCAGCGGAATGGCGGAGAACAGGTTGGTAATCACCGTTGCACCCCACAAGGACATCTGTCCCCAAGGCAGAACGTAGCCGATAAAGGCGGTTGCCATCATCAACAGGAAGATCACAACGCCCAAAATCCAGAGCAGTTCGCGAGGCTTTTTGAAGGAGCCGTAATACATGCCGCGGAAAATATGGATATAAACGGCGATAAAGAAGAATGACGCACCATTCATGTGCATGTAACGAATAAGCCAGCCACCGTTAACTTCGCGCATGATACGCTCAACGGCGTCGAATGACTTGGTCACATCGGCCGTGTAATGCATTGCCAGAACGATACCGGTGACAATCATCAGCACCAGCATGATCATGGCGATCGCGCCGAAATTCCAGAAATAGTTAAAATTGCGAGGTGTCGGGAAAACACCGTATTCACGCTGCATCATTGTGAATACGGGCAAACGGCTGTCGACCCACTCAATTACCGGATTATCAAATTGTTCTCTTTGACCACTTCCCATGGTTTTCCTCTTTCTTATCCCTAGCCGATCTTGATCACTGTATCGCTGATAAATTCATATGGCGGCACCTGAAGGTTCTTAGGGGCCGGACCTTTACGAATACGTGCTGATGTATCGTAGTGAGAACCGTGACACGGGCAGAACCAGCCATCGTAGTCGCCATGCGCATCGCTTTGTTTCTGTCCGGTCGGGACACAACCCAAATGCGTACAAATTCCGATAACAACCAACCATTCAGGTTTCTGAACACGCTCTTCATCGGCTTGCTTGTCCGGCAATGCGCTTATCTCGACGCTGCGCGCCTCTTCAATTTCTTCGGGTGTGCGGTGTTTGATGAACACGGGCTTACCGCGCCACATAACCGTCTTGGCCTCACCCACAGGAATGGAACTAACATCCACCTCAGTGGTTGCCAGCGCCAGCGTATCCTTGGCGGGATTAAGGGAATTAATGAGCGGCGCTGCGAAAGATACAGCTCCGACGGCTCCAAAAGCCGCGCCGGTCATTTGCAAAAAATCTCTACGTGAGTTGTCGTCAGCGTTATCCGTACTCATATTCTTTCTTCTCTAAAATCAATCGACAGATTTTGGACACAGCATTTACGCCTTATTTTATAAATGATCAACCCTGTACTATCCAGATATCACAAAATAAATTAGATATTACGCACATAAATTCTATTCATAAAAGGCTTAAGGGCAATACTCTATGGTTTCAATCGCAATGTATCAACCGGATATACCACAAAATCTCGGGGCGATGATTCGCTTGTGCGCCTGCATGGGTGCTGACTTACACGTGATTGAGCCGACAAGCTTCCCCTATGATGAAAGAAAAATCCGTCAATCGGCGATGGATTATATTGATAAGCTCGTCATACACAGGCACGCATCATGGAATAGCTTTAAAAACGAAATGAGCGGAAAACGCATTGTGCTAATGACGACAAAAGGAGCCGATTCATACGCGAATTTCGAATTTGAGGACGGTGATATACTTCTGGCGGGTAGTGAAAGCGCCGGCGTTCCGGAAAACGTCCACGAAGATGTCGGCGCCCGCATTGTCATTCCGATGCGAAACGGGTTACGGTCCCTTAATATTGTGAATGCGACGTCCATGATTATGGGCGAAGCCTTGCGCCAAACGAATGGATTTTCAGCATGAGCGAATGGGACAACCGCAAAGAACAGGCCGCCGCATGGTTCAAAACCTTGCGCAACAACATCTGTGCCGAATTCGAAAAGATAGAAGACGAACTTACAGACGGGCCAAAAGCGGATATGGATGCCGGTCATTTCGAGCGCACAGACTGGCAGCGTGACAATATCGACGAACCGAATGAATCAGGCAGCATCCTGAAAGGCGGCGGTGAAATGTCGATCATGCGTGGGCGCGTGTTCGAGAAGGTCGGCGTGAATATATCCGAGGTTCACGGTGTCTTTGCCGATGAGTTCGCCGCGCGCGTTCCAGGTGCGGAAGAGAGCAAAGGTGCTTTCTGGGCCAGTGGTGTTTCTTTGGTTGCGCACATGCAAAACCCGCTCGTCCCCGCTGTGCACATGAATACGCGCATGATTGTGACCTCCAAGGGCTGGTTCGGCGGCGGCGCGGACTTAACCCCTATGTTCCCCGATGAAGAGGACACGCGCTCATTTCATGATGCGTTAAAGGCATGTTGCGACCGCCATGACCCCGAATATTACGCAGAGCATAAAGAGTGGTGTGACCGCTACTTCTACCTGCCCCATCGTGACGAACCGCGCGGCGTTGGTGGTATTTTCTACGATTATCTGGATTCGGATGATTGGGAGGCCGATTTTTCCTACACACAGGATGTCGGTAAAACGTTTCTGGATATCTACCCCCAGATCGTGCGCAAGCATATGAATCGTAGCTGGACCGATGAAGAGCGGGAATTCCAGCTCATCCGTCGCGGCCGTTACGTCGAATATAATTTGCTTTATGACCGCGGCACGCAATTCGGTCTGAAAACGGGTGGAAATACGGATGCAATTTTGATGTCCATGCCCCCCGAAGTGAAGTGGCCTTAGACCGCTAAAACTCGCCGCAAACCCGCAAAAAGCCTTACAAAATATCTTTTTCTACTTTTTTCTTGCATTTTTGTGCAGCGCATTGCTAAAACCAAATCACGGTTTAGCAAGTACTAATAAAAATTGATTTAGAACAGATAGGTAGAAGGCTAGAAATTATGAAAGATGTAAATTCCGGGGTAGTCCCGGCAGAACTTCGTGATGCCGAAAGCATTGCGGATAAAGTGCAAGACTTTAGAGATTTATCACCCGAAGATTTTTTCGAAAAACATGGTGACGAGCTGGCGTTTGTGCTGGCAGCAACCAAGCAGAAAGCGGCAAGCCGCGTTCTGCGTCAGGCTCTGGCCAATATGGAAGGTCAGGTTCTGGTCAAACGGACAAACTCCCGCCACGGCAAAACATACGCAATTGATGTTGAAACAGGAACGGTCTTTGGCTTCCGTGAAATGAAGCCCGGTGACATGGCACAAGCTTTCGGATTGAGCGGTAAAAAAGGTGCGCCTAAAGGTACATCCTACATCGACCGCCGCAATAACAGCGAAGTTGCACCGCTTGTTGCCGTTGTCGGGGAAGACACATTCCGCGGTATGGAAGCCGAGCACGAAGGTATCATGCGCAATGTGTACCAAAAGCAGTCCCTGAACACGAGCCACGCGGGTATTTACCTTGGCGCACGCTCTGAAGAAGCCTTACAGCAGATCGGGTCCAAGCCGATGACAATCGCAGTAACGCACCGCTATAAGCCAATCCTCGAAAACCACCTGAAAGAACTGCGTGAAGCCTCGGCTAACCCGCATTGGTTTCAGTATCCCGACATCATTACATGTGAGGGCGGTACGGAAGATATGCTCGACTGCTATGACATTGATGTTGTTTGTGACCTCGTCGATGGCGGATCAAGCGTTCTGAATGCCGAAATGTCACATTTCAAAGTTTTGAAACGCTCCGGCGCTATTGTTGCAATGAGAAACGACGCGCATAGAGAGTTTGAAGACCGCATGCCAGCGATTAACAGCTTCCTTGAGAAGTTTAGCCAGGCAACGGATGAGCGCTTCCGCGAGACGCATCCGCACTTGTTCAATGCCGATTACGGATACGACCCTGAGCCCGAAGAAATCCTTACTCTGGAAGAGCTTTTCCAGGTTATGGAGATCAGTCAGAGCGATGCGCAAGATAAGCTGGAAAAGAAGGCGGATAAGCCGTTCTACGACGTCCCGACCCTCGCAGCCTAATAGTCAAGGTGAGCGTGCGGTGCAGCACGCTCATCCTTTGACACTATTACCATAACTGTTTAAATTCCGCGCATGGGAAGACAATATCTAGCCAGCTTTGTGTACAGAGCCGCGAAAGCGCGCGAAGGCTTTAGTGCCGTGGCCGAACATGACGGTATTTCAGAAAGCCCCCGTGTTACGGTTGAAAATGGCGGCTTAACGAATGTTTTCTTCTTCGGGTCCACGCCATTTAACACCCCTGCGGCCAGAAAAATTATCGATGATAAATGGACGCTTTACCGGGCCGCCCAAGGTCATGTGCCACGCCCGCATACAGAAGCTTTCCTCAAGAACGACCCACGCAGCAACGAAGACGTTCTCGCGAGCATAATGGGCCATATCGAGGATGATGCGCATAGGCTGAACTTCCCTATCATTCTGAAACCGAACTCAGGCTCGCTCGCCAAAGATGTTTTCCTCGCCAACAGTCCCGAGGAGGCTCTGCACGCCATTTCAACGATCCGGCAAAACACCTCATGGGGTGATTATCTTCTCGCCCAGCAATATTTAGGGGACGAACAAGGGCCTTTTCCCGAAGTTCGCGCTATGTGTCTGGATGGTGAGTGCCTCATTATGTATGAACGCACGATAGACCAAGCGGATGATGCCGATGCGGCCATATGGGGAGGTGAAACTATTCAGGCAACCGAAAACCCCTTACTCAAGGCGCAAGCTCAGCGCCTCGCCAGACATCTGCATCAAATACACGACATTTCCTATATCGGTTTAGACCTGAAAGTAGATAGGGAGGGTCGTATCTGGCTGCTTGAAGGCAACAGCTCACCGATGGGGCTGGAAAAGATCAAGAATCAAATTCCCAACGGTCAGGCGTTGATTGATAACCTGACCGACCGCATTCTTGATAAGCTTGATATGCATGCCCGAAGTGCGGCACAAACCGAAGCCCTTATGGACAGGATTGCAGCCCCCAACAAGACGTTTGAGGGCGCTTAGCCCTTAAAGCCCCGCTTTATCCATTCCTGCTCGCGCCGCTCCAGCTCTGCGCCCAGCTCCGGTCCGGGCTTAAAGCCTTCATTCATCAAGTCTTCGCCCGATAGAGGGAAATCGGGCACATTCCAGTTCTGGACAATATCCAGCGCCTTGGGCGCATAGCCGTTTATGACACGGTCCTGAGCGAGTTCAATCATCAGCGCTTGCGCCGTCGGCACCCGACCATGCTTGTAAATTGCGACTTTGACAGCCTGATCATCCGACAGATCGGGTAAGTTCAATACGTTTTGAGTAGCCTGCATGTCTTTTAAAAAGACTTTCGGGAATAAAATGTACTCCTGCATTTTCTCGATGTTTTTTTCGTCGAAATCTACCAAAACAAGGAAGCGTGAGGCTAAAAACCGCAGATTATAGTCACATTGAAATTTAGATACGTGACGTATCGTTAAAAATTCATCCTTTGTCGCAAGAATATCACCCAAAATATTGTTATCGCTCATTAATGTTAAGATTTTAGCAGGGTCGTCAACTGACAGAATCTTAAACATTTCCTGTGTAATTCGTTCTCTCGAGAGAGTTTTGATTTTTCCCGCTTCTTGAGAGCATGCTTTAAGTGCTTCTGCATCAGGTTCACCGTCCGCATAGAGCGCATGAAAGCGGAAATAGCGCAGGATGCGCAGGTAATCCTCCTCAATTCGTTCAGAAGGCTTTCCGACAAAGACAACACGTCTAGCCGCCAAATCCTCCAGCCCCAGCCCGAGCGGATCAAAAATATTCCCTGCCCGATCAGCCAGCAAGGTATTCATCGTGAAGTCACGGCGGCGCGCATCCTCGGCCCAATCATCAGTAAAGGCAACCGTTGCTCGCCGACCATCTGTCTCCACATCCTTGCGCAAGGTTGTGATTTCGTAGGGTTTGCTGTCGATTACAGCCGTGACCGTACCATGATCTATGCCCGTGGGGATGACCTTGATATCCGCTGCTTCCAGTTTGGCCGTTACGTCCTCGGGGGCTAGCTTTGTGGCAAGATCCAGGTCATCAACCTCCTTATCCAGCAACGCATTACGCACGCAGCCACCGACGAACAGCACGTTACCGTCACCTAAGGCTTCGAATATCTGCGCAGCGCCGCTTGCGGTCATCCAGTCTTGAACGGGAATAGTCTTATCAGGTGTCATAGCTCACCCAATTTGTAGGTTTTACCGCCACTTTCAAGCTCCGCGCCGTATTCCTCGATCAGGTTATACAGCACCGACCGGCCCAAACGGGCGTATAACCCGTCCCGCACATCGATGTAAGGGATGTTGTTACGCAATTCCAAAGGATGGGACGGACCAACCTTCACGACCTCTCCCATATTGGTTTTCAGGACAACGTCGCCGCCATCCTTATCGTAATTTACAATCACAAAAGGCACATCCTCGACCTCTACGGGGTATTTCTCATACGGCGTGGCCAGCCAGTAATCCCCCTCCTCATCGACTTTTAAGGCACGCGTCGCAAACAGGCGCGCCAGCGCTTCACGCTTGATCTCGCCGCCATCGTGAAACCACGTACCGTCTTTTGCTATGCGGAAATCACCAGTTTGTTCCATATTCTGCGTATCCAGAGCTTTTCAAATGCTTTAATACTCTTAATATAACTAACGTTATCATTAAACAGGAGCGTAAGTGTGCCGAAATCCAGTATCAAGCCCGAAGAATTCTTTGACGAAGCCGTCTCCAAGCTGACCGCCGCCAAGAAAGAAATTGAAAAGATCGTTATCGGCCAAACGGAAGTCGTGGACAACACGCTGGTGACACTGGCTTCGGGTGGTCATGTGCTGCTGATCGGTGTGCCGGGCCTTGCGAAAACGCTACTTGTTGATACCGCAGCGACAGTGCTGGGCTTAGATAGCAACCGTGTGCAATGCACCCCCGATCTGATGCCTGCCGATATTGTCGGTTCCGAAGTTCTGGAAGAAGACGGTAAAGGCAAGCGCAGCTTCCGTTTCATTGAAGGTCCTGTCTTTACCCAGCTTTTGATGGCTGACGAGATTAACCGTGCATCCCCGCGTACGCAGTCCGCTTTGCTTCAGGCAATGCAGGAACGCAGTGTGAGTGCGGGAGGCGTTACCACAGATTTGCCAAAGCCTTTCCATGTACTGGCGACACAAAACCCTATTGAGCAGGAAGGGACATACCCCCTGCCTGAGGCGCAGCTTGACCGTTTCCTGATGCAGGTTGATGTGCTCTACCCTGATGAGCAGGCAGAGCGTGACATTATCCTCGCCACAACGGGTGTGAAAGACGCCAAAGCGAAAAACGCGATGAAAGCCAAAGATTTGATGGATGTGCAGCAGCTTGTTCGTGCCATGCCGATCGGTGAGCAAGTCGTTGAAAGCATCCTGAAACTGGTACGCTCCGCCCGCCCCGATGCCGATGCATCCGATACGGTAAATGAATTTGTGGCATGGGCGCCCGGCCCACGTGCCTCGCAAGCGCTTATGCTGGCCTCCCGCGCACGTGCCTTGCTGGATGGGCGTTCAGCACCATCAATTGATGATGTCACTGCTTTGGCCATTCCTGTGCTCCAGCACCGTATGGCGCTGAATTACAAGGCGCAGAGCGAAGGCCTAACCAAACACGATGTGATCGAACAGCTCGCATCCGCTTTGTAGGACGCCATGCTGGGTTTTCCGAATTTTCGCACAGAAGCCGAACGCACGGCCAGCCAGATTCCTGACATCAAACGGCTGGCGGTTCGCACGGCCTATCACATTCTGCACGGGAATAACCCGCAGAGACGCGCAGGCAGCGGTGATGCTTTCTGGCAGTTCCGTGAATACCAACCCGGTGACATGCCGCGTGACATTGACTGGCGGCAAAGTGCAAAAACGGATCGGGTTTTTATTCACCAAAAAGAACAACACAGTGCACAAACCTGCCTGATCTGGGCGAAACGTAATGCGGATATGCGGTTTCAATCCGAAGGCAGCCCGTATTCAAAGCAGGATGCGGCAGCGGTGATCGGCCTTACGCTTGCCCTGCTCCATTCTCGTATGGGTGAACTTGTTGGCTTTCCCGCTACGGGCCGTGCGGGTCATTCCGAAAAGAAGTTACAAGAATTCGAGCAGACGCTGATGGAAGACGCCCCCGAAGCCACACCGACAGCGTTCCAAATGCCTAAACATGCGCATTTTTATGCGATCAGCGATTTTCTTGAACCGCCTGCCGAGATTGAAGCCGCATTTTCAGGACATGGCGCGCGCACGCAGAACGGTGCGCTTATTCATGTTCTGGACCCTGCCGAGATAGAGCTGCCTTACGAAGGGCGCATATTGTTCGAAGACATGGACGGGCAGAAAAGCCAGTTGGTAAGTAATGCCGTTGATATCCGACAGGATTATGCCGAGCGGGTGCAGGCGCAAATCGAGGCCGTGCGTGACTTGTCGATGAAATGGGGCTGGCGTTATGTGCTTCACCGCACCGATGCGCCATTTGAGGAAACAATCAAGACACTCTGGCTGGCGGGGGCGCGTGTATGAACGGATTGTTCGCCAACCTCGCCTTCCTAAACCCGCCTGCCTTGCTGGCTTTGCTGGCGCTGCCCGCACTCTATCTGCTCTTGCGGGTGACACCGCCCGCGCCGAAAGTTCTAGCTTTCCCTGCGCTGCGGTTACTGGAAGGGTTGCAGCCAAAACAAAACACGCCGAGCCATACGCCGTGGTGGATTTTACTGCTGCGAATGTTTATGGCGGCACTCTTACTGCTTGCCCTCGCCCGTCCAGTATTGAATCCATTGGAAACGACCGAAACACGCGGAGACATATTGTTGTTGATCGATAATGGATGGTCGGCCGCGCAAAACTGGGACGATATCAAAACGGCAGCCGAAAACCAGATCAAACAAGCCGCGCGCAACAAGCAGCAGATCCGTATCATCACGACAGCAACGGATGAGGCCGGAAACGCACCGAGCCTGTCCGGGCCTATCGTTGAGAGCGAAGCGCTTTCTCAACTCAGAGCCGCAAAGCCCTATCCCTGGATGCCCGACCTGCAATCCGTGGCCGAAGCCATTGAAGGTTTTGACGGTTCGGTCATCTGGTTTTCCGATGGCGTTAAGCACCGCAACAACAAAGTCCTGATCGAAGCCCTTGAAAACACATCAGCCTATACGGTCTATGCGCCCTCTTCAGCCAAGCTACCGCTTGTACTTAAGTCGCATGGCGGCTTCCAGGCCAAGCCCGAGATCAGGATTTCCGGCCCTGATCGTTATGAGCGCGACACTCCAATTCGGGTACAGCTATTGGGCGAGCGCGGAACATTGCTAGACGAGGTTGCCGTGGAAACGGCAGGTAAAAGCTTTCCGTTTACTGCAAGCTTTGACATACCCAGCGCGCTGCAATCGCGTATCTCTTCATTTCAGTTATCCGGAATTCGCGGGGCAAATGCGAAATACTACCTTGATGATGTAGGTGGCCCGAAATCTGTCGGCATCGTGTCTTCTGCCGAGATTGCGCAAACCCGCCAGTTCACGGAGGACAGCTTTTACCTGCGCAAAGCTCTGGAGCCTTACGCCACAGTTTCCCAAGGCAGTCTGGAAGCGATTTTGGATGTCGAGCCTGCTGTCATTATCCTTCCCGATATCAGTACAATGCCGCAGGATGCGCTGAACAAGCTCAATACATGGGTCAATGAAGGTGGCTTGTTGCTGCGCTTTGTCGGCCCGAACATGACGCAAAACAACCGTCAAAATGCGCTGACCCCGCTACCGTTGCGGGCCGAAGCACGTAATGTGGAGGGGTCCTTAAGTTGGGACAAGCCATTAAAACTCTCCCCGCTCACCCCCGACAGTCCGCTTTACGGTATTGCCTATGATGAGGAAATCGAAGTTTCCGGCCAAATCCTTCCCGCGATCAGCGCAAGCGGCACGGACGAAAACGCCGCGCAAAACTGGATGACACTAGAGGACGGCACGCCGATCATCACCGCCAAGCAACAGGAGCAAGGCTTGCTGGTTATGGTACACACCACCGCTTCTCCGTTGTGGTCGAACCTTGCCTTGTCAGGAGTGTATGTCGATATGCTCAAACGTATCCTGACCTTTGCCGGACAAAGTCATGCCATTAACACCAATCAGGTTGGGTTGCTTCAGCCCGTCAGAACCATGGACGGTTTCGGCACACTGCAAAGCCCCGGACAGAATGTGAAGCCTCTGGATCTGGCGAAGGTCGATGAATATTCACCCTCCCCCGATCATCCGCCGGGTTTTTACGCGGCAGGCGGCTTACAGCAAGCCTTTAACCTTGGTGACAGCATCCCCGAAATCAAAACCCTGGAGGCTGCAGGTGACCTCAGCTTGCAGCCGTATGGTCAAACATACGAGACGGACCTGATCCCCAACCTGCTGGCCGCGGCATTTTTGCTCTTTATTCTCGACGCTCTGATCATGGTGTTCCTGACCCGCAGCTTCGGACGCTTTAAAACACCATTTGCGAAAGCTCTGAGCATCCTTTTGGTTGGTATGGTGTTTTATGCTCCGGCGGCGCATGCACAAGAGGGTATCAAGGCATCTGACGATTTATATCTGGCCTATATTCAGACAGGCAACCCCGACATCGACAACACCACCCGCAAAGGGCTGGAGGTTTTATCTGCGGCGCTGAACATCCGCACATCCGCCGAGCCCGCAGGTGTAATGTCGGTTAATCCCGAAAAAGATGTGCTGGCGTTCTTCCCTATTATCTATTGGCCGATCAGCTCCTCTCAAGCCAAACCCAGCGCAGAGGCAGTGCAGAACCTGCAGGACTATCTTGATCACGGTGGCACGATATTGGTCGATACGCGCCAAGGTTCCGCAGGCTCGGAAGATTTGCAAAGGCTGTTGGGTGCGCTCAATATTCCGCCGCTGCAGGAAATCTCGGACGATCATGTTTTGACACGCACGTTCTATCTGCTGGATGATTTTCCGGGCCGATTTGAAAGTGCCAAAATCTGGGTTGAAAGCCAGAACAGTAACGACCGCGACGGGGTATCCTCGATTATTCTGGGCGGTAATGACTGGGCCGGTGCATGGTCCGAGCTGACCGTGATCGAACGCGGCAACCGCAAATATATGACAGGCAAATCACAACGCCACGAAATGTCGATCCGTTTCGGTATTAATCTGGTGATGTATGCGCTGACCGGAAATTACAAAACCGATCAGGTCCATGTTCCTCACATTCTGGAAAGGCTGGACCAATGACACCGATAAGCGCACAAAGCCTCAGCCTGCATTTCTCCCCGTTGATCGACACGCAATTCATTATCGTGCTCGCGGTGTTAGGTGGTCTCAGCATCTTGCTGAAAATATTCAGCATCAAAAAGCTGCCGCTTTTCCGCCTGCTTACTTTTGCAGCTTTCATTTTCATGCTCAGCGGTCCGTCCATTCATGAGGAACAACGCGAGGGCGTGACCAGCATCGCCGCAGTCATTATCGACGAGAGTGCCAGCCAGAGCTTTGGTGATCGCGCCGGACGCACGGAACAGGCATTGCAGCATATAGAACGCTCATTGGGTGAACTGGACCGTATTGAAATGCGCGTTATCAGAGGCCCCAGAGACGGCAAGCTTGCCAGCCGCACCAACCTGTTTGCGACACTGGAGGAAACTTTCGCCGATGTCCCTGAAAGCCGCCGTGCAGGCGTGTTTATTATCACGGACGGGCAAGTCCACGATATGCCCCCAGCCGACGCTTTGGAGGACCGATACGGCCCCGTGCATGTGCTGCTGAACGGTGAGAAGAACGAGGTGGACCGTCGTATCGTGCTGACCAATGCGCCCGCTTACGGCATTGTCGGGCAGGATATTCGCATCGAATTTAAAATCGAGGATAACGGCACGAATAACCCGAACGCCATTACCTATGTCACATTGCGTCGCGGTGACGGCACCACGCAAAGACGCGCCGTGCGTGTGGGCGAGATACAGAACATGACCTTGCCCGTTGAGCACGCAGGGCAAAATGTATTTGCGATGACCGTCGACACGTTGCCGAACGAACTGACAGAGCGTAACAACAGTGTCGCAATTGACTTCCAAGGTGTTCGTGACCGCTTGCGGGTATTGCTCGTGAGCGGTAAGCCACACGCGGGCGGACGGACATGGCGTGACTTGTTGAAAGCTGACCCAAGTGTTGACCTCGTCCACTTCACCATTTTGCGTGAACCCGACAAGATCGACGCCACTCCGCAACGCGAGATGTCGTTGATCGCCTTCCCGTTCCGAGAATTGTTCGAACTCAAGCTCTATGATTTTGACCTGATCATTTTTGACCGTTACCGCGTGAACCGTATTCTGCCCGATCATTATTTCAAAAACATATCCCGTTATGTCGAAGAAGGCGGCGCGTTTCTGGAGGCCAGCGGCCCGGCCTTTGCAGGTGAGGATTCAATCTTCTATACGGGTCTGCGCGGCATCTTGCCCGCCCAACCCACGGGTGAAGTTCTAAACCAGAGTTATGTACCCAGCATCAGCGAACGCGGCCTTGGCCACCCCGTTACACGGGCGTTGCAATGGACACCACAGGCATCGAGTGAAAACTCCTCCAGCTGGGGGCAATGGAATCGACAGATAGGCTTAAGCAGCGTTACCGGCGATGTTCTGATGACGGGCGTGCGCGAGCAGCCTCTGCTCGTGCTTAAGCGCATTGAAGAAGGCCGTGTCGCGCAAATCGCCAGTGACCACATATGGCTTTGGGCGCGGGGCTATGACGGCGGCGGCCCGCACGCTGAATTGCTGCGCCGTACCGTGCACTGGTTGATGAAGGAGCCGGAGCTGGATGAACAGGCGCTGGATGTGAAAGTCGATGGGCAAACCCTGATTATTCAGCGTGCAGCATATGAGCGCGAGGAAGACATCGTCACGATGACCAAACCGTCCGGCGAGGAAGAAGAGCTGACCATGGCGCCGAATAGCAACGGGGTTTTGGAAAAGCTTCATCGGGCCAAAGAAACAGGAATTTACAAATTTGCCACGCAAGACGGGAAATTGCGGTATGTGGTTGTCGGAGAAGTCGATCCGCCGGAGTTCCGTAATGTTTTGGCAAGTGAGGATGTGCTCGAACCCTTACCTGAACTATCCGAAGGCGGCATGCTCTGGCTTGCTGATGAAGCCGCACCCGATATACGCCTGAAGACAAACGGTCCTTTTGCAGGCCGCGGCTGGCTGGCGGTGGAAAACACCAACGCCTATGCCGTAACAGGCGCCACAGAAAAGCCATTCCTGCCGCTATGGGCTTCTCTGCTGATCCTGTTATCACTCACGATCGCGACATGGTTTTTTGAAGGGCGGAAAGCCGTTTAACCGGTCACGACAGCATCGATTGGTTGTTTCAAGGGAATTTGATGATCGCGGGCGATCAAAGCCGCTTGTGTTCTGTTTTTGGCATCCAGTTTTCGACAAATTCCGCGAACATGAAGCTTTACAGTTACCACCTGCAGATTGAGCGCACTCGCTATCTCTTTGTTAGAGGCCCCCGTGACTAGATAGAACAGCACATCATGCTCTCTGGGGGTTAAATCGAAATCGTTTCCATCATAAGAGCTTTGGCTACCGTCACTCATTCCGCCGGCGGCTGAACGTTGTTTGAAAAATCCATCGTCATAATATGCAGGGCGAATATAGCGCGTATCCGGCTCCAGCGGCACATAGATTTCACCATCTGCTACTGACTGGATCGCCCGTATCAAGGCCCTGCCCGAGAGGGTTTTTGGGAAATATCCCGAGATACCCAAATCCAAAGCCTGTTGCACGTCTTCATTTTCGGCAACGCCGGACATTAGTGCTACGTTCAGGTCAGGGTAATCTTTACGGATTGTTTTTACGCCATTCAGGCCATGCATGCCCGGCATGCGCAAATCAAGAATAAGTAAATCATAGTCGTCGCCCTGCTTTAAAATCTCTTCCGTCTGGTAAAAATCCTTCGCCAGTTCGACCTCCGCATCGGGGTCGGCTCTGCCGATATATTGAACAAGGGCATCTCGAAACAAAGTATGATCATCAGCAATTAGTAATTTCATGAATAGTCTCCTGCGTCACCTAATACAAAGGCGAATTATTGTTATGCCTTTAGTATAGAATGCGCCGGGACAAAAATTCTTAACGCCACCTTTTTACATATCTACGTATGGTTTTATTTGCGTTTTTTATAGGTCAAAGCTTCCAAGCCACGTGAATCGGGGCTGTTGAGGGCTGTTGCATATTGCGAAGACGTAAACGGTAAACATAGACACCTTCCATTACGCGTTGCACGTAATTGCGGGTTTCATAGATCGGCATCAATTCAATCCAGTCAATCCAGTCAATTTCACCTTTTCGGGGGTCTCCGAAGATCTCGATCCAGCGGTCCACGCGACCCGGACCGGCATTATAAGCGGCAATCGCCATTGGGTAAGCGCCGTCATATCTTTCCAGCATGCGGGACAGATATGTGCTGCCTAACAAAACATTGTGTTGAGGGTTAGTCGTCAGCCATGAGGTGTTGTGAGAGATGCCGAGTTTTCCCGCGACCTCGCGTGCCGTTGCAGGCATTAATTGCATCAAACCTTGGGCTCCGGCCGGACTGCGCGCCTGCGTGTCAAATACGCTTTCCTGCCTGATAATCGCATGTACCAAAGCCCATTCAGTACTCACCGATTGCAGATACCCCGTCATAACAGGATAAGATTGCGCCGTCAGGAACAATCCTTTTTTCGTGGCCTGTTTCGATATGCGCACAGCGTCATGGACGCGCCCGTCCGCGAGCGCCAGCTCAGCCGCAAAGCGGTATCCCTTAGCTGTACCGTTATCTTTCACAAACGCATTGAGGAACTGCGTTCCCTCTTTTCTCATGCCTGCTTTCGCAAACAGACGGCTTGCCTGAATAAGCTCGGCCTTGGTGAAGTTTGCCTTGTCCTGATCGGTCAAAGTCGGCGCGCGAACACCGGGTAAGGTTCCTGTGATTCCTATGTGCGATCCTGCCATTTGCCCATAGAAGGTCGTGGAGAATTTGGAGGCCTTATCGAACCATTGCAGGCTGATATTCGTATCGAACCTTTCAGCAGCCCTGCCCGCCCAGTATGATCCGCGTGAGCGGCTGATCGGTGTAGAAACATTGGCATAGAGTGCTTCGAAATGTTGCAGGGCTTCTGTCGGTTTGTTGACGAAACGCAGCGCCAGCCAACCCGCAACCCATTGTGCCTGTGCATATTCGAACCCGCCCGGTTCCTGAATATGGTTTTTCGCCAGATTATAGGCTTGGGCGAATTGTTTTCTCTCCAGCAAACGACGAATAAGAATATGCCGTTCCCGCCACCAGCCCTTACGGTTTTGTACACGCTTCAGGCCCTTAGCCATATTGAGGATTTCAATCGCGCCGCTATCGAGGTTGTTGCGTCTGCGCCACCTCAAACGCTCATAGAGCAAGCCCGGGTCATTCTGCAGGTTCGCCGGAACAGCCGCGATAAGTCCGTTTACGCTCTTTTTCTCATCACTCAGGGCAATGCGAGCATTGGCAAGTTGCGCATAACCATTACCCAGAACGCCAGCCAAGGCTTTCGCGTTTTTATCATGACCGCGAAACAGCATGGCATCGAAGCGGTCCATGTGCGCATCGCGGGTAAGATACCCTTTATATTTGCCGTAGAGACGCTTTTGATCATCACGGGACAGGCTGGTTTTCGCCCACCATTTGGCAATAAATTGCTTCGCTTCACCCTGTCGCCCTACGATCAGCAACGCCTGCATAAAGCGGTCTGCGCCATCGGCGGTTTGCGGTTCGAAATCCCTGAACCATGCTACAACCTCGTCATCGGTCAGGTCGTTTGGCATGTCGCGCTCGGCTTTTCTGATCAAGCTGCTGATTTGCGGCCATTCGGGGTTTGCGCGAATAAACTGGGCCAAGCGCGCAAAGTTTTGATACTCACCGCGTCGCGTAAAAAGCAGCCAGTAATAAATCTTTGCGGCCAACGGATCTTTGGCATTGGCAATGACATTGCGGGCAAGCCCCCACTGGTTTTGCGCAATCAGTTGCAGTCCCCTGACCGTCTCGGTTTGTGCGCGCAACGTCTGCATGCGGTTTACAGGGCTATCAATCGCCATAGATGTCTGGGAAGACGTCAATAACAGCAATATGGTGAGAACGCCGATTTTCTTGCTTATTGTCGGTGAAATCGATAGAGTACCCGTCACTTTGGATAACAGAAGATATAGAGATTTGAGATGTTTAAAGGTTCCATACCCGCGCTGATTACCCCGTTCAAGAACGGCGAGATTGATTGGCCCGCGTTTGAAAAATTTGTTGAATGGCAAATCGAGCAAGGCTCGCACGCTGTGGTGCCTTGTGGAACTACTGGTGAATCGCCGACAGTATCGCATGATGAACATATGGCTATAGTTCAGAGATGCGCCGATGTGGTCAAGAAAAGAATTCCCGTAATTGCCGGAACGGGCTCGAATTCCACAAGTGAAGCGATCGAGCTGACCCAGCACGCCAAAGATGCGGGCGCGGATGCCGCTTTGATTGTCACCCCATATTATAATAAGCCGACGCAAGACGGCATGTACGCTCACTTCAAAGCCATTCATGATGCCGTATCTATTCCTATTGTTGTTTACAACATTCCCGGCCGCTGTGTGATTGACATGAATAACGAGACCTTGGCCGAGTTGGCCAAGTTGCCCAACATTATCGGTGTAAAGGATGCGACAGGCGACCTAACTCGTCCGCTTGAGCTTGCGCGTCTTGCAGGCAAGGACTTCTGCCAGCTTTCCGGTGATGACATTACGGCTGCTGCGTTTCTGGCGCAGGGCGGTCACGGCGTGATCTCCGTAGTTGCCAACGTTGCGCCGAAAATGTGCGCCGACATGCAAAACGCATGGGAAGCGGGCGACATGGACACGTTTGAAACTTTGCGTGACAAGCTTGCTCCGCTCGGGGCTGATCTGTTCTGTGAGAGTAATCCCGCCCCCGTAAAATACGCCGCTAGCGTTATGGGCATCTGTAGCGACGAAGTCAGATTACCATTACTGCCCGCGAGCAAGACTGCTCGTGCAAAAGTTGATACGGCTATGGAGTATGCCGGCATAGGGGCTGATTCCAAAGCCTCGGCTGCCTAGACGTCAGTAATCCAGTGTCAAAAAAATCAGATAAAAAGAAATCAAGGCTACTCTCAACCAACGCCGATGTGGTTGTGAACAAAAAGGCACGCCATGATTATGCGCTGGAAGATAAGTTCGAAGCAGGGATCGCTCTGGTCGGCACAGAAGTCAAAGCCCTGCGTCACGGTCAAGGCAATATCAAGGAAGCCTATGTCGGGCCGAAGGACGGGCCGAACGGCTCGGAAATCTGGATATTTAATGCGCATATATCCGAATATCAGCAGGCAGGCCAAGCCATGCAGCACGAGCCTACGCGCCCACGGAAATTGCTTCTACATAAGCGCGAGGTTGATAAACTTCTCGGTGCTGTTAGCCGTCAGGGCTATACGATTATCCCCACACGGCTTTACTTCAATGCGCGCGGGATAGCCAAGCTAGAAATCGCGTTGGCAAAAGGTAAGCAGGCACATGACAAACGCGAAACAGTGAAAAAGCGTGACTGGGACAAGCAAAAAGCACGCATCATGCGCGAAAAAGGCTAAGCCTGCGCATCGGGGATTTACCTCATGAACATATTATATGGTTTTCTAATTCTGGTCGGGTTGCAGCTTTTCGGAGATTTGCTGTCCCATACCTTCTCGCTGCCTGTTCCCGGTGCAGTGATCGGCATGCTGATTATGCTTGCTATACTTTTCATCCGCAAAACAGTTGACGAGCCGATCGCGGTCACAGCTGACGGCCTCATCAAATATATCGGATTGCTGTTCGTACCGGCAGGCGCAGGCATAAGCGTTTATCTGGGCTTGATTGCCGACCAATGGATCGTGATTTTGGCAGCGTCCTTTGGTTCGACATTTCTGACACTGCTAAGCTGCGCGTGGCTTTTCCGTTTGCTGTCGAAAAACGGGGAGGCTTAAACATCGATTTCCTGCTGACACACCCATTAACATCCCTGTTTGTTGTACTTGGCAGCTTTGCTGCCGTTAGTGCCTTACAGAAAAAAGTCGGAGGGCACGCCGCGCTCAACCCTGTTATCTGGTCCATCATTATATGTGTCGTGTTTATCCGTATCTCCGGAATTTCGTATGACACCTTTATGAATGGTGCGGCGCCTGTCCATTTCCTCCTCGGGCCTGTAACAGTGGCATTGGCCATCCCCTTATATCGTTTGGCTAGCATGATCAAACAGGATGCGCGGGCTTTGTTGATCGCGATTGGTTTTGCGTGCCTGTTCTCAGCTTTTAGCGCCATGGGCATAGCAGCGGCACTGATGGCCAGTGAAGAACTCAGACTGGCTGTTACATCCAAATCCGTAACCGCGCCGATTGCCATTGAAATAGCACGAAAAATAGGAACACCTGAATCGCTCGCGGTTCTGTTTGTTTTTGCGACAAATATTCCATGGCTTTTATTCACGGGCGTGTTCTTCAAGATCGGAAACATTAAAGGTGAGCGGGAACAAGGGCTCACGCTTGGTACGGTGTGTCACGGTTTGGGCGTTGCGCGCGCGTTCCAAATTAGTGAGAAAGCCGGGACATATAGTGTTATAGGCATGAGCGTTATGGGTATCTTGTCCGGCCTTTTGCTCCCTATTCTCATTCTAACGTTCTTTAAGTAACTCTCCCTGATGTTTAAGGCTTTTATTTGACGGCCATGTCGTCAATATGCTCATGTGTTTTTAGAAGTTGAACACATTAACGGAGAGACTGCGTATGGGACTGGAAGATAAAAAGCCCGGCGAATTACAACAAACATTTGCGCCAGCAGATAGCGGGCGGGAGAGAGGCCATTCCGCCAAGGCGTTGCAACTGGCAAGGCTGAGAGAACGGCAAGCGGCCAGCGATAGATGGGAAGCCCAGATCGAAAGAGCAGAAGGACGTTCAATGTCCTGGACGAATAGAGACTACGATATTTAATATCGGCAAAAAAAAGGGCCCGCTAGACGGGCCCGATTTATTTTAAGAAGCTTTCTTCTTAGCATCTTCCTTCTTATCACCTTTTTCATCCTCGACAGGAACCAGATCGGGACTACTGTCATTTTCAGGACCTGTTAGCATATCTTCCGCAATCAAGCCGGCATTCGCGCGGATTTGCTTTTCAAGCTTTTCAGCAAGCTCGGGGTTTTCACGTAAGAAGTTTTTAGAATTCTCACGTCCCTGCCCTATACGTTGGTCGTCATAAGAGAACCACGCGCCGGATTTCTCAACCAGGTTGGCGGCAACACCGAGGTCGAGCAATTCACCCATTTTCGAGATACCTTCGCCATACATGATGTCGAATTCAACCTGACGGAATGGCGGAGCCATTTTGTTCTTTACGACTTTGACACGGGTCTGGTTACCGACCACTTCATCCTTATCCTTGATCGCACCGATACGGCGGATATCCAAGCGAACGGATGAGTAGAATTTCAAAGCGTTACCACCCGTTGTCGTTTCGGGAGAACCGAACATCACACCGATCTTCATACGGATCTGGTTGATGAAAATCACAATGGTTTTCGAACGGTTGATTGAACCTGTCAGTTTACGCAAGGCTTGAGACATTAAACGGGCTTGCAGACCGACATGAGTATCGCCCATCTCGCCCTCGAGTTCGGCACGAGGCACAAGAGCGGCCACGGAGTCGACTACCAGCACATCCAGCGCACCAGAACGTACGAGCGTGTCAGCAATTTCAAGCGCTTGCTCACCCGCATCAGGCTGGGAGATTAAAAGTTCATCAACATTCACGCCGAGTTTTTTCGCGTAAGTCGGGTCAAGGGCATGTTCCGCATCAACGATGGCGCATGTGCCGCCCGTTTTTTGTGCTTCAGCAATAACATGCAAGGCCAGTGTTGTTTTACCTGAACTTTCAGGTCCGTAGACCTCCACAATACGACCGCGTGGCAAACCGCCGATCCCCAGACCAATATCCAACCCCAAGGAGCCTGTTGAAACAGACTCAACCTGTATCGGGTTTTGTTCCCCGTTGAGTTTCATGATCGATCCTTTACCGAAGGCGCGTTCGATTTGCGAAAGGGCGGCATCAAGGGCTTGCTGTTTTTCTTTGGAATTTTGAGTCATATCAGAATCTTTTTTCATTGGTGTTACGGACATTTCAGGCCTCCTCTTTATTGGCATAGATTCGCTGTGCGCGCAATGAATGGCAGGGAACGACTAGGCGTTATCTTTAATATCTGGAATCAGGATGTACCATTTTTGTTCTCACGTCAAACAAAAAGAACAAAAAAAGAACTTTAATTGATAAATTAGTCGCCGAGAACTTCCTTCACCTTTGCAGCCAACTGCTTAAGCGTAAAGGGTTTGGGGAGGAAGAAAATGTTTTCACCCATATGGTCTTTAAGCTTGTCTTCGGTGTAACCGGACATAAAGACGATTTTCAGCTTCGGATTACTCTGGCGAATTCTTTGGGCCAATGTTGGCCCGTCCATGTTCGGCATCACTACATCAGTCACCAGTAAGTCGATCGCCTGATCTTCCAGTGTTTCATAAAGCTGCAATGCGCTTTCGCCGCTATCGGCGGTCATGACTTCATAGCCCTTATTGGTCAAAGCCCGTTCGGAGAATGTACGCACCGCGTCCTCATCCTCGACAAGCAGAATGCGCTCGGTTCCGGTCAGATCTTTGGCTTCGATTGTTTCTTCTTCAGCAGGATCCCCAGCCGCATCATCCGCCATCTCATCAGTGCGTGGCAGGTAAATAACAAAGGTCGTGCCTTTGCCAACCTTACTTTCCACATCCAGATAACCATCCGTCTGGCGGATAATTCCGTACACGGTCGCAAGGCCAAGCCCCGTCCCCTCACCTACGCCTTTGGTAGTGAAGAACGGCTCGAAGATGCGCTGCATGTTTTCTTTAGGGATACCGCAGCCCGTGTCGCTGACCTTGATCATGACCCAATGTCCCGGCGGCAAGTCTTCGGATATCAGCTTTTTCTTCTTACGGACCGTAAAGTTTTCAGTCTCAATCTTGAGCGTACCGCTTCCCTCCATCGCGTCACGTGCATTCACGGCAAGATTGATCAGCACCTGTTCCATTTGCCCTTCATCAACCTTCACCAGCCCCAGGTCCTGCCCGTGCACCAGATCAAGTTCGATACTTGCACCGATCAGGCGGCGGATAAGGTGGGAGAGTTCATATAATATGTCGCCCATGTCATGCACTTTGGGACGCAATGTTTGCTGACGCGAGAAAGCCAAGAGCTGGCGGACAAGATTCGAGGCGCGGTTGGAGTTTTGTTTGATCTGCATGATATCGCCAAATGACGGATCACCCGGTTTGTGGCGCAGAAGAAGCAGATCACAGAAACCGATGATGGCGGTCAGCAGGTTATTAAAGTCGTGTGCGACACCACCCGCGAGCTGACCGATAGCCTGCATTTTTTGCGACTGAACGAACTGAGCCTCGAGCGCTCTTTTTTCAGTTAAATCAATAAAGTGCAGCACAGTGTTACCGTCAGACCTAAACTTTCTGGCATGCATTTGCGTCTCAACAGGACCACCCTTACCCGACAGGCGCACCTCGATTGGCGAACCCAACCTTTGCCCCTGATCGATCTTACCCAAAGCGGATATGATGGAGTCGCGATCTTCTTCGAACAGCATCGGTTCGAAATCCTGCCCCTCGATATCGTCAATCGAGGATTCAACCATGGTCGCGAAAGCGGTGTTACAGTCCGCTATCTTGCCGTCCTGATCAACAAGGATAATGCCGACAGGCGCCTCATCGAAGAAACGCTGGAACCGGTCTTCGGAGGCTTTCAGGGCCATGCGCATTTCACGCTCGGATGTAAGATCGTGGACAACTGCACGGGTACGGACGCGGTTCTCGCCCTCCTTCACGATCACCTGATTGATCGATGCAAGGAAGGTTTCACCCGCAGCACCCTTCATTCTGACCTCAACAATCTGGCGCATACCGCCTTCTTCGGTCAGATCAAACGGAGCCGCTTTTTCGGGCGGATCGACGAGGTAGGTGTGCAGCTCGGCCGCGTTCAACAGATGTTGCAAATCCTCACCCAACCAACGTGCAAAGGTCGCGTTGGCAAAGACGAAGCGCCCTTTTTCATTGACGGAGAAAAAGCCTACAGGTGCGTTATCGGTAAAGTCGATCAGCTTTTCACGCTCATCACGCATCGCTGTGTCGGCTGTGTGTTTTTCGGTTACATCATCAAGACGCCAATGCACATAGCCTGCACGCCCTGAAATAGGCTGCGCGGTCACGAGCAACCAACGTTCGTTATCTTCGTATTTGGAGAACAGCTCGATAGAATCAGTAAGGCCGCGATGCGCCTGATCCGCCAGCAAGCGGAAATGGGCAGCAACTTCCTCTCGGTAATCAAACAGTTTCATCAGAGAAGAGAATGCCGGCGGGCCAACACCGCGGCAGAGACGCTCGAATTTCTGATTATAATAAAGTGTGTTATCGGCGCTGTCCGTAATCAGGCGTGCACCGCGGGAGCCTTCCATTACTTCGCGGATCAGATCCAGTTCCTCGTCCAGTGCGCGCTGTGTCTTGTATCCGCGATACAAGATCAAGCCGACGATAGAGCTGATAACAAAGATCAGAACGGTCACGAGCTTGACCACTTCGGTCATACCGTCATCGGTCAACACAACAAACAAAAAGGCAAAGAAGATCGCCATAAAGGCGAGCGCAAACAGGCTGTCGTAACTCACCTTTTTTTGCTGCACCGGCTGCGCAGTTTGCGCGGACTTATGGTGCCGTTTTATGAATTCGGAATGATCAAGCTTCATAGATTCAATAAACTGCCACAAAAGGGCGAATAAAAACAGACCCCAGCGCTATTAAGCCCCTGATAATTAATTGGGATAATTCATTGATACAATCTAGTTCAGCTTGCCTTTAAGCTTAAAGACATAGGAAATCACTTCCGCCACAGCCTTGTAATGCTCAGCCGGGATAGATTCATCAATCTCGACCGTGTCATACAATGAGCGCGCCAGCGGCTTGTTCTCGTATAGCTCGATATCATGTTCCTTGGCCAATTCCCGAATCCGTAAAGCCACTTCATCGATACCTTTCGCCACACATAACGGTGCCTCCATAACTTGCGGGTCGTATTTGAGCGCAATGGAATAGTGCGTCGGGTTGGTGATGACCACATCCGCAGTCGGCACGGCCTGCATCATACGTTGGCGGGCGCGTTCGGCACGAAGCTGGCGCAGCTTGGCTTTCACATGCGGGTCACCTTCGGTTTGTTTATATTCGTCTTTGACTTCCTGTTTGGTCATGCGCAACTTTTTCGTATGCTCCGCACGCTGGAACACCAAATCAGCCACCGCCACAACGACCATGACAATCAAAACGCCGAGCATCAGACGCACGATCAGGGTTTGCATCTCATATAGAAGCGCGGGCATCGGCAAACCGATCATGTGCTCAAACTTATCGAAATACGGATACAGAATGACAACAGAGACGACAGAGACAATGCCGATCTTGAAAATCCCCTTGGCGAACTCCATTAAGGAACGAAGTGAAAAGAGTCTCTTAAACCCCTTTAAAGGCGATATTTTTGCGATATCCGGCTTAATGGCTTCAGGCGCGAATAGCGGACCGATTTGCACGAACGGGGCAAAGAATGCCGCCAAAACCAAAAGGAGCACGGGAAAGGCCCAGATCTTCATGCTTTCCGTTAAACCCTGCCCCGCATAGAAAGAGAAACCACCCACACCTGTCGGGAACGTATGGACCTGCTCCAGATAGGTTTTGAGCAACATGGCCATCTCGGAGAATGCATACGGGGCCAGCATGGCAACAATAAGTGTACCCGCAAACAGCATGACCCAGCTGTTTACTTCACGGGAAAGCGCCACCTGCCCCTTTTTTCGAGATTCCTCGATTTTCTTGGAGGTGGGGTCCTCGGTTTTCTGGGCATCGTCCTGTTCTTCAGACATATCCTTATTTTACCATTTTACGGCGCTATTGCGCGACACTGAGGAAAAACACCATACCTTGCTCGAACTGGGCCAACCAGTAGAACATTCCGGTCGACATCACGATCATCAGCAAGGTGACAGACACGAGAATCTGCAAAGGCAGGGCCAGAATGAGCACCTGAATTTGCGGCATAACACGGGCGAGCACGCCCATGCCGGTATAGACAAGGATGGTGAAGACAATAAACGGAGCTGCGAACTTGATACCGACCGCAAAGCTGGTTGAAACAACACGCGCCATCAAATCCGCCATTGAGCCGACATCCGGTAGAGCGCCAATAGGGAATAGTTCGTAGCTTTCCATGATCCCTAAAAACAAAAGGTGGTGCAGATCTGTTGCAAAAATCAACACGGCCCCCGTCACGGACAAAAACGCACCCATGATCGAGCCTTGGGAAGCAATGGTCGGGTTAAAGAGCTGCCCGTTTGCAAGGCCGGCCGATAGCGAGATTGCCATACCGGCGGTATCCAGCGCCGCCAGTAAAGTTCGCGCAATTGCACCAAAAAACATGCCGATCATGAACTCCATAGAGAGCAAGACAAACAGCCCGACAGTATCGGGAATCGGATCAGGTAGGTGTGCCATGGTGAGCGGAAACAGCATGAAAGAAATTGCCGCAGCGATGTGTAGCCGCACACGTGGAGATACGAATGAGTCACCCGTACCGGGCATCAGCATCATCGCTGTCCCGACACGGGTGAATGTCAGGGTGAAGGCAAAAACACTGGCGGTTAGAAATTCATTCAGAGCGGATTCCAAGTGATGCGCTCCTTTCTACACTAGCTGAGGCCGACCATACGGTCCGCAAGGCTTTCCATGAATACGGTCAATGTCTTCATCATCATCGGCAGGGTTAAGAACATGGCCAGAAAGATGGCGATGATTTTAGGCACGAATACCAATGTGATTTCCTGCACCTGCGTTAATGCCTGCAGCAACGCGATGGACACACCGACAATCAAGCCGACAGTCAGGACAGGCCAACTGATCTGGATAATGATCAGGAGTGCTTGCTGTGTAACTTCGAGGACTTCGGTATCATTCATACTGTAAAGGGTAGACCGAGTTTGCCGTCAAAAGCAACAATCGCTTAGATCGGCATTCTGAGAATCTCTTGATAAGCCGAGACCATGCGGTCACGGATAGAGACAACAGTCTGCAACGTCAGCTCGGCATTTGTTACCGCCTGCACGACATCGGTCAGATCGGCTTCACCTGTAACAGCTTTTGCGGACATTTCTTCGGATGTGCGCAAAACGTCGATGGATTCCTCGACGCTGTCTTTCATGTAATCGGCGAAGCTGGGGCCGCTGGCTTTATTGGTCGCAGCGCCTGACTGAACATCGTTTCCGATGTTACGCGTCGTATTATACGCGTTGATGGCAATGCTGGGATCTATCGGGCCACTCATGTTGTTATCTCCTTAACCTCCATTGTACCGCGTTTTAAAGCTTAACGCAGCAAGTCTATTGTTCGTTGTAAAATATCGCGCGATTGCTGGATCATCCCGAGATTTGCCTCATATGATCTTTGCGCCTCGCGCACGTCCATCATTTCGACCATGGCGTTCATGTTCGGCATCTTCACATAACCTTCGTCATTCGAGGCCGGGTGTGACGGGTCATAACGCAGATGGAACGGTGTCTCCATGTCCTGCTGGATTTCATCAACCTGAACACGGTTTACGCCAAGTTCTTTATCCAGCTCGTTCTTGAATGAAATGGTCTGACGGCGGTACGGGTCTGCCCCTGGTGTGTCGCCTGTTGTGTTGGCGTTTGCGACGTTTTCGGAGATCACACGGATACGCGTACCTTGTGTGCGCATACCGCTGGCCGAAATCATCATTGCATTTAAAACTTCAGATCCCATGACTTAACCTCCCCTAGCGCTGACGACCGATGGCCGTTTGAATTAAACTTACGTTCTTACGCAACACATTGGTCATCAGTGTGTAATCCATGACGGTCTGGTTGGCGTGGAGCAACTGCTCCTCCATGATGACGGCGTTACCTGCGGGGGCAACTTCGTATGTTACGTCCTGCTCATCTGCTCTGGTGCGGACGGACTGGCCCGGAATCATGTGACCGGAATTTGTGTTTTCCAGATGTACGTTGTTTCTGCGCTCTGTGACTTTGTCTAGTACGCGACCAAAATCTACGGGCTTGAGGTCTTTCGGCTCATAACCCGGCGTGTCCGCGTTGGCGACATTCTGGGCAATTACACGCTGACGGTGGCCTAAATAGTCCATTTTCGCGCCGAGCCCTTGAAACAGTGCTATATTATCGATTGTCATAGTTCTATACCTTACCTTTACGCAAATTTACGCTTATGATGCGTCTTCAAAGAACACTATGCGAAAGCCGTGCCAAATATGACTGACAAGGTCGATGAATATGATGACGGGCGGAGAATTGACAAAAAAGAGCAATTAACCCCCTCAAATATAAAGAAAAAAGCAAAAAGACAAACTGCCGTTGCTTTGAAAGAAGGCAAGGAATGGGGTGATGCGCCAACGGTTGAAGCCGCCGGACGGGGCGTTCTTGCCGAGAAAATTTTGCAGCTTGCCTTTGAGAACGATATCAAGGTGCGTGAAGACAGTGCTTTGGCCGAAATGTTAGCGCAAGTGGAGCTGGACAGCCCTATTCCGACCGAGGCGTTCATGGCTGTCGCAGAAGTGCTTTCATATGTATATCGTGCAAACGGGAAACCTGATCCCTTTAATGTCAGGCTTGAAGATGATAAAGACGAAGAATGAGCACACTTACACAAAAAGAATTAGAAGACCGTTTTGACGCTTTGATCAATTACATCAAGGACGCACAAATTCAGGTCAATCAGGGCAAAGAGGTCGACATGACCCCGTTGCAGGGACAGATCGAGAGCGCATGCAATGATTTGGGCGACGCAGAAAAGGCTGTTGCCGATGCGCTGAAACCCAAATTCATCGAAATGATTACGACCCTCGATGGCTTGGCCGGTAGCCTGCACGGCATTATCGAGCAGGAAAACGAGGATAAGCCCTGATGGAAAGCATGGCGGGTGAGGCCCCTTCTCTTTTGAAAATGCTTGCGGCGCTTTTATTCGTGCTCGGGCTTATGGGAGGGCTTGCACTGGTCTTGCGAAAGTTCGGGTTTAGCGGCCATGTATCCACATCCGGAGAGAAGGCGCGTCTTAAAATCGTCGAGAGTATTCCTGTGGATGCCCGTCGCCGCATCGCGATTATCCGCCGCGACGATGTCGAACATCTGGTGATATTCGGGCCGGAAAGCGAAACAGTCGTTGAAACCGACATCGGGTCTTCCGATAATAAAGCATCATGATTTTGCGATTCTTACTTTTTGCCGTTTGTGCCGCATTGCCGTTTTTCATTGCGGAAAGCGCCTTCGCGCAAGCGATCAACATTGATTTGGGCGATGAGGGCGACGGGACAGTTACGGGCCGCGTGGTTCAACTGGTTGCGTTGCTGACCATACTATCTCTCGCGCCGTCGATCCTGATCATGATGACATCGTTCACGCGGATTGTCGTTGTGCTTTCGTTCCTGCGGACGGCTATCGGCTTGCAACAAACGCCACCAAATACGGTCATGATCTCGTTGGCTATTTTCCTGACGCTGTTCATCATGGCGCCGACGCTGAACGCGGTTTACGAGAACGCGATGCTGCCGCTCATCAATGAAGATATCGACGAGGTGCAGGCGTTCGAGCAAGGCGTTGCGCCGTTCAAAGTCTTCATGGGTGCGCATGTTCGTGATCAGGACTTAAACCTGTTTCTGGAGATGAATGACACCCCCGTTCCCGAGACGGCTGTCGATGCACCGCTGCAAATTCTTGTACCCGCATTCATGATTTCGGAATTACGAAGGGCGTTCGAGATCGGCTTTATGTTGTTCCTGCCCTTCCTGATTATCGACCTCGTCACGGCATCGATCCTGATGTCGATGGGTATGATGATGTTGCCGCCGATTACGATCTCTCTACCGTTCAAGATCATATTCTTTGTGCTTGTCGACGGCTGGTATCTGATCACCGGATCATTGATCCGCAGCTTTGATGTGGTCAACGTACCCGTACCCTAAATCAATCTCAATCACCATTTGCGACGACTTAAGCTGTGTCTTTTTTCAAGGCTTCAAGCCATGTAAAAATGCATAAAACCTGGCCAATCGTAACAAAATTACGGCTTACAGCCACAGACGCACTTACCTTGCAAAAAACGAGATTGACACGACATATTTGTTCAATTAGTGTTTCCTTATGTTGCGTTTGGTATCCGATAATAACGACTTCTCAACAGTCGACCGATTAGAGTTCAACAGGGTTTGTTTGAACGCCGATGAAGAGGATGCGGTGGCTCCCGAACTTGCCGAAGGCGGCATCATTCTGGTCGACGAACGACACAGACCATATGTCAGCAATCAAACCGAACTCGACCCCGAAGGTCGCCCGCGCCTGAAAGAATTCGTCAGAGGTCCTTTTGCCCTGACTGTCATGAACACAGGCGAAAGAACAGATCAGTCATTTCTTGTTTTTCAATTACAGCACACCGGTGACCCGCTTGAGGACGACCCCTCCGTAGAAAAAACAGAGAGCGGGTTATACCTCACATCCAAGGCACATATTGTCTCGCATGCTGTTGGGATTATTCCCTTCGTTGATGCCTTCAGACGAGACATTATGAAGGAAGCCGATAAGGCGGACAGGTTACTACGATCAGCGAAGACCAGAGACTTGGGTGTCGCCCGTGCGGAAAAAGACATGCACACAATCCGTACAATGACCCGCAACTTTATGGCTATGGTTAATCCTGTTAGCCCCGATGAAACAACTGTCACAATCGGCAAGGAAGCGGTGAGTGATATGCTGGCCAGCTCTCTCGAGGCCGGAGCAGATTTCTATGACGGATTTTGGGACAATATGCGCGGATTTTTCTCCCCCGCTATTCGTTATGTCGGCGAAGAACATGCCCTTGGTCGCACAGATTTAAGTACACCGTCCCTTATTATGGGCAAATAGAAAAATCCACAGACTTTGCTGCGTGCGCGCACAAAAATAGACTACGCACCTAAAAGCCCAGCATTTTCATGACGTTAAATTTTGTGCCCAGCACAAAGAGCCCACCAAACCCCACCCTGCTGTAACCTTTATCAGTTGCGGGATTCAACGAATCTCTGCTACAATTTAGTTATGACAAACAACAGGTGGGAGGTATGTCATACGTTGAAAAAGTTAGGATGTTTACTCATATTGCTGACCGCATCCGCATGCAAAACAACCGCCCAACATCACGTAAACTCGCTGGCGGCTCCGCCCAGTATTGATGTTGCATATGCCTCTCCAGACACACATTACAACATGCATTATGTCGACGCGCTTGTAGATGCGAGTGTGCGGACTTTAAGTGCGACAGATACGGTGGACGAAACACCCCTTCCCTACAGCGCGCCCGAGACGCGCCTTGCATTATCCGCCGCAGAAAGCGGTACGAATTGTAATATCAAGGATCGCTTCGACCGCAAAGCGGTGCTCGCTTACCAATGGGGCAACCACACACGCAGCCGCCTCGCATTGGATGTCGATGGGATTGGTTTTGACGGTGGCGACATTGAAGGCGTGAAGCTGGAATACACATTCCGTTTACAAAAGGAAAAGCCACGCAAGATGGGATGTCGCTATCAATCTAACTGGCAGGGCATGGTCGGGTCGGGATATAACGAGATGTTCCTGCGCCCCGAAGATCAAGGCGCGAAAGCCGACTTGCGTAAGTTACGGCAGGATATCCAAACCCGTTGGGACACGGTCTGGGATTAAGTGTAAATCAATTCACAGGCGGAGTGATGGAACGGTAGGATTCGAGGAAGTCTTCGAAAAGGTCCACTTCAGAAACCACAGACAAAATTGTATCACGATCGGCCAGCGCGGCGTTTTGGCGCGGGCGGGTGATGACCTCGAAGACTTTTGCCTTTTCGGTTTGCTTCATCAGGTCGCCAAACTTTTCACGTAAATTCGCCAACGCAATACGATCGCCCGCAAGGTTAAGTGCTACAGCACGTTGCAGGATGAGCGTTGCGTGATACCCCTCCAGAGGGCGGGTCATAGAGATATTCTCATTGCTGATCACATCATCAAGCGCTTCGGCGGCATCGTCCCAATAGCCAGCAGTCCAGGCGATATCACTGCGGAGTAAATCCATTTCCGGTGTACGGTCCAGACCATTGAGAAGTGCCAGAGCCTGGTCTGGGCGCCCTTTGCGGGACAACGCACGGGCACGCAGCATCAATATATCACGGTAACGTGCGGGTGTTTTAAACTCCTGCGGTAATTCCTCAAGCTTCGCGGCGGCACGGTCCAGCGCGGCAATAGCTTGCTCGGGCTTATTATCAAGAAGGCGGATCGCAGCCAGACGAACAGAGGCGCGGTAAATCTCGGTTCCTCTCAGGCGATGGTCAATTTGATGTTCAAGCAACTCGGCCGCACGCTCAAGCAAGTCAGCATCGGCAAGAATTTCAGCAAGCTGCCCGATAATTTTGTCGCCACGCTCATCAAGTGGTACCAGCTCCTTGAACTCATCATAAAGAGCGACAGCATCCAGCGCAGAAATTTTTTCAATCCCCTCACTGAAAAACAATTCGGAGAACATGTCTGCCATATCACCTGCGACACGGCGGCCCAGCGGTGTACCGCGGTCAAACGTCACCGCATCACGCATGATTTTCAAGCCACGTAGATATTCACCGGCCTCGAAATATGTACGGCCCAGCCAGTAATTGATCTGAACCTCCAATGCGTCACCTCTCCAGGCGTAGCGCAAGCGCTCCAGATCATCGATGGATTCTTCCAGCTTAATCAGACCTTCGTCGATTTTCAAACGGTTGAGCGCCAAGCCAGCCTTAGCGCGGTATAAATCATCGCGACCGACTGTCAGCGGCTCCCAGAACTCGAGCGTCTTTTCTATATCCCCTGTCTGACGGGCTGACTCGCCGAGAAGATAGGCCAGAGCCGCACGCTCGGAGGCATGCATTACCTTGCGGTTATCATAGGCGACTTTCAAAAGCTGATTAGCCAAACGAAGGTTGCCGTCACGCAAGGCAATCTCAGCTATGCGGGGAATGAGACGGTTCTGCAGCAATGCCGGATAGTCATAGATCATGCTGATGTCGGCAGGCATAATCGAAGCCGCTTGTTGCCAGTCACCGACATCGGCCAGCACATAAGCGCGCCAGAGCTGCACTTCGTCAAACGGCTGCAACAGGTCGCGAGACAGATGCCCGTAAGCATCCTCGTTATGGTAGGCCAATGCAGATGCTACACCGTAAATCGCAGCGAATTCTGGGTTGTCCCAGAGGTCAGAGCGTTTAGCGACAGCATAGTCCAGCGCCCCCAGAGCTTCCGGCCCCATAGCATTGGCAACATACATTTGCCCCAGCGTCAGAAGGCTCTCAGCCTGCACTGCGTCAGCCTGAGAATGCAGATCGCCCAGAATAACGCGTTTATTTTCATCGGTGGCCTGCACCCCGCCCAAACGCCACGCCTTGAAATCAAAAATTCTGCGGGCCGTGCTTGTGACTTTCTGGTCTCCAGCCGTCTTTTTCGGCTCCATGGTCACTGATTCCAAAAGCTTTTCGTCAATAACACTCAAGCCCTCTGCCCGGGAAATTTCGACCCCGCCACGCACGAGCTGTACTTTCAAATCCGATACTTTGGGTACAATCGCTATACCGATCGCGCTTTGCAAAACCGTGAAATCTACAAACTCCCGCATTGGTCCGGCGAAGTTTTTAGCCTCATCGACTGTTACGACTTTGATATTTTTTCCGGTTACCGGATCGGTGAAATCCAGAACGTTCCGCGCACCTTTAAGCGGCCAGAGAACCTTGCCACTTCTTGTTTCGTTACGGTCGACACCCTTTCGCAACGGCTGCGCTGTGCTCTCTTCCGGTACAACGCTTGTGCCGAGATGGACGCCCCATGAAATGCCCCCACCGGAACCTTTGAATTCGGTTTCGGGCGGATCATACATGACGTAGGCGGTTCCGCGGGTGTTTTCGATTTCCTGTATCGGTGTCATGGTCTCGGCCAGCGGCCCTATAATTTGCGGGCGGATCAGAATATCGTTTTTGTCGCTTACAACCCAAAAACGGTCTGCATGCCTGAATGCGGCGAGGCCAAAATTATCAACGGATGAAATGACAAAGCGTGTTTGCGGCGCGCGCGGTTTGATTTTTATAGTATCGGTTTGTATGGCGGGGCCGTCCTCCGCTTCTGCCAGAGCTTCGACCTGCTCCACAACCTCTTCTTGTGCTTCGCTGAGCACGGTCTCTTGTTCGGATTCTTGCGGCGCAGTTAATTCGCTTTGTGACGGGGCTTCGGGTGATGCCTCAGCAGCCTCCTCTTCAGGTACGTCTTCTTGTTGCTCTTGCGGTTCGGGAGCAGGTGTTGAACCATTCAGGCCACTCACCTTTATCGCACCAAAACTCCGCGGACCGGATGATGGGTTATAAACATCGACGACGATTTTTGTACCCGCGCGCAAGTCGCGGATACTGCTATCCGTAGGAATTCCTATACGGACGGTAAGCGGTGAAGTCGACACCAGATCAAAAGACCGGATGTTAGCCAGAGGTGCATCGAGGGCGCTTTGCGTCGTTAGGCCTGCATCCTTTTTGAACGTCACCAGCAACGAGTCACCGCCTTCACGCTCGACGGTGTAATCAATGCGTTCGTTCCAATCAAAAACAAGGCGCGAATATTCCGCGTGCTTGCCTGTGCGCATCGCAACGGTTTGCGCGAAAGCCTGTGCTGAGACAAGCAGCACGACAATGCACACCAAGATGTTAAAACGCTTAAACATATATAAACCGTGCCATAGGGACGAAAAAAGAACAATAAGCTGCGTACAAAATCAGAGAGTTACACAGATTGTTCGCAGATAACTACGGTAAGCCGATATCAATAATATTCCGCTCATTACCATCATCCTGCATAACGACGATATCAACGCGGCGGGCCAGAGACAGACGATCTTCTTCATCCATCTCCTCCGGCAGATCCTCATAACGTGCACTGGATAAGCCACGCAGGACAATGTCCCGTTGATAGCCTGCATTACGGATTACGGATGCAACGCTGCCTGCGCGGGCGAGTGACAGCTCCCAATTCGATGGATACTGACCGCTAGCATTTTGTATTGGCTGCGGGTCGGTGTGACCGATAACCTCTATACGGTTACGGATACGGGTCATTGTATTCCCCAGCGTAAACAAGACCTGTTTGCCTTCATCGGACACATCGGCTTTGCCAACCTCGAATAAAAGCTCACTGGGCACGGAAATGATCAAATGATCGGATTGCGGAATAAGAACAATGTTCTTCAGTCGTTGATCCCGTTCGATATTATTCGAAATGATTTTGATCAGATACGTCAGCGGCAGCGCTTCAGTAAAATCGACTTTGTCTATGTTCACCGTTTCCTGTGCGCCCTTATTCCATTTATCCGCAAATGTATTGGTAAATTGCTGCGTCAGCCCTTGGGTGATTTCATCCCAATCTTCTTCGGCAGGCACGCTCATGGAATAGAGCAGAACGAAGAATGTCAGCATCAACGCCATAATGTCAGTAAAGGTAATGAGCCACAGTGACGAGCCGCCATCTTCAGTTTGATGCACGCGACCTTTGCGCAAATCCTGCATCAACCTATCTTCTTCGGAAGACGTATATCTACCCTTTTGCATTTTCACGGCTGCGCCCCCTGCTCTTCTTGTTCGGCTTGCTCTGCTTCTTCTGCCTCAGAATCCAAAGCCTGCGCGCTTAGCGGGTTAAACGGTTCGTAGCGGCGAAAAACTAGATTCATATACCCTGCATCGCCGCTGCGCATGCCAGACGTGACGAGTTGCGTCGGCAAGCCGGCCTCCGTCACCGTGCGGGCAATCAGGGATACGGAATCGTTGTAATTTTTAAACTTGTCCGGTTCGTCGGAAGCCAGAGAGGAAGGTTCTTCGGCAATATTCAGGATCATATCCATTTTATAGGCGACGCTGTCTTGTGTTTCCAACAACGACACAAGCATCGGTAATATGTCGATATTTTCCTCTCCAATCGGGCTTTCAACAGGAGGCGGAGCATTCGATAATGAAGACACCACCGCTTTTTGGAACTCCTCGAACGGCACGCGCACGAACATCGTCGTGCCCAAACGGTTTTGACGAGTTTCCGCCGAGCTTATTTGTGATTCAAACAAAGCCTCCAGCTTATCTAGCGCGCTGCCCAGATTTCGTTCAGGAACTTGCTCTGTGCGCAAACCGGGCGGCACAATGTCCACCGGTTCACGACCGGAAAATGTGTATACCAAGCTGTTGAGTACTGGTCGGGACTTTGTCTCTTCGTATGCCGAAATCGAATTCAAGATAATGAAAAACGCTAACAACATGATGAAGAGCGACAGACCAAGATATTGATTAGCCATGTTTTTCATTATAAACCCCGTATAGGTCTTTTGACAAAGTTTTTGCACCGCCGAACGGTGCTTTTTTGTCCGCAGCTATAAGTATGCCTGAAGTCGGGGATTATTCAAAATTAGAAGCTTTCGAGAAGCTTATCGATATCGCTTTGAGTGATTGCGTTTTCGGGAAGTTGCGGGCCGTTCAGCAATTTCTTCTCCGGCGGGATCTCTTCTTCTTCTCCTGTCTCCGTATGCTTGACGTGCAAACTCTCGCTCAAAACCTCCAGCATCGCGCTGACTTTTTCATCGATGGTTTTGAGGGTGGTTACGACTTTATTGATACGTTGCCCTGTAATGTCCTGAAAGGAACAGGCCTCGAAGATCTTAATAACGGCTTCATCAATAGCTCTTGCGGCTTCACTATCCATCTTGGAGGTTTGCTCCTGGATCACGTCACATGAATCCATAATCGTTCCTGATGCTTCGGCCGTCGCCTCAACAACCGCATCCAGCTCGTCCGTCGCTGTCGGAATATGTTTGTCATTGATGTCTTTCGGACGTGTAGAGCCTATCTCCGTTCGGGCTTCATCAATAATCGCCTTTAAAGCGTTAAGATCGGACAAAATGCTGTTTGCTGTTTCCTGTTTGTCAGTGGACTCCACTTTCGATACCACTGAGTTAATGATTTGGATGACCTGATCGCGGCCGTATGATTTCTCGGCGTTCTCCATGAGATGCTCCTTAAATGTCTTTGTAAAATTTAAAACTCGCCAATGACAGATGCCATTTTAGATTTCAAAGTCGCTGCATCGAATGGTTTAACGATGTAGTTACTGACACCCGATTTTTTCGCCTCGATGACGTTTTCGGTTTTGCTTTCCGCCGTGATCATTATGAAAGGCGCATCCTTATTCGGTGAGCTTGAACCTCTGAGTTCTTTCAGAAAGTCGATGCCTGTCATCGGCTCCATGTTCCAGTCGGATATGATCAGGCCATAATTTTTATGCTTGGTCATATCCAAAGCCATGGAGCCATCCGTGGCTTCATCAACATTGTTGAAACCAATTTGTTTGAGCAGATTTTTGATAATCCGCAGCATGGTGTTGTAATCATCGACGATCAGCACATTCATCGCTTTATCTACAGCCATAAGAATCCCCTTTTGCTAAACTGTACTTTTGAACCTTTAGAGTAAAAGATTACAGCGCGTTTCTTAACGGAATATGGACGGAAATACGGATGGATGTAATTGTGGTCAAAATGAAAAGCGTTATGACATCAATTGCTTTGCGGGAAGTCAGGAAGCTGCTTTTCTTCGGCCAGCAGAATCGTTACGGTGCGTGCGCGCTCCGGATTCATATTGGCCAGAATGGGTGAAAGGCGGCGCTCTGACATGCGCGACAGCACAGATGTCAGAACATCCAGATCCAATGTATCAAAGATACGAGCCGCTTCTTTCGGCTTCATACCCTCATAGATTTTAACAAGACTTTTTATGCGCGCCTCTTCCTCTTCGGATTGGCGAACGAGCAAACCTTCGATCTCTGTACGCAGATTGCTCATCTCCTCAAATTTGCGCTCTAGCTCCTGTTCCGCCGCACGCAGCAGCGCCTCTCTTGTGGCAAGCTCTCTTTCCCGGACATCCAACGCTTTTCTGCGCTCGGACATATCTTCGAGTACATCTCTTGTGGCTTGTGAAAAACCCGAGCCATCATAAACAGGGTCGCGCCATTCCTCCGGCTGATAGTCATTTTCAAATTCCTGTGGCTCAACCATTGTTGAATCGGATGCGTGCTCCTCATCCTTGTGCATTTCGTCCTCAGGTCCTGTTTCAGCCATGGCCATTTTCATTGGATCTTCCAACAACCCTTCGTCAGGCATCGCCTCGACCTCGGCCATTGCAGAACCACTCAGGGAAGAAACACCGGCCGCGAAGTCAGCAAGACGAACAGCGAACGCCAACATGGCGACCGTAACCAGTAAAAACAGAATTCGAATTTTGGACAAAAATTGCATTAAGTTCTAACGCCCTCCACGGCCACTTTGCTGGCCTTGCAGCGCTTGAATCAGTTCCCGCTCGGCGCGGCTAAGGTCCGCGTCTTCCTCAAGGTCGTCTTCCTCTTCGAACTCGCGGTCCTGTATAAAGAATGACGGCGGCTCGACGACTTCACCGCTATCCGCGGTTTCCTCTTCGTCGAAATCATCTTCTTCGTAACGAGCATCACCAAAGAATGATTGCGGCGCGGTGCGGTTTCCGGCGGCCAGACCTTCGAGACGGTTGGCGAGGCTGTTGCTTGTATCATTAATGATCTTGAGTTCGTCCGCCATTTTTTTGGATTCATGTAACACGTCATCGAGATTATCGGCGGCGATATGACTTGCGGCTTTCAAACCGTCAATCGCGGTTTGTGCTTCATCAATGTTCTTAACAAGTTCGCCGATCATCTTTTTCATTTCTTCGCGCTGCTTTTTAAAATTATTCAGGCTGCGCGTAAGGTTAAAGGCGTAATAAATAGTCCCGACCAGCGCGACCAGTATCACAAAATCCAAGATCAAACTCAGTAACTCAGCAGTCATAACGATATCCTTTGCTTAAAAGCTTATTGGTCATCATCTTCTTCGGGTTCGAGGTAGTTTTCGATCCGAACAGCGATGTGCTCCTGTTTCTGCCCCACCGGTCCCTTAAACATCGGGAAGTGGCCACAGCGTAATTCCAAATCATCTTCGGTACGGGTGGAAAACATGATGCGGGTGCCGACTTTCCAGTTCAGCATTTCACCAAGCGGCAAAATTTTCTCACCCAAGATGGCCTGAAGCTGAATGTCCGTTTTATGCAGTTCCTGCGTCAGGTGGCTTTCCCAAATGGAGTCACGACCGAATTTTTCACCCATGAACATCTGCAGGAGCAGTTCACGAATAGGTTCGAGGGTCGCATACGGGATCAACACTTCGACGCGGCCACCACGGTCACCCATATCCACACGCAGGCGCGCAAGCACACAGGCGTTGTTGCTTTGTGTAATTGTGGCGAAGCGCGGGTTGGTCTCCATGCGGTCCAGCGTAAAGCTAACAGGAGATAGCGGATCGAAAGCTGATGAGAGGTCACCGAGTGTAACCTGTACCATCTTTTCAACCAGCTTGGTTTCGATTGTTGTATAAGGTCGTCCCTCTACGCGGATAGCGGGCGTACCTTTACGGCCACCAAGCAACACATCCACGATGGAATAAATCAGCGCAGAGTCAGTCACGAGCAAGCCATTGTTATCCCACTCTTCGGCCTTGAAAACGGAGAGCATAGCCGGCAGTGGGATTGAATTCATGTAATCGCCGAAACGGACAGTCGAGACCTGATCGAGTGAAACTTCAACATTGTCGGATGTCAGGTTACGCAAGGACGTCGACATCAAGCGCACCAGACGGTCGAACACAATGTCGAGCATCGGCAGGCGTTCGTAGTTCACCATCGCGGAATTGACCAGCGCCATCACGCCGGAGGTTTCCGCCCCCATCATGCTGTCATCGTCAAATCCGAGAAGGGAGTCGATCTCGTCCTGATTCAGGATACGCGTACCGGCACCGTCGTCCATACCGTCAAACGCAGGTACAGCATCGCCTCCGTCGACATCGGAGTCGTCGTCCTCGGCCATGTTTTCCCATTGTTCCATCATGGCCTTTTCTTCATCGCTCATTTGTTCGAGCTCGTCGGTAGGCGTATCACTCATTGTTTATCTTTATTACTTTCCAATCTGTTCTCGGCTTTATCTTGCAAGAACCGTACCTCTTTTGATTATAGCATTATTGGATGAGAATTTCCTGAAACAGAACGTCTTTGACTTTTGTCGGCGCAGAAGCCTGATTTACGCGCCACAGCAATTCCGTCTGCAGCCTGTAAATACCTGAAGAACCACGCAAATCCCGCACGCGCAGTTCACGCAAATATGTCTGGAACTGGTCAATAACACGCGGAATAATCGCCTCTACGGCCGCGCGGTCATCTGCGGAGTGCAATTCAAGCTGCACGGTCAGGCGCAAATAACGCGGTGTGCCGTCTTCGGTACTCAGGTTTACGGTAATGGTTGGGATTTCCAAAAAGTTTCCGCCGCCATGGCCATCACCGTGACCATCGCCATGATCATCCATAGCATGAAGCTCGTCCGCTTCTGATTCACTGTGAGAGCCGCTATCCTTGCCCAGTACGCCATCCAGCATGCCCGTAAAGTAGAGTCCCGCGCCAATCGCGAGCAGAAGAATGACTGCGCCACCAATTATCAGCGGCAGCTTGCCTTTGCCATCCGCCTCTTCGAGATCCTCCATGAGGCTCTCTGCAGCATCCTGCCCTTCTTCATCCATGTCGGTTTCTTCAGCCATAACGAACTCTTCTTGTTCCTTGATTCAATAGTATAAATATAGATCAAATCATTGGCAGCGTCTAACCTCCATACGGATATGCAGTGAGCTATGCACATGCTGTCCCCGCCCATATGTGGATAAGTAAGAGGCAATTTTTTCCTTAAAACTGCGGCCAGACTCGGTTTTTTGCCTGTCACTCACCGAAGGTGCCCACCACACAAAAACCACCAAACCACTGATATTTATGCGTTTTTAATTCTGGCACGGCACGTGCAATGACTTTTGGTGAATTAAACCGCGCAGATTTTGCCGCACCATAAGAGCAGTAAGCGCGATAACGATAAAAGTAAGGTAGGCCACACAATGGAAAACAGTATTTATCTGGCCCTGTCCCGCCAAATGGCACTGAAAACCAATATGGACATGATTGCCAATAATATTGCAAACGCGAACACGTCCGGTTACCGCGCCCAGAACCTGATGTTTCAGGAATATCTGGCCGAACAGGATATCGACACGGTTGATCGCGAAGCCGATGATGATCTGTCATTTGTTTACAACCGCGGACAGTATCAGAACGAATCCCAAGGCACTGTTAAATTTACAGGAAACCCGCTTGATGTCGCACTAAACGGCCCCGGCTTTTTCGGTGTTCAGGGGCCGAACGGCGAACAAATGTACACACGCTCCGGTCGCTTTCAAGTTGATGCGACGGGTACACTGATAACCGCCAACGGCGACCCCGTTTCGAACGCCGGTGGCGCGACAATTACAATCCCGGAAGGCTCTACCGAAGTCAGCATTGATGACGGCGGCTTCGTATCCAACCAAGACGGACAGATAGGCCAGATCGGCATTTTTGAATTCGACAATGTTCAGGAACTGGAGCCAGTCGGCAACACGCTATACCGCAGCCCGAATGGCGGACAACCCGCACAGGACACATTGCTGAAGCAAGGGATGTTGGAAAGTTCCAACGTCGAACCGATTACAGAATTAACCCGCATGATCGAAACACTTCGTGACTTTCAGGCGACCCAAAACATCCTTCGTACAGAGAATGACCGCATGCGCGGGATGATCCAGAGATTAACAGGCGGAAACAGTTAAAGAGTTAAATAAGGAGACCTAAACCATGCCAACACGTTCTTTAGATATCGGCGCAACCGGAATGCTGGCGCAGCAAATGAATGTGGATGTGATTTCGCAAAACATCGCGAACATGACGACCACAGGATATAAACGCCGCCACGTCGCGTTTCAGGATTTGATGTATCAGAATATCGACCGCCCCGGCTCAACGTCATCCGATACAGGTACAATCGTACCGACAGGCTTGCAGCTTGGTCTGGGTGTAAGGCCCGCCGCCGTTGCCCGCGAACACGGACAAGGTGCGGTTCGCATTACCGAAAACCCGCTTGACCTTGCCATCAGCGGCGAAGGTTTTTTCCAGATTGAATTGCCAAATGGCGACACCGCCTACACACGTGACGGTACGTTTCAGGTCAATGAAAACGGCGAGATCGTGACCGTTGACGGTTACCTGCTCGACCCCGGTATCACCATCCCCGAGGATGCGTTGACCATCGACATCAACCCGCAAGGCGAAGTGATTGTGAACCTGCCAAACCAGACTGCATCATCGAATGTCGGTCAGATCCAGTTGGCGAACTTCATCAACCCCGCAGGTCTGGAAGCGATTGGAGACAACCTCTTGCTCGAGACAGATGCATCAGGCTCACCAAACACAGGAAACCCCGGAGACGATGAGCTTGGCACAATCCAGCAATCCGCATTGGAACAATCCAACGTCAACGTGGTGGAAGAAATTACCGAGCTGATTACTGCACAGCGCGCGTACGAGATGAATTCAAACATCATCTCCACGACAGACGAAATGCTGCAGACGTTAGGACAGCTCAGATAAGCATTTAATGGGTAGCTATAAGGAGAAATAAGGATGCGTAAACTAAACCTGAGAAAATATTATCCGCAATCGCGCTTCAAGCTGCGTGAGACGCTGACTGTACTTTGGGTACTAATCATGGCTGCGGCTATCATCATCCCGACGACAGCTTCGGCCCTCGCCGTCAGCCTGCGTCAAAACGCAATGGTGGAAGGAAACGCCATTACTTTGGGTGATCTTTTTTCAGGATTGAGTGAGCATAAAGCATCCAAAGTGCTTGGCCCTGCCCCGCGGCCGGGTCAGGAAATGGTACTCAATGCCCGCACCTTATTGCGCGTTGCCATCGCGATGGATTTGCCATGGCGCCCTGCAAGTGCGGCAGATCAGATTATTTTGAACCGTGCAGCGACTGTCATCACGCCCGACGCTATCCGTTCCAGCTTGCGAGAAGAAATCAGCGCGCAGGGTATAAACGGCTCGTTTGAAGTTGCCATCGCCAGCGGTGCAAACGAGATCATCCTGCCCTTCAGCGAAAGCGCCACAATGGATATCGAAAGTTTCAAATTTGATGGTGCGCAGAACCGTTTTGATGCCGTAATTGTCGCCCCGTCAAAAGAAAACCAGATTGTCCGCGAGCGTGTAACAGGCGTTATCCACCGCATGGTTGATGTACCCGTGCTGCGCTCCACCATGAAGAACGGCAATGTTATTCGTGCAGGTGATATCGACTTCATCCCGATGCGCGCAACGTCCGTGAAGCATGACATGGTTCTGGAGACAGAAGAACTGATCAACATGACGCCTCGCCGTATTCTGGTCGCCGGTGAACCCGTGAAAACCATGGAAATCGAGCCACCGCAAATCGTGGCCCGCGGTGAGTTGGTCACAATGATTTACCAAAACGGTCCGCTATCCCTGACCGCGCAAGGCAAAGCCCTGCAGAACGGTGCTAAGGGTGACATGATCCGTGTTGCTAACTCTAGCAGCAGCCGCACTATCGAAGCCAAGGTTACGGATTTCGGCGAAGTCATCGTTTTGGATTTTTAAGAGAACAGGTGAAAGGTAAGGAACAATGAATAAGATACTGAAATATGGTGTGATTTTAATGGCCAGCAGCACCTTGGCCGCATGCGGTGCGTCCGATCGCATTGCCAATATCGGCAAGCCGCCCGAGATGACAAAAATCAGCAACCCGACAACGCAGCGCGAATACCAGCCTGTAAGCTTGCCGATGCCATCACCCAAAAATGCGCACCCGCAAAAGAACTCATTGTGGGCAGCTGATCGTACAACCTTTTTCAAGGACCAGCGCGCGAATGACGTGGGCGACATCATTACGGTTGTGATCGAAATTGATGACGAAGCCGAACTGGAAAACGAAACATCCAGATCCCGCAACAGTAATGAGAGCGCGGCCCTTCCCGGCGCTCTGGGCTATGAACAGGCCTTGGACCGCATACTGCCAGAAGCCGTCGACCCGACAAACCTGATCGACCTCGACTCCGACTCAAACCATACAGGTACAGGGTCCGTCGAACGCGAAGAGGAAGTGAATGTTCAACTCGCCGCCCTCGTCACGCAAATTTTACCGAATGGCAACATGGTCATTCACGGTTCACAGGAAGTATTGGTGAATTTTGAAAAGCGTATCCTGCAAATCGACGGCGTCATCCGCCCCGAGGATATCAGCGTGCGCAACACGATTTCGTACGAACAAATCGCCGAAGCCCGCATCGTATATGGCGGCGAAGGACAGATTACCGATGTACAGCAGCCGCGCTACGGCCAGCAACTCTACGATGTCGTATTCCCGTTTTAATATGTTGAACATGACCTTGGTGTTTGCCGGTTTTCTCCCTGCCTAGCAGGTACACGCAAATACCTTACCCCACCTGAAAAAAGCCGTTTCAAGTCATATGCTTGAGCGGCTTTCTTTTTCACACAAATATTTGACATATTCATTTATTTTCCGTATAAACCCGCCATGGTTAAAATCGGCAACATGGAAATTGATGAAAACGCGCTCGTTCTGGCGGTAAACTATTACCCGCCCGAGACAGGTGCGCGCATCAAAGAAGCACAAGAAAGCAGCCCCGAAGACGCACAGGCTATGCGTCAGGCATTTGCCGCTTCCGTAGATGAGCCATACACCACAGCATATTTGAGCCAAGTATCCGAAGCCGGAAACTCCAGAGGTCTGGATGTTATCGACCTGTCATCAGGGCAAATGCTGATCATTGGTGATAGCGACAACATTCTGGATGCACGCAACGAATTGGCAAGCACCTATCACACGAGCATCTACACGCCCGCCCAACTGAAAGAAAAGCTGGAAGGAAAACAAGCACCAAAAACCGAAGCTAAAAAAGCTGATCGAGGTGTACTGGTCGTTTCGATTTTCAACAGCGAAGATCACGCCATGCTACAGGCCTTGAACGATGCTGAAGGTGTTTCGCTCGCGGATCTGCACGCTTTGCGACAAAGAGCCGGTGAAAAATTTGGTGGTTTGGCCGCTTTGAACAAAAAGATCGGTGATGTCGCGGTCGCGCATAACCTTGGATATGACCCGAACCTGCCGCTGGAAGACGAAATTGCGCTGATCGGCAAGCAAGCTGATATCGAGGCCGCCGCCGCAGAGTTTACAGAGCTGGGACTTGAGAACAGCAGCTTTGGCGTCGACGAATACAGAGAGTACCTCAAAAAAATTGCCACGGGCGCAATGAACTTCAAAATTGATGAAGACGATGATGACTTTGATGGCGAAGCGGGTCCGCGTGGCGGTGGCGCAGGTGGTCTGCACTAAGCCCGTTTGACACGCGTTGCCCAGGCTTTATAATTTTGGGAAATAATAAATAAACACAGTGTTGGTTTCATGTCTGAGTATGAATTAGAAGTTGAGCCTGTCGGGCCGGAACATGGTGAATATGTTCTGCTCATTACCCCTTACACAGCTGAAGACGAAGAAATGCATGCGGCCGTTGTCGCCGCAGAGGGCGAAGCCGCGATCGATGATGCCTTTAAAGTTGCATTCGAAGGTCGCGCATTCGAAAGATATGGCAGCCGCCAAGCATTCGAAGAGCACGTCCTTACCAATTACCGGAACAGCGACGCCGAGTGGGAATGGGCACAGTCGGACCAACTCGTTGTAACGGGTCCAAAAGATGTGATCGAAGAGTTATCCGCACAGATGGAGCCGGAATCCTTCATCCATTATGTGATGGATCAACAAGGGTTCACCGAATATGCCTTAAGCATTGCCGGCCCCGATGAAGGTGATGATGTAGAAATCTCCCTAGGCTCGGATGAAAAAGTACTTGTTGTCACGCCCTACTCTCCCGAGATGTCCACCCGCATGCAAATGGCCGGTATGGACGGAGAAGCGCACAATCCCCGCGTTCGTGCGGCCTTTAGCGCAGAAGCGCTGGAGAAAGACCCCGATTTCGAGAAATTTCGCGACACCGTGTCCGAATGTGTTGTCCGTAACGGGCTAACCATACGTTTCGGCGGCAACGATTTTATCGTTCTGAGCGGAGATGAAGCCAAACTCGAAGCGGCCGAATTCGAATTAGAAGAGTAATATACCGCCCACCGGCATACAGGCGCAGAACTTCAGGACATGATAGCCGAACACGAGGCATTCACGACGGAAAGCGGCCCCCAAGGCGGCGGTGCTGGCGGCTTACACTAAGGATAACAGCGCCTTATCAACGACGCTTAATAGATTTGCATTTTGCGAGGATCATCGCTTTTTTTTAACGATTTTGTGCTAGGATGATGCTGACGATAAAGGATTTATGGTTAGTAGTGTCAATAGTATATTGAACCCCGTGCAGCAACGGCAGTTGACTGCTATCCGTTCTACAGCGCGGCTTGTAGACGATGTTTCCAAGCGTCTTGCGTCAGGCCTCAAGGTCAATTCCGCCATCGATAATCCTCAAAATTTCTTTTCGTCACAGGCGTTAAACTTTCGCGCAGCCGATATTTCGCGCCGCCTCGATGGAATTGGCCAAAGCATCCGCACTTTGCAAGAAGCCGATACAGGGCTGGACTCCGCACTGGGCATACTTGACGTCGCTGAATCCTATCTCGTTGATATTGAAGAAAAATATCAAGCTGGAGAGATCGTCCCCGAACCGCTTGGCGAGCCGACAAACGTCACCGAAATCACAGCTGCAGCTGCAGATTTCATCAACTACGCCGGGGGACAAGATAGCGGCGGCCCCGTGGCGGTAGCGAACGGTGGCACCGAGTTTACAATTAGCGGAAATTTGTGGAAGCGGCTGGCACTGAACTACACAGTTACCGCCGAAACCGTACTGGAATTCGATTACGAAGGGGTAATAACGCCCGAAATCTCCGCCATAGGTTTTGAGAATGACAGCAATTTCGGCAATGATAACAACCGTTTCTTCCTGAACGGCACGCAACTGAGCGGTCTCAATTACGCAGCCCCGACCGCAACCTTCCAATATACAGGGCCGGGTGTGGTTCATGTCGAAATCCCCGTCGGCACGTTCTTTACAGGGACTTTTAGCCACCTCGCCTTTATCAATGACGATGACAGCAACCCCACAGGAACATCGGTTTTCAGCAATATAATTCTGCGCGAAGGCGAGCCGAACAATGCTCTGGTCAGCCCTCCCGGCTTACAGGAAGGCTACGAAACCATACTGAACCAGCTGGACGACCTCGTCGCGGATGCGGATTACCGCGGCATCAATATCTTACGTAACGAAGACCTGACAACGCTTTTCAATGAAGACGGCAGCAGTAATCTGGTCACAGAAGCAATTGATGCGACATCTCGGGGACTAGGATTGCAGCGCGAAGACTTCAATTCCCTGGAGGCTGTACAGACAAAGCTGTCCCAAGTACGCGAAGCACAACTGACTTTACGTCGCTACGCCGCCACAGTAGCCACAGATTTAAATGTTTTACAAACCCGGCAAGACTTTACTCGTCAAACCATAAATACCTTACTTGCCGGGGGTGACGACCTTGTGATTGATGATCAAAACAGAGCGGGTGCGGAGTTTTTAGCCGCGCGCGTGCGCCAGCAGATACAGTTCAGCACGCTGGCGACACCGCAAGCATCAATTACTGATTTTCTGTAAGGGAAATCGCGTCGCCAATATCGTCGCGCGTACAAACTTTTCGCGATTAATCGTCGCGTTGGGTTTTTTCCATGCGTTCGTGACGTTCTTGCGCCTCCAACGACAGAGTCGCAATCGGACGTGCTTTAAGGCGTGGGATGGAAATAGGTTCACCTGTTTCCTCGCAATAGCCATATTCGCCGTCATCGATTTTTTCCAGCGTGCCGTTGATCTTGGAGATCAGCTTACGCTCGCGGTCACGTGTGCGTAGTTCCAGCGCATGGTCGGTTTCTTCAGACGCACGGTCAGTCAGGTCAGGTTTCTGAAGCTCTGTCCCCTGTAGCGTCTTCGCAATGGTTTCCTGAGATTCTCTCAGCAGGTCGTTACGCCAAGCAATCAGGGCCTGACGGAAATATTCCAGCATGACCGGGTTCATGAAGTCACCCTTGTCTTTTTCGGGATCATAATCCTGCGGAACAATTACGCTACTCGTTGAACTCATCTGTGTTTCCCCATTTTTGTATTTATGAAGATTAAACCTTTAAGGCACAGAAATATATGCAGGTTTTTTAAACCTGACAAGCAAAACTGTGTGTTTGGAGGAAATATTATGATGATGCTTCCCAATGAATTCTAGGCGTTTTGCGATTTTTGATCATCGGACTTACGAGAATCAAGGGCCACCCGCATTTTCGCCAGCTCGACCTGCGCACGTAAATCAATCTCATCCATAATCGCGGTTAATGAGGGATCCATGATCTTTTCACGGTGAGATGCAACGACATCGGCGATATCAACCATGTGACCGATCGTGAGCGTTCCGCCAAGCATCGCCATGCGGATTTTTTCCAGCTCATCAAGGATTTTGTTTGAACGGTGGCGCATGCGTTTTTTAGCAGCACCCGCCATCGGATCTTCCGCAGCCTGAACCGCCAGCAAGGCATCAACACTCGCGATGCTCTGCGCACTTTGTGTCGAGGCTGCTTTTTCCGCACCACCAGTAACGAAATCACCGAAGTTGGCACTACTGCCGTCGGTTTTCTTTTTCTTGTCTGACTTTGACGGGCCTTGGGTTTTGCCCGGACCTGATACTTTCATAAATATCGTTTCCTTATACCGTTCATTATAGCGCGTTTTTTAAATACGCTAAAGCCATATCCCTTTTGTGTGCAATGGGTAAGATTTGCCTGCCTGCACAATTTTTGCCTAAAACCGCCGCCATTCCGGCCCAGCCCTTGCATTCCCTTTTACTGATATAGGGCGTTTGCCCGTCAGGAAACTGGCATGGGGTTCGCATAGGTATTACCGAACAGTTTAATTTTTAAAAATGGTTTGAAAGCAAAATGCTCGATAAAGCTATTATAAACAACAACATACGCTTTGGCGAAGTAAAAGCCCGCTCGATATTCGGCGTGCGCCATGCAATTTTTGCCGTCTTCGTCTTTGCGATCTTCAGCATCGCGATGGTGTGGAGTGCCCACGCCAAAACATCCCGGATCAAGGACATCGTCGATATAGAAGGTGTGAGAGACAACCAATTGGTCGGTTACGGTCTTGTCGTCGGTTTGAACGGCACAGGCGACTCCTTAGGTAACTCGCCATTTACCGACCAAAGCTTAAACGCGATGCTGGAGCGCCTCGGTGTCAGCGTCCGTGATCAGAATTTGAATACTGCGAATGTGGCCGCCGTGATGGTGACGGCAACATTGCCACCATTCAGCAATCAGGGTTCCCGCATTGATGTCGCTATTTCTTCATTGGGTGATGCGACATCGCTACGTGGCGGCACTTTACTTGTTACCCCGCTTCTCGCGGCTGACGGTGAAGTTTATGCCGTAGCACAAGGCCCGATCAGCATTTCCGGTTTCACCATTCAGGGTGATGCCGCAAACCTGACCCAGAATACGCCGACAGCCGGCCGTATTGCCGAAGGTGCCATCGTAGAGCGCGAGATCAACTTCAAACTCGAAGAATTGCAAAGCGTTCGTCTGGCCTTGAAGAACCCGGACTTCACAACGGCACGCCGTATTGAACAAGCAATCAACGGTTTCACGTCCTCCAGCATTTCCAAGGCCGAGAATTCCGCCAGCGTTGTATTGCGCCGCCCGAGTAATTATGACGGCACGATTGTCGACCTGATTACCGATATCGAACAACTGCCCATCCAGCCCGACCAACCCGCGCGTGTCGTAATCAGCGAGCGTTCAGGCGTCATCGTGATGGGTGCAGATGTAAAAATCAGCGACGTGGCCATCGCGCAAGCCAACCTGACAGTGCGCATTACCGAAACACCGCAAGTCAGCCAAGCCAATCCGTTTGCCGAAGGCGGCGAGACCGTGGTCGTTCCGCGTACTGATCTGGAAGTTAATAATGGCGATGACGTTAAGCTCGCATTACTCGAGACCGGCGTAACGCTGCAAGACCTTGTGACAGGCCTTAACCGTCTGGGCATGCAGCCACGCGATATCATTACCATCATCCAAGCCATCAAGGCCGCAGGCGCTCTGCAGGCAGACATAGAGGTGCTGTGATGAGCGGACCGTTATCTCCCGATACAACCCTCGCCCTTTTGCAAGTCGGCCAGAGCGACACAAGCAAAGCCGCCAAATCGCTGAAAGATGCTCAGAAGACAAAGGAGCTGGAGAAAGTTACCGAGACCGCCCGTGAATTCGAGGCCGTGTTCATCTCCGAGATGCTCAAGCCGATGTTTGCAGGCACGGAGCTGGAAGCCCCGTTCGGCGGCGGTAAAGGCGAAGAAATTTTCCAAGGCATGATGCTGCAGGAATACGGAAACATTCTGGCGCAGACAGGTGGTATCGGCCTTGCTGATCATGTCCGTGATCAGATGATTGAAATGCAAGCCGAAGCAGACAGCGCCGAAGAAACGGCGTTTGATACTCCGGCTGAAGACCAGAATTTAGAAACACTTGATCAAGACACTTTAGGAGGTGCGACCCATGACGAATAAGACCGATACACACACCGAAGAACTGGCAAAAGCAATCTTGCCCGAAGACTCAACACAGGCAATCAACACCCTGATCCGCCTTACAAAAAGCCTGTGCCTTATGGCCGACCGCGAAGCTTCGGCGATCGCACATGACGACATGATGGCACTGGCGATCCTGCAGGATGAAAAAACAGGTTTGGCCGAACAATATATTCAGGCTTGTGAAGAGTTCAGAGACCGTATCGAAGAATTCCGCGGTGTCGACAAAGCCCTGATCGGTCGTCTTGAAAAACTACAAAACGAGTTAGGCGAGCGTGCGCACACTAACAACGCGTCCGCAGAGCAGCTTTACAACAATGCAAAAGCCCGAACACAAAGCTCATTGCTCGCCGCACAAGAAATCGGGCAAACCGTTCACGTTAAATATCCGGAAAAACAGGAAGCCGTGAACGAAAACGAGCAAACACAGAACAACTAGGAAAGGTGTGACATGCAACAAGAGAACAGACAAACAATCGAAAGCGCACATACAGTGACCATCCTGAATGCGGACCCGAATAAGGCGATGCAGGAAATGATGGACATGATCGATCACATGCGCGGTGTTTACGAAAACGAAACGGAAGCACTGGAGCGTTTTGACGCAAAAGGATTTCTGGCCGTACAGGAAGACAAGCTGCAGGCAACGAATGCATACCGTGCAGGAGTCGAAGACATCATCCGCCGCAAGGCAGAAATGCGTAACGCGGACGCTAATTTGAAACGTCAGATTGAGCGCATGCAAAACGACTTCGCGGAGCTTTCCGTGAAGAACCAAAGCGCACTAAAGCAAATGCAAAAGACCATGGAGCGTCTGGGCGAAACCGTACAAAAGGTCGCGAAAGATGCCGTGAACAAACAAAACGCATTTTCATACGGTGATTCAGGCCGCCTGAATGCGAACGATAAAAAACGCGTATCCATCGGCGTAAGCGAGACAGCCTAACGGATACAGGTAACAAGAACAGGAAACCGACATGAGTATTGAGAACCTATACACCTTACAGGCATTTTCCGGCCCGGCGACAACCGCGCACGGCAAAGCCGCTATTGGCAAAAGCCTGGATGCCGAACTGTTTGGTGACATCAGCTTTCTGGACCTTGTCGAAGCTAAACTTAACGAGGAGCAAGGAGAAGACGGTGAAGGTCTTGACCTTGTCGCCCTGCTCGCAGCCAACCCAGAAATCGAAGAACAGGTAAACCAGTTTATCGAAAGCACAGGTATCTCCGATGCGGAAGCATTGGCGCAGACACTGCAACTCAATCAGGTCGCTTTCGACAACATCCTCAAACCCTTAACCGATGGTGTTATTACAGTTGATGAGCAAAACGCAGGCGGCACAGAACTCACACTGGAGCAATTCCTGATCGACCAAGCCAAAGAGCTTGAGGACATGAAACTTGCCGACTTTGCCAAAGCCCGCCACGAATTCAAAGCGATGCTGGAAAGCAACGAAGAGCTTGCGCTTGAAGCCAACCTGACAGTTGAAGAACTCACCGCTATCGAAACGGGTGAAATTTCGGACCCCGAAATGCTGAGCAGTATTCTGGAGAAGATTTCATCCGCACTGATCCAGATCGTGAAAACGGACACCAAGCTGGAAGAGCTACCGCAGGATGACCCTGCCCTGCTCAACGCGATTGCAATCCTTGCTGCGCGCAATAACAACAGCCGCGTAAGCAATGACAATTCATTCGCCGCTAAACTAAACGCGCTAACGGTCGGGGTTAGCTCCGAAACAGCCGCGAGCGGCGAAACCTACCAGAGCGTATTTGACGCCATCAAACAACAACTCGGCTTTGCCGCGAACGGAACAGACGGAGACGCAGAATTGCCGAACGGCAAAACACTGCCAACGCAGGCCCAAGGCACACCAACACCAAACCTCGGCTTCCTGCAAAATGGCGTATTTGACTTGAGCAACCCATTATTGGCCGGCCTCGATTTCGTTAACGGTGTTGCGGACCAATATGCCGTTAACTTAAGCGCCAGCACCGCCCTGTCGACAGGAATTTTGACCAGCGCCGTAACACAGGCCCAAGCAGCAACAAGCCCGCATCCGGCCGCACAAATGGTTGCAGTCACCATCCAGAAAGGTGCCGTAGACGGTCAGAACAAAGACATCACCATCCGCCTCGACCCGCCCGAGCTGGGCAAGCTGAATGCGAAGCTCAGCTTCGGCAAGGAAAAGACACTCAAGGCGATCATTACGGTTGAAAAGCCGGAAACTTATTTGATGCTGCAACGTGATGCAGACGCATTGAACCGCATGCTAAGCGAGACAGGCCTTGATGTTACTGATGGCGGTGTTTCGTTCGAGTTGGCCGAGCAAGGCTTTGACTTTGATGACGGCAACCAGCGCGGCGGCGGCCACGATAAAGGCGGCACAGGCGCCGGCGGCGAGCAAGCCGAAGAAGAAATAATTGAAAGCACGATGACATGGCACGTGGACCCCGAAACCGGGATGACCCGCTATGACATCTGGGCTTAAAGGATAAAGGAGAAAACCGATGGTATCGGATGTAACATTCACAGGCGTTTTGAGCGATCAGCAGCAAACTGCAGCATCGACAGCCTCTTTGGCTGAAGACTTTTCGCAGTTCCTGACGCTCCTGACCGTGCAACTACAAAACCAGGACCCGCTGGACCCGCTGGATACAAACGAGATGACAAATCAGCTCGTTGCATTTACGGGCGTTGAGCAACAGATCAACACCAACCAGAAGCTTGATGACCTCGTGTCACTGCAACTAGGTAACTCACTTGGCTCTTCACTGGGATATGTCGGAAAAGATATCAGCTATGTCGGCAGTGACTTTTATTCTGATGGTCAGACACCGATCACGATTAACTATGCCCTCGACGGACAAGCTGTCGATAACCAGATCAGCATTGTTAACGAGGAAGGCGTCACCGTATTCGAAACCGTGGGCTCTACATCAGCGGGAGCACAGGAATTTGTATGGGACGGCACTGACGAATTCGGCAACCCTGTTGATCCGGGCACATATTCGGTTCGCATCGACGCCCTTGGGGCTGACGGCGAAGGCGTTGGCGGCACAACAATTGTGACCGGCCGCGTTACCGGCGTAGAGTCACAAAATGGCTCACTGTTCCTGATCGTTGGCGAACGCGCAGTATCACTCGGCAATGTCCTCAATGTTTCAGACCCGAATTCCGGACTAAACACATCTCTGACGGAAGCCTTTGAATATATCGGCCGTACCGTCAAATTCGCCTCCACTCAATTTAATGTGGACGAGACATCCACTGACCCGATCCCTCTTGGATACGACCTTCCTAAAGAAGCGGATACGCTTACACTTCGCGTATACAACTCTGCCGGCCAACAGGTCTTCCGCGATGACATAAGCAACGCGACTAGCGGAGAACGCAATTACTTGTGGGACGGCACAATGTCTACAGGCGCGCAAGCCCCTTCAGGCTCGTACCGCTATGAAGTCAGCGCCCGTGACGATGATCTCAACAGCATAGCAGTCACCCCTCTTAACGAAGGCATCGTGACTGAAGTCGAATCACAATCCGGCAAGATTTACGTCAACATCGGAGACAGAACATCCATTTCAATCGATGAAATTATCGGATTTGGATAAGGAGAAAACGATGATTTTTAACTTTAACGCAGCCCAATTACACAGAACTTAAACTTTTTAAAAAAGGAGAAAGCAATGGGACTTTTTGGATCACTTTTTACAGGCGTATCGGCGCTGTTCGGACAATCGCAAAACACTGCGATTATCTCGAACAACATCGCCAACATTACGACCACAGGCTTTAAGCGCTCGGAAGCAGCGTTCCAGAGTTTGGTTACAGCACAAGGCGGTACATCGGCCTACTCACCCGGTACGGTGACAGTTAACCGTCTACAGCGCGTATCCCAGCAAGGTGCGTTACAGCAAACAGCCTCAACGACAGATGCGGCGGTTTCCGGTAACGGTTTCTTCGCGGTTCGCGACGGTGTGGATACCGATACGGAATTCCTCTACACACGTGCAGGACAATTCCGCGAAGATGCGCAAGGCCTTTTGAGAAACGCGGCAGGCTTCGTGCTTTACGCTTTCCCGATTGATGCTGACGGCAACCTGCCGGCTAACCAAGGTGACTTGTCATCTCTGGTTCCTGCTGATGTGCAGTTCCTTGGCGGACTGACACGCCCGACATCCAGTGCGGAGCTCGCATTCAACCTCGATTCCACAATTGTGGACAACACACTGGCTAATGCGGACACAGGACCTGCCGACTTCACTCGTGGCTTAACAGTCTATGACAGTCTGGGTGAGCCTCAAGTCATGACATTCCAGTTCCGCAAAACATACGGGCCGCAAGCAACTGCAGCCGGTACGCGTAGCGACCTGAATGCGACAGACAACCTTGTCAACGACCTCGGCCTGACCGACGGTGACCAGTTCACACTGACTGACGAAGGTGCACCAACAGGTACTGGCGTCGTCAGAACTTATGATATCAACACCGCGTCCGGTGGTGATGTTACGGTGACAACCGTTCAGGACATCATTGATGACATTAACGCCAACTTTACAGGTATCAGTGCCTTCCTCGGCAACGATAACGAGCTGGTCATCCAGCGTGACGACTTCACCAACGCCGGTGCACCCGAAGCGGTAACACTGGCGGATGTCGGTGGCGGCTCAGCATTGACGGCACTAGGCTTACCAGCAGGCACACAGAACACAACTGACCTGACGGCTCCCGCCGCATCCGGCCAGACCTACAATAACGGTGACCCGACTGACTCGCCGCCATACAGCACTGGTGAATATCCGGCTTTCCAATTCCTGCCCGGAGACAACCAGTACAACTCCCGTGGTTGGTATCAGGTTGATATTCTCACACCGGACGGCACAATTGAAAGCCGCGGCTTGCTGAACTTCAACGGTGACGGCTCCCTGAACGCCATTCCCGATACGGACGGCAATATCGACATCAACCTTTCACAGATTGATTTCGGTAACGGTTCCGAACCGCAGAACATCGATATTGATATCGAGCGTTTCAGTCAGTTCGCCGGTGACTTCAACGTCATCTTTACCGACCAGAACGGTGCCGAGCTTGGCTTGAGAACAGGCGTGGACATCACCGCAGACGGCCGTATCGTCGCCCGTTTCTCGAACGGTGCTTCGGCTGACCTTTACCAGATCCCTCTGATCACCTTCGCGAACCCGAACGGGTTAACGGAAAGATCAGGTACGGCGTTCTCTGAATCCGACGCGTCAGGTGAAGAAAACCTGCGCTTACCGGGTCAAGGCGGTGCCGGATTTATCGAACCATCCTCACTGGAAGCCTCCAACGTGGATCTGGCCGATGAATTTGCACGATTGATCGTTTCCCAGCGCGCGTTCGGTGCAGGTACGCGACTGATTAACACAGTTGACCAGATGACACAGGATCTGCTCAGCCTCCGATAGGAGTAAATAAAACAGAATTGGATCCCATGGTTCTCGGGTAGCTACCCGCACCATCCTAACCCCGAAACTGAGGGATTCATAACTGCAGACGGAAGCTAATCCAGAATCGAGAGGCTTCGACTTGTAGTTCGGGCGCATCGGGCAATGCCCTTACCCACCCTAACCGGGAACCCAACAGCTCGGTGCGCCCCTCTTCTTTCCCAAGACGCAAAAAACGCCAGGACGGCGTTTTTTCTGTTTTGTGCAAAAAGTTCAATTTCTTAAGAATTTTATCAGAATTTGTTAACTTAATCATGCTACTGTAATCATAGGAAATAGTGTCTAAGAATTTTGACACTCACGTAATAAAATTAGCAAAAAGCGTTTGCTAAAAGGATTTTAGAAGGCGCACTTATGGTTAGCGATATTGTCCTGACCTCGGCTTTGCGGAGTACTCTGCTTAGCTTGCAAAGGACACAAAGCACAATCGATACCATTACCGAACGTCTTGCCTCGGGCAAGGACGTCAATTCTGCCTTGGACCAACCACAAAATTTCTTTTCCGCACAAGCCCTCAACGACAGAGCCTCTGACTTATCGCGTCTACTCGATGGTGTAGGGCAAAATTTACGCACAATCGAAGAGGCCTTAGCAGGCGCAGAAGCCATTGGAAACCTTATAGATCAGGCAGAAATTGTCGCCCAGACATCCAAAGATTTAATCACTTCGGGCCAAACGGACCCCAACCTCGTAGAAAAAACCGTCAACATCACTCCCCCGTCTCTCTCCAGCCAAATCCTGGCCGGTACCCCAGACAGCTATTTCCGACTAAACGAAGCGGGCGGAAGCGCCGGAGATTCCGGCTTTAACGCAGGAGCCCCAGTAAACACCACCAACTTTGGTGGCCCCACATACGGTGCTACTGCGCTATACTCCAACGGCGGCGGCACAAGCGTAAACTTTGACGGCAATAATGACCGTATCAGAGTAAGTGACGCGGCCCACATCAACACTACAACGACCCCCTTTCGTACAGTAGAGCTGGTGTTTAACGCCGACGACACCACAGGACGACAGGTTTTGTATGAGGAAGGCGCAGGCGTAAACGGCTTCACGATCTATATCGACAACGGCCTCGTACGCGTAACCGCCGAGGATGACCAAGGCGGACAACGCTTTGCCGATCTCGACATCAGCGCGCCCATCGTTGCCGGACAAACCTACCATGTCGCGTTTGTATTCGACGGACCAGGTGACACATTTGAGGGATTTCTGGATGGTGTCAGCATGGGCGGCCCCGTCGGCATTACATCGGAAGGCACATTCCCATCCCACAGCGGAAACATCGGCATTGGCGCCGCAGACGATGGTGTGCAATTCCACGACGGTGAAGCCAACGGGCCAGGCTTTTTCTTCGATGGCCGCATCTCGGATGTCGCAATATATAACCGCGCCTTACCGGAGACTGAACTCCTTAACCACGCGTCATCGCTCAACGCCTCCACCAGCACGCGTTACTTCAACAAACAATTCGACAGTGTTTTGGATCAAATCGACCGCCTCGCTATTGATGCCCAGTATCGCGGCATCAACCTGCTTACCGGCGAAGACCTGACAACAAACTTCAACGAAGACCGAAGCAGCACGCTGGTTACAAGAGGACGTGACCTGAGAACAAACGCGCTTGGCATCACAAACTTCAACTTCAACGATATTGACGATATTGACGAAATTCTCGAGCAATTAAGAGACGCACACGCAGAAGTTCGGGAATATGTGACAACACTCACATCAAATCTCGGAATCCTGTCTTCGCGCGAGGATTTCACGCGCGAAACAATCAACACACTTAAAGCCGGTTCTGACGACTTAATTGTCGCCGATCAGAACAGCGAAGGCGCAAAACTTCTTGCAGCGCAAACACGGCAAGCATTAGGAACAACAGCACTGGGGTTGGCGGCTGTGTCGCAAGCCTCTGTAATACAACTATTTTAAAGGATTTGATCGATGATCATAACGAGCTTTTATAATGTGACTAAAGGTGAATTAGCATTAACACTACATTCATCTTTATGTTATATTATTAAAAGGTGAGCCCAAGTATTGGGCGATTGCAGGATGCATACACTAAACCCTAGGAAAGGAGAATATTATGTCTTCCGATGTAGTACTTACCGCAGCTCTGCGGAGTAACTTACTTTCATTGCAGAATACACAACGTCTCATTGACTCGACTCAGTTGCGGCTCGCCACTGGCTTGAAAGTGAATTCAGCACTTGATAACCCACAAAACTTTTTCTCAGCTCAAAGCTTGAACAACCGCGCAGGTGACCTCTCTCGTCTTCTCGATGGCATTTCACAGTCCATCAGAACAGTCGAAGAAGCCAACTCCGGTGTAACTGCTTTGACAAGCTTGTTTGAACAAGCCGATTCTATCGTGCAATCCGCACGTGATGTTTTGGCCGCTTCCGAAGGTGAAGCCCGTGCATTGGGTGTCACCGACTTGAGCGACCTGACAGATCTTCCTACAGATCTAGCTAACATCACAGCCGGCGCACAGTTCGACATCACCACAGTTGGTGACGACGGCTTATCAATCACGGAAACCATCACAATCAACGCTGGTGACACAGCTGAATCTTTGGCAGCACAAATCAACAACGCTTTCGCTGACAACCAAGATGGTGAAATTACCGCACAGGTAACCACTGACGGCTTCCTCGACATCGCAAGTGTTGACGGTCGCTCATTCCGTATCGAAGACAACACAGCGGTGCAGGCCACAACATTGGCAGGCTTCCAAGATCTAGGTCTTGGTGACTTCTTCGCTGACGAAGTTGACGGTGCAGGTAACACAGTAGCCTCCGCTACAATCATTGCAGGTAACTCCATCACATCCCGCGGCATCTACGAAGCCAACGGCGACTTAATTGAAGCTGGTGACTTGATCACAGGCACATATCAAGATGTTGACGGAGCAACTGTTGTTGACGGCCTTGCAGCCAACGACACGATCGACATCTCCGTGAATGGTGGTACAGCTGTAACATTTACAGTCAGTGCAACAACATCATTCCAAGACTTGATCGACACGATCAACTCCGACACGTCCATCAACACACTTGTTGAAGCGAGCTTTGACCAACAAAACGGTCAAATCACAATTGAAGCAATCTCCGGTGAAACAGACAATATCGCATTGACTGTGAACGCGGCAGGCGCATCAACATTCAACATTGGCTTCGGTGACGAATCTGCGAACTTCGACCCTCTGGGTGCGATTGGTGCAGGTAACCCACAAAGCCGTATCTACGCTTTCAGCACAAGCATCAGCGAACTGGAAGACCTGGCCGTGGACTACAATGAAGTCCGCAACCAGATCGACCGTATCGTTGTTGACGCGAACTACCGTGGTGTGAACCTCCTGAATGGTGATGATCTGACAACGTTCTTCAACGAAGACCGTTCAAGCAGCCTCGTTACCGAAGGTGTGAACTTCACATCCAACGGCCTAGGCCTCGGAGAAACTAACTTCTCCAGTGCAGGTGTTGTTGACGCAACAGCTGACCAGGTTCGTAGCGCTCTAGAGTCTATCCGAGCATTCGGTACGACACTGTCTAACGATCTATCGATCATCCAGACACGTCGTGACTTCACAGAAAGCACAATCAACACATTGCAGGCCGGTGCAGACGACCTTGTCGTTGCCGACCAGAACGAAGAAGGTGCAAACCTCCTCGCTCTGCAGACCAGACAGCAGTTGGGTGTTACATCCCTGTCTCTGGCGGCACAGTCACAACAGTCAGTGCTTGCATTGTTCTAATACTTACAAAATTAAGGGCATTGCCCGATTTACAAAAAGCCCCGGAGAATCCGGGGCTTTTATTTTTTGTGCTGTTACCGTAAGCCCCGCAACACCTTACCCTGCGGCGTAGGCAAAAGATTCCCATTTTTTTATAAGGGGCAATTTGTTATAATAATAGATAAGCAATAGGCAGAATGCCGCGCAGCTTTTATGCGCAAGAAAGGAAGAATTCCATGGCTCTCGTAATCGATTTAAAACCCGGTGAAAAACTACTGATTGGCGAAGCTGTTATAACCAATGACAGCCAGAGAACACGCCTACACATCGCCGGCGACTCCCCCATCATCCGTGAAAAAGACATCGTACAAGAACATGAGGCAGATACGCCGTGTAAGCGCATCTACTTCCTCGTACAGTGCATGTACCTCTCGCGCACGCCGGAAGATTATCACAGCAAATATTTTACGCTGCTCTCCGAGGTACAAAAAGCCTCCCCCACATCCACGATCTTCTTCATGCAGATTAATGACGAGATCATCAGCGGCAACTACTACAAGGCGCTCAAACTGGCCAAACAGCTCATCGAACACGAAAGAGAACTTTTAGAACATGCCACATCCGCCGCAGAATAACCCTTACGCACAGGCCGCGAGCGCCTATGGCGACGCGCAGAAGACCGATACCGACCAGCGACAACTGGAAGGACGCATCCTGCTGAAAGCTGCGAAGATGATATCGGATATCCAAGAGGACTGGGACAACGTAAATCACGAAGTACTGGAAACCACGTTGCGTTATAACCGACAAGTCTGGATGGTGTTTTACGACACCGCCCTCGAGAACCCAGAAAACAACCGGCCCAACGATTTACGCAGCAACATTATCAACCTTGCGAATTTCATATTTAAGCGGGAAGTTGACATTATGGCCGCACCCGAAAAACACAAGCTGGACGTATTGGTCAACATCAACCGTGAAATCGCCGCCGGATTAATGACAAAACAAAAGGCGCCCGAAGACGCCTCTCAAGAATAATTTATCTTTAAATTTTAAGCCGTAACGTTAACAGCAGACGCAGCACTCTGCCCTGATTGCGCACCCGCACTAAGGGCTGCTATGGCCACTTGCGTACTTCCGGCTGTTGATGTCGGGCTATCCGGTGATGCCGCTTGTGCAGCGACCACACTCGCCTCGAACGAAACATTATTGACCGGCTGCTGGGATCGCGCCACTTCGGCACTTGCATCCGCTGTCGGCGCATCTTGTTGCAGTGCCTGAACAGGATCCGGCGCGTTTTGACGCCTTTGAACAATCTGGCGCAACTCCAACGATCTCTCAGTTGGAATTTGACGCAAAACATCGCCCGTATTGGAGTCGCGAATTTGGAGCACTGCCGTGTCGAAATTCACATCAAACGCAATGTAAGGGCTGATAAAAGGCGCAACAGGAGCCTCAGGTCTTGTTAATTCCTGAGCCTCGACATTATTCTGCTGGACAAGCTGACCTTGCTGCAGCGCAGCTACAGCTTGTTGAGAATTTGGAACTGTACTTACTATTCCAGACATCTTTCGTTATCCTAACTACCTGAATTCCCAAAGTTAATTAAAAATCTAGGTATACTACCCTATTATCATATTAGCGCGAAAAGATGCAAAAGTCAACAAAAAAGCATCATTTTGCCCCCACACACAAAAACCCAACACACTGTATATAAACACTTTTTTTAAAATATTATGTCCACTACCCGCAACAATCACCCTGACGCCAAGCACCCGAAAAACCATCAAAAGCGCCCAAACAACAGATAGATGGAAAAAAACAGCAAAACCCTCTATAATTAAAGGATAGGATTTACCCGATTCGAAAAATCGGGTTTAATAAAAGAGATTACCCCGACCCTCAACGGGGCTCTAATCCAATAAAGTACCAAAGCAAGGACACCATGTCCTTAAATGACATAAAGAGATACAGGTCGGAACGCAGTGAATAGTTTTGCAGAAACACTCAAACAGCTTGGCCCAGCAAGATTGGCTGTCATGGCCGCAATACTTGTCGGGCTGGTCATGTTTTTCATTTTCGTCTCCCTGCGTGTTTCCACCCCGCAAATGAAGCTTCTCTATAATGAGCTGTCTTCCGTCGACTCCGGCGCCATCGCCGCCAAGCTTGAAGAAAACACCATACGCTATGACGTTTCCGCTGACGGTTCCCGTATTATGGTTCCCGAAGATCAGGTCGGTCGTGCCCGCCTCCTACTCGCGGAGGCCGGTCTGCCGAATGGCGGCTCTATGGGCTATGAGATATTTGATGAGCAGTCAGGTTTCGGCACCACCAACTTTGTCCAGAACATCAATCAGGTACGCGCTCTTGAAGGCGAACTCGCAAGAACGATTAGCGCCTTGAGCGAAGTGCGCAGCGCCCGCGTTCACATCGTATTGCCACAGCGTGAATTGTTCAGTCGTGATAACCGCGAGTCCAGTGCCAGCGTTTATCTGGGCGTGCGCCCGGGTGCCAATCTGGAACGTGAACAAATCCGCGCAGTTCAATCCCTTGTTTCCTCCGCAGTTCCCGACTTGAAGGCGGCGAATGTAACAATCATCGACAGCAACGGTAACCTGCTGGCCCGCGGCGGCACCGAACAGGATGATGCCAGTGCAGGCGCAGCTAAAGCAGACGAGATGCGCCGCAATTTTGAATCCCGCCTGACACAAAAAATCGAAGACCAGGTCAGCCGGGTTGTCGGCTTCGGCAAGGTCCGTGCGATCGTAACTGCGGAGATGAACTTCAACCGCATCAGCACGAACGAAGAATTATTCGACCCTGAAGGTCAGGTTGTCCGCTCATCTCAGGTAACGGAAGAAAGCTCGACAGAGCGTGAACCGCTGAGCGATGATGTCAGCGTACAAAACAACTTGCCTGCCGTCGGTGGTGACTTGCTAAATGACACGTCACCAACGGAAGAAAGCAACCGTATAGAAGAAGTCACAAACTTTGAGATCAGCCGCACTGTTCGTAACATCATCAGTGAAGTTGGTGAAGTTGACCGCCTGTCCATCGCCGTATTGATTGACGGCACATACACAACCACCGAAGAAGGTGACCGCACCTATCAGGAACGTCCTGCTGATGAGCTGGAACAGATTGAAGAGTTGGTCCGCAGTGCCGCCGGCTACGACGCTAACCGCGGCGACGTCATCACCGTTAAAAACCTGCAATTCGCAGAGATCGACACGAACGAAGAATTTGTCGACGACTCGATGCTGTTCGGCTTTGATAAATCAGATCTGATCAGCGCGGCTGAAGTACTTCTTGTCGGTATCATGATTATTCTGGTTGTTCTGCTGGTTCTACAGCCAATGGTCTCCCGCTTGCTGGCGACCGACGATAAAGAGCCGCTGGACGAACTGGAAGCCGACCTACTGACTATGCGCCCCGCCAGTCCGGCCCTTGAAGGCCCCAGCGCGATGGACGGCGCAGGTGCAGAAGAACCAGAGGAAGAGGAAAGCCTGATCGACATTCAAGGTGTCGACGGCAAGGTTAAGTCATCTTCCATCCGTAAGGTCGAAGAGATTATAGAGAATTACCCGCAAGAAACTGTTTCCGTTATCCGCAGCTGGATGACTCAAGATAACAGCTAATGCGGTCACACTGCGTGTAAAGTATAAGGTTTTGAATTGATAGGTTTGTAATGCGCGTACGCGAGGATTATAGAACACTGACCGGACCGGAAAAGGCGGCAATTTTGCTGCTATCCCTGCCCGAAGAGCAGACAGCCAAGATCTTCAGCCAAATGGATGAAGACGAGATCATGGAGCTGTCGCAAACAATGGCTAATCTGGGAAAGATTAGCCCGCACGTTGTTGAACGCCTTTTTGTTGATTTCGCCGAGCAAATGACTTCGACCAACGCGCTGATCGGTACACAGGACAGCACGGAGAGATTGCTTGCGAAAGCCGGACTTTCCGGCGACAAAATCGAAAACATCATGGAAGAGATCCGCGGTCCTGCGGGTCGGACCATGTGGGAAAAGCTGGGGAATGTGAACGAGGAAATCCTCGCGACCTTCCTGCAGAAAGAATACCCGCAAACCGTATCTGTTGTTTTGTCGAAAGTACAAACCGACCACGCCGCGCGTGTCCTCGGCCTGTTGCCAGAGAATTTCGCGCTTGAGGTTATTCACCGCATGTTGCGTATGGAAGCCGTTCAGAAAGACATTCTGGATGAAGTCGAGCGCACATTGCGTCAGGAATTCATGACCAACCTCGCCAGAACACAACGCCGCGACAGCCATGAATTGATCGCCGATATTTTCAACAACATGGAACGTTCAGTCGAAACGCGTTTTATGGATGAGTTGGAAAAAAGCGTACCGGATGCGGCGGAAAAAATCCGCTCGCTCATGTTCACATTCGAAGACCTTGCCAACCTCGACCCGGCTTCCGTACAGACGCTTATTCGTGCTGTTGACAAGGACAAGCTGCCAACCGCTTTGAAAGGTGCGACAGAAACGATCAAAGATCTGTTCTTCTCCAACATGTCGGAACGTGCGGCGAAGATCATGAAGGAAGATATGGCTGCTATGGGCCCTGTGCGCCTCAAAGATGTTGAGGAAGCACAGCAATATGTTGTCAACGTAGCCAAAGACCTCGAGTCCCGCGGAGAAATCACGATAGCCAGCGGCGATGCCGAAGACGAGTTGATTTACTAACGTCTGCAATCAATGGACAAATGCGTAACGGATGAACACAGATACAAAATCAAGACACGAAGAGAAGTTTTTTTTCGATCAGAATAATTTCGATGATGATCACGAAGAGGAGATAGAGGAGCTAGAGCCCCCTCCTCCCATGTTCAGCGAGGCTGAACTCGAAGCCGCGAAGAAAAAAGCATATCAGGACGGTCATAACGACGCGACATTGGCGGAGAAGGACAGCCGCGCGCAGCATTTAAACGCGGTCATGGATCAGGTTCTTGCGCAAATGGGCAGCCTGTTTGAACAAGAAGACGCACGCGAAAGCCGCTTCGAAGCCGAGGCCGTTAACCTGACCCGTTCGGTCTTTGAAACCGTCTTCCCCTACTACTCCGAAAAAGAAGGCTATAACGAGTTATTACACGCCCTGAAAACCATCACCGACAAGCATAACAAGCAAGATGCGGTGGTTGTACGCGTAAACCCCGATTTGGTCGACGGCATTACGACATATCTAAAAAAGATAGAAACGAAGAACCCCGATATCCGTTTTGAAGTATCGGGAGATGCCCATATTACTGACACGAGCTGCCGTTTATCATGGAAAAGCGGTGGGGCGGCCCATGACCCGAAAGTCTTGGCACAGGAAATTTTGGCCATTCTGGACGATGGACTTGCAGGAAGCCCCACAAACAGTCATGATAATGAAGGTACCCAGCTCTCTGAAGCGCCGGAAGTCGAAGATAAACCGGAAAATACGAGCGCAGACGAGCACAATCCTGATTTAAAGGAGCATTCCGATGAGTGATGATGACCAGACAACCGACGACCAAACAGACGGCGATGCCGGTGGTTTAGGTGAAAGCCCGATGGGTTTGGATGAAATATCGGCGGCCGAAGGGGCCGAGCCGGAATTGGGTCAAGAATACGCCATCGGCGAGCCCATGGCGAACGACGTGACCGCGATTTACGACATTCCCGTACAGATTTCTGCCGTTCTCGGCCGCTCGACCATGCAGGTCAGCCAGTTGCTAAAACTTGGTCGTGGTGCGGTTGTTGAACTGGACCGTAAGGTCGGTGAAGCCATTGATATTTATGTGAATAACCGTTTGGTTGCACGTGGCGAAGTTGTGGTTGTTGAAGACAAGCTCGGTGTAACAATGACCGAGATTGTGAAATCCGACCGGAACTAACCTCTACGCACCCATTACGTTAGAACAAGGATTGTTTTCCCCCTATGAGCGATGCCGCTACCACAGATGAGTCTCAGGATACCAGCCCTTTGCCCGTGGTGAATATTCCGCGTGCGCAGAAGAGCGCGGACCTTGCGACTATCCTAGGGCTGATCTTCACGTTCGGCCTCATAATTGCTGCGATCGCAGTCAAGCAAACGGATGCGCGCTTCATTGACGGAAGCTCCCTTCTGATTGTTGTGCTGGGCACACTTACTGCAACCGCTATCTCCTACACTTTGGAAGAACTTAAACAGGCCGGCAGCATCATTGCCCATTCCATGGTTCAAAAGCAGTGGAACCCGCGCTTACTGGCAAACAGCCTTGTCAGCCTCGCCGTTATCGCCAAAAAGAAAGGCGTATTGGCCTTAAGTAATTACAACGCGGAATTAGAAAAGAACGAGTTTCTGTTCCAGTCTTTCCAGATGGTGATTGATGGTTTCAATCCCGAAGAGATCGAATTCCTACTGACGCAAGAGTTGGAAGCCGAGTATGAGCGTCACAAACGCTCCGCCAGCATCACACGCCGCGCATCGGAGATTGCCCCTGCAATGGGTTTGATCGGAACATTGATCGGTCTGGTGATGATGCTGGCAAACCTTGAGGATCCCGAGAAAATCGGCCCTGCTATGGCGATTGCCTTGCTCACAACATTTTACGGTGCGATTTTGGGCACCATCGTTATGGCGCCACTGGCTGTGAAGCTGGAAAAACGCTCCAGCGATGAATTCATGATGAAGTCTCTGGTCAAGATTGCCGCCGTTTCAATCGCCAGCCAGGATAACCCGAGAAAGCTGGAAATGCTCTTGAACTCAGAGCTACCACCAGCCCAGCGCATCCGCTACTTCGATTAAAACTTTTTGGAACTCCTTTACACCTTCACCTGTTTGTGGGGGCAGATGCTTTACTGCATGAGAAAATCGAAAGGAGATTTTACAATGAAAAAGTTAGCATTATTCGCAACCGCCGCTGTTATCGCACTCCCTATGTCCGCGAACGCAGCGAAAGAGACAAAAGAGAAGCAATGGTATGATGGCGCCACTACCGCCACTATCGAAGTGAATTCGACAGACCAACTTGTTCATTCACCATTTATCCCTGACGAAGGCCAGACACTGACTGTGCCGATGGCCGGTACGGACAATATTCTGTTCCTAGACGGGAAAGCTGCTTTTATTATCGAACCTGACGGTGACAAATATTACGCCAATAACGGTTACAATCAGGCCGAAAGCGGTTTGGTTTACCACCTGGTTGATGGTGAAGCTATGTATGTCACAGTCCCCGAGACAACAGTCTTAAGTTTCACGGCTGATGTTCAGGACGAAGATAATGATGGCTACGCTGATGATGTAGATTTCACAATGAACTCTATGCAGCAATAGTCTTCGACTAGATCGGAAGAGAAGGTCCCGTAAGTTTTTAACTTACGGGCCTTTTTTCGTGCTTTTGGCTTGCCGCGCAGCATCCGCATGGTATTTTGATATATCAGAAGGGATTTACATTTATGCGTTTAATGATCATCGGCACACTAGAAGGCTATATCTCACAAGCAGGAAAGATTGCCCTGCAAAAGGGAGCGAAGGTTATCCATTGCGAGGATACAGAGCAAGCTATCGGTGCACTGCTGAACGGTAAGGGCGCCGATCTGGCGATGGTCGATGTGAAGCAAAAGATCAAAGACTTCATAGAACGCCTTGATGCCGAACGTATTCACATGCCCGTAATCGCTTGCGGTATCGGCACGGACTCACGCGCCGCCGTTAAAGCGATCGAGCAAGGGGCGAAGGAATATGTACCTCTGCCACCCGATGCGGATTTAATTGCGGCCGTTTTGGCGGCGGTGACCGAAGAGCAATCAACCATGATTGCCGACGACCCGAAGATGAAAGAGGTCGTGAAGCTGGCAGACAAAATCGCGCCGTCCGAGGCCACTGTGCTGATCACCGGCGAGTCAGGTACGGGTAAAGAGGTGATGAGCCAATATATCCATGCTAAATCCAAGCGCTCTGCAGCACCGTTTATCGCAGTGAACTGCGCCGCAATCCCTGAAAATCTGCTGGAATCCGAATTGTTTGGTCACGAGAAAGGTGCGTTTACAGGTGCTACTGCACGGCGTATCGGTAAGTTCGAGGAAGCGCACTCCGGCACATTGTTGCTGGATGAGGTTACGGAGATGGACCCGTCGCTGCAGGCCAAGCTACTGCGTGCGATTCAGGAACGCGAAGTAACACGTGTCGGTAGTAATGCTGCCGTCAAAGTGGATGTGCGCATCATCGCGACGTCCAACCGCGACATGCAAAAAGCCGTTGATGAAGGACAATTCCGCGAGGATTTATACTTCCGCTTGAATGTGGTGACATTGCCCCTGCCCGCGTTGCGCGAGCGTCCGCAAGACGTCATCACGCTGGCGCAATTCTTTGCCGATAAATATGCCGAAGCCAACAGCGTTGATAAGAAGAAACTTTCAGCCGACGCAAAGACAAAGCTGCAGGCCTATGGCTGGCGCGGCAATATCCGCGAGCTGGAAAACACGATGCATCGTGCAATCCTGATTTCTATGGAGAATGAACTAGAGGCCGATGCGATCCACCTTCAAGGCGGTATTCAAGCTGCGGCAGCACCTGCGGCTGACGAACAGCCACCGACAGGAGCAAGCGCCAATGAAAATGACAGCACACCGCCAAGCAAGGCCGGAGCAGGACTGGAAAACCCGGGCGGTGTAGAAACGCTCGTCGGGCGCACCATTGCCGATGTTGAACGGGATATGATTATCAACACACTCGAGCATTGTTTGGGTAACCGCACACATGCGGCCAACATCTTGGGTATTTCAATCAGAACGCTCAGAAACAAAATCAACGCCTACAAAGATGAAGGCGTTGAGGTCCCAGCAAGTAATGGCTGATTAGATGTCTTAGGCCGCTTCGACCTGCAGGATTGTGCCGTCAACGGACAAAACCTTGATCTTCTTGCCGGCTTCGACATCTTCGGTACATTCGACTTTCCAGATCGAGTCATCGACCTTCACCTTTCCGAAACCGTTTTCGATCGGTTTATCGAGCGTAAAAGTGCGGCCGACATATTGTTCACCGCGACGGTTAAGCAGCGGTTGATCGGACTTAATCGGGTTGGGGTTATTCTTTTTGTAGAAACGCCAGCCAACCGCGCCGATTACGGATAAAGTCGCCCATAATGTGAACTGGATCTGCCATGGCATACCCGGTGCAACCAGATGCACAACACCGACCAATACGGCGGATGCAGCCAGCCATAAGAAGAAAAAGCTCATGGACAGGATTTCGAGGACGAAAAACACGCCCGCAATAACCCACCAGTGCCAATACACTATCTCTTCGAGGTTGAAACCGAATAATTCCATCTATTTAGTCCTTTCGCCAGTGAAATCAGCGCATTAGCAGCGTTTACGACACAACTAACACGATCATTTCACACATATATTTTACCGCGAAACTAACGTTATGTAAACGAAATCCCGTAAAAATCGGATGGGCTTCGTTTACGCCGCTTTATCCTTACTGAAGATTTCCTTACTGATCTCGGCAACACCACCCAGCGCACCGATAACACCGGACGCATCCAGAGGCATCATCAACAGCTTTTGGTTTGGTGAGTTAGCGAATTTACCAAGGGCATTGACGTAATCTTGTGCAACGAAGTAGTTCACGGCACGTGGATCACCCTCAGCGATAGCAACAGACACCATCTGTGTTGCTTTTGCTTCCGCTTCGGCTTCACGCTCACGGGCTTCCGCATCACGGAATGCCGCTTCCTTACGACCTTCAGCTTCGAGAATTGCAGCTTGTTTCTTACCTTCTGCGCGTTCGATTTCGGACTGTCTGTCCCCTTGCGCATCCAGAATGGCCGCACGTTTGTCACGTTCCGCCTTCATCTGACGGGCCATGGATTCAACTAGATCGCGAGGCGGTGTAATGTCTTTAATCTCGATACGTGTAACCTTGATACCCCAAGGCTCAGTGGCTTCATCAACGATAGCCAGCAAGCGGGCATTGATGCCGTCACGTTCGGATAACAGTTCGTCCAGATCCATCGACCCCATAACAGTACGAATGTTGGTCATAGTGAGGTTCAGTGTCGCACGCTCCATATCACGTACTTCGTATGCAGCGCGGGCAGCGTTCAAAACCTGATAGAAAACAACACCATCAACCTGAACAAGCGCGTTATCTTTTGTAATCACTTCCTGAGACGGAACATCCAGAACGGTTTCCATCATGCTCATCTTAGCGCCGATACCATCAACGAACGGCACGATAAAGTGGAGGCCCGGCTCCATTGTATGGGTGTATTTACCAAAACGTTCTACGGTGAATTCATAGCCCTGCGGTACGGATTTGATGCCCTTAAAGACCAGCAAAACGCAGAGGCCGACAAAAATAATGACTAACGGTTCCATGGATTCTCCCCCAAAGTTAGGTGCCCGAATGATTCTTATAAAACATTGTAATAGGTGGATAAATCGGCGCAAGTTTTTAATGAAAAAAGCAAAATTAAGACTTTGTTAACCCCATCCTGTTACCATCAGGGCAACAAATAATAATTTTTTAAAATATGACATTATAAAGAGGGTGTAATTATGAGTGGCAATGATGATGGCCGTTGGGTAGCAGAACGAGCCGGCGAATATGTCGGCCAGTTTGAAGCAGCGAGAAACAGAGCACTGCAAGGCGAAACAGATCCTGACGAACAACCAGAGACTACAACCGACCCTCAAGCGGACAACACGCGAGATGAGAGTCCTCCCCCTACAAGAGATCAAGCGCAACGAGAGCATAAAGGCCTCGTACAAGCCATTATTGACGGCGACATGGATGCCGTTAGCGAAAAAATGGACTTCTTCGGCAGAATTGCAGAGCGTTTCGGACTTACCGGAATGTTCGAGCAACTTAAATCCCTCGTTATGGGCTTTGTCGGTGACGGTCCTGTAGAGCCCGATGACCCACGCGTAACAGAGGTCAATAACGGTGTAGGCAGCCTTATCGACACGGCAATGCCGCCACCCGGTGCTGATCTGGGATTAACGCGTTAAGACACGTTTCCAGCGCAAAATCACAAACGATCATTTATTTTGCCAAAACTCAGTAATGGTTTAGAATAATAGTTGGTTACTATTATGGCGTTTCTGCCACCATTTCTAATGCAACCATTAACTTATGTCTGATTCATCACCGTCCGGCGGGTCAAATGTTCCCGCAACGCAATCAAGCCGCGCTCCAGCGACCACAGGTCCGGGAGGGCTGAATTTCGGTCGCGCTAACACGGCGATGAACTCTATATTCCGTACGGACACGATCTTCGCTTTCGGTATTATCGGCATCATTCTATTCATGCTGGTACCGATACCGACCATTATGATGGATGCGGGGCTTTCTGTTTCCATCCTGTTTTCTGTGATGATTTTGATGATGGTGCTGTTTATTCAGACACCCTTGGAGTTTTCAACATTTCCAACCGTACTTCTTGTTGTCACGTCTTTGCGATTAGGACTGAATGTTGCTTCAACGCGCTTAATCCTGTCCGGCGGGCAAGACGGTACAGATGCTGCAGGGAACGTTATTCAAGCTTTCGGCACCTTTATTATTCAGGGTAACCCGATCGTCGGGGCTATCGTGTTTTCCATTCTGGTCATCGTGAACTTCGTCGTCATCACAAAAGGTTCGGGGCGCATTGCCGAAGTCGCCGCGCGTTTCACGCTGGATGCGATGCCCGGAAAGCAAATGGCGATTGATGCCGACTTGTCATCAGGGCTGATTGACGAAGAAACCGCCAAAACACGTCGCGCCAAGCTGGAACAGGAAAGCACATTCTTCGGGGCCATGGACGGTGCCGCAAAGTTTGTGCGCGGTGATGCGATTGCAGGCCTACTCATTACTTTTATAAACATTATCGGTGGTATCGTTATCGGTACCGTCAGCCATGGCATGAGCCTTGGCGACGCAACAACAACATTCACTATACTGACTATCGGCGACGGTCTGGTTAGCCAGATCCCCGCACTTATCGTTTCAGTTGGTGCCGGTTTGCTCGTCTCCAAGGCGGGGGTTGAAGGCTCCGCAGATAAGGTTTTGTTCGAACAATTCGGTGCCTATCCACCCGTACTGGCGATGAGTTCTGTTTTGATGTTGGCACTCGGGCTTATTCCCGCGGTGCCGTTTATCCCGTTCTTTACGCTAGCATTGATAACAGGCGGCCTTGCCTATTATGCGATCCAGCGACAGGACGCGATCAAAGAGCGATTAAAGGCCGCCGAGGTTGCCGCTACTATGCCGGGGCAACCAGGAGGCCCCGTTCCGGCGGAAGAACCCATTTCCAAAGCGCTGGCCATGGACACGATCCGTCTGGAGATGGGCTATGGTTTGCTACCGCTTGTACAAGGTGAAGGCGGCAACAAGCTGACCGATCAGATCAAAGGTCTACGCCGACAGTTAGCCGAGGATATGGGCTATGTTCTGCCCGCCGTGCGTATTCAGGATAACTTGCAACTTCCCGCCAACAGCTACGTTGTGCGCGTCAAAGAGATTGAAGCGGGCCGCGGTGATGTCCGCCCTAACATGATGATGTGTATGGATCCGACGGGTGCAACGATTAGCTTGCCGGGCGAAAGCACCACTGAGCCTACTTTTGGTTTACCGGCAATGTGGATTGATGAACAGTACCGCGAAGAGGCAACATTCAAAGGCTACACGGTTGTCGATGCACCGACCGTGATCACCACGCATATTACCGAGATCATTAAAGACAATATGCCTGACCTGCTTAATTACGCAGAGACACAAAAGCTGCTTGATGAATTGCCGAAGGAATACCAGAAGCTGGTCGCCGACGTCGTGCCGGGACAAATCAATGTCGGCAGCTTGCAGCGCGTGCTGCAAAACCTGCTATCCGAGCGTGTATCGGTGCGGGACCTGCCGACCATTCTGGAAGGGATTGCCGAAGCCACAGGCTACACCAAGAACATCGCCCACATTACCGAACATGTCCGCACACGTTTGTCGCGACAGCTTTGTGACACCAACACCAATCCATCCGGTGTTGTGCCGCTTGTGACTCTATCGCCTGATTGGGAACATGCCTTTGCGGAAGCCTTGATGGGTGACGGAGAGGACAAGCAGCTCGCTATGCCGCCGACGAAGCTACAGGATTTCATTGCCGCCGTGCGACAGCGTTATGATGAGTTATCGGCGCAAGGTGAAGTGCCGGTATTGCTAACCTCACCAGGTATTCGCCCCTATGTGCGCAGCGTAATCGAGCGCTTCCGCCCTCAAACAGTCGTACTTTCACAAAATGAAGTGCATCCGAAGGCACGGATCAAGACTCTCGGTCAGGTTTAACGTGCAAATGTCGGCGTAGATAGATCCAGATTCTCAACAGGAAGGTCTTGATCGAAAACCGCTGTATCCGCAGGTGTCTCTCCCAATACTTTCAGAGCATCCACATCATCTTTGATACCCTCAAGAGCCAGATGGATATTTCTGGTAAAGCCGCTTAATACATGATCGTTATCAGCGGCCACCCCTGCTCTTTCCATTGCGCGTTCGGCAATAGCCTTCGCCAAAGGATGTGCATCAGGTTCCAAAGTTGTTCCGCTAGCGCCCGCCATTGTGTGGCTGATATCCGACCAAATTCCGATCATCTCGGCCGGGCTAAGGTTTTGATCGTCTAACAAGTCAGCCCATTCACCTTCGTACATAACCTCAACGAGGGCGACAAAGTCATGGGCACCATTGTCCCCGTTCATGCCCTGCCCTTCATTGGTAAAGCGGTTATAAAAATCTTGTGTGATGCCATCGAGTTTTGCTGCTCGCTGCGTCGGATCGTCCGTCGTTAACATGTCGCGAATACGCGCGTTCATGTCTAATGTCTCTTGAATTTCAGTCGGATCTAAATTTTTGACTTCGTCTTGGGCTTGTCTTTGCTCGAACTCGGTTCTTAATTCCGTGAGCGACCGTTTTTTAGGTACTTCATCACCTGCCATTGCACACCTCTATAAACACAATTTTTCGTTATTTTATTTACACTTGTAAGTCAGACTACATAAAAACAGTTAAACGAAGCTTAAAATTTAATGCACAACATGCCGTATTGTTAATCCACAAGGATATCCCGCTTTTTATGGACAATAAGTGTGTGCTACACTGATTTATGAATATACTTAGTAACTACAGGACGTCTGTACCTTTATGCGGCTAAAATCCTTTTATGCCAAAACCATGACAGAGGCGATGCAAATGGTTCGAGATGCACTCGGCGAAGACGCGATCATTCTGGCCACGCGCGAGGAGCGCGGGGGTCAAGGTGTGCGCGTGACTGCGGCGATTGACCCGAATGATTACGATGACCGCTCTTATGGTGAGCCTGCCTTCGAGACCCATGGTCATACACAACCCTCTTCTTCCGACACATGGCTACAATATGATGACGAACAAGAAGACGGTGCGGTTGCGGAAGAAGTGACCGATGCGATGTTGCGCCATGCCGTACCTGAGGACGTCATGGACCAGATTTTGTCCTGCGCGACTGTTGTCGGATTTGAACAACCAAGCGTCGCGCTTGTCGCCGCTATTGAACACCTCTTCAGCTTTAGCCCTATGCCGCAAGGCGCAACTGACAAGGCGATGATGTTTGTCGGCCCGCCCGGTTCAGGCAAAACGCTCGCCGTCGCAAAAGCCGCCGCACGCGGTGCGATGAAGGGCTTGAATATGGGTGTCATCACAACCGACACTGTGCGTGCAGGCGGTGTAGAACAACTTGCTTCTTTCACCAAGCTGTTACGCATCAGCCTCAAAAAAGCCGACGGCCCTGCCCAGCTGCATGAACATATTCAGTCATTGAGAGCCTGCGACCAGATTCTAATCGACACATCCGGCATCAACCCGTTCGATACGGCAGATGTTAAATACCTTGCCAAACTTATCGGTGCGGATGAGATCGAACCCTACCTCGTTCTTCCCGGTGGAATGGATGCCGAGGAATCAGGAGAGATGGGCCGTGTTTTCGCAACTATTGGCGCGCACAAGCTTATTCCATCGCGCATTGATATGGCCCGCCGTTTGGGCGGCGTTCTGTCCGCCGCACACCATGGTGGTATGAGCTTTGCAGATGCTGCCAATACGCCGAAAGTTGCCGACGGGCTTATCAGTTTGAACCCGAAAGTGCTGGCGAAGCTGTTAATGCCGCAAGCTTATAAAGATAGCGTTGTCAATTTGTCCGAAACGTCCGATAATGGTTCGGCGGCTTCGGGATCATCATCCAAAAAACGCCGTGCAGGAATACATTCATGAGCCAAACGACGACATCAAAAGACAAGCAAACCGCACCGCCGTCATTCCGACGTGCGAAGAACGTTATTGCCGTCGCCAGCGGTAAAGGCGGAGTCGGTAAGACATGGTTCTCCGTCACGCTTGCACACGCCCTAACAAAGATGGGTAAAAAGGTTTTGCTGTTTGACGGTGACCTTGGCCTGGCGAACGTTGATGTTCAGCTCGGCCTGATGCCTAAACGTGATCTGAACGATGTTATTCGTGGGCGTTTGAGCCTCGATAAAGTTGTACAGCATTACGAAGACGGCGAGTTTGATATTATTGCAGGCCGTTCGGGACAAGCCTCCCTATCTGCTCTACCAAGCCAACGCCTTGCGCATCTTCGTGACCAGCTTTTGGAAGTGGCCGATGATTATGACGTCGTAATTGCCGACCTTGGTGCGGGTGTTGACCGTACAGTTCGTATGCTCTCCGCTACTGCCGTGCGTACGATCCTGATCTCCACCGACGAGCCGACATCACTGACCGACGCCTACGCGTTTATCAAGCTCGGTAACGCAGCCGGCATGTCGAAGAACGTGTCCATCGTCGTGAATAATGTTTCATCCGAAGCCGAAGGCGAGAAGACTTACAAGACGTTGCTGAAAGCGTGCTCGAACTTCCTACGCCTGAAGCCGCCATTGGCCGGCATCATCCGTCATGACCCGAAGGTCAAGGAAACGATCCGCCACCAAACGCCAATCCTCATCCGTTCTCCGAACACACAGGCGGCGGAAGATGTTGAAGACATTGCCAAGCATGTCTGGAAAACGTTGAAAGAGGCTGCCAAAGCGAAAGCGACTGCCTAAAAGGTTCGCTATTCTTAAGGCCCTACTTCCTGTAAAATAGAGATATGACCGAAGCGCAGTTTCCATCCGGACCGCGAGATATTGCTCAAGCCCTGAAAAGCTCGGGCAATACCGAGCCTAATGCGCGTGCTGTTACCCTGCCCGAAGCTATTGAAGCGCAGATCAAGACACGCAGAGAGGCGCTCAGACTCACAGGCGAAGTGGTGCGCAACAATGATGATGGCTCCGTTACCGTGCGTACCGAGCGCGGTGATATTGATGTTCGCCCCGATAATCAGCGCACACCGCCCGAGCGCGGGCAACGCGTTGAGGTAAATATTCCGCCGCAGCGCCCCAACAGCAATGCCAATGATGTTCCTGTTGAGTTGCGTCATGCGCAAGCCGAACAATCGCAGCAGCGCTCGACATCTACACCTGTGAATGTGGAGGTCCGCCCTGACACCGCTCCGCCAGCACCGCAGCAACCACCGACGGAGGCCCAGCCACCAAAACAAGGACTGCCCGCCGAGGGTTCGACCGTGCGTTTGCAGCCCGCAACAAGCCAGACACTGGCCAGCCTACAAACCCCACAGACAGCAGAATTAGCCGCCAGCACATTACCGCAAAGGATTGATTTTCAAGCGCAAATCATCGCTTCTGAAGCAATCACTCAACTCCAAGAAACACTGACAAACACCTTGCAGACCGCCTCCCCGCAAGCTCTGGAAAACACCACACCACTGTTGAACCTGTTGACGAATTTACAAACCCCGCAGATCGTTAACCTTCAGAATGTGTCAGCAGCAATTCCGCAATCAATTCCACAGGGGCTGCCACAGCCTTTTGCCGATTTCGTGACATCGATTGTACGGATTTTGCCACTGTCGACCGCGGATCAACTCAACACACAAACAACAACGCCGCAGACTTTTATACAAAGCGCAACCTTACCGCCCAGCGCTCTGTCTGTTGCACTTACAGAGACGGAGTTCAGCTTTTCTCCCGCAAACGGGCAGCTTGAAAGCCCGGTCTTGAACATCCGCCCGGCGGCATTGGATGTTCAAATAACGCGCATAGAGCTTCCCGCGGTAACGGTGGGTGCGGTCGCAGCACCGATCGATATTTCGACCGCACAGATATTCAACCCATACTCGCCTGCGTCGCCCGACACACCGGCTGTACAGATTTTGCAAAACCAGCCTGCCCCTGCGTTAACCGGCATTGTAACCAGCGTAACGCAGGAACAATTACCCATCATTACGGTCGTGTTTCCGCAAATTTCCAGCGAGCAGGTATTCACCCTGCAATTCCCTAGTGAGAACGTAACGCTAGGTTCGCAAATTCAAGTCACGCCGATTACACCGCCCGATGCAGCATTGGCGGGTGTGGCGGCAAACGCGCAAAACGTGCCGTTAACGGCCGTGCTGCAACCCGCTACGCAGTGGCCTGCACTTGAAGAGGTTCTGCAAACGCTGGCGCGTAACGCGCCGCAGGTGACGCAGAATATTTTGAACATCACGCCGTCGCCCGCGAACCCGACACAACTCAGCCCCGCCATTCTATTCTTTGTCGCGGCGGTGCGCGGCGGTGATCTGGCTCAATGGATGGGCGACAAAGCGCAGAATATTTTGAAGCTGCAAAAAGGTGGTAAGGCAATGAGCCGTATCGGCAATGAAAGCCAGAATATGACCCGCATCGCAGGGGAAACATTCAGCAATGACTGGAAAGCGATGAACATTCCGATGTTGTGGCAAGGCGACCTGCACAAAGTCGCGTTGTATTACAAACATGACCGCGAGCACAGTGAGAGTGATGACGGCAAAATCAAAAGCACGCGCTTTGTGTTCGACCTGACGCTTGAGAATATGGGCCAGGTACAGCTGGATGGCTTGTTCCGCCCGCACTCGGAAGCCGGAACGCGGCTTGATCTGGTGGTGCGCACAGAGGAGATATTCTCTAAAGCGACACAAGGTGAAATGCGCAGACTATATGCGCTTGCATTACGGGATTCTCAAGTAACGGGTGAATTGTCATTCCAGAACCAACCCGACAGCTGGGTGACCATCAAGGCCCAGCATCATGAAGGGTTATCTGTTCAGTCCTAGTTTAGCTAAGCTTATCCCTGCCCTGCGACGGGTGCGCCAACTTCATGCATTTCTTTCATGAAGGTACTGGATGTCGTGACGGGGCGTGAATGAACGGGGGCTTTCCGTTCCAATGCTTTTTTAGTATCCGGCGTGATGTAGGTTTCATCATGTTCGCGGCGTGCGGCACGCATCATTTCCTGAACCAGCGTAAAAGCCAGCGACTCTTCCTTAACGGTTCTATCGAAGGCCGGGCCTTCGGTGCTGGGGTCGAAATAGCCCGATGCCAACCCGACTTTCAATTTCGATCGACCAATCGCACTTTCGGCTGTTGGTTCTTGCGCCCTTAAAGCCGCGAAAATACGTTGCGCTTCCTGTGAGGCATCAATGAGTGTGTGATCAATTTTTGAAAAGCCGAACCAGATGCCGTCGCCTTCCTCGCGGATACGTTCACCGCCAAAGCGTTTCATTTCTTCGGTAATCAGGTCACGAAACTTGCTGGTAAAGCCGAAGGCGGCATGGCGCCCCTCCTCGTGCAAGATGTCTTTGTAACCCGTGATGTCACAATGCAGCAGCGCCCCGTTTGGCGATAGCGGCGGCTCAATCGCCAAATCACGCGACATTTTCTTGCCGAAATCACGGCGAAGCAACCCCATCGCCTCCGCCACTGAACCATGCGGTCCGGCTTGGGTTAGAATGGCCTGCGGGTCCTTTACGGCAATCGGTGTACCGGCGGCAAAGGTCAATTGGTAAACATATGGACCGTGTTCATCCTCACCCAGAATATTCATGCAATCATGATCGGCCATGTGGCTTCCATACACGCCTGTCTTACCCGCTTTCAGCGTATCCCCGACGGAGGTTTCAGCCCCGATAACACGACGGCGGAACAGGACATTATCGGCAAATTGCTGGTGGTCGGTCGTGACCTTGGACATAGCATGGTGGAGCACCGCAAGTTCCCCCGGGTTTTCAGGATCGGGAACATATACGGCCGCGCCGTAAAATTCATCCTGCGGGTCGAACGGCAGCATGGCATTCACAACAGCAGATTCCAGCGCGGCCAACCGTCCGTTGGCGCGTAAGCTCAGTCGTTGATTTGCGCGGTATTTCCTAGAGAGGCTTTCAAAGCTATCCATTACGCAGTCCGTCCCTGTTTTTTCCTATCAATAGCGGAGCTGCGGCAGAATTACAAATTGAATTCAATCATCGGCCATTTGCCTGAGATATCCCTCGAGCGCGATTTCATCCAGCGTATTGGATTCACGCTTTTCCTGTTCGTCACGTTCTTCTTCCAGACGGCGTTCATGGGTGATCTCGATTTTCTTTAGTTCGGCATAGGCGATGCGCATATCTTCACGGGCGATCTCGATGCGGGTTTCAAGCTTGACGGTCTTATCGTCGATCTCCTCAACGCGCTCATGCACGGCATCCGAGTACGGGCCAAAGTAAGACAGCATCTCGACACCAAAATCCTGCAGCTTTTCCTGCTCCGCATCCAGCGTTTCCAGCAGCTCGGCTTTCTGGTGCGTCAGTTCCTCGACTTGCCTGTACAGCTCGGCGATTGTCTTTTGCTTTTGCTCGAGATCGTGTTTGCGCACACGGATAAGGCCGCTTAAGTCTGCCATAGCCCCCCTATGGTCGAAATCATATAGGCGGCAAAACCAATGGTCAGCATAACCATCAGCGCGGCAGCCACGCCCAGCGCCTTACTCTCACCCGGCATATGTTTTTGCAGCCGCCCTCCAAGCAATCCTGCGACGGGTATGACAATCAGCAGCAGTAAAAGAGCGAGCAGCAGCATCAATACCCCCAGTTAGAAATGAACCAACTGAAAAACAGATAAATCAGGAAAAGGATAATACCCGCGCCTACTCTGGAGGCGTTTTTCTTCGACATCACCGATTCAAGTTTCCATGTAATAAACCCGATAGGAAAGATAACCGCCGCTATGATGCCGAGCATGAACACAAAGTTAAATGCGTCGCGCCCCAAGCCTCCTATACTTATGCTATTGGCCAAAAAGATATTAAAAAGCATGGCAAGTACAAAGATGATCACCATCAACTTCATCAATTTCGGCTTTTGTCTTTTATCATCCAACCGGTCCTGAACCATCAAGCGCAAGACGCTTTTGAGTTGCGGCGGGATATCCTTGTCAGCGAATTCTAATTGAAGCTTTTGCTTCAGCGCCTGACGCGGGTCCTGCTGAACCGGATCATACCGGTCGGCCGATTGCTTGTACCTATTCTCCTCATAGGGGTCATAAGGCTTTTTCGGAGCCTCATCGCCGTGCGGTCGGGTAACACCAAGGCCTCTGTCAACTTTTTGGTATCGTTTACGCATGGTGCCTCTTAGACAGTATGTTCAGTACAGTGATCATGTCCGGTCTTATCCTCCCAAAACCATACCCATTACGACCCATAACCCTAGGCCTAACAGTGTGATCAAAAAGCCTGCTATTCGTCCTGTTGTCTTGATCGAAAAATGTTGAGACAACTTAATGATAGCGAAGACGATTGGCACAATGGTTAGAGAAAAAAACAAAAGCGCGAGAAAAGCTCCGCCACTCCATTGGATGATAGCCTCGGCTTTGCCTGCTAACAAAAACCCGAACACAAGAACAAGCACGACAACGTTGAAAAAGTTTTTTAGGAGGCTGCTTCTTTCGTCACTTTTTATCCGTGCCTGTTGTTTCAATTCCTCAATATATTCGGGCGTGTATTGGTAGGGATTGTTTTTGGGGTCGTCTGCCGGCTTGCGATAGTATTTCTGCTCGTCGGCGTAAGAATCCTTCGGCGTTATTTCTGATTTCTTATCGGGCTCGTTATCCAGATAGTCCCTCTGTCCTCGCCTTTCGATTTTCTGATACCGCTTACGCATAGGGCATCCCCAAAATGCTGGCGAGTTCGGTGAACCCTTCCTCGATATAAGTCTTGTCGTCTTTATTCTGACGCAGGAATTCTTCGATCTGCGGATAGAGCACCAATGCTTCGTCCACTTTCGGGTCGGAGCCACGGCGGTACGCACCCAGACGGATCAGCTCGGCCATGTCCTCATACGTCGTGATGACTTGCTTAGCGCGTCGGATAACATCGTTTTGCTCTTCGGTCAAAACATCGGGCATGGCGCGGGAAACGGATTTCAAGACATTGATCGCGGGGTAACGCCCACGGTCGGCAATCTCACGTTCCATCATAATGTGGCCGTCGATAATCCCGCGAACGGAGTCGGAGATCGGCTCATTGGAATCATCGCCCTCGACCAAGACGGAGAACAAACCCGTGATCGAGCCTTCGCCTGCTTCGCCCGGCCCCGCTCGTTCAAGCAATCTGGCAAGTTCACCGAATGTGGTTGGCGGGTAACCTTTTGAGGTCGGCGGCTCACCTGCAGACAATCCAATCTCGCGCTGTGCCATCGCAAAACGGGTAACGGAGTCGATCAGACATAAAACCTGCTTACCTTGGGAACGGAAATATTCGGCCGTCGCTAATGTGACATAGGCGGCTTGGCGTCGCATCAATGCGGGTTCATCACCCGTAGCGACAATCACGACCGATCTGGCCAGACCATCCTCACCCAGATCATCTTCGAGAAATTCCTGCACTTCGCGGCCACGTTCGCCGACCAGACCAATGACGGAGACATCAGCCTTCGTATATCGCGCCATCATGGACAGAAGCACGGATTTACCGACGCCCGAACCAGAGAAAATGCCCATACGCTGCCCTTGTTTCATCGCCAAGAACGAGTTGACGGCGCGCACACCGAGATCAAGCTGCGGCCCCAGTCTTTGTCGTGAATGCGGCGGCGGCGGTTTATTCTTGAGCGGAATAGGATGGCCACCCTTTGGCAACGGACCTTTACCGTCAATCGGTTCACCCAGCGCGTTAATGACACGCCCCAACCAACGGTCATCAGGCATGATGACGGGCTGATTATCCTGAATATAGGCACGACAGCCCAGTCCTACGCCCTCCAGCATGCCAAACGGCATAAGCAGCGCATGATTATCCTTAAACCCCACAACCTCACACGGGATATTCACACCCTCCTTGGGGCGTAAATGCACATGCGATCCAATCGACAGCGTACTGCCGAAACCCGCGATCTCCACCAAAAGCCCGAGGATTTTGGTGACTTCGCCATAAGTTTCAGTGTGGGTCAGCCCGGAAGTACGGGCCTGCATTTGTTCGGCCAGACGGTCCATCCTTTTATTATACGCGATATAGCGCACGCAAACGAGTGGATTTGTGCGGTAATTGAGAGCGCATATAGCTTAAGTAACACCTTTACTTGACATAACACAAAACACCCTGCTAAAAGTTCTGGAAAATAAAACAGGGCAATCATGCGTATTCTGCTTCTGGACAGCGATGACAGTGACCGTTCAATCCTTTCAAAACAACTGAAAGGGCGGGGTTTTGACGTCTATGAAACCACAAGCGCGGAAGACGCCCTGCTACTCACCAAGCTCCGCCTGAATTTTGATGCGCTGGTTATGGATGCAAATCCGGGGGACCTTCCCGGTGTGAATACAATCCGCGCTTTACGCAATGGTCGTTTCGGGCGTCCTGTAATCGTGACTGACATCAATTCAACCCCAGAAGGCCGTGCCCGCTTCATGAATGCTGGCGCAGATACGGTTCTGGACTGGCCTATTAACTCAGATGAGCTTGAAGCCAACATTAAAGCCTTTGTCCGCCGCATGTACGGTCACGATTCCAGCTTCCTGCAAACCGGAAATCTATGCCTAAACATCGACACACGCGAAGTAACGGTAGACGGTGATCCCCTTCATGTGACCAAGCAAGAATACCGCATGCTGGAGCTGATGTCCCTGCGCAAGGGCCAGTGTCTGGATAACGACACGTTTCTGGATCACATGTATTACTGCGGTGAAGAAGAACCCGAAGCCAAAACCGTTGATGTTTATATCTGCAAGCTGCGTAAAAAGTTACGCGATGCCGGAGCCCTGGACGAGCAAGGAAAAAGCCTGATTCAGACTATCCGTGGACAGGGGTTTGCGCTGCGCGATCTTCCGACGTCGGAGCTACAAATGGCCATGCGTATCGCCCATGATGCCTGCCCACACAGCAGTGCGCCTGACATGAAAAGTGCCGCTACGTGCATGCATCCAGCCGCCAGCACCGTCGAAAATACAGCAGTCATGGAAGCGACGACCCCCGTCACGACCCGTTCGTAGATATATTAGAAAATTCTCTGAAATAAAGAATTTGTTAACCTTGTTAATATTTGTTAATATAGATGTTAAGAAAGATTAACAGGGCGGAGATGTCCCCCATCCCCGTTTATAATAATAACGAACTAGTGAAACCATAGATTACACAAGGATATCAATACCATGCGCGTGCTATTAGTAGAAGACGATACCTCAACCGCAAAAAGCATTGAACTAATGCTGAAATCCGAGGGTTACATCGTGGATACGACTGATTTGGGCGAGGACGGCCTCGAAATCGGTAAAATTTACGATTACGACATCATCATCCTCGACCTTATGCTCCCGGATATGGACGGCTACGACGTTCTGAAAGCTTTGCGTGACGCAAAGGTTGAAACACCTATCCTGATCCTTTCGGGCCTTACCGAACTGGACAACAAAATCAAAGGCCTCGGCTACGGTGCGGATGACTACCTCACCAAGCCATTCGACAAGCGTGAACTGATTGCCCGTATTCAGGCGATTGTCCGCAGATCACAAGGCCACTCACAATCAATTATCGAAACCGGCAAGGTCAAAGTGAACCTCGACACACGTACTGTCGAAGTAAACGGCGCACCTCTGCACCTCACAGGAAAAGAATACGGCATCATCGAATTGCTGTCCTTGCGTAAGGGTACGACCCTGACGAAGGAAATGTTCCTGAACCACCTTTATGGCGGCATGGACGAGCCGGAAGTCAAAATCATCGACGTATTTATCTGCAAGCTTCGTAAGAAGATTCAGGATGCCGCAGACGGCGATAACTACATCGAAACCGTTTGGGGACGCGGCTATGTGCTTCGCGACCCGCAGGAGGCATCACAAGCCGCTAACGGTTAATAAGAATTGAAACCTGAATTTCAGGAAACACTCAGAAAACATACGCCAAAACTTTCTTCCACGTTAGTTTTGGCGTATTTTCTTGGGCTGATTGGCAATTTCTATTACTTCTTCGATCTCTTCAGCCATTTTCTTTTGCAATATTTCGTAGGCGGCATCCTTCTTGCCCCTGCACTGCTTTACTTAAAACGCCCGATCTATGCTTCTCTGGTATTAATTATAGCGATTGCCAGCTTAATCGAAGCACGCCTTTACCTGCAGGACCCGATGCAGTTTTTTGCGCCCAAGGGCAAAGAAACCTACACGATCGTCAGCTTTAACCACAACTACGGTCAGAGCGTGTTCCAGCATATAGAAAACTGGATACGCGAAAACAAAGAGACGCATGACGTCGTAATTCTTTTAGAAGCCTCACCAGCCACAGTCGAAATGGCCGAAAGACTAGGGACAGAATACCCATACCAAATCCATGAGCCGTCAACACGCGGCGCATTCGGAATGGTTATACTCAGCCGTTATGAGTTTTTAGAAACTGAAAAGATCGCGCAAAAAGGCCCCTCTTTCGACAACCTGATTTCCCGAATAACGATAAAGGCTCCAGATGCAAAGGATCCGCTGACACTCTACGCCATGCACCCGCCGCCGCCTGTCCGACCTAGCGCAACAGAACAACGCAACACCGAACTGATAAAAATTGCAGAACGTGTAGCTGCAGAAAACGCCAAAAACATTGTGGTTTTAGGGGATTTAAACATCACCCCTTTTTCTTTCACTTTTAAAGATTTTCTTGAAATCTCCGATCTTAAATTTCAATCCTACGGCCTACTGCTAAACCCGTCTTGGCCCACCTACTTCATGCTTCCTATCTTTAAAATTCCCATTGATCACGCTTTCTATAGTGATACCCTAATACAGCAAAGAAAAGAGATCGGACCCGCCTTTATGTCTGATCACAACAGTCTCATCGTAGGCTACACGGAACGATAAATATGAAATGGAATTTGCCTAACATTCTGACAGTTGCGCGGTTGTTTTTACTGCCGCCGATGATCCTGTTGTTCTTCCTGCCTTTTGAATGGGCGGCGTGGACATGCTTGGGGTTATATGTTGTCGGAGCGATCACCGATTTCATTGACGGCTGGTGGGCGCGTAAATTTAACCAGCAAACCGAATTCGGCGCCTTCATGGACCCGCTGTCGGACAAGATCTTCGTAATCACGATTCTGCTGATGCTGGTTGCGGTTGAACGTCTTGAAAGCGTCTGGGTCTTGAGTGTGGTCGTTATCATTATCCGTGAATTTGCCGTCGCCGGCGTGCGTGAATTTATGGGCAGCAACGACATGACGCTACCCGTTACCAAGCTTGCGAAATGGAAAACCACCATGCAGATGGTCGCAACGGCCGTTTTGATTGTCGGTCCGTTTATCTGGCACGGGCAATTAATCGGTTCCCTGCTGCTTACCGGTGCATCTGTGATCACCGTGATTACAGGCTGGGGCTATATGCAGAAGGGTTTTGAGTTTCTGAAGACCCTGAAAAAAGACGATGACGGCGCTTAAGACAATCCGCCCGGGCCTTCCTTCAATTTACTAAAGCTGGCGATATCTACGCCGTGCTTGGGGTCGCCCTGCAGATATGCCTCAACCCAAATACCCAATGTTGGTTTGAAGTGACGACGCACCGCACGCAAAGGCATCGGTGGCTGCGTTCCGCCCTCGCCGCGCTTCTCTTCCATGTAATAGCGCGGTTGACGCGGGGCCACTACGTGATGTTCGAAGAACGGGGTACGGCCCTTTTTCTCGCGCTGTTTTTGCATCTTACCCGGTGGGTTGTGCGTTACGATGGTCGAACGCGGGTCATTGTAGCGTGTCAACAAGGGGCCAACACGTTTAAGCGCCATAGCGGAGCGATTATCAATGTAGCTGCGCCCGACGGCATCCTTGGCGACACCATCCCACATTCTACGAACCGACGGAGTAGCGACCATGGAGCCGAGATATTTGAGTTTCCCTTCCTCATCCATACGCCATTTCGGACCGAAGCCGAGAGCGCGAAAACGATCCTTATCCAATCGGTCATAAAGGAAGCTGTAATATTCGCGGTCATCCGGCCCTTGCCCGAAGCTTTCGAATGCCTGCATCAATGTACGGCTTTTAATCACCTTACCTGAACGAGAGTCGCGCCCCGTATATTCGAATTCCAGCAAGCAATTCGGGAACGGCAAGCTGTAGTCGCCCTTGATGAAGTTCGGCAATGCACCGCGAATTTCGGGGTCGAGCGGCAAGTCCGTTTCAGGAATGAAGAATTTTTCGGCCGTTGCTAGCGTGGCGATCAGCTCCTCCGGATGCGGAGCCCGCAAATCGGCGTTGTACGGGAACATCTCATCCCCGCGCTGAATCGCATCGATCAGATTGTGAACCGAGCCAAGAATGCCTTCTTTTTGCTCATTTCCACTTTCAAGGATGACCTTCAGCTTTCCGAACTTCATGAAATCTTCGCGGGACATCCCCATATCGGCACATAAATGCAGATACGATTCCTCATCATCACAAACGAAGAGCAGCTTTTTATAACCATCCAGCGGTAATACGGCCTCGAGCAGTTTGGGCACGCCTTCAGGGTTATGAACTGGAACAGTCAGGGTATCCGCCGTGCTACGCTCAAAGTTCGCACTCAAGTAGCCCTTGGTTTCGGCGGAAAGAGACACATCCGGCTCAAGCATGTTCAAGCGCGTGCGCCCCTCAAGTTCGCGGCGGTCCTTATCACTCAAGCCCTTGGCCAACGTTACGGCAATAAGGCGTTTTTGGCCTTCATGTTCATGAACGCCGATCGCGGTTGTGCCGTCTTCTATAATACCTTCAAGTTTAAACATCGTTCTCTATTTTCTATAAAGCGGAGAACATACTCCCGTTTTATGAAAAAAGCAATATTTGTGGTTAAGCTTCGGGAGTGCTGGAAGTTGTTAAAAAAATGTCGTAAACCAGTATTATGATTAACCTTTACCCGCTTGCCCGTCCGATACTCTTTCAGATTGACCCTGAGAAGGCGCATAACCTGACGCTTGGCCTCATGAAACGTGGGCTGGTGCCATGCGGGAAGCAAGCCAACGACCCGATGCTGGAACAGACATTATGGGGGCTAAAATTCCCCAATCCCGTCGGTTTGTCGGCAGGTTTTGACAAAAATGCAGAAGTGGTAGGGCCTGCCTTCAAAATGGGCTTCGGCTTCGTTGAGGCGGGAACAGTTACACCCAAGCCGCAACATGGAAATGACAAGCCACGCGTATTCCGCGACCCTGCCAATGATGCGGTGATTAACCGCATGGGCTTCCCCAATGGTGGCATGAATGCGTTTAAAGCCAATCTGGAAAAGTTTCTGTCGCAAAAAGACCGCCCGCAAGGCGTTGTCGGATTGAATATCGGCATGAATAAAAGCCAGACGGAACCGGCAAAGGATTACGCGATCCTGATCAAGATGCTGGGGCCGATGGCAGATTACATGACGATCAACATCTCCAGCCCCAACACACCGGGCTTGCGTGATTTGCAAAAACGCGAACCACTGCTGGAACTGCTCGGGGCGGTTAAGGAAGAACGAAAGAAAGCCTGCGGCGATCACCCTCCTCCGTTACTTGTAAAACTCGCACCGGACCTGGATGAAGCGCAGCAGGAAGAGCTGGCTCAGACCGCTATCGATGCCGAAATTGACGGGTTGATTTTGGCAAATACGACACTGGATAGACCGGAATACCTGAACAATGATTTTCGCAATGAAAAAGGTGGCTTAAGTGGCCAGCCTTTAACTGAAAAATCAACGCAAGTGGTGCATAATTTTTACAAGCTTACGGACGGTAAAATGCCATTAATCGGCGTTGGCGGCATTTCGAACGGTCGTCAGGCTTACGAGAAAATTCGTGCCGGCGCTTCTCTGGTACAGGTTTATTCTGCACTCGTATTTAAAGGCCCCGCTCTGGTGGAGGATATCAACACGGAACTGCTGGAACTGCTCAAAGCGGATGGTTTGAACCATATTTCCGAAGCTGTCGGAGCCGCGCATGGGTAAGAGGGTCAAAGCCAGCACGGCACGTCGCGCCCGTTTACTTAAGAAACCCTCACAAATCGTGAGCAGCCTTCTCCTGATTTTTGCCGCCACGACCACCGCCCTGCTCGCCATGATCTCTATTGAGATAGGACTCCTATCTGCTGGTGTTTTCGCGTTGTGTGTGATGATTTTCAATGAAGGCCGTCGCAGACAATTCTGGGAACAGGCCGCGAGCTATAAATTCAAGACCATCGCCGATGTACAAGACATGCTGACTCGTGAAACGGTCATGAACAGCAAGGCGATTGAAGAGCTGCAAGCAGACTCGACCCAGACCAGAAAGAACATCGCAGGCCTAGAGCAACAAATCAGCGAGGCAAGACAATCCAACCTGCCCGTCTACCCCGTAGCTTTTAAGGCAGACGAAGAAACAACCGTAATTGAAGAGCCGGTTTCTGAGATCCGCGCCAAAAAACGCCCCCCTGTGATTACAACAACAATGGATGACGACACGCTGTCCGATACGGTTGTCAAAGAGCTGGTTGATTATGCCGTAGACCAGAAACGTGTCGATGTGTTTGTACAGCCCATCGTCAGACTGCCGCAGCGCCAAACGCGTTTTTTCGAAATTTATGCCCGCATTCGCGCCCGTGCGGGACAGTATATTCCGGCGGGACGTTACATGCCGGTAGCTGAGCAAGATAATACCGACCGCGAAATTGACCATTTACTGCTACTGCATTGTTTAAAGACTTTGCGCGGCAGTGCACATGTTAAAAATGCGGCACCGTTTTTCATCAATATCAAAAGCGAGTTGCTGCATGATCAGAAATTCATGCAGGTGTTTCTGGCGTTTATGGCGAAAAACCGCGATCTTGCACCGCGGCTTATTTTTGAAATCCAGCAGAATGATTATGAAGCGATGCCTTTGAAATTGCGCGAGGTTATGCGCGCGCTCGGGCGGCTGGGGTGCAGCTTCTCCCTTGATCATGTCGCAAATTTGAATATGAACATTGCCGACTTGCAACATTTCAAGGTGCGCTTTGTCAAAATTGAAGCGGCAAAATTACTCGAAGCCTCCAGCGGGACGGCATTTACGACCATGCACAAACAAAAGCGTAAATTAGAAGCCAACGGCATCGGCGTCATTGTCGAGAAAATCGAAACCGAAGAGCATATGCGCGCCATGCTTGATTTTGATCTGCACTACGGTCAGGGATACTTGTTCGGCAAGCCCGAATTGGAAGGCGCATACAGAGAGAAATCGCGCGTCCGCCGCAAAGGCTGGCAGGAGACGGTGGCCTGATGTCCGTGATCGCAGAAGATGCCAATATGCCTCCGCTTATTAATGGTGTGCAGGAAATCGCCGAGCTGTATGATTATTTCATCCTCGATATTTTCGGGGTCATACATGACGGCATAAAACCTTTTCCCGGGACTTTGAAATGCCTGCAAGAACTTAAAAACATGGGTAAGGCGACGTGCCTGCTCTCCAATTCTCCGCGTCGCGTAAACGGTGCCGTCGGGCAGATGGACAACATGGGGATTTCCGGCGGCTTGTTCGACCACGCCGTGACTTCAGGCGAAGCAACATTTCAGGCACTTAAACATCGCGACGAAACTCTGGGCGATGATTGCTGGTTCATTGGCACAAGTGTCGTCAGTGAAATTTTGGAGGGGCTGGATTTAAACCTCGTCGACGGATCGGAAGATGCGAGCTTCATTTTAAACTCGATCCCCGGAACGGAAACCAGCGCGGTAGAGATACTCAAGAAACAGCTGCAAATTGCTGCCGACAAAGGTCTGCCGATGATCTGCGCCAATCCCGACTTGGTCGTGAATATCGGTGTCACACAATATGAATGTGCGGGCACGTTCGCAAAATATTACGAAGAGCTAGGCGGACACGTCATTTACCACGGCAAGCCACACGGTCCTGTTTACGAGATGTGTTACGAGTTGCTCGGTAGCCCCGACAAGACCAAAGTTTGCGCCATTGGCGACTCCTTTCACACAGACATAACGGGCGCCAACCGTTTCGGCATAGATTCCGTGATGAATTTGGTCGGCATCCATTGGGAGGAGATCGTGACCAATGGCGATATTGATCCGCGCAAAATGCATGCTATGCTCAGCGCACAATCTACACATCCGACATATATGATGTCAGGGTTCGACTGGTAAACAGAACAGGAGTTCTTACATGAAAGTTCTACTTCCCCTCATGGCTGCGTTATTTATTGCCTCCCCTGCTTTGGCGGAGGACAGCGTTGATGAGATGCAGGAAAAAGCCGAAGGCGCGATGAAAGTTATCGAGGGCGATGCCGAGGAAGCCATTCCGGGCGAACCAAAACCGATGCATGCTATTGCCCTGCACGGACCCCCTAAATACGGCCCGGACTTCAAACATGTCGACTATGTGAAGCCCGATGCGCCAAAGGGCGGAACGCTGAAGCTGAGCGCAATCGGTTCATTCGACTCGCTCAACCCGTTTATTGTTAAGGGCACACCTGCGGGTGGTTTGACCTTTATACGTTCCGGCCTTGTTTACGAAAGCCTGATGCAGAACGCATGGGACGAGCCATTCACGTTGTATGGCGTGATTGCAGAGAGTATCGAAATGCCCGATGACCGCTCATGGGTCGCGTTCAACCTGCGCCCTGAGGCGACATGGGCGGATGGCAAACCGATTACAGCCGAGGATGTTGTGTGGACGTTCGAGACTTTACGCGATAACGGCCAGCCATTTTTCAAAGCCTATTACGGTGATGTGAAAAAAGCCGAGGCCCTGTCGGATAAGCGCGTGAAGTTTACATTCAATGTTGCAGGCAATGCCGAGTTGCCGTTGATCATCGCCGAGATGTCGATCTTGCCGAAACATTACTGGACGGCCGAAGGACGCACATTCAACCAGACATCGCTGGAACCACCTCTTGGTAGCGGCCCTTATAAGGTCGGAAAGGTAGATGCGGGCCGTCAGGTTGAATATGTTCGCCGTGATGATTGGTGGGGCAAGGACCTCCCGCTGTTCCAAGGTTTCTACAATTTCGACAAAATCACCTACGATTACTACCGTGACGGCAATGTTGCGCTCGAGGCGTTTTTTGCCGGCGAATTCGATGTGCAGCTAGAGAACACCGCGAAGCTCTGGGCAACGGCTTATGATACAGCGCCGGTGCGCGATGGCCGTATCACTAAAGAAGAGATATCGAATGAGCGCCCTGCGGGCATGCAGGCCTTTATTTATAATATTCGCCGCCCTGTGTTTCAGGATAAAGCAGTGAGAAAAGCACTGGCCTATGCTTTCGACTTCGAATGGTCAAACAAGCAGTTTGCCTATGGCAGCTATATCCGCACAGACAGTTACTACGAGAACTCCGAGCTTGCGGCTGAAGGTTTACCGGAAGGTAAAGAGCTGGAAATCCTTGAACGGTTCCGCGGACAAATACCCGATGAAGTGTTCACAGAAGATTACGAACCGCCTAAAACTGACGGGTCAGGAAACCCGCGCCAGAACTTGCGCACGGCGATGAAAATCCTTGATGATGCCGGATGGAAACTGGGCGAAGACGGCGTTCGCTCTAAAGACGGTGTGCGTCTGGAATTCGAGATCGTTGATTCCAACCCGCAATTTGAGCGTTGGGTTTTACCGTTCATCAAGAACCTTGAGCGCCTAGGTGCAAAAGCGAATTTCCGTGTCGTCGACACGGCGCAGTACCAAAACCGCATCACCACCTTTGATTTTGATATGACGATCAGCGTGTTCGGCCAATCCGGCTCCCCTGGTAATGAGCAACGCGATTTCTGGGGCAGTGACAAAGCCGACATTCAAGGCTCACGCAACTATATCGGTATCAAGGACCCTGTTCTGGACAAGCTGATCGAGGAACTGGTCGTGACCGAAAGCCGTGAAGACCTGGTCGCACATTGCCGCGCGATGGACCGTATCCTGCTGCAAGGCTATTACGTTATTCCGATGTGGCATTTCCCGAAATGGAGAATTGCATATTGGAACAAAATCGACAGACCCGAAACAATGTCTGATATCAGTCCGTTGATTTCCTACACATGGTTTAAAAACGAAAAATAGATGAAAATTGCAATCGCCATACCCGCCCGTTACGGCTCCACACGCTTTCCCGGAAAGCCGCTAGCCGAGATTGGCGGCCAATCTATGCTGAGCCGCGTTGTTAGTCTGGCACGTAGTATTGATGGCGTTGATGTGTTCGTAACCACCGAAGACCGACGCATCGCCGATCATGCAGAAGAGCTGGATGTTGAATGCATCATCACCCCCGATGATTGCCCGACAGGTTCCGACCGTGTGCTTTCCGCCTTGGAACGCCGCGGCGATATGCCCGAGTTCGTTTTGAACCTGCAGGGCGATGCTCCATTTACTCCGCCGCATGTCGTACAAGCCCTGATCGACACCTTCAAAACCACCCCGGAAGTCGAGGTTGTTACGCCCGTGCATCGTTTGAGCTGGGACGATCTTGATCGTTTACGTGAGGCGAAGAAGACAACACCATTTAGCGGCACGACAGCGATTATTGATGAGGACAGCAAGGCTTTATGGTTCTCAAAAAACATCATCCCCGCCATCCGCAAGGAAGAATCTATGCGGGAGGAAAGCTCCCTGTCGCCCGTACATCAACATATGGGTCTGTATGGTTTCCGCACTGACATATTGAAAAAATTCTGCGCCCTGCCCCAAGGAGTGTATGAGCAGCTAGAGGGCCTAGAGCAATTGCGCATGTTGGAAAACGGCATCACTATTACGGCCGTTCATGTCGACATTGATAAAGGCACCATTCAGTCAGGCATCGATACGCCCGAGGATTTGGAACGTGCCGAGAAGCTGTTACAGGCATCCGCATGACCACACTGATCATTGCAAGACACGGCAACACATTCGGCCCCGAAGATACGCCGACCCGCGTTGGTGCACATACAGACTTGCCGCTGGTTGAAAAAGGCGAAGCCCAAGGGCGGGCAATCGGCAAATACTTATCCGAAAACCGTATGATCCCCGATGTTGTCTACGCATCCGAACTGCAACGTACCCAGCGCACGGCCGAACTGGCCATTAAAGAAAGCGGTGTCGGCAACCCTGTCTACACGCTGGATATCTTTAACGAGATTGATTACGGCCCTGACGAGAACAAAACCGAGGACGATGTAATTGCGCGCATTGGCGAGCAAGCGATCAAGGATTGGGATGAACACGCAAAGGTGCCGGACGGTTGGAAAGTTGATCCAGAACAGATAATCGAGAATTGGAAGAAATTTGCCGACCAGATATGCGCGTTTGATGATAACGAGACGGTTCTGGTTGTCACGTCCAACGGTATCGCCCGCTTTGCGCCCCACATAACAGGTGACTTTGACGGGTTTGCCGCCAAGCACAAGATCAAGTTGTCAACGGGGGCCATGGCCATCTTCAAACATGTGAACGGGGAATGGCGTATAAAAGAGTGGAACATCAGGCCATGAGTGAAGACCGCCTGAACGATATTGAGACACGCCTCGCCTATCTGGACATGCAATTTGACGAGATGAACGGCGTCATTCTGGAACAAGGCACGATCATTCGCCGCTTGAGAGCCAAGATAGAGCGGCTTGAGGCCGAAAAAGAGGAAGACGCGCAAGGCAATAGCGACCATGGCTTATCGCCGTCCGAGATCGCTGCACGCGACAAACCGCCCCATTATTAGCATAAAAATTAGCCTAAAGCGGTAATTTTCATATTATTGTTGCAAAAATTTACAGCGTTTGCTAATACTCTCCAATCATTAGATACAGGGAGAGAAACCAATGAAAAAAAGGACCGTAAGAGCCTTAGTTGACGCACCTGCGAAAGTCGTGCGCCGTGAAGCTTTAGGGGCGATGCAAGAAGACCCGTCAAAAGCTCTTGTTTTATTCAGAGATGCTGCCACCAACTTCGGTCAGGCCGGCTTTTCAAGAATTCCTCAATATACTGCCGATGAAGCTTTAGCGAAAATCCGCAAGGCGTCAGGGGAGTTGCAGAACTTTGCGCTGCTCAATTATAGAGATGACGCCGAAGTTAACTGGCAGATGGGCCGTTTCCTGCACAGAATTGACAAGAATATTGATGCCCTTTGGCATTTCGAGAAGACCTTGGAAGCTGATCCGACCAATACGCATGTTATGGCGAGATACGCGATGGCGCTTATGGATGCACATGACGACATGCCTGACAAAGGATATGCGGATAAAGCATTGCAGCTTGCATGGGCAGCAGACCAGAAAGAGGGCTCCGAATTCACAGCCTCACTGGTTCAGGAAATGGAAGCCCGCAACGGTTATGATTTAGCGAAACGTATGCAGGGTACGCCCGTATTTGGAGACCTTTCCGATTTAAATCCGACAGGAACCCTACATTAGCCCTGACCGGCCCTACTGAGTAAAAGCCCGATGAACATTGCCAGAATGATCAATGATTTTTCAGTCGCCCGAGATATCGAGGCGGCTATGGCTTTGTTGCATGACGACGCAGGCAAAGCAGTGGCTGACCTCAAAACAGCAGAAGAAGGCCTGCGTGACCGCCGCAACACTATGGACCGTCAGGAATATTTTGATGGCCGTGACTCCCTTTTAGCGGCAGCCCAACAGATCAAGGCCGTCGTTTTGGCACAATATGATGAAGATGCCGATGCGAACTGGAATATGGGCGTATTGCTAAGCCGTCTCGGACGTGACTCGGAGGCTCTGCAAGTTTTGGAGCGCGCACGCGAAGCCAGACCGGATGATGTCTATATCCCGCATAAGATCGCCCATTCATATATGAAGCTGTATAAGCACCGCCCTGATCCTGAATTTCTGGAAGGCGCCATTGCAGCAGCCAAAGATGCCATTGCGGTAGAGCCCGATGCCAAAAGCTATGAGCTTTACGGAGAGACCCTCTTCACGGCCAAAAGATACGAAGATGCGGCAAAGGCCTTTGGAACCGCCATCGATAAAGCTAAAGATCAGGATGTAAAGCAGGACGGATATCTGGAGCGCCGTATGTCCGAGTTGCTCAGACGTTATCTGGACGATCCGCATGAGGCGCTTGATTATGCGCTCGACGCCTATGAAGCCGACCCGTCAAATCGCCGTAATGTCGAAGAGCTTGGCTATGCCTACACAGACACAGGCGATTACTACCAAGCCATACCGTTGCTGATGTATGCGCACGCGCAGAATCCGGAACTGCGCATCACGCTGCTTAAGCTGCATGACTGTCTGGCGTCGACCGAGCAATATGATCTGGCTATGGAATATGCGGAGCGTATTGAAACGCATGCCCATAACCGCCCGTTGAGCCTGGCTAAAAAATTACGCATCGCGGAGGACAGCCCGAAGCATGCGTATCTGGCGCCTCAACTGGCAGCCACCATGGAACAGGAAAGCCCTGATAGCTATGATACGGCCAAGGCGCTCGCCGGGTACTTTTTTGCGAATGAGGAATATGAGCGCGCTTTGCCGTATTTAAAGCGTGTCAGCAACGACAGGGGCGGCCACATGTACCTCAATCGTACTGCGCAAGCGATGCGCGAGACGGACGATCTGGCGGGTTCGGAAGCAATCATCCGTAAAGCCTTACAAACCGCTCCGAAAAGCCCGCATACCTTGCTGGCGGCGGGGTGGCACTTCCATGACACAAACCAAATGGATCAAGCACGCTTATGTGCCGAAGAACTCGATACACGCCACCCCGATTTTCGTGCAGCCAGTGCCCTGAAAGCCGTTACTGCGGAAGGGTATAACGGCGTTGACTGGATCAGGACCCACGACGCTTAAAAAACCTCAAGCCCCCAGCTCTCTGACGGGGTTCATATCATCTATCACTGTAAAGGCATCTTTATGTGCCCTGTTCGCCCGGCGTAGTCGCGTCAGAACCTCATCTACATCTTCCCCACTCGTCGCCAGGTGCGCATAGGTCGTGATCGGGCAAGCGCGATCAAAGGTGGACATTAGCCGTTGGCCGTCGGACCGTTCGGCAGCTTCAGCAAACTCTTCTGCTGTCGGGCGCAATGTCTGGGCACCTGCCAGAATTTCGGTATAGCTGGCCAGCGCGTTTTCAACATGCGGTCTGACTTTGATCGGGAATTCCATCAGCGGCGGCGGCTTATAATCGGGCGGCTTCATCGAACGGGTCGAGGTCGAACGTCCCATATAGGCATTCGAAAAATGCTCCTTCATGTCCTTTTCCTGCTGACCGCTCGGGCTCCAGCCATCAACCATGGCATCGGTATATTCTATGCCCATACGTTCCGATAACTGTTCCAGCGTTCTGTACGGGAAAGCACGGATGATATCGCCATCAACAACGGTCAGATTAAAGCCGCCGGATTTAAGGTGCTCATCCTCAAGAACTTGCACCAGATCCTCCATATGTTCCCACTGATCGGTAAAGAACGCTTCGGCATCGCTACCCTCCATCTTGAACTTATGCAGGTTTGTCTTGGTAACGGGTGCTTTTCCGTCGAGCTTGCTGAGAGCTTTTAAGTGAGAAAACGCCTGAAAGTGCGGATCACGTAGCAAAACCACAACATTATCGCAGTGACGGGCGAGATTGCGCATACGGCGGGTGCTGAAGCTATAGGCCATATCCTTGAGCAGCAGATGTACCGGCTCGCCCTCGGGGGTGCCCTGCTCCGCTCTGACTTGTTCGGCATATTTTTGAATTGTGCGCATGTTGTTGCGCGCAGAGTTCGTCTCCATTTCCGAGTCATCAAAGGGCTGCATCATGTAGCCGTCAACCGATGCGGAAACAGCCAAAGAGCGTGTCAGCGCCGTCGAAACCGTTCGTGGCAAAGACAGAATTAGCGACAGCTTTATACGCCCGTCGCGCACATCCGAATAAAGTGACATTTTTTCCCTGTTCAAATTTTTTTCGTATGTTGCGACAAAAGCGTAGGGGAGGCAACAGGATTTTGCACTGCGAAAACAGGATGCAAAATTCAGCCCTTTCCTGCCCGTATTTTTGCCGTATACTCAACCTCTATGGCGACCTATATCCTCAAACGTTTACTGCTTATGCTGCCGACTTTGTTCGGTATCCTGCTGATCAGTTTTGTCATCATCCAGTTCGTGCCCGGCGGTCCGGTCGAGCGAATGATTGCGCAGTTGCAGGGGCACGGCGTTGAGGCCACAGCCAGATTTGGCGGCAGTGGCGCGGGAGATTCCATAGGTGCCGCCGCGCAAAGCGCGGGTAGCGGCGCAAACAGCCAGTATCGCGGGGCGCAGGGTTTGGACCCCGAATTTATTGCCGAGCTGGAAGCGCTGTATGGGTTTGATAAACCCGCTTACCAGCGGTTTTGGATTATGATGAAAAACTATCTGCGGTTTGATCTGGGGAACAGCTATTACCGAGATATCGGCGTGCTCGACCTTGTGCTGGAGAAAATGCCGGTTTCTATATCCCTAGGACTTTGGTCAACATTAATCATCTACCTAATCTCTATTCCGCTCGGCATCAAGAAAGCCGTGCGTGACGGCTCACATTTCGACATATGGACGTCGGCGGCGATCTTCATCGGCTATGCCATTCCGTCCTTTATGTTTGCGATCCTGCTGATCATTATGTTCGGTGGCAGCGTTTGCGAGCATCCGTTCTTTACGAATATCTATATGTATTTTGCTGAAGGCACGGATATGTGCTGGAAGCGCTTCCCCTTGCGCGGCCTTACATCCGACGGTTGGGAGGACATGACGTTCTATGAACAATTGAAAGATTACATTTGGCACATGGTATTGCCGATTGCGGCGATGGTGATCAGCGGTTTTGCATCCCTGACCTTGCTTACCAAGAACTCGTTTCTGGATGAAATTAACAAACAATATGTTCTGACCGCCCGTGCAAAGGGCCTTAACGAGAAACAGGTTTTATACGGACACGTATTCCGTAACGCGATGATCATCGTCATTGCGGGCTTCCCCGCCGCGTTCGTGCATATCTTTTTTACAGGCAGCTTATTGATTGAAGTGATCTTCTCGCTCGATGGTTTGGGGCTGCTAGGCTATGAAAGCGTCATCAACCGTGACTACCCTGTGGTGCTCGGCACGCTGTATATTTTCGCGCTGATTTCATTGGTGATGCATTTGGTTCGTGATTTGGTCTATGTGATGGTTGATCCACGGATCGATTTTGAAAGCCGTGCGACCTAAACGCTCTTAGTTCTCGTAGATCGTGTAGCGCTTTTTCGCCTTATCAATAACAAGAAGCGCAAACTGCTCCGATAATCTGTTCTGACAGATTTTTCTCAGGAAGAAACCAGATTTGTAAGCCGCGAGCGCCATAACAATGGCAATCGGAATAACATTGCTCAAAGCTGTAATTGAAAACAGCAAATCCTGAAGTTTAAATGCGCCGTAGATAAACGATACGGACCCCGTGAACAACCAAATTGCCCAGGTTGTGAATGGAAAGTTTTGTAATGTTTCCGATTTTATAAGAGCCCAAATCTGGGGGCCATACGCAGTAACACCGATAATCGGCACCAATGAATATAACGAAGAAATAATAAGTCCCCAGTCCATGGCATCTATTTTTATGTAAACTTAACTTTTTGTCAACTTTTCTTGAATTTCCTATATAAAACAAAGATATAAGCCCATATACGCTTTATGGCCAAGCGCTAAAAACCGCTCTCAGAGCGCGCACACAGCGAAAAACCGGTGAATTTTCCACCATTAAGAAACGTTGAATATAGCCAAATATGTGGTTTTAGTGGATTTCCTGTGACAGGTCGTGGAATTGCGCCCTGTTAGCCGCACAGAGTTTGGCCCCTGCAGTGTGACACTCATAGTGGTCTATGGAGTGTGCGTGGGCTTTTTGCTGCGGGTTAACGCCAGCTACTACATACGCCATTTCAGATGCTGACGACTCCTTAGAAAACAAGCTTCGCCCTATCCGATCGTTCAAAATGACTGATAATACGACCATGTGGCACGCCAGATTAATTCCGGCAGTTACAAGGAATAAGAAATCTTCGATGATGAAGACGGCGTACAATACACTCGCCAAGCACGCTATATTCCAGATTATCCACGTCCCTAGCGCCGAGGTTTTTCGAGCTTCCGCGTCCTTGATCAATTTAATGATTTGCGGAATGAAACCTGTCACGGCAATAACCGGAACAATGGAATAAAAGAAGATAAGTAGCCCTTCAAACATGCATGACAGTATTATGTAAAATTAACTTTTTGTCAATAAATTATGATTTTCCTATTGCCGCCAATAAGTTATAACTGACTAATATGTCCCTCACACCACTTACACAGCGCAGAATTTCTCAGTTTAAAGCCAATAAACGCGGTTATTGGTCGCTATGGCTGTTTATGTTTTTGTTCCTGATCGCATTGGGCGCTGAGTTTATCGCCAATGATAAGCCGATCGTGATCCAATATGACGGTGGATTATATTTCCCGACCTTCGTGAATTACCCAGAGACAACGTTCGGCGGTGACTTCGAGACAGAAGCCGAATACCGCGATCCGTTCGTTAGCGAACTTATAGAAGAAAAAGGATGGATGCTATGGCCGCCTATCCCCTACTCCTATGACACAATTAACTACAATTTGCCGCAGCCGGCCCCCTCCCCGCCTACATCCGAAAACTGGTTAGGCACCGATGATCAGGGGCGTGATGTTGCCGCGCGGGTTATTTACGGATTCCGCCTGTCGGTTATGTTCGGTCTGGCGCTCACCTTTATCTCTTCCGTCATCGGCGTTGCTGCCGGCGCCGTGCAGGGATATTACGGGGGCCGTCTGGATTTGATTATGCAGCGCGGGATTGAGGTATGGGCCAGCATGCCGTCGCTTTATATTCTGATTATCTTTTCATCGATCTTTATTCCGGGCTTTTGGACATTGCTGTTTATCCTGCTTTTGTTTAGCTGGGTGCAGCTCGTCGATGTGGTGCGCGCGGAATTTCTGCGGGCACGGAATTTCGATTATGTGCGTGCTGCGCGCGCGCTTGGTGTTTCCAACCCTGTCATCATGTGGCGACATGTGTTGCCGAATGCCATGGTTGCCACGATAACCTTCATGCCGTTCATTTTAACGGGATCGATTACCGCTCTTACGTCGTTAGACTTCTTAGGGTTAGGTTTACCGCCAGGATCTCCCTCACTTGGGGAGCTGCTCGCGCAAGGCAAAAACAACCTTGAAGCCGCATGGCTTGGCATCGCTGCTTTTGTATCACTTGCCTTGATGCTGACATTGCTTACCTTTATAGGTGAGGCTGTAAGAGATGCTTTTGACCCTCGTAAAACCACTTTGTGAAAGACAACGCTATAAATGAAAGTACGTAATTCCATTCAAACCATGCAGGACGAGTTCGCAGGCTACCGCCGCGAAATGCACATGCACCCGCAAACCGCATATGAGGAAACATTCGCCAGCGGTCTGGTGCAGGACAAGTTAAAAGAATGGGGTATTCCGTTTGAATCCGACATTGCCGTTACAGGTGTCGTCGCCACAATCGAAGGCGAAAAAACCGATAGCGGTAAAAGCATCGGCCTGCGTGCGGACATGGATGCGTTGGATATCGATGAGGCCGATAATAAAAAATGGAAATCGAAAAATCCGGGTAAGATGCATGCCTGTGGCCATGACGGTCACACCGCGACCTTACTGGGCGCCGCCAAATATCTCAGTGAAAACCGTAACTTCAACGGCAAGGTTCACTTTATCTTCCAACCTGCAGAAGAAGGCAGCAAGGGTGCGCACAAAATGATCGAGGAAGGTCTGTTCGACCGCTTCCCGTGTGATTACGTTTACGGCATGCATAACTGGCCCTATATGTCGAAAGGCCAAATGGGCATATGTCCGGGACCGATGATGGCTTCCGCCGATATCGCAAGCATCAAAATCCTGGGCTCGGGTGGTCACGCCGCCGCACCACACAGGACAATCGACCCGATCATTATCGGCGCGCACATTGTGACCGCGTTACAAACACTCGTTAGCCGTTCCGTCGACCCGCTAGACAGCGTTGTGATCTCCGTCACGAACTTCAAGGCCGGCACGGGCGCACACAACATCATCCCCGACAATGCGGATTTGCTATTGTCTATTCGTACTTTTGATAATGAAATTCGTGAGCGTCTGGCCCGTAAAATCGGCGACATCGCCCGTAATATCGCAGTCAGCATGGGTGCAAACCTCGACTATGATTACTATTACTGTCTGGATGCGACGATTAACGATGATGAGGAAACCATCTTTTGTGCCGATGTCGCACGAAATGTCGTGGGCGAAGAATTCATGGATGACCGTATCGAGCCATCCATGGGCGCGGAAGATTTCGGCGCAATGTTACGCGAAAAGCCCGGCGCTTACATTATTATGGGCCAAGGCGAACCGGACATACCGGAAAGCAACCACAACAACGGGTTGCACACGCCGCGTTATGATTTCAACGACGACATATTGCCGCTTGGTATGGAATACTGGGTACAGATTGTCGAAAACAAGCTGCCGCTGAAAAAGTAATTAAGCGGCGGCCCGTTTAGCGTCATCCTCGAACTTGATCGCGCTTTCGATAATCTTGCGCACCAAATCCTTATAGCTCACGCCTTTGCTCTCGAAAATCTTCGGGAACACACTGTGTGGGCTGAAACCAGGGATCGTGTTGATTTCGTTCATGTAGAGATCGTTCGTTTCGTTCTCGATGAAGAAGTCGATACGTGCCCAGTCCTTACAACCAACCAGCTTATAGATCTCGGCAGTTTGTTCCTTGATCTTCTTTTTCATCATCGGGCTGATATCAGCCGGACACTGACAGAATGTGTTCTCGTTATATTTGGCTTCGTATTCATAGACATCGTCCACTTCCGCATTGGATTCACCCAGATGTGAAATTTCAATGTCGTTACCGTTACCAATCACGCCAACAACAATCTCTTTGTGGGGAATGAATTTTTCAACCAAAACTGCGCTTGTGAATTGAGCGGCTTTCTCGACGCCTTTTTTGAACTCTTCGTAGTTACGGGCGATTGATACGCCAATACCGGAACCGTTGTCATTCGGCTTAATGGCGAATTTTTCACCGCCGGTAGTTTCAACAAACTCCTTATAGACATCTTCAGTGACGGTTGTGGTTTCAATATTGATAACACCACCCGGTGCGACCTTGAATCCGTTACCTTCCAGCAATGTCTTCAGATAGTTTTTGTCAAAACAGACAGCAGAGGCGAGCGTACCGCAGCCGATCACAGGAATATTCAGAGTTTCGAAAAAGCCCTGCAACTTACCGTCTTCACCAATTGCACCATGTGTCATTGGCATTATGTAGTCGCATTTATCGAAGAAAGCGTGTGGAGGCACTTCGAATGTCGGTCTGTCCTCTACATCTTCTTCGGCTTCAATGAACAGCATGTCTGGATCTGCTTTTGAGATCAGGAAACGAAGAGTACCTTCGCCTACTACCCAGTTGCCTTCCTTGCACATACCTATGCGCTCAGCTTTATATCCGGGAAGTGAATCAATTGCCTTCATAACGGCTTTTGCGCTAGCCAAACTCACTTCGTGTTCCTCACTGGGACCACCAAAAACTACACCAATATTTATCATTTGTTCTCTCGTCATATTTGTTAATTTCTTAAATATTGGTGCTTTTCTAACACATATGACACAAAAAAGACAAATTCGTGCGTGTTGCAGCGCACTATCGGCAACTTAAAAATGTTTGACATTTACTACTGAAAGCGGCTTTATAGCGTCTATGAAAAATTTAGTTGTCACAGTAACACCTCGACGACGCCCCCGCTAATCCACCCGATTAGGCGGGCATTTTTCGTGCCTTAAATACCCCTCACTAAAATTGAACGCTTAATCGGTCGGTATTCCCTTGAAAGGGTTACCAAAGAATTGCATTGTATTAACGACTTAAGAATTTGAAAAACATGACCAAAATACACATCGATAAAATCGCTTCCGTCACCAAAAATCTGGAGCTGAAGCACACAGAAAAACTGGCCGACAAGCTATCTTGCGAGATGGGAACCGTACTGGCCGTGCAGGTTCTGGAAGATAAAAGCATCTATAACGAGCTGGAATTGCCGTCAGGGCGGATGTCTAAGCTCAAAAAAGGCGATATTCTGGCCGTAGCTTTGGGTAACCGCATGGCCTTAATGGGGTTTGTAGGTAATTTGCCCAAATCACTGAAGGTTGATGATGTTATCCACTTGTTGAATTTCGGCGGTGTTGCGGGTGTTTGCACCTCCGCCAACGTCAAGGAAGTCGGCGAACCCTTAAGAGTTCGGGTTTTGGGTGGTATCCAGCGCAAAGGCAAGCTGCTCAATATCGGTGATGCGGCGTTGTTTAAGCCCTCTCCTGCTCTGAAAAGCGATGTTCCGTTGATCATCACGACAGGTACGGCGATGGATAGCGGTAAGACGACCGTTGCAATCGAGATTGTTAAAACCCTGACACGGATGGGTATGAAGCTGGCGGGTGCGAAGCTGACCGGTGTCGGTGCGCAGCGTGATTTGTTCAAAATGCAGGATTACGGCATTTTCAACGGTGTATCCTTTGTTGATTGCGGCGTGACATCGACGGCCGATATGCCGGACGAGCAGATGACAGCCGTAGCAAAGGGCGCAATCAACTATCTTTCAAAATCAGAGCCTGACGCGATTATGATCGAGTTCGGCGACGGCATGATGGGTAAATACGGCGTGCATGCCATTTTGCAGGACCCTGAAATTCAGAAGAATGTCAGATTCCACATTGGTTGTGCGCGGGACCCTGTCGGCGCGATCGGCCTTGCCAGAGCCTGTGAGGACCTCGGTCTGCCGCTGGATGTTCTGAGCGGTCCCGTGACAGACAATCAGGTCGGTAAAGACATCCTAAAAGAGCAGCTCGGTATTCTGACATATAATGCCTTTAACCCTGACAACCTCTGGCTTGATCTGATCATCGCCAGATGGGCCATGGAGATGCAGGATGCAGCCTAGTATTAAAGCAAGCATCATTGGCATTACCGGTTACACGGGGCTGGAGCAGCTGCGGCTGTTACTTGCGCATCCGCATATCGAGATTGTGCACCTGACCTCCAGACAGCATGAAGACACCCCGATCGGCGAGGTATACCCGCATCTGTCGCATCTGGATTTGAAGATCACAAATACTGATCACAATACAGTCGGAGCGGATAGTGATGTTGTCTTCCTCGGTCTGCCTCATAAAACGGCGCAGGATGTCGTTGCGGATTTGCACGGTAAGGTGAAGGTCATCGACCTGTCCGCCGATTACAGGCTGGATGATGTAGAGACTTACAAGAAATATTATCAGGACCACAATCACCCTGCTCTGCTCAAAGATGTCGTATACGGTGCGCCTGAATTCCATCGTGACGCGATCAAGGGCGCGGATACGGTCGCAAACCCCGGATGTTTTGCCTTGCTGGCGCAGATTATGCTCTATCCGTTTGCGGGATCAATCGAGCATGCGGATATTATGGCCGTGACAGGGTCCAGCGGATCAGGAAAATCGGCAAGTGACGGGACGCATCACCCGATCAGAAGCCATAACATGAAAAGCTACAACATCAACAAGCACAGGCATATTCCAGAGATTACGCGAACGGCGAAAATCGATGAAGCGCAACTCAACTTCGTGCCGACATCAGGCCCGTTCGTACGGGGTATTTTCGCGACCGCCTTTGTGAAAACGAATGCCGAACCTGCTGTATATAAAGACGAACCGTTTATACGGGTGATGGATACGGTAGCGCTTGCGAATGTAGTAGGATCGAATTACTGCGACCTGTCGTTTGAAAAAACAGATGGTGGATACATCGTACAAGGCGCACTTGATAACCTCGTCAAAGGGGCTTCGGGCTGCGCGGTGCAGAATATGAATTTAATGTTTGGACTTAACGAGACGGAAGGATTGGTGAGCCTCTCACCTCTATATCCATGATTATGAAACGTAAAAACAAAATGCCGGAATTTTTCATCAACGCCTTTTACGAAAGCAAGTTCAAGGACAACTTCTTTGTGATCAAAGCGGGCGGGAAAATCATCGAAGATGACGAAGCACTGAATAACTTGCTGTGCAATATTCGCGAGTTGACCATGCAGGGTATTAAAATTCTGCTGATTTATGGTGGTGGACGCGCGATGGATATCGAAGCCGAGAAGCGCGGTGTCGAAGTGCAAAAGACAGGCGGCAAACGCATTACCGATGAAGCGAACATGGACATCATGAAGCATGTTCTGGGCGGTGATATGTCCTTGAAAGTTTCAGGCGCCATGGCCAAAGCCAAGCTGGACGGCCTTTCCTTTAACGCCGTGCCTGCGGACTGGATGAGCGTTTCCCTGCAGCCGAAAGTTAAAGGCGATGACTTCACTGGCGGCATTCATAATGTTTATGAGCGTCCGGTAAACAGATTGTTTAGAACCGTAAATTTTGTAGCCTGCGCTTGTATCGCGATTACCGAGGATGGCACGGCATGTAATATCAATGCGGACACAATCGCGACACAGCTTGCGATCGGAACCAAAGCGCACAAGCTGATGTTCTTGTCCGATGTAGACGGCGTGAAGATCAAAGACGAAGTTGCCGACATCATCACCTCGGAACAGATCGAAGGATTGATCGCGGACGGTACAGCGACAGGTGGTATGCAGGTCAAGCTGGAGAACTGTAAGGCCGCACTGGATGCTGGCGTACGGCGCATCCACTTGATGAGCGGCCTACGCAAGGATGCCTTGAAGAAAGAAATTTACGAGCCGGTCGGTCCGGGAACGATGTTGTTCTCCGAAAGCGAACGGCAATCCTACACTAACGAAGTTGAAGCGCAGAAATTGATTGAAGGACAGAAAGGGTAAGTATCATGAGCCAGGAAGCAAAACATATAATCGATGAGTCATTCGGCTATCTCGTAAAAACATACGCGCCACAACCCGTGGTGATGGATTACGGCGAAGGCTGTTATGCCTATGACACAGACGGTAAGAAATATCTGGATTTTGCGGCAGGCATTGCAGTCGCATCCCTAGGTCATGCGCACCCTGCTGTTTTGAAAACCATCAATGAGCAAGCCGCACGCATGATGACATGCCAGGCATCCTACGCGACGAAAGAAAAACTGGATGCGGCCAAGGCCTTGGTCGAAACAAGCTGCTTTGATCTGGTGTACTTCTCCAACAGCGGTACAGAAAGCGTCGAAGCCTCCCTCAAATGTGCACGCAAGTGGGCCTATGATGAAAAAGGCGAACAAGCCAACGAGATCATCGCATTCAGAAAATCATTCCATGGCCGGACTTATGGCTCCGCCAGTGTGACAGAAAAATTCCACGTGCAACCATTCTTCGGCCCGTATCTGGGCGGCATAAAATGGGCAGAGTTTAATGATCTTGAATCCGTTAAGGCGGTTGCCTCGGCTGAAAAAACAGCTGCAATCATTGTTGAACCAGTTCAAGGTGAAGGTGGTTTAGTACCGGCAGACGCAGAGTTCCTCAAAGGTTTGCGTGCGCTGTGTGATGAGTTGAATATTTGCCTTATATTTGATGAAGTTCAGGCTGGGTTCGGACGTTTGGGTACATTACATGCTTATGAAGCGTTCGGGGTTGAACCCGACATTGCCGCATGGGCCAAAGGCATGGGTACAGGCTTCCCCGTCGGTGCGATGGCAGCGAAGGAAAAATTCGGTAAGGCAATTGTTGTCGGCACACACGGCACGACCTATGGCGGCAACCCGCTTGCCTGTGCCGTAGCTGCTACAGTGATGGAAGAGCTGACCAAGCCTGGCTTCATGGAACAGGTAGGTAAAACCTCCGCGATCCTGTTTGAAGGTTTGAACGAGATCAAACGCGCATCTAACAAGATTACGGAGATCCGTGGCAAAGGATTGATGATCGGTGTCGACACGGTGTTCGACATCAAGAATGTTCTAGGCGGTTTGCAGAAAAACGGCCTGATGGCAACGCAGGCGGGTAAAGACACATTGCGCCTGACACCGCCGCTGATCATCACCGAAGATCATGCGAACGAAGCACTGGAGATAATTAAAACGACATTAGGCGAGCTGGAAGAGTAATGGGCGAGATCCGACATTTTATTGACCTCAAGGATTTTGACGGGACCACGCTGCAGGCGATCCTGAAAAAGGCACATACCTTGAAGGCCGAGAAATTTAACCCGCCGCAACTCTTCACAGGGTTGTCACTGGCGATGATGTTTGACAAGCGTTCGACCAGAACACGGATGAGTTTCGAGATTGCGATGAAACAGCTCGGCGGTCACACGGTTGTGATGAACAAGGAAGAGTCACAAATCGGCGGTGCGGAAAGCATTGAGAGCACCGCGATGGTAATGTCACGTTTCGTTGATGCGATCATGGTACGGATGAGCGACCATGACGCGTTTCTGGAGCTGTGCAAATACGCGCAAGTGCCCGTCATTAACGGCATGACCAATCGTTCTCACCCCTGCCAGATTATGGCCGACCTGATGACAATCGAAGAAAAGCTGGGCAGTGCGAACGGTAAAAAAATCGCGTGGTTTGGTGATTATAACAATGTCAGCCAGAGCTATATAGAGGCCGCACCGTTGTTCGGATTTGAATTTATCATGGCCCTGCCCGCAGACCTCAATGGCAATGTACCTGAAGGTACGGCGTTTACGAATGATGCCAAGGAAGCGGCGAGCGGCGCGGATGTCATCGTAACCGACACATGGGTTTCGATGGGCCAAGAAGGCAAGGATATTGAAAAATTCTGGCCGTATCAGGTCAATGCGGAGCTGATGTCACACGCGAATGACGATGCTATTTTCCTACATTGCCTACCGATGCATGAATGGGAAGAAGTATCAGAGGAAGTCGCCAAAGGGCCGCAATCCGTGATTTTCGACGAAGCGGAAAACCGTCTGCATGCGCAAAAAGCCATCCTCGCATGGTGTCTTGAAGAGGCCGGTGTAAGCGTCCAACAGGATAGCTTTAACTTCGGGACCTAAAGCCATTTTAGGACTTCCCTAGCCAAGCCGACTCTCAGTTGTTAGGCTTGGCATCATTATGATGATTTTAAGCTTCGGGTTTTTCCTACTTTGTTTTGTTGCCATTGGCGTTGCGTCCGTCCTTGTCCATTCCAAAACCAACAACGATTATCTACTTGCGGGTAATGACGTTAAGCCATGGTTGGTTGCGCTCTCCGCAGTCGCCACCAACAATAGCGGCTATATGTTTATCGGTCTGATTGGTTATGCTTACCTATCGGGCCTGCATGCCGCGTGGCTGATGGTCGGCTGGATAATCGGCGACCTCATGATTTCCTTTGCCGTTCATAAACGTTTGCGGGAAAAGACCGAAGAAATTGAAGCGCTGAGTTTTGCAGGCGTTCTCAGCCGTTGGCACGGAAAAGAACAGGCTGTCTTACGGTTTATTGGCGGGCTTATTACGCTGGCCTTTTTGGGCACATACGCCGCCGCGCAATTGAATGCAGGGTCGAAAGCATTACATGTCTTGTTCGGCTGGGATTACCAAATCGGCGCGATTATCGGCGCAGTCATTGTTGTGCTGTATTGTTTTGCAGGCGGCTTACGGGCCTCTATCTGGACCGATGCCGCGCAGTCCTTCGTCATGTTTATCGCAATGGCACTGATGTGCGGCATGATCATATTACAAGCGGGGGGCTTGAGTGATTTCGGTACAAATTTATACGCCGTGAGCCCGACCTTCATGGACATACTGCCACCTGATACGCAGTTCGGTCCGCTGATGTTTATTATGGGCTGGATGTTTGCTGGTATAGGTGTTGTCGGACAGCCGCATATTATGGTGCGATTTATGGCGATGGATGATGCGGAGAATATGGGCCGTGTAAGGGTGTATTATTACAGCTGGTATATCGGCTTTTCCATTTTATGTGTCTGCACAGGATTGGCTGCACGTTTGCTGATCCCTGAAACTGCGAATTTCGATTCCGAGCTGGCGTTGCCGACGCTGGCGCAGGACTTACTGCACCCTGTGTTTGCCGGACTGGTGCTCGCCGGATTATTCGCCGCGACAATGTCCACTGCTGACTCCCAAATCCTGAGTTGCACGGCATCGATCACCCGTGATTTGCGTCAAGGTAAGGACATGAATTACTGGCTGACCAAATTCTCGACCGTCTTCATTACGGCGGTGGCCCTTGGCATTGCGCTTCACGGGTCGGACAATGTGTTTACGCTCGTCGTTGTGGCCTGGGCCGCACTGGCGTGCTCTTTCGGGCCATTGCTGATTGTGAATTCGATGGGTGGTAAGCCGGGTCAGAAGACAGCCATCTTTATGATGTTTTGCGGGCTAGCGGCTATGAGTTTGTGGCGCTATGCTGGCTACAGCGATTCTATATATGAAGTCCTGCCCGGAATGCTTGCGGGGCTGATCGCATACGGAGTAATTGCGGTGCCAAGGAAATTCCTGCACCCACAAGAGAGCTAGAAAGAAAAATTATGGACTTACCAACCATTTACGCGGCGATAGGATTCCTCCTCGCCGCATATGCCGTTATCGGCAATGACGCCGTACAAACACTCGGCACGTTTATCGCTTCCAACACCCGCATATTTCACTGGGCTATTTTATGGGCGGCGGCCAGTGCCGTTTTGGCCCTTACATTGACCTATGGCTGGTACATTCATGACGGGGATATATCGTTCGGACGGCTGGAGAAAATTCCGCCTATTGAAATCCAGTGGTATCACGCCGCCGCTCCTGCTGTACTGGTACTGCTGACGCGGATAGGTATTCCGGTATCAACGACCTTCCTTGTGTTGTCGACCTTTGCGTCGACATTGATACTGGAGAAGATGCTTGTGAAATCCATTGTCGGATACGGTGTCGCCGCAATCGTGGCCTACATTATCTGGCTGGTTGTTGCGCGCATCCTCAACGAAAAATACGACAAGGTCAAAGCGGAACACCGTAAGTTCTGGCGCACACTGCAATGGGGCTCAACGGGTTTCCTCTGGTTTTCGTGGCTCAGTCATGACATGGCAAATATCGCCGTGTTCCTGCCCCGCCAGCTCAGCCCCGAATTGCTCGTCGGTGTTATCACACTGTTATGCGCGGCGTTGGCCTATATCTTCTGGTCACAAGGCGGGAAGATCCAGAAAGTCGTTTTGGAAAAATCCGGCACACGCTTTATGCGCTCGGCCACCATCATCGACTTTTTCTATGCGCTAATCCTGCTGTACTTCAAGGAGCTGAACTCGATTCCAATGAGTACGACATGGGTTTTCGTCGGCTTACTGACAGGGCGAGAGCTTGCGATTGCAACGACCTACAAAGACACCTACAAGTTCGGTTACGTTTTCCCGCTGATCGGGAAAGACTTCTTAAAAATGATGATTGGCCTGGGTGTATCTGTCGCGATAGCTATGGCGGTGCACTACGTTCTTGCGCCTCAGTCGTGACACAGCCTTGCAACTTTGAATGATTTCGGCTCGTCGTGTGATGCGCGCATGTTCGCGCATGTATCGGCGGCGTACCGGATCCTGTCATAGATATCCGCGTTTCGGGTCTCACGGCTTTGCATTTCTCTCGCGATGTCCGACGGGGAGATATAGCCTTGCGGGTCGGCCGCTGCCCATCTTGCTTCACTTTCCGGTGAGGCTTTGACGTGAACCAAACGGTTGTCTGTACGGCCTCTATTCTCCCATGCCTGAATGATTGCCGTATCCAGTTCCGGATATTCATCCATATCGATAGTGATGTAGACTTGGTCTGCGGATGAAAAAGCAAAATCCAAATCGCCTGCATCGAGGGCATTCACATCAATTGTAATGTCCTTGCCTGCGAAAACTTTACTCACCCCTGTACTCAATTGCTCTGCACTTTCAGGGTTTCCATCCGGATGGACCATATCAAGCAAACCGACCTGTTGTTTATGGCCCCCGGCATTCAATGTCATAGCCATTCGCGCCGTCAGGAAGGATGGCCCCACGGATGAACGATCGAGATTGCCGATAATGATGGCGTGATCGCCCGGCTTTTGTCCGGCAAGGTCGCGGGCGATTAACCACGTTCTGGTGGATGTCGGCTCACGTCCTATCGCGGATTTCACTACGCCCAAATCGGCATCAAGTGCATTCATGATAGGCAACAAAAAATCGCCTGCCTGTTCATTTCGCCGGACCAGCTTTGTTCGGCCATCCATGTAACGGTTATACGCGGCAGGGTCGTATTCTCCTTCATTGCGGACACCCATAGTGTAATGCAGCAAGCGGCTATATGCTTCCTTACCGACCAGCATTTCATTGCCAGGCTCATCGAAAATATCAGGGAAAGTCGTAAAGTCCTCAGCAGCGCCGAACCAGATTTTACGCGAACATTTTTCCGCGCATAGAACCTGAGAACTCAGTTTCAGGTTCTTCCAATGCTTCATTTCCGGTGTGTTTTCATCACCGGTGAAGTCCACAACGACCAGATTTTGCATCGATACAGGTCTTGTCGGCACAGCTAGTCCTTTCGATTAAGTGCGCCAATATACTTTAAATTATGGAAACCATCAACCACAAACAGCATAAAAAATACATTTCTTTACACATAAAACATACATCATGTTTTGCTAAATTATCACTAGCTAGCAATAACTTACATCGCTTTAAGAAATTTTCTTTTAAAAACGCAAATTCCATAAAAAAGCCTTGCTTTCATTCCACCCGATGGCTAAACACTGGTTTAGTTACGGTAAATTGACCGTCATAACTGCGTATTTACGGGAAACAGAAAATTGAATCTGCGTGCTGAAGCCTCATCAAGCCTTCACGAACAAGCTCGGCCCACGGCCGAGATTTACGCATCTCTATTAAAAGCAGCAGTTGAAGATGTTCTGGCGACAGGAACACTTGATGGCAGTACGCCGTTGCGACCTTCGCAGCACGATGCCCTCACCTCTTACCTTGAAAACTTTGCCAACCGCGACGATCTTTCCGCGCAGGACAAAATCGAGGGTTTTATCCAAATGCCGACAGGCACGGGAAAGACAGGCTTTTACGTCGCCGTTCTGGCGAACTTTGTTCAGCGCGCAAATGAGATCGGCCTAAACCCGAAGATCATGATCATCGAGCCGACGATTGTGTTGATGAACCAGACAGCAGACGAGATCGAAAAATTCGCTCCGCAATTCAAAGGACAAATCGGATTTTACGGGGACCAGCATCAAGACCTTGATAAAGCCATCACCGTTATCTCTTATCCGTCATGGATGCGTTTGATCGAAAAAGGGGAAATCGGCGCACATAATTACGACTTCCTGATTTCCGATGAATCGCATGAAGGGCTTTCCGTCCCGCATCAGATTTTGATGGAGGAAGCTTTTTCCGGTGCTGTGCGTTTGGCGGGTACTGCGACGGCTTCTTATGATGAAAACCGCACAGTGCACCTTACGCACCGCAATGAATGGTTCAGCCGCGCTATTCCCGAATCCGTGGCCCTTGGCGAGCTGGCGGAATATGTTGACACGCAGTTTTTCATCATCAAAACCAAACCTGACTTAAAACAAACATTCCTGCGCTCGGCTCAGGCACCCGGTATTATTCACGCCGTTGATCCGCGAAAGCTGGCGTGGATGTTGGCGACCGCAGACATTTATGCACAAGGGGTCGATGCGCAAACGGGGCACCCCTTACACAAACATCAGGCCGGGTTCTACAACCACCTGACAGATGATTCAGATGCACATGAATGGATTTTGAACAATCATCCCGACCTGCAGCGTATTGCACAAGAACGCGGATATGATGATGTTGCCGTTGCCGTGCACTCAAAGCTGCCTTATGCAGAGCAACGCGACCGCATCCGTGACTATAAGGCGGGCAGATACATGGCGGTTGTCGGTGACCGTAAATTCAGCATCGGCTTTGACCATCCGCCGATGAAAACAACATTCGATTACATGCGCCGATCGGGCGTACAAAAAGCGCAAGCGGCTATCGGTCGCGGGTCGCGGCAATATATGGATCCGGAAACAGGACAGCCGACAGGCCTGACCGTTGTCGATGCGCTCGTCATGTCAGGATATATGGATAAGGAATTCGAAGCCAAGATGCTGAAAGAGCTGATGGCGCGTAATGTCACCGTGTTTGATATTCTCGGCAAGCCGCTGATCCACCGCGACGGTTACCAGCCGCAAGCCCATGCTGTCCCTGAACATTTGCGCGGTGTCGATAATCACCTTTACGAAATGCGCGGCTATACAACGGATGAGGAGCGCCTTGCGCTGATCGATGATATTAAGGAAGCGCGTCGCGGGCGTAAGATCACAACCTACTCCCCTGTTCGTCCTGATTTTACCGTTAGTCAGGAAATGCTGGGCGAATTTGTCGATACGCTCAAATCCAAAGGTTTCATCATGCCCAAAAGCGGGCGCAGCAAGGCCGAAGCCGAAGCTATTTTTGAAGCGCTGGAAAAACATGCGGAAGTCAGCGGCGAGCCGATACCGAACAAGGTTGATGTTACGCTTATTAACGGTTTAATCCGCAATCGCACCACCGCAAGGACAAAAGTCACACATGAACAGTGGCAGCATCTCGCCGAATTCTCGAACGAGGCCCGCGGTACTTTGCGCATGAATGTCGTGACGCTCAACGATGATCAAGCTCTTGCGATCAGACGGACCATGATGGACGCCAACCTGATGCTGACCGAAGATGTGTATGAAGCATTCAAAGCATTCGAGGAGGCGTCGGATGAGCCTTACTGCGACCTGAACAAGAACCAGTTGCGGATTATTCTGGCACGTATGGGCGGCTACAAGCTAGATGCCTACGCCTATCAGCGTTTGCAGGAATTTATGGAGCATTTGAAAGGTCCTGAGGCCGACATGGATGCCGCGCCGGATGAAGATGCGCCGACAAACGCGCAATAGGCTTTTGTCGCTCGCCATTTTGAGGTAAAACTCAATTATGTCTGAACCCCTCATAAGCATTTCCAATCTGTGCGTTGATTTCAAAACCCAAAAAGGGCTGTTCCGCGCTGTTGATGATGTCAGCTTTGATATCAGCAAGGGCGAGACGGTTGCGCTGGTTGGTGAGTCAGGTTCGGGGAAATCCGTTACTGCGTTATCTGTAATGCAGCTCCTGCCCTACCCGCGTGCGATCCACAACCCTGAAGCCAAGATTATGTTCGAAGGCGAAAACATGGTCGGCAAAGGTGACAGCTATATGCGCACCATTCGCGGTATGCAGGTGGGGATGATTTTTCAGGAACCTTTGACGGCGCTGAACCCGTTACACACAATTGAAAAACAGATATCCGAAGTGCTTTTCTTGCACCAGAAAATGGGCAAGGCACAGGCGAAGGAACGCGTAACGGAGTTGCTTAATTTGGTCGGGTTAGAGAATTTAACCACGCGTCTTGATGCCTATCCGCACCAGCTTTCGGGCGGACAGCGCCAGCGTGTGATGATTGCTATGGCGCTCGCGAATGATCCTGAAATCCTGATTGCGGATGAGCCGACGACCGCGCTGGATGTAACCGTGCAGGCGCAAATTCTGGAATTGCTCAACGATCTCAAAGACCGTCTGGGTATGGCGCTGCTGATCATTACGCATGATTTAACAATCGTTGAGAAGATGGCGGACAAGGTCTGCGTGATGCAGCATGGAAAGATCGTAGAGCAGAACAAAACCAAAGACTTATTCAAAAAACCGCAGCATGAATACACCAAAATGCTTCTGAATGCGCAGCCCAGCGGTGATGCGATCAAGGCGGAAGCGGACGCGCCTGTCATCATGCAAGGGACAAATATCAAGATTCATTTCCCAAAAAAGAAAGACATTTTCGGCAAGGTTACCGAATGGGTGAAAGCGGTTGATGATATCAACATTACCGCGCGTGAAGGCCAGACAATAGGTGTGGTCGGCGAGAGTGGATCAGGAAAAACCACGCTCGGCCTCGGGTTACTGCGCCTGTTAAAAGCTGACGGCACAATTGTGTTTGAAGGCAATGACATATCAAGCGCGAGCCAGAAAGAATTGCTCCCGCTGCGCGAAGATATGCAAGTCGTGTTTCAGGACCCTTTTGGATCGCTATCCCCGCGCTTAAGTGTCGCGCAGATTATTGGTGAAGGTCTGGAAATTCACCGTAAGGATTTAAGCCCCGCAGAACGGGATGCGGAAGTGGTACGTGCGTTGCAAGATGTGGATATGGACCCCGAAACACGTCACCGTTACCCGCATGAATTTTCAGGCGGCCAGCGCCAGCGTATCTCGATTGCCCGTGCGCTCGCACTCCGTCCGAAATTCATTGTGCTGGATGAACCGACATCGGCGCTTGATCTCTCGGTACAGGCGCAGATTGTGGACCTGCTTCGGGCGCTGCAGAAGGAATATAAAATTTCATATATCTTCATCAGCCACGATTTGCGCGTGGTCAAGGCGATGGCACATGATTTGATTGTAATGAAGGATGGTAAGGTCGTGGAAAGCGGCTCTGCCAAAGACATCTTTGATAATCCTCAGGAAGAATACACCAAAGCCCTGCTCGCAGCCGCTCTCGACCTTAAGGCTCGCGCCTAGTTATCAGCATTCGCCGGTGTGTTGCACTGGGCGTAGTCATCGGCGCTGACTTTCGTCCATGTCTGGCTTTTCCCAAACAATGATACACCGACATAACCGCGCACATTTAATGTGCCGTTATCATTGATTTCGACATTCGCGTTATAGACATCGCCTTCGTCGGCTTTATAGATTTTGCCGTCTTCCCATTCGCCGACTTCGTCTTTTTCAAAGCCGTAAAGAATGCGCAAACCGCACATCGGGTCATTATGTTTTGATGCATCGGGATTTTTGGCATCATATTGCATACCGCCTTCGATGATCCAGTAAATGTCACCGCACAGGCCTTGATCACATTCATAGACATTGATCACGGAGCGTTCGTTTTGCGTCAACCACAGTCCCTCGACAGGATCGGCGGCAAATGCGGGAGTAGCGATAAACACAGCAGCAAGTAAAACTAGAATTCTCATATGGGATCTCCTTTTTTACTATTTTATCACTTTGTTGGGGTAGCGCTTGTTTTTTCCATGCTGCACCTGCACAGGTTATTGCCCCAAAGCTTTGCCCTCACGGCGTGGGTCGGGGGCACCGCGTAATGTGCCGTTATGCAGATGGATGCCCGTAAGGCCGCTATTCAGGTCTTTCACAGAGACCTCATGACCGATGGCCTGCAACGCTTTTTCCTGCGTGTCTTTTTCCAGCTCGATTGTTTTCCCGCGTGCGATGATATGCGGCATCGCCATCGCATCTTCGATAGGCATTCCCCAATCCAGAACAGCGATGATGCGCTGAAGGACATAGCCGATGATACGGCTGCCACCGGCGGAACCGAGGACGAGGACTGGGTTACCGGCCTGATCAAACACAATTGTCGGTGACATGGAGGAACGTGGACGCTTGCCCGCCTCGACGCTGTTTGCAATAGGTTTGCCGTCTTCGCCGTTCGGTATAAAGGAGAAGTCAGTCAGTTCGTTATTCAGCAAATACCCGTTCACCATCATGTGGGAGCCAAACGCGCCTTCGATAGTCGTCGTCATGGAAACGATATTGCCGTCCTTATCAATGACGCTGATATGGCTCGTGCCCGGGCGGGTGACATCGGGCGCGGCTTCATATTCGTCGGGTGAAATTGTGGGTGGTGTTCCCGCTTCGATAACCTCTAACGGTGTGTCCGGCTTTATCAGTGACGCACGGGACATGAGGTATTCCGGGTCAATCATTGCCAGCCCCGGGGTATCAACGAAGTCAGGATCAGCCATGTATTGATTACGGTCGGCAAAAGCCAGCGCACTGGCTTGCGCTATGAAATTCCAACTGAGAGGGTTGTTTGCGCCCAGCTCGGGCAGATCAAACTTCTCCAGCATGCCGAGCATTTGCAGCAATGTTAACCCACCCGATGACGGCTCCCCCATCGAACAAACGATATAGGCACGGTAAGGGCCGCAAACGGGATCGCGCTTCTTTATACGGTATTGGTGAAAATCATTTACGGCCAAGCCGCCGGGATTCGCTTCATACCCCTGCACTTCGTGGACAATGTTGGCGGGAATCACCCCGCGGTAGAATTTTTGCGAGCCGTAGAAGCTGAATTCCTTCAACGTATCGGCATATTCGAGGTTATAGAGCTTATCACCCGCCTGTATCGGCTTACCTTCGGGCAGGAAATAGGCAGCAGTTTTGGGAAATATCTTCAAGCGGTCCTGTGCATCATCGACCATTTTCGCGAGGCGCGGAGAGACTTCAAACCCACCCTCGGACAGTCTCACGGCATCATCGAACAACTCCATCCATGTGAGTTTACCGTGAATTTGGTGTGTTTCTTTCAGCAGCGCAGGCGTACCCGGCACACCGACCGAACGACCACCAACGACCGCATCGAAAAACGCCATCGGTTCGCCGTTCTTCTGGAACAGATATGGACTGGCGAGCTGCGGTGCGGTTTCCCGCGCATCGTAAGTGACCAGTTCCTTGGTTTCAGCATCGTAGTGGAGCATAAATGCGCCGCCACCAAGACCCGAAGATTGCGGCTCAACAAGCCCCAACACCAATTGTGCAGCCACAGCGGCATCTACAGCACTTCCGCCCTTCTCCAAAATTTTATATCCGGCCTCCGTCGCAAGCGGATTGGCCGTTACAATCATGAAATCCGCGCCTTGTGCGACTGAAACGCCCTCATAATCCGTGGCTATTTCAGGTTGGGGACGAGAGATATCCTGAGCGTTTGCGGGAGGTGAAAACAGGCACAAAACAGCCAGAATTTGAAAAAAATGCTTATAAATCATATAATTAATTATTAAGTTACTTTTTTCCTTTGCATTCCGGTTACCGGAGTGATAGGAAGTGTGTGCTTTTTAAGCGCTTAAAACAAGCGTTTAGGAGCAAATTTAACCCTTATACTCTTTGAAAGGAGTGATGCACTGTGGTCAGTGTAAATGTACGCGATAACAATGTCGATCAGGCTTTGAAAGTACTCAAAAAGAAGATGCAACGAGAAGGCATTTTCCGTGAGATGAAGCTTCGTCGTCACTACGAGAAACCTTCTGAAAAGAAGGCACGCGAACAGTCTGAATCCATCCGCCGTTCACGCAAAATGGAGCGTAAACGCCGAGATCGTGACGGGTTCTAGACATTAAATACATATCCATTTTACAAAAACCGCTGGCAAATCTTTGCAGCGGTTTTTTTATGGCCTATAATTAAAGAGTATGGTCACAACAGAATTTTTCTAAAATATATGCTCAAAAAAATTATTCTCCCCTCGTTGTTCCTTTTTTCTCTAGCGCTTGCCGGAACGGCCATTGCCCAGAGCTGGGTATATTTCAAATCTAAAACGGCACTTTTCAATGTTCGCGTTTACAACAACATCAAGGAAGAGATTAACAAATTCCGCATCAGCGAAAAAACAGTCGCGCAATACGGGCAGAGTGTTTCGACATTCGACCAACGTCAATATAAAGGCGGCGTTGTTAAAAACTACATCATCAAATACGAACAAACGCTCGGTTTACCTTTTGGTCAGCAAGATGCTGCGAACCTGATCAAAAAGGAAATGGATCTTTACACCGATTATTACACAACGCTGAACGGTACACTTGTCGATAAAACCGACCTCATGACCGAAGACGGTTTTCCAGCCGGAGAAATCTGGGTCGATTACATGGACCCTGCTATCGGCGAACAAAGTATCAAGATCAAAGTTATCTTCACAGAGTCCACAAAGTTCCAGCACATTATCAGCGGACCGAGAAAGTGGATCACCTCTCATAAAACCAAAGAACACGTCGAATCCCTCGACCTTAAAGCCGGATATATGCAGGATAGAGGATCCATTCAAGAAGAATGGCGAAGCGTTACCTCTCCCATGCGTTTATTTACCGTGTTCCTGCCCGAACCGGGAAGTGCGTATTTCCCGTACGACTACAAAGTCTATTTCGACAGACATACCGAACGCGTAAGCGCGGTGTTCAGGGACCCGATCTGGAACATGAAGGTTTACTATAACGTCTACGGCTATATCCCTAATGGTGAAGTCAACACAGCGCGTGCACAAAGTATCGTGACGCAGAGACATATCAAGAGACACCGCCTGACTGCGGACGGTTTGAAGTTCACGCATTTGACGGTTGCCGATAAAAACATCATGGAAACCTCCTATGATATTTTAGCGCCGAAAGGTAAGCCCAATGTCCGTTGGGTAAAGCTGCGCGTTCAGCATGAGGACAACAAAATGGTTGTTCATGAATTGCTCGGGCCAAAGCATATTATTGACGGTCCGTTCTTCGAGTATCTGCTGAATAACGGGAAGTTCCACCCCGATCTTCAGCTGACATATGACGAAGCGAAGAAAATCAAAATGCGCACAGATAAAAAGGCGGCTGTCTTCAACCCTGACCTCGAAGATTTGGATGACGAGGAAGAGAATACAGAAGACAGCGAAGAAAAAAACAAAGAAGAAACCTCGGATGACGGCGATGGCGACACGATGAGCGAAGGCGCTTATGAGGATGAGTGGGAAGATGATGAACCACAGAACGACAAGAAAACCGAAAGCACCGAGAATTAAAGCGCTTTCGTTTTTTGCTCCAGCCAATCTTTTTCATCCGCGCCAAGATGCGGGCTTAGCGTCTCAAAGACCAGAGCGTGATATCTGTTCAACCAGCCTTTTTCCTGTTTCGACAAAAGCGAAACATCGATCAAACTTACATCGATAGGCGCGTAGCTGACGGTTTCAAAATCAAGCATGGCTGTACCGTTGGAATTTGTCTGCCCGGTCTCCCGAACATAAATCAGGTTTTCAATGCGGATGCCGTATTCATTACTCTTGTAATATCCGGGCTCATTGGAAATCAGCATCCCCGCCTCAAACGCAGTTTTTCCGCGCGGCGATATATTTGCAGCTTCTTCATGCACGGCCAGATAGCACCCGACCCCGTGGCCCGTACCGTGGGCAAAGTCTAAATGCTCCGACCATAACGGCTGACGCGCCAGCGTATCCACCTGTGCCCCTGTCGTACCTTGCGGGAAGCGGGCCTGCGCGACAGCGATATGTCCTTGCAGCACGAGGGTGTTGCGCTCCACCATTTCGGGAGACGGCTCACCAATCGCAATGGTGCGGGTAATGTCCGTGGTTCCCGCTATATCCGTGCCGTCATAATATTGGCCGCCGCTATCGACCAAAAACAGGCTGCCGCCGTTGAGCGGTATGTTGGTTTTTTCGGATGAGCGGTAATGGACGATAGCGCCATTCGGGCCGTACCCCGCGATTGTCGGAAAGCTCGCGCCTTTGAACGCGGCATGCTCTTTTCGAGATTCATACAGCTTGGCTTCCGCATCCAGCTCCGTAACATCTTCGGCTGGTGTATTCAGATCTAGCCAGCGCAGAAATTTTACAAGCGCGATACCGTCTGCAATGTGCGCCTTTTTAATCGCGTCATACTCCGATACGGTTTTGGCCGCTTTTGGTTTTACGCACGGGTCTTTGATGTTTTTAACCTCAACCTGCCTGCGCTCCAAATCACGCTTAAACCAGAGCGGCGTAGAGGATGGGTCAAGCAACACCGTACCGCTTTGTAATTCATCCAGACAATCAAAGCCCTTTACCTCGACTATTCCATCCAGAGCATTGAGGACATCCTGCTCCAGTTTTCCCTGATCAATAATCCATGAAACAGGCTTTGCTTCATCGGCATAGATGATGGCATAGGACAGGACGCTCGGAATAAAATCAATGTCAGAGCCACGAACATTCAGCAGCCATGAGATCGAATCCGGCATCGTCAGAATGCAGGCTTGAGCCTCGTGCTGGCGAACAATATCCGCAATTTCCGCTTTCTTTTCGCGCACAGATTTTCCGGCGATCTGTTCATTGAAAAGCACCACCTGCCCCATCGGCTTCTCGGGCTGGTCGAACCAAACCTTGTCGATCAAGTTACCTTCGACAGGCTTCAAAACCACCTTCGGCGATTTCTTTTCAATATTTTCAATTTGATCGACAGTGAACAGCATCGGGTCGAAGCCGATAACGTATCCTTCGTCAACATTGTCCTCCAACCACCCGTGGGCGCCCGTCTTGACACTGTCAGCGGTATCGAAAACCGCGCGGTCAACTTGTGCATCGAGCTGTAGGGTGTAGCGACCATCACTGAGGACGCAGGCTTTATCTTTAAGAACAACCGCGATGCCTGCCGACCCTGTAAAGTCGGTCAGCCATTTCAAACGCTCGGCATACGGCGCGACGAACTCGCCTTGAAACTCATCCGCTTTTGGCACGATGTAGCCGTCCAGACCGTGATCTTCGATAACGGTGCGAAGCGCGCTGATTTTTGCCTGTGTATTATCCATGATCAATATACTGGCTTGGTGCGTTGCCTTTTGCTAGTGTTTTATGAAACAAATTGAGGGCCTTATGCCATATTTATTATTAGTCATCGGCCTGTTGGTCGGCCTTTACGCCCTGTACCGCTTTTTCCTGAACGCGGATGTGCATCAGGTTAAGGCGTTTTTCCTTCTGGCGATGCTGGTCATTCTGTGTACCGCTTTGTTTACTCTGGCTGTTACAGGGCGCCTGCCTGCTGCGCTCGCTATCATGACCGCACTGGCACCATTAGCTGCAGGCTGGTGGAAAGCACAGAAGGAAAGCGATGAAGGCCCCGATGTATTCTTCACGCAAGACACGGAGATCAGTACCCGTAAAAAAGCCTTACAGGTTTTGGGACTGGACGAAGGTGCCAAGGACGACGAAATCAAACATGCCTATAAAAAGCTTATGCAAAAAGTCCATCCCGACCATGAAGGTTCGGAATGGATTGCTGCAAAGCTCAATGAAGCGCGTGATTTCCTACTAAATGACTAGCAGTTTTGTGTACTGCAAAAAAATAGGCTATACAAAAATATGACTGATTCACATACTAAACCCGTACGCAAAGCCGTATTCCCCGTTGCGGGCCTCGGCACAAGATTTTTACCCGCCACCAAAGTTATGCCGAAGGAGATGTTGCCGATTAATGACCGGCCGCTGATCCAGCATGTCTTCGAGGAGGCAAGAGAGGCCGGAATTGAAGAGTTTATCTTTGTCACAGGCCGTCACAAAAACATGCTGGAAGAGCATTTTGATTTCCAACCCGAGCTGGAAGAAACACTCGAGTCCCGCGGCAAGCATGACATGCTTGAAAAAATCCGTGACTCGGAAATGGGTGCGGGGCAGCTGTTCCTGACACGTCAGCCTCGCCCATTGGGTTTGGGTCACGCTATCTGGTGTGCGGCGAAGTTAATTGAAAACGAGCCGTTTGCCGTGTTGTTGCCGGATGTACTTATTCAGGCCCCGAAAGGCCAAGGCTGTCTGAAGCAGATGGTAGATGTGTACGGGCAAAATGGCGGTAATGTTATCGCTGTGGAGGATGTGCCCAAAGAATTGACGTTTAAATACGGTATCGTCGATACGGGTGGCGAGAATGCCCCGGCAGGCTCATCAGGTATGGCCGTTAAAGGTCTGGTCGAAAAGCCCGATCCTGAAAAGGCACCATCAACCATGTCCGTCATCGGGCGTTATATTCTTCAACCCGAAGTGTTTGACCATCTGTCTGCTTTCGAGACAGGAGCAGGCGGCGAAATCCAGCTAACCGATGCGATGGATAAGTTGATCGGCAAGCAACCGTTTACCGCCATGCGTTTCCACGGCAAGAGTTACGATTCCGGAAGCCGTCTCGGCTTTATCGAAGCCAACCTTGCCTACGGTTCGGAAGACGATGAAATCGGAGAAGACGTCAAACGCGTTATTTGTGAAATGGCAGCCAAACTAAACAAGGACAGTATGAATGAAGCCGCAGAATAGTTTTTCCTCTAACCAAAGCGGCCCATATACTTTCTCCCCCACTATCTTGCGGGAATACGATATTCGCGGTCAGGTTGGTATCAACCTGTCCGAAGAAGACGCGTATGCTCTTGGTCGTGCTTTTGGCACATGGTTGCTGCGTGAGCGCGGCGGCGATCTACAAAACCACATTTGTGTCGGCTATGACGGACGCGACAGCTCACCCGCGCTCGCAGGGGCACTTATCGGCGGTTTAAATGAAACAGGCTTTAATGTCGTTAATATCGGCCTTGGCCCCTCGCCCATGCTGTATTTCTCAGTTAAGGACCGTGGCGCGGAAGCGGGTATCATGGTCACGGGATCACATAACCCGTCCGATTACAACGGCTTCAAGATGATGGCCAAAAGCGGCCCTGTTTTTGGTGAGCATATTCAAACGATCGGCAAAATCTCCGCCAGCGGCGATCTTGCGAGCGGATGTGGCAATACGGACCATCTGGATATTCGTGATGATTATGTTGCACGCCTGCTCAAAGATTACACAGGCGAGCGTGACATGAAGGTTGCATGGGACGCCGGAAACGGTGCCGCAGGCGAAGTCCTGCGTATGCTTACTGCCAAATTACCGGGTGAGCACATCCTTTTGTTCGATGACATTGACGGCAGCTTCCCGAACCACCACCCCGACCCGACGGTCGATGCGAACCTTGTCGATCTGCAAAAAACCGTAAAGGACAATGGCTGCGATCTGGGTATCGCGTTTGACGGCGACGGCGACCGGATCGGCGTCGTTGATGAAAAAGGCGAAGTGTTAAGATGCGACATCCTGATGACGCTGTATGCACGCGAAGTGTTGGAACAGCATCCCGAGGCTGCGATTATCGGCGATGTTAAATGCTCGCAAGTAATGTTTGACGAAATTGCCAATCTGGGCGGCAAGCCCGTGATGTGGAAAACGGGACACTCACTCATCAAGGACAAGATGGCCGAATTGGACGCACCACTTGCAGGCGAGCTTTCAGGGCATATTTTCTTTAACGACAAATATTATGGTTTTGATGACGCGCTGTATTGCGGCATACGCTTGTTGAATGAGTTGGCCAAGGCGGATGGCCCTCTTTCCACGCTGACTGCCAGTCTGCCGAAACTTCACAACACGCCTGAATACCGCGTAGAAGTGGATGAGGAAACAAAGTTCGACATCGTCCCGCAAATTGCCGACAACCTGAAAGGCAACATGCCTGATGGGTTCGAGCTGGATGAAACGGACGGTGTGCGTGTCAAAAGCGGACAGGACTGGTGGCTGTTGCGCCCGTCGAACACACAAGCCGTACTGGTTTTCCGCGCGGAAAGCGCCAGTGAGGAAGGCTTAGAAAAACTGAAAGATATGGCGCTTCAAGAAATCGCCAAAGTCGGTTATACATTAAGCTTCGATGATTAAAGGATAAATTATATATGAGCATTCAAATTGACACTGGGATTTTGGAATTGATGGCTTCGAAAGTCTGCCACGATATCATTAGCCCTATTGGCGCCGTGAATAACGGGATCGAGTTCCTGACCGAGATGGGAGACCAGGTCGATGAGGAAGTCGTCAATTTGATCTCTTTCAGCGCGTCACAGGCTTCGGCCAAGCTTAAAGCCTACCGCATGGCTTATGGGGCGGGTGGTGCTGACGATTCCATCAAACCCGAAGAAGTGCATCAAGCTATAGAAGCGATTGTCGGTGAAGAGAAAAAAGTGATGCAGGAATGGGACCCGTATGGCGAACTGGGCTACGGTGATGACCGTCCCAAAGCTTTCTGCAAAATGCTTATCTGCGGCCTTATCCTCGCGATGGAATGCCTGCCTAAAGGCGGCACACTCGAAGTTAAACCCGGTGACGGGAATGAAACCATTGTGGTCGCGAAAGGTGTCAACGCCTCCATTCGTGAACGCACAGGCGAAGCGCTAGAGCAAAAGATTCCGCGTGATGCTCTGGAACCGAAATACGTTCACCCATATTTGATGGGCTTACTCGGAAGTGCATATGGCTACAGCGCAACGATGCACGAAGCCGAAGAAGACGTGGTGCATATCCATATAAAACTTCCTGCCGAGTAGCATTTTCAGACTCTCTCCGTACGACCGTGTTCACCCCACTGAAAAACTAGGGGCGTGAGGGTATTTTCCCGTACACTTAATCTTAGCAGCCCTTTAATTTTAAGCCTGTTTAAGGATGGTGTATGGAAGATCTGATCAGTGAATTTCTGACCGAAACGAATGAGAGCCTTGATGAGATTGATGTCGATCTTGTAAAGCTTGAACGAAATCCCAACGACAAAGAGTTGCTGTCGAAAATTTTCCGCATGGTTCACACCGTTAAGGGTACTTGCGGGTTTTTGGGCCTACCGCGACTGGAGACTGTTGCACACCACGCGGAAAACGTTCTGGGACGTTTTCGCGACGGTGACCTGCAGGTTACGCCAGAATATGTCACGCTGATTTTTGAATCTGTTGATTGCGTCAAGATGTTGGTTAAGGCGCTGGAAGAAACCGGTCAGGAGCCGGAGGGCGATGACACTGCGCTGATTGAAAAGCTGGACGCGGTATATGAGAGCCGTGAATCAAGCGCACCCGAAGAACCGGCCAAGGAAAACAGCCAAAAAGCCAGCGAAGGCGGAGGGAAATTCACACAAGCAGAACTGGATGCGCTTGAAGCAGCATTCCATTCAACACCGGGGCCGAATGATGCCCCCGCACCAAAAGTAGCAGAACAGAAAGAAGAGCCTGCTGCGACTTTGCCGGAAAAAGCCGTTGCCACAACACAAAGCCTGCGGGTCAATGTAGATGTTCTGGAGACCTTGATGACCATGGTCAGCGAACTGGTATTGACCCGTAACCAGCTGATCCAGATTTTACGCACGAACAGCGAGAGCGAGTTTAACGGACCGCTGCAACGTCTGAACCATGTTGTTTCCGATTTACAGGAAGGCGTAATGAAAACGCGTATGCAGCCGATCGGCAATGCGTGGTCAAAATTACCGCGAATTATTCGTGATCTTTCTATGGAACTCGGCAAAAAAATCGAGCTTGAGATGCATGGTCAGGATACGGAGCTGGACCGACAGGTTCTTGAGCTTATCAAAGACCCCCTCACCCACATGGTACGCAATTCCGGTGACCACGGAATTGAAGACCCCGAGACACGCAAAGCGGCAGGCAAGCCCGAGACAGGGACCATACGCCTCAATGCTTATCATGAGGGCGGGCATATCATCATTAAAATCAGCGATGACGGTAAGGGGCTGTCTGCGGAAAAAATCAAAGCCAAGGTGATTGAAAACGGGTTGGCGACAGCAGAAGACCTCGAAGACATGAACCCGAACCAAATCAACCAGTTCATTTTCAAAGCCGGTTTTTCAACAGCGGAAAAAGTGACCTCTGTTTCCGGCCGCGGTGTCGGTATGGATGTGGTCCGCACCAATATCGAAAAAATCGGCGGATCAATTGATTTGAAATCCGTTGAAGGCGAAGGGTCCACTTTCACAATTAAAATCCCCCTCACCCTGGCCATTGTATCAGCCTTGATCGTAGAAGCCGCGCAGGAACGCTTCGCCATACCGCAGCTCGCGGTACGGGAGCTTGTTATGGTCAACGAAAATGGTGAAAACCAGATAGAACATATTAAAGGTACAGCTGTGTTCCGCCTACGTGACCGGCTATTACCGCTCGTTTCTTTATCCTCCCTCCTAAAGCTGCGTTCCGATGATGATGCAGAAGACAGCTCTAACCGCCGCCAATATATTGTCGTTTCCCAAGTCGGCATGGTGGATTTCGGCATCATCGTCGACCGCGTTTACGACACGGAGGAAATTGTCGTTAAGCCGGTGGCGCATTTGCTGCGGGATATCGAGTTGTTTTCCGGCAATACGATTTTAGGAGACGGCAGCGTGATTATGATCCTCGACCCGAACGGTGTCGCCAAACATGTCGGCAGCCTCGACAACGCAGAGGACGCAGACACAATGCACAGATCCGACGCAAACGAAGCCTATAGCAGTGAAAAGACAGCCTTGTTGCTATTCCGTGCAGGCGAAGACACACCCAAGGCCGTGCCACTCTCCCTGATTGACCGGCTGGAAAACATCGCATTTAACCAAATTGAATACGGCGGCGGTCAGGCACTTATCCAGTATCGTGACCAATTAATGCCACTTATGACCTTTGATAATTCCGTGCCTGAAAAAAGTGATTGTGAGCAGCCTGTTCTCGTGTTCACGCATAAAGAGAAAACCGTGGGCATGGTCGTCGATGACATTATCGATATTTGTAACGAGCATATCGACATAAAGCTGGACCCACCCAGACAAGGCTTGTTTGGCTCATGCGTAATCAACGGGCGCACAACAGACATTGTTGATGCCAGTTATTATCTGACAAAAAGCGACAATAACTGGTTCAAGGATCACGACGATGCCCCTTACCAGTCACCAACCAACAGTGATGAGCAAATCCGGAATCTCGAACAGCACAGTGTGGCAAAAAAACGTGTATGTCTGGTCGATGACAGTGCATTTTTCCGCAACATGCTGGAGCCGCTTCTGCGCATGTCAGGTTATGATGTGATGGCATTCGAGGATGCGCGTGAAGCTATTAAGCTCGCCGATCAGGGCGTCGAGTTCGATATTATCATCAGCGACATTGAAATGCCCCACATGGATGGCTTCGAATTTGCCCGCGCCGTCCGCGCGCACGACGCTTGGCAGGATACCCCGTTACTCGCGCTGTCTTCGCATACAACTGACGAGGATATGGAGCACGGAAAAGCCATGGGATTTAACGCCTATATCGCCAAATTTGACCGTGACGATTTGTTACAGGCCATTGCCAAAACAATTTCAGATCAAGGTTACTCTGAAAACTCGGCATATACGCTGGAAAGCTCATCCGCCTCTCAAAACGCTCACCAAAGCAAGGAGCACCATACATGAGAAATGCTGCTGTTCTTGATACCACCACGCAGGACTTTCTGACTATTAACATCGCAGACCAGCGCTTCGGCATTCCGATCCTGCAAATTCAGGATGTTTTGGGCGACCAGAATGTGACCACTATCCCTCTCGCCCCGCCGGAAGTCGCCGGATCGCTCAATTTACGAGGACGCGTTGTGACTGCTATTGATGTGCGCCGCCGTTTAGGCCTGGAGCGCATGGAAGATGAAGACAGTTCAGGCAAAAAAAGCATGGGCGTGGTTGTCGAACATCATGACGAATTGTACAGCCTGATCATCGATAGTGTCGGGGATGTGCTCAGGCTCAAAGATGATGACTTTGAAAACACGCCGCCTACACTCGATCCTTTATGGCGCAACATTTCGGACGGAATATACCGGTTGGACAACGATTTACTGATTATTCTCGATATCCCTAAATTTCTGGGCAGTGTCGACGAATAACTGTGAGAGTTCATAGACATTTAAAACCAACGTGGTATTTTGAAAAGGACAATACGTTGTGCATAACGTAACCATACTACCTTCCCGGCAAAAAGGAGCGCCCGGCATGAAAACCTGTCTAATCGTCGACGATAGTAGCGTTGTCCGCAAAGTAGCGGCACGTATCGTTAAAGAACTTGGTTTTACGTGTGTCGAGGCCGATAACGGACAGACAGCTTTCGAAGCCTGTCAGGACAATATGCCGGATGCCGTTTTGCTGGACTGGAATATGCCGGTTATGAGTGGTGTTGAGTTTTTGGAAAAACTCAGGGAAATGGATGGCGGCAGCCACCCCAAGGTTGTTTTTTGCACAACGGAAAACGACATCAACCACATTCAAAGAGCGATTCACAGCGGTGCTAATGAATACATTATGAAGCCGTTTGATAGTGAAATCATTGAATCCAAGTTTGCACAAATCGGCTTGCTCGACGACAAAGACGAAGAGTAAGCACATATTTAGGGTTCGCCCTAAACCTAACGAATGATGTGAGGTTGTATGTCTTTACAGGCCATGCGCGACGCGCCCCAAAAAAGCCGGATACTGATTGCCGATGACTCTGCTGTCATTCGGGCTGCTTTGCGCCGTTTGCTGCAGAGTGAGCCGGATCTGGAGGTTGTCGCCGCAATCCAAAACGGGCAACTCGCGATCAGCAAGGCGGCTGAATGCAAGCCGGATATTGTCATTCTGGATATTGAAATGCCGGTTATGGACGGTTTGGCGGCCTTACCAAAAATTCTGGCGGCCAGCCCCGAATCCAAAGTCATCATGTTTTCATCACTGACGGAAAAAGGAGCGAGCGTCACGATGCAGGCCCTCTCGCTCGGCGCGGTTGAGTGTATCGTCAAACCCTCCAGTAATGAGAGCGTTGACCCCGGCTCCCCCTTTCAGCAACGCATCGTCAACCTGATCCGTAATCTGACGAAGAAGAAGGATAAAGCGCGCACAGCTTCCGCGCCGTCCGATACCTCCTTCACGCTGCGGAAAGCTGCGGATGTGTATGTCGGAAAACCGCGCATCATCGGGATCGGGTCTTCTACCGGGGGGCCACAAGCCCTTTTCGAAGTACTGAAAAACCTCAAAGGGATCCATATCCCTATCATGATTACGCAGCATATGCCGGCGACATTCACCACCATGCTGGCGCAGCATATTATAGAGCATACAGGCATCACCACCTTAGAGGCAGAAGATGGGATGAGGGTTGATCCGGGTAAGATTTATGTTGCGCGCGGCGGGCAACATATGATTGTTGATAAAGATACCCAAGGAGCTTTTATAAAGCTGGATGACGGGCCGCCTGAACATTTTTGCAAACCTTCTGTTGAACCCATGTTCAGAAGCCTGCTAGAACATTTTGGCAACCGCCTTACGGGGGTTATTTTGACCGGCATGGGGGATGACGGGGTTGATGAAGCCAAGAAGCTGGCGGAACAAAATTGTCCGCTGATTGCGCAAGATGAAGCAACCAGCGTGGTATGGGGAATGCCGGGTGCCGTAGCCCGCGCGGGATTATGCTCTGAAATCCTCCCCTTACAAGAAATCGGACCCCATATAAGAAAAAGCGTGTTAGGATAAAAAAGTATATGAAATTAACCGACTTTGATGTTTACAGACAGCTTCTGCTTGACCAATCCGGTCTCGACCTGACCCAGGATAAAACATATCTACTGGAATCCCGACTCAAGCCCGTTGCCAAAAAATGGGGATATCCGACTCTGGAAATGATGACCATGGCATTAAACGGTGTGCCCGAGCCAGGATTGATCAATGACATCGTCGAGGCCATGACCACGAACGAAACATCTTTCTTTCGTGACGGAAAGCCGTTTGAGAGCTTTGAGAAGCATATTCTGCCGTATTTGGCGCAAACCAGAGCCAAAGCCAAGAATTTGCGCATATGGTGCGCCGCCAGTTCAAGCGGGCAAGAACCCTATTCTCTGGCTATCGCATTAAAGGAGCTGCAGCCGCAGTTGCCGAACTGGAAAATCCAGATTCTGGCGACGGATATCTCAGAAGAAATTTTGCAACAGGCCGCCGAAGGGCGTTATACCCAATTCGAAGTCCAGCGCGGGCTGCCCGTTCAGTTGCTTATGAAATACTTCAAGCAGGACGACGATAAGTGGCAGCTGGATGAGAGCATTCGCTCTATGGTGACGTTTTATCGTCTGAACCTGATCGAAGATATGCGTAAGCTGGATATGTTTGATATCGTATTCTGCCGTAACGTATTGATTTACTTCAACGAAGAGACGAAGCGAACCGTAATCGAGAACATGCTTGAACATATGGAGCCCGACGGCTTTATGGTCCTGGGCAGCTCAGAAAGCCCGCTCGGCATCACCGATAAAATCAAGGGAATCAGCGATCATCGCGGTTTATACGTCCGCGCCGATGGCCCCCACGCCGACGCGGCAAAGGCGACCGGTACCTAATCGCAGGTAACACGTCTGCAGGGGGCTTGCCTTATGCGACGTAAAGTCTTAATACAGTGGCTCATTATCAACTAACGAAATGCAGATTATGAGCGCCGAATCCACAGCCAAAGCAGCCGATAAAACCATCCGTGACCCAAACGCCGTAAAAATCAAGCGTGTGCTGGTCTCCGCATCCAATAAAAACGGTCTCGAAGACTTTATCCGCAAGCTGGCAGAATATGATGTCGAAATCCTTTCAACGGGCGGTACGGCCAAAATGCTCAAAGAAGCAGGCGTTGATGTTAAGGACGTTTCGGACCATACGGGTTTTCCTGAAATCATGGATGGGCGTGTTAAAACGCTTCACCCGAAAATTCACGGCGGAATTCTGGCACGCCGCGATGACGATGCACATAAAAAAGCGATGGACGATAATGACATTACGGACATCGATATGGTCATCATCAATCTGTATCCATTTACCGAGACAGTTAAAAGCGGTGCTGATTTCGACACCTGTATCGAAAACATCGATATCGGCGGCCCGGCTATGATCCGCGCTGCTGCTAAAAACCATTCATTCGTAACCGTCGTTACAGACCCGCAGGATTACAGCAAAGTTTTGAAGGACATGGAAATCAATGACGGCGCAGTTTCAGGCAAGTTGCGCAAACAATTGGCTGTAACGGCATTCTCCCTGACCGCGACTTACGATTCCAACATTGCGGGCTGGTTCGTCACACAAATGGACGAGAGTTTCGGTTACCCCCGCCGCATCAGCTTTTCCGGTAACCTCAAGCAGGAACTACGCTACGGCGAAAACCCGCACCAGACGGCCGCACTTTACACCGTTGATGACTCCACACGCCCGGGCGCAGCCAGTGCGGCGCAAATTCAAGGCAAGGAGTTGTCTTACAACAACCTCAACGATACGGATGCCGCGTTCGAACTGGTCTCCGAATTCGCAGACCCGACAATTGCGATCATCAAGCACGCCAACCCGTGCGGTGTTGCCAGCGCGGACAACATTCTAGATGCGTATCATAAGGCCTTTGCCTGTGACCCTGTCAGTGCGTTTGGCGGCATTATCGCGCTGAACCGCACACTTACGAAAGAAACGGCAGAAGCCATCATCGGTAAATTCTGTGAAGTGATTATCGCACCTGACATCGCGGCAGATGCTATTGATGTTCTGTCCAAGAAGAAGAATTTACGTGTTCTTACCACTGGCGAGCTGCCTAACCCGCAGGTAAAACGCCGCATGGTTCAACGCGTAGCGGGCGGATTACTGGTACAAGACTCCGATTTCGGCCATATCACGGAAGAAGAATTAAAAGTCGTCACCGACCGTGAACCGACGAAGAAAGAGATCCGCGATATGCTGTTCGCTTTCCGTGTTGCTAAGCATGTTAAATCCAACGCAATTGTGTACGCCAAGGACGGCGCAACCGTCGGCATTGGTGCCGGACAGATGAGCCGTGTCGATTCCTCTCGCATTGCGGCGTGGAAATCCGAAGAAGCGGCTAAAGAGCTTGGTTTGGATGAACCACTGGCAAAAGGCTCCGTCGTTGCATCCGATGCATTCTTCCCGTTTGCGGATGGTTTGATCAGTGCTGCCGAAGCCGGCGTTACGGCTGTTATTCAGCCAGGCGGATCAATTCGTGACGAAGAAGTTATCGAAGCAGCCAATGAGCGCGGCTTGGCGATGGTTATGACCGGAATGCGCCATTTCCGTCACTAAAACACCCAAACATACCCTAACACGCTGAAAACGCTCTTTTTTATACGTTTTCTTTACATTTTCATGTATACTTTAAGTATGTGGTAAAGGTGTGCCGCGAACATAAAGACAATAAAAATCACAAAAAGTTCAAAGAGTTCGCGCTTTTTAAGACTTTCTTAACTCCCCATCTATACCATGAGAACTGAAATAACCCGCAAAAGGTTTTTCCGTTGTAGGTTATGAAACGTAAAAGTCCAGCTAAGAGACTGAAAACGTTAGGTAATACGAGGGTATGAAAGAACGATTTCGCGACACTTCGCATCAATAATCCCCCCTTTCCGTACCTTCAGTAAGAATTAACAAAAGCGCCTGTAATGGCTGCTTAAAAGGTAAAGAAGGTAAAGAACATGGGTTTAGGTGAGACATTCGGAAGCGTAATGGACTTCGCTAAGAATAATCCCGTATTGGCAGGGGTCCTGACCGTTGGTGTTTTCTTCTTCCTTTCAAAAGTTTTTGGCGGCAATGACCGTGGATTGTTCGGCAATTTCGGTACTGCAGCCCAAGCCGGCGGAGCGGGTTTAGCCGTTTCATTGGCGTCAGCGATGATGAGCGAAGAAGGCATTGGCCAGCTCATACCTGACTTTGCGAAAGACTGGTTTGGCATGGAAGATGATCCGGAGCCGGAGCCTGACATCGCATAAATAAGAATTAAAAATAAGAAAGCCGTAAAAAGCGGCACTTAAAGGTTAAAAAACGAAAAAGCTCGAAAACGGGCAAACGGTATAAAAAAGAGGGTGTGTAATAATGGTGACTACCGCCGAAATACAACAGAGAATGCGAGAAGCTGAGCGCAGACGTAGAAGTACGTATGAAGACCTCATGGCTTCCGGCGCATTCGATCCCTACATTCATGAATTTGATGCCAGCACTTATGATACTGCTGGCCTGACGCTTGACGACACGCCTATCTCTGTCGTTAACGCCGGTGAACTTAACGAAGTCGATGCACAAGCATATACCGCCGGCCCGGCCAGCGAAGCTGAAACTTATCTGGCTCCTGGTCTTCGCGGCGGACGTGGTCTGGTCGAAACACAAATCAGCGACAACGACACATACAATATGTGGTCGCAAACAGGTTATTACAGCGAACATTTCAGAAGCGAAGAAGAAGGCGGCACAGAACTTGGTGACATTGAAGAGTCACTGGAAAACAACGCCGAATTCAGAGCTTCCTGGATCCACGCCACACGCGAAGTTTACGAGATGCATTATGGCCGTGAGATCCCGAGCGACTGGGGTCAGGCAGAGATTGCCGAATGGGGCCTTGATTACATGCGTGAATTTAACGGCGCTCTTGTCACACTTGACGTAGAGGCGCTGGGCCTGCACGGCGGTATGACAAACATCGCCATGAAGGTACATGGCGGAACAGACGCGCAAAAGCAGGCTTTCGGCTTCCTGATGGACAGCCTTGATGAAGCCAGCATCACAAGAAGCGGTGCTCTTTCATTCGCAGGTAACCTGCTGGTCGACCCGACAACATATATCGGTATCGGTACATTCGGTGCAGGTACAGCAGCCGCTCAAGGTACAAAGGTTGCAGCCAGACAGGGCATCAGAATGGCCGTCAGACAGAGCATGCAGCAAGGTCTGCGTGCCGGGATTGCTACAGGTATTCGTCAGACAGGCCGTCGCGTTGTGCAGTCAAGAATGGGCCGCGCCGCGCTTATTGCCGGTGCTGAAGGTGCCGTATACGGCGTTGCCGCTGATGCGAACATGCAAAGCGTCAATATCTCCATGGGTCGTCAAGACAGTTACAGCTTTGCCCAAGCAGGTGTTTCCGCTGGTTTTGGTTTTGCTGCCGGTGGCTTGCTGGGTGGCGGAATAGTCGGAGCATCCCCATATATCGGAAGAGGCGCCAAAGCCATTGTGCGTCCGCTTAACAACAGAGTTATCAGACCCGCTTCTTCTTACCTGAGAGGCAGCGGCTCCCGCATGAGCGGTCTGGGTTCAGGTTTCCGTCGTACAGCCAACCCTGACGGCGTGACAACACCACGCATGGACACAACACCGCCACGCACGAACACAACGCCTCCTCCTGTTGATGAGGCAGCATCACGCGTTGATGTTGACGGCAGCACAACAAGAACAACAAACGGTCCTGAAGGCCGAGTAGACGGCGAACTAGGTTCTTCCACCCCATTTGATGGCGGTGGCACACGTACCGGTTTTGCCGCAAGACCGGCTTCATCGGCAACGACACCATCAGGCATTGATATTCCGGACTACCGCCAGGGTACGAACTGGATGTCTTACTGGCTGAAGAGAAGCTGGAACCCTTACACATTATTCACAAAATGGACGAACGCAAACCCACGCTCAGCGCCGGTTAATGCCAACCCTGTTTTGAGACCTTTGATTGAGGCCGTTGATAAATCCATGGATGCCCATGGACTGGCTCCGGCGATCAAGGCCCTACAAAGCGACATAGACGTCTTGTCCCGCCAGCTGAAAGCCACACCGGGTGACAGAGCACGTATTCTGGCCGACATCGACGCACGTGTAGCACGTTTCGCAACTGACAATGATGCAGCATTGAGAGCCTTTGAAGCCGATGTGACTGCTATCAAAAACCATGTTGAGACAACATACGTTACAAAAGCCGAATACCGCGCAGCCCACGGTCTATCCGACACTGACCCGCTTCCAAGAGGCATGGAATTCGTCATGGACACACCGGACGGTCGTAAAACAGGTCTGGTTCACAACACTGACAGTGGAAGCGTCCTTTTCAGTCACAGAGATGCCGTACTTGATTACCTAACAGATATGGGCAACGTCTCCCGTCATTTGCGTAAGCCTGACTTCGGAGATGAAGGTGCCCGTATTAGAGGATTGGCCGGTATTACTGACCCTCACAAAACGGCAACTGAAATTTCGAACAGCCTGAACAAAATTTACGAAATGGCCGACGGCAATATCGCCAGAATGGACCCTTCAGGTCGTCTCGCACAGGAAACTGAAATCCTGGAAAGAACATTGCACGAAGGGTATTACAACCCTTATTCCCGTCGCGGTAAAGTTGGTGACTCCAACATCGAACACCCATGGCAGCAACTCGAAGACCGTTTCAGAAAATACATGAACGACAAGGGCGACAATGTTGACTGGGGTGTCCAGCCAGCCAAAGGTTTTGCCGATGATCTGATCGCTATTTATGACAGAGGTTTCGACCATGAAGCACTTTATACAGTCCGTTACCTGAGACTGAAGCGTGGTAACGGTGGTCTTGAAACATACCCGAAGGACCTTGTTTCGCTTCTGCAAGCCAACAAGCGTTACGGTGTTGACCCTCACTTTACAAAATGGGCGGATGCCATCGGCGAAGCAGCTGATACCACAAAAGTGCCGGGGCACGTATTGCACCCCTTCGCACCCGGTCGTGCGCCTGAAAAACACTACGCCGAAGCCGGTTATTTCTACCGCTTTGCCCGTCGTTACAGAGGTACAGGATCAATTGCTACACCTGCAAAAATCACGCTTGTTCGTGAAGGTATTCTGCACCCGGCAGCCAAGGCTTTCTATTACTTCACCGGTGCTAAAAAATCGGTTGTTAAAGAAGGCCGTCTGGATGACTACTTCCGTGTTTCTCCCGTATATATGGAAGGCGATCTGGGTCTTTGGAACAACCCGGTCAGACGTGCCGCAGGCCGTATCCTGACAGGTGGTGTGTTCTCCAAACCCGGTATGTACACAGCCGGTGCAGGTCTTGGTATTTATGGTGCAGGTGCCGGTATCAACGCCGCATTCGGTGATGATGACGGCACTTGGGTTGGTAACGGCCTTGAGACTATCGGTAGAGTTCCGGCCAACATCGGCCTGACGGGCGCGAACTTCGTTGCAGATGGTGCATTTGACTTGGTATCGCTTGCAACGACCGGGGAACAAACAGATCTTGGTAACCCGCTTTTCGAGGTGGGTCTCGACTTCATCAACCATGAGGACATTACGCCGACCGATGTGCGTGAAGCCCTTTCAGGCAGACGCATGGTCGACGGCAGAGTTTTCGACAATCTAAGCCCGAGCGAACAGAACGCCATGATTGAGCGTATAATCGCTGCGGAAGATTATAGCGAAGAAACAGTTAACAGAATTTACACTGAGGCGGTTCTTGGTGCCCCTGTAACGCCGTCTTCTCCACCGGGTCGTACAACAGGTCAACCACAAGGACAGCCACAAGGACAGCCACAAGGCCAACCACAGGGCCAACCTCAAGGCAGCCCACAAACACGCCGCACTCCTTCAGGACAGGATCAAAGCGGCTGGGATGCTGCAGGTGACGTCTTGAGCACTGTCGGTAACTCGGCATTTGGCTGGCTCGGCGAAGGCACAACATCCTCAATCGGCAGAATGCTGTCCAGTACAGCGGACTGGTTCGGTGGATTCTTTAACAAACTTGCCAGCGGCCAGGTCCGTAATGGTGAAAAATGGCTTGCTGGTGGTATCGGCTTTATCGCAGCCCTTATCGGCGGCCCGATGATTACAAAAGCACTCGGTATGGAAGGCGTTCCGTTCGTGGGTCTTATTATTGCCGGTCTGATCTTCGGATTTGGCGGTGGCTTTGCCCATGATTACATGACGGGACAGGGAAGCGGCAGACATAGACCAGACAGAGACAGAACACCTACTCCGCCTGCAGACCATACAGGTGCAGCGAACCCGACAAGATTGTCCACTGATAACGCAAACACCCAAGACTGGGATGCGATCAGAGCCGGTGTTTCCGGTACGCCCGGAAAATTTGCAGTGCAAATGTCTATGGATACAGATAGAGAGAGTTTCGTAGACCTCAGAGTTTTGACAACAGCTGAAGTTTCAGCTTTGGGTTCAAACGCACAGACTATTATCGAGGACGCCAGAAATGAAGGCCGTTTCATCCCTAACGAATATCTTGAAGCCAGACGTCTGGACAAGTTTGAAAACTGGGAGTTTACAGCGGCTGAAACAGGCACTATTCCTGTTACAGGTGAAGCAGAAGCACTGGTTATTGCACAAGGTCCGGGTGGCGCAGGCAACTACGTTGTTCTGGAACTCGATCAGCCATAAGGCGATGCCTGTGCGTTTAAAGCGCATACCTCTTTCCCCAGCTTTCCGTAAATGTTATGATTTTAGCGTGGAGAAGTGTATCCACACTCAATTCTGCGTGCCCTCCTTATTGTATTCCTTGAGCACTACGCTCGCAATCCGCACTGAAAAACCGTTATGAGTGACGATTCAGACGATATAAAGAAAGAAAGTATTAAAGGTGCGTTCCGGCCGGGCGAAGCCAATGAAAAGCCACCTCTATTTCTACCGGATGAGATGGACATATACTGTAACAAGCTGACCATGGAAACCTTCATTTTCCATGGAAAAACAATAGATTACGACAACCTAGATCATATGGTTTACGACCCGAAGGACTATAGTGTCGATGTCCACCTCAAAAACGGGATGGTTTATGATTTAGGGGTAAAAATCCAATGGATCATTCGCCCATACTTCACCAAGGCCGACGAGGTACAGATTGTTCAAACCAAGGATGGAGAGGCCATAAACGGCACATTCATCCCAATTAAGCATAAAAGTTAATTTTTCGTTAACAAAAACCGTGCAATCCACGGGTAAAGCATTGATAAATAAAGATAATTTAATTGACGAGCGAGCGCACAGAATGGTAGTATTTAATTGTAGAAGGCGAGTAAGGGTGATGTGGCCTTTCCAGAAAAATATGGGTATACTGCCGTTATGACAGAAGAACCCCAGGAAAATACAGAACCTAAGAAAGTCGGAAACTTAACAGACTTTGTTTACGGTACCGATGGCACAGGCTTTCTGGACATTGAAGTTGCCGTTAACGAAAAAGGTAAAGTTGTACTTTTCCACAACCGCCCGTTCAAACATGACATTTCATGGTTTGAGTTTGATCTGGGCACAAACAAGCTCGATTTCGTGCTTGATAATGGCGATATTCGCGATGCAGGCCTACCTTTAGGCCGTGATGTTGCCAAATACATGCAGAACAGTCATCAAATTTTGATGGTCCTGTTAAACGATGAAACAGGTGAAGCAAAAGAAGGGAGTTACGTACCGTTAATAATTCATAAGACTTAACCGTTCTTTAATAAAAACTGCGTTAGAATAGAAACAACAAAAAATAAACATTAGAGGAGTGTGAACTTATGTCAGGTGGCATTTACGATACATCAGGTGGAATTTACGATACATTCGTAAATAACGCGAACGAAGTCAGCGAAGAGAGCGTTGGCATGGCCGTTACAGGGATAAGAATTTTCGAAGATGGTTCTGAGCCATCATATCTTCAAGCATCAATCAGCACAGCAGTGGAAAATCGTTTGGGTAACGATGCACTAGACGTCGATACACCAGCCGGAACAGACCATATAGCCAAACACGATTTTGTTTAGGTCTTAACCACACCAGATTTTTACAATCTGATTTGATCTATCTAGGTTAATGTTCACACGTGTTGGATTGTAATCCTGAGTATACATCTCATCTGGTCTAAGTATTCGATAAGGACGCTCCGTTGTTGAAGCGTCCTTAATATTTTGGGCAACGGAATCGTCATAGACTTCGCCAACAAACTGAGCGAAATCACATTTCACATCTTTGGGCGGATTCGGAACACGAGCCTCCCTCTTCCCTCCGGCGGCTGTCTGCTTAATCACATCCAGCATCGGCATATCCTCGAGAACAGGACGTGTTCTCTCGCTGGTCGTAGTTGTTGGCACCACGGCCTCACGATCTGTCTCCACGATCGTATTGTCATTCTTGAATAACCCTACAATCATACCCAGACAGACAACGAGCGCGACAATGACCAAAAACAGCGCGGGGTTCTGCGCCTTGGGGATTTTGGATTCGGTCAGAACCGGTCCTTTTTGCGGACGGTCCTGGGGCTGTTCTGTTTGCTCTTCCTCGGTCATAAAAATAGATTAGCCCCCCTTCCCCATTCACGCAAATCCATTTTGCACCGCGCATATCGCTTGCTTTTCGGCCCCAGCTTTCGTATTTCTTTCCTCCATGAGCAAACCAGAAACAAAACCCCTAGCGCAAATTCGCAACTTCGCGATTATCGCCCATATCGACCACGGCAAAAGCACACTGGCCGACCGCTTGATCCAGACATGCGGCGGGCTGGAAGAACGCGAGATGTCCGAACAGGTTCTGGACAACACCGATATCGAGCGTGAGCGCGGCATCACAATCAAGGCGCAGACCGTGCGCCTAGCCTATACTGCAAAGGACGGCATCGAATATCAATTCAACCTGATGGACACGCCGGGGCACGTGGACTTCTCTTATGAGGTCTCCCGCTCCCTTGCATCCTGTGAAGGGTCATTGCTGGTGGTGGATGCATCACAAGGGGTGGAAGCACAAACGCTGGCCAATGTTTATCAAGCGCTGGATAACGACCACGAAATCGTGCCCGTCATTAACAAAATCGATCTGCCCGCCGCCGACCCTGAAAAGGTGAAAGCCGAAGTCGAAGATGTGATCGGCCTTGATTGCTCTGACGCGATCGAAGCCTCCGCCAAGACAGGTGCGGGTATCGAAGAGTTGCTGGAAAAAATCGTGACGATCCTGCCGCCGCCGAAGGAAGGCGATGCGGATGCACCGACGAAAGCCCTGCTGGTGGATAGCTGGTATGACGCTTATCTTGGGGTTGTGGTGCTGGTGCGTGTGATTGACGGCTATTTGCGCAAAGACCAGAAGATCCAGTTCATGTCCAACAAGGCCGTACGCATTATCGACCGTGTGGGTATGTTCACCCCGAAGAAAGTGGAGCTGGACGCGCTCGGCCCCGGTGAGATGGGCTTTATCACCGCGTCGATCAAAGATATTTCTGAAACCAATGTCGGCGACACGATCACGGATGAGAAAAAACCGTGTGAAAGCGCCCTGCCTGGCTTTAAGCCTTCCATCCCGATGGTGTTTTGCTCGCTTTACCCTGCCGATGCGGGCGACTTTGAAAAGCTGCGCGATTCCTTGGGTAAAATCCGTTTGAACGATGCATCCATGCATTACGAGATGGAAAGCAGCCAAGCGCTTGGCCTCGGTTTCCGTTGTGGCTTCCTTGGCTTGCTTCATATGGAGATTATTCAGGAACGGCTGGAGCGTGAGTTTGACCTCGACCTGATCCCGACGGCGCCGAGCGTGGTGTACAAAGTTAATCTGACCAACGGCGAGCAGATCGAGCTGTATAACCCTGTCGATTTGCCTGATGTTGTGAAAATCGAATCCATCGAAGAACCATGGATCAAGGCGACGATCCTTGTGCCCGACGAATATCTGGGCGGCTTGCTACAGCTCTGTCAGGACCGTCGCGGTGTGCAGATCGACCTGACTTACGCGGGTGGCCGCGCGATGCTGGTTTACCGCCTGCCGCTGAACGAAGTGGTATTTGATTTCTATGACCGTCTGAAGTCGATCTCCAAAGGTTATGCGTCGTTCGATTACGAGCTGGACGGGTACGGCGAGAACGATCTGGTGAAGTTGGAAATCCGCGTGAACGAAGAGCCCGTCGATGCGCTGGCGATGATCGTCCACCGCTCAAACGCCGAGTCACGCGGCCGCGGCATGTGTGAGCGTCTAAAAGATTTGATCCCGCGCCAGATGTTCAAAATCGCCATTCAGGCCGCAATCGGCGGCAAGATTATCGCCCGTGAAAATGTCAGCGCCCTGCGTAAAGACGTGACGGCGAAATGTTACGGCGGTGACATCACCCGTAAGAAGAAACTGCTGGAGAAGCAGAAAAAAGGTAAAGCCAAAATGCGCCAGTACGGCAACGTCGAAATCCCGCAAAGCGCGTTTATCGCCGCGCTTAAAATGGGGGATGAGTGATGAACCAGCCCGCGCAAATTCCCGTCTTTCATGTGAAGACCATGCGCGAGGCGTTGGCATTTTATGACGATGTTCTGGACTTCACGAAGGATTGGGAATGGCAGCATGAAGACAATCTTCCGATTTTTGCTTCTGTCACCCGCGGCACGCACACGCTCTATCTCACCGAACATGAAGAATGCACCGCGGGCGGTTTAGCGTATCTATATCTACAAACCCCCGATGATGTGAATGCTCTGGCCGACGAGACCAAACGTCGCGGCGGAACAGCCGATTACGGCCCTATCGACCAGCCATGGAAAGTCCGCGAATACCAGATCACCGATCCATTCGGTAACAAGCTCCGCTTCGGTGGTGTTTTGAAAGAAGGAGATGAGTAATCGGACGCGTGTTGAAAATCTTTGCAGGATTTTTGGCCTTAACCTTGATTGTGGCTGTGGTCGCCTATGTGGCCTATACGGAGACCCGTCCCGAGCGTCGCATATTGGTTGAGGAAAATTACGTACCGCCCAAACGCCAGCAAGCCGCGCAGCCCACGCCCGCTCCAGCCCTGCAGGACACAGATGAGACAATGACCCCGATGCCGGGGGATGAATAATGCGCCGCCCTGTCATTCTTGATGGTGGCATGGGACGCGAGCTGGAGCGTATAGGCGCGCCGTTCCGCCAGCCCGAATGGTCTGCCCTCGCCCTGATCGAAACGCCCGACCTGGTTCTCAAAGCCCACCAAGCCTTCATCGATAGCGGTGCGGATATCATCACTACAAACAGCTATGCCGTTGTGCCCTTTCATATCGGGCAGGAGATTTTTGACGCGCACGGGCGGGATTTGATCGCGCTGTCGGGTAAGCTGGCGCGTGAAGCTGCGGATGCGGCCGAGGGAGATGTGCAGGTCGCGGGATGTATTCCGCCGATGTTCGGGTCATATCAGCCCGATCTTTTTGACGCGGTGAAGGCCACGCCCATCATCAGCGCATTTTTCGAAGAACAAGCGCCGTATGTCGATTTATGGCTGGCGGAAACGCTGTCCTCCAAAGCGGAGGCCGAAGCGGTGTGCAAAGCCTATGAAGGCCGCAAGAAACCGCTATGGCTGGCGTTCTGCCTCGCCGAAGATGACCCGCGTAAACTGCGCTCGGGCGAGGATATAGCCGATATCATTGCTTACACGTTGAACGAAACGCCCGCGCAAGCGGTGCTGTTCAATTGCTGCGCGATCGAGGATATCGAGGATGCGGTCACGCTGGCGCGGGGCATTGCCCCCTCCCCCGATGATCTGTTGATCGGCGCATACCCCAACGCCTTTACCAAGACGGGCATTACGGGCGCGAATGAAGAATTGACGGCATTGCGGGACGAGATTACGCCTGCGTTCTACGCCCGCTACGCAAAATTGTGGGCGGACGCGGGCGCTGATATACTCGGCGGATGTTGTGGAATTTCACCTGCGCATATCAAAGCGCTTAAGGATGGGGATGAGTGATGGGGTTTCAATTGAAAATGTTTGTGCTTTATGCGTTCGTTTTATGGGCGTTTGGAGGATATGTATATTTCAAAGAAAAATTTGTTTATTCGAACTGGACAGAGGTTCAAGGCGAAATCACAGAGGTAGAGACATACCAACAAAAAGACAAACGTTCCGATGAGATGAAAGACGTTTACGACTTTACAGTAACTTATACGTATGAAGATCAGCAGAACACAGTTAGCAAGACGGCGTTCTCAGGAAAACCAAAGTTCAAAATAGGGGATCCTTACCCTGTGCGTGTTAATCCAGCGAATCCAGAAGAAACAAGAGTTTCTGTAGGTAGTGCATATTTTTTAGTAATGGTTTGTGCTGTTAGTGGCTTGCTCTTCTTCGTGACAGGTTCTTTTGCATTTTTTAGAAAACGTAAATCAATACCATGACTGACGAATCCGAAGAAGAGATAGGCATTGATGATGCCGCCATACCCGACGCGCCCGAGGTCGGGATGTTGCCGCCGATGCGGTTTGCATTGTTCCTCGCGGGTGGGATTGTGCTGGACTGGATCATCCCGATCAATTTCGGTCATGGCTGGGGCTGGCTTGGGCTGATCCTCGTTATCGGTGCGCTGGCGTTCGGTAAATGGGCGATTGAGACATTCAAGAAAGCCGGCACGAATGTACCGCCGAACAAGCCCGCGATCAAAATCGTCACGGACGGGCCGTTCAAATATTCCCGCAACCCGATGTATCTGTGTTTCCTTGTCATGTATGTCGGCCTCGCGATGCTGGCCGATGCGCCGTTGATGCTATTCCTGACCGGTGGGCTTTGGTATGTGCTGGACCAACAGGTGATCGAGAAGGAAGAAGAGTATTTGACCGCGAAATTCGGTGATAGATACCTGTCCTATTGCGACCGCGTGCGCCGCTGGATTTAACGCCGCCGCTTGTGCCGCAATGACAATCTGTTAGGGTCATATATGCTCGGGTTTATCGACACGCTTCCCCTTTTTGTATTAATCGCCCTGTTCGTGGTTTCGGCGGCTGTAATCTTGTTCGCGGGGACACGCATTGCCGGCGTGGCGGAAGGGATCGCCGAAAAAACCGGATGGGGGCAAGCGATTGTCGGGGCCGTGTTTTTGGGGATATCGACGTCGCTGGCGGGGACGATATTGAGCTTTTACGCAGCGGCGGATAATCACCCCGCGCTGGCGATTTCCAACGCCATTGGCGGGATTGCGGCGCAGACATTCTTCCTGGCGATCGCCGATCTGACATATCGCAAGGCCAACCTGGAGCATGCCGCCAGTTCGCTGGAGAATCTTATGCTGGGGGCGTTGCTGATGGTGATGCTGTCTATCCCCCTCATCGCGTTGAGTGCGGCGAATGTCGACATACTGGGCATTCACCCCGCTTCAATCCTTTTGGTGTTTTTATACATAGTCGGTTTGCATTGGGTGAAACGCACAAAAGACCAGCCATTGTGGAAGGCCAAGAACACGTCTGACACGCAAGAGGAGAGCAAGCAAGCCTCGCCCGCCTATGCCGAAATGTCATTGAAGCGGTTGCTCGGGGAGTTCGGGCTGCTGGGGCTTATGACATGCGGGGTTGGCATTATTCTGGCACGCACGGCAATTGTTCTGTCGGGCCGAACGGGACTGGACGAAACCGTGATTGGCGGCTTTTTGACATCCGTCACCACATCCCTGCCCGAGCTTGTGACGGCCTTGGCGGCGATACGCCGCGGGGCGCTTAATCTGGCTGTCGGGGATATTATCGGCGGCAATAGTTTTGATGTGCTGTTCCTGTCCGGGTCCGACCTATTTTACCGCGCAGGCTCTCTGTATCACGAGATGACTGACAGCCATATTCTGATGCTGAGCACGACTTTGTTCATGACAGGTATTTTGATGATGGGGATGTTGCGGCGCGAGCGCTTCGGGCCAATCAATATCGGATTCGAAAGTGTGATCCTGATTATCAGCTATCTATTCCTCGTCGCTGTAATCGGACTGGGATAAAAAGACCCGCCCCTGCGCGCAAGGCACGGGGACGGGTTAGGCAGTGGGGGGAAGATAGAACTGACTTAAACTCTAGTGATTGTTACGCTTGCCGCGTTTACCGTGGCCGTGACCTTGATCATTGTGATTATCGTAATGCGCATGCTTGTGCTTGTAGTGTTTGCGCTTTTTTGCATGCGCCTTACCATGATTATGGCTGTGCTTATGCCCATAATAGCCGTGATTATAATGGTGGCTGTCGTAGTGATTATGGGTCACATAGCGAACCGGCCTTCTGTCTCGGTAATCCCTGCGGTCATTATCACCATATGCGATCACCACTCTGTAGCCGTCTTTCGATAGGCCGTAATAGAATGTTTCGCGGTCATAACGGTCACCCGCTAGGGCCTCACCAGAACCGAGCAGCGGCATTGTTACCACCGCGGCGATGAGTAGATGTCTCTTTTTCATGGTTTGCACTCCTTTGTCATGCTTGTAGAAATGCAGCGTCATACAGTCTTACGGGCGGGCTAAAACGATCCTTCGAAAAAAGTGAAAATGATCCGATTTTTCTGGTCAAACTATGGTAATATGGTAATGTAAGGTCATTCAAAGGGGAGAAGGTGCATGACCCTACCGGCCCGCGAGAAAACGACGTTAGAACAGACGGTTATACCGCCCGCCAATAATGATGCGCCGCCGCCAAGCACGATCCGTAAGCAGCTTGGAAAGAGCTGGAATAAACTTCATCCGAATATTCAGAACCGCTTCGCCCGTGACCCCGTGCCGGGCGAAAAAATTATCTATACAGGCACGATGCATAAGGTGCGGCGTTCTTTCATGGGGGCGTTGTTTGCGCATTTGACCCGTATTATCGGCAACCCGCTTAGCCCCTATGCGGGCGAAGACGTGCCGATGGATGTCACCTTGTTTATCAAGCAGGGAAAGAACGGCGTGTATTGGCAACGCACCTATTATTATGAAGGCCGCAAGCCATTTGTCGTCACCAGCGTAAAGCGTGAGAGCGCACGCGGGGAGATGATGGAATGTGTCGGCGGCGGTTTCGGTATGTTGCTGGATGTATTCGGCGAAGGGCGCGAGCTGCATTTCAAAAGCTATCTGTATTTTTGCGAGATTGCGGGCATTCGCATTCCCCTGCCCCACTGGCTAACGCCGGGACAAACACATGTGATCCACCGTGACCTGGGCAATGGTGATTTTGTATTCCGCATTGATATGACCCACAAACAGCTGGGGCGTACTTTTTATCAAGAAGGCGTATTCCGCAGAAGCAATCCATGACACGTGTTTTAGTTATCGGCGGATATGGGAATTTCGGGAAGGTGATTTCCGAACGGTTGGCGACGACCGATGACATCACCGTTATTGTGGCAGGCCGTTCGAGCGATAAAGCTAAGGCGTTGGCTGCGAAGCTGGATTGCGAATGGCGGCGCGTTGATCTGAACGACGGCTTTGCACAAACACTTGTCGATATTACCCCCGACATTGTCATTCATACCGCCGGTCCGTTTCAGGGGCAGGATTATGCCGTTGCCCGCGCCTGTATAGATCAAGGCTGTCACTATATCGATCTGGCGGATGATAGAGAGTTTGTGGCGAATATCGGCACGCTCGATCAAGCCGCGAAAGATAAGGGCGTTTTGGTTGTGGCGGGGGCCAGTTCTGTGCCGTGCTTGAGTGCCGCGGTGATGGATGAATATTCGGATCAGTTCGACGCAATTGAGGAGATTGATTACGGCATTACAACCGCGCAAAAATCAGAGCGCGGACTGGCGACCACCCGTGCGGTCCTAAGTTATGTCGGTAAGCCGTTTACGACGCTGATCGACGGGCGGATGCAGGACATTTATGGTTGGCAGGGTTTACACCGCGAGGATTACCCCGAGTTGGGAAAACGATGGCTGAGTAATTGTAACATCCCCGATATTGCGGTTTTCCCCGAACGCTATCCGTCGTTAAAAACCATCCGTTTTTATGCAGGGCTGGAGATCAGCCTTATCCATGTCGGGCTATGGTTGTTGTCTTGGCCGGTGCGTTGGTTCGGAATTAAGGGCTTACAAAAAATCGCTAAACCTATGCTCGCCGCATCGAACATGTTTGATGTGTTTGGCAGCGAGAACAGCGCGTTTCACATGCGTTTAAAAGGCGGTGAGAAGACGGGCCTGTTCACGATTATTGCGAAGAATAATGACGGGCCAAATATTCCGTGCATTCCCTCCATCGTGTTGTCACAGAAAATCGCAAATGGTGATCTCAGGGATACAGGTGCTCAGGCCTGTATGGGCCTTGTGACATTGGATGAATATAAAGACGCGCTTGCAGGGTATGACTGCGCTTTTAATTTTCAGCTTCAGCAGTAGGGAAGAACTCATCAAGCGGCAAGCGGCCAATGGCTGTCGTGCTTTTCAAGCTGCCGACTTCCCATGGCGGTTGTAATGATTTGGCCAAGGTATGATTTTCTTCCCACAATTTATCCGCATTCATATGCGCGGCAATTTCTACGGGCATTATCACTCTGCCGCTTTTTATGCGGTCGGCATGCGTGCCGGCCTCTGACGCATAGAGGCGTTTATCGTATTTTACACCGATAGTTTTCAGGGCTGCGATTACCCCTGCACGGCAATTATTCGCGTGCAGCAGGTGACTATCCTGCAGGTCAAAACGCACCTTTTGCGCTTTCAAAGCCTTGCTGAATTTCAGCATGTGATTCCATTGCGCCAAAACCCCCATCTCATTGCCGCGCACAACGGCTGTCATCATCATTTCTTCCGGATCTTGCGATTTACAAAGTCCATCGCGAACATTCGGGACCATGATGCTGGTGCCCAATTCTTCTTCCCAGAAATCATCGCTGTAGTTATTGAAGTGAAGTTGTTGAACGACGGACGCACCATCTTCATTCTCCGCCACGAGCCATAGCGCGGTATGGTGCCATTGCTTATCAACACCGTCGGACGCATCCTTTATCGGCTGCTCCGTTACATAAATCGCGTATTGTGGCTGCTTCGTCATGGCGGATTTTATATTACATTTACATAATCAAATCAAGTTTTATCCGTCTTCGGCGCCGCTTCACAAATCACGCGGAAATGTTATGGTGTGCCGCTTATGACGACCAAAACCCTATCAGATGCCGCACTGGATGTATTAAACACCTCCTCTCCGCGTAAAAAGGCAGAGAAAACAAGGGTATATGCGGATGCTTGGCGCGCGCACGAAATAACGGAAATAGGCCCTGTTAAGCTGCCCGACCGCCCCGCACGACCGGAAAAGCCACAGCTCCTATCACCGACCGAGATGCCTAAACGCGCCAAAGCCGGCAGCAGGAGAGCAAAAGTCGCTTTGCTGCATGCTCTTGCGCATATTGAGCTGAACGCGATTGATCTGGCGTGGGATGTCATGGCGCGTGAATTTGATCTGGGTGGCTACACATTGCCCAAAGAGTTTTATAATGACTGGATCAAGGTGGCGGATGATGAGGCCAAACATCACATGATGCTGGAAGACCGCCTAAATGATCTTGGTGCATCTTACGGTGACCTGCCCGCACATGACGGGTTGTGGGAAGCGTCGGAAAAAACCGCACATGACTTTGCCGCACGGCTTGCGATTGTGCCCATGGTTCTGGAGGCGCGTGGACTAGATGTCACACCCAATATGATCGCGACAATGAAAAAACAGGAAGATTTCGAGACAGCCCGCATCCTACAAATCATTCACGATGACGAAGTTACGCATGTCCGTGCCGGAACAGTCTGGTTCGAAGGTTGGTGCGCCCATCACAATAAAGATGTGGAAGAGACATGGCAGAATTTGGTCCGCACATATTTTAACGGCCGCCTGAAACGCCCGTTCAACCACCCATCGCGCGAAGAAGCCGGAATGATCCGTGACTGGTATGAACCTCTGGCGGATGATGCCGCGTAACGAGCATTGTCATCTTCATGAATTCCGTGTTTAATCAAAAGCATGAATGACGCAACACCTGCATCAGCCCCTGACCCTGCGGATACAACTGTACCCGTTGAAAATGTTATCGAACGGGACATGGGGGAAGACTTCGAAGAGCGCCTCGAGCAACTGATTAATGATGCCGAGACAATGCGCCTGTCATTCATGAAGCGTCACCGCACGCGCGGCAACATAACCACCAGCGTTGGATTAATAAGCCTTGTTATCGGTGCGTCCGCATTCGGCTGGTATTTGATGGTTGATGTAGATCTGATCCGTGCTGTCGGCTGTATGCTGATTGCCTGTATGATTCCGCTTTTCCTGCATTTATGGACAGGCAGCATTCTTAAAGATTACAAACGCAGCTATAAGCGCGTCTTTTTACCGAAGCTGGCCAAAACGCTTGGTGGCTTCAAGTTTCACCCTACTCGGGGCATCGGCATGAAGATCATTTCCAAGACGGGTCTCGTTCCGTCACACGAAGTGTACCGCGCCGAAGATTGCTTCATGGGTAAGTATCACGGCGTGAAGGTTTTGTTCTCCGAAGCCCGCCTTGGTTATAAGCAGGAATATAAGGAACCTGTCTTTGACGGTATCTTTGTTCTGCTCGAAATCCCTAAAGGGATTATCGAGGGGCATACGATCCTGACTGCCAACAAAAACATGATCAAACAGTGGCGTGCTTCACGTTGGAAATCATTGCAAGATGTCGACGTTAAGACAGGCAACAAGGAATGGGACCGTTTCTCGGTATATTCCGACAACCCCGAGGCGGCAAAGCTTTTGGTTGGGGACCGCTTATTAAAGGAACTTTCGGAGGCTTCCGATATCTTTGATGAGTCTGAATTGAGCGCCGCATTTTTCCGCGGAAAATTCATCTTCCTGATGATCCCCTACAAAAACGATATGTTCGAGGCGTCCAACATCTATATGCCCGTCGCGACAAAGCAGCACGCCATGCAATGTAAACGCGAGATTGAGCAAATTCTGGAGATTATTGATGTGTTTGATGTCTACCAGACAGAGAAAAAGGCTCCTGAGCCTGCCGATGATGCCGGCCCGCCACCGCCGGAAGAAAATCAGGATTAACCGATTTCCACCCGCAGGATTACCTGCCCTTCATTAATCATTACAGATTTCTTAGCGCTTTTAGGGAGCGGAATACCCGCCCCACGGCAAAACACCATCAGGGCCGCTGCAAGAAAGTCACGCGTATATTCGACCGTGCGCGTCTCCTGATGACCGATATCCTCCAACTTGATAACAACTTCAGACGAATTGTCCTTGTTCACACTGACCATTTTCACATGGCCAGGTGGCGGTTTTTTCATGCCCTTTTGCACCGATAACGCATATAGCGCGTTATAGACTTCGTCAGGGGCAAATATAATTCGGCGATCTTCACTCGGCATAACAATAAAACTTTAGCGGTCTATACGAGGTGGAACAATCAGAAATTCATGCATTTTCAACACCTTAAATATATAAAATTTTAGACAAATAAAAAACAAATAATCGATTGTTTTTATTAGATAAAATGCGATTGTTAATTCAGTAAATATTTACCGCAACCCACTATATTTAAAAGAAAAAATATAGAGGGTGAAATGAATACTTATCAATCTGCACTAAAAGCAGAATTTGAAATAAAGACAATAGAGGGTCAAATCAAGAACTTGTACAAACTCATATTCGGACAAGCGGCGGGGTCTGAAATGGGTGCAAGCCAATCTCCTTCCTATAATCATGTATTGCTCAGAGACTTACTGGCTTCGTTGCGCAACCGTTTATATGCGACGAAACGTAAGAAAAACACACTTTCGACTGTACCTATGTTCGAGCCTGCGTTCAGCATGGCATAAGTACCAAAATCTTTTTGGTCATAGCTATTCCCACCTATGGTAAAATGATAAGACTGCGTATGCTTTTTATCTAACCGTGGTCAGAGCATGAAATCGTTTAATGCATCGCTTTTGAGAGAAAAATTCACAATTTCCGATCCCAAACATGCGGACCGGGAAGATTTGGCGACCATAGCCGTCAGCAACCGTATGGTTGTCGACCTGACAAACCCACAAAGCAAATCACACGAACGTTACATTATCCGCGGCCAGAACATGCACACCGTTGTGCGGATGGCGGCCTATATCATCGATGAATATGAAACCGGCGGCCCAATTGCGGCGCGCGGCTTTTTTAACTGGCAAAAAGCGTGGGAAGAGGTCCTGACGGATCACGAATACAGATACAACCCGGAACGGTGGTTCGCGATCTACCACAACGGCAAGCGCATATTCGAAGAGCTGGGTAAGGATGTTCATCCGTTTCTGGACATGATTGAGAAATGTGATTTCAGCAACAAACAGACATATGACTATGCCGTGCCGATGGCGCAGGAATTATTGAAGCAGGCGGGCAAGCCGATCGACTTGAAGTACGACTCAAATGTTGCCTTGAATATTGTTGTCGAAAAGAATGAGGCCCGTGTAGGTGTCATATTGCGCGGTTCCAGCAAGACAACCACATTCAACTTTTTGGGCCGTCCACGCCTCCCTAAAGAGCCGTTAGATATCGCATTATGCCTGAATACAGCCGCGCTGTTTCTAGAAGGGATACAGCTGGCCTTTACCGTCGGCATGAACGAGCAAAAGCTCAAGATCGGTATTATCGCACGCCAAACCGACGAGCACATGCAGGCGCGCGCGGAAAAAGACCGGCTTGAGATGCTACAAGATGAGATTGGTAATCTGGGAACTGTGCTGGATATTCACTACCGTCCAGAACGCCCCGACTTGCTTAAACTGGCTGCAAAAGCAGAAGCCAAAGCACGCACCATCATCGTCCCGCCCGATGAGGAAGGTGAATGGGTCACCTAACCTCGTGAGCCTATTAGGCAGCCTTATTTAGGCTGCCATATTACGTAGAACGTAGTGCAGGATGCCGTCATTGACGAAGTACTCGACCTCATCCAACGTATCCAGACGACAGAGCAGAGTCACTTCTTCGGTCTTACCATCAGGGTAATGTACGGTCATCGCCACATCCTGTTTAGGCTTCAAGCCACCCTCGATACCTTTAATATCGAATGTTTCTTCGCCTTTCAGACCCAGCGTTTCGCGAGATACACCATCCTTGAATTGCAGCGGCAGAACACCCATACCGATAAGGTTGGAGCGGTGAATACGCTCATAGCTTTCGGCAACAACGGCTTTTACGCCGAGAAGGCGTGTACCTTTCGCGGCCCAGTCACGAGATGATCCCGTACCGTATTCCTTACCCGCAATCACAACCAGCGGCGTGTTTTCATCGCGGTATTTCATCGCGGCTTCGTAGATACTCATCTCCTCGCCTGATGGAATATGTTTGGTGTAGCCGCCTTCGGTGCCCGGCACCATTTCGTTGCGGATACGGATATTGGCAAACGTTCCACGCGTCATGACACGGTCATTACCACGACGGGAGCCATAGGAGTTAAAGTCAGCGGGGCGGACCTGATGCTCGACCAGATATTTACCGGCCGGATGTTCCGCACGGAATGCACCCGCAGGCGAAATATGGTCAGTTGTCACAGAGTCACCGAGAATTGCGAGCGGACGTGCGCCGCTGACATTCTCAAGGTCGTCAGGCTTCATGCCCATACCTTCGAAGAATGGAGGGTTTTGAATATATGTCGAGCTGTCCTGCCAGTCATAGGTTTCGCCGGAAGCGGCACCGCCGATGGCTTGCCATTCCTTCGTGCCTTTAAACACATCGGCGTAGCGGGATTTAAACATCTCGGATGTTAGGGATTCACGGATCAGCTCCTGAATTTCGGCATTGGTCGGCCAGATATCCTTCATGTAGACATCATTGCCATCTTTATCCTGTCCCAAGGGCTCTTCGAACAGGTTCATTTTCATTGAACCAGCCAGCGCATAAGCAACCACGAGCGGTGGTGAAGCCAGATAGTTGGATTTGATATCCTGAGAGATACGGCCTTCGAAGTTACGGTTACCGGACAGAACCGATGTCACGTTCAAATCACCGTCGTTAACCGCCTTGGAAATTGCAGGCGGCAACGGACCGGAGTTACCGATACATGTCGTACACCCATAACCAACCGTGTTAAAGCCCATCGCATTAAGGTCTTCGGTCAATCCCGCTTTGTCGAGATATTCGGTCACAACCTGAGAGCCCGGTGCCAGTGAAGTCTTCACCCACGGCTTAACTTTCAAGCCCTTTTCACGGGCTTTACGTGCAACCAGGCCTGCGCCGATCATCACGGCGGGGTTGGATGTGTTCGTACAGGATGTAATCGCAGCGATGACGACATGGCCTTGCTCGATGGCATAGCTCTCACCTTCAACAGGCATGCTTTTATCCATGCCGCTTTTGGATTCATCGCCATTCATCTGACCGCCTTCGGCCAGCATTGCGCCTTCCTTGCCGACAGGGTCTTCGCCCAGTGTGCTGGCCAAGTGTGTTTTGAATGCACCTGCAGCTTCGGAAAGCAGAATCTTGTCTTGCGGACGTTTCGGTCCGGCAATCGATGGTTCAACATCAGCCAGATCCAATTCCAGAGTATCTGTGAATTCAGGGTCAGGTGTGTCAGCGTCACGCCACATGCCCTGCTCTTTCGCATATGCTTCAACGATTTTCACGCGATGTTCATCGCGGCCAGTAAAGCGCAAGTAGTTCAGAGTCTCTTCATCAATCGGGAAGAAGCCACAAGTGGAACCGAATTCAGGTGCCATGTTACCAAGCGTTGCTTGGTCAGGGAGCGTCAGGTGGTCCAGACCCGGACCGTAGAATTCAACAAATTTACCAACCACGCCTTTTTCACGCAGCATGTTGGTAACAGTCAGCACGAGGTCAGTTGCGGTCGTGCCTTCTTTCATCTTGCCTGTAATCTTGAAACCAATCACTTCAGGGATCAGCATGGAGATAGGCTGGCCGAGCATTGCGGCTTCGGCTTCGATACCGCCAACACCCCAACCCAGAACGGACAGGCCGTTGACCATGGTTGTGTGAGAGTCCGTACCGACGAGTGTGTCAGGATAGAGGACACCGTCATTTTCCCAGATCGTCTGGGCGAGATATTCCAAGTTCACCTGGTGACAGATACCTGTGCCCGGTGGAACAACGCGGAAGTTTTTAAACGCGCCCTGCCCCCATTTCAGGAATTCATAACGTTCGCCGTTTCTTTCAAATTCTTTTTCAACATTGGCCTGAAAAGCCGTCGGGGTTCCGAATTCATCCACCATCACGGAGTGGTCGATTACCAAATCAACAGGCACAACGGGGTTAATCTTTTGCGGGTCACCACCCAGCGACTTCATCGCTTCGCGCATTGCCGCCAAATCGACGACAGCGGGTACGCCTGTAAAGTCCTGCATCAAAACACGGGCGGGGCGATATGCAATTTCATGGTCGGAGCGTTTATTTTTCAGCCAGTCGGCCAGTGCCTGCACATCTTCTGTTGTTACAGAACGGCCATCTTCAAAACGGAGCAGATTTTCCAGCAAAACCTTCAATGTATAGGGCAATCTGGAAACATCTCCTATCTTCTCGGATGCCGCGCTCAGACTGTAATAGCTGTAATCTTTACCGTCGACTGTGAGTGTTTTCTTTGTACCGAGAGAATCCTGGCCTAATTTCATCGTTTTTTACCCCTTTTTGGCTTGAAAAAGTGACATGCAGTGCAGCATACCATGCTTATCTTACCCTATAAAATGGTAAAAATTGTTTAAATTTCAAGGATTTATGAAAATTCCCGAAAATGACCCAATTACGGCATGATTTTGCCACATTTGCGCGAGATACTAAGAATATAGACATTCAGGTCGGATAAGAATTCAAGACCTCTACCGTCTTATTTGCTCACTACCGTAATTCAAGCCGCTGCGCCTTACCACCGCAGCGGTTTTCGGTTTTTTGCTTGTATAGATTATACCACTTTGCCATAAAGGCTGTCATGGCAAAGAGACGCAGAACATCATTGGTCAGAGCTGGCGTAGGTACGGATCCCGCATACGGATCGGTCATGCCGCCCATCTATTTATCTTCTACATTTCAGATCGACGGGCTGGATAAGCGCGGAAACTATGAATACTCCCGTACGCGCAACCCGACACGTGACGAGCTTTCAGGTGCCCTAGCGGAGCTGGAGGGAGGAATCGGTTGTGCCGTGACATCTTCGGGTATGGGTGCGCTGACCTTAATCCTGCACCTTTTGGGCCCCGATGACCTCGTGTTCGCACCATATGATTGTTACGGGCGTTCGTACTGGCTGTTCCGTGCATTGGCGGAAAAGAAACATTTCAAACTGAAATTCATTGATACATACGATAATGACGCTTTGGACGAAGCCTTCAAGGAAAAGCCGAAGATGGTGTTCGTGGAAACGCCAAGCAACCCCGTTATGCGTATTGCCGACATTGCCGACATTGCCAAGCGCACCCATGACGCGGGCGGCTTGCTGGTTTGTGACAACACGTTCCTGTCACCCATGTTGCAACGCTGTCTCGATCTGGGTGCGGATATCGCCTATCACTCGACCACAAAATTCCTTAACGGTCATAGTGATGTTGTCGGCGGGGCTGTCATTGTAAAAGACGATGAAGAGCTGATGCAGGAATTGCATTTGTGGAATAACTCGCTCGGCACTATTGGGTCGCCGTTTGATTCCTACATGACCTTGCGGGGCTTACGAACATTGGAAGTGCGCGTTACGCGTGCGCAAGGCAACACAGAAATCATCGCCGACTTCCTCGACAAGCACTATAAAGTTGAAACCGTGTTTTACCCCGGTCTAGAAAGCCACCCCGGTCACGAGATCGCCAAAGAACAGCAGGACGGGTTCGGCGCGATGCTGAGTTTTGAGCTGAAAGGTGATTTGGATGCATTCCTTAAAAAGCTGGGTGTATTCTCACTCGCACAATCTTTGGGCGGTACCGAAAGCCTGATCAATCACCCGGCCAGCATGACTCATGTCTCTATGGGTGCGGAAGCCCGTGCAAAAGCAGGTGTAACAGACAACTTGCTGCGCCTGTCTATCGGTATTGAACATATCGATGATTTGATTGATGACCTTGAAGGGGCACTGAACGCCGCTTAATTACTGATTGCCGATATTGGCAGAAACGGGTGAGCGGTATTTCGGGCATTTCGCCGATACGGCCTCATATTCTTCCAGGCTATCGACCGCTTGTTGAGCTTCCTGACGTTCAATTTCAAACTTTCTGAATTCGAACTCCACAAGCTGCTCCACGGTCTTTTTCATCCGCTCGTTGATTTTTTCGACATGCTCGGCCTTCATCGGTCCTGCCTTAAAACCCCGCTCAGCCAGTCCGTCAAAAACCTTTTTTCCGACGGTTTTGGCAAACTTATTCGTAACTTTGCGGTCAACATGCACATGCTTCATTTCATGCTCAAGGACCGCCTTATACATGCATTTATCCTGAGCGACTTCGTTGGCTATGACGATTTCCGGCTTGATATCGATGGTAATCTCGACTTCCTTGTACCAAACACAAAAAGCGCTTTCATACTGCGGCATTTGCGCATAATCAAGCAGCACTCTGGCTTGAAACTTCAGATCACCCTTCATGAAGCCATTTGTGTGAGTGACCTTACCGTACCCATAGGGGTTAATTGTATCAACGGCCTGCTTTTGCATATCTGCATGGCTGAGGTTTGTGTCAATTACGAGCTTGGATGTACGCGGAACAACCGATATCTGCGTGGGTGCGGGCATATCGCACTCCAAAGGCGTACTTGCGGCCAAAATGGCCAACGTACCGGTTGTTAATGGATCTAAAGGAAGCATTATAGTCTCGCAGTCCCCGCTTACTGCTCTTGTGAAACGTCTTTCAATAGTATATCAGGTTCATGAACAAACGGTGAAGAAACCGCCCCAGAACAAGAGAAAAAGCCAATGGGACCTTTGATTTTCTTAATAAATTTAGCTTTTGATGTCTATATGGTCATCATCATCCTGCAGGTGGCCATTAGCTGGCTGATCACATTCGATGTGATCAATACGGCCAATGAACAGGCACAAAACCTGATTAAGCTCTTGAAAAAGGCAACCGACCCTGTTTATAAGCCTTTGCGAAAGTACATTCCGCCGATTGGCGGCATAGATATCACACCGATTATCGTACTGTTAGGACTATCAATCGTCCGCTATTACGTGATCGGGTTTTTAATCAGCTTGTAGGACTATTGAAAGATGAGCGCAGACATCATAGACGGTAAGGCTTTTGCCGCCGCATTACGCGAAGATTTGGCCAAAGAAGTAGCGGATTTAGGGCTTACCCCTGGTCTGGCTGTTATTCTGGTCGGTGAAGACCCCGCCAGTCAGGTTTATGTGCGAAACAAGATCAAGGCGTGTGAAAAATGCGGCATGACAAGTTTTGAGCATGTATTGCCCGCGGACGCTTCTCAGGAACAAGTTCAGGACATTATCAACCAGCTCAATGCGGATAAGGATGTGCACGGCATTTTGTTGCAGCTTCCTGTCCCCGATCATCTCGACTCCGATACGCTGATCCAGTCGATTAGCCCCGCCAAGGATGTTGACGGCTTAAGCTTCGTTAATCAGGGCAAGCTGGTTGCGGGTGACAAAAGTGGTCTGGTCCCTTGCACACCGCAAGGGTCATTGATGCTGATCAAGGATGTCGAGGAAAACCTGTCAGGTAAGCACGCCGTTGTTATCGGTCGTTCTTTGCTATTCGGCAAACCGATGGCGCAATTATTGCTGGGTGAAAACTGCACGGTTACAACCGCGCATTCCCGCACGCAAAATCTGGAAGAGATTTGCAAGCAGGCGGATATCCTTGTCGCCGCTGTCGGCCGCGCAAAGATGGTCAAAGGCGAATGGATCAAGGATGGCGCGATCGTAATTGATGTCGGTATCAACCGTCAGGATGACGGCAAGCTTTGTGGTGATGTTGACTTTGATGGCGCACAAGCAAAGGCAGCCGCGATCACGCCCGTGCCGGGTGGTGTAGGTCCCATGACCATTGCATGTCTATTGAAAAATACGATTGAGGCGGCGAAAGCGGCCTAGTACACCATCAAACGGAATGGTGTGTATCCGTGCATACGGTCCAACGCACGCACGCGTGTTTCATGCAGGATTTTGTATTTATTGAACTCTTCACTGCTGCGGAATCTGAATTCCCCGTCTTGATACTGGTATCTGTTGGTGCCGATTTCCGCCAGATAGGACAAGGCATCGCGGTTGTATCTGATCCAACCATTTAAATGCTGGAAAAACGACTGCGCCTCCAGCTTCTTTGTGTTGTAAAGGCTGCGCACCGTTGAAGATGCGTTTTGCTCCTCAATCAGCACGTTTATTTCATTCACTTCCTTGAGGTGATTGGCTTGCCACGCCGCAGCAATTTTTTGTGCGAATTTGATGTTTTGCAGCTGCCCTTTGATGTTTTGCGTCGAATCCAATACGGCTTCATTGCCGACTTTGGCCATAAAACGGCGGATTTCGTAGCCGTAATGGTCATATTCGGGGGGCATATCAACCAGCATGCCGTGAGTCAGCCTTTCAACCCTCTCACGCAGGGTGCGCGGCGGGTCCAGCTTATAAAAGGTGACTTTTTTGTAGGTAGGCTCGGGGATTTGCTCGATTTTGATCTGCGGCTTTTTAGGATTCATGTCCTTTGCATGAGCGTGACCAGCAAAGATCACACTGAAAACAATGCAAAATACCGCAAAACCCCTGAAGTAAGACACATGCACGCCCATATCCCCCTATTATACCGTTTTTAAATGCGCAAGTCATTCTTAACTCACACCATTTAGGTATAGATTATTCCCCTTGGGCGACTGTATATCCGGGTTGACCATCAAAATCGTGCAGCATCACGGACTTAGTAAAGTTGAGGTCCGCTTCATTCATGCGCTGCATCAAAGCAATAACCTGTGAGGTTTTTACCTCTTCGCCATCATCCGCAATAAAGCGCAGACGCCAGTTATCGGCGCAGAATGTTTCGGGTTGGCCATTGGGCCAAACCTTTGTACCGCGATTGGAAATGATGTGCAGTTTCAAATTGTCATTCACGCATGTGTTGACCTTGTCGGCCAACTCATCGGCCGTTCCGTACCAGTTTAAGCCTAGATCGACCCCCACGCGTTTTTTCGTGACATCAACAGGGTCCTTAAGCGGTGGCAATTTAATGCCGCCTGCAATATTTGGATATTCCTTTGCGACGAGTTTTTCCGGCTTGGCGCCCAGACGTTCGATCACGGCTTTGGTGAAGCCGTCCGTACCGACTTTTTCCTTCGATACACCATCACGGTAAATCTCGCCCGTGTGGATGCCGTCTTCGATTGTCTTCAGCCATGCATTGTGAATTTTGGATGCGGCATCACCCTGCCCGATATGGGTCAGCATCATGATCGAACCGAGGATAAGACCTGACGGGTTGGCAATGCCCTGCCCCGCGATATCAGGAGCGGAACCGTGAACGGCTTCGAACATACCGAAATCGGCGCCGATGTTGGATGAGCCACCCAAACCAACGGAGCCTGTAACTTCGGCAGCCACATCGGAGATGATGTCACCATACAGGTTCGTGGTCACGATCACGTCAAACATGTCGGGACGGTTGGCGACCTTGGCGGTACCGATGTCGATAATCATGTGCTCGTTTTCAATATCAGGATATTCGGCAGCAATCTCATCAAAGACCCGATGGAACAGACCATCAGAGATTTTCATGATGTTGTCTTTTGACATACAGGTGACTTTTTTGCGGTTATTCGCGCGGGCATATTCAAACGCGTAGCGCATGATACGTTCCGTTCCCGGGCGGGTGATCACTTTCAGAGACGCCATAACATCGCGGGACTGACGATATTCGATCCCACCGTACAGGTCTTCTTCGTTCTCACGGATGATGACGATGTCCATATTCGGGTGATTGGTTTTGACGAACGGGTCGTAAGACACGCACGGGCGAACATTAGCAAACAGGCCGAGGGATTTACGCACGGTAACGTTCAGTGACTTAAAGCCGCCACCTTGGGGCGTTGTGATCGGGGCTTTCAGAAAGACACGTGTGCGGCGAAGTGAGTCCCATGCGCTTGGTTCAATACCGTTGGGCACGCCACGTTCATAGACCGCCTTACCGATTTCAATTTCCTCAATATCCAGCGCAGCGCCCGATGCATCAAGAATTTCCAGCGTTGCATCCATGATGGCCGGCCCGATGCCGTCGCCTTTAGCAATTGTGATGGGTGTCTTAGTCATAGCTAGCCTTACCTGTGTTTTTTACGAAATGAATATTCCGTGAAGAATTTATCTACTCAATTGATATCACATAAAGAAGTTTAAAATAAGATAAATGCTGAGCAGAATAGCAACCCAAAGGACCATACTGCCGATCGGCCATGTGCGGGTAAGCGCACTTTCGGGGCCGTGATTGCGGACAAGCGTGCGGATTATGCTGAATTCAAAAGCAGTGCACGCAAGTTTGATAACACCACAGTATGCGGGCTTGAGTAGCGCGATACCGCAGCGGATAGAGCACGGCATGAATTTGCGGTAAATCCATTCCACATCCAGATTGGTCGAACGGAGTTCAGGCGGATAAAACCCGCGAAGGTTGAGCCAAACGAAAGCCAGAGCCGAGAAGCAGAGAAGTTGCATCTGGGTCAGCACATGCGTCGTATCATAGGCCGTGTAGTCCGTCTCGTAAGGAAGCAAGCCATAGAGAATGTAAGGATAGCACCCAACCCCAATACAGAATGCGGCAGCTATCGCCATAGCAACCAGCATGTTTTTCGGCGCTTCGGATGTACGCAGACCGGAGTCGTGTGCGTAAAAAGCGAAGTAAGGAATTTTGATACCCGCATGGTGGAACACCCCAGCGGCAGCAAATAACAGCGCAAGCCAGATCCAGTCATAACCTTCGTAAATGACGGCCGTCATGATCATCGCCTTACTGACAAAGCCACTGAACAGCGGAAATGCAGAGATTGAGGCCGCACCGATGATACAGAATATGGTGGTCTTGGGCATGGATTTATACAGCCCGCCCAAATCGGAGCCGTTAATGCGCCCCGTCACGTGCAGCACAGCACCCATCGACATGAACAGCAGGCCTTTATAAATGACGTGGTTAAAGGCTGTGGCCACCGCACCGTTAATCGCCAGTTCGGTGCCTATACCAATTCCGACGACCATGAAGCCAATCTGGTTGATCATGGAATATGCCAGAACACGGCGCAGGTCGTTTTCAATAACAGCGTAGAAAATGGGGAAACATGCCATGATGACGCCGACATATATCAGCACCTCTTCACCGGGGAAGCTGCGCGCCAGCAAATACACGGCCGTTTTGGTCGTAAAGATACAGAGGAAAACCGAACCCGTCGGTGTCGCTTCGGGGTAAGCATCCGTCACCCAGTTATGCACCAATGGGAACGCCGCCTTAATACCAATTGCGCAGAATATCAGCAGGCCGGATACACTTTCCAAACTTAACTCGGAAAGCGCAAGCGTACCGGTCTCATGAACGGCGAACAAAGCACCAGCCAGAAGTAACAGGCCCGAGATGACCTGAATAATTAAATACCGCATACCGGAGGCAATTGCCTTTTCCGTCCCGCGCGCCCAGATCAGAAATGCGGAGCTAACGGCCATAATCTCGAGAAATGCGAAAAGCGTAATGTAGTCACCCGCAAAAACAGCGCCAAGCGCACTACCCGCGTAGATCAATCCGCTGACATGCTGGTACGTGTCACGGATATGCAGAGAGAAGATGATCGCCATGAAGGCGGCAATGTTAAAGAGATACCCAAACAGCAGGCTGAGTTTATCGGTTCTGAACGGTAACAGCTCATAGTCCAGCAACTGCGCCGAAACAGCAACAGCATCGCCCTGCCCTGTCTGCCACAGAAACAGTCCGCTAATGATCGGGGTCGCGACCATGATCAGGCTGCGCAAATGCCCTTTGGTAAAAAGGGCTAATGCCGCGGCAATGAAAAACACCATGTATGAAGGCATAGTCCAAAACAGATCAATCATGGCTTATCCTCCCCCGACGGTGTGTCGACAGGCTCGTAATAATCCTCTTTGCGCATGACGACTTTACGCATCAAAATCGCAAGAAACACCAAGATAACACAGGCGACAAAGCCGAAAACGGCGTAGAAGGCCGGAAACTTTTCCCAGTCATGGTAGGTGTGTCTGTGCACAAAGAAATCGGCTGCAACCAAACCAGCACAAAGCACATAAAACGCATGGATAATGCGCTTCACGTTTTTAGGATCATCTAAGATATATTTCTTTTCGTCGTTCATAACTTAAAGCGCCCCCAAATACACCAATGCAGCCAGCTCGTATAAAAGCTCAGGGCAAATAAATAAAACCAGACACCCGATCGACGTGACGGTGATCGCTATCAGACATGGCAGTGGTGCTTCACTGAATACCGTTGGCTTATCCTTTTCACCACCGAAGAACCCTTGAATGGGGATCGGCAACAAATACGCGATATTCAACAAAGAACTGATCATCAGCACGCCCATGAGGAACAGATAACCGGATTCCAGCGTACCGAGCATCAGATACCATTTGCTCCATGTTCCCCCTGTCGGCGGCAGGCCGATAATACTCATCGCGCCAATAAAGAAAGCCAGCATCGTAATCGGCATTGCGCGGCCCAGCCCCTTCATGTCGCTGATTTCGGTTTTCTTGGTTGCGACGTAAATCGCACCGGCACAGAAGAACAGCGTGATCTTACCAAAGGCATGCGTTGCGATTTGCATCGCCGAGCCTTCCATCCCTGCTTGGGTTGCCAGCAACGCGCCGAGTGTCACATAGGCAAGCTGCGACACTGTTGAATAGGCCAGCCGCGCTTTCAAATTATCCTTGGTCATAGCGACCAGAGAAGCGAGCAAGATTGTCGTGCCCGCAATGTAGAGCAGAATGTCTCGGGCATTAAGGTCGAGCAACAAGTCCGCCCCGAAGATATAGACAGAGATTTTCAGCAAAGTGAACACACCCGCTTTTACGACAGCAACGGCGTGCAAAAGAGCACTAACAGGGGTCGGCGCGACCATCGCGGATGGCAACCAACGGTGAAACGGCATCAGCGCGGCCTTACCCGCACCATAGAAAAACAGCAGCAGCAATGCACCAGCGACAACTGCATTTACATTATCGTCAAAAATCCCGCCCGGCTGAAAGTCCAGCGTGCCCGCAACGGCGTAGGTCCAGATGATCGCGGGTAAGAAAAATGCGATGGATGTGGTCAGCAATATACCCAGATATACGCGGCCACCGTCTCTCGCGGCGGTGTTGCCCTTATGCGCGACCAACGGGTAAGTCGAGAGGGTCAGCATTTCGTAGAAGACAAACAGCGTCAGCAGGTTCGCGGAGAACGCAACCCCCAGCGTAAATGATACAGCGATAGCAAAGAAGATGTAGAAGCGGGTCTGGTTTTGCTCGCCTGCGCCGCGCATATAGCCAATGGCGTAGACAGAAGTAACGATCCAGAGGAAGCTGGCGATAAGTGCGAACAGCATCCCCAGCGGCTCGAGACTAAAAGCCAGCGATATACCGGGCAGAGGCTCGGCGAATGTGTAGCTGTATGTTTCACCCTCAAGGACACCGGGCAAGAACTGTAGCACCATCAGGAACGTCGTCACCGCCGTTACCAATGTCATCGCCTCGCGGATATTCGGGAATTTACGGGTCAACAAAATCAGGATCACGCCGATGAACGGTACCAATACAGTCGCGGGCATCATCAGTTCGGGAGGAAGAATCATAACCCACCCCCAATCAGACTTTCCGCTGCTCTTGTCGCACCTTCAACACTCAAACGCGTATCGAGGCCAAAGTAAATGGTGGCCAGCGCCAAGATCCATGTCGGAATAAGCAAGGCCATCGGCGCCTCGCCTTGCGGCTCGTTTTCAGGCTCCTGAAAATATGCGGCCTCGACTATGCGCCAGATATAGGCCACAGCCAGCAAGGAACCAACCAGAATGGTGATAACAATTACGATCCCCGCATAACCATGCTCCAGCGCTGCGAGTACCAGATACCATTTACTGATGAAACCCGCAGTCAACGGCATACCGATCAGGCCCAGACCACCAACCACAAACGCGGCCATCGTCAACGGCATGGTTTTTCCCAGGCCTTTGAAGTCCTCGATACGGGCGCTGCCGTAACGGAAATAAACACAGCCCAGCGCCATAAACATACAGCCCTTCATGATGGCGTGGTTGAACATGTGCAGGATACCCGCGCCTAAGCCCAGCGTGCTGAGCAACGCGATACCGATCATCATGTAGCCGATCTGCGCGATACTGGAATAGGCCAGCACGTGTTTGATATTGGTTTGGTAAATTGCGGATAGAGAGCCGCTGAAAACAGCCAGTATCGACAAGAAGAGGAAGATTGCCGTAAGCGGCATGCCGCCGAAGGAGAATTCTACACCGAAGATTGTGAAGATAAAGCGGATCAGCGCGTAGATCGCGACCTTGGTTGATGTCGCCGCCAGAAAGATCGTGACGGTTGAAGGCGCGTAGCCATAAGCATTCGGTAACCATATATGCAACGGGAAGAGCGCGAGTTTGATGCTCAAACCGACAATGATGAACGCGAAAGCGGCGCGAACCGTATTCGTATCCATGACCTCGGGCAGGCGCGAGGCAAGGTCGGCCATGTTCAAGGTCCCCGTCATCATATACAGGAAGCCGATACCGATCAGCAGCATCGTCGCGCCGATTGTGCCCATAATCAGATACTGGAAAGAAGCCGTGAGTGCCCGGTTATCCTTACCGAAGCTGATCAGGATATAGGTCGAGAGGGATGAGATTTCGAGGAAGACAAAGAGGTTAAACGCATCGCCCGTGATGGTGATCCCCAGCAAGCCGGCAAAACAGAGTAGAAACGCGGTGTAGAACAAAGCGAAGCTCTGCGGCGCGATTTCCTTTTCAATACTTTTACGGGCGAAGACCAGTGTCATGGTCGCCATAGCAGAGACCAGCAGCACGATGAAAGTGTTCAACTCGTCAAGGCGGTATTCAATACCCCACGGTGGTTCCCAGCCCCCCATATGATACGACAGTGGGCCGTTCGTCATGACTTCCCGGTAAAGATCAATGGCGATGGCGAAGCTGCCGAGGGTGGCTAAAAATGCGAACAGCCACGTGACCCCCTGCTTGCGGATCATGAAGCATAGTGGCGCGGTCAACAACGGCAACAGAACCTGAAGCGCCGGAAGGTTAGACAGGATTGTTTCCATCATGTCGTTCCGCCCTTCTCGCGAATTTCATTTTCATTGATGCTGCCATAGGCTTCCTTGATACGGACGATCAGAGCCAGTCCCAGTGCGGTTGTCGCAACACCGACCACAATCGCGGTCAGGATCAAAACATGCGGCAGAGGGTTGGCATACAGCTCCGTGCCCTCCTCCAGAATAGGGGCAGCACCGCCCTTAACCTTGCCGATGCTGATATACAGAATAAAGACCGAGGTCTGGAAAATATTCAGGCCAATGATCTTTTTGATCAGATTGCTGGTGGCGATGACGAGGTAAAAACCGATCATCATCAGCGCAATCACAACCCAGTAATTAAACAGCCCTAATACGATGCTCATTGTCCGCCCTCTTTATTGTCTTCAGGTACATGGATGCCGCGCCCAGCAAAGTTGAAAAAGACGGACATCATGACAGCGGCAACACATATGCCCACGCCAAGTTCAACAAGCAAAATACCGAGATGTTGCCCGTGAACAGGGTCATGGTGATCAAGCGCGTTGTAATCGAGATAATTGCCGCCCATGAACATGGCGACCAGCCCCGTACCCGCGTACAGCATGACGCCGATAACCATCATCAGATAGATGAATTCGGGCCTGATGATTTTGTAAACCGCCTGCAGGCCGCTGACCATTGTGTAGAGGATGAATGCGGTGGCGAAAATCACGCCCGCCTGAAAGCCGCCTCCAGGGCTATAATCCCCGTGGAACTGTACATAGAAAGCATAGAGAAGAATGAGCGGGATAAGGATTTTGGCGATGACATGCAAAACCGTATGACGGCGCAAGCTCGCAGTATCGGCGAATTGCCAGTATTTACGGCCCGAGCCGTCGGAGAGAAAACCGAGCAGCGCCAGAACACCAATACCGGCGGTGAAAATAACGAAGACCTCACCCAGCGTATCGAAGCCACGGTAGCTGGCCAGCACGGATGTGACGACATTCGGGATGTCTATCTCTGTAGCGGAATCCTGCAGATATCGCGGGGCGACATGGTTGTTGGCGGGGGCCGTGACATCGCCGTAATGCGGCATATCAAAACTGGCATAAACCAGTGCCGCGCCCGTGATGGTCACGACTATAAGCGGCAAAAGCGGGTTGTGTTTGGATTTTTTGGCATGCGGCTCGGGGTCCCAGGAATGACGGGTCAGTGCCAGCGTACCCAACATCAGAATCGGGGCGATCCCCGCGCCAATCGCCGCCTCGGTCAGCGCCACATCAGGGGCATTCAAATTCAGGAAAAAGCCCGCACAAACCAGACTGTAAATGCCAAACACCATAATCACCGCGAACAAGTCGCGGATAAAGATGCTCGCCAACGCAGTAGCGACCAGCATCGTCAACAACGCTATATCGATTATGATGTCTATGGTGCCTCTCCCTTCTTATCGGTTTGATCACCCAAAAGAGGTTCAAGCTTGGCCTGTCTGGCGGACTTCGCCAACGCATGTGCCGCCGTGGGTCCGGTATAGGCAAATAGCAGTAAAAGCAGCAGCAGCTTCAAAACCATGAGCACCGAAGAACTCTGCAGGACAAGCCCAAGAATGATAAGGCCGACACTGAATGTGTCCGTGATACTGGCGGCGTGCAGACGGGAATAAAAATCAGGAAAACGGAACAATCCAATTGCGCCTGTGATACCGAAAAAGCCTCCGGCGACAATAAAAATCCAGCTGAGAATATCGAGCACCAGATCCATTATTCAGACCCCGCTTTACGTTCTTGCTGGCCGAATTCAACAAAGCGCAGGACGGCAATGATGCCGATAAAGTTGATCAGCACGTAGACCAGCGCGATATCCAGATACGATGTATCGCCCGCAACCATGCCCAAAATCGAGACCAGAATAACGGTTTTGGTACCGAACATGTTCACAGCCAGAATATGGTCGAACAAGGTCGGCCCCTTAAAAGCACGCACCAGCGCCATAGCCATAACGATGAGAACTGCCAGCGCAGCGACCAGATACATCTTACGCGGCCTCCAACGCTGTTACGCGGCGATCCATCTCGCCTTTTTTCAAGTCTTCTGCGGCCTCGCTACTAAGCGCATGCACTTCCAAGACATCCTCACGCACAGACAAGGTGACCGTGCCCGGTGTCATGGTGATGGAATTGGCATACAGAACTTTTGCGACATCGGTCTTCTGCGTCGCCTTAACGGTGAAAATTGTGGGACTGATCGCGGATTTCCCGGCCCAGATCCGTTTTGCAACATCCAGATTGGATGCGACGATTTGCCCGACCATCCAGAGCAGATATCCGGGCAAGCGCAATGACGGCAAGATAATGGGGAAGCTTTCCGCATCTTTCTTTTTCATGCGGTATGTCAGCGCAATCACAATCACAATCGAAACGACGCCAAAGGACAGCAACAATGGTTTGAACATGCCCGAGCTGATCAGCCAGAAGCTTGCTAACACAAGCACAAAACCGAAAATTTTACTCATAAGGACACCGTGTCATTCTCTAAGTCGCTGGATTTATTCAGACCCAATTTAATCGAAAAGCGACGAAAAAGCTTTCGCCGCTTTTTGTATTTCGCAACATGCTAATAAGAATAGCGCATTGCAGCAAGAGCAAAGCGTTTATATTGCTTGCGATTTATCTGGATGAATGCTCGTTTTTATCAAGAGGCGGTGTGTGTTTAATTGTGCCAAAATATGGTTTCACCCGTTTTGAGGAGTTTTTTATCCTCGCTCCGCTTATAAACATAGATACCCAAAACGGATAGACCTATACCCCATATAGCACTTAAGGACGCCATAGCCGTTAAAACTGATGCGGCACGTTGCGTATCGAATATTATAACGTATGCAATCCCCAGCATTTGCGCGGCCCACGTAAAAGCCATAAGGTAACCGAATGTAGGCCTCATACGTCTAACATACGTGTCTTCCGAGGCAATTTCGGCCCGTATGGTCTGGTTCACTTCCGCCAAACTTGTGCGCAGTTCTTCAGATTTTAGATGAGCTAACTCCTCGATATGGCGGTTGGCTTCGGCGACATGCTCGATATTGATTTGTCCTGCCTTCAACGCCTCGTCGACTTGGTCCAAAGCCTTGGCCGCCCCTTTGGTAACGGGGGTGTCGATTTCCTTTAAAGCCTCGGAGACGAAGGTAACAAGCAACGGCAACCCGATACGGGCAAGAATGGTTTCCAGCATTTAGCCCTCCACAATGCGATAGAAGATATGATTGCCGATGACTTCGCACGGCTTTTCGTTTTTCGCCCAATATGGCGATATTCCGGCGGCATGATAATGCGTTGCACCTTTTGTCGGGTCTTGCAGTGCGCCGATAACGGTTCTTCGGGCGATGCGCATAGCTGTTGCGAAATATAAATTATTCTCGTCAACACTTTGTAATTTCTGAAAATTCGGGTCGGATCGATTCCAGCAGGAAAACTGATATGGTTTCTGGCAGACCTGAATGATGGAATTCCCCCACCAGTATTTGCCTTTATCCTGCGCGACCTCAACACGGTTGAGGATCACAGCCGCTACAGCATTCATGCCGGCCGTGCCTTCCCCGCGAGCCTCACCCCAAATGGTACGGGCAAGAACGTCGACCTCCAGTTCGCGGTAAAACTCCGCAGCATCTTTATCTGCAGGCACGTCCGTGCCCGCCACTGCTCTCAGTGTCGGTTTCTTCATGGCATTTTCCTTTTATATAAGTGGTTTAGTGCGTGTTGTTGCGATGCTGATCCAGCCGCAGCACCGCGCTTTCCATCCGCTTGATGGAGATGGAGAGGTTTTTGATTTCGGCGCTGAATGACGCCTCGAGGGAGCTTAAACGCTCGGTCAACTCATTGGTTTTGTCGAGGTGGCGCGCCAGATGACCGAGCATCGCCTTGTTGGCTTCGGCGGTTTTTTCCGCGCGGTCAACCTTGGCCCAGATCACGGCCGTGATCGCACCAAGCATGCTGACCAGCACGCCGAGCGCGAGTTCAAAGATTTCATATGTCATCGTTAAACCCTGAAATTGGTGTCAGCGCGGATAGTTTTGTTGTTATTCATCCAGCCGTGATGGCCTTTACCGAAGATACGCGGCAGGCGGTCAGGGCTTTGCAGCAGCGCGCTGGCGACAGCATCGAGGCCGTCATCATGCCCTTTACCACCTGAGGGGCGCCATTCCTGCATCTCCGTCCTGAACGGTGTTTTGAATACATTCGTATGCACAGATAGTCTTTGCGCAGCGAGGATGGCATCGAACGCTTCGAGGATGCGCTCGCTTTTCGAGCGGGTCTGGTTCATCTCCAGAACACTACAGGGAACATGGGCTTTCGCCATTTCATTGCGCAGGATTTTCGGCAGGAATTTACCGATGCCGTTTGTTTCCACCGTGATGCTGGGCAGGTAATGCGCTTTTGCAATTTGCGCGACGATGCGGCATTGCTGTGTCGCTTCGTCCTGCTCATTGCGCGCATCGACCCTGATATATTCCATGTGGTGCAGATAAAACCGCCCATCCGCGTCCGTATAAATAATCGCCAGAACACTGCGGTCACCCGTGGCCGAGCCGAAAGCCGGGTCCCAGAACGCACTGGCCGAGACCAGTTTGGTTTGACCGAGAAACAGCGTTTGCAGCTCCTTCTGATATTCCAATTCCAAATCGTAATGCTGTAACAGCTGCGGATTCAGACGGCCTTGCGCGATATTCACCGGCTCCAGCATCATTTGTGACGCAAAGGTGTTCGGCCCCGCCGCGCGTTTCATCTGCGCGATCATTTGGGGGCTGTATTTTTCAATCCATGCGCTTTGCCCCGCCTCACCCATGACGGGAAGCTTGAGGCGTTTGAAGCCATCCAAGAATACCTGCTCTTCCCCGATTTCGGAGCGAACATCCTCGGCGTAAATCGAGTAATAAGTATGCGGTGTGCCGACATAAAGCTGTGTCCCACCGGGGACGAGGACGTAATTGATCTCGCCCAACCGCGCGCGCAATTCCTCACGTTTTTCGGCTGTATCGCAGGTATTGGGCACCTCGACATCATCGCAAATCACGATATCCGCGCGGGTTCCGGTGATGTTAGATGTTACGCCCTTGGCCAGCATGGACGGGTCGCGCAGTTCCATCATGCGTTTGACGGTGAAGCGGTCACTCGCCCATTGGTCCGGATTTTCGGGCAGGAGGTGTTCGGTCAGCGGGTGTTTTTCCAAGATGCGTTTAACGTTACGCACCATCTTCTTCGCCAACGCATGGTCCGCCGCCAAAACAAGGATACGCAAATCCGCCTGACGATATAAAAGCCACGCCGCGAACAAACCGACTATCGTGCTTTTGCCCGCGCTGCGGAACGCCATCAACAACAGGTTCAAGTCGCCCTTTTTCCAGCTTGTCTCCAACCATTGCGCCATCCACGCATGATGGTCGGGCATGCCCATCCCCTGCCCCTGAAACCAGATGATGGTGAACAGCTTGAAGTCCGCCTCGGTAATGTCGAACTTCGTGCTGTACGGGTTTGACGGTTCGTAGATATCGGTCATGCACTATTCCCTCCCTAATACGCGGTTACCGTTTTCGATGATGGTTTGCAGCATGCGCTGCTTGTCTTCGTCTTCCAGCTTCGGGTCAGGAAGGTCGGCCCAGCGCGCGAGCTTGATCAACAGTTCGATATGCGCGATCGCAACCTTGCAGGCATCGTGGTGTGCCTTGAAGGTTTTCGAGCACGGGGTGCTGTCGGTAACGGTGATCTGCGCTTCGGAGAAGTGCTGGTAAGAATCCAACGCGGTCTGGATCGCGCGCGGCAGGAAGTCTGCAATCGCCTCACGGGATTGCATTTCAATTTCGGGCATAAAGTGTCCTTAGAATTTAGAGGTGATGTACCACTGGCTGCCGTCGGAAACGACGGTGATCGCTTTGTATTGCGATGCCAATGGCTGGCTGTATCCGTCGGGGCCGCTGCCGCCCTGTTCGGTTACGGTGATAGTGTTCGATGACACATCGGTTTTCTTAATCGTCACGGTTCGGCCAACAGCTTCCGCGGCGTTGGCGGGCGGAAGGCGAGCGGTTAATGCGCCGCCGAAGCTGGAAAGCAGGTAAGTATCAACCGCCATGTCGATGTCGTATGTGCCCGTGCCGTCGTAATAGCGTGTATTGCCGGGGGAGCGGTTGGAGGCAATGACGAACCATTCCGCACCGTTGGATAGCATCATCACGTAATCATTTTCCGCGCCGAGGAAGTAGTCACGAGCATCAGGGCCGTTGCCGCTATCCTCCTTCACCGTAATCACGTTGGAAGAGCTATCTGTTTTTTTGACGACCATCATCACGCCGACGGAGTCTTCCGCGTTCGGCAGATAGACAGTGAGCGCGCCACCGAAGCTGGAGACCAGATGGACGGAATGTGAGAGGTCGAGCGTCACGTTGCCGCTGGTGTCGATAAATTCCGTATCGAAGCGCTGCAGCGTCGCGTTCATATCGACACAAGTAGTTTTAAGCAAACGGTTCCGGTTCGGGTAACCCGCATTATAGGCGGTATAGCTGCCACCCGATTGGTCATAGATTGCCGCGCCGTTGCTGACCGCGAGCAAGTTCATAATAGCCGTGTTCTGCGAGCCGCTTTTGAGATGCACATTCGGGACGACATTTGTGCTTTCCGCATACGGGTTGATCAAAATCGTCTGATCGGAATTTTCGAGGATAAAGCACCCCTGTGCGGTTCCTGCAATATTGGCTTCACAATCTACGAAGGCGTTATTGAAGCGCCCGTCTTCGACATAAAAACCCGCTCCCGTTGAGGACGTGCCCAATGAATAGGCCCGACAGGCATGGAATTTATTGGCATTGGGCGTGTCACCCGCGCCACTCAAAGTCAGGTGGAAGCCGTGAGTATCGAACTGTTCGACCAGTACGCGGTCGAAGTTGTTCCAGTAACACGGATAATTCGTATTGGTATAGCCATCCAGCTGCACGCCGATATTCGGGCCGTTAATCGTGATGTCTGTGACCGATGTTTGCACGCAGGGCCTCGTTTTGCCGTAAAGCTTGATACCAATCTCTCCGCCCTCAATACGGAAGTTATGCAGTGCGCAGTGGTCTTCGGTGACTTCAATCGCGTTGAAGCTCTGGCTGTTACATTTCAGGATAGAAGCCTGCCCTGCGCCGATCAGACTTTGCCCAGCGGTCAGTGTGATGGTGGCGCTGATGAGATATTCGCCAGCGGGCATGAACACGCTGTCATGTGCAGCTAACGCATTCTGGATGGCGGTTGTGTCATTGGTCAGACCGTCACCAACCGCGCCGAAATCCTTTACCGAGATCGCATCAGCGAGCTTATCGTTAATTGTGCGCGCTGCCGCGCCCGTTCCTGTGGCCGTAAAGTCAGCGGGCGCTGTTGCTCCGCTTAACTCCAAGGCAACGGGATTACCGCTGCCGTCAAAGCCGAGGCCTTTATTCGCGCGTTGCGCCACACTCGGCAGTTCGACATTCGCGGGTGTTTCATGATCGGAATAGCGGAGCATCAGGTCGCTTTCACGGTTCACCTGTTGCAAGGCCGCGATGAGGTAATCGAGTTCGTTGTTAATAGAGATCGCGCTGAAATCGCCACCTTCAAGGAAGTCCGTTACGCGTTCGATCGGCAAGTCACGCGCCAACGTCACAATCGTGTCAGCGTCCGGCGCAGTATCAAATGTGACACTGCCGCCGCTTGTGTTGCCGGCACCGCTAATAGTGAAGCCGCTATTTTGCTCTGCCCCATCCAAAAAAATTGCCAGATCTTCGCTGGCAAAAATGGGGAACGGATAGCTGAATTGGTCCTGCGTGCCATTGGCGGCGTAGCGCACAATCGGCACTACGTCCGGCACTTTGATGTGTTCGGGCATAAAATCCTCAAAATGTTTAGATGTTAGTAAAAGTGCTAAGAAGCTACGGCGTCGGGCCTGCTGAAGCCGCCTCTAAGGTCATCAAGGTTTCCGCCTTGCGCCTCAAAATCTTCGATCGTTCCGCCGCGTTCAAAGAACAGGAACAGGTCGAGATGGTGTTGATTGACAACCGCGTGAGAGAACATGCCTTGCGCTTCCAGCTTGAAACGCTCGTAATCCTGCGTCGTCATTTCATCAATTACAAGCACGTCGCCAAAGTCATGAATAATTTTAGTGCGCCCCCAGCCCTCGGCGTTACAACGCTGCACGAAATCGTCAACGATGAGTTTAAAGCTCTCATCATCAACTCTGCTTTGCTCGCTGGATACGTCCTCGAATTGCTCGACAATATTGGTCGCAGCAATAGAGTTATCAACGGTCCTGAAATTGCCGATTACGACATAGCGCCAAGACATTTACGCAGTTCCCTGTTTTTTGTATAAGAACGCAGACTGCCCTGTATTTGCGATAATGTCAAATTTACAGACCTGTCTAAAATAGGCCTTTAAGAGCGTTGCGTTCCCTCAATTGTGTTGCTTGCAACAGGTTCAGGCTTGAGGCCTGACTTTCGCCCAAATCAAGTGCACGGGTCCGCAGATTATCGAGCTGTTCACGACGGGCTAACTCGTCATCTGTTTCATCAAAAAGGCCAAGCAAAACGGCTTGCCCGGAACCGCTGTTTGCGCTAATTCCACTGGCACCGAAATTCGCACGCTGGCGGGCGACCGCACGACGTAATGCAGTTCGGCGCTCTTCTTCATCCTGTGCGGATTGTGTCGCGATTTTTTCGCGTTCCAGAGCGTTGCTTTGTGCCAGTTGCTGTTGCTGTAATGACTGGCGTTCCTGTAACTGCCGTAAGGCCAGCTCCTGCGCGTCCTTTTGGCGACCGCCGCCGGACAATGTCTGTATTGTACCGACCGCGCGACCAACCGTGTTCACCGCACCTGCTATTTCATTGATGCCTTTGGCAAGGGGAAGAATTCCAGCCATAACTAACTCCTGTTTTTTGATGTTATCGGGACAATAAAAAAGCGGCATCGTTCAGATACCGCTTCTTAGAATACGTACTAGATTTGCGCTTAAGCGTCCGCGCCTGGCCCTCCGTGACCATCAGCATCGGCGCGCGAGCTCATGAATGTCGGCACAGTCTGTTGATCGATCATGTAGGCCGCGTCTCTTGAATGCGCCAGCATCTTTCCTGTAAACTCAGGTGCGCTTTGGCGACAATACTCTCTAGCCGCCACAAGCACTTCCACATCGGTAAAGAGCAAACGGTCATCCGTAGATTCTTGACCGTCCAGACCGAAAACCAGCTCGCGCTCAACGCCCTTGGGGTTGTGCTCTACCCCAATCAGTTCCGCCGCAGGGTTATCCTGCAAATTCGTGACCAATTGGTGCGCCAGACCAGGCAAATAGCCTTTATCTTCGAACTTTAACGTAATTGACATATTTACTTCTCCGTAATTGCAGAATTTATATATCAATTGCTATAAATTATGTCAAACTTAATCATTAACCTTGATTTGCGTAGTCACGGAAAGCAACGTAAACGCCAGCGGCACATCCTGCTCAATGCGCCACAGGGGCTGGGTTCTGTCGTTTTGCCAGCCCAGCGCACGTACCGAAATGTCACTACTTACGAGTGGCGGCGGCGTATCGAGGATTTCATCCTCGCCGATCTGACGAAGCGCGATATCGCTTAAGCCGCGTCCGACATCGAGTTTCAGGGCCTGCGTATCCTGTACGCGGAACAATCCTTCGATAAGACGAATACGTCGCCCTGCACCTGCATTGCCCAATTCACTTGGCGGCAATGGCTCGACAATATGCGTATAGGGCAACCCTACTTCGATCGTGGTCGCAGCTTCACTTAAGGTGATCGCTCCGCTTGTGACTGTTTGATCGGCTTTGACTTCACCGTCGGCAACGATAGAAACGGTTTCACCTTCGAGATGATCAAGCCCCGACCAGACAGTCGCGGGCGTCATAACCTCTCCGGTTAAAGCAGAGTCGAGATTGAGCGCATCGTCGAGTTGTTCAACCAGATAGTCCCCATCCCGTTCAACCAGCATGTAGATATCCTCCCCGACTACGGCGACGGATTTCACATTACCGTCCGTGTTGTGTAGCGTCCATGCGGCGACAGCTTCCGCACGGAAAACGGTGAAGGCAGCAAATTGCCCATCCCCGCGCACGAGGAAGAGCAAACGCCGACCGGAGTCATAATCCATATCGACGGGGTCGTTGATGATATGGCGGGAAAGCAGAGCCAAATCGCGGGACTGGTAAGCTTGCTCCAGATCGGTAAAGAGGAATTCCTGCACCTCTTGTTTATTACGGGCAACGAACAGCGTCGCGCCGTCGACATTGGTCGGCGGGATGTAGCGATCAACGACAGAACCGTTTCGCGTCTGGCGTCTGATCTGCACGCTTGCAGGGGTGAGCGGATCGCCCGTGACCTGCCATTCCGCGCCTGATGTGAAGACCTGCAGGTGACGGCCGGAAAAAATACCGCGAATGGCGTTGACCTGATCGGACAGGATCGCAAATTCGATTCCCTCATCATCCAAGCCTTCGCCCAGATCGAAATTGAACAGATCGCCGGATTTGGAAAACCACAAACGGTTCGGCAAATCGCGCGAACCGCCAATGACCAATCTGTCCTGGTGGAAGGCAACGGTGGCGGGATATCCGCGCACGGGTGAAAAGGCCTGTTCGAACCAGTCGATTGTCACATCCGTATTGGGTAAATCCTCGATCACATCCACCGTGACAACAGTTGCGGAATCATAATCAGTGATCTCGACTTCCTTACCCGCGACGCGCATGCGCGTGCCTTCGTGCCCTTCTTCAAACACATCCTCGGATGCGGTCAGGGTGATGCTGCCCGTTGTGCCGCTCGGGGTTAGCGTTGCGGTGCTGGTGGCGAACTTAAAATACGGTTGGCGGACGACATTGTCATCCGTGAAGTAGGTCCAGTCCGATAAAGTCCATGTGCCGCCGCTATTACGCGTCAGTCGTTTCGGCGCGACTTCGGGGTGGGTGAGCAGCAACGTATCCGCGCTTTGCGTCCATGCCAGTTGCGGGATCTGGCTTTCAGTCCATGGGGCGGCAACCGTGTCTTCCTTTACGCCGTTGGTGTAGATATCGATTTGTTCATCAGTGATGACCAGCAAAGAAGTCTGTTGCGTATTAAACTCGAACGCAATCAGCTTGCCATCGCCCGCCGCCGTGTCGATAAAGCCCAACCCGGCGCGGCGCGTCACGCCACCCGTCGGGTTGATAAACACATTGCGTAAGGCCAATGCGCCATTGTCATAGGCGCGCAAATCTCCACGGCCCAGCAGTTCGCTCGACACTTCACCGGCTGTGAAGGTCGTTTTGATTTCTCTTATTCTGGTCATTAATCTCTCGCGTCTATGAGTGAAAAGCTCTCAATTCGGTTTGGTGTGTCCTGTTGCGCGTCGATCTGTCGGGCGCGGTCGAACTCATCCTGTGCAATTCTGAAATGCGCTTCGGCGCGCGATGTGCTCTCGGTAACCGGAATGCACAGCTCCGCCGATAATCGTGCGATCAGGGCTTGATCGAAAAACGGAGGAAAGCTCTCCTCATCCGGTCTGAAGATATATGTCAGAACGGCGTTTTGGGTGTTTGTATGCAATTCATTCTGCACGATGCGGTAAGAAGCCCCCCTGCCTTTCGAGCCGGTGCCAAGAGATATGGCACGCAGAAAATCATTCGGAAGTTGGTATGCGTAATTATAATCCGCAACCGGATCGGTTTCGAGTTGGGTAAGCACGACCTGCGCCGTAGCGAAGCTCCAGCGATAGGCCGACAGCAACGCATCGCGGGTTGTATTAAACAACGCGCCGGCGATTTCGGACTCGGCCGTGCCATCAGAAAAACTGGTAATCGGTGCCGCACCAATGCGGATCAATGCGCGGGAAGCCAGCGCGACATCATTCAAAGCCATAAGGGTCTCCTCGGGTTCAGAAAAACAAAAAACCCCGCACGAGGCGGGGTTCTTGATGAAAAATTAGATAAAAGCCTAAAGCGTTTGCTCGGCTTTGATTGCGACCATTGCGCGTCCCAGACTGCCGTGACGCTCTATTTCAGCGTATGGGACAAAGTCAGGTGCGAGGCCGTTAAATTCAGGCTCGGATTGTCCTTGCTCCGGCTGGCCGTGCGCAGTCTGGAATGTTGCCACATAGGCCGGACGTTCTTCGTGTTGAGTACTCATTATTTTCTCCGTTCTTTTTTAAAGAGCGTGGGTATTACGCCCATGGTGAACGGATGTCAACTTTTTATAAAAGCGAGCACAGCCCCGCGTTCCGCCCCAAGAGGATAAGGGCGAAGTTGACGGGGCTGCACTCTATCATGCGTATCGATAACGGCCTCCGGCTGGCGCGGCGGCGAGCGTGGAAAGGCCCTCTATTTAAAAGGGACGCTCAAGCGCGCTCTTCATGAACCGTTAGTGAGAAAGACGGAGATAGGGTTAGCTATATTCCGTGACGGTTACGACGCCGCCAGTATTGCCTGTAACGACATAAAACGTCGTGGCAGGTGTGCCGTCAGTATCGATATTCGCAATGATCAGGTCGTTCACGTTCAGCATTTCCGAAGCACCGTTCAGGTAGCCGCTTGTTTCAAAAGCGGTCGCATCATCGGTTGTCGTGTAATGCCACAAAGTGAAATTATTCGCGTACGCAAGCACGCTGAGGTCAGCTATTTGAAAAGCCATAATTAGTCTCCTTCGTTAGTGCTTGGGTTATGCGTCGGGTGTTTCGTCAGCCTTGATGGTGATTACACCGCCTTCGTCAATCAGGCCTGCGCCTTGGCTCATCATATTGTTTACAAAATGCGCCGCGCGGTCGCCGTGCCATGAGACATCGGTTTCAACATCAGCCGCCGAAGCGTGACCGACGGATGTTTTGTGATACCAGAAGCATGAACGGATATCGTTCTCGTCGATCGGCAAACCGGAATGCGGAATGAAGATTGTCCCGAGGAACATCTTGGCTTGGGTGATTGAAGCGAACGGTAAATTCTCCGATCCGATGTAATCGGCGCTAACGAATTCATCGATAGACAGCAATTCGGACCATTGCTTCCAACCGACGATACAAAAACGCTGACCGTCATCGGGTACATCGTTTTCACCGAACGTCTCGAACGCTTCGAGAATTTTTGCCATTGTCATGCCTTCGTTGCCGTCGGCGACTTCGTTGGCTGAAGCTGTCGCCAAAGCATTGATGATTAATTCATCGGTCTTGCGCCCCAATGCGTTTGCACCGGCATTCGCAATCACCTGACGTTCGTCGATATTGATTTTGAGTTCATCCAGACGGTCAATCCAGTCACCGGCATAGTAATCTTCGAGCACCACTTCGACATTCGTGTGGTCCAAAGACATGACAGGGACAAGACCGTGTGTGGATTTGGTTGAGGCCGTTCCTTTGCCGACTTTTTGGAAAGTCGTGGAGGCACCGTTGACGTTGGAGACTGTGCGCACAGTATTGCGTAGCTTGCTCCCCTGTCTTTGGTATGCCTCATGCACCTCGCGTTCAAATTGCTTAATGAACGCCTGATCGATAGTTACAGACATATCGTTTCCTTTGTGTTGAGAGTTGTGTTTGGGTTTAAGGCCCGGTCCTCAAACCTGGATATTGGGGCGGTTCTCGCTGTTAAAGCGGCCAAGCGGGCGGCCTACAGGCACGATTTTCTGTATGAGAATCGGTTGTCTGCGGCCAAATTTTTTGTGAGAAAACGGGCAAAACACCTAAAAACTGTCGGGTTCTTAGGATTAAAATCCTTTAAATTAGCTTTTCCGTATAAAATTTAAAAAAATTTCATCCAAAGCCTTACAATTGCCGTAATCCTGTCTATAATTGTTTACATATATTAATTGGTTGTTAACTATAAAATGTTAAAGAGTCAGGGATGAAAATGTTCGGACAGCTATTTGCAAATTTAAAAGCCGACAATAACAATGAGCCGGCAACCGCACGCAGACGCTATACACGCCGAGACGTTGACCGTTGTGTCTCCGTCATTAACGGCAAGACCTATCCAGTTGAGAATTGGTCTTTGGGTGGTGTTTGCATTACTACTGATGAACGTGAATTCGGTATGGATGACGTGCACAGTATGACGATCAAATTCAAACTTCGCGATGAAATCATGGAAGTTCCTCACGCCGGACGCGTAGTCCGCAAAGGCACTAACAAGGTCGCGTTTGAGTTCAGACCGTTGACACGTGACACACGCGGTCGCTTCCAGAATGTGGTCGATGATTACGTCGCATCACAATTTGCAGCGTCTCAGAGCCAGCTTTAAAGCTCGGCATAAGCACAGATTTAAAAAAGGCCGTTTTAAGCGGCCTTTTTTAATGCCTATTTACCGCCATACGCTTTTTCAAAACCTTCAGTGACTTTGGCCACTGTCGCAGGGTCTTTATCGCGCCAGTATTTCGGGTCACGCATCATGGATTTCAGCTCGGCCATATCCATACTGTTCGGATTAGACGCCTCTTGCTTCAAGCCGGGCTCATCGGACTGCATCATCTTATGCAGAGCGAGCACGCCTTCGTATGAGTTGGATAAGTTCTCCAGAACGTCAGCAGGTAAATTACGCTGTCCAAACGCCAGAAGCTGGCGTGAGACTTCCTTCCATTTCTCTGCACCGCCGAAATGCGCAATCAGCTTTTCAATCTCGCGATCGGCATTCATGTCGTTGCTCAGCTCTTTAAGCATCGGGATCATTTTTTCCGCAGCCAGATCATATACAGCCTGCACCTGTTCTTGTGACATGCCTTGCTCATACAAACGTTGATTGACTTCGGCATCAGGTTCAAACATGCCGTGTGCGCATTCGATACAGTATTCCTCGGCACTGGCTGGCGCTTGCGGCCCGGCGGACATTTTCTTTTCCAGCTCACCATAGGACTTAACAAGCGCATCCATACGCACGGCGCCTGTTTCAGGGTTTTTAAACTTCTCCGGCACCAGTGCAGGATCAATATCTTCAACGAGTAGGTTCGTCATGGGTTCATCTCCTTTGATAAAATGTGGTTTTAATATTTTCAGGGGTTATCGGGATTTGCGGCCGCGGTCGATAAGCCGCAAAATTGTCGCCATCAATGCGCGCTGCCCTTCGATGTACCGCAGATGCTCGTCTGCGGTTGTCGGCCCAAGCGCACGTTGAAACGTAATCGTCTGCAGGTGCGACAGCACCCTTTGACCATCCTCGCTCGAGAACAGGCGTGTGAAGGCTTTTTCAATTTCACGCAACTCATCCGCATTCGGATCGGTTGATGCGTAGACCAGTCCCTGCTCGGCGGCGGTTACAGGTAAGTCAGGTTCGTCGCTAAAAAGCTCGGTAAAAAGACTACTCATCAGCACTCACTCCTGTTTCTGTATTTTGGCCAAGCGCGACCAGATCATTCAAATCCATTGTCGGTACGTCTTTACGAATAAGATCGCTCGGCACCCCCAAAGCTTCGCCCAGAAACCGTGCGGCTTCGGGCAAGTTGATTGCCGATGCGGCCTCAGGGCCCATAGAGAGCACGGAGTTAATCCAGCTGAGTGTGTTTTGCACATTGCGCTGCCCTTGATTACGGGCGAGAGGCGAGCGGTAATCGACCGCAACCAAGCGCCCGTCGATTGACAGATCCGGCACTTCACCGCGGCGCCTTAAAATCGCAAAGGCCCGTTGGATCAGCGGGGTGAGCAATTCGGTTTGCAAGCGTCCGTAGGTCGCACCGAGTAACAACGCCATCTCTGCACTGCGCTCCAACACCTCGGTGGCCGTCATGCGCGGGCTATCAATCGGCGCAAGGCGGTCAGCGAGTAACGCATGACGGATGCGGTTTTGCAAAGACTCGAGCACGAGTTGCGAGACATCAAAACGCCCCGGCATATCGAGTGGTTGTAGCCCGCCCGAACCGATAGCTTTCGGAATAATGCTGCCCGGTACAAGTTCAATATTATTCGGGTTGAGTACGCCATCATCATCAGCCTGCCATATCCCCGTGACGGCGATGGAGGCATTTTTAAGGATCAGTTCGACCACTTTGTTCGCGGTTTTAATATCAGGCAAAGCCTTCATGACAGGCGAACGGCCATAAACTTCCCCCGGTGATTTAAGCCATCGGAAAGAGATAACGGGTGATTGTTCAAATTGACCTGTAACGAGCGGCACAGGCTCACCGTCTTCGATAAGAAACGCGTTATAAGTGTAAACCAATTCATCAGGCAGAACAGCTTCGAGGACCTTGAAACGCTCCTGCGGGTTTTGATCCGCACGCTTCAAGACATCAATCGGTAAAACAGCCAACGGGTACCGTGCTTCCAATTGTTCCAGCGTCATCTTCATCTGACGGTAGGCACCATCCAGATAACCGCCCTCGCCCTCTTCGAGAACGATATTAGTGAGCGGCGCGGCAGAGAATTTAAACGCCGAGAATGCACCGGGTGCGGTTTCTTCGAAAAACAAACTGGCCGTGCCACCAACGATTAAGTCGAGGTAACATTGATGGATTTCGACAGCGAAGTTGGAGCGATCAAAATGATCCTGAATGGTCTTCGCCGCTTTCTCCAGAACGGGCGCGAGCTGTTCGGCTTCCACATCGCTTAAATCAGGTCCGGGTTTCAGACCAAACCATTGCGACCATGTCGGCGTAAGATTACCGAGCATACTGGATGCCAGCTGATCAACGGCATCCATTGCTGTGGCATCAAAAATCTGTTCTGTGCGCGGGCGACCGCTTAAATTTTCTGATGTAAAACCACCACGTTGGGGAAGGGCAAATTCGTAGCATTCTTCCCACAAATTTTCCCAATCGCTGCGGCGTTTTTTGGCCGCTTCGAAACGGCGCATGATAACGGCAAGATTTGCGGTCGCATCATGTGCGCCTTCTTTTTGTAATGTTGTTGTATTCATACCTCCCCCTATTCGCCTAGCAATGTGTTACGACGCGGCGCATTGTCGGCCGTGCCGAGCAAGCCGCGAAAACCGGTCAGGATGGTGCCAAAACGGCTACGGTCGCGGCCTAATAAAGAAGTGCGGCGTGCTTCGCTGGCGTTTTCAGCGTCCGCAATCGCGATATTTTCCTCGTTTGGCGTATCGCTCGTTGTTACCGTTGTCGTCGGCAGCGGTGCTTGCTGGATAATGACGGGTTGTACCGAGGGTACGCTTGGTCTGGATGCTAAACTCCCCATGCGAAGTCTCCTTTCAAAGTCTTAATGTCTTGTGTCGAGGTCAGGTGGCGGTAAAGTTGCCACGGCGTAAAAATGAAACGATCATGAATGCCGAGCACACGCTTAACCGCCTCCACGCAACTGAATAGACCAACCGGAGCCGGCTTATCGCTGCGTGATAATCTGGCGGGAATGACGATGTGGCCGCGTCCGCACATCCAGCGCGGCAAATCGAAGTCCGGCGCGACATGATGCACATTCACATCCGTATAATTGGATAGCGGGTCGATGGTGATCCAGCGTTCCCCGTCATTCAACAACACGGCGCAATGTCTAAAACCGGGACGCAAAATCTTTAGCCACGGTAAGTCGGCCTGTCCGCTAAAGACGACCCAAGCCCTGACATTCGTGGCGGTGTTTTTAATCGTATTCATTCTGCTGCTATCCCTTCTTGAAATGGAAAATCCATATTGGCGTTTTCGTAAATGATGGCTTCCTGCGCCCAATTTTTATGCACCCCACGTGCGGTTTCGATGATTCCCTTTTTCTCCAGAACCAGACCGATTCTTTCCAAAGCTTCGTTCCAGAGCTGGTAAGCGCGCATTTCCTTTTTGCGGTAAGGGTCCGGGGGCAAGTGACGACGGCCGTAATGACGAAGCACCAACAGGTGATCACGGACCAATCGGCGGGTGCGGTACAAACGATCCAGAACTTTTAAAATATCCAGAGGCTCACATGGACGCGGATATAAAGCCGTGCCTGCAGAAAACCGGGCGCCGTCTGTTTTGGCCGCCTGAGCTGCGACAAACCAGAACCACGCTTCCTCAGCATCTCTAAAAGGTACTGTATTTACTGGCTTATCGCCGTTTTCGGTGTCGGATATTCTTGATGTCATTTTTGCGAGGCCCTCCAAAATCTAGATATATTTGTTCCCTTTATGTTCTCATTTGTGATATATATTTTAGATCAAGTCAAGGATTAAATATGATTTTATTCCTATTTATTTTTTGCGCCTATAATGGGACTATCCTCCTATGCTGACGCACGAAAATATTTGGCTCGCAATCGACCGACTGGCTAAAGCTTTCGGGTACTCCCCTTCCGGCTTGGCCAGACAAGCGGGGCTCGACCCGACTTCGTTTAACAAAAGCAAAAGACATAGCCCCGAGGGCAAACCGCGCTGGCCATCTACCGAAAGCATTTCAAAGATTCTGGCCGTGACAGGGGCGACCATGAATGAATTTATTTCTTTAATTGATCACGAGAACGACAGAGGACCTGCACGCACCATGAAGACCGAAGAGATTGCTAACGAGACCGCCCGTATTTTGCTCAACACCGAATCTGTTTTGTTCAACGCGCGCGACCCGTTCACATTAAAGTCGGGCCGTAAAAGTCCCGTTTATATTGATTGCCGTCGCCTGATTTCATTCGTAAAGGAACGTGAATTCCTGATGGATGCGGCGGCGCATATTTTGACCTCCGAGGTTGGCGCAGAAAATATCGATGTTGTTGCGGGCGGTGAAACCGCAGGCATTCCTTATGGTGCATTTGTCGCCGAACGTCTGGAAAAGCCAATGATCTATGTCCGCAAAGAACCTAAAGGCTATGGCCGCATGGCTCAGATCGAGGGCAATCTACCCGAGGGCGACAAGCCAAAAGTGATTTTGGTGGAAGATTTGCAAACCGATGGCGGCAGTAAAAAGATCTTCATCGACGCGTTGCGGGATGCGGGATGCGAAGTCGAGCATGCGTTTGTCGTCTTCCATTACGGTATTTTCGAGAAGAGCAAACAAAACATGAAGGAGATGGGCATCAACCTTCACGCTCTTGCGACATGGTGGGATGTTCTGGAACTGGCAAAGCAAGAGAGCTATTTCGATGCCGAGACGTTATCGTCCGTTGAGTCTTTCCTCAAATCGCCTGACACATGGACGGCACAAGGGGATGCAGCATGAAGCTCGGATTTTTTGCCGGACGCAAACCAAGAGCGCAAAAGGCGCTTGAAGAGTTAAGCAGTAAATACGGCAAAACCAAACCGGAAGAAGCCGATACAATCGTCGTTCTGGGTGGTGACGGAACGATGCTGCGTGCGTTGCACACATTCGCCGACTATCAGGCACCGCTTTACGGGCTTAATCTGGGCACGCTTGGGTTTTTGCTCAATAAAAAATATGATGATGACCTCTATACGCGGATTGAGAATGCGAAACGCTACACGATCCGTCCGCTGATCATGGAAGCGACCGACAAGGAAGGGAAGAAGTTCAAAGAGCTTGCCTTTAACGAAGTCTCTCTCTTACGGGAAACGCACAACTCGGCAAAGATCAAGATCAGCGTAAATGGCGAAATTCGTATGAAGGAACTTGTCTGTGACGGCGTTCTGGTCTCTACCCCCGTGGGCAGCACTGCCTATAACTCATCGGCCGGAGGACAGATCCTGCCGCTGGAAGCCAACTTGCTGGCGATGACGCCCATCTCCGCGTTTCGTCCACGCCGCTGGCCCGGAGCATTATTGAGTAATAAATCAAAGATTCACTGCGAAATCCTTCACCCGATTGAACGCCCCGTAAGTGCTACGGCCGATTCAAAAGAAGCGCGTGATGTGAAGGAAGTCAAAATCCGGGAATCGAAAAAGATTTCCAAATCCATACTTTTTGACCCTGAAAACACGCTGCAAGAACGCGTATTTCAGGAACAATTCTTTAACTAGATTAGGCTTTACGGGGTTTCGGCTTCACGTCGCGCAGCTTGCGCTCACGGGACAGTTCGTTTTCGATCTGGTCCAGCGTTTCGGCCAATTGTTCGTTGATGCTGCCGCCCTTGATGATGCCGCCCTCAGGTATAAGCCCCAGACGCTCGGCAATATATTGGTAGCCTTCAACAAGATCACCAAGATCGAAGCGGAAACGGTCTTTGTCCAGCTTTTCACCTGTCTTGGCATCCCATAGACGACAGTTGTCAGGAGAGACTTCATCGGCCAGCACAATGTAAAGCTCGCCATATTCACCGAAGATGCGGCCGAACTCGAGTTTAAAGTCGACAAGACGAAGGCCGATACCTGCGAACAAACCATTCAGGTAGTCATTCACTCGCCAGGCCATGGAAACCATCTCTTCCAACTCGTAAGGGTCGGCCCAGCCGAATGTCAGAATGTGTTCTTCGCTGATCAGCGGATCTCCGAGTTCGTCTTTCTTGTAGTAATACTCGACCAGAGGACGTTGCAGGATTGTGCCTTCTTCTACGCCCAAGCGCTTACACAAGGAACCGGCGGCTACATTGCGGACAACAACTTCCAGCGGAATGATCTCGACCTTACGGACAAGTTGCTCACGCATATTGATTTGCTTGATGAAATGGGTCGGTATGCCGATGCTTTCGATTTGCGTCATCAGATGCGCGGAAATACGGTTGTTGAGAACGCCCTTGCCGGAAATCTCGGCCTTCTTTTCGGCGTTAAAGGCTGTCGCGTCATCCTTGAAATATTGAATGACCGTATTTTGATCCGGACCTTCGTACAAGATTTTGGCTTTACCTTCGTAAATTTTCTTTCTGCGCGCCATTATTTCCTATCCTTACTAAGCATTTTGAGGCAGCATGAGTATACTATCTGATGCGTGATAACAATGGATATTACGCTATTTGGATGGTACAAACCAAGTGAAGAATTTGTGCAGACGCTAAGAAGAGGATACAGATGTCGCAATTTAAAGATCGTGAGAACGCATTTGAAAAGAAATATGCCCATGAAGAAGAGCTGGACTTTGCTGTAGAAGCACGTTGTTCCAAGCTTTTTGGCTTGTGGGTTGCTGAGAAGCTAGGCCTTAGCGGGGCCGAAGCCGATGCATATGCTATGGAAGTTGTCGAATCCAACCTTGAAGAGCCGGGTTTTGAAGATGTCATCCGCAAAGTAGTCGCCGATATCGACGAAAAAGGGATCGAAATCGAAGACGAAACACTGAGAACCGAATTGGACCGCGCGCTTATCGAAGCGAAAAAGCAACTCGCCGAAAATTAAACACATTCCGGTACCCCCAAATTACAAAAGCCTCGACAAACATCGAGGCTTTTACGCTTTTTCAATATGGTTTCTGATCTAGCCGCCAGATTTTCGAGTTCCTGTTCAACTCACCTAGCCTTATAATCTTTATTTAGATGAATCTTAAGTAAGACTTTCCCCAAAAAATTACAAGAAAAAAAAGCAAGTTTTTGCATGCACTTAGCAAACGCTATCATTTAACTATTGCAGTGCATAAAAAACCACACTTTGCCAAGATTAGATTTGATTGATCCACGAATCACGGTGCCGGAATAGAATCGGCCCGAATTTGACTTGATCTTGATCCCAATACAGCCTAAATCCAAAGACATACACGCAAACGAAAAGGGCTAAACTTTATGGCAATGGACGCAGAAACCATCAAACAACTCATTCAGGACGCTATTCCTGATGCGCAAGTCAGAATTGAAGACTTGAGAGGTGACGGCGATCATTACGCGGCATATATAACAGCCGAGTCATTCAAGGATAAGAGCCGTGTACAGCAGCACCAGATGGTGTATGCCGCGCTCGAGGGCCGCATGGGCAACGAGCTTCACGCACTGGCCATCCAGACATCCGCCCCTAAAGATTAATAGAACTGCATTCCAAAGGAACTCACATGCAAAACGTAGTATTTGAACGTATTCAAAAAGATATCGACAACAACGACATCGTGCTTTTCATGAAAGGTGATGCGGCTTTCCCACAATGCGGCTTCTCTGCATTGGTCGTGCAGGTTTTGTCGCAGATGGGCGTTACATTCAAGGACATCAACGTGCTTGAGGACAACGACCTGCGTCAGGGAATTAAGGACTTCACCAACTGGCCGACCATCCCCCAGCTTTACGTTAAGGGCGAGTTTGTCGGCGGCTGCGACATCATCCGCGAGATGTATGAAAACGGCGAGCTGCAGGAACTGTTTGATGAAAAAGGCGTAAAGGCTGCTTAAGGGCTAGCGGCTGACCTTCGTGTATTGGTGAATACTGCACGACATCATCAGACCAAAACCAATCATCACAGCCAGCATGGACGTGCCGCCATAGGATATAAGCGGTAGCGGCGCACCCACGACAGGGATAAGCCCCATGACCATTGCGATGTTGATGAACACGTAGAGCGAGAAGTTGACGCTCAGGCCAAGCGCCAGGTAACGCATGTAATTCTGCCGTCCGCGGACCGATATCCAAAGGCCGTACAAGAACACCAACCCGAACAGACTTAACAGGAGCACACCACCGATAAGACCGAACTCCTCGGCCCAAAGAGTAAAGATGAAGTCTGTCTGTTTCTCGGGCAAAAAGTTCAGGCGGCTTTGCGTGCCTTCAAGGAAACCCTTCCCCTCTAAACCACCCGAACCCAGTGCGATCTTGGATTGGGTAATGTGATATCCGGCACCCAGCGGATCGCGTTCAGGATCAAGGAAGGTCAGCACGCGTTGTTTCTGGTAATCGCGCATGAAATGCCAGGCGATCGGAATCATCCCCGCCACAGCGATTGCACCACCGATATATAGCCAGATCGAAGCGCCGGCCATGAAGAACATCGCCGCACCTGCCATGATGATCATTAACGAAGTTCCCAAGTCCGGCTGGAGCAACACCAGCCCGACGGGCGCCATAATCACCATTACCGGGATAACCAGAAACGTAATGCGCCGCATATCCTCCAGCGTCGCCGTGTGGAAATAGCGCGCCAGTGCCATAACCACCACAATTTTCATCAACTCCGAAGGCTGCAGTTTAATAAACCCCAAATCGATCCAGCGCTGCGCGCCCATGCCGACATGCCCCATAATCTCCACGACGAGCAACAGGAAGAGCCCCAGAAAAAACAGCGGCCATGTCAGTCTGTACCACCACTTTATATCGATGATGGCGATGATGATCATACCGAACGCGGCAACACCAAAGCGGGCCATTTGTCTGGATGCCCAAGGGGAAAGAGACCCTCCCGCAGCGGAGTACAGAGCTGCAAAGCCAACACACGCAATCCCCGTGATCAGAAGAAACAGCAGCCAGTTTAAATTGGCCAGACGTTCAAAAATGCTTTGTTCATGCTGAAGGCTTATCGAACTGCTCATAGTGCCGTCTGCTCCTTCTGCTTGTCTTTATTTTGTACAACCTGATCGTTCGGTTCATGCAACGGGGTTTTTGCCGGATCGCGCTTTTGTACTTCCAAAAGCAAATCTCTAGCTATCGGCGCGGCCGTTCTGGAGCCACCAATACCGTGCTCCACCACCACCGAGCACACATATTTCGGCTTATGCATCGGTGCGTAGCCAACAAATAGCGCGTGGTGCCTGCTCTTCCATTTCAGCTCTTCATTCTTAATACCCGCCATACGTTGCTGCATCGTAATACGCTGCACCTGCCCCGTTCCGGTCTTTCCACCAAAGGCGAACTCATCCTCGACTATGCGGGAACCGACGGCCGTTCCGTTCTTGGTATTTACCACACGGTCCATGCCGTCTTTAACAACCTTCATATGGGCGCTGTTTAAATTCAATTTAGGCCAGCCACCTTCTGGCGGCTTATTGCCCCAGATATCTCCACCCGTGATCCACGGTTTAACCGCATACCCGCCATTAACAAGCCGCGAAGTCATAACGGCCAGTTGCAACGGTGTCGCCTGCAAATATCCCTGCCCGATCGCCGCAACCACGCTTTCACCCGGTTGCCATTTCTCTCCGAACTGTCCGAGCTTCCAATTTCTGTCGGGGACCAAGCCTGCCCGTTCCTCCGCCAATTCAAATCCGTATTTCTCGCCTAAGCCGAGCATATGGGCATATTCCGCGATACTGTCTATGCCCAACTCCAACGCCAGCTCATAAAAATAACAGTCGCAGGATACCTGAATAGCTTTGCGCGCATCGACCCAGCCATGGCCACCGCGTTTCCAGCAGTGAAAGCGGTCACGACCCAAGTCAAAGTGGCCTTTGCAAAATACGGTATGGCGGCTGCTAAATGTTCTGTTACTTAGCCCTGCCAACAAGGTGATCATCTTGAATGTAGAAGCCGGTGGGTATTGCCCCGAAACGGCCTTGTTTACGAACGGCTTGGCCGGGTTGGAATCCAGCTCCAGCATCTGCGCAGCCGTGATGCCGCTGGTAAAGATATTCGGGTCAAAGGCGGGATGGGACGCCATGGCATAAACCTCCCCGCTATGTGCATCCATGATAACAGCAGACGCACTTTTTTGTTCGGCCAAGCGACTCTGGGTAAAGCGCTGTAACTCCCCATCTATGGTCAACACGACGCGTTTCCCGTGACGGCTTTCCTTCTTACGCAGTTCACGAACCTCGCGCCCGACAACATTGACTTCGACTTCGGCCCGTCCGGCCTGCCCACGCATATCCAGATCAAAACGTTTCTCAATGCCCGTCTTACCGATTTTAAAACCGGGCAGACTAAGCAGCGGGTCTTTACCGACCTCGCTTTTATCTACGGCAGCTACATAGCCGATTAAATGCGCTGTCGCCTCACCGTAAGGATAACTGCGGCGTTCACCCACATCGATATTCAAGCCAGGCAAATCGGGCAAGTTAACTTCGACCTTCGCCACGTCTTCCCATTCCAGATCATCGCGGATTTCGATAGGTACGAAACGCGCAGTCTTTTTCGCTTGTTTGAGGACACGCTGAATATCCTCTTCCGAAATCTCGATCGTGTCCTGCAAGGTTCGCAAAGATTTTTCAATATCATCGGTCTGTTCAGGGATAATCAGAGCACGGAAATTCTGCGCATTCACCGCCAGCGGCACGCCGAAGCGGTCAACAATTTGCCCGCGCTCGGGCGCGATTACTTTCAAGTTAATGCGGTTCTTTTCCGATAAGGTTTTGTAGCGCGACCCTTGCGCGACCTGCAGCCAAGCCAAGCGCCCGCCAAGCACGCCCAATATCGCGCATTGTAATCCGCCAATGACGAATGCGCGGCGTGTGAAGACCTTTACCTGATCCTGCTGCTTTTTCATGATTTAACTATAGCCAGAGTTTCGCTTTTTGCGAAGATCGTCTGCTTCGCAAAGTCTCTTTGTTTGAGGGCAAAACTTTGTGGGTCATATGAATGAGAATATACACGAACGGAAAAACCATTATCCCGACTATATATGCGGTTACGAATTCGTGGATGGGCAAAGCCTGCAGATGTATCAGAGAAAAGGCAGCCCATTGCGTCAATAAATACAAAAAGCTTGCCCCCGTATAGGCAAGCCAAACCAGCATAAAGCCCTGGCCCGTTAAATATCGACGCTGATCAACCAGTCCGATACGGAGCAGTAAAAGCAAAACCGCGCTCAAGCCCGGTAACGGAAGTCCCGCCAGCAAGTCGTGCCCCAAACCGGCAAAGAAAACCAGCAAGGGCGGCACCAATGTGGGACGAAATACACTCCAATAAAACAGGATAATGAGTAGAAACGGTGCGTCGAACAGCAAAGCCAGCGGGTAAGGCACGGATATAAGCCCGACAATCAGCAACAACGCCATGAATATGTAGGGAACACAAAGCCGTGCGTATAATTCGGCGCGATCAAAAAGGGCTAAATCTGACATTAAAAACTCTTACTGACCTTGCAGCAACGCACCTTCGTGCAAATTCGGATCTTCCGGAATATTGATTATGCGTACATACATCAAACGGCTCAAATCCGCATTCGGTTTAACCAGAACCTCTCCGTTTTCGGATTTCACAACACCAACCGGAATACCCGGCGGAAAAACACCACCGACCCCGGAGGTAACAACGCGCACGCCGTGATCAATCTTACTTTCCTGCGGCAAATGGACCAAAACGCCCATCTTTGTGTTTTGCCCGGCGAAAACAGCGTGCTGGCGGCTATTATCGATCAAAACAGGAATACGGGAGTTAATATCGTTCAGTAGCAAAATGCGGGCTGTCTTTTCACCCGCCTCCACGACACGGCCGACCAGCCCATCACCGGATACAACAGCCTGCCCTTTACGAACGCCGTCATTTGTTCCAGCGGCAACCAACAAGCTTTTGGCAAAGTTGCTTTGTCCGTCGGTAAGGATACGTGCGGTGATGTAAGTGTGGCGCGGTTCGACCTGAACATTCATCAAATCACGCAAAGATTTGTTCTCTGCCTCTAACGTCATTGCGGTGTGATACCACGCGCGCAATTTCTCATTCTCTTCGGTTAAACGCGCATTCTCAGCCTGCAGTGCAGCAAGGCCAGAAACATCGCGAACAAAAACTGCCGCTTTTTGCATGGGGGCGGCAACAAAATCAACAACAGGTGCAGCGGCATCGGATACGCCGACGCGCAGGTTGCTAAAGGTTTGTGGTTGAAGGCTGGACCAGAAAATGAATATGGCAGCGAGAAAGATGAGGAAGCCGGAAGCTCCGACCATGCCAAAGCCTGGGAATGACAAAACGCCGGATAAAACACCAGCCGAGCGTCTACCTCTGATTTTTGTAGTACGGCGTTTCAATGACGCCTCTTTCTCTTATGGTCGTTAACGTTATGTGCGCAGCACAATATGTATCAAATACACATCATGTCATAATTAAATTTTACGCAAAAAAGCGTTTAAAAACAAATAAGATAGCGAAAAATGTTCACAGGATGATTAATAGGATCCGATCAGGACATTTCTTAAGACTTTTGGCTCTTCCAAAGCATGCCCCGTCCCCAGAGCCACACATGAAAGCGGGTCGTCAGCAAGGGTTACGGCCAAGCCTGTGGCGTGGCGCAGGACAAAGTCCAGATTGCGGAGCAATGAACCACCACCGGTCATCACAATCCCTTTATCCACAATGTCCGCCGCCAGTTCCGGTGCGGTATGCTCCAGCGCGACCTTTACGCCCTCGATAATCTGTCCTACAGGTTCGGCCAAAGCCTCGGAAACCTGACGTTCGGTAACGATAATCTCTTTAGGAACACCGTTCATAAGGTCACGGCCACGGATTTCAAGCTTGCGGCCATCACCATCAGCGGGCGGACAAGCAGAGCCAATCTCTTTTTTAATGCGCTCAGCGGTACTTTCACCGATCAGGAGGTTATGGACACGGCGGATATAGGCGATGATCGCTTCATCCATCTTGTCACCACCAACACGCACGGAACGGGCATAGACGATGCCACCAAGCGAGATAACAGCAACTTCCGTCGTACCACCCCCGATATCAACCACCATAGAGCCTGAAGGCTCCGTTACAGGTAGACCTGCACCGATTGCGGCCGCCATAGGCTCCTCAATCAGCTCAACACGGCGTGCGCCCGCACTTTCAGCAGATTCAATAATCGCGCGCTGCTCAACGGCCGTAGAGCCGCTTGGCACACAAATCACCATTTTCGGGGAAACGAAAGACCGTCGGTTATGCACTTTACGAATGAAGTACTTAATCATCGCTTCGGTCACTTCAAAGTCGGCAATCACGCCGTCACGCAAAGGACGGGTTGCGGAAATACTGCCCGGTGTACGGCCCAGCATCTGCTTGGCTTCGTTACCAACGGCCAGAACGTTTTTCTTGCCGTAATGGACCTCAATAGCCACCACAGACGGCTCATTCAGCACAATGCCCTGATCCTTCACGTAGACCAGCGTATTAGCTGTGCCCAGATCAATCGCCATATCGGCGGACATGAAACCAAAGAGACCAGAAAACATTATCTATAAAGCCTTTAAGCGAAAAAAGAACATTTGATCATTGTTTATAGTAGGAAAAACGCAAAAAGACAGCAAATCTTTTGCGTTTTTAAGAGCCTATCAACAATGGAATAAGATATTGGGACGATTATGAAATATCCCGAGCGTCAGCATTAACCCTGACGCGCCTTCATGCGAGGATTCTTCTTATTGATCACATATGTGCGGCCACGACGACGGATAACGCGGTTATTTCTGTCGCGCTTTTTCAGTGTTTTAAGTGAGTTAGAAACTTTCATCTCGTAATCCTTGCTAAAATCTGCACGGAACATAGGAAATTAGCCGTGTCCTTGTCAAGCACTTCTTTTATGGCTTTAAAGCCAAAGATTATATAATTGCAATTGATTTTCATCCCGAACCGCCGCACAGTGTATTGAGTCAACTCAATACTTACTTACGTATGTCTGCTGAAAACGAATATAAAAAGAGCTACAAAGCCGGTGAAGTCATTATAAAACAAGGCGATCCGGGCCAAAGCGCGTTCATCATCGAGAACGGCCGCGTAGAGATACTCACCCAAAATCAGGATGGTGAAGCCTATAAGCTCGGCACACGTGGTGCAGGTACAATGATCGGTGAAATGGCGCTTATTGATGACGCCCCCCGCACCGCAACCGTGCGCGCGGTGGAGGATTGCGACCTTTTAGAGATCACAAAGACTGACTTTTCCGCCCGCTTAAGCAATGTCGACCCTATTCTTCATATGGCCATGCAGGTTGTCCTGACGCGTTACCGCGACATGCTGGAACGTTCAAAAATCGTAGGTGACCCGCCTGTTATCAATACAGCCGAGACTTTAGAGCTTTCATACGCCGAGGATCTCGGGGCCGTAGAAGCCATTAAAATGGCCAATGACTTTGAATCCGCCCTTGGTACCGAAGAAGTATTTTTGAATTACCAACCGATGATCGAGCTTGCGACAGGTAAGGTTAAAGGCTTCGAAGCCTTGATGCGTTGGATTAATGGCGAAAAAGGTTTTATCTCTCCTGCAGTTTTCATCCCGATTATCGAGGATAACGGTTTAATCGTTAAGGCCTCCTCATGGGCACTTGAAGAAGCTTTGATGGGCCTGAAAAGAATCGAAGACAGAGCAGGTTACGACAAAGAACTGTTTATGAGCGTCAACTTCTCCTCACGTGACTTTGCCGCTGACGGGTTTGTTGAAAGCGTTTACAACACGATCAGTAAAAGTGATGTCGATGCTGAACAAGTCCATCTGGAGATCACCGAGCGCTTGCTGATGGGTCAGCCGGAAAATGCGAAGGAAACTTTGAGCGAATGTGAAAAGGCCGGCATGGGAATCTCCATCGATGATTTCGGAACGGGCTACTCCTCCTTGAGTTACCTGCATTATTTCCCGATCAATATTTTGAAAATCGACCGTAGCTTCGTAATGGAAATGATGACCAAGGACAGTTCACTTGAACTGGTCAAGTCGATGATCGGTTTGGGCAAAAACCTGAACATGAAAATCATTGCTGAAGGTGTTGAAAACATTGAGGAAGCGCAGAAGCTTCGCGAGCTGGGTTGTGATATGGCGCAAGGCTATTACTTCGCTAAACCGATGAAAGAACAAGACGTCATCGATTTCATCAAAGAAAACCGAAAAATCGAATTCTAATCCCGATTAGTTAGTTCGTTATTTGGTCAGTGCGTCAAAAACACCGTCCCATTTTCCTTCCGGCGGATATGCCAACAGCGCTTTGATACGCTCGGCATACAGGTCGTAAACAACCTCCAGATCAAAGCTATCGATTTTCTGACAACTTTGCAGGGCATCACGCGCTTCTTCGAAATCTCCGGCCTGATAAGCGGCAATCATTATTTCGTGATACTTCTTAAGGTCTTTGAAGGCCATATTCTTGGCCATTTCCTCATCACCCAACAGCGCATAAATATGGACGGGCTTGGTTTTCCCCTTAACCCTGATCAAATCCATCTCCAAAGTCGCGAACTCCTTTACGGCTTCGCACGTATCTTCGCCGATTAAAATTTCCACACCATAGTTTTTGGTTTGCCCCTCTAGACGTGAGGCGAGGTTCACCGAATCCCCGAGTGCCGAGTAGGCAAAGCGTTGATGCGATCCCATATTGCCGACCGCGCATATTCCGGTATTGAGGCCAATCCCCGTTTGCAGCAACACTGGCTCGCTTCCCTCTTCTTTTGCTTTCTCTTTTATTTTTTCATTGAGGGGTTCAAGAGCAGTTTGCATTTCCAGCGCCGCCCTGCAGGCCGCCTTGGCATGGTCTTCGACATTTTCAGGCGCATTCCAAAACGCCATCATCGCATCGCCCATATATTTATCAATCGTGCCTTTATATTCGAGCACAATGTCCGACATCGCGGTCAGGAAGTTGTTCATCAGAATGATCAACTCTTCGGGGGTTAGCCCTTCGGAGATCGTTGTAAATTTACGGATGTCAGTGAACATGACGGTCAGCTCTTTATTCTCACCACCAAGCTTGAGCTTGCTCGGGTCTTTTTCCAGTTCCCGCATAACGCGAGGTGAGACATACATACCAAACGCGCCGCGGACCTGCCTGCGCTCATATTCAGTTTTGAGATAACTGAGCACGGACGAGGCCACAAAGATGAGGGCGACCATAAAGGTCGGGGTCACAGGGTCGAACAACCCGCCATAATCTCTGAATAGATGCCACGACATCCAGAACGCGCTGCCCGAAACTGCCGCGGTAATCATCAACAGCCACGCAGGGTTCACGAAGAACGACAACGTAATAATGAGCAAAGCGATTCCAGCCGCGGTCCCGATCTCCAGCAAGTCCGCGGTATATGGACGGACAAGATATTTACCTTGTAGTATTTGCTCGGTCGCATTCATATGGACCAATACGCCCGGCTTGTTGCCCAAAGGTGTTGCCCGCAAATCCATTAAGCCTTCGGCGCTTGAAGCAATGAAGACAATCTTCCCGTCCAGATCCATGTCCTGCTCGCCGTAATGACTATCAAGAAATTTATACGCGGATAGATATTCCTGCTTTGGGTCAAACTCGCGAAAATACACCCACATCTTCCCCTCGGCATCGAGCGGAATGTCGTATTCACCGACCTTGACCGTAAACGGCTCCCTGATTTGAAAATTGTTGTAATCAGGCGTGCGGTCGACAATCGGAATCGTTCCGCCGCCCTGATAAAGCCGAATACCTTCCAGCATCAAAGACGGATATGGCTGCTTGCCGTTATGAAAGATTATGCCTGTGCGGCGAATAACGGCATCTTCCTCGGGGGATGCCATAAAGCTTCCGTTACCCGCTGCAGCTGCCTGAAGCTCGGGCAAAAACTGCGCAGTTTTTTGAAAATATATGCCGTCGTAATTTTTCAGGTCTAAAAAATACTGACGGATATCACGCTTCATTTTAATGCCGCTTTTAAATTCTGGCGGTTTTGGATTTGAACCATAGGTAAATCCCGCGACGAAGTTTCCAGCATCCGCGATAGATTGCGCCAAAATCTGGTCGTTACTTTCTATCTCTGTCAGACTCTGCTTAGCCGGATGGTCTTCGCCCAAAAGTTTAGCGATATTATCAGGGGATGTGCGGTCGGGTTCAGCAAGAACACCATCAAAGATTATCACCTTTGCGCCGCTTTTGTTGATGTTGGTAATCATCTGCGCCAGCTGCGTTCGCGGCCAAGGCCACTGCCCGACCTTACTTAAAGACAGATCATCAATATCGACAAAGACAAGCTTACCCGACGGATCGCGCGGTTCCATCTTCATATAGTTTTCAAATACGAAGTTACTGATGCGGGCCTTGATACCCGTAGTATCCAGAACAGCCAGAATGACCAGCCCCAATATCAGAACCAGAGTAAAGAGGCGCGTAAAAGGATGAACCAGTAAGCGCAACATCGGCTATTGCTCCGTGAAAATTCGTTCGCGCCCGCGCAGGATAGGCTTCATTAAATATTCGAGTATGGTGCGTTTTCCTGTGATCACCTCCACCTGCGCCACCATACCGGGTGTGATCGGCAACGGATTATCCGCATCGCCGAGGTGGTTTTTGTCTGTACGGATTTCAATTTCAAAGAAGATATTCCCGTCGGCGTCACGATTGCTGGTCGCGCCCATGCGAACAAGCTGACCATCCAGTGCGCCATATTTTTGTGGGTCATAGGCTGTGATCTTGACCTTCGCGGGCTGGCCCGGGCGTATAAATGCAATTTCATTCGGCTGGATTTGCGCGATGATTTTTAATTCTTCATCAAGCGGCACAATTTCGAAGAGTTGCATTGCGGGCTCGACAACCCCGCCCAGCGTTCTGACAGAGATGTTGTTCACGATACCGTCTACGGGCGCGCGCACGTCGCGGCGGTCAACCCGGTCGGTAATAGACACCAGACTTTCACGTAATGACGATATCTCAGTTTCAACCTCATTTAATTCGCCCAAAGCCTGTGAGCGGAAACGGTCAAGCTGGCTTGTGCGCTCTTTCTCGGCAACCTGCAACTCGGCCTGCAATGCCTTTTGCCGTTGGCTTTGCGCGTTTATCTGCCCCGATAGTTCGGTGATCTCACGGTTCAAGCGGATCTCCTCAAGCTTTGGTATAGCACGCTTTGCCACGAGGTCTTTAGTGATTTGCAGCTCTTGTCTGAGCAAAGTTCGGCTTGAGGAAAAACCGCTGATTTGTGCGCGTACTTCTGCAAGCTCGGCTTTGGCCTTTGCTATCCTGTCATCAAGAATGGCGTAGGCGTTTTGCAATTCCTTCTGTCGGGATTCGTAAAGTGCTTTTTCGTTTTCCGCGACTTGCGGGGCTTTTTCCTGAACGGAGGGCGGTACGATAAATTCCTCGCCGTTCGCTTCTGCAGTTAGGCGGGCTTTCTTGGCTTCAAGCCCCAGGAACCGTGCTTCGGTGCCACGCTCTTCGGATGAAAAGGCCACATCACTCAGGCGCATCAGCACCTGCCCCTGTTCCACCGTTTCACCGGGGGAGACGAGCAGTTCCTCGACAATACCGCCCTCAAGGCTTTGAACGATCTGCACATCCTGTGACGGGGCGACCTGCCCCTGCCCGCGAGTGATAACTTCGACACGCGCAATCCCGGCCCAGATAATGGCGAAAATGACCAGCGCCATAATCGAAAACAACATAAGCACGGCAGATGTTGCAGGACGCATTTTTGTCGCCGCATCCAGCTCGGACATGAAATCGGTCTCTTTGATTTTCTCTCCGAACATCTATTCGCTCCTCACCTTTAATTCGCCCGAATTCAGGGCGGCGAGGACCTTGTCACGCGGACCATCCATTATAAGGTGCCCCTGATCCAGCAAGATCAAACGATCAACCATTTCCAGCATCGGAAATTTATGCGTGATCAGGATCAGTGTTTTATCCTTTGTGTGCTCGGCCATGTATTTTTTAAACGCTTCTTCAGCCTGCATGTCCATTGCGTTTGTCGGCTCGTCACAAATCATGACGCGCGGATCGATTAGCATGGCCCGCGCCAGTGCGATGGCTTGTCGCTGTCCGCCTGACAGACCTTCACCATGTTCCCCGACAGGAGCGTCATAGCCCATAGGGTGATGGGAGATAAAGTCATGCACACCGGCGGCTTTGGAAGCCTCCAGAATTTGTTCTTCTGTCGCGTTCGGCATACTGGCGCAAATATTGTCACGAACAGATCCGTTGAAGAGGACAACATCCTGAGATATGTAGGCAAAATGTCTACGCAATTCAGCCGGGTCGATCTGGCGATAATCTGTATCATCCGCCAATAACGTACCTTCGGTCGGCTCATACAGTCCCATGATCAGGCGTGCAGCGGTGCTTTTCCCCGAGCCTATGCGCCCCACAAGCCCGACCTTTTCACCCGGATTGATTGTGAAGCTGACATCATCCAGAACCTTGCGGGAAACATTCGGGTATTCAAACCCAACCTTTTTGAATGCAATCTTGCCCTGAATGTCGGGACGGTGCAGGAAGTTTCGTCCCGCAGGCCTTTCGACAGGTTTCTTCATAATATCATCCAGCGTTTTCAGGGATGTTGTTGCCTGATGATAACGGGTCAGCAGGTTTGCAACCTGTCCGATTGGCGACAACGCACGACCGCTGAGGATTACACATGCGATCAGGCCACCGACAGACAGTGTGCCGTCAGCAACAAGATACATGCCCAGCAAAACAACAATGACGGAGGCTATTTGCTGTACAAAAGTGGCAGAGTTAATGCCTAAGCCGGAAACCAAGCGCGAAGACTGCCCGTAAGCGGCGTTTTCTCCTACCAATGCGCCATAGCGTGCACGAAACGCACCATCCGCACCGATAGCTTTGATCGTTTCCAGACCGTGAATGGTCTCAACAAGCATACCGTGTTTAATTTCCGAAGAGCGCGTAGCTTTTCTGACCAGCGCTTTTAGCGGCACCTGTATCAGCAAACCGACAACGAAGACCACAGCAAGCAAACCCAGCAAAACCAATGCGATCGGTCCGCCGAGCTTGTAGATAATGAACATGAAAAACAGCGTGAACGGCAGATCAACCAAACCTGTAATAGTTGCCGAGGTAAAAAAGTCGCGCACGGAATCAAAGTCGCGCAGCATATTGGCGAAGGCACCACTGGAGCGCGGACGCTCGCTCAAACGGATATTCAACACCTGATCATAAATGCGACGCGTTGCGATCACGTCTATGCGACGCCCCGCGAGATCCAGCAAATAAGCACGCAATGTGCGCATGATAAAATCGAAAACAAAAACTACGATTGCACCGATACCCAGTGCCCATCCTGTTTCCGTCGCACCATAAGGAATGACACGGTCATAAACCAGCATGATGAAAATGGGACTAGCGAGACCGAACAAGTTGATGAACACGGCCCCTAGCAATACCATACCGAAAATGCCTTTGTTCTGATCCACCAGCGACCAGAACCAATGCTGGTTATGATCGTCGGGATCAGCCATTTCAGGATTGGCGAATTCGGGTTTCGACTGCGTCAGGATCACGTATCCGGTGTAATCCTTTTGCAGCTCCTTGAGGTCGAACGGTTTTTTGCTTTGGGTGACGGGATCGTAAATTTCGGTGTCGGAAACCAACACACAAGCCTGCTCGTCTTTTAAGATTAGCACCGCCGGCAAAACCGCATCAGGGATATCCATGATCTTGGCTCTCTTCACCGTTTTAGTGCGAATACCCAGCCGTTCAGCCGCTTCGTTAAAGAGTTGCGGACGCATTTTCTTGCCGTCATAAGCAAGTCCGGAAACCAAAGCCTGAGCCGATTTGGCACGACCATAATGCCTCGTGATAAAGACAAGACACTCCAGCAGCGCATCCGCGGATGTCTGTGTATCTTCGGAATTTGTGGCGGTTTTGCTCATGGTTTGCGCGCCTTCCGGCATAGCTTAAAAAGCGTTAATCGGGCTCATGCCGCGGATATGATTGCGCTTCTGCCATGACCTCTTCAACATTCAATGTTTTTTGCAACAACCCCATTGAGGAGAGAATGCTGTATTGAGCCAGCTGCAAGCGGCTTTGCGCGTTCATGGTTTCCAACTTGGTCAAAAGCAACTGGTTGTCTGATTGCATGAGTTGCAATAGAGAAATTCGTGCGCCTTCGAACTGAACCTTATAAGTATCGAACAATTTCTTGTTCAGGTCCTGACGCTTTTTCTGGTTTCCGAGCTGACGTTTGGCGGTTTCCAGTTCCGCATACGCATCTCTGATATCGCGTTCAATACGACGTTCTGTTTCAGCTACGGTAGCCATCGCCTGCTTATGCGCATAGACGCGCTGCTTGATGCGTGCGCTTTGGCCGCCGCCTGTTTCAAATGCCCAATTCATACGCACAACCGCGCGGCCATCCTCGACTTCGCCACCGATCACATCGTCTTTGTCGCTTTTCAAGTAAGATAATTCGCCGTCAAACTTCGGAATATATGTGCTTTCCTCGGCGCGGATATCGTATTTGGCTGATTTTGAAGCCAAACGGGCCGATTTAAGCGACGGGTGCATAGTTTTCGCCGTGGCAACAGCATCTTCGGCAGCAGGAGGAATAGAATCCACCGCCAGATTGGGCAAGCCGTGAATTTCAGTCGGGAAATGCCCGGTCAGCTCGTTATAGCTGGATTCCAGAATACGGAGCTGGCCCGTGTAGTCGGCAATAAAGTTGTCCAGAATGACCGATACGTCGCGGGCTTGCTGCAATTCAGCCTCATCAGCCGCGCCGTCATCAACGAGGCTGGAAATGCGGTCCATATAGTCCGCAACACTGTTCTTTTGCTCCACCAGCATATCCAGACCGTTACGCACACGGAACAGGTTGATATATGTTTCGGCAGTACGGAGAGCCAGCGTTTCCTGCACATCCATGATGGACAGAGAAGCGGCCTCTTTTTCGGCCTGCGCCGCTTTCACGCGGTTGGTCGTTTCCCAACCGTCATATATCTGCTGCGTAGCGGAAACCGAGCCTTCCCACAAATATGAATAGCCAGCACCGCGCGTAACGCTTAAGCCGCGACTTGTACTGTTATCACCATAAATTCGCCCGCCGGTTGCATTTACCTGCAATTCGGGGAAGAAGGCGGACTTCTGCTCGCGTTTACGTTGTCCGGCGGCCAGCATTGCCGCACGGGCGCTCTCCACCTCGGGATGCTGAGACAATGTGACAGAGACAGCTTCCTCCAGCGTCTCCGCATGCGTGGAAGCGGGATTGAGGGCAAACAAGGTCAAAGCGCAGAGCGCTGTGAACGTTTTCAAGCTGGTTTTCATTTTAAACTTCAGGTGTGCAGGCATAGGAAGCCATATTAGAGCAGGAAGAGATTAAAGAATTCTTTCATTATCAGAGTAAATAAAAAAACCTTCTCTTTCAAGGACAAAGGCTACAACCATAACTGTAAAAAGCCTGACATAACTGTAAATAATTTCACCGTGGACCCTTCACAAAAACGAAAAGATCGTGCATCTTTGTGCTCATCTAAATCAGAACAGATAACAAGGATGTCCGCCGTGGGTTTAAAGATTGCCATACCCAAAGAACGCGCTGAATATGAGAAGCGCGTCGCTGTTTCCGTTGAAACCGTCAAGAAATTAACAGCTCTCGGGGCGTTGGTGATGATTGAAAAAGACGCAGGAGCGGGCGCGTCCGTTCCTGACGATGTTTTCAAAGATGCCGGCGCAACCATCGCTAAAGGCGAGGCCGACCTCTATAAAAGCGCCGATATCGTATTAAAAGTTCAAGCACCCTCAGATGCAGAACTAGCCAAACTGGATAAAGACACATTGCTGATCGCGATGTTAGCCCCTTACGCGAATGAAAATTTGATCAAAGAACTGGCGAAAAAGGGCATTGATGCCTTTTCTATGGAGCTGGTTCCGCGTATCACACGCGCCCAGAGCATGGATGTACTATCTTCTCAGTCCAACCTGTCCGGATATAAAGCCGTTCTGGACGCTACCGAGCATTACACGCGCGCATTCCCGATGATGATGACGGCGGCGGGTACAATTCCTCCAACTAAGGTATTCATTATGGGTGCCGGCGTTGCAGGCTTGCAGGCCATTGCGACCGCCAAGCGTTTAGGTGCCGTTGTCAGCGCGACCGATGTGCGTCCTGCTGCGAAAGAACAGGTTGAATCCTTAGGCGGCTCTTTCGTTGCCGTTGAGAATGAAGAGTTTAAAGAAGCCGAGACCGCCGGCGGTTATGCGAAAGAAATGTCGAAAGACTACCAGAAGCAACAAGCCGCGTTGGTGGCCGAGCACATCACAAAACAAGACATTGTGATCACTACGGCGCTGATCCCCGGTCGCCCTGCCCCGAAGTTGATTGACACGAAGATGGTTAAATCCATGAAGCCCGGTTCCGTGCTGGTTGATCTGGCAGTTGAAAGCGGCGGTAACGTCGAGGGATCCAAGCCCGGTGAAGTTGTTGATGTTGATGGTGTTAAAATCATAGGTCACCGTAATGTGCCGAGCCGTCTGGCAACAGACGCATCCGCGCTGTACGCCAAGAACCTGCTAAACCTGCTGAACCTGATCATTGATAAGGAAAGCGCCAAGCTGGCAATTGATTGGGAAGACGAGATTATTCAAGGCATTGCACTGACTAAGGGTGGCGAGATCATTCACCCGAATTTTGCCGCTAAGAAGGCCGCCCCAAAGAAAGCGGCGCCTAAAAAAACAACAACAAAGAAAGCTGCGCCGAAGAAAAAGGCAGCAGATAGCGATAAAGACGAGAAGAAGCCCGCTAAGAAAGCAAAAGAAGGATAATCCGATATGGCTGAATCACAACGTACAGTAACCGAAAGCACGGAAGAGCTGGCCAACCAACTTAAAGAGCTGTCGCAAAAAGCATCCGAAATTGCGGCGGAGACATCCCAAGCCATGGCAGACGAAGCCGCGCACGGGCAGTCATTCCTGATTACGGGTCTGACGGTTTTCATTCTGGCCTGTTTTGTCGGCTATTACGTGGTCTGGCGCGTTACGCCTGCACTGCACTCCCCGCTTATGGGTATTACCAACGCGATTTCATCCGTGATTATCGTCGGCGCGATTATGGCGGTTGTTCCCGTCGGTGCTGGCTTTAACCTGATCGGGTTTTTGGCGGTAATCTTCGCCTCTATCAATATTTTCGGCGGCTTCATTATCACCCGCCGCATGCTCAGCATGTTTAAAAAGAAAGGTTCGTAACCGATGGTCACGCTTGCCCCCCTTGCTTATATCGCAGCATCGGTATTATTTATTCTCGCACTTCGCGGCCTCTCTCACCCCGAGACAGCTCGTCAGGGCCTGAATTTCGGTATGATCGGCATGGCTCTGGCCATTGTCACGACCTTGTTGCTGCCGCAGGTTGGCGGAACGTTCTGGATTTTGTTGGCGATCGCGATTGGCGGTTCCATCGGAACCTATATTGCCAAAACGATTGATATGACCGAATTGCCGCAGTTGATGGCGGGTTTCCACTCGCTTGTCGGTCTGGCAGCCGTTTGTGTTGCGGCGGCGGCGTTCTATCACCCCGAAGCTTACGGTATCGGAACGAAGAGCGATATCAAGTTTGCCAGTATGGTAGAAATGTCCCTGGGCCTTGCCATCGGTGCGATTACCTTTACAGGTTCGATCATCGCGTGGGCAAAGTTGGAAGGGCGTATGTCGGGCAAACCGATTACGTTCGAAGGCCAGCACGCTATGAATGCGATCCTAGGTATAGCGCTGCTGCTACTGATTGCGATCCTGTGCATCACCGAAAGCAGCTTTATTTTCTGGATTGTTGCACTGCTTTCCATGGCGATCGGCGTGCTGATCATTATCCCGATCGGCGGTGCGGACATGCCCGTGATCGTGTCTATGCTGAACTCCTACTCCGGTTGGGCAGCTGCGGGTATCGGTTTCACACTGCATAACAACCTGCTGATCATCACAGGTGCACTTGTCGGTGCGTCAGGTGCGATCCTGTCCTATATCATGTGTAAGGGTATGAACCGTTCCTTCATCAGCGTTATTCTCGGCGGCTTTGGCGGCGAACAAGCTGCGGGAGGTAACGACGACCACGGTGACCGCAATGCCAAGATCGGCTCTGCTGAAGATGCAGCCTATATCATGAAAAACGCGTCCAAAGTCATCATTATCCCCGGTTACGGCATGGCCGTGGCACAGGCGCAACATGCTCTGCGTGAGATGGCGGATATGCTGAAACATGAAGGCGTTGACGTCACATATGCCATCCACCCCGTTGCAGGGCGGATGCCAGGTCACATGAACGTGCTTCTGGCCGAAGCAAACGTGCCATATGACGAAGTATTCGAAATGGAAGATATCAACCGCGAATTCGCGCAAGCCGATGTGGCGTATGTAATTGGCGCGAATGATATTACAAACCCAGCGGCCAAGAACGACTCCACATCGCCGATTTACGGCATGCCTATTCTGGATGTTGAAAAAGCCAAGACGGTTCTGTTCGTCAAACGCTCGCTTGGCTCAGGCTATGCCGGTATCGATAACCCGCTCTTTTTCGGTGATAACACAATGATGTTGCTGGATGACGCCAAAAAGATGACCGAAGATATCATTAAGGCCCTGGAATAAGTTCTGGATATCCGCCCCTACCCGTCATACATTTGTAGTTCTTTAACCTGTTTAGGGCACTCTTATATATTAGGGTAAATTCAAGATACTTTATGGGCAACACTGACGATACTCCACCACAGTTGGAAGAACGCTTTTCCGAGCCGGAAGGCTGGCGCTGGCATCATTTCAAGCGCCCTACCGCTAATGGAGAGCGCAAAATCCGCTTTGGCTCTGTGTTTCCAAAAGATAGCGTCCCCGACGCCGTTGTCGTATGTCTGCCGGGATTAAGCGAATTTGCCGAGAAATACTATGAAGTTGCACGTACATGTTTGTCCAAAAACCTCGCTTTCTGGACATTGGATTGGTATGGGCAAGGTGCATCAGAACGCTATTTAAAGAACCCGCAAAAACGCCACGGAGCCAGCTTTGACGAGGATGTTGAGGATTTCCGCTATTTCATCACCCAATATGTGAAGCATGCCTGTGTTCACCCTGATGTGGGCCGCATTCCGATGGCGATGCTCGGCCACTCCATGGGCGCGACTATCGGATTGAAATACTTACATAAATACCCAGACATGTTCGAATGCGCCGGCTTCATCGCCCCGCTGATGGGGATACAAAAGGTCAAGAACATTCCAAATAGCGCACTCATGGCGCTCAGTGGCACTTTAAACGCCCTAATGGGCAAGTCGTACATAGCCGGTGGTTCTGACTGGACTAAGGATATGCGGCCTTTTCAGGGCTGTGAAGCGCTTTGCAGCGACCCGGAACGGGTAAAAATTCACACTGCATGGTTCGAGCACAAGCCTGAATTACAAGTCGGATCGCCGACATACGGGTGGCTGCACAATGCTTTGAAAGCCTGTGCTGATGTGAATAAGAAGGATTTCCTGAGCGCAATTGATAAGAGCTTTTTGATCTGCGCCGCTGAAAAAGAGCATTTGGTTGATAATGACCGCATAGAAGCCGCAGCAAAGCATTTGCAGCGCTGCACTTTTAAAACCCTCAAAGGCGCACATCACGAAATTCTGATGGAAACGGACGAAATTCGCGATGAATTTTTTAACGACTTTTATGCAATGATCAAAGAAACGATTATTGAGCGTCCCGAGACCTTGAAACCGTTCTAATAAACAGGCACATTATTAGCAGTTATTTAGTTGGAGATTTACCCGCATGGAAGACCAAGACAAAGATTTTATCCGTTTAAGCGACCGCATTTTGTCTGCGCTTGAATTGTCATTGGATCAAGGTGATTTGAAGATTGCCGAACTGCTGACAAAGGCGCTTGAACAATCAATGACACGCAATACCGGTGGTGGCGAGTTTATCGAACGCCGTGACTATCCGCCTGAGATCGAGCGTGCGATGGATAAGCTTTACGCTTTACGCGATCAAAACGACGCTGTTTAAGAATTTACGAGACTATTCCAGTCATCTTCCGAAAGGACCTCCACTTCGAGGTCCTTTGCTTTTTTGAGCTTCGATCCCGCATCCGCGCCCGCAACAACGTAATCCGTTTTCTTTGAAACCGATCCGGCCACTTTCGCGCCGAGACTTTCTGCTCTTGCTTTGGCTTCCGCGCGAGTCATGGTGACCAACGTGCCCGTGAAGACGACCGTCTTGCCGCTAACGGGGCTGTCGGAAGCTTGCGGCGCATCATACGGCTTAATAGCAAGCAGGTTTTCGAGATCGCTGAGGACTTCCTCATTATGCGTTTCCGCAAAGAAGGCGATCAGGTCCTCGGCGACGGCCGGGCCGATATCCTCGATATTCAGCAAATCCTCAAACGCGCTATTCTCATGATCTTGCGCGTCTTTCATTGCGCTTTTGAGTGTCGGTAAATTCGTGTAAGTAGCGGCGAGTCGTTTGGCCGTAGCCTCGCCGACCTGACGAATGCCGAGCGCATAGATAAAGCGGTTAAAATCGACTGTTCGACGCTCCTCGATCGCATCGAACAGATTCGCAACCGACTTTTCGCCCCACCCTTCCCATGTTTGCAATGGCGGTTCGATCTCCCCGTCATCGTTTTTATCCTTGAGGCGGAAAATATCAGCGGGGGTTTTGAGGATTTCTTTTTCCCAGAACAGTTCGATGATCTTGCTACCCAGCCCTTCGATATCGAATGCAAGACGGGAGACGAAATGCTTCAAGCGCTCGACGGCCTGTGCATCACAGATCAGGCCGCCAGTACAACGGCGGACCACATCATCCCCTTCACGAATGGCGGCGGAACCACACACGGGGCATGTATGCGGGAACTCGAATTTCTGCGCATCCTTCGGACGCTTGTCTTTCAATGCTTCTACAACTTGTGGGATCACATCGCCTGCACGCTGGATCACGACCGTATCGCCGATATGGATATCTTTACGCTCTATCTCGTCTTCGTTGTGAAGCGTCGCGTTGGAGACAACGACACCACCCACCGTGATAGGCTCGAGCCGTGCAACGGGGGTCAGTGCGCCTGTGCGCCCGACCTGAATATCGATTGCGTTGAGTTTTGTGATGGCTTGTTCAGCGGGAAATTTATGCGCCGTTGCCCAACGTGGAGCGCGGGAAACAAAACCGAGACGTTCCTGATAATCGAGGCGGTTGACCTTATAAACTACACCGTCAATTTCGTAATCCAGATCAGCACGGTTTTCGAGAATATCCTGATAGTGCTGCATGATATCGTCTTTGGATGCGCAGAGCTGGAATGTCGTTTCAGGAATCCCCCATGCGGAGAGCTTCTCCCGAATCTTATAATGCGAATCCGCAAAGCTTTCACTCACCTGCCCCAGGGCATAGCCAAAAAAGCGGATCGGGCGGTTGGCGGTGACTGTTGAATCCAGTTGACGGACACTGCCCGCGGCTGCGTTACGAGGGTTAGCAAAGACGGGCTTACCCGCTTCTTCTTGTGCTTCATTCAGAGCTTTGAAATCTTTGCGGGACATGTAGATCTCACCGCGCACCTCCAGAATGTCCGGCGCATCATCGGGTAATGTCTTCGGGATTTCATCAATGGTCATGACATTGGCGGTGATGTCTTCACCTTCCGCGCCATCGCCACGCGTCGCTGCAAGAACCAGCTTGCGGTTCTCATATCGCAAGGAACATGAAAGCCCGTCGATTTTCGGTTCTGCAACAATGTCTACAGCGTCGCTCTCCGAAAGCCCTAAGAATTTACGAATACGGGTTAGGAAATCATCAACGTCTTCTTCGCTAAAGACATTAGAGAGCGAGAGCATCGGCACAGCGTGCTGCACCTTTTTGAACCCTTTGCTCGGTGCTGCGCCGACGCTTTGCGTCGGGCTATCCTTGGTAATCAGTTCGGGGAATTCGGCCTCAATGTGCTCTAGCTCTTTGCGCAGCTTGTCGTATTCTGCATCGGAGATTTCGGGCGCATCGTCCTGATAATATTTTTCGTCATGAGCTTTGATATCGCGCACCAATTCGGCGTGACGCACTTGTGCATCAAGTTTGGCAAGCATGTCGTGTGTTGTCATGCCGCTTCACTCACTTCGAGAAGTTTATTCGCTGCCGCGCGGGCCTCTTCGGTAATCGTTGCCCCCGCCAGCATGCGCGCGATTTCTTCGCGGCGGCTTTGCGGATCTTCGAGCGGAATAATGCTGGTGCGGATAACGTCATCACCATCCTTTTGCACAATCCAGTGATGGCTTGCGCGCGCAGCTACTTGCGGCGCGTGCGTGACGACGAGAATTTGTTTGTCCGATGCAAGGCGACTCAAACGCTCACCGACTGCATCCGCTGTGCCGCCGCCGATACCTGCATCAACCTCATCAAAGATCAGCGTATCAGCCGTTCCGACTTCGGCCATAACAACTTTAAGCGCGAGCATGAAGCGCGACATCTCCCCGCCCGATGCGATTTTGTTCAGTGGTCCTGCTTCCGCGCCGGGGTTAGTGGCCACAAGGAAACGCACACGGTCCATGCCATGCGCCCCCCAATCATCCTCGGGCAGAATTTCGATATGGGTTTCGAAGCGTGCCTTTTCGAGTTTGAGCGGCGGTAATTCCTGCGCCACTAAGCCGTCCAGTTTCATAGCCGCACTTTTACGTTTTTCATGGATTGCCTGTGCTTCGGTTTCATATGCAGACTTGGCTTGCTCAACCTTTTTAATCGCGTCGGCGAGCGCGTCATCAGCATGTTCAATCTCATTGAGTTTTTGCGCGAGCTGCTCGCGAATTTGCGGCAGCTCATCGACTTCGCAATTATGTTTACGGGCTTGTGCGCGAAGCCCGAACAAACGGTCATCAATGCTTTCAAGGTCATGATCGCTTTCGGTTAAATCGGCAGAGAGGCTTTGAATATTGGCAACCGCGTCTTGAATTTCAGATGACGCACGGTCGAGCGCATCGATAATGGGGTCGGCCTGCGGACCGATTTTATCACTAATGCGTTCCAGCGTGCCCCATGCACTGCGCACCGGATCATGCTCGCCGTTAAGTGCATGGTAAGCCGCATTCAACCCTTCCAGAACTTGCTCCCGATTCATCAAGCGTTCACGTAAACCCGCCAGCTCCTCTTCCTCACCTGTTTGCGGGTCGAGCTTATCGAGGTCTTCCAACGCTTCGCGTAAGTAGGCTTCCTCAGTTTTGGACGCACTTGTGCGCTCCCTTAAAGCTTGCATCTCACGCTGAGCATTTTGCCACGCATCCCATGACTTAAGCGGTGATGACGGAATCTCAGCATATTCATCCAGCATGTGACGATGAGTAGATGGGTTAAGCAGCCCTTGGGTATCGAACTGGCCATGAATTTCAATAAGAGTGTCGCCGACACTGCGCATTAGCCCTGCGCTCACGCTCTGGTCATTGATATAGGCTTTAGAGCGACCATCGGGCGTGAGGGAGCGACGCAGAATCAAGTCTTCTCCCTGCTCAACCGTGATATCGGCTTCGGTCAGGATAGTATATGCAGGATGGTCAGGGGCGATTTCAAATGTTGCGCTGACTTGTGCTTGCTCCGCGCCTTTGCGCACCAATGCGCTGTCCGCACGTGCGCCAATGGCCAAGCCTAAAGAATCAAGAAGAATGGATTTACCTGCACCTGTCTCACCCGTTAACGCACATAGCCCCGTTCGAAAATCGATTTCGAGTGCTTCAATCAGAACTACATTTTGTATACGCAGAGCGGTCAGCATGCAGGTGACCTCAACGGTTTAGGGTTTGAATAAAGTATCGACCGTGCGTTCTACATAGCCACGCTCGTCAATCAACTGTTTACGCGCCTGATCATCGAGCAAATCATAGCTGCGCTTGTACCACTTGCTACCCGGATAGTTGTGACCGAGAACGGCCGCAACTTGAGTCGCCTCATTTTTCAGCCCCAGCGTCAGATACGCCTCGACCAAACGGTGCAAGGCCTCGGCCGTATGGGTTGTTGTTTCGTAATTTTCAATCACGACACGGAAGCGGTTGATGGCCGCGTTTAACTGGTTACGGCGCAAATAATAGCGACCGATTTCCATCTCTTTTCCGGCCAAGTGGTCAAAAGTCAGGTCACGTTTTAGTCCGGCATCACGAGCATATTTACTGTCGGGGAAACGGCGAATGAGTGTATCCAGAGCGCGCAGGGCTTCTTGGGTCATCGCCTGGTCACGCGCCACATCGGAAATCTGGTCGTAATAAGAAAGCGCTTTTAGGTAATGTGCGTAATCAATGTCTTTGTTACCCGGGTGTAGCTCAATAAAGCGATCAAGTGCGATAATCGCCTCTTCGTATCGCTGATCCTGATAGGAGGCAAAAGCAGCCATAAGCTGTGCCTGTGTTGCCCATTGTGAATACGGGTGCTGACGTTCGACTTCCTCGAACAAGCGCGTGGCTTGACGATAGTTCTTATCATCCAGAGCTTTTGCGGCCTGATTGTACAGAACGTCCACAGACTCTTCTATTTGCGGCGGCTCTTTTTCACCGCTGGACGAGCATGCGCCCAGAGCCACAAGGCCCGGCAGCACCAAGAAAAGAGATAAAACGCGCATAGTAGAGATTCGATTATTTTGCATGCTTAAAAATAGCCTGCATCGACGCAGATTTAAAGCCTGCAATCACGTCTATCGGCCTTTATAAAGGGGAAATTAAGCGGAAACGGTTTCTGCTTGCGGCTGCTCGGCACCATGCGGCATGAAATCATGTAATTCGACGATTTCATAAGCACTTTCATCAGCAAACAAAGCGTGCAGAATCAGGTTGTTCATCTCGTGACCGGCTTTGTAACCGTCATAAGCACCCATGATCGGAGCACCTGCAAGATAGAGATCACCAATAGCATCCAACAATTTGTGACGAATGAATTCATCATCAAAACGAAGACCGTTCGGGTTCATAACGCCGTCATCGTTCAAAACGATCGCATTATCCAAAGAACCACCAAGAGCCAAACCTTGAGAGCGCATCCATTCAACTTCTTTCAAGAAACCGAATGTGCGGGCTTCGGCAATGTCGTGACGAAAATTACCGTTCAAAAGCTGAACTTCGTAATTCTGTGCGCCGATTTCAGGGTGATCAAATTCGATTTCTCCGCCGAACACATAACCATCCGCAGGCGAAAGCGTTACGCGCTTGCCGTCTTTTTCGACAGTTACGTCTTTAAGGACACGGATAATTTTACGTGGAGCACTTTGCGCTTCGATACCCGCACCTTCAATCAATTCAACAAACGGCATTGCGCTGCCATCCATAACGGGAACTTCGGCACCATTCAGTTCAATGCGGACGTTGTCGATATTCAAACCGCGCAGCGCAGACATAAGATGTTCGATTGTACCGACGCTTACACCATCCTCGTTGGCGATGACGGAGCAAAGCTGTGTATCAGCAACAGCGTTCCACAGTGCCGGAATAACGTTATTTTTGTCAGAAATGTCCGTACGCACGAATACGATACCTGCATTTTCTTCAGCAGGGTGCAGCACCAGATTGATATCCTTGCCGGAATGCAGACCGACACCGTTTAGAGAAACGCTTGATTTGATTGTATTTTGCATGAAATTCCTAAAACCGTTATTTCTACAATTATATAAGGAATCTCTGGTTTAAGCTCAAATCACGCTTTATTGCGCTTTGTTACATTCTGTGCAGATGCACAAAAAGAGGCCCAGCTTTAATAAGCTGAGCCTAGTTTTCACGATCTTGGAGAGATCACATAAAACTTAAATTCATCAGTGCCTTAGTTGGCCTGACGACGTAAGAATGCCGGAATATCCAGGTCTTCAGAGCCGCCCGAAGATGGCTTGGACGAAGAATCAATATTCAAGCTGCCTTGTGCCGGACCAGTATTTTGGCCCGTTAGAGGCTTAGGCGCACCAGCTGTCGCTGTCGGAGCCATACGTTGGCGCTGGACATCGTGACCACTGCCTGTAAGCCCTTCGATATGGTCCTGAACCGAGCCTGTGATGCGTTCAAACAATGACGGAGAGCGCTTCTTTTGTGTCGGTGTCGGCACTTTAGGCGGATTAAGCTTCAAGCCGGAAGAAGGTTGAACCTGCTCCTGCTGAGGCACATCTTGCGGTACATGCTCACCATGAAAGCTGGAGATGTAGGACGCTGTGCCTGCTGTTTCTGTTTGCTCGACCTCTACGGGTGCGGGAGGGATGAAAGAGTCCTTATACAAAGTACCGCGCAGGGCTGTATTTTGCGGGATGCTTTCAGTTTCACCTGTTGTTTCAGCAAACTCACGCTGCTCAAACATGTCGATTTCTGTTTCGCGCAATGGCTTATTCGCTGAGCCTGCCGCTATTTTCTCAGCAGGTGTCAAAGGCGCAGGCGCTTTGATTTCCTGCACGCTTTGTGCGGACATGAAAGCAGGCGGTCTTTGTGCTGTTGGCGCAGAAGACGTATCGGTTGAACTCGCAACATTCGGCGTAGCACGCTCAAGTTTAGTGCGGGAATTCACATCATTGTTGCTGCTGATACTGGGGCCGGAACTAGAACCCGAGCCACCACCACGGCGCTGACCTTCGGCTTCCTTGTCGATACCCGTTGCAACAATCGATACGCGCATCTTGCCTTCGCAAGTTTCGTCGAATGTTGCACCAAAGATGATGTTTGCTTCCGGATCCACTTCGTCGCGAATACGGTTACAAGCTTCGTCAGCTTCGAACAATGTCATATCCATTCCGCCTGTGACGTTGATGATGACGCCATGTGCGCCTTTCATCGACACATCGTCGAGAAGCGGATTGTTGATGGCGGCTTCGGCGGCTTCAATTGCGCGCTTATCGCCTTCGGCCTCGCCTGTACCCATCATCGCCTTACCCATCTCCAGCATCGCTGTACGGATATCGGCAAAGTCGAGGTTCACAAGCCCCGGACGGACCATCAAATCGGTAACCCCACGCACGCCTGCTTGAAGTACACTGTCTGCCATTTGGAATGCGTCTGCGAATGTTGTTTTCTCATTCGCGACACGGAACAAATTCTGGTTTGGAATCACGATCAATGTATCAACGTAATCCTGAATCTCTTCGATTCCGGCTTCGGCTGATTTCATGCGGTGCGACCCTTCGAAGTGGAACGGCTTTGTTACGACACCAACGGTCAGGATCCCTTGCTCACGACAAGCCTTGGCAATCACAGGTGCGGCACCCGTACCTGTACCACCGCCCATACCGGCAGTGATGAACGCCATATTGGCACCTTCGAAATGCTGTAAAACCTCTTCTAACGACTCTTCGGCCGCGGCGCGCCCGACTTCAGGCTTCGAACCAGCACCAAGACCGCCTGTTACACCAACACCGAGTTGCACCTTTCGCTCACACATCGAATTTTCGAGCGCTTGCGCGTCTGTATTACAGACGAGAAACTCGCACCCTTCCAAGCCGGAAGAGATCATGTTGTTTACGGCGTTTCCACCCGCGCCGCCGATACCGGCCACGATAATTTTGGGTGATAGCTTGTTCACGTCCGTAGGCTGTTGCTGCATCTTGATATTGATCATAGCTGTTGGTCCCCGAAGAAAGTTGCAAAACTCAAATTGAAACAAGTAATGCGGTAGGTTTGGTTAAGTGTATGAGACAATTTTCGTGACGAAAAGCGAAAATTGGTAAGGATTCACAGGGTTTTCGCTCAAAACCCTTAAAATGAGTCTAGCACCCGCTCAGACGTTTTTGCAAAGAATCACGATAAGTGACTCATCTGATTCAACTTTTCAGGATAAACACCACAGCTTGTGCCTGTGCACAATTGATACACACCATCTTGTGGATAACTTTAAAGTTGTCTTTCGTAGGATTCATATGTTTTTGCCGTGTCTTTAGCATGACGCTGCGCCTTGAAAACAACATCCGGATGTACAGTCGAGCGCAAACCATCTTCTACAGTTACATCCCACCACAAGGTAAGAAAATCACGATGCCTTGGACTTAACGTCGCAGCTCTGGACATGAAATCATCGCCCAGATCCCCCATCGCCTCTTGCAGAATTTCAGGATATTGATGAAACAGGATCGTCTCCCGATCATTTTTATGTCGTTCATAAAACGCCGCCATTTCAGGATTAAGATTACCGTCATTGTCATACAGATTGCCCCGTGCGTGTAACTTGCACAACACCGTATTCGGCGCAATTATTCCTGTCTTGATCTCATTTTCCAAATCAACAAACACATCCCCCATATCATCAATCATCTCCGCCAGACGGCTCAAAGCCGCCGCATCAGGAAAGATGCGCGGTATGTCGCCATAGAGTAACCCACGTTCTTTCGATAAGCTTTGCACCTCTGGATTTGCTACACCATGTTGTAACACGTGCACACCAACCACTTCCGCCAACCTTAGATTCGCTTCCGTAACACCTTCGCGGCTCCTGACTGATCCTGTCAACAAGTGCTGCTTTTCAGCGCGCGCACCTTCGCGAATAAGAACGGCATATAAATTACTAAATGCCACCTCCTCTTCGTACGATACCAAACCTGATTCACCGATTTTTTTGATGGTCTCATGATAAGCCGGGACGCAAACATCCTCATTCATCAAGAACTGAGACATTGTATTTCCAACATCTGCGTCTCCCGCGGCCAAGCGCTCGTCCGCGCTCATACCATCCACGATATCATCTATTTCGTTGATTAAATGGAACAACGATTTCATGAGATGCCTGTTAGCGATCATCTTGCTGGTCTGTTTACCAACATGCCACCATGACAGGCCGCTATTGCTCGCATCATTGGTCGAAAATAGTGCGGCGGCAAACACCATTCGAGAGCTGCTGTTAAACTTCAAACGACTGCTAAGGGTTACCCCCATAGCATTGCGCCAGAAAGATTGTCCTAAAGGCTTGCTGAACATTGCTGCTTTCCATGCTTAAACAAGCCGCCAGTGATAAAGATTTTTTTAAGTTATGTCAAACTCACCAGTTTTCTTTGAGCCACATGCGGATACGCTCAAAAAGACTGCCTTGGTCCGCGGTTGCCATGATTTGTGCGGGCATCTCATCGCTGCGTTGGGCGATATAGGTGAACAATCCCGCCGTCGTAGCAAAGGCCGGACCACTGACCGCATCGGGCAATCCCGTGAGGCGGATTGGTTTCCCCAAACGCACCTGCTTATCCAATACGTGTTGTGCGAGATCTTTTACGCCCGGTATCTGACTGCAGCCACCCGTTAAAACAACGCGGCGTCCGATCGCATTGCCGAGGCCGCTGTCATTTAATTTGGCGCGGACGAGTTCGAAAATCTCCTCTACACGAGGCTGCAGAATTCCGATCAGCAATGAGCGAGGAACATGGTTATAGCTATGCCCTTCCTCACCCAGCTTCGGCACATCAATCAATTCGTTTTCATCCAGATCACCCGCCATCGCGTGACCGTAGAGATGTTTGAGGCGCTCAGCATCCTGCATCGACGTCGTCAGGCCTTTGGCAATATCGTTGGTGATATTGATACCACCCAGCGGCACCGCATCGCTGAAAATCATCTGTCCGTTTTGGAACACAGCGAACGAGGTTACACCGCCGCCAATATCGATAACGGTACAGCCCAAATCCATTTCATCCTCAACCAGACAGGCAAGGCCCGCAGAATACGCGGAGACACAAAGGGCGGTGATATCGAGATGCGAACGCTCGATCGCCGTTGCCATATTTTGTAGCGGCCCCATGTCGCCCGTGACCATATGAATGTCGACGGACATTTCCTGCCCGTGCATACCGCGCGGGTCCTGAATACCGCTATTACCGTCAATGCGAAAATCAACGGGGATGGTGTGGATCAACTCATACTCATCGCTGATTACTTGCTCCTGCGCTTTTGCAAGCACACGGCGGATATCGTTATCCGTCACTTCGTGCCCGGCAACCTGCACATCGGATGTATAGCCATGGCTTGCGGCATGGACACCGGGAAGGTTTACGATCACTTCGCGTAAGGGATAGCCCTTCATAATATCGGCCGCCATATTTTCAGCGGCGTGGACGGTCTGGCGGATCACCGCTTCGGCGGCCTCCAGATCAACAATCGCGCCGTTCTTGATGCCTTTGGACGCATAATGCCCGACACCCAGCACTTCATAGGTGCCTTCATCATCGACCATACGACCGATAAAGCACGCAATCTTGCTCGAACCGATATCGAGCGCAGCCAGCAGGGAGCCTTTTAATTTGGAGGACGCTTTGTGTTTCATAGACGCAGGATGAACTTAAATATTTTCTGATGTTTTGGACGTGTCGGCGGCGGACTTATTCATGTTGGCTTTATATTCCTGAATCTTTCCGGGCGCGGTACGGATGCTGATCCGGTCTTTTTCGCGCATATCAATCTCGGTGATATCCTGATCCAGCAGCGCATCTTCCTCCTGCGCGCGCGCAAGTCTTTCGAGCGCTTTCGCCTGATCATCTTCAGGGATTTTGATTTTTACGCCGTTATCCGTGCCCAGATCCCAGCGGCGTTCACCAACACGTAATGCCAGCGCAATACGCTTACGAAGATCCTTATGCTCGGACAGGTCTGTCAGCAATTCGGCCACAGTATCGCGGGAACCTTTACCCGACACCGCGATCAGGTTTTTGAACTTACTGATCTTGCCTGTTTCCGCCGCGATCACTTCACCCGTTTGGTCCAGCAACTTAACGTCATTGCCGCTTTTCCAGAGTGCGACGGGCTTCTTTTCCTGCAGGCCGATATAGATTGTATCAGGCCAGCGGCGCTCCACTTGTGCGGATTTGATCCAGCTAACCTGCTCAATCAAATGCTGCGCCTCATGCGGATTGAACGACAGAAGCGGGTCACCTTTTTGAATATTGATGATCGCCATGATGACATTGGAGTCGGCCTCTACGCGCCCCTCCACCAGAACATTTTCAACGGCCAAGCCCATATCGGCGGATGCCAGCAGCATTGAATTTTGCACCCAGTTGCCTGCGCGCTCGACCGTGCCGCTCAAGACCAGCCACGAGCCGATCCAGATCACCGCGACGAGCACACCAAGAACAGCACCAAAGCGTTTCACCCAAGGGATAACGACAGAGAGTGCACCTTTGCGGCGCTTGTTACCCGTCCTCATTGTGCTTTGGCGTGTGCCTCTGGATTTCTTCTTAGCCGCCATTACGATGCCCTCTTGAACAGGCGTGCTTCTTTAGGCACAGGGTCTTTAGGCATCTTGCGCTTTTTCGCTTCGACAAACGATTCCTCGATCAAGGCCGTCATCAATTCGGTGAACATCACGGAATCTTCAGCCGCCTCCCACAAGAAGTATCCGATGGAACCGGGCCATGGATTGACCTCATTCAACCACAGTTCACCCGTTTCGGAATTGCCGATAAAGTCGATACGCGGTGCACCCGTGCCCTCGACAGCTTTGAACATATTGATCGCCCATGCCCTGATGTTTTCCGCTTTTTCGGGCGGTAGCTCGGGGTTAAGTTCACGCGTCAGAGAGAGCATTCCTTCGCTGATCGTGCCCATATCTTTTGTGCCGCCGGTTTTATCGCCCGTCTTGCCATCTCCGCCTGACAGATATTTTTGCTTGAAGTCAAGCAATTCATCTGTCGCCTTAGGACGTTCAATTGCGGACAGCCTGATCTGCCCAAAGGCTTTGGAAACCGCGACATTATATTCAACAAGATTCTCGACAAACGGCTCTACGATTGCCGCATCATCAAATTCAAAGATCGTGGGAAGGGCTGCGCGCAGCTCCTGCACATCATCACATTTCGCCACACCGATGGAACTGCCAAGATGCGATGGCTTGGCGATAAGAGGGAAACCAATCTCCTTGACCTCTTCGGCGAGCACATTTTCATCAATCATGAAACCCTGATCAGGGCGGTAAATCATAGTGTATGGCAAAACCGGGATATCCGCGCCCTGCAGAACCTTCTTGGTTGCGCCCTTATCCATAAGGACGGCAGACGCCATCGTGCGCATGCCCGCGTAAGGCACGCCTGCAAATTCGAACAAGCCCTGAATATTACCATCCTCGCCAAATGAGCCGTGAAAGCTCGGCACAGCGACATCAAACTCGATAATCTTCCCGCCGCCGAACAGGCCTTTTTTCAGAGGCACCAAACGGCCACAGGGGCCGGGCTTCAGGTCGAGCGTTACACGGGTCGTCGACTTTAGAGCGTCTTCACTTAAGAGATACGCACCGCGATCCTTCAACACATCGCCGACCAGCCACTCGCCCTCAGGCGTAATATAGACAGGAAAAGCTTCGTATGCAGAACGGTCGATAGCATTGAGAATCTGCAAGCCCGACACGACGCTCACGTCATGTTCGGGGGACCGACCGCCAAAAAACACTGCGACTGTTTTCTTATTACTCATTTAAATCCGAAACCTTTTACGGTTGGTGTTGCGGCAAGAGCTCTTGGTTTTAGACAAGAAGCTTGATAGACATCTATTTGAACTCGTATTTTAACCATCTGCGCAGCCGATGTCACAGGATATTTATAGCCATACCATCAAAAATCAGGACGACACCGCGCCATTGACGGTGTTCTGGGGTCATGGCTGGGGACAAAGTCATGCGTCACTGCTGCCTATGGCGCAATCACTGCCCAAAATCGGCGACCATGTGCTGGTTGATTTTCAGGGCTTCGGCAAGTCCCCTGCCCCTGATGATGTGTGGGATAGTGCGAATTACGCCGACGCGATGGCGGAATTCTCCGAGCGGTTCAACGATCTAGGGTTCTGGGCAGTGCTGACGGCGGGGGTGACCCCCTTCCCCTACAAGGTGATCACCATCATGTCCGGTTGGACGGGAATGCCGCT
>JAUIIA010000002.1 GCA_030432025.1 Alphaproteobacteria bacterium
GGAACATGTACCGTGACAACTTGTTACCTGTGCCGAACGCGCTCAAAATCGATGGCGTTGATATTGACGTGACAAAAATCAAAACCCCGAGTTACTTCCTGTCCACGAAAGACGATCATATCGCCCCGTGGAAAGCGACATACCAAACAACGCAGCTATTTAAAGGGCCGATTAAATTCACCCTCGCCGCCTCAGGCCATATCGCAGGCGTAGTAAACCCGCCTGAGAAAAAGAAATACTGCTATTGGAGCGCCGAAAAAACGCCTAGAAACCCACAAGCTTGGTTCGAAAGCGCCAAAGAAACCAGCGGATCATGGTGGCCCGATTGGCATAAATGGTTGAAGACGCAAAGCGGTTCAAAAGTCACAGCGCGCAAAATCAAAAAACCGATAGAACCCGCACCCGGCTCTTACGTCAAAGTCAGAAGCGACTAAAGAAAAAACGCTCCAACCGATAGGCTGGAGCGTTTTCGTATCTTGTGAACCTTTGGTAGAGGAGATCACAAATCTCTTTAGGTTAACGTTTCGCCCACTGCTTGGTACGACGCGCTTTGTGCTTACCAACTTTCTTACGCTCAACAATACGTGCATCACGTGTCAGCATACCGGCTTTCTTCAAAGCAGGACGCATCTCTGGGTCGAAGTTCTCAAGCGCACGGGAAATACCGTGACGAACCGCACCGGCCTGACCGGACAAACCGCCGCCCTTCACTGTGCAGATAACATCGAACTTGTTAACGCCATTTACAATCAGGAATGGCTGGTTCAGAACCAGACGCTGTGTCTGACGACCGAAGTAAACTGCCTGATCACGGCCGTTCACGACAACTTTACCTGAACCCGGCTTGATCCATACACGGGCAACAGCGTCTTTACGACGACCTGTACCATATGCACGGCCCTGAGCGTCCAGAACCTGAACACGCTCTTTAGGAGCGTTTTCGTCGCTTGGTGCTGCTTCAGCTCTAGTTTCCTGAGCATCAGCTTCAACTTTTACTGCATCACCCAAAGCTTTCAGGTCTTTTACAGCTTCTTCTGTATTTTCTGTTTTCTTATCGGCCATCGTTCTTAGCCTCTCTTATTCTTAGGGTTCATAGATGCAACATCGAGCACTTCAGGCTTCTGTGCCTCATGTGGGTGCTCTGTACCGGCGTAAACGCGCAGGTTGCTGAATACCTTGTAGCCCAGAGGACCGCGAGGCAACATACGCTGAACAGCTTTCTCAACTACGCGCTGTGGGTGCTGACCTTCGAGGATCTGACCTTTTGAACGCTGCTTGATACCGCCAGGGTAACCTGTGTGCCAGTAAAAGATGTCCTGATCACGTTTGTTACCTGTAAGGCGAACTTTATCAGCATTAATAACAATAACGTTATCGCCGCCATCTACGTGTGGTGTGAAGTCAGGCTTGTGCTTGCCGCGCAAACGCATGGCAACTACAGACGCCAGACGACCGAGAACGACATCCTCGGCATCCACGATAATCCACTTCTTTTCAACTTCAGCCGGTTTGGCGGATGTTGTTTGTCGTGCAAGAGTTTTGCTCATAATTCCTATTCCTTAATTTGAAATCATGCGCTTTATGCCGCAAGAGGCATAAACTGTCAATAAAAATGAATAAAAACAGAAGGATAAAATTAGGGTATACAAATACCGCGCTTTATTCCAGTATCCAGTTTCGCTTCGCGTCTTGGCTTTCACTTTCGTCTGAAACGACCTCCCCGGTGTGCTCCGCCACCCATGCAAGAAACGGCTTATGCCCGTCATGGATGGGCAACGCCACGATGCACGGCACGTCATTGCTGTGCAGCTCCTCGCAGTGGTCTTTAAAGCGGTCAAAAACTGCAGGCTTAGTCTTGTAGATCACCGCAACTTCCTCGCCCTGCTCAATCTTGCCTTCCCACCAATACATAGACTGATGTGCTGGCAATATATTCGCGCATGCCGCTAAACGGTTCTCAATCAAAGATCGGGAGATGCTTTTGGCTTCATCGAGGGAATTATATGTGACGTAAATCAAATACATCTTTCAATGGTATCTGTTTTTCGAAAGCTTTGAAATACTAATGCAAAGCAAGCACAGGCGAACCTGCGTCTTCTTTCAAAAGCTTGGCAACGTTGTCTTTTAGCTGTTCGTCATGCAACTGGTTGAACCCGAGCCTATTCAGGTAAGCTGCCACACCGTCGGGCGCCAAATCATCATCTTTCGCAAGGCTCGCAACCCCTTCGGTTTTCACCATAAAGTTCGTTGTGATATTGGCCTCATGCAACGGATACCCCTTTATCTTACGAACCAGCCTCTCAACAGACCTCAAGCCGTCAATATATTCGGCAATCGTCCAGCCGAAACCTCGGTCATTCTCGGCATACCCTACTCCGGCACCAATCAGGTCCCCTGTCTGGTTTGTTCCCCGTATTGAATGCATTTTCTCCCACAATGCGCCTGTACGGTCGAATTCTGATTCAATCGCCTTTAACCGCTTAACCCGCAAGCGCAAGGCAGTGTGGTAATACCCGTAACGTTCCGAGCCTTCAGCAGCCATAATCTCGTTCGGCGACCAGCTTATCGGCCCGTCCCACTGACACCCCGTGTCATCTCGGGTACTGGTCCTCAATCCGTTTTCTTCTTCATACAAAGGCAAGACATTGCGGATGATGTGATCAGCTTGCTCATCCTTGGCAATCCCCGTCCAAAGGGGAATAACAGCCGCCGATATAAAGTTATAACGGCGAAAACGCCCGATATTAAATTCCTCGGCCAGCGGGTTAACGTTTAAATCGCGAAACGCTGCAAGCATCGGGTCCTTGGCGTTCGATGGGTCATCCCCTTCATACTGCGCGGAAGCATCATCCCATAAATGTTCCTGAATAGCCGCCTGAGTATCCCGTGCGGCTTCCTTCCATTTACTTTGGCCTTGCTTCCACTCCAGAACGGCAGGCTCCTCTTTCGCGAGAATCCCGTACATATCGGCGACATCATCTTCCATTTTCTTACGAAAACAATTCAGACACACCGCCAAATGGTTTGAAATATCAACATTCATGAACCCGAAACGTCTGGACGGGTCGAAACCGCTTTCACGCATAGCCCAGTCACCGCGGAAAAAGTCTTCGGTCAAACCTGTGATCTGCCCTGTCTGAAGGTCCGCCGTATACGGCACAGGATTACCGTCCTCATCACGCTCCAGATATAAGGTCACGTAATAGGCATCTTTGCGCCCCTGATAATCCCTGTTCTCCAGCGGAACAGTGCTGGCTTTGCTATGCTCGAACATCTCCACCAGTGAATCATACGCCTGACGGTAATGCTCGGGCTCGGCGTGCAGAACCTCAACCCCCGGTTTAGTGTGATTGGTGTTGAATTTCGACAGACCCGTCGCCTCATCATAATGCGGCGCGCTCGTCCAGTGACCATGATGGTCCTCGGTCGAACGTAAGGCCCGTTTCAACCATTCAACCTTATCTTCCTCGGGCGGATTTTTGAGCAAATCCCAGTTGTGATAAAGCATCAACACCTTGGACGCGACCAAGGGCAACTGTGATCGGGGTTTATCCAACTCCCCTTCATCGTTAATACTAAGGCAAAATGTACTGTTTGCGTTCAACGGCCCGTTGTAATGATCAATCTCGTAAAGCAGGTTATCCAGCATATCTCTGGCCAGATCGGCACGTCCGGCCTGTATCTGGCCACGGATCATGAACGCACTATCCCAATTATAGATCGTACCCTTTGAATATCTGTCCAAGCGCGGACTCACGCCCCGCGATGGAATGTGCAAAATACCGTGTTCATGCGGCTGCAAACTGATCTTCCCGTCCTCATCACGTGGCAAATGCCTGACTTCGATATCCAGAACATCATCTTCTGATACGCCATCAAGAGCGCCACCCCTGATCTTCTCCAAGAGCCCTTCCCTGACATCGGCGTAATATGTGCGCATCGCCGTGAGGTCTTCTTTGTCGGAAATATAGATATAGTAAGGGTCACCGGGCTTATGCGGAAGTAACGGGTTACGTACCCCGCCCAGAAACAAATCCTCATGATCAAATGTAAGCTCCGCCCAAGTATTACGGATATGATCCCTGATTTTTACTGGCTGCGCATTCTGCTGCGCTGCATTATTTATTGTACCGATATCCACGATAAGTGTTTTTACTCAATTATTATTTGTTCTTGTTATGAGCGAAGAAGCTTAGTGAGTATTAGCTGAAAAATCAAAATTTACAGGCTACTTTTTGTACCGCAACGCAATATGGCCGTGCGTTTTACGCACATAAGAAAACAGTGATAAAAGCAGAGTGACTAAAGGTTTTTGTTATGTTCGGCCATTACATATTCCAGCTCCGCAAGACCACTGGAAAACCCTGGACAAGGACCACTACGGATTGGCGCTGGCTCACTCTGCGGGGCCTGAGAAAACTGCAATGGCTGTGCAAATGACGAATAACCATCCATCGTGCCTGCACATCCTGATAACACTAATAAAGCGGAAATACTGATCAAGAATCTCATAACTTTATGATCACACGATCCGGTACATATCTCAGCCCCTAACTCGTAACTACTCACAAGAAAAAACGGCGCAAACACCACAACAAAAAACCAACAAAGCCCTCTGTCAGCGGAGGATACAACCAAATCAAAAACCTCTAATATTTGCAATTTTTTAACATATAATCGTCATAATATGCCCATGAGCAACGAGCCATTTGTATATGACGGTACATACGCACAAGCATACGAAATCCTAATTTCGCATGAGAGAGGCTATTCCAATAACTCCGCGGACAGGGGCGGCCGCACAATTGATGGCATTGCCGAAAGATTCCATCCGGAAGCGTTTGCAACAGCTTACAGACTCTATCAGGCTGGTGACACAGAGGCGTTCGAAGCCTTTAAGTTCGACTTTTATAAACGCGAATTCTGGGACAAAAACAATATTGGTGAAATTGCCGATTACGGCGAAAGATTTGCAGCTTTTGATATCGCCGTTAACTCCGGTGGCAACACCTCCGAAAGACTACTCGACCGTGCAATCGGAAACGACGGAGTTTTGGGTGAAGGTGAGATGGGACAACGACAGCGGGCAAATTACGACCGTATCGTAGCCGCCGATCCACGTCAGGCTGTTTTTATTAACGGGTGGCACAACCGCGCGGATAATTTGGTAGAGATCAGCGGCCTTACGCGCCAATTCTGGAACGCAAGAGACCAGAGATATTTTGATGAATTGATGGGCGCGACAGAGGTCGCAAAGGGCGATCCATGGCAGTTGGTAGAAAGATCAGAGGTTAATTACGTCGACCCAGTATCCGCTAGCAGAGCCCGACTCCTCATGAATCAGGAAACACTCAAGCTCTTCATGCAACCCCGATTAGGTGAAATGGACCCACAAGAAGCTGAAGCCAAACTGGCTGAATATGAAGCTACAATCGAAGCCGGCGAAGTTGAGGAAGGCTTCTTCACGTGGATACACAGAAACACTATTACCGAGGCCATAGACGGCGCGCTTAACGACATAGGAGAAAGTGTCTTTGAGCAAGATGCAACCACGCTGGAAGGCGGTCTGCATGTACTTGATGTCGTTAATCAAGTCGTGAATGACATGGACCTACCTGACTGGCAAGCAGCAAAAATGAAATATGCCCTCGCCCGCGAATTAGGTATAGAAGCCGAGAACATGCTGATCGTGCATTATGACGCACAACCCGGTGAAGAAGGCGGTCACCGTATAGGCATTCTTTATTTCTCACCCGAAGACACCCGCCAATACTATGTTTTGAATGGGTCAGAAACCTTGGTAAACGAGACTGAGTTTATAGCCGAGAATGAAGTGCCCTGGGGCGGGTACAACGAAAATGTTGCTGTTTACAGCCCGAATTTCGACAATGACTTCGGCACTTACATTAATGACCCTGAAGAGACACTGGTTGCCGAAAACACAGGTGCAAAGCCGGAAACATTAGAAATCTAGTCAGCCACCTTTAGGTTTGCCCCACCCAATTCTCTCAACGTGAAATACCACCTCAAATCCCGCTCTCGTTTTTCTTCTTTATGAACCTCTTTCGCGTCACTAAAAACGTCGAGAAAGTTACCCAGATACGGCACGGGTGCCGTAAGAACAGTTACAATAGCCTTAAAATGTATTACTTGCACTTGCGGCTCGGCCATGCCGACAAACAGATCCGTAGCGGCAAGTATTTCATCATTCAGAGCCTCCACCGCCTTCTTCGGGGTATTACCTTGCAAGCTGTAAAGATGTGTCGCCTTTGTTCTGAGCGCATCAAAATCACCTGTTCTCTTAAGTTCAACAACGCGCTCCCAACTCATCTCTTTGAGCAAAGGTACCTTCAATTGCAGGACCCGCTGCACACCTAAACTCAAATTCTTTTCACCATTAGCGTCAGAGGACAGATCTTCCACCTCTTCCATGACAAGCTCTATACCGGCCTGTGAAAATTGATCTCCAATAAACTCACAATCAAACTTCTGATTTAAAACGGCCCAATTGTGAATATTGCGGAAAGGAATATTATAGTGTTCTTGACTAAGAGCGGTCTTCTCCTGAATCTTTTTCTGCTGGTGAAGACTCATCTCATCATGGTCGCGCCAAGAACTTGTCCTGATAGGACCATGATCAGCCATTCTCCGTACTTCTCTCTCAGGAATATGATCCACCAGCAAAGTAAAGGGGACCTGCTCAAGAGCCCATAATTCCTCGGTCTCATCATGCAGCTTCTTGCCAAAACTACTCAACTTTCCTCTCAAGGCATCATCCTCGATACGATCAGACATTTTTTGCTGTGACAAGAAGGCATCAAAAGACAAAGCTACATCGGTGAGGTCGTTGCGGCGCCTCTTTGATAAGTTCTCTTTTTCAATAATTGATTTAATCGCCTTGCCACCATCCATAAAAACAACGCGGTCGTACCAGAGAAAACAAAACTTTGCGTAATTATCCGTAAAGTCAGGACTACTGCTTTCACTCGAGCTTACATAGGCTATCTGCATAATCTATATTATGCCCCTATACTTCATCATAAGGTCAACATTTTACTGAAACCCCTGATAAAAAAGCACCGGCAACACAGCCTAACCCACTGAATAAAATCACCTTTTATTTTATTCTGGAAGTATCTGGAATGTTTTTGTTACATTGCATTATGAAAATAGCATTCTTGGGTATCGACGTGAACAGGGCAAGCTGCGATCCTGGCCTTTATTTCAAAAAAGGCACCTTTGAACATAGCAATGCCCAACACTTGGATAAAACAGCGCAAAATATTGCCGACTTCATTGATGATGCACGTGACTTCGTCGAAAGCGTAGGCTGGGCAATGCAGTATGCAGACACGCGCCCAGGTCAGGAACAGGATTACACACCAGAAGAATGTGCCTTTCACCGTGTGCGTCCCATCCCGACAGAAGATGACTTCCTGCCCAAGACGCGCATGTCCCCATACGAGGAACACAAAGTCTATTTCGACAGGTTAAAAGAGGACGGCGTCGACACCATAGTACTGACAGGGTTCTATGCCGAGCACTGTATCTACTGGACCCTCGACGACCTCATGAGCAATGGGTTCAAAGTCATTGTGCCGATGGATCTGGTGGCGGCCATGACACCACACAACCCGATGTATTCTTTGACCGATTTCTCGCGGGAAGCCTACGAAGGTAAAGTCATTTTTACGGATAGTGAAAAGACACTGGATATGCTCTACGAAGATGAAACTAAACGTAAACCCCCGCGTGAACGCTATACGTGGAACGATATCCATCAGGCAAATTTCGACACACTTGGAATGTAGACTTAAGGCGCTAAAGCGCCATGCCCACCCCCGGCATCTTCGGCATAACAATAATTGATAAAAAAACATTGGAACTCTTCGACCGCGCCACATATTGGTAGCAATAATGGGCACGGAAAAAGCAAAACTGTACAGAATGGTGATGGACAAGCATATTTGTCCGTATGGCCTGAAGTCTCTCGACTTACTCAAAAGTAAAGGCTTTGAAGTCGAAGATAATCATCTTACGACCCGCCAAGAAACTGATAACTTCCAAGATAAACATGATGTCAAAACAACACCGCAGACATTCATCGATGGTGTTCGTATCGGTGGCTACACTGAGTTACGCGAGTATTTCGGCCTTAGCAATAACGGTGGAACGACATATGCGCCAATTATTGCCATTTTCGTGACAACGTTTTTAATGGCTATATCAGCGAGTTACGCAATATCCGGACTCGCGCCGGTAAAAACACTTGAGCTGTTCATCGCGTTCAGTATGTGCGTCTTAGCAATACAAAAACTCAGAGATCTGGAAGCATTTAGCCTACAATTCCTGAATTACGATTTACTGGCTCAGAAGTGGGTTAAATACGCCTACATATATCCGTTTGCCGAGGCTGCTGCCGGAATCTCTATGATTTCAATGTTTGCAACGCCAATATTCGCCCCAATTGCATTCTTTATCGGTGCTGTCGGCGCATATTCTGTTTTTAAAGCCGTCTATATAGATAAACGAGAATTAAAATGCGCGTGCGTAGGCGGAAACAGTAATGTCCCGTTAGGTTTTGTTTCGTTAACTGAAAACATTATGATGGTCGCTATAGCGATCTGGATGATCATCAAGCTATTCTAAATTTGCGAGAATGGTCGGAACGAGAGGATTTGAACCCGCGAAGCAACGCCAAAGCGTTGTTCGCACAAAAAATGCCGGAGGTTCACCTCATCGTAAATGCGGGCTGTTTTTGAAGATAAGCATTCTGGAGAATGGTCGGAACGAGAGGATTTGAACCTCCGACCCCTTGCACCCCATGCAAGTGCGCTACCAGGCTGCGCCACGTTCCGACTAGCAATGTGTGTAAAAGATTAGGCCTAAAAAAGCAAACAGTTAAACCAAATAGTGAATTGGTTTTATTCGCCTGTGATGATCTCGCGTAAAGCTTTGAGCTCGTTCACCATCCCTTTAAGAGCTTTGCGCTCGGGACTACCAATTCCACCTGCAAGTGAACCTTTTACAGTCGCACTTACACTCGGCTCGTTATTATTCTGTGCCGGAGTGGCCTTGGATTCTTCTAAAAGCTGGGCTTTACCCTTTTCACGAAGAAGTTTTTGAACACCTTTGATCGTGTAGCCTTCGGTATACAGCAAATGATGAATTTTCTTGAGCAGCTCAAGATCTTCAGGGCGGTAATAACGGCGCCCACCGCCACGTTTGAGCGGACGGATCTGTGAAAACTTGGTTTCCCAAAAACGCAACACATGCTGTTGCACATCCAAAATGTCTGCAACTTCACTAATTGTACGGAAAGCCGAAGCTGACTTACGGGATTTACGGCCACTGACTTTAGGCGTCTGAGCAGCTTTTTGCTCTACAGGCTTGCCAGTCATTGGCCCAGTCTGCTGCGTACTCTCTTCTTGTGCCGGTTTGCCTGCAGGAAAAGATTGTTCACTCATTACTCAGTCCCCTGCTCCGTGCCTTCGTTAATACGATCCTTGAGTACGTGAGAAGCACGGAAAACTAAAACTTTGCGTGGCAAGATCGGCACTTCAACACCTGTTTTCGGGTTACGGCCAATACGCTCGCCTTTTTCACGAACTGAAAAACTGCCAAAAGAGGAGATTTTAACATTCTCACCCTTCACAAGCTCGTCCGAGATCTCGTCCAGCACAGCCTCTACAAGCTCTGCGGATTCATTGCGTGACAAACCAACCTCTTCATAGACGGCTTCAGCCAGATCGGCTCGAGTGATGGTGGTATTTTCCATTGAATAACCTCCCTTTTATGACGGATATATAATTACAGTAGCTTCCTTATTATAGCGCGTCAATCTATTGGATTAAGTTAACCCCAAAAAATGATTCATCTTCAAGGGTATAGCGGAAAGTTTTAAGAGGCTGATATGCGCTGAACGGCCCTAAAAGCGCACCAATGCGGAGCCCCATGTCAGGCCGCCGCCCATCGCTTCGAGCAATAATAGATCGCCTTCTTTGATACGACCGTCTTCCACAGCCTCGTTCAAAGCTAACGGAATAGAGGCCGCAGATGTGTTACCGTGGTGATCTACTGTCACGACAACCTTGTCCATATCCATATTCAGCTTCTTGGCCGTAGCCTCAATAATACGGATATTCGCCTGATGCGGCACCAGCCAATCAATATCCCCCGCCGATACGTCATTCTCGGCCAACGCATCATTCACTGCCTGAGCCATAAAAGTAACGGCATATTTGAAGACTTCACGTCCCTGCATAACGATACTGCCGCTATCTCCCGTACTGGACGGCCCACCGCTAGTGTAAAGCAGGTCTCTCAACTCGCCCTTGGCATATAGATGTGTGGAATGAATACCCTCAGAGCTTACGGAATCCTCTGCTTCTTGCGCGCTCAAAACAACCGCGCCTGCACCGTCAGCAAACAAAACACATGTCGTACGGTCTTCCCAATCGATGATGGAAGACATCTTCTCCGCCCCGACGACAATGATGTTCTTGGCTTGGCCTGTTTTAATGAAGTTATCAGCCACACTTAGAGCATAGACAAAGCCCGTACACACGGCTTGTACATCAAAAGCCAGCCCTGCACCGAGACCCAGCGCGGCCTGTACCTTCACTGCGACAGCAGGAAATGTCTGATCCGGTGTAGTTGTCGCAACAATAACTCCATCAACATCCTCTGCACTCACGCCAGAACGCTCGAGAGCCTGCTTGGCTGCTGCGATAGCTAAATCCGCAGTTGTCTGGTCATCCGCCGCGATATGGCGGGTTTTAATACCGCTACGCTGCTGTATCCACTCATCCGATGTATCGACCATCTTTTCAAGGTCAGCATTGGTCAGGACTTTTTCAGGCAGATAAGCGCCGGTGGCTTTAATTACGGATTTTACGGGCATAGTTTTTTTAAGAGAGGAACGATTCTTCTTGTTGCATTAAATGATTTATATCACGCGCAACGGTTTCAATATAGGCATGTTCGGCCAAATTCGCCGCAAGTTTCATCGCCGATGAAAAAGCAACAGCATCGCAGCCACCATGACTTTTAACACATAGGCCGTTTAAGCCCAAAAACACCCCCCCGTTATACAAACGCGGATCAACATAGTTCTTGAACCGTTTCAGTGCAAAAAACGCCAACATACCGCCCAAAATCGCCAGCGGGTCGCTCGTCATATACTTCTTGAACATCTTTCCGGTCAGGGAACCGACACCTTCCGCAGTTTTAAGTGCGATGTTACCTGCGTAACCGTCACTAACAACAACATCAACGGTACCTTTGGTAATGTCATCGCCCTCGACAAAACCGCTGTAATGACCCGGAAAGTCAATGTCGGACAGGATTGCGCCCGCCCCGCGCACATGATCCGGCCCCTTCATTTCTTCGGAACCCACATTCAGCAAACCAACAGTCGGCACAGGCACATCAAAATGTACCTTGGCAAAGACAGAGCCCAAAACCGCGAACTGCACTAAGTTCTCCGCGTCGACCAAGACATTGGCCCCCAAATCGAGCATAATCGTCTTGCCGCGAAGTGTAGGAAAAATACTGGCGATTGCTGGGCGGTGAATACCTGCCGACGGCTTGAGCACCATTTTGGCCAAAGCCATAAGCGCACCGGTATTACCCGCCGATACGATTGCTTCCGCATGGCCGTCCTTAACGGCCTCAATAGCCATACGCATCGAACTGCCCTTACTCGCACGCAAAGCGGCAGAAGGCTTCTCATCACTACGAATCTGCTTGTCCGTGTGGTGAACAACGGATACGGCTTTTAACTTTGAGTGCTTGTTCAGCAACGGGTTAATTCGGTTTTCATCACCATAAATCAGGAATTTAAGGTTCGGGTGCTCCTCCAGACATAGCGCCGCACCGGGAATCGTGCTTTCCGGCCCGTTGTCCCCGCCCATTGCGTCTATCGCGATTGTCTTTGAATCCGCCAAAATCCGTCCCTTGAATTGTTCTTAGAAGTTTTATCCAAAATAAAAGCCCTTCTGTAAAGGGCTTTTGGGAAAGGAATAGAAGTTTTGAAGAAGCGCTTAGTCGCGTTCCTCAATAACTTGCTTACCTTTATACATGCCTGTTTTCAGGTCGATGTGGTGGCGACGCTTAGGTTCGCCAGTATGTGAGTCTTCAACCCAGTTCTCTGTGCTCAAACGGTCGTGTGCACGGCGCATATTGCGCTTGGATTGTGTTGTTTTACGCTTTGGAACAGCCATAGCAAGTATCCTTTATTCTTAATTGAGGTGATGATTTAACGAATTTGGCCCGTAAAGGCAAGATATTTCTTTGAAAAAGACACCCTATGGGTCTTCACCACGCATCATCTTGTCTTTCCAGTCTTTAAGCTTGGCAAAGGGGTTATCCACCTCGGCCTTCTCCTCATTCTCCTTAACCTGCGCTTCCATGACCTCTTCGGCCCCTTCAGCATGCGGATAAGGATTAATCGAAAGTGCCAAATACTGCGAAACCAACTCCCCGAGATCGATTTTACCGTCTATCAACGGCTCAGGGGCATCACGCTCCTCCAATATAGGCAATTCGCCGTGGCCCTTCTCGTTCAGCTTCTCATGACGGGCCTTGGCAAGCGGGATAGCCGCATCCGGGTCGGCATACCATGCCTCAAACTCGTCCTCAGGTTCACTTTTCACCGGGTCCAACGTCACAACGCATTTTTGAGTGACCTCGGCCTTAAAATGCCCCTGCAGGTGATATGTCACCTCGCCGGAACCATGTGTCACAGCAATCTCCGCCTCAAGCTTATCCAGAGATATGAGCCCGAGCCGTTGCGCCAGGCGCCCGCGCTCTTCTTCATTGGGTGAAATTGTGATGGTCGTCCGTCCGCTCTTTAGCTCGTCAACAGACCAAAAATGAGACCATTCGGTCTCAACTATATTTATGGATGTATCGTTCATGATTTTACTCGAATTTTATTTTACCGCTAAGGATGTCATCAATGCTTTGTTTCCTTAAAGCAGCTTCCATGGCTAGAACCTTTTGTTCCATCTTCAATATCGTATCAGGTGCGACATCTTCAACAGTTCCGTAAAGGTTATTTTTAAGCGCGAACGACAGCGTGTTCTCTTTAATCGCGAACTGATAGCTGTGCATACGCCCGTTAAAGGCTTTCATCATCTTGCGCATATGTTTGGGTACGCCCATATCGCCGATGCCCATCTCACGCAATGTCTGATCCATATCCTTGAAAGTTTCATCAAACAAAGCCTGATTAAAACTTTCCGCCGCGACTTCATTTTCTCTCAGCATGCGATTGAGAATCAAAAAGATATGCAGCAACAGCAAATCAAAACGGCCATCAAAGGTATCAGGAACCCCGAATTCCGTGTAGAACGTCGTATCACGTGTGTGTTCCAACGCCTCTGCGTACACATTGTGTACGGCTTGTTCATAAGGATTTTTCTTTTTAAAGAGTCCAAACATTGATTTTACTTTATTGCCCGCGCATTATCTTTCCCTAAAGCATAACAGAAAATAAGGGTTTGCAAATATGATTCAATCCTCAAAATCATTCCTGATGGTTTCACTGTCTTTGTTGGCATTGGGAACGGCAGCGTGTTCGCCGACCGTGGCGCAACGTGGAAACTTGCTGGAGGACTATCAACTCGCAGAAATCAAGGTGAATGAAAGCACACGATCCGACGTCTTACGCAGCGTCGGCTCACCAACAACGCAGTCCACGTTCGATCCTGACGTTTGGTATTATATCGGTCAGGAAATGGAAAAACGCGGCATCCTCGACCCTGAAGTCGTAAAAGAGCGCATCGTATTGGTTGCATTCAATGATGATGGATATGTCGAAGCCATTCAGGACATCGACCGTGAACGCCTGAACGTTCCCTATTCCAAGGACCAGACACAAACACGCGGTAACGAAGTCACCGTCATGCAGCAATTCCTCGGCAACCTCGGTAAATTCAACCCGAACACGAATGATTCAGCCGCAACAGCTGGCGGCGACGGCATTTAAACCGAGCGGATACGGATACAGAATCAAAAAAGCCCCGCACATGCGGGGCTTTCTTTTGGGCTAAGGCTGGCTTAAGAGCCAACCTCGGCAAATTTAGCAACGATCGCTACGAGCAGGATTGCAACAATGTTGGCAATCTTGATCAACGGGTTAACCGCAGGACCGGCAGTGTCTTTGTACGGGTCACCGACAGTGTCACCTGTTACGGCGGCCTTATGGGCTTCGGAGCCCTTACCACCATGGTGACCGTCTTCGATGTACTTCTTCGCATTATCCCATGCACCACCACCGGCAGTCATGGAGATAGCAACAAAGAGGCCTGTCACAATTGTACCCAGCAACATCGCACCCAAAGCCTGAAAGGCCGGAACCATGTCACCTGTCAATTTAAAGACAACGATGAACAGAATGATCGGCGCCATAACGGGTAACAATGAAGGCAAGATCATCTCGCCGATTGCCGCCTTGGTCAGAAGGTCAACAGCCTTACCGTATTCCGGCTTGGCTTTCCCTTCCATGATGCCCGGAATGTCCTTGAACTGACGACGCACCTCAACAACAACAGCAGCCGCAGCGCGACCAACAGCCGTCATCGACATGGCACTGAACAGGAACGGCAACAAACCACCAAGGAACAAACCAATCACTACATATGGATCCTGCAACGGGAACGTAATGTCCGCGTATTGAGGCAGATAGTGTTTGATTTCCTCGGTGTAGCCCGCGAACAGAACAAGCGCAGCCAGGCCGGCAGAACCGATGGCATAGCCTTTCGTCACAGCTTTAGTTGTGTTACCAACCGCGTCCAAGGCATCTGTCGTATTACGTACACCTTCAGGAAGCTCTGCCATCTCGGCAATACCACCTGCGTTATCCGTAACCGGACCGTAAGCATCCAACGCCACAACCATACCGGCCAGTGACAACATAGATGTTGCCGCCATCGCGATACCGTAGAGGCCAGCCAGATCATAGGAGATGTAAATACCACCACAAATGATCAGAACGGGAATTGCCGTCGCCTCCAAAGAGATCGCCAGACCTTGAATCACGTTGGTTCCGTGACCCGTTTCTGATGCTTCCGCGATGATGCGAACCGGACGGTACTCCGTTGAAGTGTAGTACTCTGTAATCCAAACGATCAGGCCTGTTACAACCAAACCAGTCAAGATACACATATACAATTCAACCAGAGTAATTGACCCGCCATTGGCAAGGAACAACACTTCATCAATACCGATATTGGCAAACATCGCCGCAATCAAAAGCGCAGAGAAAATCGCACTGGCGAAAAACCCTTTGTAAAGCGCACGCATGATATTGTCGTCGTTCTTTCCCAGCTTGACGAAGAACGTCCCGCCGACAGAACCGAGAATACACACGGCACCGACCAGAAGCGGCAACATCATCATGCTTTCAACGGATGTAGCGGCAAACGTACTGAACGCGATCAGCATCGTCGCAACAACAGTCACGGCATAGGTTTCGAAAAGGTCAGCGGCCATACCTGCACAGTCACCAACGTTGTCACCAACATTATCGGCAATCACAGCGGCGTTTCTGGGGTCATCCTCGGGAATTCCCGCTTCCACTTTACCAACCAAGTCAGCACCGACATCCGCACCTTTCGTGAAGATACCGCCACCAAGACGGGCAAAAATAGAAATGAGGGACGCACCAAAGCCGAGAGCCACAAGCCCTTCAAGGATATGCCTAAGAATTGCCAGACGTTCCTCTCCGACGGCCTCGCTTAAGCCAAGGTCATATTGAAGATAAACGTAGTACCCGGCGACACCTAGCAAGCCCAGACCAACCACAAGCATCCCTGTGATCGCACCGGCCTTAAAGGCAACATCCAATGCTTTATCGATATTTTCCGTCGCGGCCTGCGTCGTACGTACATTCGCACGGACGGATACGACCATGCCGTTATATCCGGCAACACCGGATAAGACAGCACCGATAATAAACCCGATCGCAACATGCGGTCCAAGTAATAGATATAAGAGACCTGCGGCAAAGGCACCGACGAATGCAATCGTTTTATACTGGCGTGAAAGATACGCGTATGCACCTTCCTGGATCGCACCTGCGATCTCTTGCATACGCTCGGTACCGGCATCGAGCCCCATAATTTGCCGCGATGCCGCTGCACTGTATAACAGCGCTAACAGCCCGCAACTGAAGATAAGTAATAGAAATACGGTCATGAATTTACCCCACTCGTTATTGTTATAAGGTTTTGTAATACCTAACTTTTTAATACTAAACGCTAAACACCTGAACGCAAGCCGTTTCCAGACTTTTCCACACTGGGCCATTGTTCACTGCAGCATCTGAACGGAGCTTTAAACAAAAAAAACCCCGCTCAATGGCGGGGGTAGTGTTTTTGATGTATAGAGGGTTCACATCAAGGTTAAAACTGATTATGGCGCTTAGATGGGTCTTTGTTGAACCACCTGCAGGAGAACATCATTCACATCCTCCTCGCCAAGAATTCCTTTGCTAACGTACGTTAAGCGCTTCTTCAACATACCAACCTGCAATACGCCACCTTTGAGCGCTGCGTGTTTGTTGAGAACGCCGTACATATCCTGAATAAATGCATCCTTTAATTTCGGCTCCAGTGTTTCCGCACGGGAGCGTGCGAACGAGCCATTAACTTCAAGAGCAATCACAATGCTCACTGTCTGGCTTACGCCATTGTTATCTATAATCGGAAGAATGAGGGGATCGAGTTCAACATACTCGTAATGGCCTGAATTATCGCCATGAGAATCGGCAATCTCATGCGAGCTTTTTTCAACATCATCCCCGCCGGACGCTTCCGCGGATTTGGAGAAATAGAAATACGCACCGGCACCACCGCCGCCAAGCAGTACTAAAACTCCTACAATTAAAAGCAGTAAACGCATGAAACCCTATACCTATTACATGAACCCTTATATTACTATCTTACGATGTAAATCATTAAGGTCACGTTAGATTTAGGTCATATTTAGATAAAATTTTATCTTTAACGGCCGGCTTAGCCGTTGTTTTTATTGAAAAATCGTTGCCACTGAATCCAGCACACCGTTAATAAGTGCGACTTCTCCGCGATCATAGAAACTATGAGCAACATTAAGATAGTCATTAATGACAATCGGAGAATCGGTCTCTCCAATCAGTAATTCATAGGTCCCGCAGATCAGAATCGCCTTCAATAACGGCTCGACAGAGCGGTCTTCCGCATCTTTCTTTAGATTTGCGTCAATAACGCTCTCTAATTCAGGCCTGCGCTCTTCTACACCGTACAAAATCTTCTGAAACAATGCTCCGTCAGGTCTGACAAGCTTTATACCGTCAATTTCGAAATCTTTCCTGTATCGCAGATATTCATCAACCACGGAGCGCATAGACTGTTTATTTTGGGTGGCCTGATAATACGCTTGTACCGCATATAGGCGAGCTGACAGAACAGCGGCCTTATTGACGTCCTTAGCACGCTTTTCTGGTGTCTCTTCGCTCATTACGCGCCCATCTCGGTCTTAAGTGCATATAGCGCCAGAGCGGCCTGCACGGCATCTGCCCCCTTATTCTTCTGGGCGGGGTCAGCACGAACAATAGCCTGAGCTGTGTTCTCAGTAGTCAAAATACCGTTTCCGATGCAAAGACCGTCATTAATCGTCAAATCCATGATGGCGCGCCCGCTCTCTCCGGCAACAATGTCGTAATGCGATGTCTCACCGCGAATAACGCACCCCAGCGCGACAAAAGCATCATATTTTTCGGAAGCAAATTTAATAACAGCGGGAATCTCGAGCGCACCAGGAACGGTAATACGGTCAAAATCTATGTCTTCGGCTTTCAATGCGGCTTCGGCACCGTTCACAAGATGATCAGCTATGTGATCATAAAAACGGGCTTCAACGATCAGAACACGTGGTTTTGCGTCAGACATATTCAAAATTCCAAGAACGAGTTAAGCCGAAATCGGCCTGTGACCAGATATATACAGCCCATAGCCTTCCAAACCAACTACATTTTTCGGATGATCTGTCAAAAGTGTCATTTTGCTGACACCGATATCTTTCAATATCTGCGCCCCGATACCGTATTTACGCAAATCTCCTTGCGAAGCAGGCTGTGGCTCTTCGGACTTGGCGAATTTTCTGGACAGAGCTTGCGGCGAGCTTTCGCGCAAGATCACAACGACACCCCGCCCTTCTTTTTCAATCAATTCCATTGAGCGGTGCAGAACAGAGTCTTTTTCATCGCCAAGGATATCCGCCATGAAGTCAACGGCATGCATACGCACCAACACCGGTTCATCCGAACCCTGTATATCCCCCTTAACCAGCGCGACATGCTCCGCGTATTGAACCGTATTCGCATAAATGCGGAAACCAAACTCGCCGCCATATTTACTGGTAAACGGCTCCTCATGGATCAGCTTGACCAAGCTTTCCTTCTCGGATCTATACGCAATCAAATCCTCGATCGTACCGATCTTCAGAGCATGCTTTTGCGCAAAACCCACAAGATCCGGCAGTCGGGCCATCGTCCCGTCATCATTCATAATCTCGCAAATCACGCCAGCACCTGAAAATCCGGCCATCTTGGCCAAATCAACTGCCGCTTCGGTGTGGCCTGCACGCACCAAAACACCGCCATCACGCGCCATCAACGGAAACACATGACCCGGTGTTGCTATATCATTCGCGGTGCTTTGTGGATCAATCGCCGCCTTAATCGTCGTTGCGCGATCTGCCGCGGAAATCCCTGTCGTTACGCCTTCCTTGGCCTCAATAGAAACAGTAAAGGCGGTACGGTGATGCGTATTATCGCCGCGCCCCATCAGCTCCAGGCCCAAACGCTCAACCATTGCCCGCTCCATCGGCAAGCAGATCAAGCCACGACCATCCTTTGCCATGAAGTTGATATTCTCCGCTGTCGCCATTTCGGCCGCGATAATCAAATCACCTTCATTCTCACGATCTTCATCATCGACCAGAATAACGGGCTTACCCGCCTTCATATCTGCGAGAAGCTCATCAATCGAGGATAATGCACTTTGGTACATTTCAGCAGCTTCACTCATGCGGCAGCCTCCCCCTCGAATTGAAGAGCTCTGGCTACGTACCGCGCCAGCATATCAATCTCGATATTGATCATGTCGTCTTCCTTCAGTTCAGCCAATGTTGTTTTCTCCCAAGTATGGGGAATGATGTTCACGCCGAACATATCACCTTCAACCTCATTCACCGTCAGGGAAATGCCGTTCAACGCCACCGAGCCTTTCGGTGCAATGAATTTCGACAGCTCTGCTGGCACCTGAATTTTCAAACGGTATGAATCGCCGTCTTGCGTTACGGACTTTAGTACCGCAAGTCCATCGACATGGCCCGACACAATATGCCCGCCCATTTCATCACCGAGCTTCAATGACGGTTCAATGTTAACCGAATAACCTTCTTCCCATTGCCCGATAACGGTTTTAGACAGGCTTTCGGCTGAAACATCAACCGCAAACCAGTTATCGCCTTTCTCAACCACCGTCAGGCAGCACCCCGAGCACGCAATTGATGCGCCAAGCGGCGTGGCGGACAAATCCAGCCCCGTTTTAATGACAATCCGCCAATCGCCCGATTTCTCGATCGACTGTATGGTGCCGATATCTTGTATGATGCCCGTAAACATAAAGCGCAACTTAGTCCGCGCGCGCATAGATTTCCAGTGTATCTTCGCCTAAATGCCTTGTTTTTTGCAGTTTCAGGCCACCCGCCCCCTTAATATCGTCCTTTGTAACGCCTAAAACGCCCTCACCACCCAGCCTGTGCGTGGAAATGCAGAGCTGGAATTCATCCACCAAGCCACTATCCAGAAAGCTCTTATGAATTTTCGTTCCGCCCTCCACCAGCAATCGCGTCACGCCCTTTAGCGCCAGATAATTCAAAACGGCTCCTATATCCTTCGTATTCACAGTGGTATCCGTTAGCACCTCAAAGCCTTGAGCATCACTGACCCGCCCCTGACCGTCCAGAACAGCGCGCAATGGCTTATGCTCAAGCCCTTTGACCCGCGTAGTCAGCTGAGGCTGATCCACAAGATACGTCTCACTACCGACCAGAATGGCATCATGGCGCGAACGCTGTAGATGCGTATGCCTGTTGGCCAGACTACCGGAAATCGCAGTGCGCTCACCCTCTATCGCCGAAATCTTGCCGTCCGCCGAAACTGCCAGCTTGCATGTAACATATGGCCGCTTTTGCTCAACGGTTAGAAAGAATCCCTGATTGACCTTGCGTGCTTCTGCCTCACAGACACCGACGACAACCTCGATACCAGCTTGCTCAAGTATATGAATACCCTTGCCATCCACTTGCGGAAACGGGTCACGACACGCAATCACGCAACGTTTAACACCCGCAGCAACCAACGCATCTGCGCATGGCGGTGTCCGTCCCTGATGCGCGCAGGGCTCCAATGTTACATATGCCGTTGCACCCTTGGCTTCCGTTCCCGCAATTTTCAAAGCGGCTGCCTCCGCATGGGGTTGCCCGCCATCCCCTGTTCGTGCTGCCGCCACGATATTACCTTTACGAACCAGCACACAGCCGACTGAAGGTCGCCCCTGCTTTACAAAACCAAGGCCGCGCCGCGCAAAATTCAACGCGGTCTTCATAAATTGTTCGTCTGTAGAAAGGGTCATGTTGGTGCGTCACGCACTCTTTTTCTGAAGCTTTTTAACGTCATCAAGAAACGCATTAAAGTCTTCAGGTTTGCGGAAGTCCTTATACACACTGGCATAGCGGATATATCCGATCGCGTCTACGTCCTGCAATGCTTCCATTACTTCTGAACCGATTGTATCGGAAGTGATCTCCTGTTCACCGCGTGCCTCTAGTTTACGCACGATCTGCGTGGCGACCTTCTCAATTTCTTCAATTTCAACGGGACGTTTCTGCAGAGCAATCTGCATGGACTTGATAATCTTGTCACGGTCAAACGGCTGTTTGCGTCCGCCTGACTTCAACACTGTCATCTCACGAAGCTGTACACGCTCGAAAGTCGTAAAGCGCTCCTCACATTCAGGGCAAGAGCGACGGCGGCGAATAGCGCCGCTGTCTTCGGTAGGACGGGAGTCCTTTACCTGAGTCTCTTCATTGCCACAAAACGGACAGCGCATTACGCACCTCCTGTATTTCTAACCTTAAAGGTTAGGGTAAATCGGGAAGCGCGCACACATGGCTTCCACTTTAGCTTTGATTGCGTTTTCAACGTCGGCATTGCCTTCAGGACCATTGGCAGCCAGACCATCGAGAACCTCGATCGCCCACTCACCAACCTGACGGAACTCTTCCTGACCGAAGCCACGAGTTGTCCCCGCTGGTGTACCCAAACGAACACCGGAAGTCACAAATGGCTTCTCAGGGTCGAAAGGCACAGCGTTCTTGTTACAAGTCATACCTGCACGCTCGAGCGCTTCTTCCGCACGGTTACCTGTCAGACCTTTAGGACGCAGGTCAACCAATACAATGTGACTGTCCGTACCGCCTGAAACGATGTCCAGACCGCCGTCAATCAATGTCTTTGCCAATACACGGGCATTATCAACGATTGCTTGGGCGTAGTTCTTGAAGCTCGGCTTCAATACTTCACCATAAGCAACAGCCTTCGCCGCCATCACGTGTGCCAAAGGCTTACCTTGCAAACCAGGGAAAACCGCTGTGTTCAATTTCTTACCAAGATCCAAATCATTAGACAGGATCATACCGCCGGAAGGACCACGCAAAGTTTTGTGCGTTGTCGTTGTTACAACATCGGCATACGGCAATGGTGAAGGATAAGAACCACCGGCAACAAGACCGGCATAGTGCGCCATATCAACCATCAATTTCGCACCAACCTCATCCGCGATTTTACGGAAGCGTGCCCAGTCAATGACCCGTGGATAGGCCGACGCACCGGCGATAATCAATTTCGGCTTATGTTCACGTGCCAGCTCTTCCATCTGCTCATAATCAAGCAGAGCGTCTTCTTTGCGCACACCGTACTGAACGGCATTGAACCATTTACCAGATTGCGCAGGTGCCGCACCGTGGGTCAAGTGACCGCCATGTGCCAGGCTCATACCCAGAATTGTATCACCGGGCTGAAGCAGCGCCATGAACACCGCGCCGTTGGCTTGCGCCCCTGAGTGCGGCTGAACGTTTGCGTATTCACAGTTAAAAATCTTCTTCGCACGATCAATCGCGAGTTGCTCGACAACATCAACATGCTCACAACCACCGTAGTAACGCTTACCCGGATAACCTTCAGCATATTTGTTCGTCATCACACAGCCATTAGCTTCGATAGTCGCCAAGGACGCGATATTCTCGGATGCAATCAACTCGATCTGGTTTTGCTGACGGTGCAACTCACCATCAATAGCGGCCTGTACTTCAGGGTCAGCTGTCTTCAGGTGCTCGGTGAAGTAATTGCTTTCAAGATATTCGGGAAGTTTTTCTGCGCTCATTGTTCAATCGTCCTTTCAATTAGCCTAATTTTTCAACCCGGCGGGCATGGCGTCCGCCTTCGAAGTCTGTCGTTAAAAACATCTGTACGATGTCAAAAGCTGTCTCGGGGCCTGTAACCCGTGCGCCGAGGGCCAAGACATTGGCATCATTATGCTGTCTCGTCAATCGTGCCATAGTCGTGTCTGTACATAGGGCTGCGCGAACAGCTGGGCTGCGGTTCGCCGCGATGGAAATGCCGATTCCGGTACCGCAAATAAGAATACCGCGCTCGACATCACCCTTCTCGATTGCCTCAATCATGGCTTTTCCGAATTCGGGGTAATCAACCGATTCTTCTGAATTCGTACCGAGATCCATCCACTCGAACGAAGAGAACCGCTCTTTTATAGCTTCTTTTAGAGAATATCCGCCGTGATCACAGGCAATGGCAATTTTTTCAATCATGCACATTATATAGAGTGTGCGGCCTTAAGAAATCAATCCCTTCTTTTTCAGGACATATTCAAGCCGTTTAACCGCATTTCGTTTCAGGGTTTCCTGCGGCGCTGTCGTCGGGCCTTGAATCGAAATTTCCGTGAGTGTCTGGACATCCATTGCCGAGACTTTGACAACGTTTCCGACGGGAAAAAATTCGATAATGACTTCGCGGCCCTGTAATATCTCTCGATTCATGCTAAGCATTTAATAAGACACAATAAGACTGGTAAAGGAAAAATATGGCCAAAGACGTAAAGCGCGCTGCATTTGACTGGGAAGACCCCCTACTCCTTGATGAATTGCTCACCGAAGATGAACGCATGATCATGAAAACTGCTCGTGACTATGCACAAAACAAGCTGCTGCCGCGCGTGCTCGAAGCCTACCGTACCGAAGAATTCGACCGCAACATCATGAAGGAAATGGGTGAGCTCGGCCTGCTCGGCCCGATGATCGAAGGTTACGGCTGCGCAGGCGCGTCCTATACTGCCGCCGGACTTATCGCCCGTGAACTGGAGCGCGTCGATTCCGCTTACCGCTCTTGTTACTCCGTTCAATCCTCCCTCGTCATGCTCCCGATCTACATGTTTGGCACAGAAGAGCAAAAAGAAAAATTCCTGCCCAAACTCGCCAGCGGTGAATGGATCGGCTGTTACGGCCTGACAGAACCCGATGGCGGTTCTGACCCATCCGACATGCGCACCCGCGCTAAATCCGTTGACGGCGGGTATTCCGTATCGGGCGCAAAGCAATGGATTTCCAATTCTCCTATCGCCGATATATTCATCGTCTGGGCCAAATGCGACGACGGTCACATCGCTGGCTTCATCCTTGAAAAAGGCATGGATGGTTTAAGCGGCCCGAAAATCGAAGGTAAAATGTCCTTACGTGCCGCGCCAACCGGCGGAATTGCCATGGACGAAGTCTTTGTTCCTGCTGAAAACAAACTACCAGATGCCGCAGGCATCAAAGCACCGTTCATGTGTCTGAACTCCGCGCGCTTCGGGATTGCTTGGGGCGTTATGGGCGCAGCGGAGGATTGCTGGCACCGTGCTCGTCAATATGTGATGGACCGTAAAGTGTTTGGCAAGCCACTGGCCGCGCAACAACTCATCCAAAAGAAACTCGCCGACATGCAGACCGAAATCACACTCGGCCTCGCAGCCTGCCATCGCTTGGGCCGCCTACGTGATGAAGACCGTGCCGCACCCGAAGCGATCTCGCTGCTGAAACGTAATAATTGCGGTAAAGCTCTTGAAATAGCGCGTGTTGCGCGGGATATGCATGGCGGCAACGGTATCGCGGACGAATACCACATCATGCGTCATATGTGTAACCTCGAGGCCGTAAACACTTACGAAGGAACGCATGACATCCATGCGCTTATTCTCGGCCGCGCAATGACAGATGAACAGGCTTTTAGTTAAAGCTCGGTCTGCGGAGCTCCGCTATCGAGTCGCTCGCCATTGTCCTCAGCCTTAATAGACGCCAGAACCTCACGCGGGCTTTCGCCGTCTAACAAACGCTCGATTACATCCTGCTTCATACGAAACCGTTCATAGGCATGATCGTGCGTATTGCCGTCCGCCTCACATGTTTCAACAAACTCTCTGACAGCATTAAGTGATAATTGTCGAACTTGTGCTTTATCACTAGAGGGTAAGCTTTCCCGCCCCTCTACAATTGCATCGACCTTGTCCAATATACTGTTGAAAAAGATATAAGGCTCACCACCCGTCTGCTGCGGGGTCTGCGGATACGATGCCGCGCGGATCTCGTTAACGTAATTACGAATAGCTTCAAACGTAAAAAGCGCCGGCAACGACAATGCCGTTGACGTTATCTGCGGACTGATCTGTCATTGAAAATTAAAAGCCGGCGGCAAAGTTGGTTTGCTGTGCCCAGAAACGCTCAAGCATTTTCATGGTCTCACTGACTTCGTTCAAACGGTCATCAGTAAGGTCAGAGCCTTCAATCTCCGCCTCATGGCGTTTGAACATGTCGGAAATAGCGTTCTTAAGATCCAAACCTTTGTCAGACAACTTCACGCGTATCGAACGTTTGTCATGAACTGAGCGTTCCTGCACCAAATAGCCGTTCTCGACCATCTTCTTCACATTGTAAGATACGTTGGAGCCAAGATAATACCCGCGGATTGTCAATTCACCGACGGTCATCTCATCATCACCGATATTGTACAAAATCATACTCTGCACGTTGTTGATGTCCTGAATGCCCTTCTTATCCAACTCCACCTTCAAAACGTCCAGAAAATGACGGTGAAGGCGCTCAATCAGTTGAATGGCTTCATAATAGGGAGTTGTAATCACGAATTTGGCTCCAAAACTTGAGTGAATTATATGTTTATATCAGTCTGTTAGTGTGAATTGATGTGAAGTGCAGGTCAAGACTTTATAAACGGCGATAGATTAAAATATTTCGACATCAGATAAATCATATCCCGTCGAAGTAAAATAACCTTTAACAGCATCTTCATCTATTTTCTCAATATCTTGCGGGAACCAATTGGGTTTATTGTCTTTATCGATTAACCGCGCACGAATACCTTCATACATATCGCTTTGTTTGACGAAATGTTGGACAAGAATAAAGTCTTGGGCAATGACCTCGTCAAAACTCATACCACCTACAGTCCTAATGCATTCCGATACGATTTTCAGGCTTGTCGGTGAAACAGATCGCAAAACAGCAATTATGTCCTTGGCCTCTTCTGAACCATCATCTTCGAGGGCCGCAATAACCTCAGCAACACAAGTATTCGCAAAAGCTTTCTCAATCAATTCAGCGTTGGGCAGCGGTTCTGAAACGACCACACCATCAAGAGCAGCCTTCAGCGCAGCCTCAAAATCAGCCTCATCCAAAACACCATGAACAGCCGAGACAACAGCATCCTCATTTACATCATCAAGATAAATATCGCCTAACCCAAGGGCCACGGCTTGCTTGCCGTTAACGGAATCCCCCGTCAAAGCCATATAACGGCCATAATGGTGAGGACATTGATTAAGATGATACATACCACCGATATCGGGGAAAAAACCGATGATCACTTCGGGCATAGCCATCATAGTGCGATCGCCGCAAATCCTGACATTGCAATGCCCGGCAATACCGTAACCGCCGCCCATAGTAATACCATCCATGATCGATACGGTCGGTTTGGGGTAATTGAAAATTTGTTTGTTTAGTGAATATTCTTCGGCAAAAAATAACAGAGGAACACGCGGGCTCACAGCACCTCTTCGCGAATCCATACCGGCACTGTAAAAAGCTTTGATATCACCGCCCGAGCAAAAAGCACGGTCACCGGTACCCATAAAAACGACAGCCTTAACATCATTATTGCTCTGCCAATGATGCAGGGCCGCTGCAATCTGTCGGATCATATCAAGCGACAGCGCATTCAAAGCCTTTGGTCTGTTCAAGGTAATCAACCCCAGACCATCACGCGTTTCAATAATAACTTCGTTTTCGGGAAATTCTTGATCCATGGTGGATTAGAGCCTATTTATGTCCAAAAGAAATATGGTGACACGATGAAACAACATTCAAACAATACGGCAAGCCCGACTGCGGAGCAAGCATCAGAAAAAAATACTGCACCCGGCTATCCCCAGACCCGTATGCGCCGATTGCGCGGCTCCACGTGGATGCGCGGCATGGTTGCGGAAAATGAACTTAAACCTGCTGACCTGATCTGGCCGGCGTTTATTCTCGAAGATGCGGATAAAGTCGAACCCGTATCAACCATGCCGGGCGTTGAAAGGCTGGGCATCGAAAAACTCGTCACAAAAGCACAAGAGGCACAGGAACTAGGAGTTTCCGCTATTGCGCTATTCCCCGTCGTCCCACCATCGAAAAAGACCGACCGTGGTGACGAAAGCGTGAATCCCATGAACCTGATCTGCAACGCGGTCAAGCGCATCAGAGACGCAGCCCCTGATATAGGCATCATTACAGACGTCGCACTTGATCCTTACACGACCCATGGTCACGACGGAATTTTGCACGATGACAAGATCGCAAACGACGAGACAGTCGAAATACTATGCGAGCAAGCCCTGAACCAAGCACGCGCAGGTGCGGACATCATCGCCCCCTCCGACATGATGGACGGGCGCGTAGGTGCCATTCGCAAGGCACTGGACAATGAAGGTTTCGAGGACGTCGCCATCATGTCATACGCAGCGAAATATGCGTCATGCTTCTACGGTCCGTTTCGTGACGCCGTTGGTTCAAAAGCCGCACTGAAAGGTGATAAGAAGACATATCAAATGAACCCCGCCAACAGCGATGAAGCGCTACGTGAAGTCGAACTGGATATTCGTGAAGGTGCAGACATGGTCATGGTCAAGCCGGGTATGCCCTATTTGGACATCGTCCGCCGCGTGAAAGAAAAGTTCAGCGTCCCGACCTTTGCTTACCAAGTCAGCGGTGAATACGCCATGCTAAGGCATGCAGCAAACGAAGGCTGTTTCGACTTCGACACGGCTCTGATGGAAAGCTTACTTGGCTTTAAGCGCGCAGGATGCAATGGAATTCTGTCCTACGGCGCCATAGACGCGGCAAAGCTGCTGAAAGCCTAGAAGCATTGCAAAACAAGCGGGTGCGCGAGAAGCGTTTTTCGGGTATTCTATATGTTCGATACTTTCGTCCAGCTGATCCCGCATGTTCAACTTCAAAAAACAAAAAAAGCTCAAACAACAAAGAGACCGCTTTTTAGCGTACGCTTTTGCATCGGCTGATTTGTTCATTGAGGTCGACGCGGAAGGGGTAATTCTTTACGCAACGGGGGCGGTGAAATCACTGACGGGTATTGATCACGACGCCCTACCCGGTAAAAAATGGCTGACCATTTTTGAGCCCAAGCACCACGCCCTCCTCATGAAGCTCAGGAAGACCGCTATGCCCGGCCTGCGACAAGGGCCATTCCTAATCGAGCTCAATCAGAAATTCGGTGGTAAAAGAGGAATCTTAACCACCATTAAACTGCCCAACAGTAAAAACTTCTATATCACTCTGGGCGTTAGCAGCGTTCTTCTGAACGCTCTTTCAAAGCTCATGGAAGATCACGAAGACGGTCCTATGCTCACAGGGTTCGTAGCAGAGGACCTGACCGAAGAAGAACCGTTAACCACAGATTTTGTGCCCGAGGATGAAAGCCAGCCCGAGACTGAAGCGACGGAGGCCACGTCGGGCGAAGAAGAACCAGTCACGACGGACTTACCGCCTGAAGATAAATACATCGATGACCTTTTGCCCGAAGGTTTTCACGACCTGCAAGATGACGGAATGGTCGTTACGGACTTTATTGCCGATGACCTCATGGAAGACGAGGCCATGACCACAGGTTTTGTGGCGGATGATAGTGATGAAGACGTCCTGACGACAGGGTTCGTCGCTGACGATCTGGACAATGAAGCCATGACACCGGACCTAAAGCCGGAAATCGAAAATGATCAAATTCTGACGACTGACTTCTCAGGTGAGACAGGCGGCGCGGATGACATGCTGGAAGAACGCTCCGATTTTCACGACGAAGCCAAGCGCGTATTCAAATACGCAAAAAGAAACAATGTCGGCGCATCAATGACTGTATTCGATTTTGGTTCAACCGAAACCATCCCCGAAGAAAACTGGTCGGAAATACTTGGCCGCATCGCCGAACTTATGCGCAACGAATCTCTGGCCGACTGCCCGCCCGTACACATCAAAGGAAACACCTACGGCCTTCTCCATAACAGCGACAGACAAATGGAAAAGTTCAAGGGACACATCGAAAAGATGTCAAAGGAACTTGACCCCGCCGGGAACGGTATCGATGTTTCATTAAAAACAATCGACGCGAGCCTTCACGAAATCTCGAGCGATGAGGCAACACGCGCCCTTTTGCATACAATCAACGCCTTTAAAGAAGACAAGGACGAAACGATTCAAATGTCACTGGCCCAGAACATGAAAAAGCTGGTGACTACAAACCGTGACAAACTCTCCGAATTCAAGGCCATCATCGAACGTGTGGACTTTAACATTAACTTTCAGCCGATCGTCGCCGCTAAGACAGGAGAAGCCGAACACTATGAGGTCTTGTGCCGTGTGAACTCGGGCGATATTGGCGATTGGGTCCTATTCGGCGAAGATAATGGTTTGGCCCCGAACTTCGACCTGGCGGTTCTGGAACGGACAATGAATTACATACACTTCAAAGCCGGAACGACCCGCACCCGGTTTGCCATCAACATCTCCAGCAAATCCATTGAAGACAAAAACTTCTTTGAAAAATTCCACGAACAACTCGCACGCAGAGACCTCAACACGCGCCTGTTGATCGAGATAAACAACCCCAGAACCATCGAGGACTTCAAAACGCTTGAAAGCTTTGTTTTCTCACTCACCGATCTGGATTACCCCGTGACGCTCGATAATATCGTCTTCGAAAAAGATTTGCCCGATTTTCTGGAAAAACTGGATGTCTCTTACATCAAAACCAACCACAAGATGCTAAAGCGCCTTTACGAAGAGCCGGATGGTCAAGAAATTCTCGATGAAATCATCTCGGTCTGCAAGAACCGAAACATTAAAATCATTGGCCAATTCATTGAAGAAGAAGAGCAATTGGAGTTTTTGAAACAAATCGGAATTCCATGCGCTCAGGGATACCTCTTCGGACATGCCGAGTCCGCGCCCAAATTCATACCGCCGAGAAGTTAAGGGTATTATGCCTACATACATGCTTATGCCCTTGATCTTACGCGCAAAAAACAGCACACTCGTATAAGCGCTGTTATTCAGGAACTTCGGATACTCAACGCCGTCTGCGTCAATTTCAATCATTGCCAATTAAGAGCTTTTTAATTGTGAATCGCATATCCTGCATATCTGACAAAGGATTTGGACAGACTTTATGAAACTCGTCGGTTTAGCACTCGTTTTTGTATGTACCTTTGGCGGTCTTTTGATCGCTATGCATTTCGATATCCCGAAATTCATGAAGCTGATGACCCTAATCCTCAGCGCGATGCCCGGGGAAATGGTCATTATTTTGGGCTGTGCTATTTCAGCTTTCCTGATTGCGAACTCGACGGAAACCATTAAGGGCACCATCAAATATATGGGCGCCCTAACAAAACCCGCCGCCCACTCCAAGGAAGACTACGTTGAGTTGATGAGCGGCCTGTACACAGTATTCAAGCTCGCACGAACAAAGGGCTGGCTGGCTTTGGAACAGCACATAGAACAGCCGGAAGAAAGCGACCTGTTTAGCCAATTCCCTGCCCTACAGCATAACCACCACGCCATTGTGTTCTTATGTGACTATTTGCGCATCATCTCCCTAGGAAATGAAAACCCGTTTGAGCTCGAAGCTCTGATGGACGAAGAAATTGAAACCATAGCCCACCATGAAGGACATCCCGGCCATGCCGTTCAAACTATGGCGGATGGTATCCCTGCTCTAGGGATCGTGGCAGCTGTTTTGGGCGTGATTAAAACAATGGCATCCATTTCCGAGCCGCCCGAAGTTCTTGGAAAACTTATTGGTGGTGCCTTGGTGGGTACATTCCTCGGGGTGTGGTTATCTTACGGCATGGTTGCCCCGATTGCGGGCGCTATGTCCAGCAAGGCTGAATCCGAAGTCATGTATTTCAAATGTATAAAGGTCGCCATCATCGCGTTCCTGAATGGTGCAGCACCGCAAGTCGCCGTAGAATTCGCGCGTAAGTTCCTTCCCCATGATGTCCAGCCGACATTCCAGGAACTTGAAGAACACTTGAATGAATTGCCATCCCCGACTGCATAAGCGCTAGGGAACATTAAAGCTTAAGGATCACACGAAAGTGTCCGAAGAAGATAAACTCGAACAGCCCATAGTAATTAAGAAGATCGTCAAAGGCGGCGGTCACCATGGTGGTGCGTGGAAAGTTGCATATGCCGACTTCGTAACCGCGATGATGGCGTTCTTTCTCCTTCTGTGGTTGCTGAACGTTTCAACCGATGAACAACGTGAAGCGATTTCGAACTTCTTTGACCCGACACACCCGACCGTATCCCAACGTGAAAGCGGTGCGGGTGGTGTACTCGGAGGTCTGACAATGGCCACGGAAGGGGCAATGACCTCCAACGTACAGCCAATTGCCACCCCTACTCCTACAGGTAGCGCCGGCAATGTCCCTAACACGAAAAAGAATAAGAACCTGAAAGGCGGCGCACCTGAAGAAGGCATCTCCGAATTGGAAAAAGCGAAAGAAAAACTCCGCCAGCAAGAGCAGGAACGGTTCAAGAAAGCAGAAAACGCGCTTAAAGAAGCCATTGAAAACAATCCTGACCTCCAAAACATCAAGGATAACATCCTGATCGACCAAACACCGGAAGGTTTGCGTATTCAGGTTATCGATAAAGACGACAATCCGATGTTCGCAACCGGAAGTGCACAAATGTTTGAAAAGACAGAAAAACTGTTCCGTGAAGTCGCCGCGATTATTAAAGAACAGCCAAACGATCTATCTATTCGTGGGCATACAGACAGCGCCCCTTACGGCGCAGGTGCAACCTACACAAACTGGGAGCTTTCGGCCGACCGTGCGAATTCCAGCCGACGAGTCTTACTGGATTCGGACTTTCCTGCTGAACGTGTCCACGATGTTGTCGGTAAAGCCGACACTGAACCTCTTATCCCCGAAGACCCTCGCGCTGACAGTAACCGTCGTGTTTCCATCATCCTGCTGAAAGAAGAACTCACAAATCCTGATTTCGAGGAAAAAGCCAAGGAGTTGGTCCCTGATCCGGAAAGCACGACACCTGTCGAAGAACCAACCGTACCCGTACAAATCGAAGAAGGTGAAGTCGAAGATTCCGGTATTCCCGGTATTCCAAAGCTCGGAACCTTCAAAAAGACCCCGGGCAAAGTCGAATTTCCTTAAATTACGGATAACTGATGCAAACGGTTTCCTCCAAACTCACACTTAACGGCGATATATGACCGTTAAAGCCACTGCTTAACGCCTGCACATCCGCACACATTAAGCTGCTGTTTTAAAACAACTTTATTCCGTTACTAACGGTTTAAAACTCCCGCGCGCAGTCTGTTCCTGCTTCAATATAAATATAAACGGAAATAATTTGTAGAGGACCCGAATATGAACACCAACATTGCAGAACAGAACGAACTAAAAGAGTTTTCACATGCTATCGAAGCTCAAATCATTAAGGCAGAAGAACTACAAAAGACATGCCTTAGCGCCCTTCTGAAAAATGTAAAAAGAGACATGGACCGATGGATTAGAGCACACGCGGAAAACCTGAAGTCTTTTGAAGATGTCTATGAAGACCTGACACATCTTTATGTGTTCAGTGTTGCTTACTTAAGCCCTGAAAGCGTCGAAGTTGCCTTTGCAGAAACTGCATAAACAATCAAAAAAACAAACAAAAAGAAAAGCATAACGCCATGAAAACGCTATTACTCGTTGACGACTCTGAAGCAGACCAGTTTCTTAACACCAGCCTAATTGAAGCATATGCGCCACAAGTCACCATCGTGAAGGCGTATGACGGCTCAGAGGCCATAAAACTGCTATCGCGACGAAACTTCAATCCGGATTTAATTCTTCTGGACCTCAACATGCCGATTTTAAATGGATTTGAATTCTTGAGTAAATACGAAGGTTCCCCGCATATGGGCAAAGCCCCCGTAGTTGTGCTGACATCGTCGAATTTGAGAACAGATAAGGCCGCAGCGCTGGAATATGAGTGCGTCAAAAAATACCTCACAAAGCCTATAGCTACTCAAAATCTTGATGAAATCGCAAGTATCATAAATTGCCCTAAAGAAAAATGCCTCCACTAGCAGCACCAGCCTGCATCCCTCCCCTTAGGTAAAATTTATATCCGGAACATTCTTCACACTTATGCGTTTGCGTAATTGTGAAGAGTTTTTGAGAAAGGATATAGCCATGAAAACTAAAAGCATAATAGCCATAGGCGCTGGCGCTATTCTATTGATCGGTGCGACAGCCGGAGCAAGCGTATACGTCATGGAAAATATGGACGGCAATGAGCCCTCCGATATGAATAAAGCTCGAGTATCGTCTAATGAAACGATTACTTACAATCAACCACGCCAAGTAAGCACTCAGCCCGCGTGCGATGACGATAATATCGTCGGTAAGGTCGTCGGTGGTACTATTGGCGGCATTGCCGGTAACCAGATTGGTGGCGGCAGCGGTAAAACCGCAGCGACCATTGGCGGTTCCGTTGGTGGTACAGTTCTCGGAGAGGAATACATTCCAACCGATAACGTGACCTGTAGATAATCACTATTAAAAACGCAAAGCGCCGGAGTTTACTGGCGCTTTGCCGCTATTCCCGACAAAGATTAGCCCAGCTAACCTGCTTATTCTCGAACGGGAAGCTCCCATCACCACCGTCCACCCATGCGATTGTGCATGCGCCCACTTGCTCAAAATACCGGGCATTCTCGGGCAAAGATAGCACCTGCTCCCACGCATCCTCTGCAAGCCTGTAAATACCACGATGTTCATCATCAATGGCCCACCCTGAGGCGATCAGGTGCAGATCATCGCCGATCAAGGCCATATTCAAATGCTGATAACAGCTGCAGCCACAGGAAAAGCAGCTCAAATCCTTAAAAAAATCACCATCCTTGATAAACGGACCAACAGGCAACGACACGGTCTGCTGTTCACCGTCAGGTTTGATCACATTCACTGTAAGCGGCCATTCCTCCCTGCGCTCAGTACTGCCGATCAACTGCACGGTGTCACGGCCCGTAAAGTCCAGATCCTGCACCTCAAACCTGACCACACCGTTGCTGTTCTCCGGCGCCTCATAACACGTAAATGGCAAATTCATCTGACCGCAGCTTTTCTCGGCAACCTCGACATATTTCTTCGCCACCTCAACCCTGCAGCCCTTAAAAGCTGACAGATAAAACGGGTCATATCCTTCAATATATCCCGTTCCCAAAATTTCCGCAGTATACAGCTCATACTCCGCACCATCCGGTGAGATAGAAAGCAAAACCCGCTCCCCTTGATTGTAATAGGCACCTTTCTTGAATTTATGCGCAATCTGGTAAATCTTTTGATCGTCATTGGAATAGCAAGGCGCAAGGAACCGCGTCAGATTAAAACGCTCCTTACTCGGCTGCCCGTCAACACGGGTAACACCACCTTTAAAGCTAAAGCGTTTCAGACTGCTTGCGCCTATCTCCGGCTCCAACAACCCCAGTTTCGAGTAATAGCTTTTGTTGTAATACCTATTCAGCGCCTCATTGTCGTCCTCTGCGCCTCTATAAGGCTCTTTGAACCCTACAAGCAACTTCCCCTGAACGTCATCAATAACCGTATAGTTACCAGCCAGCTTACTGACAGAACCTTCAGGATACGCAAACGGCTTTTTAAATTGCTGTGCGAATACCGTGAGAACAACAAGAGCCACCAGCCCTAAACCGATAGCCAGTGAAATCTTGAATGCAGACATAGCTTAAGCCTTAAATAGCGCTAATCGAATTGATTGTTTTTTGGGAAGCCGTTCGGCGGCAAACGTCCTGCAGCGGCACGCTTACCAACCCATGGATTAAGATCCTCAACGGTTGTCATTCCGGTACCGTATTTGAACTCCAGACCGCCATCCCAGTTAAAGGTCTTGGCATCTGATAATCCACCATCCTTGAATTTCTGTAAGATCACACCTTTACCACGACTCATTTCGGGCAATTCATCCAGCGGGAAGACCAGCATTTTGCGGTTTTTCCCGATCGTCGCGATATGGTCGTGATCCTCGGCTACAGGCTGACACAAAACAGCCTTCACCTTACCTTTAACATTCAGGATTTGCTTCCCGTTCTTGGTTTGGGCCAAGACATCGTCACTCTTTACAATAAAGCCATGCCCGCTGCTAGCTGCGACAAGGATTTTTTGCTCGGGCTGATACAGCATCATATCCGTCACATCACTCTCATTCGGCAAATCAACCATAATTCGTAATGGCTCACCAAACCCGCGCCCGGGCGGCAATTTGTCACAACCAATCGTGTAGAAGCGACCGTTCGTGCCAAACACCAGCAACTTGTCGGTCGTCTGCGCTTCCAGCACAAAGCCTTCCTTATCACCGTCCTTGTATTTGAAGTTCTTGGCGTCCAGACCATGACCCTTCATTCCACGAACCCAACCTTGCTTGGAACAAACAATCGTAATCGGCTCTTTCTCGATCATGGCTTCATCAAGATCAACCGTAATCGGCGCAGGTGGCTGACCAAGAACCGTTCTGCGTGCACCAAGATCGGTATCATCGCCGAACTGCTTACCCAGCTCCTTGATCTGCTTTTTCACCTTAGTCCACTGACGAGCATCGGACTTAATAAGCTTCTCAAGGTCATCGCGTTCCTTGGTCAGCTCGTCATGCTCACCTCTGATCTCCATCTCCTGCAGCTTGTGCAAACGACGCAAACGCAAGTTTAAAATGGCTTCGACCTGTACCTCGGACAGCTTGAACGCCTTCATCAACTCAGCTTTAGGATCGTCCTCGAAACGGATAATACGGATCACCTCATCAATATTGAGGTAAACAACAAGATAACCTTCCAGTACTTCGAGACGGTGAATAACCTTCTCAAGACGGTGTTGTGAACGGCGAACCAACACTTCTTTCTGGTGGTTCATCCAGGCCTGCAAGACCTCTTTTAGGTTCATCACGCGGGGCACCAGACCGTCTTCCAGCACGTTCATATTCAGTGAAAAACGGCTCTCAAGGTCGGTATTGCGAAACAAAGCCTCCATCAGCAACGTTGGGTCAACATTACGGTTCTTTGGCACAAGAATGAGACGGATATCTTCTGCCGATTCATCACGAACATCATCCAACATCGGCAGTTTTTTAGTGGTGATCAGGTCCGCAATCTTCTCGATCAATTTCGATTTCTGCACCTGATACGGAATTTCTGTGACAACCAGCTGGTAGGCACCTTGTTTCAGATCTTCCTTTTCCCACTTCGCCCGAACACGGAAAGAACCGCGGCCCGTTTCATAAGCGCTAACAATGTCCGCTTTATCCTCGACCAACGTCCCGCCAGTCGGGAAATCCGGTCCACCGACAATATCAACCAGCTCGGCGACACTGACATCTTTATTTTCCAGCATGACTTCCATCGCCCCACAAAGCTCGGCAACGTTATGCGGAGGAATTGATGTCGCCATACCCACGGCGATACCGCTAGAGCCATTGGCCAGCAAATTCGGGAATGCACCGGGCAGAACCACAGGCTCATTCTCTGACCCATCATAAGTCGGGCGGAAATCGACAGCGTTCTCTTCAATACCATCGAGTAACAGCAACGCCACATCGGTCAGGCGTGCTTCCGTGTAACGCATCGCGGCTGCATTATCGCCATCAATGTTACCGAAGTTCCCCTGCCCGTCGACAAGCGGGTAACGCTGTGCAAAGTCCTGTGCTAAACGCACCATCGCGTCATACACCGCCGTATCACCGTGCGGGTGGAATTTACCAATCACATCACCAACCACACGGGCGGATTTCTTCGGAGCGCCTGCGGGGTTCAGCTTCAACTGGTACATCGCATACATCAAACGGCGATGCACAGGCTTCATACCGTCGCGCACATCGGGTAACGATCGGCTCATAATCGTTGAGAGCGCATATGACAGATACCTGTCGGAGAGAAGCTCGTTAAAAGGCTGGTCTACAATATTATGTTCGGTTTCGGCGGCGGAATTATCCTGCGGCATGTTCTTTATTTACTTCCAAGTCTGACGATAAGTGTGATGACTCAACAGTTTTGGCAAATCGCTCTTCAAAAAGCAAGCGTGCTGGCGGAACGCCGCGTGAATGATGTGTAAAAACCCAATGCTCTAAAAAATATCCGGTCATGCGAAGGCCATCCAAAACGCCCTGCTCGTTAATCTCCCCCGACTCTGGTTTCAAAAACGGCGGCAGGTTGAGCAGCTTCTCTTTATACGGCTCGCCCTGTTCCGCACTCACAGCACGCCCTGTTTTCGGACTGACGTAGGTTAAAGCGCCATTATCACCGCCGCCCGCGCATTGCGTAAGGTCGAGCGAGAACCCGAGTTCTTTCAGGAACGCAATCTCCCACATCACATAGGCCGCTCCCCAGATATCACTCTCAAGCGTTTCAAACAGCGCACACAAGCCGTGATAGAGCCCCGCATGCTTTTCGCGCTCGGGCAGCGCCTCATCACATAACGCGCACGCAGATTGAAGCGCAGAGAGCTTTATGGGGTCCTGCATAAATAGCGCTGCCGTCCCGCGCGATAATTCCAGAGAGAATGAGCCAAGCGAGTCGCTGGTGCGGCTTTGCCAACTCGCATCGACGATATTCCCGACCTCTAAAGAGCCGCGCAGCTTGGTTCCCTGCGCCCCGCGCACATACCCGGCATGCCGCCCCTGCTCTTCGGTCAGTAACGACACAATCGCCCCGTTCTCGCCATGCGGACGGGCCGAGAGCACAATTCCCTGATCTTTCCAACTTTCCATGTCTTTCAAAATATGCTTTCTATGCTCTGAAAGCGAGGGCAAGCATACATTTATGGCAAACATCTCCACAGACGAATTGAAAACACTGTCAGAACGCGCGCTTGTAAATGCAGGCCTGCGCGAACGAGACGCTGTAATCGTCGCCGACCATTACTGGGAAAACGAACTATCAGGCAAAGCATCACACGGCATGGTACGGGTCATAGAGGCCGTTAAAAGTGCACAAAAGAACCATGCCGCCCAGCAAGACGCTGAAATAGAACATGATTCAGGATCCATGGTGCGGTTCAACGCAAACAGCCAAAACGGTGCAGTCGCGGGCCATACTGCCATGACCGAAGCCATAAAACGTGCCAATGAACACGGCATCGCGCTGGTCGGTATACACAATTACATCGCCTCTAGCGGCTCCATGGCCTATTACCTTCGCCGTTTCGCCGACGAAGGACTGATTGCCTTTATGGGCTGTAACTCCATCGCGCTTGTTTCTCCCCCGGGCTCCAAAGAACGTATGATCGGCACCAACCCGATCGGCGTATGCATACCCGGTGAAAACGGTCAGCATTTAATTGCCGACCTCGCCACATCCGCGTACGCCTACGGCAAGATTATGGTCCATAAAGCTAAAGGCGAACCCGTACCGCAAGGTGTCATGATTGACGAAAGCGGTTCACCGTCAACCGACCCCAAAGACGCGGATGACGGCGCTATACTGCCGCTTGCAGGCTATAAAGGATTTTCCCTTGGTCTCATGATTGAACTTATGGCGGGTCCGTTAATTGGCGCCAAAGCCATCAAGAAAGACCTGTGTGATGAAGACGGATTATTCATCATCACCATCGATCCGAAGGCTATGGGACACGCTCCTTTTTACAAAGACATCGCCGAAGCTTTGAGCAAAATCAAAAATGCCGAGCGCATACCGGGCATCGACCATATCAGCGTCGCGGGCGAGCGCTCAGCATCCACATTGCAAAAGAATTTAGCCGCGGGCGAAATCGATGTTGCGGACACAACCCTTGAAAAACTAAGAGAACTGGCAAAATGACACAGACAGTAGGTATTGCAGGCTTAGGCGCCATCGGCAGCGCCGTGGGACGCGCTTTGGTTAAAGGCATAGACGGGCTTGAATGGATCGCGGCCAGTGATCTGGAAGCCAAAGACGAATTCGACATCCCGCTCATGAGCTTTGAGGAGCTGGCAGAGCGCTGCGACATCATCGTCGAAGCCCTGCCTCCGAAAGCTGTTCCTGAACTCGCCGAAATCACCCTCAAAAAGCAAAAGACCCTTGTTTTGATCTCTAGTTGCGCTTTGCTTATGTATCCGGAGATTTCAGATATCCACAAAACGACTAACAGTCGCATTCTGGTCCCCTCCGGCGCCTTGTCAGGAATAGATGGTGTAAAATCATTGTCCAAGCTCGGTATCTTGAATTCTAAAATCAAGTCAACGAAACATCCACGCGGTTTTTCCGGCGCACCCTATGTGGAAGAAATGGGGATAGATCTAACCTCCATCACCGAAATGACCCAAATCTTTGAAGGCAACGCTTTAGAGGCGGCAAAAGGCTTCCCCGCCAATGTAAATGTTGCCGCAACACTCTCGCTGGCAGGAACGGGGCCCGAGAATACGCGCGTGGAAATCTGGGCCGATCCGGATGCAAAGGGCAATTCGCACGAATTCGAAGTTACAGGCACGTACAGCACCATTACCTCCAAAGTCTCGAACATGCCTGACCCGGCCAACCCGAAAAGCTCGATGTTGGCCGCGCAAAGCATTGTCGCCGTGCTGGAAGATATGAACAGCGCCCTTGTCGTGCTGTAACACCGTGTTATATTCACTTCGATGTTGCCTAATAAACCTTTCTACATGATCCGTCACGGCCAAACAGAGGCCAACGCCGCACGCGTAATGGCGGGCAGCATGGATTCCCCGTTAACCGATATGGGAAGGCAACAAGCCTATGAAGTACAGAATGTTATAAACGCGTTGGAAATAAAGCCGAGCGCCATTTTCCACAGCCACCTCTCACGCGCACGCGACACCGCGACCATTATTAATAAAGTGCTGAATGTCGAACTGTTCGAAGATGCGGATCTGGCCGAGCTTCATGCCGGCATATTGGAAGGCGCCCCTTATGATGAATGTCAGGAGCTGTTCACAACATGGCCCGATATTCCCGAAGGTGAAACGGCAGAAGAGTTCTTTGAACGGGTCAAACGTGGAAAAGCCAACGCTATCAATGCTTACCCTGACCCGGTTTTGATCGTTTGCCACGGCGGTGTCATGCGTGCATTTGGTGAAATTCACGGTGTAGATACACCCGGCCGCTTTGAAAATGCGCATTTATACGGATTTTTCCCGAATGACAATAAACCCCATTTCCCATGGGATGTTTTTGATTACCGTTTTTGCGAAGAAACACAGAGTTTGAAAAAATCTCCGTCTAAAATTTACGAAGCCTCTTTGACCGAAGCTATCGCATTGTAAATTTTAAATGCCTGCACAGTTTCCTTAACATCGTGCACGCGAAAAATTTGCACCCCTTGTGACAGTCCCCAAATCGCCGAAGACAGTGAACCCGGAATCCGTTCATCGGCCGGTTCATCATTCGAAACCTTGCCAATAAAGCTTTTTCTGCTTGTCCCGAGCAGAACAGGCACACCTAAATCATGAAAATGCTTTATATTTCTGAGTAGTAGCAAATTATGCTCAACTGACTTACCAAAACCTATCCCGGGATCAGAAATAAGCAAGCTAGCATCGATACGACGCGTCTCGCATATAGATATACGCTGTTGTAAATATTGAAAAACTTCTTCAACCACATTGTTATAGCTTGGTTTTTTTTGCATCACCTGCGGATTCCCCGCCATATGCATCAAAAACACAGGAACCTGCGCTTCTGCGGCCACATCAAGACTATCAATATCATGCTCTAAAGCACTGATATCGTTTAGGGAGGTAGCGCCCGCTTTCAACGCCGCCTCCATAGTCTTGGCGTTTCTGGTATCAATGGATATATCAACGCTTTCCCCCTTTAACTCAGACGCTAATCCTTCGATAACGGGCACAATACGGCGGATTTCTTCTTCTATATCAACCACTTCCGATCCGGGCCGGGTAGACTCACCGCCAATGTCCAGAATAGCTGCACCTTCATTGAACAATTGAAGGCCGTGCTCTATCGCCTTGTCAGCATTAAAAAACTCCCCACCATCGGAAAAACTGTCGGGTGTCACATTGACCACCCCCATAATGTGGGGACCGCCGGAAAAACGATGCTTAGGTGAAACGGTGCATTTTGGGGTCATCTGGAATTAGGCAGCAAGCGGCAAAGACTTTTCACTGTCCTCTTCCGTGGGTAAGGCCTGGATTAAATCATCTATAGAGCGCTTAAGAACGGGATGCCTCCAGCTTGGAGCAACCTCCTGCAAAGGCCTCAGCACAAAACTACGATTATGCATACGCGGGTGCGGAATATATACGCCATCTTCATCGATAATCTCGCTGTTATAAGCGATAAGATCAAGATCCAACACTCTTGGCGCATTTTTAACTGTGCGGATACGTCCAAAGCTCTCCTCTATCGAATGCAATAACTGTAAAAGCTCTAACGCCTGCAGGTTCGTCTCTACACGAATGACGGCATTGCGGTACCACGGTTGGTCAGAAACAGGGACGGGCGCAGTCTTCCATATGCTGGATTGCTTAATCACACGAACGCCACGAGCCTGAATATCCGCTACAGCGCGCTTTAAGGTCTGCTCGGGCTCACCAAAAGAACTCGGTAAATTGGCACCTAAAGCAATCAAAATCAAAACAGCCTCCCTAAATCAACTTAAGAAGGCTGCACTCTAGCTTATTATTTTTAAATGATAAAGTGAATTACCAGCTACGGATGGCTCCGGTGTCCACGTGCACAAAGTCACTCTTAGGATAATAACCAACACCGCCGGCTTTAAGGCTTTTCGCAATGTCGCGCAAATTGCGCGTACGGTAACCTTTAATGTGCAAGTCAATCGCCTGTCCGTACATGTGGAAAGAGTTACGCGCAACACCGCTTGTATTCTTACGAAGGCGTGCGTTTGTTTTCGGACTGCGGTAACCGGACAAAACTTCAACAGGTTGTCGTTGGTTAGCTTTTTGCTGGATCAGCGCCATAATATCGATAACACGTGGATCCATCGGAAAGACCTCACCTGTTCTAAAATCACGAAGCACGTAGTTCATGCGCTCAAAAGCTTCAGGCATATATTTGTTACCTACGCGGTAAACGCCGTTAAAGCTGTCACCTGTGTGGGCATTGCGAAAACCAATACGCCATGTATTCTTCTTTGCTTGAGCATCCGAGGCAAAGCCTAGAGGAACAGTCGTAGCCAGTACACCAGCCAAACCCATCTTGAGAACGTCGCGGCGCTCGATCAAATTTCTATCAGCATTGCCAGAAACAATGTTTTGGATCGTCATTTTTTACCTATAGTATTTAGTGAGTAGTAAGACCTACCAGAATTTTCGAACGAGTAAAGGGATAAAGAATTTTCCCTTCAATGTCATCGTTAATTTTCAATAAATTTATACCGATAACTTAAGTATTATCCACTGGAATGAAGATTCCGTCAATATCTCTGAGCATTTTTATCAAATTTGCATCAAAATCGTAGAGATCCTGGCCGTAAATAACGCGGCCATCCGAATCAAGCCAGGCGGTGTAGTAAAGGACATAGACAGGAAGCGGCTCCTGAATATAGAGATCTGTTTTCTTGCGACTGTCTAACACACCGTCAGTGCGGCTATCATTCCAGCCCGTCTTGCGCTTCAGTATAAAGTCAGCCATGCGTCGCGGGTCTTTCATCCGCACGCAGCCAGATGAAACCGCTCTAGACGCTCTATCGAATAGATATTTCTCGTTCGTATCGTGCAAATAAATATTATAGCTGTTCGGCATATGCACCCGAAAGCGTCCCAACGGGTTGTTATCGCCAGGTACCTGCACCATACGTAGGGCTATCAACTCCTCTTCCGGCATGGTTTCCCAATCCATCACTGACGGGTCAAGCGTCATAGCACCCTCACCGCGCCCGCTGATCAGTTGCATACCTTTTTGTGTAAGGTATTCAGGGTCTTCCTGCAATTTAGGGACAATATCCTCTTTCTTGATTGTCGGTGGAACGGTCCAATCGGGGTTCAGGCGAATACCCGTAATATTCGTCACAAAGATATTCGTTGGCCTCTTGGCGCGCCCGACAATAACCGGCATCTCGAATGCGACCCTATTATCCTCGACAGCCCAAAGCGTCGCAGACGGAATGTTCACCACCACGAAGTCCTTCGGCTTCTGATCTTCGACCCACCGCAGGCGCTCAAGGTTCGCAATAACCTGATTAATACGGTCTTTGCGTGATTTATTGAGAATGGCAAGCGTCTGCCGGCCGACAATACCATCATCGGTCAGGTCATTTTCTCTTTGAAACCGGATAACAGCCGCCGAGAGCTTGTCATCATACAAATATTCATCCTCCGTTTGCGGAGCTTCAATTCCCAAACGCGCCCTTAAGGCAGGCACACCAGGATCTCTGGCTGCTGGATGCAAAAGTCCCTCTACGCGGAGCGGTAATAAATGCTCATACGGTTCAGGCTCGGCCTCAACCAGATTAACCAACTCTTTTTGCAGGGTTTTATAGGTTCGCCCTTGCGGCGCAAAGGACTCAATAAGGTCATCGGCATCATCACGGTTTTGACTTAAGCGCAACAGCAACTCTTCAGATGTCAGAGGCTGTTTCCAAAAGCGTCTATGAGACTTAAGGCTGGCCGGATTAACACGAATACCGCTTAAGTCATGCCCAATGCGCAAATACGCATCAGTAAGCAACAACTCCAGCTCGGCCAATATGGCCTGATCGCGACTATCAATACGCGTCTCTATAGCTTCGAGATGATAAACATGCGGGTTAAGGCCATGCATCCAGCTTTCCTGCACAACATCCAGAACATCACGCGCATCTGACTTCGCACGCGACGAGCTGACCCAAAGTGGCTCATACGCTCTTTGCGCATAAAACTCTTGAGTATCATTAGGATGGCTAAGAAATTTACGGAGAGCAGAAGAGTTCAAATGAGATTCAACTGCACCTGCGATCCCTGCATTTTGGGTCAACAGGGCTTCGGCTGATATACCATCATACTCCGCCGTGCGATCAGCAAGCGCAGGTGCGGCTATCGAAAAAACAGCCGCCGTACAGGTTAATAAAATAGTCTTTCTGAAATTACTTCGCGCCATGGCTCACAAATGGAATGATTCTTCACTCAACACTCATAAGTCTATCACAAAAAACGTTAAATTTCTGTGCAGTAAGCGCTCTTATACCTTAAAGATCGACAAAAGTATGCGTTTCTTCTTTTGCACCCGGATGCGTAACTGCGCCATCACGAGCCGAACCGACCAGAGCCGCATATTTCTGTAACGCGCCGCTGTTGTAATTTGTCTTACGTGGCTTCCAGTCTTTACGACGCTCTTCCAGCTCTTCGTCAGTAAGCTTGACTTCCAAAGTACCTTTATCCGCATCAATGCTAATCACATCGCCATCTTTAAGCAGGCCGATCGGACCACCCACAGCGGCTTCAGGACCGACGTGGCCGATACAAAAGCCGCGCGTACCGCCGGAAAAACGCCCATCGGTAATCAAAGCTACATTCGCACCCTGCCCGTATAAAGCCGCAGTCGTGGACAGCATTTCACGCATGCCCGGACCGCCTTTCGGCCCCTCCTGACGGATAACAATCACTTCGCCCTCTTCATATTCGCGGGCCTGAACGGCATCGAAAGCTGCCTGTTCACCGTCAAATACACGGGCCGGACCTTCAAACTGTAATTCCTCAAGACCTGCAATTTTAACAATCGCACCTTCCGGCGCCAAATTGCCATGTAAGCCAACAACGCCGCCAGTCGGGCGGATCGGGTTGGAACACGGGAACACAACATCCTGATCTTCCGGCAAAGTCACATCAGCATAATTCTCAGCCAACGTTTTACCTGTCACGGTAATGCAATCACCATGCATATGGCCATTATCAAGCAATTCTTTAATGACAACGCCAACACCACCAATATCGAACAGGTTTTTAGCGACATATTTACCACCGGGACGCAAATTCGCGATCAACGGGGTCTTCTTGAAAATCTCCGCCACATCAAACAAATTGAACTCAATGCCTGCTTCGTGCGCAATTGCCGGCAAATGCAGAGCTGCATTGGTTGAACCGCCTGTCGCGGCAACAATCGCCGCCGCATTTTCGAGGCTTTTACGGGTCACAATATCACGTGGATACGGCCCACCGTTTTTGATCAAATTCATCACCGCTTCGCCTGAAGCCTTCGCATATTCATCACGCGATTCATATGGCGCAGGGGCACCCGCGGAGTGTGGAATTGCCAAGCCCATAGCTTCGGAAACACACGCCATTGTGTTGGCAGTAAATTGCCCACCACAAGCGCCCGCAGACGGACATGCTACACATTCCAGCTCTTTCAGGTCTTCGTCTGTAAACTCACCTTTGGAATGCTTACCGACACCTTCGAATACATTAACAATATCAACATCCTGACCACGGAATTTACCGGGCAAGATTGTGCCGCCATACATAAAGACGGATGGAACATTCAAACGCACCATCACCATCATCATACCGGGCAGGGATTTGTCACAGCCAGCAAGGCCAACAAGCGCATCATAACAGTGACCGCGCATCGTCAATTCAACGGAGTCGGCAATTACTTCGCGTGACGCCAGTGATGAGCGCATACCTTCATGCCCCATCGCAATACCGTCGGTCACAGTGATCGTCGTAAATTCGCGCGGCGTGCCCTTGGCTTCCTGAACACCGACCTTAACGGCCTGTGCCTGACGGGAAAGCGCGATATTGCAAGGCGCAGCCTCATTCCAACATGTCGCAACACCGACTAGAGGCTGATGAATTTCCTCCTCTGTCAGGCCCATAGCATAATAATAGGCACGGTGCGGAGCACTCTCCGGACCTTCAGTTACATAGCGGGAAACCAGCTTATCTTTGTCCCATCCATTAGGGTGTGCGCGTTTTTCGTCGTACATAATCAAATCCTTCGTTTGAGGATGTTTTTAATCACAATTTAGAGGAAAGGTAAACGGGGCTTATTCGTCTTCTTTTGCTTCGAGCTCTTCTTCAGCCAAAGTCATGCGATTATACGCCTGACGAATTTCCAGACCGTTCGCCACATAAGGGATCACCACATAACGCTGGCCGGTACCCATAATGACAACATTGGAATAACCCATAATATAACCCGGCGGCATGCGCTCGATCTCAATGCTCTCAATCTTGGAGAAACGCATATCAACCACGTCGACCTGCAAAATACCGTATCGGAACAGCATCCGCTTATTGGTCAGCGCCAACATCAAAATCTGTTTCTTAATCACCGCATAGGCAAAATAGCAAAGCGAAGCAATCGCTAGCAGTAGCCCCAATTCAAAAGCCAGAACCAAAGCCACAAACACAGCAAGAATAAACAAAGCAGCGGCTTTCCAGTAAATGCCCCAGTGAATAACTGCGCGTTCAACAACGTGCTCGCCTTTAACGAGCATATCGTCAATCTGCACTTCGTTACTACTTTTGCGCGGTTTTGACTGTTTAGGGGCTGCTGAAGGATTGCTCATAATGAATTCCTACTCTTAAATCGCTCTGGCTTTTTCAATCGCCTGTCTGAATGTGATCGGGTCTTCGATCGGCGGCAAAACAACCTCACCAATACCCATACCGCGAATAGCTAAGCGGCCGTAATTAAAAATACGTCCTAAAATCGTCTGCAAGACATTCACACCTTCAATACGGTCAATGCTCATCTCCCCGACATGACGGGCAACAAGACCGCGCTTATAAACGAGACGTGTGTTCGTAATCGCAATTTCAGTTGTCGCCTTGATGACCATCATTTGCGCGAAACTCAACAACCCTAGAATAAAAGCAACGAAAGCACCAATGCGCACACCGGGGTGCAGATATTTTAAACCTTCGTAAATCGTCAACTCAGGCGGAAACCAACCCATTTTCTTGTAAATAAATACAGAACCTACGAGGATCATAATGCTGATGATCATGCCCCATATAATGGACATGAAAGCCTGCAACGTATACATCCAGTGAAACGCGCCGACATGGACGAGCTCTTCATCCGGCCCTAAAGATTGTTCGACATATAGCATAGACGGTGTGTACTCCCTCTCTAAGGTAACGCGAAAAATGCTTGCGCATCAACTGCTTTAATCACCAAAGGATATACCAAGAGAGCGTGCTGTGTGGACTAAAAATCCGTCTTTCTTAACAATTCTACACTCTTTAATTGCGTCTTCTATCGGCACAGCAACAGCAGCACGGTTTTGCCAGGCAACCATTTTGCCGTATTCGCCGGCCTCTATAAGGTCAACAGCCTTCACGCCAAGCGCCTGTGCGAGCAGACGATCATTATGCGTCGGATTACCACCGCGTTGAACATGCCCCAGAACAGTAACCCGTGTTTCAAACCCTGTAGCTTCGGCAATTTTAGGGCCTAGAAACTCGCCAATACCGCCGTAACGGGTCTCGCCGCCGTGATACACCACCTGATGCTTCTTACCTTCAGGTGTTTTTACCGCTTCGGAAACAATAACAAGCGCGAAGTTACGCCCACTGTCTTTAACGCCCTGAATTTTCTTCGCTATACTTTCAATTGTGTACGGAATTTCAGGGATAAGAATAACATCGGCACCGCCCGCAATACCTGCACTCAGGGCAATATGCCCCGCATCACGCCCCATAACCTCCAAAATCATAACGCGGTCGTGGCTGGCAGCTGTCGGCTGCAAACGGTCCAAAGCTTCGGTCGCCACTTCAACAGCTGTATCAAAACCAACCGATAAGTCCGTCATATCTAAATCATTATCGATGGTCTTGGGCACCCCGACCATGCTGATGCCGCCTTTAGTAGCCAAACGGCTCAAAATATCGAAACTTCCATCTCCACCGATGCCGATAAGTGCCTCTATATTCAAATCTTTCAGCGCAGCAATAACCTCGCCGGAACGGTCCTTAACCTCACCATCATCCATCGTATATTCAAACGGATTACGGCTATTTGTTGTCCCGAGAATTGTCCCCCCACGACGCATGACAAACCCGTCAAAATCATCCGGATGCAACTCCCTTACTCTATAAGGTGTCTCCAGAAGTCCGGCCGTACCGTTTTCAATACCAATCACTGTCCAGCCCAGCATATGCGCTCGACAAACAACCGCACGCATAACCGCGTTCAATCCTGCGCAATCGCCGCCACTGGTTAAAATACCTATAGTTTTGCTCATGAAATTACCCTTATGAAGACTTGAGAGATGGGGTTAAGAAACACAAAGATACCATTCCTTATATTGCACAGCAACGATTTGTATTTTTTGTTATCAAACAAGTGATTATATGATAAGATTGATTTTTAAATTGGGTAAAAATAGTGTACGATTTCTCTCCGATGGAAGATCAAGAAGAACTGCAACTGAAACTCGCAGAATACAAAAGCGAGCATAAAGCGCTCGACGAAGTTATCGAGCGTGCCCTTACGAGCAACCAGCCCGTTAACCTTCTTCATATGCAACAGCTCAAGAAGAAGAAATTGTGGCTTAAAGACATGATTCAACAAATTGAATCCGCTTTAATCGACGATATTATTGCCTAACCCTCTTCCTTTCCGTATAAAACATTCATGACACACAGCGATCCAAATCCACAAGTTGGTATTATTATGGGTTCCCAATCCGATTGGGAAACAATGAAAGAGGCTCACGACATCCTTCACGGGCTGAATATCCCACACGAAGTTAAAATCGTATCCGCACACCGCACACCTGACCGTCTCGTTCAGTATGCCAAAGGCGCTAAGGATAAAGGGCTTAAGGTGATTATCGCCGGTGCGGGCGGCGCGGCGCACCTTCCCGGTATGGCCGCAAGCATGACCCCCCTTCCCGTTTTGGGCGTTCCGGTTGAAAGCAAAGCTTTAAAAGGTATGGACAGCCTACTCTCCATTGCGCAAATGCCCGGCGGTATTCCCGTTGGTACTCTCGCAATCGGCAAGGCGGGCGCTAAAAACGCAGGATTACTAGCCGCTGCTATTCTGGCCACGACCGATGATACTATCGCGGACGCACTCAACGCATACCGCGAAAACCAAACAGATTCAGTAGCCGAAACCCCCTCATAAAGACAGTAGCATGAAGCAGATTAAACTAGGCATCGTAGGAGGAGGACAGCTCGGACGGATGAGCGCTCTGGCAGCTGCCAACCTAGGCATCGAAACCGTTATATACTGCCCAGAACCCGACAGCCCCGCTTCACAAGTTGTAAAAACAACCATCAACGGCGCCTATGACGATGAAGCGAAGCTCAAGGAATTCGCCGATCAAGTTGATTACATCTCCTACGAATTTGAAAACATCCCTGTTAGCACAGTCGAATTTCTGGAAAAAAACAAACCCGTTTATCCAAAAGCATCTCTTCTGCAGGCCTCTCAAGATCGCATCGAAGAGAAGACATTCCTGAACAATATCGACATCCCGACGGCACAATGGGCCGCCCCTAAAAAGCCGCAAGATGTGCTGGACACCCTTAACGTATGGGATGCAAAAGAATGCATATTAAAAACGGCACGTTTCGGATATGACGGGAAGGGTCAAGCCCGCCACACAGGCGATACAGATATCGAAACCCTATGGACTCAATTCGAAGGCCAGACGTTAATCATGGAGGAAATCGTCGCTTTCACATGTGAGGTTTCGGTCATTGTTGCCCGTGATGTCAACGGGAAGATCGTCCACTACGGCCCCATGCTGAACGAGCATAAAAACCATATTTTGTCGAAAACCGTTTTGCCCGCTCCGTTGGATAAAGACATTTGTGACGAAGCCATTCACCTCACAGAACGTCTGGCCAAACACATCGGCCTCAAGGGCGTTTTGACCCTAGAACTCTTCGTTACAGCTGATAACGGCCTTCTGGCCAATGAAATTGCCCCCCGCACACATAACTCCGGCCACTGGAGCATAGACGCTTGCGCCCACTCGCAGTTCGAAAACCACGTCCGTGCCGTATGCGACCTTCCCGTTCTTGGGCCTGCGCGCCACAGTGACTGTGAGATGCTTAACCTGATTGGCGATGACGTAGAAAAACTCGATGATATGCTCCAAACTGACAAAGCCTGTGTCCATATCTACGGCAAGCATGATGTAAAGCCCGGTCGTAAAATGGGCCACATCACAATCCTCAAATAAAATTATTTACATAAACAAAAAGCCATGCTAGAAACTGCGACTTCTAAACTGAGTAGGAGTAACGGGTGATGTCACAGAACATATCTACTTTTCGCGGCGCAGCCTTAGAGGCCGTCAGATTCGACACTGCAGCGCATGATCAAAAAGGCTATACTTTTGTTACAACCGACCCACGTGGCTCCGGTAAGATGCGTTTTTACGGCGCGCAAGGAAAGCCTGCAGGCTCACATTTCAGCTTCGTGGAAGATGCCTCCAGCGTTTATGGTGGACCGGCTGTCCTGTTTCAATTCCCTGGTGGCGATACATATGGCCTGCAACTGGACAACAGTCAATTTGGTATCTCAGCACTCGACTTCATTGAGCACTGCCTTGATGAGAAAACAGGTGATTTATTAAACGTCAAACGCCTTAGCGATCAGGAAATCGCCTACTACCATAATAGACGCAACTATGTTCTGGCCGGCAAACATCCTACCGATGAACAAATTGCAATGGATAGGCTGGATGTAAACTACAGCAAAACAGGCCATACATTCACAAAAACAGATAATCGCGGCTACGGAAAACTTAGACTTTACGGACACAACGGCAACAAAACTGGGCACTCATTCGAAAGCGTAACAAACGCCTCCCCCCTCTTTGGCGGCGTACCGAGAGTAGTTGCCCAATTCCAGAGCGGTGAATTTTACCGTATAGCGGTCGACAATGCCGGTGTGGATGTTCACAGCTTTGCAAAAGAAGCAGCGCAAGGCATAGATATGCGCGCCAAGCGCATGTCACAGCAGGAAGTAACCGAATTCCTGCTTGCCAGAAACTTCCTCACCATACGTGATCGTCCTGCCAGTGCCGCAGAAGCCAGGCAAATGGCCGCACAACAGCAAGTAGGTGCTGGCGTCGACGTCCGCCGCTAAGTAACCTTCTAAAACCACAAAAAAAGGCCCGAAAATTTCGGACCTTTTCACCGTTCTCCGCAACTCTGTTCTTACATCGCTGCTTCCATGCCACCAGGCTCTTGCCCGCCATTGCGGTCAAATGGGTCATGGTGGATGATCATGCGCTTATCGCCATCCCATGTCGGGTACCCCTTACCGGGCTCAGGGCTGCGCTCTCTTCTGATGACTTCTTGAAGTGCTTCTCCGGCACTATCAAAGGTAACAACCAAATTACCCCTATCATCTTTCGTACATTTACTAGACATTTGCTTCTCCGTTCATAAAAGTTAATATCTTAACTAATGGCAGTATTAGTACGAAAAATTGGTACACTTTGTCAAATTTTATATCATATTTCTGTGCTGCATCGCAGTGAGCGCGCCATTCACCTATGTTTTGGAAGGGTGGTTGTTTTTTTTATCTGGCGCTTTAATGTAGCTTCACGTTTAATTTTCAAGGAATCATCAATGCTTGCGAAAGAACAGAATATGCCGTCCGAAGACATAAGAATTGAAACAGACTCTCTTGGTGAGGTCGAAGTCCCTGCCTCTGCCTATTACGGTGCGCAAACACAGCGTAGCCTCGAAAACTTTGATATCGGGACGGAAAAGATGCCCACACCTGTTGTGCGCGCCCTTGGCATTCAAAAGAAGGCCGCTGCACTGACCAACCTCTCCCAAGGTTCAATCGATGAAAAAGTGGGTAAAACCATTGTTCAGGCCGCTGATGAAGTTATAGACGGCACTTTGGCCGACCAGTTCCCTCTCGCTGTGTGGCAGACGGGCTCAGGTACACAAAGCAATATGAACGCGAATGAAGTCATCGCGGGCCGTGCTAACGAGATCCTGACAGGAACACGTGGCGGCAAGGACCCTGTTCACCCGAATGACCATTGTAATATGAGCCAAAGCTCGAACGATACATTCCCGACCGTAATGCACATCTCCGCAGTTGAGGAAATCCACCACCGTCTGATCCCTGCTCTAGAGCAACTTCATAGCTCACTGAACAAAAAGGCCAAATCATTCGAAAAGCTGGTTAAAAACGGCCGAACACACTTACAAGACGCGACACCGCTTACATTGGGGCAAGAATTCTCCGGTTACGCCAAGCAAATCGAATACGGTATCGCCCGCGTCAAGGATACGCTGCCGCGTCTATACCAACTTGCACAAGGCGGCACAGCCGTCGGTACAGGTATCAACTCCAAGGCCGGCTTTGCTGAAGGATTTGCAAAGCATGTCGCGGATATCACAGGCCTGCCTTTCATTACGGCTGAAAACAAATTCGAAGCACTAGCGGCGCATGACGCTCTTGTTGAAACCTCGGGTGCAATGAATACGGTCGCTGTGTCCTTGATGAAAATCGCCAACGACATCCGCCTGCTCGGCTCCGGCCCACGTTCGGGTATCGGTGAAATCATCCTGCCTGCGAACGAGCCCGGTTCATCAATCATGCCGGGCAAGGTCAACCCGACACAATGCGAAGCCCTGACCATGGTCTGTGCGCAAGTGATGGGCAACCATACAGCCGTCAGCGTCGCGGGTTCTAACGGTCACTTTGAGCTCAACGTGTTCAAGCCCGTAATGATTTACAACGTGCTTCAATCTATCCGCCTCATAGCAGATAGCTGCGTCAGCTTCACCGAACGCTGCGTCGACGGCATCGAAGCGAACGAGAAGCAAATCAAATCACTGATGGAAAACTCATTGATGCTGGTCACGGCCCTGAACCCGCACATTGGCTATGACAATGCGGCGAAAATCGCCAAAAAAGCCTACAATGACGGCACAACGCTGAAAGAAGCGGCTCTGGAGCTGGAATTGCTCACAGCTGACCAATTCGACGAATGGGTTGATCCGCTAACGATGATCAAACCCAGAGATTAAGAGATTCAGGCCTTCTCGTTTACGGGGAGGCCTTTATTCACCCAAGCTTTGATCCCGCCGGCCATTGAAAATACGCCGGTATATCCCATCTTTTGTAAGTTATCCGCGGCTAAGGCCGAACGGTTCCCACCGCCGCAATACAGTACAATAGGCGTCTCCTTACTGCCCGCAAGCGTATGGATCTTACATTCGATCCAGCCTTTACTTAAGAATTCCGCGCCTTCAATAGCAAATCTTTCGAATTCATCGCGGTCACGAACGTCAATCAGCAGAAAATCTTCCTGCGCCTCGCGTTTCGCGTGCACCTCCTCCACTGAAATTTCCTGGATACGGGTCTTTGCGTCATCGCAAAGAGCATCTAATTCTGGCGGATGCTGCAAAGGTTTAGTATCTATAGCCATGGTAAGTTCTCCTTGTTAAACACATTAACCGCATGAAAAAACATTCAGTCAACATACACGGTCACCAAACCAGCATCACACTTGAGGATGAATTCTGGGATGCCTTTAAGCGCGAAGCTAAAGATGCAGGCCTGTCGATAAATGCACTCATCAGCAAAATCGATGACACCCGCGGCGAACATAACCTATCGAGCGCCATTCGACTTTTTGTGCTGAAAAAGTTGCAAGACCGCCTTACTGCTTCAACAGACCTTTAATCAAACCACCGATCGCTTCCTCTTTTGTCATCGGACGCTCTTGCGTTTGCTGCTGGGTTTCTGTGTTGTCACCTGATGCAGGCTCGGTTCCGGAAGTATTGTCATTCGCTGGCTGCTGTTGTGCTTGCGGCAAGATACCGAATTTCTGCAGCTTTTCAGTCGCATCGTCACCAAGCAGGTCAGGCAGCTTTTCAACCGCCTTTTGCTGTAGACGTTGACGGATAAACGTATCAAACAAACCACTACCAAATGTATTACCCGGATTACTGAGTGGTCCCTTGATAGCGATATCAAACGGCTGAACCTCCGGTGCATTTTTCAACGTCACAGTATGAACCGTATCAATAGTCCATGCCGGCAAACTGGCCGCACCTTTCGAAACAATCGCCGCGGCAGGTCCGTCCATATTCATACTGGATATGCTCACAACACCATTATTGATCAGATATTCACCGTTAATGGTATCGAAAGCAGTCTCACCACCACTCGTGGAAGCCGAGATGATCTGCTGAATACGCGGCAACGGCTTGTTACTCTCCATCAAGGCTTGTGCAAGGCCTGCAAGATCAAAGCCTTTCATTACCACATTACTACCTGTCAGCTTTGAACTGCCGCCGAGCGAACCAATGATCGCTTTTTGCGACTTCCCCTGCCCGTTGACATTATATTCAAGTGATACGGTGCCACTCGTCTGCAACCGCTGTGACCCTGACAAAGCAAGCGCCAGCTTACCCATATTAATGTCCCTGATGACACCGTCACTGGCCAACACCAACGGCGCATCTGCAGAAGCTGCTGAAACAGATGCATTCGCAAGCAGGTCTCCGTCATATAAACCCGCTTTAATGCCCGTCATCGCCAGTTTTCCGTTCTGCATAACAATCTTGATGCCCGGGTTTTTCAAATCCCATGTTTCATACAGGATCGAATTCGCATTCAAATCCAAATTTAACTGAAAGGCATGTAGAAATGCTGCATCGATCGGGTCAGAGGACCATTTACCCCCAGAACCACCCCCGGATTGACCCACAGATGAACCTGATCCGCTTTTAAGAACCAAATCCCCTACATTCAATGCACCGGCCAACACAGGAACCGACTGTCCTGCATCATAAGCAAGATTTCCCGAAACTGTTGCACCGGCAACATTCGCGTTAATGTCATTCAGACGGGTAACCGAACCATCCATCTCTAATTTGGATGCAAAGGTCAAAGGTTTTGCCAAAGACGCATAATTCGGGGCATCAGGTGCAAATGTTGTAATCGCCTTCGCCGCATTCGGGTGGCTTACATTAACCGACAACCCGCTCACTTTCAGATTATTCAGCGGTTCCGCTACTTTACCTTTAACGTTAACCGTCGCGCTCATCGCTTGCGCCGTGGCATCCACATCCATATTTTTCAGATCGCCCGCGGCCTTAACATCCGCATTAACAGCTTTCAGATCAGCCGGCCATGCACTGCTATCCACGCTCAAAACATCTGCAAGCTTACGGATATCGGTACTTTTCAGTGAACCTGTTACATCCAGGCCAGACAAAGATTTAAGATCGCCAACGGAACCGGAAAGCTTGAAAGATGACCCAGCCAGATTTTGAAAGCCTACATTCTCGATCTCAAGTGTATTCGGTTTAACAAGTAAAGCCGCACGCGCCCCTTCAACAGCCTGACCGTTTATGGTGGTTTTATTCAGCGTGACATCAATATCCGCATCAAACGGCAAAGCAAACGCTTTCACTGCCTCTAAAGGATCGCTTGACGATTGCCCCGCATCAGAACCCGCCAAAAACGGATCAAGATTGAGAGAGTCCGCGACCACCTTCGCTTTCAGCAATGAACGCTTACTATCTTTTTGACCCGTCCATGACCCATCAACGGAAACAGCCAGATCATCCAGATTAACTGTCCCTTTATCCAAATAAAGCCCTGACGGCTTCAAAGAACCGCGCAAATCAAATATGCCGACGCGGGCATCCTTGATAATCGGCATATCTTTGACATCTACGAATGCGCCAAGGGTCTCTGTTACTTTCTGCGCTTGTCCTTTCACAGAAAAAGCCGCAACAGGCCCCGTGTAGATAGCCGTGTTTGTCTTTTGTGAAACTGACTTTTCAGCAAAGCTTAATACGCCTTGCGTCTGCACACGTCCCTGCCCCGGCAAATTATCTGCAGCCAAACTTACAGCAAAGCTCTTATCCGTGTTTGTCACACTGACATTCACGTCACGGTAGACATGGCCACCATACGTCACGCCGGGCATTGATAACTCAACATTTACACTACCAAGAACAGGCAGCTCCAGAGTTTTTGGCAAAACAGCACCAAGCCCCGCAGGGTCCATAGGGGCGGCTTCAGCGGAACCGGAAGACGTTCTCAACCACTGATCCGCATTCAAAATATCTTTACCTGTAAACTTACCACTCACACTCATCGGGTTCATGCCTGCCTCAACAGAGCCGGTCAAAACCGTATCACCCAGCTTGATCTCACCATTTGTTAGGGCTGCCTTCTCAGGTGTCGCCGTCAATAGGCCACTCAAGGATAGCCCAGCATTCGGGATGCCGGCAGCATCCTGCTTAGTGTGATTTTTCACAAGCTCTGCCAACGAGTTCACAATAATAGAGGTTTCACCTTGCACCTCTGGTGCGTCACCACCTGAAACAGCTCCGGCGAAAGTCAAACCTAAGCCGCCCATATCAGCGCGCAGGGAAAGACTCGTGGACATCAACTCCATATCAATCTCGCCCGTTTTCGCCTCGAACCCGAGTTGATGCCCTTGATTAAGAACAGAACCACTAACATCAAACGGACCATTGAACCCGTCGCCGCTTGCAACCAGTTCAATTTCTTCGAGTTTCAGCGGTTCGGCCTGATTGGCCGCAATATAGGTAACCTGTCCGTCATAAACGCGGATCGTATCAAAGCTGATTGCGACCTGCTGAGAGGCGGATGTACTGTTATCCTCCTTACCCTCGGACATAGCCTTCAACTCTTCTGTCATAAAGTTGAACTCACCTTGCGCATCCTGCGTCACATAAATTTGCGGCTTATTAAGGTTAACGGAGGTGATTTTTACATTCCCCGAAAGCAACGGCATAAGCTCCAATCGTACATCCAGCAAATCAAACGCGACAAAAGCGGGAGCCTCCGCCTTACCGCTCGATCTGGGATCTTCCACCCTAACCTTTTCCGCATAAACACGGGGACTAGGCAAAAGCGCAAGGGAGATATCGCCACCGATAGACACGTCATAACCGGTCGCCGCTTTAATTTGTTCAATCGCCGGCTCTTTATACTGGTTCCAGTCGTAAAAGCTGGGCGCCATCAGCAACCCGACAATAATCAAAGCAAACAGTGAACCGATAGCGATGAGCCATTTCATGGTGAAAATCCCTTAAAAATTGAATGTAACTTGTGTGCAAAGATATAGAACAAATGCCCCTACAATTAAAGGGGCATGGAGGTTCCGGACGATAGAAAGATATTTAAACGACGTCTTTGAACTTTTGGATGGCAGACAAGAAAGCCTTTAACTTAGGCAATACGTCGGATTTGAAATCGTCCTGCTTGTCTTCAGGCAAGTGGGTCAAAACGGTCTGATAAACGACATTCGCTCCGGCCGCCAGCTCATCAACATTTTGCTTACGTTTTACCCGCGAGTTATTCGCTGTCAGAATACGCTGACTGAGCATTTCCACGATCGCCTTGATCGTAGGATCGGTTTTATCAAGCTTCTGCTTCAAAGCTTCACGCGTAATGACAATGACATTGCTGTTCTCGAGTGCACGCACCGACGCTGTGCGCTTTTCATCAAACACAAGCGCCATCTCGCCGAAGATCTGCCCGGCCTTTAATGTTGCATGCACTGTCTCTTTGCCCTCATGGGCAGAGAAAACTTCCACACTGCCAGACAGCAGTAGGTAAGCGGAACTCCCCGCTTCGCCTTCTTCAATGATTAATGTGTCTTTCGGAATAAACCGACGCTCATGAATGCTCATATAACCAGATTAGCAGGTTCTCTGACCTCTGCCTACTAGTCCATATACTGGCCGCCATTGGCCGAGAATGTAGCGCCGGTCACAAACGCAGCTTCCTTTGAAGCAAGGTAAGCAACCAATGACGCGATCTCGCCCGGCGTACCCATGCGGCCAACCGGAATTTGCTTAATAATGCTCTCCAAAACTGCTGAATCCATCGCTTCAGTCATCTCGGTCTTGATATAGCCCGGACAAATAGCATTCACGGTAATACCCTTACGTGCACTTTCCAGTGCCAAAGCTTTCGTAAAACCAAGCATGCCCGCTTTAGCAGCAGAGTAGTTAGTCTGACCCAACTGACCCTTTTGACCGTTAATAGAGCTAATATTGATAATGCGACCAAAACCACGGTCGCGCATCCCCGCCATAACGGAGCGGCTCATATTGTAGCAAGAGGTCAAGTTCGTCTCGATCACACTGTGCCAGTTTTCTTCAGGCATTTTGTGCAACATACCATCACGGGTAATCCCCGCATTGTTCACAACAACGCTGATCGGTCCCAGCTCTTTTTCTATTTTCTGAATGCCGGCTTCGCATTTCTCAAACTTACAGACATCAACTTTGGCCGCCATGTGCCCAGTCTCGGATTTAAACGCCTTTGCTGCTGCTTCATTGCCCGCATAAATAGCGGCAACCTTATAGCCGTCTGCAATCAACTTCTTTGAAATTTCCAGACCGATACCACGCGTACCGCCTGTTACTACTGCTACTAATTCAGTCATTTACTTGTCCTTTAATAAACCGTTTATCGTTCAACACACATGGCGATACCCATACCGCCACCAATACATAATGTCACCAGACCTTTGTTAACGTCGCGGCGCTTCATTTCGTACAACAGTGTGATCAAAACACGTGTACCGGATGCACCAATCGGATGCCCCAGAGCAATCGCCCCGCCATTCACATTTGTCTTATCAGGATCAAACCCTGCCTCTTTCAAAACACAACAGGCTTGCGCAGCAAATGCCTCATTTGACTCGACAAGGTCCAGATCACCAACCGACCAACCTGCTTTTTCCAAAGCTTTGGCAGATGCCGGAATTGGACCCGTCCCCATTACTTCAGGATCAACCCCGGAAGTAGCCCACGATGCAATTGTCGCCAATGGCGTAAGTCCACGTTTTTCCGCCTCGCTTTTGCGCATCAGAACGGTCGCTGCTGCACCGTCATTGATACCGGATGCGTTACCCGCGGTAACTGTTCCATCCTTTTTAAATGCGGGACGAAGTTTACCAAGCGCTTCGGCAGTAACACCTGCTCTGGCGAATTCATCCTGATCAAACACAACTTCTTCTTTGCGCTTCTTCACAGTGACGGGAACAATCTCGTCTTTAAACTTACCTTCATTAATAGCCTTCTCGGCACGCTGTTGTGATTGTGCGGCGAACTCATCCTGATCCTGTCTGGAAATCGAATATTGTTCCGCAATATTTTCCGCCGTCGTACCCATATGGTAGTCATTGAAAATATCCCACAGACCATCAACGATCATCGTATCCTTCATATCGACATTGCCGAATTTTACGCCATCACGCATGTGAAGACAGTGCGGTGACAAGCTCATATTCTCCTGACCACCTGCAATAACAATGTCAGCATCCCCGGCCAGAATGGACTGCATACCCAAGGCAACTGTTCTCAAACCTGAACCACAAACCTGATTAACCGTCATTGCCGTTTTCTCTTTCGGAATACCGGCATGAATAGCGGCCTGTCTTGCAGGGTTCTGTCCTACACCTGCAGTCAGTACCTGCCCCATCAGAACCTCATCAACGTCCTCGGCTTTAATTCCGCTATTACTGAGAACTGCTTCAATTACACTTTGGCCCAATTGCGCAGCAGGCACCGTGCTGATCGATCCTCCGAAAGCACCTATCGCTGTACGTTTAGCTGCAACAATCACTACTGGATCCGAACTCATATTCTATACTCCTTATATAAGGTCACGTGGCGAAAATCTGGGCTAACAATATTGCGCTTGCGAAGGGAAGTAAAGGTATTGCTTAGGTGCGCTGCAAAAAATTCTTTGCATGCGAATCTGATTTGTGCGAATATTGGGGCAATCCAAACGCAGCAATTTAACGAATAGGTGCAACATGGCCAGAACTAAAGCCGGCGCTGATGAGCCGACCATTATTAAAAAGTACGCGAACCGCCGTTTATATGACACGGGCCGCAGCAGTTATGTAACTCTTGATGATTTGTGCGAAATGGTAAAAGACGGCATCGACTTTGTTGTCATTGATGCCAAAGGCGGTGACGATATTACACGCTCCGTGCTGACACAAATTATCGTCGACCAAGAATCCAAAGGTGAAAACCTTCTGCCTACGGGCTTCCTGAAAAACCTTATCGGTTTTTATGGCGACAGCATCCAAGGTGTTGTTCCGAATTACCTGGAACAAACTCTGGAAGTCTTCGTCAAGAACCAGGAAAAAATGCGTGAGCAGATCAACAAATCTTTCGAAGGCATGAACACCATGCAAGGCATGTTTACGCAAATGCCGGGCGCACAAAACCTTGAAGAGATGAACCGCAAGAACATGGAAATGTTTGAAAAGACAATGAAGATGTTCATGCCATTTAATCAGGAATTTCCGAACAACAACGACAAGACACAAGACTAAGTCTTCTCGACATTTTATCCCTATATAGAAAAAAGGCTTTCAAGAATTTGAAAGCCTTTTTTTGCGACATATTCTTTTTGGAACAACTATCCGCCGACCACAACACGACGCACCTGATTACGTGCAGAAATCGCACTATCCAGTTTTTCTGCAGGTGCCTCGTGCGCAACAACGGTAAAGGTTCCGCCTTGACTAAAGAACAGCAACGACGCGCCGGAACTAACCTCGCTACCGACACATGCTACCTCATAGCTATCCGCGCGCAATTGACCACTACCGACAGACCCGTCAGGCACAATAGCGAATTCACCCGGACAACGGCTTTGCGTGCGCTCCAGATAATCCTGCACCAAAGTATCAAACTGTGATGGTGACGGCAGTGAACGCTGCTCCGCTGAACCGTAGATCGAGCCGCCGTTCCATTGATAAGCCACATCATACGATTTTGATGCCTTGCTTACGCGCTGAATTCTCTCAGGCGTGGACACGCGCGCCGCGGTGACCAACTCCTCGATAGAGACATTACCGGCAACCGGCGCCATTGCTGCTGGCTCAGGCGCCGCTTGCTCAAAGCTAAGTTCAGTTGCAGGCTGGACAGGTTGCTGTGGTGTCTGCAACTGAACTTGGGAAATAGGTTCTTGAACAGGCGCCTCGGCAAGGACCTCTCCTTCTTCGCTTTCAACCTTCATATCGGCAAACGGATCGGCACTCTGTGATATCGTCACAGGCTGTTCGACCTCTTGCTCAAATTGAGGTAATTCTCTCGGTTGCTCAACCTGCTCGACAACATCAACAACATTCTGCTCGGCTTTGAGCGACGCCTCATATTGCTGTGCTTCATTAATACTGGAAGCACCGGATAAATCTTGCTCAATATCTCTCGCTGCATAAACACGCTGCTCTTGTATCGGCTCTTGCGCTACCACCTGCTCAGACTCAGGCTCTGCTTGTGGAGCTTCTAATGCTTCTACCGATGCCAGCTCTTGAGGATTTTCAGCCTCTCCACTTTGCTCCAGCAAATAGTCACGCTGCACACCAAGGTAGGCATATTGACGTGCCAACTGCTCCATACGCTCTTTTTCGTCCTTGGTCGTGTTTTGCATTTCCTCTTCCAGAACAGCCATCGCCGCATCAATCTTGCGAATACTCTCAACCGCGCTACTTGCTGCAGGCTGCTCATCGAGCTCTGCGACGTCAGTGACAGGTGCCAAGTCCTGTTCAGCTGGCTCGGCCATAGCCACCTCTGTTTCCACAGCCTTTAAAGCTGTTGCAGGAACGCTCGGTTTAACAGAAGGGATCGGAACAACTTTAGCCACCCTTGGCTGCTCTTTTGGTGCAGGCTCGGCCGCCGCTTGTACAGGTTGCTGCGCTATCGGCTGCTCTTCAGGCTCTGGTTGCTGCGCCTGCATCGCGGTTGTTGCACCGACATCCCCAAGCACAACACTACGCACAGGTTCATTTCTTTGCCCTGCCTCAGCATCATCCTCAGGGGCTCTTGCCGCCACCCTGATCTTCTCGGCTTGCTCTTCAATTCTTTGCTGAAGGTCGGAGTTTTGTGCAACAAGCTGCTCTTTTTCCCCCATCAAAGATGCAATCTGGCTATCCTTCTTCTCGTTATCAGCCTTAAGCGTCTCAGCCAGAGTAATGACTTCCTCTAATGAAGTTTTAAGCTGTGCCTTTTGCTCTTCCAGTTTGGCCAGTTGCTGCGAATATTCTGCATCCATACTGCCACTGGCATCCTGCTGCTGCGCAAAATCCGACTTTAGTTTTGCAATCTGCTCGTCCTTAGCTTGCAATGCACTTTCATTCTCGGCTTTTAAAGCAGCAATCTGCTCCTGCTTCGCTTCCAAATCTTTTTGGCTTTGCGCCTGCAATGCAGCAAGCTCCTGTTCCTTACTGTCCAAACTGGCTTGCGTCTTCTCAGCTTGCGCCTGTAGATTTTCCGACTGCTTACGAAGATCAACATTTTCGGTTTGCGCCGTGGCCAATGCCTTCTCGGTATCACCAAGACTGGCGATCAACGTTTCCTTGGCTGATAAGTCCGCACGCAGCTCCTCATTCAAGCTCAGCGCAGATGCAAGCTCCGTCTTCACCTCGTCGAGACTTTTCTTTAATGAGGTGTTCGTATTTTCCAGCTCCGTAACGTGTTCATGCAAATCTGCAATCTTTTGACTGCTGAGCGCATGTGTTTCTGACTGTGTTTCGGCCACAGCACTCACCTGTTCAAGAGCTTTCTTTTTATCAGCCTTGAGTTCATTCACATTCGCCATAGACGCGGCAAGTTCGTCTTGTAGAGCCTTATTCTCACCACGTAGCTTTTCAATCGTGTCGAGCTGTTTATCCATCGCAGCTATTTCGCTGTCCTTGGCATCCTGTGTGCTCAACAAATTCTCGATCTCTTTTTCAAGCGCTGCAATATCCTGAGCAGCTGCAGATTTAAGCTCGGCAATTTCCTTTTGATGCTTACTCTGCAACTCTTGCTGCATACTGGCCGATGCCTGAGATGCCGTTTCTTTAAGCAAACGGTTTTCATTTTCTGTTTTTGCAATCTGCTCACGCAATTGATCCAGCAACTGGCTATCTACATTTTGTGCAGCCTGCTGGCTTTGCATAGCTTTTTGAGCATCCTTTAACGACGCATTCTCACGTTCCAGCGCGGCAAGCTGACTTTCATAGTTATTCTTGATGTTCTCACGCATGGTCAGAATGTCGCTACTCAAGCGCTCGTTTTCATCTTCCAACGCAGAAACCTGAGATTCCAACTCGGCAACCGCCGCATCATCAACACCGGAAGACACAGGTGACGCAATCGCCGCCTCTAACTGTCTGTTGGCACTTTTAAGCTCCTTAACTTGATCCATCAGCACAAGAATTTGCTCAGAATCCGACTCGCCTGACTGCAGCTTAGCTTCCAGCGTCAATTTCTCTCTACGGATTTGCTCCAACTCCGTCTGCAACTTGGAAATCTCTGAAAGACTTTCCGTGTCAGGCTCGACAACGGCAGTTGTCTGCGCCTCGGCCAACCTGCGTTTCAACAACACATTCTCGTCTTCCAGCTGTCGTAATTCCGCCGACAGTTGAGTAACAGATGAAGAAACTTCGCTGACACCTTCCCCGCTGCTCTTCAGCTGGGTTTGTAGTGCTGTGTTTCTTTCCTTCAGTGTATTGATCTGTTTACGCAGGTTATTGATCTCGCTACGGAATGACTTCGTCGCATCGGCAACCCGCGCTTCAAGGTCCGCGCTACTGATAGTCGAGCTGGCACCAGGGGAGACAACAGGGTTCTCTTCGCCCGCCGCCGGCATAACCGCACTGGCTATGCAAGCATCAAGCTGGGATTGCCCTGTATCAATGTCCGAAACATTAAAATGAAATGATTTTTCAGCAACCTCTATACGCAATAGCCCTGTGCGTTCCATCGCACCGAAAAAGCTCGGGTCTCGCCCCATACGCACAACAAAGGCTTTGTTGGAAACAGGTTTGATAGTGTAAGCACGCTGCTGCCCCGCTCCGGGGTCGAGCATGATTTTAACGTCCTGCCCGCTGCTAAATACTGGCTGCTGAAAATCCAGCGCCATTGATGTTTCGGAGCTGCTATTACGCGCAACTGTAAGAACCGTGTCCTGATTAAACTTTTTAGCCAACGCACAATATGGATTGGCCTGATTATCGACCTTGCTGACAGCCCATGAAGTAGACGGGCTCATGAACGTGCCCTTTTGTGCCAATGCTGTGTTAACGAGAGCCGAGCTGGCCAAAAGACTTCCTACAAGTGCCGCAGATGAGACAAATGAGCGAATGCGCATAACTAAACCTTTAAATTCGATGGTGAAAAATAAGAATCGAAATTACCCTATGTAAATTTTAAAGCCTGCCCTTAGTGAGTCAAACTTATTCACATTCTGTGGGTTAACGCTGTGGATAAGTGGGAATCACATACCTTCGACTACGCGAACGACCAAAGTCTTTACGTTGGTTTCAGGATCAACATGAAGCGTCGCGACCGGACGCACCTGATTATCCTGATATTGATCCAGCAGCTTTTGCACCGCCCTCTCATAAGTTGCACTCATGATAAAAGGATTGAGCACCGCGAAATCGTTTTCACCTTGCCAAATCAATTCAACATTCGCAATTGCGGACCATCCCTGCAAAACCTGACGAATACTGTTCCCTTCCAAAGCATTCCAGTTTAGCTGCTGAACACCAACAGGTGCGCGCGCCTCAACGGGTATTGGCGGAGGTACAGCATCCACCTCCATCGGGGTAATCCCTGAAGGCGCAGCTTCTTCACGCTTTTTATATTTTTGCTTTTGCTCCGCAGCCCAACGTTCATACTCCTGAACGTCATTCAAAGGTGGGGAAAGCGGTTCATCTGTGGGTGCGCTGACAATGTCTTCTTCCATTTCGACAGGTTCAGGCAATGCCTCTGCAGCCTTACCGCCATCTTTGGAAAAATAATCACTACCCGGCTCGGGTACGACGACACTATTCAACAACGCGCGTTCCTGACGAAGCTTCTGTTCTGTCACATCAATAGGCACGAGCAAATCATCCTGCGATGGCTCTGCTATAGGTGAATTAGCCAAAGGTGTCGGATTGATTACAATTTTACCCTGCTGCGCGACGGCTGGCTGTCCGGAGAAACCGAACGAAAGGCAAACGCTGAATAATAAGGGTAAGGAGTATTTGGTGTTCATAGTGATTCCTGCATATAGCTTGCGTTAAGTGTATGCAGAACAGGACGCTATGACAATGCAGCAATAAAAACTATGCCCACTATTCCTCAGCAGCGTTTAATTTGAGTGCTAACGCTGCCTCTAAAAACTGATCGAGATCCCCGTCAAGAACGGCCGCACTTTGCGAAGTCTCTACCCCTGTGCGCAAATCTTTGATCATCTGATAAGGGTGCAATACATAAGAACGAATTTGGTGCCCCCAGCCGATATCACTTTTCTCACCATGCTCGGCAGCCGCAGCCTCCTCACGCTTTTGTAATTCCGCCTCATACAACTTTGCCTTGATCAACGCCATGGCATTTGCACGGTTCTGGTGTTGGGAGCGTTCGCTTTGCACAGCGGCCACAATACCGGTCGGGATGTGTGTAATGCGAACAGCGGAATCCGTAGTGTTCACGTGCTGCCCGCCTGCGCCACTGGAACGATACGTATCGATACGTAAATCCTTATCCTCAACATCAACCTCGATTGAATCATCAATCACAGGGGACACCGCTACGGATGCAAAACTGGTATGACGACGCGCATTGGAATCGAACGGTGAAATACGCACCAGGCGGTGCACGCCATTCTCGGTCTTCATCCAGCCATAGGCCTGATCACCTTCCACTTTCACGGTCGCGGATTTTATACCGGCCTCTTCCCCGTCGCTCATCTCCAAAACGCTAACTTTATATCCGCGTTGCTCGGCCCAGCGCGTATACATGCGCAAAATCATATTGGCCCAGTCTTGCGCCTCCGTACCACCGGCACCCGCATTGACTTGCAGGTAACAATCATTGCCGTCAGCCTCACCGGATAACAAGCTCTCCAACTGCTGCTTTTGCACCTGTTTCTTCATAGCCGCCAAAGCCGCCTCGGATTCGGACACGACATCATCATCGCCCTCCTCTTCTCCAAGGGCGATGAGCTCAACATTATCATTCAGGGATTGTTCGACTTCGCGCACCTTGGATATCTGACTATCAAGACGGTTGCGCTCACGCATAATTTTTTGTGCTTTATCGGAATCGTTCCAGAGCTCGGGGTCTTCACTCAGGGCGTTTAGCTCATCAAGTCTTTGCAGGGCCTTATCCCAGTCAAAGATGCCTCCTCAGCAATGCCAGGGCATCCTGAATATCCTGAACTATGCTTTCAGTTTCGGCTTTCATGCAGATTTAGATATATGAAAGAGCTTTACGCGGCAACAGGCTGCAGAACTTTTTCCGCATCATTGTCAGACGTGTTCATCAGAAACTCATAAACGGAGTCAACAAACTCTGCGCGTGTCTCTTTAGTACAGTTACCTGACAATACATTGTCACTGATTACGCAAGGCGAATCGCTGTAGTCACCGTCGGCTTCTGTAATCGCGGTTGCGTATGTTAAAGGACCGGCAAGCTTGCGGCCTTCAGCTTTGTTCGCGAATACCATCAATGAAACCGCTTCGTTAAACAGAACAACTGGCTTGTCTGTATCGACAAAACCGCCGAGGAAACGACGTGTGTGCGCAGTCAAAGCCAGCTTCTCGATGCTTCTGTGCCCACCGGGGATAATCAGAATGTCAAAGTCCGCAGCCAATGCCTGGCTCAAAACTTGATCAGAAGCAAAATGCAGCCCCCAACCTTCGCTGGTCCAGCTGTTCACGAGCCCGTGATCCATGCTGACAATGCGCATATTTGCCCCTGTACCGGACAATTTCTTCTGTGTGTGTGTAAGGTCTCTTTCAGCAAATCCGTTTGCCACGAGCACGGCAATCTTCTTGCCAAGCAGGGGTTTATTCATACCTAGCTCCTGTTTGATACGATTTAGTTATCTTGTTTTTGATGTGCTTTTCGCCGTTTTGGAAAAGCGAGGCGTATTCAACGCAATATCAATTGCAACGTTATCTATAATTTCACCTACTTCTGTCAATAAAAAATTATGCACCGCAATAAAAGATTTTTCTAAACTACCTTTATGCATGCGGCTTTGCAGAGGCTCAAAAAATGTGGAAAGACACTTTATGGAGCTTTTGCGCACGTCAAAATTTAACGACTATTATAAAGTTAACGACTCACACCTAATTAAGTCGCCCGAAAAAATCCCCTAAAAACCCGATTATAAATCACAAACTTGCTTTACATTGCGAGTTGGTCGGATTATTGATGGGCTGTTATCACAAATACATAAAACGTTTTTGGATTGATCAAGAATTACAAAAGAGTATCAGGTTTAAGGAGCTTATTACGATGAAAACGCTGCGCAATTTGGTTTTGACCGCAGGACTACTTGCCCTCTCCGGCATGACAACAGGCTGTACAGCTTACAAAAGCTTTAGCGAAGTCGAGGCGTTGAATGACGCACAAGCAGTCGGCAGTCCATTCACACAAGAACTTGCAAATGAATATCGTCGTTTCGCGAACAGCGAACTGAAAGACATGTTCGACTATCCTGATGCTCTGCACTTCGCACGTAAGGGTTTGGCTGCGGCCTCCGGTACGGTTGTTCTGCCTGAGCCTGTCTCAGACTGGAACCTGAACGAAACACACATTCAAGAATTGAGCGCGGCACGCGGTCGTTTGATCGTTGCTTATGATTTGGGCGCACGCGAAGTTGCTCCTTCATTGGCTGCTCGCACACAAGCTAAATTCGACTGCTGGATCGAAGGTCAGGAAGAAGACTGGCATGATTCGGAAGATGCAGCGTGTAAGGATGAATTCCTTCGCCTGATCAACGAACTTGAAGGCATGCTTGAGCCTCCTGCTCCTGCGCCTGCACCTGTCGCTGAAGACACAGGCCCATTCGGTGTTGACCCGAACGCTCCAATGGCTGCTGAAAATGCGATGTATCTGGTTTTCTTCAACTGGGATAAATCAGACCTCGGTTCCGGTGCTCTGAACGTTCTGGATGCGGTTGCTGACGAAGTTGCCAAAAACCCACCTACAGCGGTGAACGTTGTTGGCCACACCGATACATCCGGTTCACAAACATACAACCAGCGTCTGGCTTTCAAACGTGCGAACAATGTTCGTGACGCTTTGATCGAGCGCGGCGTTGACCCTGCCCTGATCGTCGTTGACGCAATGGGTGAGAACGAACTTCTGGTAGAAACACCTGATGGTATCCGCGAGCCTGCTAACAGACGCGTGAATATCTCTTTCCAGTAGAAATTCAATGAATTACGATAAAAACCGGGGCATACGTCCCGGTTTTTTATTGGGAGCCAGAACCGCTCCGCAACATGGATAAACTATGGATTTTCGTCCAATTCTATACATCCTAGGCATTCTCCTGTCCGTACTGGCCGTCAGTATGGTTTTGCCGATGATGACGGATATCTACTGGGGTAACGAAGACTGGAAAGCCTTCTTCCTCTGCATCGTGATAACCTCTTTCTTTGGCGGATCACTTGTCCTGAGTAACGCAAGCTTCGATCTAAACATAAACTTGCGTCAGGCCTTTATGATGACATTCCTGAGCTGGATTTTACTCTCTCTGTTTGCCGCCCTTCCGCTGAAGCTCTCCACTATGGATCTGAGCTTTACCGACGCATTTTTCGAAGCTGTATCAGGCATTACCACAACCGGATCAACTGTTATAACAGGCCTCGACAATGCACCGCCGGGGGTCTTGCTTTGGCGTGCGATCCTCCAATGGCTGGGTGGCATCGGTATCATCATTATGGCGATGTCCGTGCTCCCGTTCCTGAGCGTTGGTGGTATGCAGATATTCCGTACCGAGCTTTCTGAAAATGACAAGGCCCTGCCCCGTGCGGCACAAATGGCCAGTTCCATCGGCATTGTCTATGTCGCCCTGACCGTCGCCTGCGGCATTGGTTATTTAATGTGCGGAATGAGCAAGTTTGACGCCCTCACCCACGCCATGACTACATTGGCCACAGGCGGCTACTCTAACTACGACGCATCGCTTGGCCACTTTCACAGCGACTCAATAGAACTTGTCGCATCTCTATTCATGATCATCGCGGGTATTCCGTTTGTCCTCTACCTCAAAGTAGTCCGCGGCAATTTACGCCCTCTGGTCACAGACCCGCAGGTAAAGTTATTCCTCAGCATGCTGGCAATCTCAACGGTCGCAATGATCCTCTACCTGACACTGGTCCGCGACATGGATCTGCACCTCGCCTTTATCGGCTCATCCTTTAACATCGTGTCACTGATGACCGGAACGGGATATTCGAGTGAGGCCTACGACACATGGGGCGGCTTTGTGGTCGCGATCATGTTCTTCCTCATGGCCATGGGCGCATGTGCCGGCTCGACATCTTGCGGAATCAAACTGTTCCGCTTCCAGATTTTCTTCGCCGTCGCCCGCGTGCAACTCAAAAAACTCCTGCACCCGAACGCCGCCTACGTTCCCTACTATAATAAAAAGCCAATCCCGAAGGACGTACCCCTTTCGGTTATGAGCTTCCTCTTCCTGTATGCGGTCAGCTTCGTTGTAGTCGCGTTGGCACTTTCGGCAATCGGCCTGGACTTTATGACCGCGCTTTCCGGCGCCGTAACATCTATATCGAACGTAGGTCCTGGCCTCGGGGAAATCATCGGGCCTTCCGGCAACTTTGCGCCTTTACCCGACAGCGCAAAATGGGTTCTCACCGCCAGCATGTTGCTGGGCAGACTCGAAATCCTTGCAGCGTTAATCCTGCTGCATCCTGATTTTTGGAAACACTAGGTCTTACTGAACTTTTTCAGGTTTTTTCTTGAACTCTGATTTGGGGAAAGCATATTCCGAGCTACAAAATTCGCAGCGCATAGAAATCTTACCCTGCTCATCTTCCATATAGTCCAAATCTTCTTCAGGCATCATACGGAGCATATTGAGCACGCGCTCTTCGCTGCATCTGCAATTCTTCTGAATATCCAGAGGCTTGAACACACGCACATCTTCTTCATGGAACAAGCGTGTCAGCAGCACATTCGAGTGCAACTCAGCATCCAGAAACTCATCATCGGTGCAGGATTCTAGCAAGATCATAGCCCGTCGCCAATCATCTTCATCCTGGTTGCTTTTCGACGTTTCGGAATATCCGTCATCTTCCGGCATATTCTGTAACATAATACCGCCACCGCGCCATTGCCCGTCGCGAAGACCGATGGCCATCTTTATACCCGTATCGATCTGTTCCGATTGCTGGAAGTAATGCTGAACACAATCAATCAACGACGACCCTTTGAGCTCGACAATCCCTTGATAGCGCTCGGTATTCTCACCTTGGTCCACTGTAAAGGCGATATAGCCCTTACCCAGATATTGCGCTAGATGGTTTCGTGCGCTTTCCGGGGTCTTCAATGCCGCCAGCTGCTCACGCGCATGCTCCAATCTCTCAGGATCAAATTGCGCACAACCACGAACATCCCCACTGGATGAAATATCCGCTACCAGCAAGTCCACCGGCCCGTCGCCCTTCGCCTGCAACGTAAATATCCCTTCATACTTCAACATAGAGGATAGCAGCATCGTCAGCGTGACCGTTTCGGCAACCAAATGCGCCACAGGGTTGGGATAGTCATGCGGCTCGAGAATATCGTTTAGAACCGAGCCGAGCCTGACGACCCGTCCGCGCAATGATGAAATATCCAGTTGGAAAGGTTGAATGATGTTGTCATCGGCCTCGTCAAACGCTGTAAACGCATCGATGACCGTATCTTCGTTCGAAATATCCATTTATTAATTATACCATGAAAATTCGGCGATTTCTTCTAAAGCCTTATTGGAACTATGTTAGCTCTTGATTTTATATCCGGTTTTCAACATCCGGTATATAAGCGCCAACAACGCCAGATTAATACCTAACAAGAACCAGACACCCCCATACGGGTCACCATCTGACTGGCCAATAAATCCGGCTCTAAACCCGTCAATCATGTAAAAGAACGGATTGTAATATGCAAGGGCTTGCCACATCTTCGGCAAGGATTCGATGGAATAGAACGTACCGGACAAGAATGTCAGCGGCGTAACAATGAAGTTGGTCACGGCGGCAATATGGTCAAATTTTTCCGACCAGACACCCGCGGCCATCCCCAGCGCAGCCAATAGCATGGTGCCCAAGAACGCATAAGCGACGACTAGATATATGGAATGAATAGTAATCGGGACAAAGAAACTCATCACCACGCCCGTAACAAGCCCGACCAGCAAACCTCTCGCGATAGCACCGATCACAAAGCCGCTCAGCATTTCGAATGGTGACAAGGGTGGCAGAAGGATATCAACAATATTGCCCTGCACCTTGGAAATCACAATAGAAGAAGATGTATTTGCAAAGGAATTTTGCACCATTGTCATCATCATCAAGCCGGGCGCCAGAAACTCAAGAAACGGAACATCGCCGACTTGCCGTGCAATACCGCCAAAAGCGAGCGCAAAAATAGCATAGAACAAAAGCGTCGTAATGACAGGCGCAACGATAGTTTGCGTATATACATTGATGAAACGGTCAACTTCCCGTTTCACCAAGGTAAAAAGACCGATCGTATTAATCCCGTTAATGTGTAAAGGCTCTGGCATTGCGGATATCTGCTTGTTAAAATTTAATATGTTCATAAATAAAGCGGAAAAGACCAATAGCAAGGCCCCAAACAAAAACAAGGGGCAAAAACCGCGAAAAACCCCTAAAAAAATAACGGAGAGCTATCTTCACAACTCGGGGCTTTATTATCTGGAGCGCTATTCGACGAGCACTGAAAACTTCCGCCGTGTCATGATGCGCAAAGTACAAAAGTCCTGCCGCGCCCATCCGGAGCAGGAATTCTCCAAATGCGAACAAATGGTCGGTGACTTGATCACAAAATTTATACGCGTCGGCTTACTCGATGACAACGTTTACGCCCGTTCAATCGTCAATAGCCAGCGACGTAACGGCAAATCATTACGATACATCCAGACCTACTTAAGAAGTAAGGGACTGGACACTGAAGTGATTGAAAAATCACTCGACCAGTTTAACGAAGAAAATGACAAAAACGCCGCAGAGATCGAGTTCGAATCCGCCATGGTCTACGCCCGTAAAAAACGTTTGGGGCCGTTTCGTACCCGTAAAGAATTTGATATTCAAAAAGAGATGGGGCGCCTAGCTAGAGCGGGATACTCCTACGATACGGCTCGGCGCGTTTTAGATAAAAACCTGGATGATGAAGATATAGCCGGTCTTATAGGATATTAGCCTAGCTTTTTGGCTGACCTTCAGGCTCATGGAAACGGGACTTGCCCTCTTCTTCCTTGTTTTTCTTCTGCACAACACGTTCAGCAGGGAAAATCGCCGTCGCCGTTGTACCGATACCTTTTTGCGAGAACAGTTCAAAGTCACCGCCATGCAATTTGATCAATGCATCGACAAGCGTAAGCCCTAAGCCGGTACCTGAACCACTTCTGGACAATTCGTTATCAACCTGCCCGAATGGGGAAAGCGCCTTCTTGATCTCGTAATCATCAAGCCCGATCCCCGTATCCGTGATAGAGATATGCATACGCCCGTCCTTGGCAATGTGGCCGGAAATTGTAATGCGGCCGCCCTCTGGGGTAAATTTCACTGCGTTAGACAGCAGGTTCAGCACAATCTGCTTAATAGCCAACTCTTCACCAACCAGATCCGGCAAGCCATCCAGCGTCTTGGTAATCGTCAGCTTGGTATTATCAATCTTAACATCCATCAACTCCTCGGCTGATGAAATAACATCTCTGATCTTCACCACACCTTCGTTCAACTGGCGTTCACCCGCTTCAATCTTCGAAATATCGAGAATTTCATTAATCACGCGCAACAGCTTATTACCGCTATCATGAATATCACGCGCATATTCCCAGTAACTACGCTGCTCTATCGGGCCAAACACCTCGTTCTTAATCATCTCGGAAAACCCGATGATCGAGTTCAAAGGCGTACGTAGCTCATGGCTCATATTCGAAATAAACTCTGACTTCGCACGGTTAGCGAGGTCGGAACTCATTTTTGCTTCATGAATAGCGCGCTCTGACTCACGACGCTCTGTAATATCCTCGATACTGCCTTCGAAGAATAAAAGCTGGCCGCTATCATCCTTAACCGCACGCACACTTTCACGCACCCAGATCATTGTGCCGTCCTTGGCACGCAACTGGACTTCATGGTTATGAATGTCATCGGACTTATAAAGCTTCTGATAAAACGCCTGACGGCCACTGAAGTCCATATATACCTGCTCATGCGCGTTCTTGACCTCACGCAGAACTTGTTCAGGGTTTTCGTATTTCAAAATCCTTGCAAAGGCCGGATTTACACTTAGATACAGCCCTTCACCAGTCAGCTGGAAAATACCGCCTGCCGCATTCTCGACAATACTGCGATACTTCTTTTCCGCATCACTAAGTGCGCGCTCGGCACGTCTGCGCTCTTCAATATCTGTAAAGGTCCCTATAACACGGGGCTTTTGCCCTTCCTGAACCATCTTTTTCATCACAAGCTCAACCGGCTTGAACATACCATCCGACATACGGATCTGCGTATATAGGCGCATAGAAGTCTTCTCGTCCTCCAGCAATGCACGAAAATCAAGGCTCAGCTGATCCTGATCGTCAGTATGAATAAGCTGCCTTAAATGCTGTCCCATCGTCTGCTCAACATCAAAACCTGTGATCGTCGCCCAAGCCTTGTTCAGGAACACAATCTTCCCGTGATTGTCGGCTTCGAAGATAATATCGTTGACCGCGTCAATAACGGTACGTGTCTTCTGTTCAGTTTGCTTGATAGAAAGGTTGAGACGCTCTCTTTCCTCCGCCTCGTTCTTCAAGGCAAAGTTCTTTTCTTCCAACGCACCGTTCATCTCCTGCAACACTTCATTCTGACGCTGATGCGTGTGAATTGTAAAAGTCCCTAAGGCCGTCAGAAGTATACCAATAATGGCCGCGACAGAGGGAACAGCATTCAGGAAATTGGAGCGTGTATCTTGTTTAAACACACCGGAAACTTCCAACGTCCGTCCGCCGAACGGAAATTCATATACCTGACGCATACTTGATGGTTCTGCAGGCTCATCAGGATAACGATCAAATTCATATAACGAGCGGTTAGCCTGAATGTCGTGAATACGCATCATCGATACGTGGCGGTGCTGCCCTATCCACATATCATTATATCTTTCGGACACATTGATAACGGCCAGCAGAAAACCCTGCTCTCCGGAACCGTTTGCACTTGGCACGGCTTTCGCCAGCACGACCGGACGCATCGCCAGCCTCGGCGATTGCCTCAACAATTGTATCTGGAAGTTGATACCTTCGATCGGCATTACACTTTCGGAGGCTTTGTGGGCGCCTTGCTCGAACATCAGTTTCAGAAATTGCGCATTGGGATCTATCGTATTGCGCTTCGCATAGGACGTTGCATCCTCAGGCTCAATTAAATTGGAGAATGTCCACTTGCCCTTCTCGTTTTTATAAAACCATAAAATCTGGTCGTAATATTCGTATTTTTCCTTCTCCTGCCCAATAACGGAAGCAACCATATCTGCATCATTTTCATCACCGCTTAAGGCAATCAGTTCGGCCAATGAATTTAACGGGCGTTGCATAACATCAAAATCTGCAACAATTTCTTCAACGAAATCCTGAGAGACACGGGCTTGCTCTTCTTGAACAAGGCCGGACATGAATGAACTGAGAATTAGAAAAACACCGAGCGTAAAAATCAGCCCTACAATGACAAAAGCCATCTTTACCATTTGCGGACGCGGAGCATTGGATTCATCAGAAGCATCGCCATCCCCTAACAAACGACGTTTTTGTTCCAAAATGTGATCGCGTAAAGCCATGTGACTTGCCCGTCAGTTAAAGATCAAAAAACCCTCTACACAGAACATGTAGAAGATTTACGCAGTTGCCCGGCTACAGAATGATGAGATTCTGCCCCACACTCTAACAATGCACAAAAACTCTTAACAAAGGCCTAAAATACTGCTTTTTTTGAAACATTAGGAAACGCTAAAAAAGACAACTATTTCAATAATGTATGTTTTACAAATAAACCTTTGTATTCGCCAGCCAGCGTGCTACAAAGTCCTTAATGCTACATTACAACATGAATTTATCAGTAAGGAATTTGAACGATGACGAGCAACAATCCTTTTAGTGAGTTTTTCTCACAGAACGATTTTTCAAAGTTTTTTGAAAACTATCAGTCTATGCCTTTCGACGTACAGACCTTCATGGAAACACAGCGCAAAAATGTTCAGGCCCTGACAGATGCGCAGCAAATTACCATGGACAACATGCAAAAGCTGGCACAGCGTCAAAGCGCTGCACTTTCTCAAATGGTTGAGGATAACGCCCGCCTTGCAAAAGAAATGATGACTGAAGGCACACCGGAAGAAAAGATCGCCAAGAACGCTGATCTGATCAAAACAGTGTACGAGAAAAGCATCAAGAACATGAATGACATCTCAGAACTTCTGAGCAAGTCAAACAAAGAAGCGAACGACGTAATCAACAAGCGCGTAAAAGCGACATTGAATGAAGTCAAAGCTGCGATGGAAAAGCCCAAGAAAAAAGCGGCTTAATTCCCTTCCCCACAAAGAATTAAAAGGGTCGTTGCAAAACGGCCCTTTTTTGTTATGAGTAACGCATGACAATAGAATTTGATGATTTCCTGAAAGTAGATATCCGTGTCGGCACCATTATTGAGATCGAGGATTTCCCCGAGGCACGTAAACCAGCTTACAAACTGAAAATCGATTTCGGTGATGAAATCGGGATCAAGAAGTCATCCGCACAAATCACTGTGCACTACACCAAAGAGACTTTACTCAACAAGCAGGTTGCGGCGGTCGTGAACTTCCCACCCCGCCAAATTGGTCCGATCATGTCTGAGGTTTTAACTCTCGGCTTTCCCGATGAAGACGGAGAGGTTGTCCTCTTCAGCCCCGATCTAAAAATTCCGAATGGCGGACGCCTCTTCTAAAGCGGCATGCGCACAACAACCTTCAAACCACCGTGTGTGCTTTTATCCAGCCAGATTTTACCGCCATGCGCATGAACAATATCCATCACAATCGCAAGCCCCAGGCCCACTCCACCCGTCTCTGTGCTACGTGACGGGTCCACTCGGGTAAATGGTTTGAAGGCTTCATCATAAAACGCTTCAGGTATGCCCGGACCGTTATCTTCAATCTCGATCTGGGCCTTTTCTTCATCACAGAACGCTTTAACCCATATACCGTCGGCATAGCGTGCAGCATTATTAATCAGGTTCGACATTGCCCGCTCAAACGCCATTGGGCGAACCTCAATGACCAAATCATTGGGAATATCAATTTCAATGTCAGGTGATTTGGGCCGCTTTATTTCCCGCAGACGCTCGAACATGCTAACGAGACTTAGCGACTCAAACTCCTCTTCACCATCACCGCGCACAAAATCGAGATAGGCATGGATCATCTTCTCCATCTCGATAATATCTTCACGCATTTCGTTGCGTTCATCCCCGTCCATCATTTCGACTTGCAGCTTGAGTCGTGTCAAAGGCGTGCGCAGGTCGTGGGAAACACCCGCCAGCATATCCGTCCTTTGCGAGACCTGCCTCTCAATGCGGCGTTTCATGTCCAGAAACGCACTACCCGCCTGTCGCACCTCGCGTGCGCCCTCGGGCTTAAAGAACGGCGTGTCGCGCCCCTTACCAAAACGATCCGCTGCAACGGCCAACTTACGTATCGGCCTTATCTGGTTGCGCATAAAAACGATCGCTATAAACAAAAGCAGCAGAGACGTCCCGAATACCCAAAGCAAAAAGATATAACCGGACGAAGAGAACAAACGGTTTTGTGGGAACTTGGCCGTCAAAACACCGTCATCAAGCTGAATAAAAACAGAGACCTCCTTTTCCCCAAAATCCGCATGAACGATAAAATCCTCCGCGATCTTCTTGTCCAGCTCACTAGCAACCTTACTCGCGACGACACTTTCCCATATCTGCAATCGAGATAATTCAAGTTCCTGCGGCAAGGTCATTCCCGGCTTAAACTCAATATCCATGCTCAAATGCTGACCTGCATACCTCACAATATTGGCTATCTTCTCCGGGTCTTGCCCTTCGTTAAGCGCAGTCGTGACAATGGCCAACTCCCCCGCCACGGAAAAAGCAAGCCGCGTCGTCATCTTGCTCCAATGACGGTCAAAGAACACAAATGTCGTAATCAACTGGATTAACAGCACCGGTGTGATCAGGATCACCAGTGAACGTCCGAACAGCGTGCGCGGCAAAAACTGTTTTATTGATAAACCCCTAGCCACCTAAGCCTCCTCCGCACGTAAAAGATATCCCTTACCACGAACGGTCTGCAGATATCGCGGACTTTTGCTGTCTTCCTCAATCTTTCGGCGCAGGCGCGTCACCTGCACATCGATCGTGCGCTCCCCCGCATCAACACCACAAAGCTTGGCCAACTTTTCGCGTGACAAGACATCGCCTTTATACCGGCCAAGGACTTTTAGCAGCATACTCTCCGCATCCGTCAGGCTAACCGTCTCTTTCTCCGATGTCAGAACATCCATCTCGGGGTCAAAAATCCACCCCCCCATACGGAAAGCCTCGTCCTTTTTGTCGGGCTTTACAGTACGTTTCAAAATTGCATTCAACCGCAACACAAGCTCCTTAGGTTCGAACGGCTTTGGCAAATAATCATCCGCCCCTGCTTCCAACCCCTTAATCCGGTCCTCCGTCTCCCCCAAAGCCGTTAACAACAATATCGGCGTATCGTCCTTCTGTCTGAATTCTTGTGTGAATTCCACTCCGCTTTGGCCGGGCATCATCACATCCACCACCATGACATCGACCTCAAATGTCTTGAGTAACCCTTGCGCTTCCGCCGCATCCCCCGCCTGAAGCACTACAAACCCCTGCTCGCTCAAAAATCTGGATAATAAATCCCGAATCCGTCTGTCATCATCCACCACCATCACATGGGGGCGGGATTCAAAATCGACATAATCTTTCGCGTTTTCAGCCGTCATCGTGCTTTACAAGTCCTGTGCATCCGCTTTATAGGTATTATCTGGCTTAGCACGCCTTAACACTTTGAACCACTAGAAATAGGTAAAGCAATGGCTTTAGTCCCTTTTGATAAACGCGACGGCTTCATCTGGATGGATGGCGAAATGCTTCCATGGAAAGATGCACAGCTTCACTTCCTCACCCATGCCCTTCACTACGGCACACAGGTATTTGAGGGTGAGCGCGCCTATAACGGCCGTATTTTCAAAAGCCGTGAACATTCCGAGCGTCTGTTCAACTCCGCACACATCATTCATATGGACATGAATATGTCCGTTGATGAGCTGGAAAAAGTCAAAGTCGAGGTATTAAAGGCAAACAACCTAGAAAACGCTTATATCCGCGCGGCTGCTTGGCGTGGTGCGGAACAAATGGGCATTGATGTTACCGGCACGGAGACACATGTCGCCGTCGCTGCTTGGGAATGGGGCAGCTATTTCGACCCTGAAATCCGTGAAAAAGGCATCGCCCTGAAAACATCAAAATGGCGCAAACCCGCCCCTGACACGGCCCCGACCGCTGCTAAAACAGCGTCACTGTACAATTTGAGCTGCATGGTCAAAGCCGAAGTTAAAAAAGAAGGCTTCACCGACGCCCTTATGCTCGATCATGAGGGCTATGTCGCTGAATCCACTGGTGCAAACCTGTTTGCAATCAAGGACGGTGTCCTGCACACACCCATTGCTGACCGTTTCCTGAATGGTATTACACGCCAAACAGTCATGGATTTAGCCGAAGAACGCGGCTTTAAAATCGAAGAACGCCGCATTTCACCTGAAGAACTCGAATCTTTTGAGGAAATTTTTCTCACTGGGACCGCTGCAGAGGTCACCGCAGTGGGCTCAATTGACGATATTCAATACGGTGTCGGACCGGTAACACGTCAATTGCATGAGGCCTATGAGGACCTCGTGAACGGTCGTAACGAACCTGTAAAAAAGCAGGCCTAACCCCTCAAACCTTTGAATCTTAACCACTTTTCATACGCAAGATCGTTTCACACGGGAACGGTCTTGTGAACATTTATAACCACTTACACCCCTCCTCAAAACCTTACTTAAATAGTTAACAAATCGTTAACATACTGATTTGCAACAAAAATTTGACTTTCACGGTTTTTTCGCGTACCCTGTGTTTAATAAATAAAAAAGTAAAAACAAAAAGCATATTAAATGCGGTGTTTAGTTAGAGGGTATAATGGCATTCACCACACAAAAATTCGCAACAGATGTATCCGCCATAAACGGGTTTTATGGCGAATTTTCCGTTGTTGAAGCACGCCATAACCTCTCAGCACTTATTAATGCTCTAAAAAACCAAGTACCCACGATCGGCAAAACAACCAAACGCCATAACGGCGAGAACAGCGATAGGGGGTAAATTATGGGCTGGTTAAGTGACAGATGGAATTCAGTAACAAGTACGGTTAGTGCGGCTGCAAGCAGCGTGACGAAAGCCGTTGTTAATACAGTATCCGAGACAGCGAGTGACCTAAGAGACGCAGCAGTAGAAGCTGTTGTCGAAACATATGACGATTTCGTCGAGGAAGCCTCCAGCATGGCCTCCGCCGCATACGAAAGCGCAGGCACCTGGGTTTCCGATAATGTTTTCGCCGACGACACATGGGTTGGCAAAGGTATGAACTGGGCCGCAGATGCCGGTGACAAACTTTCCAACATGTACGACTACATGATCGAAAACCCTGAGCGGGCTTTCGCCACAATCGGTGAAGGTCTCGAAGAAGGTATCGGTTACATTGTCGGTACACCCGGCTACCTGATTGACTTGGGTGCCGAAGGTGTCGACTGGGCTTACAGCTCAATGACAGGCGCAGAAAGAAGCGAAGGCTTCGGTCTTGGTTGGGGTAATGCCATCGCAAGCGGCGTTGATCAGGGTTTCGACCACGTTCAAGCGGCCAGCACTTACGCAATAAATAACGGCATTTTAGGCATGGACACAACATATGCTGAAGCCTTGGATATGGCTGAGGTTAAAGTCCTAAACGAAGAAGAAGCCCTGCTTAAAGGAATCACAATCGGCGCACTGGAAGTTGGCGTTCTGGCCGCTACAGCAGGCGGAAGTGGTGTAGCCCGCGCAGGTGCATGGACAGCCCGCATCGCCGGTAAAGCTGACGATGTTGTTAGATTGACAAACACAGGAACAAGACTGAGTAACACAGCTAGCAGGATCGGTTCAGCTGCGACAAGAACAGCAGAAACGGCTTCACGCCCTTTCCGTGCCGCAGCCTCTATCCCCGGCGTTGCTCCTACAATTAAATATGCAGCTGTCCCTGGCGCACTCTTTTACCTGAACGTTAACGGAGAACTCTCAGCGTACCGTGTACAAGAGCTGCAAGAGCGCACAGCCGAAATGCAGGACCGCATGGTCGAAGGCGCAATCACCGGCTTTCAGGAAAGAGAAGATTACATGCAGGCATTGCTGGACGCTCAAACTGCAGAAATCGACGCTATGGTTGATGTTTTCAATTCCAGACGCGTGTCAGAAGACGAGCGTGCGCAAATGATTGCCCGTTTCGAAGAGCTGGAAGCGCAAGCTGACTTGATTGAAGAATGGCAGAACCCGGACACGACAGAAGCACGTCGCCAGGAAATTTTTACGCACTTGCAAGAAAGAAATGCAGCCCTTCAGGCAGAGCCTACCGCTCTTGAAACAGACGGCTCTGACGGCACACAAGAATTCAACACAAACGCTGAAGGCGTTGACCCTGCACCTCAGGATGAAATCAACAATGACAGCGTTCTCGACGAGGGCACGACAGTGGAGGTTAAGTCTCCATGAGTTTCCTATCCGCACTCATCAGAAACGGCGATGACTTCGCCAGACATTTCGGCAGCCACGCTGACGATATGGCTGCGTTCATGCGCGCCGGAAGAAACGCTGATGACATTGCGGAAGCCCTAAGCAGACAAGGCTCAAAAAGCCTCGATGACATTCTGGCTGACATGCCTGCTGACCTGCAATCCAAGGCAAGAGCTTACTTCCGTCCTTTACAGGAAAACATCGAAACAATCACGAGAATGGAAGATGCCATCCGCGCAGGCAACAACATCGACCTCGATGCATTAGGCCAGCAGTTAGGTAAATCCCCTGACGAGCTTGCACAAATGCTTGGTAAAACCACGGACGAACTAACAAACATGCTTCGCGGTTTTCAGGATGAAATCGCCGAAACAGCAGCAAAAGCAGGTACCCGTAACGCTGCCGGTGACCGTTTCAGACAAGCCTCAGGCCAAGGCGATGACGTTTTAGACGCGACCTTACGCGAAACCGGCGAAGCGGCTGCACGCCCACGTTCAATGTTTAGTCGCCTTATTCCGGGTAGAAAAACAATTGTTAGAACGGCTGCTACAGTAGTCGTAATCGGCGGAGCCGGCATTACACTCAAATTCATGGGTGTAGGCGGAAGCGATCTCGACATTCCTGAGGGAGAACAGCCACCAACACAAGCAGAACTGGAAGCTGAAGTAAGAGCAAACTTCAACGCCGCCAAGGAAGCTGTCCCCGGCATCGTAAGCTGGATTAACCAGAACCGTGAAGAGATCAACGCAGCGATCTTCAGCCTGACAACGCGCCCTGACGGCACACCGGCAACAGACGAGTGGAAGCGCTCAATGCTGATCTCCGAAGACATCCCTGCGGATGCTGAACTAACAAGCGCGGCTTTCCTGCATGCATATGACAGTGTTATTGCCGTAGCCAACCTTGAGCCAGTAAAGTCAAACCAAGCGGTATTCGAAGCGCTACAAAGCGTTGACGGCGTTCTGGAAGGTTACTCAGCCATTTACGAAATCCTCGGAGATGACGCACAAGTTGCAGCAGATCCAATTCAGGCTATGAAAGACCTCTCCGCTCTTAACCTGAGAAGAGTTGTCTCAGAACTCGACCGTGCACAGGTTTTTGGTGACCTGCCTGATTTCGATTTGGCGACCGATCCTTACAACCTGACATCTCCGGAATTCCTGAGCGCCTATTCCACTGCCCTCGTTAGAATTGAAGAGCAAGTCGGCCCGATCATCGCCGGCGTTCTACAAAACGAAGCAACGCCTGAAAACGTCAAAACCGCTCTTGCACAGGCACAAAGTGGCGGCATGGGCGCACAAATCGAAGTATTGCTGCAAACAAACGTACTAACTGAGACAGAAGCTCAAAAAGTAGGAGCAGCTTACGCGCTTCTTATTGCGAGACAGAACCTCGACCCAAGTCAGGCTGCAGCACTTGCACCAGTCACACAAGCCGCAATTGAAACAGTAACACGCACTCCACCAGGCAGCGAACCACGCATGTCCATGGAAGAAGTGCTGAGAATTTTCACACCGGACATTCGTCACGCAACAATGATTGTTGAAGAAGCTTTCGACAACCGCGGCGAATACGATCCTGACGAGCAAGACTGGCATCCGGACCAATTCCTGGATCACAGAACCCGTCACGAAGTCCACGACATCGTCATGGATTCTTTCAAGCTCTTCGGTGATGACTTCCACGGCGAAAATATTTCACGCGTAGTCGTACAAACTGATCCGAGCACAGGCGAAGAGAAATACTTTGCATTCAACGATGACGGTTACATTTTCGAAGTTGAAATTTCAGGCGGCGGCGTAGTTAAAGATCACGCATACGCGACTGACCCAGACTTCCCTGTCACTGCACGTTTGGAAGAAGGCGCAACAGCAACAATCGTAGGCCAGCACGTAGGCCGCATCGATCAAGGTATCCATGTCCGTGATGAAGACGGTCAAATCAACACAGTACATGTCGCAGCAGCGGCCTTCATGGGTTGGGTTTCAGGAAGCCTCGAAAAAGAACAAAGCGACCGCAACGTCCGCATCGACGGGTTCTTCCAGAGCATCGGTGATGAAACTCTTGAGCAAGAACTCCGCCTCGCTCTGGCTGATCGCAACCTGACACTTGAGCAATTCAGAACAACAGACTTGTTCCGTCGTGTAAAAGACGCAAAAGGTGACGACGGCGCAACCGAACAATTTGTCACACAGCTCTTCTCTCTGGACCTTAACCGCTTCACACAGGGCGCGGACACACTGGGCCTGTCAGAATCAGCCGGCGAAGCCAGTGCAGTCTACAACTTGCTGCGCAACCTCGCAGGTACAGACGTAAACACAGCGCACCAAAACCTGCGTGACCAAACACCGTTCGCACGTGACAACATCCTGTCCCGTAACGGTTATGAAATCATGAAACAAATGCGCCACGGTGAGCATGTAGCTCTCGCCGTCCTAGAAGACAGCCGTCAGGATGAATTCGGCGCACGTCAGAGAGCCGCCCTGCATAAAGAATTCGCAAACGCCGAGGGTGTAGTCCCACAAACAGTTTCCCGCGAGCAAGTCCACGCATTTGTTCGCAAACAATTCGACCTGCGCGCAATCACAACACTCGGTGATCTTCGTCTGGAGCAATCATACCTCGATTCAATGTCCGAGGAAGATCAGGAGAAATTCCGCGAAATGCTAGGTCAGGATCTGACCGATGAGATGGTTGCCGCAATGAGTGTCGAAGCACAAAGCGCTTTGATCCGTGACAACGCAGATGTTTTGGACCGTGTATCAATGGCCATGGCCGAAGGTCGTTTCAACCCAGACGACCGTGACGTCCGTCTGGTCTTCAAAGCATTCGAACGCCCAGAACTGGACAATCAAACAATTCGCGACCTGATCGACTCACAAAGAGCTGCAGGCCGTATCCCGACAGCTGAATACGCTTTGAACTACTTCACAAAGCCACAGCTGGAAAGCATCACAGGCCTTTCCGACTTCAACGATCCAACTGTCTACACACTGCAACAGCAAAAAGACATTCTGGATGAGTTGTTCAGAAACCCGACCCCTGCTCTGTTGGCTAACCCCGACTATGAGCGTCTGACAATGAATTTCTACGAGCCGTTCCTCGCGAACTACACATGGTTCCGTAACGGTGAAGTTGACGACGACACAATGAACACATGGAACGGTCGCTACGGCGAGCCGGGTCAAGACCAATTGATGCATATGTTCATGCAGTACAACATGATGAATCTGGAGCAGCACTTCCCTGATGGTGCACACCGTGTGTTCTATCAAGGTGGCCTGAACAGCGTAGACTTCACACTGACTTATGACGAAGTTCGCGCAAGACTTGCTGAAATGGATGCTGCAAACGGTACAAACCACGTTGCATCTTTGGACCACGGTATCGAAGCCTTGAACCGCCCTTCCATGTACATGTACCTGATGGATATGCGTCTCGGTCACTACCGCGACCTGCGTAACAATCACTACATCCCTGGTTTGAAGGACCGTCAAATCACAGCTGAATTTAACAGAGCGCTTACGGACGAAGAGCCAACCGTCGAAGAGCCAAGAAACGATCCACCAATTCGCGATCCTCCCATCGCAACAATTCCTGATGGCGCAGAGCCACTAGACGAAACAGTCATAAGCAACCCCGGCGTATTGCCAAGTGCTGTAATGACCATTACACGCCAGCGCCCCGGCGTTGTAACAGGCACAGACCTGATACTGACAGGTGAGAGCACAGACATCACCGTCCGCCCATATGATGGCACCCGCCCACTTTCAACAGTTATCCCTCAAGAAATTCTGGACGACCCTGACGCAATGCGTGATATCAAGCGCGCAGCTACGCGCCTGAAGGGTGTTGACCACCCTGACCTCGCTGACGATGTACGCGCCAGATGGAGAGCAGACATTGACAGCATCAAGGAAAGATACGGTCTTACCGATGCTCAAGTTAAACAATATGGCGATGCTATCAAGGCGCACCAGCAAGCAGAGACAAGAGCGCGCGCAGAAGCTGAAGCCAGAGCAAAAGCAGAAGCCGAAGGCAGAGCTACTGACGTTGATGAAACACGCATGACACCAACAGAAGGTGACGGCTCCCGCATTCAAGGTACAGGCGAAGGCAGCATCCGCGCAGACGCAGACGACATTATCCCGACTGAACGTGCACTTGTTCCTTATGAAGGTCACCCACTCGTAACAACTGACCCTGAAGGTCGTGCACTTATGCCGTTTGAGGGCAACGAGCGCGCTCTTGCAATTTACGAGCCCGGCGCCGAGCTAGCTCCTGACAGAATGAGCATTCCTTGGGGCAGAACAGTTTCCGGTGGCGCTGCTGCACTAAGCCTGGGTCTTGCATTCACAGACACAGACGAAGGCCACAAAGTAGGTTCACGCTTGGCCGTGGGCGGACTGGATGCAGCCCTCGCCGTAGACGACATCTTTTACAACTCCAGACATTTCGGTGGCAACGCCAGATTCCTCGGCATGCAGGGCGGTAAAGTTCTCGCATCCGGTGGTGTTGCTATCGTTGCAACGACATCTGTTGAAGTCGGTATCGCTCTGGCAAACAAAGACGGTCAGGCCGCCGGTGCTGCAACTACAGTCGGTGCCTTTGCTCTGGGCGGCATGGCTGCCGGCGCAGGCGTCGGTAGTGTTGTTCCGGGTGTCGGTACAGTTGCAGTCGGTGCTGTTGGTACCGTCGTCGGTACAATCGCCGGTATCGGTGTTGTTGCATACACAAGCGTAGAAGACCCACTTGGCCGCTTCTATAACGACATCGTTTACAACGGCAGTTGGTTTAACGACGGCATGATCAAAGAAACAGAAGATCTGCTGGAAAAAGTAGACGGCTACAAAACAAGACTCGAAGCCGGCAACCTTTCTCAGGCTGAACTTGCAGAATACCAGCAAACACTGGAAGAGCTTGAAGATCACCTTATGGATCTGAGAAAAGCTGAAGTCACACTTGCAAGTCTGGCAATCCCAAGCTTTACAGCTGTTGATGCCGACGGTGACGGTAACATCACAGAAGCAGAAATGAATGCCGATGACTCCGCAGACCACAAGAACATTCAATTCTGGGTCGCAAACCGTCGCCTACAAACACAGCTTGAAACCGCCCGTGCCGACTTGAACACAGCTTACGACCAAGAGCGCGTTGGCGGCCTGACAGCCCTTCTTGCCGGCACATCCAGTGCCGATGATGTCGAGCAGCGCTTGAGAGGTGAATTCTCTCATGTAGCAAACGGCATCACAGAAGAAAGCCAAATCAACTGGAACCTGTACTTCTGGGGCAACACGAAGAGCCACTGGGAAGACCGCCTGAAAGAGGCACGCGAGCAAATTACATTCGACTCTGATAACGGTGAAGTACTTGCCATCGGCCACCTAACACACACTGAGCTCGAAGAAGCACAAAGAGAAGTTCACAATGTTCGTGAAGAGATCGAGCATCGCATCCAGAACCTTCTGTACAATGCGAGCCAAGGCGCTTTGACAACTGATGAATACAGAGAGTTGAAAGAGCTTCGTGACATGTTGGTAGATTGTGACGAGCTTGAGACAGCTTTGTGGGCAGAGAACGGTCCTCTTGGCGATCGTGCCTTCCAAGAGCAGGAAGTTACACAAATGGATCGTGCCCGTCAGGCACTGGACGCTTCCCGTCTGGCAAACGGTCAAGTCAACCGCGACGCTCTGGAAGCATACCTGAACCGCGCGGAAAACATCGACATCGTCAGAGGCCGCGATCAGTATAACTGGCTATGGTTAACAACTGCAGGCGTAGATAAGCTTACACGTCGCGTGAATGAATACGATCTGACTGAAGGACAGTTGGACGGCCTTTCTGAAGAAGGTCTGAGAGAGAAGTACGAAGATTTACAAGAGGTTGGTGAAGATCTCGAAAACCGTATCTACAACCTTATGATTGATGCTGCTGAAGGCAACCTTTCGCGCGATGAAGCTGAAGAACTCGACAAGGCTCTGGAAGCTCACAAACAGTACGAGACAGCCAAAGCAGAATACGAAGCCCAGTTCAGAGAGAACGCAGGCGATATCACAGGACAAAACGTTATGGCACCGGGAGCGCAAAGAAACCTCGTCCCTGGCGCAACACGTTAATACAGCTTTCGCCCGACCATACCCTCGGGCTAAATACCAACTCAAAAGATCACATTCATATAGAGGGTGTGGTCTTTTTTTTTATCTAGACATTAAATCGGAATAAAATGACGTCGCCGTCTTTCACGACGTACTCTTTGCCTTCTTGGCGCATCTTGCCGGCGTCTTTCGCGCCTTGCTCGCCATTTAGCCCCGTATAATCGGCAAAGTCGATAACCTCGGCCTTAATAAAGCCTTTCTGGAAATCCGTATGAATGACACCGGCCGCCTCAGGTGCCTTCGCACCAATGCGCACCGTCCATGCACGGGATTCCTTCGGCCCTGCGGTGAAGTAAGTTTGCAAACCGAGCAACTTGAAACCGGCCTTGATGATACGGTCCAACCCTGGCTCAGTCAGACCCAAAGTCTCCAGAAATTCTTTCTTCTCTTCTAAAGTATCAAGCTGTGCTATTTCCGCTTCGATAGAGGCACAAATCACAACGACTTCCGCATTCTGGCTTTTGGCCATCTCTTCTACTTTGGCCGTCCACTCATTCCCTGTCGCAGCTTCTTCCTCGTTCACGTTGCAGACATACAAAATCGGCTTGGCGGTCAAAAGCTGAAAATGCTTCATGTAGCGCACTTCATCGTCATTTGACGGATCAACCGTGCGTGCAGCTTGTCCGCTTTCCAGTGACGCCTTAATGCGTTCCGCCAATTCAAGCTGCCCCTTCATCTCTTTGTCGCCGCTGCGCGCCTTTTTGAAGATATTCATAATTTGCTTATCCAGGCTTTCAAGGTCGGCAAGCATCAACTCGGTTTCAATCACTTCCGCATCACGGATTGGGTCAATCAATCCTTCTACATGAGTGATGTCTTCATCTTCAAAACAACGAAGGACATGGATAACCGCGTGTGTTTCACGAATATTGGCCAGAAACTGGTTACCCAACCCCTCACCTTTTGAGGCACCCTTAACAAGCCCTGCAATATCAACAAACTCTAGCTGAGCAGGAATAATCTTCTCGGATTGGGCAACATTTGCGATTTCCTGCAAACGTATATCCGGCACAGCTACCTTGCCCACATTCGGCTCGATCGTACAGAACGGGAAATTCTCCGCCTGCGCGGCCTGTGTTGCCGTCAAAGCATTAAACAACGTAGATTTCCCAACATTCGGCAAGCCGACAATTCCGCAATTAAAACTCATAGTTTCTTCCTACTTCATACTTTCTGAAACGCGGGTCATATAATCATCACCACTGCCGCTAATCAAGAGGTCAGTATAACGGCTAGCCCCGTCAAGGCATCGCTCTAACGTATCTTGCTCCGCCTTGGCAAAGTCGCTCAAGACATAAGGGCTAACTTTCTCCTTTGCTCCCGGATGGCCTATACCCATCCGCACCCGCATAAAATCGGGCGTCCCCAGATGGGCCTTTATCGACTTCAAACCGTTATGCCCGGCCGCGCCTCCACCTTTTTTCAGGCGAAGCTTGAATGGATCAAGATCAAGCTCATCATGAAAAACGATCACCCTTTCCGGCGGGATCTTATAAAATTTGGCGGCCTTACCAACCGATTGCCCAGACTCATTCATATAAGTCTGCGGCTTCAGCAGCATAACCTTCTGCCCACCTATGCGGCCTTCGGTATATTGCCCCTGGAATTTGTCTTTGAAACCGCTGAAACCGTTATCTTCGGCAATGCGATCAACCACCATAAACCCGATATTATGACGGTTACCTGCATATTTATCACCGGGATTTCCCAAGCCGACTATTAACCACATCTCTTCACGCTGCTTTGGTTTAAAGAATGAAAACATAATTCAGTATACGGATTCAGATAGAAAAAGCGCGGGTGAATGTATCTTCATCCCGCGCTTCTTCAAAATTAGATCGTAAAAAGGCTTACTCGTCGCCACCTTCGGCTTTTTCGCCCTCACCGCCTTCGGCACCTTCGCCTTCAGCGCCCTCAGCACCTTCACCTTCAGCACCTTCTTCGCCCTCAGCACCTTCTTCACCTTCAACAGGCTCAAGTTCTTCAAGCTTACGCGGTGTCATGATTGTCGCGAGCGTAAAGTCACGGTCATCAATTACAGGTGTAACGCCTTCCGGCAATTTAGCGTCACTGATGTTCACTGAGTCGCCCTGCTCTTTACCAGCAAGGTCTGCTTCAATGTAATCAGGAATAGCAGTAGCGGAACAACGAAGCTCGACAGTATAGCGAACAACGTTGAGGATACCTTTTTCTTCCAGACCAGGAGACTGATCTTCGTTGATAAGCTGGACAGGAACGTCCACAACGATTTTCGTCTTCGGTGTCACGCGCAAAAAGTCGATGTGCAACACGTTGTCTGTGACCGGGTGCAATTGCACATCACGAGCCAACACAAGGTGCTTGTCGCCATCAACGTCCAGATCACACAAAGTAGTGAACATCTGGCCACGGTTATATTCAACATTAGCATCATTGGAAATCAAAGAAATATTCAGGGGCTCTTTGGAATCTCCATAAATAACGGCCGGAATACGGCCCTCACGGCGTAGTGCACGAGCGATCCCCTTACCGGCTCGATCTCTTGCTACCGCTGTCATAGCATAGTTCTTAGACATAGCATTTTCCTTTTAAAATGGCCCGCCTCCAGGGGTGCTTGGTGTGGGCCGGTTTCAGTTATGCGCCTAAAAAGCAGATTTAGGCGGCTTTTTCAAGAAAAATGTGAATTTGGAGAGTTACTTAAAGAGCGCAGAGATAGAGCGTTCTTCGTTAATTCGACGCAAAGCTTCGCCCATCAAGGGGGCTACAGAGATTTGTTCGATCTTCTCGGCGTTTTGAACCTCTTCGGTCGCCACGATGGAATCCGTAATCACCAGCTTCTTGAGCGGCGATTTCTCGACCTTATCAACGGCTGAACCGGACAACACACCATGCACGACATAGGCATGCACTTCCTTGGCTTTATTTTCCATCAATGCGCCCGCCGCATTACACAGTGTTCCACCAGAGTCGACGATATCATCGACCAGAATACAAACCTTGCCTTCGACCTCACCGATAACATTCATAACTTCGGACTCACCGGCCTTTTCACGACGTTTATCGATAATGGCGAGATCGGCATTCAAACGTTTTGCCAGCGCACGGGCACGAACCACACCACCAACATCCGGCGATACGATACATAGGTCTTCACCGTTAAACTTTTCCTGAATTTGCGGCACAAATACGGGTGCAACGACCATGTTATCGACGGGAATATCAAAGAAGCCCTGAATCTGCCCGGCATGCAGTTCCATTGTCAAAACACGATCCGCACCGGCCGCTTCAATAAGGTTCGCAACCAGTTTCGCCGAAATTGGCGTACGACCGCCTGTTTTACGGTCCTGACGCGCATAGCCAAAATACGGGATAACAGCAGTAATACGACGCGCTGATCCGCGTTTGAGCGCATCAATCGCGATCAACAGCTCCATAAGGTGGTCATTCGCAGGATAAGAGGTCGATTGAATAAAGAATGTGTCCTGACCACGGACATTTTCCATGATCTCGACGAAGATCTCCATATCGGAGAAACGCTTAAGACTGGCTTGTGTCAATGGCACATTCAAATAGGCTGACATTGCTTCGGAGAGAGCTTTGTTGGAATTTCCGGCGATCAGCTTCATCAGTCTTGTACCACTCTAAACTTCTGTTTTTATTAATGAATTAACCAATTCAAATATACACTCGCTGGCACTATAGAAAATCTGCCTGCCATAAATCAAGCATAGTTTTGCGCCGCCAGACAATTTCGGGCCTATGGCCGGATCACGATCGCCGACAACTGCCGCCCATAGTCCTTTTCACCGCGATGGGTCGTGCGGCGATAACTATAGTATAAATCTTCCATCCCATACGTATCATGGTCAAGGATATCGACCTTTTTAATCCCCGCCTGCGCCAGACGGAAAGCACAATAGCCTGCTATATCAAATTGCAGGTGCCATTCGCGCTTACCATTCATAAAAAATTTCTCAGCAACATCGTCTCTTTCAATGAACGGTTCTGCGAACTGTTCCTGCACCTCATAGGACGCCTGAGAGATACACGGCCCGATCATAGCCTCAACATCCTCACCGCCCAGCTTTTCAATCGCCGCAATAGTGTTTTCAAGGACACCGCCAAGTGCGCCCTTCCATCCGGCATGCGCCGCGCCGATGACGGGCGCCCCGTCCCCTTTCATGCTTTTGAACAACACGGGCGTGCAATCCGCCGTCAAAACGCCGATACCCAGAGCATGCTTATCCGTCACTAACGCATCAGCTTGCGGCCGTTCATTGACAGTCCACGGATCCTGAACAATCAGGCATTTATCGCTGTGTATCTGATGCAGCATGACCAAGCGGCTTTCCAGACATTCCAACTCAGCACTCGCACGGCGTAAGTTTTCCTCCACCGCCATCGAGTCATCCTCAGACCCCGGACCACAATTCAGACCTTCGTAGATGCCTTTACTGACACCACCTTCACGCGTAAAAAATTTCCAAAAAACATTCATCTCGTTAACCGCTAATCAAAAGTACTTTGAATAAATCGCCCATCTCATTCAAATCAATCAAACGCTGTAAGCCGCGCTCCAATTCTCTGGCTTGTTCCTGACTCGCCTTCTTCTTCAACACCTGTGCGCGAATAACAATACCGAGACTGCGCAAAAAATCACCTTGTGTGGTCAATTGCGCATGCTCCTTGCCAACGCGCTTATACAGGGCAGAAAAATCAACATGGCTCGTTAAGTCCGCGTCCCCGGGCTGCTTCAACACATCGACATATTCATGTCCACGCACAGCCTGAAACGTATCGCCGAACCCATCATTGATATAGCCGTAATCAATGAAAATCCCAGCCCCCTTTTGTGCTTTCAAACGATCGGCAACGTTTTTAATGAAAACCTCACGGGCGGGCGAAACCTCGTAAACATCACCCAGATCGGCTTTAGGCAGTTTCTTGGACAACGGTCCCGCCGGCCTTAAACCGAAAACAAGCTCGTCATCCTCGATGCCAACAACCCGCTCCTGCCATACGCCATCCTCGAAAATGAACTGACGAAACGGTAAAGCATCAAGAAACTCATTCCCGATAACAATAAGCGGCATATCATCCGGAACACTCTCCAAATTCTTATGCCATGTCGGATTATACTGACTTAAATTTTGTTCCTGCCGTTCCTTTAACGCCTCGCTGATCTCAACTAAATGCAGCTCTGCTGCCGTCTGAAATGGCTCAACTTTTTTAAGAGCCCGCAGCAGGTCCTTCATCAACGTTCCGCGACCCGGCCCGCATTCCACTAATGCAAATTTGCTCGGCGCACCCAACGCCGTCCATGCATCCGCCGCCCATATGCCCAGCATCTCCCCGAACATCTGCGATATCTCCGGCGCTGTTGTGAAATCACCGTCCCAACCCAAAGGGTCTTGCTTCATGTAATATCCATGTTGCGGATGCCCGAGGGCGATATTCATAAACTGCCCGACATCCAGAGGCCCTGAATGCTGGATCTGCTTTTTGATAAAATCTTCAAGAGGCGTGCTCATTCTCCTCCGCCAACTTCTTCTGATATTTCGCATACCGTACATGCGCAAAAATGATCAGCCCTATCCCTGCCGCGATCATAGGATAACTTAACAGCTGTCCCATGGTAAAAGTTCCATCGATAAAGCCGATATGGGCATCCGGCTCCCTGAACAATTCGACAAAGCTGCGCGCCGCCCCATATCCGGCAAGAAATACGCCCGACACAATCCCCGGCTTGTTTCGAACCCCGTCGATACGGATCAGGATCAGCAGCACAATGAATAGAATCAGCCCCTCAAGCCCCGCTTCATAAAGCTGGCTGGGGTGACGCGGCTCTGGCCCGCCTGCGGGAAACACAATACCAAGCGGTGAGTCCGTCACACGCCCGAAAAGCTCGCCGTTCACGAAATTCGCAATCCGTCCGAAAAACAAACCTATCGGCACACTTGCACACACAATATCTGCAAGCCGTAGGTGCGGAATGCGGTGTATATACGGCCATATCAGCAGCATCAAAATCACACCGATCGCACCACCATGGAAGGACATGCCCCCGTGCCAGAGCTTGAATATATCGGCAGGATTCTCGAAGTAATATTCGGGATGATAAAACAGGACATAGCCCAGACGGCCGCCTAAAATGACCCCACCGATAACCCACGGCAAAAAGTCATCCACATCCTTCGGCGTCGGACGTGTGTCATCATCAAAACCGGCAAGCTTCATCGCGTATCGCCAGCCGATCAAAAACCCGGCGAGATACGCAAGCGCATACCATCGAATCACAACAGGGCCGATAGAAAAAGCAACAGGATCAATATTTGGAAATTCGAACATAGACGGATTTTATAAATCATTGGCATTAAATGGAAACCCTTTATCCATTTTGTCCGCTCTTTTGTCTGTCCACAAAACCACACCTTAAAAAAATGGAAAGTTATTGCGAAGCGGATGACCGCATGCTACTCACATCGACTTAATTGCTTGGGAATTGAGATGTTGAAAAACAGGGAAAAAGTACTGGATGACATCGCGCGTGTTGCTGGCGGCACCGTAAGCGTTTTCTCCGGTATTGGCCAAAACATCCGCGACGATATTCGCGCCTACATTGATGACATGGCTGACAGATTGGACCTTGTCCCCCGCGAAGATTTTGAGCGTTTGGAAGCGCAAGTCGCAGCCCTTCAGGAAAAAATCGAAAAACTGGAAAAGCCCGCGAAGAAATCAACAGCCAAGACCAAGACCACAAAAAAGCCTGCGAAGAAAACCGCGAAGAAAACCACCACATCTAAGAAGTAACCACTGAGGACCTGATCATGCAATCACAGCTAGACATCATCGAAGACGACAACGAAATCTGCCCGATCGACACTGTCGAAGATGTCCTGAACGCCCACAACTGGAGCTTTAACCGCATCAACAACGAAGAATTGCTGGTCGACATCACCGGTAAAAGCGGCAGCTATAAATTATTCTTTATCTGGCAAGAAGACATGAACGCCATGCAGTTCTGCGTGCAGCTTAACCAGGAAATCGAACAGAACAATTTCCCCACTGCGCAAAAAGCCATTCTGCAACTGAATGAAGAAATGTGGATGGGCCACTTTGACTTGCCCGAAGCCACCCGCAAACCAAGTTACCGCCACACAGCTCTAATCCCGCGCACATCCCGTGCACAGGTTATGGATTTGCTGGAAAATCTGGTCGATGTATCCCTCGCCCAATGCGAACGTCATTACCCGCTCTTCGCACTACTTGCCAGCGCGAACGACATTGACGACCAGATCCTCTCCCTCGCAGTAATGGATACGGTAGGCGAGTCTTAAAACGTGAGTAGCGGCGATAACATCATCCTTGTCGGCTGCGGTAAAATGGGCAGCGCCATGCTGGAAGGCTGGCTCAAAACCGCCCCGCAAAACACCTACACTATTGTAGACCCCGCGCTTGAAAAACCACCCACTGATGACACACCTGTTTTCTCGGACCTGATTGAAGCTGCCGAGCATGTGCGCAATGCCACAATCATTATCCTTGCCATCAAACCGCAAATGATGATGAGCGTGTGCAACAATCTGGCAAAACACCTGCCCGATGCTGCGCTCGTAATCTCGATTGCTGCGGGCGTTAAGATCGGCTCTTTCGAGGACTACTTCGGCACAGAACAACCGATCGTGCGTGCCATGCCCAACACCCCCGCCGCAATTGGCAAGGGCATGACCGTCGCCGTTGCCAACGCAAAAGTAAGCCTTGAAAACAGCAACAAGGCTAAAGACCTGCTCAAGACAACGGGAAAATTCGAATGGGTCGACGAAGAAGAAATGATGGATGCGGTAACCGCATTATCGGGTAGCGGCCCCGCTTACGTATTCCACCTTATCGAAATGCTGGCAAATGCGGGTATTGAAAACGGGCTGGATAAAAACCTGTCGATGACACTCGCCCGTCAAACTGTAATCGGTGCTGCCGCGCTTGCCGAGGCTGAACCGAAGACATCTGCAGAAACTTTACGCGAGAACGTCACCAGCCCCGGCGGAACCACTGCCGCAGCGTTACGCGTCCTCATGGATGGTCGTGCACAAAATCTGTTCAATGAAACTTTAGCAGCGGCAAAACACCGCAGCGAAGAATTAAGCGAATAGTTTAAGAACGCCCGCGGGTTCCCAAACCAATATCTTTGGCAAGCTTACTACGTTGCTCGGCATAATTCGGCGCAACCATCGGGTAGTCGGCCGGAAGCCCCCAACGCTCACGATAATCATCAGGTGACATACCGTAAGCCGTCTTCAAATGACGCTTAAGCATTTTCAACTTCTTACCGTCCTCAAGACAAATCAAATAATCAGGCGTAATTGATTTCTTGATCGGCACAGCCGGTTGAGGTCTATCAACGGTCATATTGACGTCCGTGTTTACATTCGCCAAAGTCTTGAAAACCTGCTCGATAACACCGGGAATTTCACCGCTTGGCATCGTATTATTCGCCAGATATGCGGAAACAATCTCGGTTGTGAAGGCAAGCAAATCATCGCGGCTGGTTGGAGATGTCATCGATACGACCTTTCATTTAAAATAATTGAAGCGCCAGAATAGCGAAAAACTTCAATCAGTCAACAAATACTCAAATATTTATAAAGTAATAAGCTTAATTAATACTTAAACAGCAAGAACCCGTGGTTTTTTCTTAGGCTGACTTACATCCGCCCCACGAAGGTACAACGGCTGCGGATCTTTAATAAAAAACGGATGCTGACCACCGTTTTCTCTTAAAACCTCACATATTTCCGCCATATCAGGCAAATCATAGCCCTTTTCATGCTTAAAGCTACGATCACTCAGTGATAAGAACCGCTCTACCCCGTCACCTATCAAAACAACCCCATCATCAAGCGTTTCGACCAACGCCTCATACTCAAGGGCCTGAGGGTCGGATACAGCGACAGACTCAGCATCAAAGCTTTGCGTATAAAAGTCGCTCCGCTTTGTCTCCAATATCACGGCAAACGCATTATCTTCCGCATAGTTCAACGCAAACGCATTTAACGTCGTGATACCGTATACAGGCACATCCCAAGACAACCCAAACGCGCGCGCAGCGGACATCCCGATCCGCAAGCCCGTAAAAGCACCAGGGCCAACAGTACATATCACGGCATCAAGCTCATCATAACCAAGCTCACATGTTTTCATTGCGCTATCAGCAAACGGAACAAGGTGCTCTGCCTGCCCGCGCGGCATTTGCTTGCTCTTGGTACACGAACGCTCACCTGCGAGCACGCTTGCCGTGCACCCGCCAAGCGCCGTATCCAATGCCAGTATATTTTCAAAATCAGCCATAAGGCGTTTTAAATGATGCTGTTAGCCTCATCAAATGAAAAACGCGGCGAGCGTGGGAATAGCCCCTCAGGATCACCATAACCCAAGTTGCACAGAAAGTTCGGCTTCACATTGGTTCCGGCGAAAAACTCTTTCTCGACACCATCGGAATCAAATCCCGACATCGGTCCACAATCCAGCCCCAATGAACGCGCTGCCAGCATCAAATACGCGCCTTGCAAACTACTGCTTCTGAATGCTGTTTCCTCGATAAGCTTGTCGTTACCGACAAACCAGCTTCTCGCATCCGTATGCGGAAACAACTTAGGCAAGTGCTCGTAGAATTCCATATCATGGCCGATAATCGCCGTCACAGGGGCAGACATCGTCTTTTCAACATTCCCCTCAGCCAAATGCGGCTTCAAACGTTCTCTGGCTTCATCCGACTTCACAAACACTACACGCATAGGGCAACAATTCGCACTCGTAGGACCGTACTTAACGAGATCATGCAGATCGTGCAGGACGCTGTCCTCAACCTCCACATCTTTCCAGTTATTATAGGTACGCGCCTCACGAAACAGCGTATCCAGCGCATCATCATCCAAAACCTTGCTCATGAAATTATCCTTTCCGGTACTATACAAACTTAACAGAGCGTCACCATTAGCGACATAGAACAAATAGCCGTAAAAAAAACCGTTTCTTTTCAAAAATTTCTGCCCTACATAGATGGTATGCCATTTAGCCGCTTACTGTTCGCATTCAGCATTCTCATGTCCCTGTGCCATTGGCCAATGCACAGTCGCGCTACAACATCTCTTGATGAAGACCAAAGCAAATTCGTTATCCTTGCTTACAGCCGCATCGGTGAAGACTACCTGCCCGACCAAAGCCTGACACGCCAGCAATTCGATGAGCACCTGCAGGAAATGCTTCAGGGCGATTACAACGTCATATCACTCAGCGACGCACTCACAGCCACATCAAGCGGCAGAGCGCTCCCCGCCAACACGATTGCACTGACTTTTGACGGTGCCTATAAATCGGCTGCTGAATACGCATTCCCTAAACTACAGGACGCAAACATACCCTTCACGGTATTTTACTCCGCGAACAGCATCGATAACGAAGACCCCGAATATGCAGACTGGAAAACCCTAAAAACACTGGCCAGAGACGACAATGTAATATTGGCCACCCTGCCCGCCATTTATGACCACATCGTCTACCAAGGCCCGACCGAGATACTAAAGTCCATAAACCAAGCCCGTAAGCGTTACCGCGAGGAATTCAACACAGAAACCGATTACCTTGCATACCCTTACGGCGAATACTCCATCCAGCTTCAGGAAACTGCCAAAACACAGGGCTTCAAGGCTGCGTTAGGGTTACACTCCGGTGTTGTACATACAGGCACAGATCCTTTCGCCCTTCCACGTTTTTCAATGACTGAGCGCTTCGGCAGTATTGACCGTTTTCGCATGGCTGCCCGTGCAATGCCCCTACCCGTATCGGGCGTGATCCCCGCCGACATGATGCTTGGAGAGGAGCCGTTCAAGGTCGGCTTTACGCTGGATGAGCCCTTAAATGATGCCATTAGCTGCTTCGTAGATGGAGAACAACAGCAGGATCAGGAACGTTTGGAGCAAAGAGTAGAAATCAGGCCTGACAACACGCTGCTCAATGAAAACCGTATCCGCCTGAACTGTACAATGCAGGGACCAAAGACCGAAGATGATGAGCAAACATGGCGGTGGCTAGGATTTCTGTATCACCGCGACCCGAACAGGGAAATCAGTATTCCTCAACCGGTCGAACCTCTTCAACCTCAGGAATAAAGTGTTTCAGCATATTCTCAATGCCGCTTTTCAGCGTCATGGTGGAGCTCGGACACCCCGCGCACGCACCGCGCATACGTAACAACACAATACCGTCTTCGAATTTCTCGAACTCGATATCCCCGCCATCCATCGCAACCATTGGCCGCACACGGGTATCAATCAACTCACGGATCTGCGCGGAGATCTCGTCATCTTCCTCCGCTGCATCAGTTTTTTCGCTGTAAAAACTTTCGAGAACAACAGGCTGGTGCGTTGAAAAATGCTCCATCAAGGCCGCAAGCACCATCGGCTTCAGCATAACCCAATCCGTATCATCATCTTTGGAAACGGAAACAAAATCAGTCGCCAGAAAGACCAGATTAACCCCTTGCAGGGAGAACAATCTCTGCGCCAGCGGCGAGATCGCCGCATCTTCAGCGCTGCTAAATTCTGCAGTACCGGACTTGAGAACCTCTTGTCCCGGCAAAAACTTGATTGTCGCCGGATTCGGCGTAGCTTCGGTTTGTATAAACATATGAGGGGAAATAAGCCTATAGTGCTCTAAAGTCAATGTTTACGAGTGGAGCATGCTCTCCGGCACAATCACCAGCGGCACATTCAACTCGTACAGGCCTTTACCTGTAAAATAGGAGATCAACGGGTTCGCATTAGTCGCAGAAGCACCAAGCACAAGCGCACGGATCGTCTTGTCTTCGGCGATAATCTGCGCGACTTCCTGCCTCGTCTTACCTTCCTTGATGTAGAACGCAGGGCGCTGTCCACAACTTTGGTAAATGCGTTGAGCCACATTCCAAAGCAAGCTCTCCGCTTGCTCTCTCTTATCGCTCTGAATTCGCTTTTCGATGAAGCGCCAATGCAAGTATCCCTCATCCTCAATCACGTATAACAACGCAATCTGCCCTTTATTCTTGCGTGCCAGATACTGTACACGGCTCAATGCCGCTTCGAACTCAGGACTATCATCCACGACCAGCAGATAGACGCCGCCGTCATCGACCATGAATGACTCGTCGCTTTCAGTATTATCTATGTCCGGTTTCGTCTTAGGCATATATTCATGCTATCCCAATTTCGGCCTTAAACCTAGCTGCGGCGCACAAGGGTGTTTGACAGCCACCCCGCCGTTACAGCCAACAATACGCAGAGTAAACCATAAAAAAACGAGTAGTCCTTCGAGAATACATACAACTGAGAGCTAAAACCTTCCAGCCCTATATGCACATCCACAGTGTGCTCATGAATAATCTGACCATCTCTAATCAGAAATCCCTTCACCTCGTACTCACCTGAAGGCACGTTTGCAGGCACTTGAAACTTCACGCGAAAGAACCCCTCACTCAAGAAAGTGACTTCTTTCGGCTCAAGCGGATAAAGGCCTTGAGTTTGCTTGTTACGGATAAGGGCTTTTTGAAACTCTTTAACAACCTTATCGTCATAACGCTTCTTACGCGGTGGGTGCTCCAGAGTATCCAGGCCGATATGAAGCCTTTGGCGGGTCGCCATATCCGGTAAAAACTCCTGCCCTTCCTCCGAAGCAGCAAAATCGTAATAAACGGGCAAATCATCAAACCGCAACCATGTGCGGTTCATCCATGCCCCCAGGACAGGCTCCTTACGGCGCACCATCGCGGTTTTGCGCGGCCCTTCCAGCTGTAAGACAACTGTGCCTTTTTCCTCTACCGTGCCGAAAACTACCAACTCTGTGCCTGTAAAGCCTGTCGTAATGCGCACAGCATCATCAGCCAGAGCAAACGTAAATGGAGGCTTCTCCTCTGCCTCAGCCTGAGAAACCGCCAGCATCCCCGTCCCGAGTAATATTAAGCTAAAAGTCAGTATCAAACGGCTCAGCTGCATCCCACTACTCCATCACCGTTGAATAAACGTCCAGAGGGGGGACAAACAAGTCGAAGGACAGCATCGCACACGTCCCGAGGATAATCATCGCCAGAATAACCCGCGCCTGTTGCCCTTTTATAAAGCGTGCAAATGCAACACCGATCTGCGTACCGACCACGCTCCCCAACACCAATATAAGCGCAAGGATGATATCAACCGTGTTGTTAAAGGTCGCATGCATCAACGTTGCCGAGGATGTCGTAAAGATAATCTGGAACAATGCAGTACCGGCCACCAGAATCGGCGGCATTCCCAAGATATAAATCATGGCAGGGACAATCAAAAAACCACCGCCAATACCCAGCACCGACGCAAGCACTCCACCGATAAACCCGATACCGCCCGGCACCAGAGCGCTTATAAACAGCTTTGAACGCGGAAAACGCATCTTGTATGGCAAAGACAAAATAAACGGAGACATTTGGGAAGTATTGAACTTACCCTTGATATTCGCACCTCTTTTGAAGAAATAGGACGAAAAGCTTTCCATCAGCATCAAGCCACCAATACCACCAAGCAACACGATATAGAGTAGTGAAATCGCGATATCGATTTGTCCAAGATATTGTAAAAACTTAAAGATAAAGATGCCGACAAAGGATCCGAGCAAGCCGCCTACCATCATGATCATGCCCATCTTCAGGTCGACATTCCCTTTTCGGAAATGCCCAAGCGATCCCGCAACACTGGACGCGACCAGCTGACTGGCCTGCGTCCCCACAGCAATCGCAGGAGGAATACCCATAAAAATCAGAAAAGGTGTGGTTAGAAATCCGCCGCCAAGACCAAAGATACCCGATAGCATTCCGACAAACCCGCTAAGGAAAAATATCGTCTCCGCCGAAACAGCCAGCTCCGCAATGGGCAAGTAAATTTGCATGTGTTAAATCTGCATATATTAGAATTTACTGTTGTAACTTAACGCACTGCAATAATGCATAAAACATGCCTCATATTCAAGTTTTTATGTCATATACGGAAGTCTAGGGGTTGTGGACGCCGAAATAGCTGTCTTCACGGAAAGAAGGCCCACGGACTTTCAACGTCTTGTCGTTGATGAAGTCACGGTAATGCCCCGCCAGAGCGAAGTTTGTACGATTGTGGAAATCGACAGACTTAATAAAGCTCAAGAACGGCTTATGCCATTTATGATATGCACTTTCCAAAGCAGAACATTCAACTGTGTACAGTACATTGTTGTACAAGGACGCAAAACCGATCGAACGCTTGCGAATCTTTGAACCACCCGGCGTCGTGTATGAAACCTGCGCCATTGACGCAAAACCGTCACCTAGACCGTTATTACTGGTGCCCTTATGCAGGACAACATCGTCATAACGCGCTGTATACTTCTTCCAGTAATCTTCAGCGATATAAAGGCGCTGAATCGGCGCACTATACTGAACGGGATAAATCTTGAAACGGCCATCCGGATGCGCATTCACCTTACATTCGGCGAACTCATGCATACCAGCCGGGCTTGGCGCACGCACGGTCAGAATATCGTTCGGGTTCTGACTGCTGATGTCATACCAGCGATCAGGGTAAGAAACTGTCATCTTCGTAACCGGATCACGAAAGACACTCACTTCGGCTTGTGCTGAAGAAACTACACCTGCGGCCATTGCGACAGCAAAAACAGACGCTTTAAAAGCTTTTGAAAAAGATACGTTCATAGAAAAATTCATGGCAGACCCGCCTTTTTGATAATCTTATTATGCCTTATCCACAGGCATATTTAAAGAGGTAATTAACACACTCTTTAAGCATACGAATCAAAAGCTAAGAAGTTCTGAATATTATTTCCAGAATCCCATGATATCCCGAACCTCCTGCAAGGTTACTTCCGCCAGCGCATTGGCTTTCGCATTACCTTTTGCGAGAACCGCATCAATCTCGGACTGATCCTCCAGTAACTGCGCCATACGCTCGGTAATCGGGGCCAGCGTTGTAACAGCCAGCTCAGCCAACTTCGGCTTAAACTGCCCCCAGCCCTGCCCGCCATACTCGGATAGAACATCTTCCTTGGAGATACCGGCAAGACCGGCATAGATATTCACGAGGTTATCCGCCCCTACGCGCCCCTCAAGGCCTTCGACTCTCTCGGGCAATGGTTCAGGGTCGGTCTGTGCCTTCTTGATCTTCTTCACAATCGTATCGGCATCATCCGTCATGTTAATACGGCTTTTCTCACTCGGGTCCGACTTGCTCATCTTCTTCGAACCATCCTGCAAGCTCATCACCCGCGTGGCTGCGCCCATGATGTATGGCTCGGGCTGTACCAACGTTTCAGTGTCAAAGCGGGTATTAAAGGTGCTCGCAATCTCTCGCGACAGCTCCAGATGCTGCTTCTGGTCGTCACCCACGGGCACATGCGTTGCCTTGTAAACCAAAATATCCGCGGCCATCAGCACAGGATACGCAAACAAACCCAGCCCAGCGCGCTCGGCATTCTTACCCGCCTTATCCTTGAACTGTGTCATGCGTTCCAGCTTACCCATCTGCGTCATAGTCGCCAGCAACCACATCAACTCCGAATGCGCGGGAATAGCGGATTGCACGAAAATCGTCGATTTATCGGGGTCTACACCGCCCGCAATGTAAGCCGCCGCAATCTCACGCGTGGCTTTCAACAGCTCCGCAGGCTCCTGCGGTACCGTAATCGCATGCAGATCCACAACACCGTACAAACACTCGGCCTCCTCGCCCAGCACATCTGCGGCCTGATCCTGCAGCAGCACCCAGTTTTTCAACGCCCCGAGATAATTCCCGAGATGAAGATTATTGGTCGGTTGCATGCAAGACAGAATACGTTTCAAGAGACTTTTCCTTTTTTCAAATACTTCGCAATGTCGGAGAATTTAAAGACCCCCATCGCGACAATCGATAATCCATAGACCAGCATACCGCCGACAATCAAGATGCCCAGCTCAAAAATCTGCTCCCAGCCGCTCGCATCGCTCCAGTAATGCATGACATGCGCATTGAAATACAACGCCCCTGCCATCAACAATGTCGCAATGATAATCCGCGGATACACGGCCTTAAACCGATCATCAAACAGCGCCGCAGGGTTACCCTGTAACGCCAGTATATGCAGTCCGAACTGCATCCATCCCGTAATGCCCGTCGCCAACGCAATTCCGACAACGCCAATATATTGGATCAGGATGATACTCATGATGATATTCACCACCGTCGCCGCCACAGAAATCTTAACAGGTGTCACCGTATCCTGATTGGCCCAATGCACCGTCGAAAACACCTTGATACATATATAGGCAGGCAACCCCAGCGCGTAGGCCATCAACACACTCGCCGTATTCAGGCTATCAGCGGCTTCAAACGCACCACGCTCGAACAACACGGTAATAATAGGTACTGGAATAACCGCCAGCGCCATCGCGGCGGGTAACGCGAGCAACAAACACATCTCCAGCGCACGGTTAAATAAATTCTGCGCCTCGACCACATCATCCTTGGCCAGCGAGCGCGATAGCATCGGCAGCAATGCGGTGCCCACGGCAATTCCGACAACACCCAACGGTAACTGGTTCAAACGGTCAGCATAATAAAGGTAAGAAATCGCCCCCGTGGACAAGAACGACGCAATCACCATATCGGCGAACAGATTGATATGCATCACTCCTGCGCCTATGACCCCCGGCCCCATCAGCTTGAATACCTTCTTGATCTTCACATCCATCTTGGGCGCACCCAAACGGATTCGAACACCTGCACGGCGCGCCGCAACCCACAACCAAATAAGTTGCACAACACCCGCAGCCGCAATCCCGTACGCCATGGCGTGACCTGCGGTTTCGAAAAAGCCTGCGCACAGCAAAGCCAAGATCAAACACAAATTGAACAAGACGGGTGCAAACGCAAACGGCGCAAAGCGGTCCAGCGCATTCAGCACACCACCGAGCAATGCGGTTAAAGACATCAACAATAAGTAAGGAAACGTAACCCGCGATAACTCGACCGCCAGATCATAGCGAATAGGATCATCGACAAAACCGGGCGCAACCACATACAGCACATACGGCATCGCCAAAACGGCCAGTACACACACCACCGACAATATCGACAGCATCATCATGAACGCATTGGATGCGAACTGATCCGCGGCCTCCTTGCCATCCTTTTCTATGCTCTCACTATATAAGGGGACAAAGGCAACGCTGAACGCACCCTCCGCAGTCACGCGACGAAAAAAGTTCGGCAACTTCAGCGCAACAAAGAATGCATCACCAATCGGCCCCGCACCCAGAATAGCCGCCGTCAGGATATCACGGACAAACCCCGCGATCCTGGAGAGACCCGTAAGTCCCGCTACCGTTGCCATTGCCCTAGCGAGTTTCATAAAGCTTGATTCTTAGAGATAAAAATTTCATACCCTTCCTTCATGTGCTATTTTTCGCAAAACATCAAACAGGAGTTGCTATCCAATGCCAAACAACAGACGCATAACCTATCTGTTAACAGCCCTTCTGGCGCTTTTCATCGTCACGGCAGGCCCGGTACATCAAGCGCACGCACAACTAGACTGGCTTAGCGGCTCCAAGGAAAAAGACCTCAAAGATTTCGACACTGCGGAAAATCTGTTCAAGGCCGGACATTACCAACTCGCCATCGCCCGCGTGGACAAATTTCTTAAGAAATATCCTGACGATGTCGGCGGACGCATGCTCAAAGCATGGGCATTACTCAAAGTCGACCAACTCGACGAGGCAAAAACCATCATCGATGGCGTGCTAATAGAAGACCCTAAACATCTCGATGCGCTGGTCGCCACAGGCGTATATCACCGCAAGCTCGGCGACAATGACACTGCACTGTCTTATTATGAGCGTGTTCTCGATATCGATCCCAATGATCCTTACGCCCTGTCCAGCATTGTCACGGTTGCCCTGCTGAGCTGTGAAATTAAAAAAGCTGTTGATTATGGCGAGCGCGGCGTCAAGGGCGCACCAGATGACGCGGTCATCAACGCCAACCTAGCCGTCGCTTACCACTTCGATGGACAATTCGATCAACGTGACAAATACACCGCATTGGCAAAAAAATATAATTACCCGCGTATAAAAGACCTCGACGGCATTTATAGCGGCGCACTGCTCCTACTGCCGGATGATTGCGAGCCGAACAAGCCTCAGCAGTCGACCGTACAAAAAGAGCACGTAAAAGAAGCACCCCCAACAGAGCCGGATTACTAAGGTACATACAATGAACACGAACCCGGAAAGCACACAGTTTGGCGAGCAAAGCGTAACACCAGATCAGAAAACAGGTCTGGTCCGCGGCGTATTCGACTCGGTCGCCGATAACTACGACCTGATGAATGACCTCATGTCCGGTGGGCTGCACCGCGTTTGGAAGGATCGTTTGGTACGCCTGATCCGCCCTAAGTCCAACATGCGCTTTATTGATGTTGCGGGTGGTACAGGTGATATCGCTTTCCGCATCCGCAAAAAAGCGCCCAAAGCACAGATCACAGTCTACGACCTGAACCAGAATATGCTGGATGTTGGTCGCGACCGCGCCATTGATAAGGGCTGGGTCGAAGGTTTTTCATGGGAATGTGGTAATGCGGAAAAGCTCCCCCACCCTAATAATACATTTGACGTGTATACAATCGCGTTCGGCCTGCGCAATGTTACCCACATTGATACAGCCCTTAAAGAAGCTCACCGCGTTCTTAAACCGGGCGGCCGCTTTTTCTGCCTTGAATTCAGCCATGTCCGCGAACCGATACTCAGCAAAGCTTACGACTTCTACTCCTATAATCTGATCCCGAAAATCGGGGCTGCCGTAGCCAAGGACCGCGACAGCTACCAATACCTGGTGGAAAGCATCCGCAAATTCCCCAGACAGGAGGTTTTAAAGGCCAGAATGGAAGATGCAGGCATGAAAAACTGTTCATTTTCAAACCTTTCCGCCGGAATCGTTGCGATTCATAAAGGATACAAGATTTAACCTGCACCATAATTTCCCATAATATCAGTGAATTATAATTTTTTATTGACACTAAGCCCTTATAAGCGCAAAGGTATGCGTCATTGACCATAATAAACTGTAATTTGCGCTTAATAGGCGCACATGAGCATGAATTTTAAGGAGAGGACTGCTTCAAATGAATAACTTTACTAAATCAATCGTTTACTCCGGCGTTGTATTGGCCGCTGGTTTGGTTGCGATCTTTGCCATCTACAACAACATGGGCACAGACGCTTCTAACGTATCTTACATCGAGCCTGCCGCTGGTGAAGAAACAATGACAGAAAAAGCTACTGAAGCTTACGACAACACAGTTGAAGCAATCACAGAGACAGCAGAAGATGCTGGCGAAGCGATTTCTGAAACAGCTGAAGACACAACAACAGCGATCGAAGAAACAATCGAAGAAGCTGATGCTACAGAAACAGCTGAAGAAGTTGAAACTCAGGAAGCTTCTGATAACTCTCCTGAAGACAGAACAGCTGCTGGCGACGATGTTGAGCAAACAGAACCTGCTTCCGGCGACGCTGTAATCGAGAACGCTAAAGAGCTTCTTGAAGAGAGCAAAACAGAAGAAGCTGCTGAATAAGCGCATTCTGATAGAAATTTGAACAAGCCCTGCCTTTACCGGCGGGGCTTTTTCTTTATATTAAAAGCATGACACAGACACTTGAAAACAAATCGGTATTACTGGTGATCAGCGGCGGGATAGCCGCCTACAAATCACTGGAGCTCATCCGCCTAATCAAAAAAGCGGGCGGTGCCGTGCGTTGTATCCTGACCAAGGGCGGCGAGCAATTTGTTACACCACTCAGTGTCTCCGCATTATGCGAAGAAGAAGCCTATACCGACCTCTGGTCCCTCAAGGATGAAACAGAGATGGGCCACATTCAGTTAACCCGCGATGCGGACATGATCGTCATCGCACCCGCATCAGCCAACCTGATCGCGCAAATGGCAAATGGTCTGGCGCAGGACTTGGCCTCCACCGCTCTGCTAGCTTCCGACAAACCCGCTATCATCGCTCCGGCTATGAATGTGCGCATGTGGGAAAACCCCGCCACGCAAGCCAACATCGCAAAACTGCAAGAATACGGCCACACCATAATCGGTCCATCCGAAGGCGACATGGCCTGCGGCGAATACGGCATGGGCAGAATGCTGGAACCCGAAGAAATCTTCGCAGCCCTTACGTCCGCCCCGCAAAAAAAAACTGAAAACGCAGCCAAACCGTTAGCGGGCAAAACCGCCCTTGTCACCAGCGGCCCGACTTTTGAGGCCATAGATCCCGTCCGTTTTATAGGCAACCGTTCATCGGGTAAACAAGGGCATGCCATCGCTACCGCTTTGCAACAGGCGGGCGCGAATGTCACCTTGATCACTGGCCCCGTGTCCATTTCCGACCCTGCGGGCGTAAAAACAGTCCACATCGAAACCGCACAGGAAATGTTGAAAGCCTGTGAAGACAGCCTGCCTGCCGACATTGCTGTCTGCGCCGCCGCCGTCTCCGACTGGGCGCCAAAACAACACGAGCAAAAAATCAAAAAGCGCGGTGATGCCTCTCCACCGCACATCGAACTGAACGAAAACCCCGATATCCTCAAAACCATATCGAACCATAAAAACCGCCCAAGCGTTGTGGTCGGGTTTGCCGCCGAAACCGAAAACCTGGAAGACAACGCCAAGGCCAAGCTTACGCGTAAGGGCTGCGATATGATCCTCGCCAACCTCGTCGCGCAGGAAGGTGCAGAAGTATTCGGGCAGGATAAAGGGCACATATACTGCGTTACCGCAGCATCGGTTGATAACTGGCAACCAATGTCCAAGTCCGCTATTGCCAAAAAGCTCACGGACACTATCATTAGCTCACTCGACGAAACCGAAACGATTAAGAGCGCTGCCGAATAATGGACTCCGATGTAACCATCAAACTTATGCCGCTGGAACACGCGGTCGGCCTCCAACTCCCGACATATGCGACGGAACAATCTGCTGGCATGGATCTTTCCGCCGCAATTGAAGAAGCGATTGAAATCGGCCCTGGTGAACGCGCGCTTATTCCGACAGGTCTAGCCATCGCACTCCCAAAAAACCACGAGGCACAAGTTCGCCCGCGCTCTGGCTTAGCGCTAAAGCACGGCGTAACAGTTTTGAACGCGCCGGGCACAATCGATGCCGACTATCGCGGTGAAATCAAAGTCATCCTCATCAACCACGGCCAAGAACCCTTCACGGTCGAGCGCGGCATGCGCATCGCCCAAATGGTCGTCGAAAAATTTGAAATCGTCGAATGGAACGTCGTTAAGGAACTCGAAGAATCCGAGCGCGGCGAGGGCGGCTTCGGCTCAACGGGCACGGATGAGAAGAAGAAATAGAAGTTCAGGATAACCTCAACTTTACCCTTTCGCGCACACCCTGCCATCTTTTATCATAAACACGATTAATCAATGCGAAGCTGTTGAGATTTTTAGCTGCACAAGGCGCAAGGAGCGTCGTGTAGGTGAAATTTACAGGAGCGACGCGGCAACGATGTGCAGATGAAAATGGGAACAGCGACTGCGTTAAAAACTTCGGAGGATTTTCTTGCCGACGGCCATACGCCAATGATGGCGCAATATATGGCGCTGAAGGAAAAGTACCCCGATGTCTTGCTGTTCTACCGCATGGGCGATTTTTACGAGCTGTTCCATGACGATGCGGTCAAGGCGGCCGAAACCCTCGACATCACCTTGACCAAACGCGGCAAGACCGACGGCAACGACATCCCGATGTGCGGCGTGCCGTTCCACTCTTACGAGCCTTATCTCGAAAAACTCATCCGCAACGGATACAAGGTCGCGATCTGCGAGCAAACCGAAACACCGGAAGAAGCCAAACAACGCGCAAAGGCCGAAGGCAAACCCGCCTCCAAAGCACTGGTAAACCGCGATGTCGTCCGCGTCGTCACCCAAGGCACATTGACCGAAGACACACTACTCGACGCCCGCGAAAACAATTACCTCAGCGCTCTGGCAGAAGTCGGCGGGCAATACGGCCTCGCATGGGCGGAGCTGTCCACGGGCGCCTTTACTGTCCAACCGCTGCATAAAGACCAGATCACAGGCGCAATCGAACGCATCTCCCCGCGCGAAATCGTCGTCGCGGAAGACCAATACGAAAACGTCACAGCCGACGCACGCGTGACCGTACAACCACAATCGCTATTCAATTCCGAAAACGCCCGCCGTCGCCTCGAAAAAGCATTCGGCGTAGACACGCTCGAAGGTTTCGGCGCATTCAGCCGCGCGGAAGTCACCGCCGCAGGTGCGCTTATTGACTACATCGAACGCACGCAAATCGGCAAAATCCCCTACCTCGAAAAACCAAAGCAAATCAGCAGCGGCGCGAATATGGAGATCGACCCCGCGACCCGCCGCAACCTCGAAATCACTCGCACCCAAAACGGTGAGCGCAAGGGCTCGCTACTTGCGACCATTGATAAAACCGTCACCGGCCCCGGGGCACGGATGTTACAGGCTTGTCTGTCCGCACCCTTAACTGACTTGAGCACCATCACCACACGCCTCAACCGCGTTGAATATTTTGTGAATGATGCGGGCATGCGCGATTTGATCCGCGAACAACTCAAATCCATGCCGGATATGGAACGCGCATTGTCGCGCCTTTCCGTTGGCCGTGGCGGCCCACGCGATCTGTCCATGATCCGCGACGGCCTTAAACAGGTCGAAGTCATCCGTGCTGCGCTACAAGCTCAAGGCGATGCCAAAACCGTCCTCTCTGATATTCTTGATAACCTCAAAGACGAACGCGCGCTTTCCGAACTTCAAGACACCCTTTCCCAAGCGCTTCTAGAAGACCCGCCGATGCTCGCCCGTGACGGCGGCTTCATCGCACCCGACTTCCACAAAAAGCTGGACGAGCTGAAAACCCTGAAAGACGAGAGCCGCAGACTGATCGCGGGCCTGCAAAAGGATTACCAAGCCGATACAGGCATCGACGCGCTCAAAATCAAATACAACAACGTGCTGGGCTACTTTATCGAAGTCCCTGCCCGTAAAGCCGATCCACTGCTGAACAAGGACGCCGAAAGCCCCTATATCCACCGTCAAACCATGGCGAACGCCGTGCGCTTCACCACCACCGACCTTGCCGACCTTGAGCGCGACCTATCAAGCGCAGGCGAAAAAGCCCTCGCACTTGAACTCGAGCTGTTCGATGGGCTGGTCATGGAAACAACCGCTTATGCCGAGGAAATCGGCATCCGCGCCCGCGCCATCGCCACACTGGATATGGCGGCAGGCTTGGCTGAACTCGCCGTCGACAACCATTACACACGCCCCAAACTCGATAACTCGCTGGCATTTTCTATCGAAGGTGGCCGCCATCCCGTTGTCGAGGCGGCTCTGAAAAAACAGCATGAAAGCTTCGTGCCCAATGACTGCAAACTCATGCCCGAAAACAGGTTATGGCTGCTAACCGGTCCGAACATGGCGGGTAAATCGACATACTTACGCCAAAACGCACTCATCGCGATCCTCGCGCAAATCGGCGCCTTCGTGCCCGCCACGTCCGCCCATATCGGCATTGTAGACCGCGTCTTCTCCCGCGTCGGTGCATCCGACGATCTGGCTTCTGGCCGTTCCACCTTCATGGTCGAAATGGTCGAAACCGCCGCCATTCTGAACCAAGCCACCGAAAAATCCCTCGTCATCTTGGACGAAATCGGCCGCGGCACCGCCACCTTTGACGGCCTGTCCATCGCATGGGCCTGCGTCGAGCATTTGCACGATGCCAACAAATCCCGCGCATTGTTCGCCACCCATTACCACGAGCTAACCACGCTTACCTCACGGCTTGACGCCCTGTCCTGCCACTCGATGCAAGTCAAGGAATGGAAAGGCGACATCGTCTTTTTACATTCTGTCGGTGAAGGTGCAGCCGACCGTTCCTACGGCATACATGTCGCCAAACTTGCAGGCCTACCCAAACCTGTCATCACCCGCGCGCAAGCCGTGCTCGACAAACTGCAGACGGGCGAGCAATCAGGCAATCTCGCTAAACTCTCCGAAGACCTGCCGCTCTTTTCGCTTCAAGACAGCGCAGAACAAGAAGAACTCACATCCCCGCTCCATAAACGCTTAGAGGAAATAAACCCGGACACACTATCACCGCGCGATGCGCTCGACGTGCTCTACACACTCAAAGCTTTGTCTGATGATGAAAACTAAGCGCGATAATCTACTCAAAAAATTACGCAAGCATGAGCTTAGCGGCCCTGAGTTCTGCGAAAAATACAGCGCCACCATGGACCGCCACGTCAAAAAGCTGGCGAAGGAAAAGCTACCCGAAGATATTGCGCTCATCGCCACCGGAGGCTATGGCCGTTCAGAGCTTTGCCCCTACTCCGATATCGATATCGTCTTCCTCGTCCCTAAGAAAGTGACAAAGAAGCTCGAAGCCTCGATCGAGAAACTGCTCTACGAATTCTGGGACAGCGGCATCAAAATGGGTCATGCCGTTCGCACACCACAAGAATGCATCCAGATCATGCATAAGGACGCAAAAGTTCTGACCTCGCTGATGGATGCACGGCTGATCTGGGGCGACAAAGCCTTATACGCCGAATTCACAGAGGCGATGGAGAACAACCGCAAACGACGCAAGATTTCCGAATTCGTCAAAGCCAAGCTGCACGAACGCGACCAACGCCACTTACGGTTTGGTGATACGCGTTACGTGCTGGAACCGAACATCAAGGACGGCAAGGGCGGCTTGCGTGACTACCAGACACTCTTCTGGATCACAGGCATGGCCTATGAGGCCAAATCCCCCGAAGAGCTTTATAAGCTGAAAATGCTGTCAAAACGGGAGGCAAACCGCTTCAAAAAAGCGCATGACTTCCTGACTTCCGTACGCTGTCACCTGCATGACATCGCAGGTCGTGGTGAAGAACGCCTGCATTTCGACATCCAGCTCGAACTCGCAGAACGCTTAGGCTACACCCACCGCAACAACGCCAAAGCGGTTGAGCGGTTCATGAAGCACTACTTCCTCGTCACACGCGACATTGGTGACATGACCCGCATTGTGTGTGCCGCAATTGAAGAAGATGAGATAACCAAGCACAAATGGATCAAACCCAGCGCCCAAAGCTTCATGGGCTTTGAAATCCTCAACAACCGTCTGAATTTCAGTGAAGCGCAAAAAATAAAACAACAACCTTCAGAGATCATGCGTTTCTTCCGCGTCTCGCAAGAAACACCATATGACATTCACCCGCAGGCCTTGCGTAAAATCGCCAAAAACATTGACCTGATCGATCAGAAATTCAGGCACAACCCGCTGACCAACAGCCTGTTTCTGGAGATATTAACATCGCAGAACAATGCCAGCCTGACCTTGCGCCGTATGAATGAGGCGGGCGTTCTGGAACGTTTCATCGTCGAATTCCGTAAGGTCATCGCCCTCATGCAATTCGACCGCTACCATGTATTTACGGTGGATGAGCACATCCTGCGGGCGATTGATCTTCTGCATCAACTTGAAAGCGGAGCATTGCGTGACGAAGCCGGCCTCTCCAGCGCCCTCATTCACACCATTGAAAACCGCCGTGCATTATTCGTCGCCATCTTGCTTCACGACATTTGCAAAGGGCAAAACGGCGATCACTCCGAACTCGGTGCAGATCTAGCATTGTCTCTATGTCCGCGTCTGGGGCTGAATGATCAGGAAACCCGCCTTGTCTCATGGCTCGTCTTCGACCATCTCTTCATGGCTGACATCGCCTTCAAACGCGACCTTGAGGACCCGAAAACACTCGAAGACTTCCTGTTCCGTATTCATGGGCTTGAGCGACTAAAACTGATCACCATTCTGACAACCATCGACATCATGGCCGTCGGGCCCGGTCGTTGGACAAGCTGGAAAGACAAGCTGATACAAGAGCTGTACTACATGGCCGAAGCCCGCATGACTGGCAAACACCCGCTCGTATCCACGGCGCTTCTATCCTCTGCTATCCCTTACGATCTGGAAGCCGACGAAACCCGTATCGAAATCGCACAGGACAGCGAAAAACACACCACCATCATCAGCGTCTACACGCAGGATCAAAAAGGGCTGTTCTCCCTGCTCACCGGTGCCTTGACCCTTTCAGGTGTAAACATCATCGAAGCACGCATTAACACGCTTGATGACGGACGTGTCGCCGACATCTTCACTGTGCAAAATCTTAGCGGAAAACCGATCGTTCAGAAGAAACGAAAAGAGCAGATCGAAGAGATCATCAGTGAAACGATAGATAACATGCAGGATCAGAGCAAAAAGATAAAAGCGATGATCAGCAAGACATCGAAAAAGGATCAAGCTTTCGAGATTCCCAAAGGCGTTACAATCAAAAGCAAAGCCAGCCGCCGCTTTACGGTTATCGAGACCTATGGGCGTGACAAGCCCGGATTGCTATACGAACTTTCAAAGACCATCAGCAAACATAACTGCGTCATCAAGAGCGCGAAAATCAACACTCTGGGGCTTAAAGCCGTCGATGTTTTTTACATTCAGGACAAAACCGGTAAAAAGCTCAAAGACAAAGAAAAACTCGCCAAGCTGGAAAAATCTCTGCTCTCCATTCTGGAAAGCTAACACCTTGCACACAGCCGTCTGCAAAGCGGTTTGACCTACCCGCGCCGTCATCCGTATCCTAAAAATATGAAGAACAAAATACTCGTCATCGATGACGATGAAACGATTGCGGCAATTGTTGAATCTCTCCTGGAACCTGAAGGCTATGAAGTCACATCCGCAATGGATGGCGAAACGGGTTTGCAGCAGGCAAATGTCCTCCTGCCGGATGCCATTTTACTCGATCAGAAAATGCGCGGCATGAGCGGCCATGATGTCTTGAAACACCTCAGAAAGGAGCAAAAAACGCGCAACATTCCCGTCATCATGATCACGGGAGAAAGCAACCTGCGTCTATTGGCTTTGAGCATTGATCTAGGTGCACAGGACTACATTCTGAAACCCCTGAACCATAACATCCTGCTTACGCGGCTGCGTAATGTTATAAATTAGATATACTTTTTGAGCGCTTCGGCAGATTCATCATACAGCGCCTGCAACTTCGTAACCATCGGCTCCAGCTCTTCAATCTGCTGTTCACCGGCTACAACCTGTGAGCCACCCTCTTCCAAATCTTGTGACAGACTGCTTAGAGCGCGTAACCCGAGATTACCACTAGATGACTTCAATGGATGCGCCGCATCAACAATCATCACGGCATCTTTTTTCTCATATCCTTCGAGGATTTCAGCGACATATTCTGCCGCACACCGAAGATAAGTCTCCGCAATCTCTGTAAAGCGGTGCTTAACAAACGCTTTAAGCTCACTGACTTCTTCGTCCTCTATAATCGGCTGCATTAATTTTTCCTGTCTTTATCAACTATCACACACACGCTCAGGAACCTTGCATTCCCGAACTTAAGGGATTATACCAGCTTTTTACAGTAGATATACGATAATCGGCATGGCAGTGATTAACGCACAAAACACATTCAAAGAAGTTCTGGATACAATAGAGACAGATGTCGTCGTCATTGGCGCCGGCCCTTGCGGTCTTTTCTGCGCTTTCGAACTCGGCCTGCTGGACATGAGATGTCACTTCATCGACATCCTCGACCGTCCGGGCGGACAATGTGCGGAGCTTTACCCTGAAAAGCCGATTTACGACATCCCCGCTTGGCCGGAGATTTCAGGACAGGACCTGACCGACCGCCTGATGGAGCAAATCGCCCCGTTCGATCCTAAATTCCATTTTCAGCAAATGGTCGAGAAACTCGACAAAATGGATGATGGCCGCTGGAAACTAACAACGGACATCGGTCAGGAATTCATCACCAAGGTCGTAGTCATTGCGGCGGGCGGTGGCTCCTTCATGCCGAAAAAGCCCCCTATACCGGCCATTGATGAATATGAAGGCATCTCCGTTTTCTACGCTGTGCGTAAGATGGCGCAATTCAAGGACAAGGAAATCGTTATTGTCGGCGGCGGAGATTCTGCACTCGACTGGACACTAAACCTGCAACCGATCGCCAAGAAGGTTACCCTCATTCACCGCCGCGATAAATTCCGCGCCCACGCCGACAGCGTCAATAAAATGCGCGCCCTCGAAGCCGAAGAAAAAATCGACTTCCAGATCGGACAGGTAAAGGAACTGCACGGCGCTAACGGCCAACTCGACAAAATCACCATCGTTGATGGCGACAAGAACGAAAAAGAAATTGAGTGCGACACACTGCTCCCATTCTTCGGCCTGACCATGAAGCTTGGCCCTATCGCCGAATTCGGGCTAAACCTGCATGAAAACCTGATCCCCGTGGATACTGAAAAGTTCGAAACATCCGAACCCGGTATCTTCGCTGTCGGCGATATTAACTATTACCCCGGCAAGCTGAAACTCATCCTCAGTGGCTTCCATGAGGCCGCACTGATGTCTCGTCAGGCTTTCCGCTACATCCACCCCGATGCGAAGCTGAAGTTCGAATACACGACTTCCAGCTCCTCGCTACAGGAAAAGCTGGATGTCAGCGAGAAAACTGACAAAAAATCAGCTTAGCAAGAAACACAATCCATATAAAAAAGGCGGCCCTCGAAACCGCCGTCAATCAATCTCTGGATTGGTTAGAAACCCTTGATGCAGCTTAGAGACTTTCTTTAGAGGTAACGTCCAAATCATGAATTTGCCAACGCCCTTCCCCTTCGGGTGTGTAGCCCTGCTTAACAGATAATTTTACAATCGCACTAAATCGGCGAGGCCTAGCACCTGCCTGATAAGTAATTATTACCGGTATTTCAAAAAACGTCTCAGATCCGCTACCATCTCTATCTATGCTCTTTGTGTATTCTGGCGAATTAAGCAAAGAGAGACTATGCACCTCCTGCTTAGGTTCGAGCTCTTTGATTACGCTTGAATGATAAGCCTTAAACTTTTCCAGCCCTTCTTCGGTAAAGTCTTCTGAAACCCTTTCATAATGGTGTTTTTCATCAAACCAAGTGAAGCTCATCGATGACGTAAGCGCTTCAGCCACCCACCGTTGGAAAAATGGTCGTGGCATGCCTACACCCTCAACAGGGGTCATCATAAGTAACCGATCATCTGCAGCAAGGGCAAAGAAACGATCCCTGTAAACATTCAACTCTTCGGCGTTCTCCTCTCCTGAAAAGGTTTCAGCCGCTTGCATAGCAAACAGCTGAACACCAAGAATAACGACCAAGAGGCCAATGATTATGTATGAAAGCTTATCGTTCCTTGCGGGGCGATCCATCCCTACATATCCAAGCCGTCAAACAGCGCTGTGGAGATGTAGCGTTCAGCAATAGAACAACCGATTGTCACAATCGTCTTGCCTTCGCTGCCTTCGGCTTCCGCAATTTTCTTCGCGGCAGCGATATTCGCACCCGTTGAAATACCGCATGGAATACCTTCCAGACGGGAAACTTCACGTGCCGTTTCAAACGCAGTGTTACTGTCGATTGTCACAACACCATCAACCAGCGTCTTATCGAAGTTACCGGGCACAAAACCCGCACCGATACCCTGAATTTTGTGTGGACCAGGGTCACCGCCTGAAATCACAGAGCTTTCCTCCGGCTCAACAGCAATCGCCTGGAAATTCGGATTCTTTTGTTTCAGCACACGACTGACACCGGAAATCGTACCACCTGTTCCGACACCGGAAACCAAAAAGTCGACCTTGCCGCCCGTATCATTCCAGATTTCGATCGCGGTCGTCTCGCTATGGATTTGCGGGTTAGCAGGGTTATCAAACTGGCTCGGCATAAAGGAATGCTCATTTTCCTTGAGCAATTGCTCGGCACGCTCGATCGCGCCTTTCATACCGTTTTCCGCAGGTGTCAGAACAAGTTCTGCACCAAACAGACGCAACATCTTACGACGTTCCAGAGACATACTTTCCGGCATAGTCAAAATCAAACGGTAACCTTTAGACGCAGCAATGAAGGCCAGACCGATACCCGTGTTACCGGAGGTCGGCTCAATCAATACTGTTTTACCCGGTGTAATCTGGCCTGCACGCTCAGCAGCTTCGATCATCGCGAACGCGATACGGTCCTTTACGGACGATACAGGGTTAAAGAATTCAAGCTTTACGAGGATATCAGCCTTCAGACCATATTTATCCTTATAACGCGGCATACGAACCAACGGCGTATTACCGATCGTATCCAGAATACTGTCATAGACCTTGCCGCGTGATTCCGGGTTTTCCTTCAACGCGCCTTCGATTTTAGGAAACTCACGCTTTGTTTCCGTTTTCTTCTCTTCCTCTTCAGGCTGCTCTGCCGGCTTAAAACTCATATTCTGATCTCCTTATTACAAAACTTCGTTACTTTAACATTCTTCACGGCGTTCGTGAACGCTAATCCCCTTCGCCGGGCTCGGCGCTGAAATGCTCTTCAAACTTATTCGGAACATCTTTCATGTCATCCGCCCCGTCCATCGGAGGTTTCGCTTCTGTTATATTCGGCCATTTTTCCGAATAGTCACGGTTTAATTCCAACCATTTATCGGCTTTTTCATCAGAATCCGGCAAAATCGCGTCAATCGGGCATTCCGGTTCGCATACACCACAATCGATACATTCGTCCGGGCTGATCACCAGCATGTTCTCACCTTCGTAAAAACAATCAACCGGGCACACTTCTACGCAATCGGTATATTTGCATTTTATACACACATCCGTGACAACAAACGTCATATTCAAACACTCCTTAGGCGGCTCATGTCAGCCTCGAAAGATAAGCCCCGACAGGCATACGCGCAAGTCATTTACTCACATAAAATGTGCTTCAATGCACAAACAGGCAATTCACATTCGGGAATTTTCAGGTACCATTATCGCAGCTATGAACGGAACCTTTCGAAATCTTCTCTGTACGATTGTAATGTCCTCTGCCCTCCTGACCGTAGGTGCATGTGGCTCATCGCAGACTGAGCCTACGATAGAGGCGATGACACCGATGAGTTACGAACCCATAGACCCCGATGACAAAATTCTAGTCGCCGCTGTGCGCAGCTTTCTGCAAAACACGGATGCACCCGTTGCCTCCCGTTACGAATTCGAACGTGTGGACCTGAACAATGACGGCCGCCGCGAAGGGCTGGTCCTGTTTGAAACGCCATACGGATACTGGTGTGGCATCCACGGTTGCACCATGCTGGTCTTCGAAGCGCATAACGACCACTTCACACTTGTGAATGATATCCAGCCCGTCCGCGAACCGCTTTATGTGAGTTTTGAGGAAAATAACGGCTGGAAAAGCATCGTCCACCGCGTAGCCGGACGCCAGTCCCGCGCCAAATATGTATCAATGGACTTTGACGGCCACCATTACCCGTCCGATCCGTCAAGCCTGCCGCCATCCCAATATGCGGGACGCGCGGCCTACAAACCAATCTTCTATAACTAGCTATTTGCCAAGAGCAAAGAGCATTGAGAGTACATTAGGAACAAGGAGCGAAGCGTAAAAAATCTACGTGAGCGAGGCGTGACGCGATTTAAGCTTAATGATCGAAGCTCTTAGTCGTCATCTTCTTTGAGTTTTTTCACGAACGCGTTACGGAACGAATAGACGCGGTCCTTGAAGCCTTTCGGTGAAACCCCGCTTGCAAAGGCGTCCGAACCATCAGACCCGCCATCATCTTCCAGCGACAAAGACACCGTACCGATCAGCTTGTCTACATCCGTAGCCTGTACATGCAGCTCTTTCAGGCGCAGCATAATCTCCTGCTCCTCTTCGCCGTAATCACCGTCAATATGAACCAGTTCATGCGCAAATTTGAAAAACGCGGCCTGATCCTTCGGCTCGGTAATCATCTTATACATTGCCTCGATATCTTGCGCGTTCTTCGCATCCTCATGCAACTGCGCACGTTGTTCCTCGGAAAAACTCACATCAGCCAGCGCCGTCGCCATAAAACGAACCTCTTCGTCCGTTACGACATGATCGGCATGCGCCACCGCAAACAATGTCCGCCACATATAGTATTCGCTTTCCGAAACCCCATCACCCATGAGCCAGTCCTTCCTCTTCCTCATAAAACGCAATCATTTGATAAATAATATGCTTCATCATTTCTTCTTCACTGGATGTCGCTTGCTCTTCTATCGGCAAGTCCGGCTTGCGGTTCATCCAACGTAAATCCCGTTCATACTGGTGCACTTCATCGCCCAGGTCAGTTTTAATCGCTTCGATAATCGCCATTTCCTGCTCGTGCAAGAATCCATCGCACCAGATCATGATCCGCGCTAAACGAAAAAACTGTGCGCGGTGATGTGGCAATTCAATGGCTTGAAACAAATTAAGCGTATTGCCGGCCTTGGTCATATCACCCAAAACCTCTTCGCGCTGCGCGTCAGCAAAGCTGAATATTTTCATCACCTCTTCGACCAGCGCACGCTCGGAATCAGCCACCTCGCCGTCCACATGCGCAAGCGAGAACACAGCCCGCCACAGGGCAAACATTTGCTCATCGGGTGCTTGAGACGCTTTATATTCGATTTGACCTAGAAGATGTTCCATCTTTTGTATTGAAGCCTGTTCGCGTCTTTCTGGCAAGTCCTTAACTTTAAAAGAATAAAAATGTTCTTGATTTGTTCTTGTTGTGTGATATCCTGAAACCATCATCTGGAAAAGGAACACCGAAGTGAAGCGTGAAGACACCATCAAATGGCTCTTTGTGGATCTCAACAGCTATTTTGCATCCGTAGAGCAAAACGAAAACCCGTCCTTACGCGGTAAACCTGTCGCCGTTGTGCCTATGCCGACAGAGCACACATGCGCTATCGCCGCGTCTTATGAGGCCAAGGCTTACGGTGTAAAAACGGGCACAATCATCCGCGATGCCCGTAACATGTGCCCGAACCTGATTTGTGTACCCGCGCGGCACGACGTCTATGTCCGTTACCACAACCGTATTCTGGAAGAATTCATCAAACACGCCCCTATTAACAAGGTCTGGTCGATTGATGAATGGTCCTGCCGCATCCCGCCCGGCAAACGAACAGTCGAAGACATCATGCAAATGTCCATGAAGATCAAGCAAGGCATCTGGGACAATATCGGCCCGTCAATCAATTGCTCCATCGGCGCGGCACCGAACTCTCTACTCGCCAAAATCGCGGGCGACATGCAAAAACCTGACGGACTAACCATCCTGCGCCCGCAAGACCTACCAGGCCGCCTACTCGACCTCAAACTTACTGACCTGCCCGGCATCGGCGTTAACATGGAACGCCGCCTGAACCGCGCCCGTATTTTCACGGTGGAGGATTTCTGGAACACATCTCCTAAACATGCCCGCCGCATCTGGGGCAGCGTACAGGGCGAGCGCTTCTGGTACTGGCTGCACGGCTACGATTTCAAGCAACCCGAAACGCAGCGTAACGTGATGATCGGCCACTCCCGTGTCCTCGACCCGAACCTGCGCTCTCCTGATAAAGCACGGTTGATGGCCCGCCGACTATTAACCAAAGCTACATACCGCTTACGTCGCAAGGAATATTACGCCACCACCCTTTCTCTAGGCGTGCGCACGACAACGGGCGAACGCTGGCGGCGGGAAATCCACCTTGCAACACCGGCGCAAGACCCTTTCACATTCATGCAGCATCTGGAAACACTCTGGATCGACATGATGGGCGAAATGAGTGGCTACACAGCGCCGACATTCAAAAAAGTTTCAACCATCCTGAGCGGACTAAAGCATAAACATGAAATTACGGGTGACCTGCTGGACGAACGTTTTCAGGAAAACATGGAAAGCCTGAAAAAACGCGAAGCCCTTGCCGACGCACTCGATGCATTACAAAACAAATATCAAAAGGAAACCGTCTATGTCGGCACGACACCGAAAACAATATCCGGCTATGTCGGTACGAAAATCGCCTTCTCCCGCGTACCGGAAGAAGAAGAATTCTGGAATTAATTACCGGAAACGACGCGATCATTTAGAGGCTGGATCGGCCGCGCATTCACAGGGAACAACGCTTGAAACGCTTTAAGCTGCGTCTCGGACAACTCAACCGTATCCTTCATCACGAACCACTCAACACCTTCCGTACATGGTGGCGTTGTCAGCGAACCTGTGTAGTGATAATGTGACAGGCTTTGCGGCATCAACGCACCAGCGTTGATTTTCACCGTACCGACCTCTTTGGTCTCACCGGCTGTAATCGGTGCATTCTGCCAGATACCTTCGATAACAGGATTATGCGCACCCAACTTCAACATCACGGATACAATACCTACGGAACCGCTTTCGGTCTGATGCACAAACTGCGCTTCCATCGGGTATGGCGCGCCATCGAGGTAATGCTCACTCGGTGTATGGAATGTCAGCTTCAACAGATTGTATTGCTGACCGTTATTCGTGAAATAACTGCCCTCGTCGAAGTTCACTTCAACCGTCTTGCCGTTATTGTAAACAGACAGACCGGAATCCACGTATCCAGGCTCGAGCGCAGGCATGTTCGTTTCCTGCAGATATTCGGAAATGTTAATCGGAGACTGCGACTGACCACTCACGCATGTGTCGTAAGACGAATTCAATGTGCCCCAATATGCTGCAGCCGTCGTGCCCGTATACCCCCACGCCGCTGACGGTGCGGTTTCAGCCAAACTTACTGCGTCTTCGTCTTGCGCAAGCGCCTGTGAACTGAAACCAAGAACCAAAGCCGTGCTGACGAGCAAAAATCTTTTCATAGTAATCCCCGAATGTATGTGTAACTGGCAATGAGTGTACTCGCAGCACACTTAAAATAAAAGGGGCCAGCGATTTTTTTATGCTCATGTTTTGTTTGCGAAATTTCGGGGGATTTGATACATCCTTGCCACAATGAAAAACAACGTCATTCACATAGTGGGCGCAGGCCTCGCCGGATCGGAAGCCGCATGGCAAGCCGCCAATATGGGCGCGAAAGTGATCTTGCACGAAATGCGCCCCGAAGTTGGCACCCCCGCCCACTCCACGGGCAATGCGGCGGAGCTGGTTTGCTCCAACTCCTTCCGCTCGGATGATGCGGAATATAACGCGGTTGGCTTGCTGCATGCCGAGATGCGCGCCATGGAATCCCTGATCATGCTGGAGGGCGACAAAGCCGCCGTCCCCGCGGGTGGTGCACTCGCCGTTGACCGCGACCGCTTCTCCGAAGGCGTTACCCAAGCCCTGATCGACCACCCCAATGTTACGATCGAAACAGGTGAGGTTGCGGGCATCCCCCCCGCCGAGTGGAGTAACGTGATTATCGCCACAGGGCCACTGACCAGCGATGCGCTCGCCAAGGACATAGCCGAGCTAACGGGCGAAGGCGAACTGGCATTCTTCGATGCCATCGCGCCGATCGTCCATACAGACAGCATCGACATGAACATCGCATGGTTCCAATCCCGCTACGACAAGCCCGGCCCCGCGGGCAGCGGTAAAGACTACATCAACTGCCCGATGACGAAGGAGCAGTACGAGACCTTCATCAACGAATTGCTGAACGCCGAATACGGCCTGTTCAAGGAATGGGAACTCCCCTCTGGCTCCAAATCCCTCGCGGAACAGGAAGAAGACACGCCTTATTTTGACGGCTGCATGCCGATAGAGGTCATGGCCTCCCGCGGACCGGAGACATTGCGCTTCGGCCCCATGAAGCCTGTCGGCCTGACCAATCCGAACGCGGAAGAACAACCCTACGCCGTTGTGCAACTCCGCCAAGACAACGCACTCGGCACGCTATACAACATCGTCGGCTTCCAAACCAAAATGAAATGGGGCGAACAAACCCGCGTCTTCCGTATGATACCGGGTCTGGAGAATGCGGAATTCGCCCGCCTCGGCGGACTGCACCGCAACACCTTCATCAATTCACCGAAATTGCTGGACGGGCAGCTTCGCCTGAAAGCCGATCCCCGCCTCAGATTTGCGGGTCAGATCACGGGCTGCGAAGGCTATGTCGAAAGCGCGTCCGTCGGTTTAATCGCGGGTCGCATGGCCGCCAGCCAAGCTCTGGGCCTAGACTTCGAACTCCCGCCCGTCACAACCGCACATGGCGCATTGATCAACCACATCACGGGCGGCGCAGAGAGCGAAACCTTCCAACCAATGAATGTAAATTTCGGCCTCTTCCCCCCACCCGAAAATCCATTTCAGGTCATGCCGAACGGCAAACGTAAAAAGCTCAAAGGCAAAGACCGCAAGAAATGCTACACCGCCCGCGCGATGCAGGACCTCAATAACTGGCTATCTGGAAACAAGGAAAAAGCAGCTTAAGCCCTTTCTTTTCTTAGGAAAAGCCACCACCCTGAGGTCGGCTTGTCCAACCCCTCACCTTTTAGTAAGCTGATCCGTGATGGAAAGATCCCGACACATATTTCACAGCACTATCGTATTGCTCTTGCTGCTTGTTTTAACAGCCTGCAAACAAGAGCCGCCTGCAGCGTGCGCAGAGATAGGGAGCACCTGCCCCGACGGTTCTTTTTATATGGGAACAGGCTTGGAAGGCCAAAACATCTTTACCCATAAGGACCATATCGAAAGCTTTTATCGCTTCTTCTCGGAAAACTTTCAGCCCAAGTACAAAGATACTTACCTTTCCTCAAAGCAAGGCTGTTATGAATTAGGAGACACAAAAGCCTGCAACTCAGGACAAGATAACACCGAGCTTCTGGCCGAACTAAGTGACATTGAACAAGATAAGGTGCACTTGGCTGCTCTCGCCTGTTTTTGCCTGGGTGAGGAGCACGAAAACGCTCCGAATAAAAAGGTGCCCGACATATGCGCGGGTGATCTTGCCAAGACCAATACCCTCGATGGTCACGGTCATGATGACTGGTATTTGCCTTCAATCAAAGAACTGCAATACCTGTACAATGAAGTATCTACTCGCAAAGAAACGCCGGTAGCAAAGTCATTTAGTAACAATCACTATTTGAGCTCGTCTGTAATTTCAGGCCGCAGGGTATGGGCAATATATTTTGGAAGTGATGAGTTAAAGAAATACGACAACCACTCATCCAATAATGTCCGTTGCCTGCGCAGCAATTAGCGTGATTTAATTCGCAGTCCTCATATGAAACGATTGCAAGAAATTCTACACCACCCGCGCGATACAGGACCTCAATAACTGGCTATCTGGAAATCAGGAAAAAGCGGCTTAAATCAGCCCTGATAATACTTACACAATGTTTTCACATTGTAATTTATATGCGCTTCCCTCGGATTACTCTGCTTTTCTTCAGCCGTTTTTTCTATCAGCTCTTGTAGCTCTAAAGGTGCATCTGCGAAATGAATTTGTAAGAACTTATCTCTGTATCTGAGAATTGCATTTCCAGTATAATTGCCAATACCCTGGTTGGTGTTTAGCGTAGGCAAGGCAAAAACTTTTCCATCCACGACTTCAGCGACATAAGCATATGTTCGCGTTGTAAAATACTGCAACTCTTCGTCCTCACCATCATTATCAATGTCCACAAAGAACGATTTTTGATAATTCTCGATAGGTGACCCAACAAATAAATCATTGATGGTTTTGTCCTTATACATCTCCTGCATTTCACTGCAAACATCGCGGGAAACATCAACCTTAGCTATTGCCTCTGCGTGTACTAGGAATAAAAAAAGAACTGTCAGGATAGATTTTTTCATACCGACCGTTATCGCACAAAGTCTGACTTCAATCTACTTAACCCGTCAAACTACCCTTCACATACGCAGCCGCCGCTGAGCTTGAATATTCAAATGAGCGGGAATAGCTCGCCTCCAGCAATCGGCTTTGCGAAATCTCGATATCGCCGTCCGTTGTCTCCAGCGTCACCGTCGTTTCCTGCAAAAAACTCAGCTCATAGCTCTCGGTAAAGGAAAAGCTTTCCTGCGCCGCAATCGCGCCGATATCAACCCGCAGCGACCCGCGCTTCAGAAGCGGCGCTTCATTCTCATCAACGCCGTTGCGCCCCTGCACCAATGATGCAAGCCGCAGGGCAAATTCACGGTCCTCCCGCAATTTGCGTTGCGCATCTTCGGAAATATCGACGATATCGAAAACTCTGGAAAGCGGGTCATCGGGCACTTCACGCGTGCCGCCCGCATACGCACTGGCCGACAACGCGGCCGCGCTTTGCTGATGCTGAATTTCAACTGATTTTGTAACAGACACAGATGTTGTTTGCGCAATACTCGCGCTGATAATACCTGTCATGGTTATCTCCCTTCTGGAGGTCCAAATCAAATAGAGGTAACAATACTTGTCCCTTCCATTATACACCGAAATTCGCTTAAATACGAATATTGAAAACAACTGTATTCCCTGACTTATGACTGAAATCGTCGTCCTCCTCCACGGTATCCTGCGCAGCCGTACCGACATGCTCTTGATTGAACGTGCCTTGAGAAAAGCAGATTATATTCCGATCAATATCCGCTACCCCTCTCGCACCATGCCATTGGAGGAACTGACCGATTTCGTCGCCGAGACGATTAAAAACCACGAGGATTACGACCCCGATCTGCCGATCAATTTCGTCACCCATTCCATGGGTGGCCTAATTACGCGTTATTACCTCGCAACACACAGACCGGATAATCTCAACAGGGTCGTCATGCTCAGCCCGCCAAACACGGGCAGTGAATTTGCCGACTTTTTCGATGACCATAAAATGCTCGGCGAACCGTTCCGCAAAATATTTGGTCCCGCCGGCCCGCAACTGCGCACCGACCACGAACATATAACCGGCGACATCGATTACCCGCTTGGCATCATCGCGGGCAGCGCCTCCATCAACCCCCTCGCCCCATGGGTACTGGAGGGGGAGCATGACGGCATCGTCCCCGTTGAGCGCACAAAGATCGATGGCATGGCCGACCATATCGTCATCTTCGCCACCCATTCCTTCATGATGTTCAACCCGAAGGTGATCGCGCAAACAATCGAGTTTTTAGACAACGGCAAATTCAACCACCAAAAACCGGATCTGGAAATAGACCCGGAAACGGCAACCCCCGAATAAGAGGCCAAAATGAGAATACTCCCGCTCCTGACATTATTTGTTCTGTTCACCCCCACTCAAGTTCTCGCACAAGCCGAAACCCCGATCGGTGAATTTATCGAACTCGAAGGCAGCGCCTTCATTGTAACAGAGGAAGAAGAGACATCTGCCGAAGTCGGCGACCCTATATTCCTCAATGACACGATCGAGACCGAAGCAGACACACGCGCCATGATCCAGCTCAAGGACGAGACTGAAATCATCTTAGGCTCCAAAGCCAGCCTGAAGGTCGACACTTACGTATTCGACCCCGCCGACACATCGAAGAATGAAGGTGATTTGCTGGTTAAAGGTCCGTTCGTGTGGATGAGCGGCCTACTCCCCAAAAACAACCGTAATGTGAATATACAGACACCTTTGGGGTCAATCGGCATTCGCGGAACCACTGTCTGGGGCGGAACTCTGGATGCAAAATTCGGCGTCTTCGTTTTTGACGGCAAGGTCTTTTTCACAAACTCGACAGGACGCGTCACAATCGAAAAAGATGAAGGCGTGTTCGTCACGGAAAAAAGCCCCGGCCTGAATGTCAAAAAATGGGGAAATGCCAAAATCGAAGCGGCATTTGACACCATTGCCTTAAGCGATAGCAGCAAACAGTCTGAAAAATATCTCCGACTGGTGAATAAAGACTTTGAAGTCGCGCCTGAGACGCCGATGGAGGCAACAGAAGACAAGCTGGGAATACCTCAACTTGAGGACAAAAACGCCCCTGCCCCGACCGAGCCGACCGAAGAACCAAATCTTGAAGAATAAATGAAATTAGAGCAGCTGATTTAAACGCTGCGCGCTCGAAGATAGGACAGCACCACTGTCTTCCTCCAGCAATGCGCGAGTCTGGCTCGCCGTATCATTGGCTTGCGCTTCCAGCGCTTCAGGCGATAGCTCAACCTGATCCCCCTGCGCAGCTGCATCAGCTTCAGGCGAATTCTCTGTCTGTTTGTTGTTTTGTGTGCGGTTTACTTGCCCGACATTCGCCGGGTTACCCGCACCTGTAATCGGATCAACCATCTTTTCCTAACCTTATACCCAGATACCATTTTAATATTTATGGGCTCTCAATGCAATTCCATAATCAACAAACGGGCTTAAAGTGCGAGCCTTAGCACCTTAAAATGCGGTTCCGCGCCCAACTTCGGCGAAAACACATCATTTTTCACACCTTTAATCTGTTTCAGATAAATCTCTGACAGCTTCTGGGTTTTCCTGAGAAAGCGATTATCGCACCGAACACCACGCACCGTAAGGCTTGCCACTTTCTCTACAACTTCAGGCAAACCATCTGCAGGCTTGAGGTCGTAAAGCTTATCCATGCGCTGCCCATGCTGCTTCAACAAATCTTCAGGCAACAAACACCGCCTCTGCCGTGCGAAATGCGGCACACTGCGCAATAACCCCGCCAGCGCGTAATTCACGGACACTGGCTGCACTGGCTCGACGTCATCATCCCCGCCAGCGACCTTAACGGCCAACTTCATCAACGGCGTCGTGGTGAAATCCGCATAATTGATCAGCCCCTCAATATTCCCCGGCAAAACATCCTCCAGATCAAACTCCCGCGCATAAATCAACTTCTCGAAATGCTCTTGCGGCAAATCATATTTCTCGATCGCCCCAGCCAGCGCCATCAGCACCTCATGCTCCAGCGCGATGCCGCTATCATAGATCTCGCTAATCGCCTCGCGCCACCATTGTAAACGGATCAATCCCAGCTGCGTCTCACTGACGACTTCACGGGTTTTGGCAATCTCCAGATTAAACGCGAATAACGCGAACAAAGCATCACGGCTGGCTTCGGGCGCAAACATAGACAGCAAATAGCGATCAGGGTCATACGCCTTGACCTGCTCCGCACAATAATCGCTGTTCGTTAATACCATGACTTATTTTACGCCTTTTCCCTTGAGAAATTGAACCTTTGCATTAGGTTAGGTGTTGTTGTTCTACAACATCAGATACCGAATTAAAACGAGAGGAATTGAATATGTCTTTTGAACTACCGGAACTCCCATACGCTTACGATGCTCTCGACCCGTATATGTCAGCGGAAACGCTGGAATTCCACCACGACAAACACCACAACGCCTATGTGCAAAAAGGAAACGAGATGATTCAAGGCACAGGCCTTGAAGATGCGTCCCTTGAACAAGCCATGGTCAGCGCCTTCAAAGACCCGAAGCATGGCGGTCTGTTCAACCAGCTTGGTCAGCACTACAACCACATCCATTTCTGGAACTGGATGAAGGCCGATGGTGGCGGCAAAGCCATGGACGGCAAACTGGAAGAAAAAATCAAAGAAGACCTCGGTGGCTACGATGCTTTCCGCGATGAGTTCCTGAAAAAAGGCGCCGGCCAATTCGGTTCTGGCTGGGTCTGGCTCGCACAAGACGGTGCATCCGGCAAACTAGAAGTTGTCGCGACACCAAATGGTGAAAACCCGCTCGTATACGGCAAAACGCCATTGCTCGGTTGTGATGTTTGGGAACACAGCTACTACATCGACTACCGCAATGCGCGCCCAAAATACCTCGAGGCATTCGTCGATAATCTCGTAAACTGGGAATATGTGGCGGAATTGTTTGAAAAAGGGCCGGTTAAGCTCGCTGCTTAATTAGGGCCAAATTCAATAACGTCTCTGGCGCGTTGTTCTATATCCATAGAACTATACTGCTCATGCAAGCCATTCAAACGCTCGGCAAGCTGTCTTAACTCTTCATCGGCTGTAAAGTCGTCACCGAAGTCAGAACTGACAGGCAGCTTGTCGATATCAATTGTGCCATTCTCTGCAACAGCATCTGCAAAGTTAGTACGCACAGCCGCGATGGCTGCTTTTGTCTGCATCGCGACAACAATATCGTAAACGGGACCACTCCCATCCTCAGCCGCTACATTCAGCAACCCTTCAATCTCTGCTGTCGTCGCCTCGACCTTTGCTCTCAACGCCATTTCATCAGCATCAAGCCCGTCACCTGCCGCGGGTTCAATAGTCTCAAGAGGTGGATCAACACGACCCGGACTATACACTTCCGCTTCTACCGCTGCGCCTGTATCGAGTTCTTCCACCTTAACATCATTCGTAACTTCAACCGTGCCGCCATCGAGAAGTGTTTGAGCATCTTCAACACGCCCCTCCTCCAAAGCCTCCAAAGCCAATCTGAACTTGCTGTCATCACCCAATGGCGGTGCATATCCTGTTTGTACACTTTCCATCACGTAAGCTGCAGCAATCGGGCGCCATGACTCTTCAATCTGCTTATACTCATCACGGCCATCAAAATAATCCGCCACTTTTTCAGGGTCGGGCGGCGTGCCCATATTACGGCGCATTGCTTCCAGAACACGCAGGCCCTTACCTTCATTGTAAAAGCCACCTTCCTCAATCGCTGCCACGGGTGTAGCAGATAAGCCGTAAACCTCATTAGCCAGAACAAACCCTGCTGTAGCTTCTGGTACAACATCCTGAGGACCTTCAATCAAATCCTCTTCTGGCCCCTCAATCACTACACCGACGGTCTCTCCCGCGCGATCATACTGCGCACCAGTAACCTCAACAGACTCAGGCTCGACCTTAACATCCTGAACCGGTGCCGGACGCTCATCATATTGTCGCATTTCAATCACACCGCCTGCAGAAATGCTGGCAACGGGAATACCAGCACCGAAATTCACACCTGTACTGTTATCCCGATCAACAGCATCACCAAGCTGAACCGAATACTCACGAAGTTGCGCCAGCAACACCGCATTTTCAACATCACCCTTACCTTGAATAAGAACATTATTAAGCTGTGCCCCGCCTGCGACGGCCGCATCACGCGTCAAAACCGGGCTTTGTGGCGTATCGCCTTCGCGCAAAGACGGATCAACCAGAACAATTTCCGCTCCAACATGATTTCCGCCGAAACGGTCAATCGTCCCGTCGGCCTTTAACACGGCTTGTCTCAAAACCTGCCCGTCACTCGCCCCGCCTTCAAGCGCTACCAAATCTGCCGAATACACATCCTTGGACGGTAAAAACTCATCGCGATAAGGATCGTAACCGCGCGTATCTGCACGCGCATCTTCGATAATCGGCTTAATCAAACTATCCGACAGGTGAATGATATCTTCATGGCTCATCGCAATCGGCTGGCCGGTTTCAGGATCACGGAACAGCATATACGCCTCCCCGTCATTACCCGTTACAAACGCCATTCCAGCCGCATGCTCATTTTCAAAGCGGATCGGCTCAGGCAAGCCAACAGGCCATCCATCAGGACGTTCAGGCAAAGATTGCAATGAAATTTCAACAACTTGTTCTGAATTATCGGGATTCACAAGCGACAAAGGCGCGCCCTCTTGGCTCGCCGCACTCGCAAGGTAAGTCTTTAACTGCTCAAAATAGGATGGTCCCGCCATCTATGCACACCCGTAAACTACTGTTTTTTATAGTTTTTCACTCGTAGGCACAATAATAGTCGAAAAACCCTAATTTTTGGTGAACACAGGGCAGGAAAAGTCTTTATTGTCAGTATATTAGGAAGAACTAAACAGGAATTAAGGCCGCAACGACGCGCCGCCCTTCGGCCATCAAGACATTATAGGTACGACAGGCCGCACCAGAATCCATGACATCCACGCTCAAGCCCTTTTCTTTCAGGGCGTTTCTAAGCTTTGGCTTAAGGAATGTGGTCGCCTTACCGCAACCCAGCAAAACAACATCAATCTCATCAGCTTGATTGGTCAGAAACTCGAAATCCGCTTCTTCCAGATCCCCTATCTCACCGGAAAAGCCCCAGTCACGGGTCTCGGAAGGCAAAACAAACACAGCCCCGCCATAGGTTTCACCACTGACTTTGAACTGCCCGCCAGCATAACTTTGGATAACTTGTTGATTGGCTTTGATCAGGGGCGTGACGTCCATCTACGCCTCCTGTGCCTCTCCTGTGGGAATTTCGGAGCGCTTCAAATTCGTCAGCAACAATACCGGCGCCGCCACAAATACTGAAGAATACGTACCAACGACAATCCCGATAATCAGCGCATCGACAAACCCGCGGATAACTTCCCCGCCGAACACATAAAGGGCAATCAAAGCCAGCAACGTGGTGAAGGAGGTCATCAAGGTTCTGCTCAGCATCTGGTTGATCGACATGTTGAACAACTCGGGCAATGGCATCTTCTTGTACTTACGCAAATTCTCACGAATACGGTCAAACACAACCACTGTGTCGTTGATCGAGTAACCCGCAATCATCAAAATCGCCGCAACCGTAGAAAGATCAAAATCCATTTGCGCGAATGCAAACAGCCCCATAATTGCGACCGTATCGTGCAGCAACGCAATAATCGATGCCACACCGAACTGCCACTCAAAGCGGAACCAGACATAACCGAGGATACCAATCATAGACAGGATAACGGCAATCAGCCCTTGCTGCTTTAATTCCTTACCAACCTGCGGCCCAACATATTCAACGCGACGGTAATCCACCTCTCCGTCTTCGGCAAAAGTATCGTTAACAGCCTGGCGTACATCGTCGATCGCCAACTCCTGTGCTGTTGGCGGGCACTCGGCCCAGTCCTTGGAATTGGCGCGGCACTCTTCGCGCTCCTGCACTGCGATCGGGTCTTCAACCTGCTGCGGCAAGCGTATCAGCAAATCATCCTTCGCACCGAATTCCTGAATGGAAATCGCACCAAGCTCCAGACTATTCAACAACGTCCGCATCCCGGCCAGATCGGGCTCAACAGGGGTCTTGACCTCAATAACCGTACCGCCGGTAAAATCGATACCGAAATTCAGCCCCTTCGTGGAGATCATAAAAATCGATCCGATAATCAAGACCGCCGAAACGAAATACGCGACAAAGCGCATGCCGATGAAATCAATCATCGTTTCTTCGGGAACTATGCGTAAACCTTTCATAACTTAATCCTTATACCGGCAACGTTTCAGGGCGCTTCTTGCGCAACCACGCCAAAACCAGCAAACGCGTTACCATGATGGCTGTAAAAAATGATGTGACAATGCCGATACCGAGCGTGACCGCAAACCCTTTGATCGGCCCTGTTCCGAACGTGAACAGAATAAACGCGGCAATCAATGTGGTCAGGTTCGAGTCAACAATCGTCGACATCGCACGGCTATACCCCGCATCAATCGCTGAAATCGGCGTGCGGCCCGCGGATAACTCCTCACGGATACGTTCGAAAATCAGCACATTCGCGTCAACCGCCATACCGATGGTCAATACTATACCCGCAATACCGGGTAACGTCAGCGTCGCCTGCAAGCCGGACAAAATGGCAAAGATCAGCGCAACATTGACGGCCAACGCAACATTCGCCATCAGACCGAACAAACCGTACAAAATGCCCATAAAACAGAGCACAAGGATCAACCCGTAAATACTGGCCTGACGTCCCGCTTCAACCGAGTCCGCACCAAGTGAAGGACCAACTGTGCGTTCCTCAACCACCCCCATAGGCGCAGGCAAAGCCCCCGCACGAAGTAGCAACGCAAGGTCACTGGCTTCCTGTACGGTAAAACCGCCAGAGATCTGCCCTGAACCACCAAGAATAGGCTCACGAATAACAGGCGCACTCAAAATTTGTCCGTCCAGCACAATGGCAAACGGTTTTCCGACATTCTTACGGGTAACATCCGCAAATCGGCGGCCACCCGTGTTATCGAGACGGAAGGAAATAACAGGCTGCCCGTCCTGAAATGCAGGAGCGGCATTTTCCAGCATATCACCCGTGATCAAAGCACGCGGCTCAACTTCCATAGTCTGGCGCGGGTCATCCGCCATTACAAATGTCTTGGAAATACCTGGTGAACCGGGGTCCTTCAAAAGATGAAACGTCAGCTTCGCAGTCGTACCGATAATGTTTTTCAAACTCTCCGCATCTGCACCAGGCGCTTGGATCAGAATTCTGTCCTCCCCCTGACGTTGAATGATCGGCTCTGTCGTCCCAAGTTCATCAATACGACGACGAACAATCTCGATAGATTGTGAAATCGTCTGGTCATAAATCTCGCGGATACCGTTTTCGTTGAAGGTTGCCTCAACTGTCAGCCCGTCGTCAGATGTAGAAATATCCAGATTAGGGTTGTTCAAACGCAGCATACGGCGAACATCCTCACCGTCCGAAGAATTCCGCAAAGTTACACGCACACCTTGGGGAATAACCCCCAAACGCTTATAGCCAACGCGGTCCTCACGCATAGACGAACGCATATCCTGCTCCAGATTTTCGGAGCGCTCACGCACGACAACGTCAACATCAACCTCATACAGCAAATGCGCACCACCGCGCAGATCAAGTCCCAGATTGATGGTCTTGGTCGGCATCCATGACGGCAGATTTTCCTGCATCCATAGACGGGTCTCCGCCGGGATAACGTTTGGCGAGGCATAAACAAAACCGAGTATGCACACCACAATCGTCAGGACCGCTTTCCACGGTGCGATATTTACCATGATCAGGCCTTACTTCTTATCTTCGTCTTTTTTCGTGTAGTCTTTTTTGCGATCTTTATCGCTGTCGTTGGCGGGTTTGGAGTGCATCAAAACACTGTCATGCCCCTGTAACATCGAACGCACAACCTTAACTGTCATGCTGTTACCAAGGTCGACTTCAACTTCGTCTTCGCCATCTTTGATCTTGGTGATTTTTCCGACCAGACCGCCGGCCGTAACGACCTTATCGCCCTTTTTGAGACCTTGCAGCATCTCTGCGTGCTCTTTAATACGCTTTTGTTGCGGACGGATCAACAAAACATAGAACATCAACACCAATACGGCGACCAATCCCATATTCCACAAAAATGCTTCGGTTGCGCTCGGCGCATCGGGGATAGCAGCGCTTGCTGGGATGTCTCCGCTGATTTCTACCGCCTGTGCGTAGGCCTTTGCAATGAACATGCTTAAAACTCCTTCAAACAACTCTTATAAATTGATGGAAGGACTATAATCCCTCATGCAGCGAAAGCAAGAGGAACCCGAATAACGTTTTTACGAGCGTTGGATAAGTTTAAGGACGACCCAGCCCCCCAGCAACATACCGATCAGCAGCGTGGCATACATCACCTGCCCCGTGAAATAGACTCTCTCGTATGTAAGGCCGACCGCGGCAAAGCCGGGAAGCAGCAACAGCAAACCCGTGACCAGCTTCAAATAGCCAGAAACCGAGGGGCTTGGCGTATCAGCACCCGCAACGGTAATAACTTCGCGTTCTATGGCAGGGTTGAGCAAATAGGAAATCTGATCAACGTGCTTTACATTGACCTTTTCTTTCTCCCCCTCATCATTCTCGCGTTCGATAATCGGGAGAACACGACCGAGAAATTTTTTCTTCTGAAAACCGACAACCTCGAATTCCTCAACCGATTGTCCGAAGCGGGTCAGCATAAACAAGATGATTAGCCCCAGCCCGGCCAGCGCGAGCGGTATAGCAATGATGGCGAGTAAATATCCCATGGATTAGCTGCCTATATAAACATTCGGGTTTAACGCATCCGTCCCGCGGCGGATTTCAAAATGAAGCTGCGGACTATCGACCGATCCGGTTGACCCGACTGTCCCGATCGCCTGTCCGCGTTTTAAAACCGTACCGCGTCCTACCGTAATCTTATCCAGATGTGCATAGGCTGTCATCCAGCGATTATCATGCCGCACCAAAATCAGGTTACCCGAACCTTTCAATGCATTCCCAGCATAAACGACTACGCCGTTTTCCGCCGCCTTAACCGGCGTACCGCGTGCCGCGCTAATATTGATACCGTCATTATACAACCCGTCCTTTTTCGGCCCGTAAGTCGATATGACCTTACCGCTGACGGGTTGCAGGAATTTTGAAGACGACCGCTTCGGTGTATGTGAAGGAATTCTGGCAAGTGTTTTTGACGGTGCGGACGCGCTGGCCGTCTGAACCTTTGCAGGTTTTTGATCGGGAACAGGCGTACCCTTGCCTACTTGCGGCACAGGGGCCGCGGCTGATTGTTGAGCAGGCTTAGAGGATGGTCGCGGCGCAATCGTTCTGACCGGCGCACTTGCACTGGCGCTACGAATAACGGCGGGCTTTGTTTTCGGCGTAACCGACGGCAGTTTTAATTTCTGACCGGGACGAATAATATACGGCGCGGAGATATTGTTCATACGTGCCAATTCGCTCTCATTCACCTCATACAGCCGCGCTACGGTCGAAATACTGTCCCCTCTGCGCACGCGGTGGATACGTGGTGCCGGCAACTCCAGACGCTGCCCGGGGCGCAAGGCAAACGGCGCACTCAAATGATTACTGATCACGATATCGCGCATGACAATGTCATAACGGTTTGAAATCGCCCACAAGTTCTCACCTCGCGTAACCGTGTGCACGCCAGCACTCCCGGCCCCTTCGCTTTGGCCATAATGAGTCACCGGCGCCGGCGCTTGAGTACCGATGCACGAAAATAAAACGAATGAGGATAATAGCGGCAGAATTGACGCGTTCTTCATAGCACTGATTTTACACAATTTTAGGGAATTGGTCCACAGCCCTGTCCACAGGGTTATGCCGCTTCATCATCAGAAGCAATATCAGGAAGCAAAGGCACAAAGCGCACAGGGAAAATATCCCGCGCCGAATAGGCTTCATCACTCTCCTTTTTGAAGAGCTTTAACATTTGGTCGCCACTCGGCCCCACAGGAATAATCATCGTACCGCCTGGCTTTAGCTGGTCAATCAGGGCTTGGGGCGGCTTTTCACGGGCCGCTGCCGTTACAATGATCTTATCGAACGGCGCTTGATCAATACCGTTAATCTTCGGCCACCCTTTCATGCCGTCCGCTGCGATCGCGGTGACATTACGAATTCTCAGCTCCTCGAACTTCTTTTCCGCACGGTTAAGCAGCGGTTTATGACGCTCAATCGTGTATACACGACGGCAAAGACGCGCCAGCACAGCTGTCTGATACCCGCAGCCCGTACCGATTTCGAGGATTTTATCCATATCACTAATCTGCAGCGCCGCCGTCATACTCGCCACAACATAAGGCTGGCTGATCGTCTGCCCCCGCCCGATCGGCAGCGCCATATCCTCCCACGCCTGATCCTTCACCGCATCAGGCACAAACTCATCGCGCGGTACGCGCTCCATTGCGCTCAGCACGGTTGTGTCTGTAATCCCCTTGGTACGGAGATCCATAATCAGTCTAATGCGGCGGTTAATATCTTGCGTGTTCATCTTTGAAACAGGTAGAATCAGTATTGGGGTTTCTATAACTATCATGCACAAATTCAGGGCGTAATCCATGTGGAAGCGAATTCAAGACGAGATTTTCAGTAATTTCCAATCCGCCCCCGAACCGGGTGAAGTCGCAGATATTCGCAACAAGCAAGACAAAGACTTCCTCAAAGACAGCGCAGAAACACTTGAAAAACTTGAAGATATCCGCCTCGAAAAACTCGACATTTTTAAGTTTCGGCAAAAAATCGGCGTCCCCGCCGCAGCCGTGGCGACTCCCGTATGCGGATATATCGACTACTGGTTACTCGCACTGCAGGGTGGAAACGACAACGGCATAGCGGGCCTTACCGTCATCGTTATGGGTGCCCTTTACTGGTGGGTTACCCAGCCACGTCGCGAATACCGCGATGCCTATAAAACCGAGATCTTGCCTAGACTAGCTCAGCTCTTCGGCGACTTCACCTACAGCCTCACTAACAAAATAGACATGGTTAAAATGATGGGCTCGAAAATCGTGCCGCATCATGACAGGTACAAATCTGAAGACTATTTCGTCGGCACCTACAAAGGTGTCGATATCGAGTTTTCCGAGATCGATCTGGAAGAACGGCGTAGAAGCGGCAAGAAAACAAGGTATATAAGTGTTTTCAAAGGCTTGGCTGTTATGCTTACCATCAAGAACAAGCGCTTCTACGGCCACACACTCATCGAACAAGATAAAGGCAAGATATCTGAATGGTTTAGAGAAAGACGCTCAAGCCTTGAGAGAGCCGAAATGGTTGATCCGGAATTCGAACAATTGTTTGATGCCTACACCAATGATCAGGTCGAAGCCCGCTACCTCATTGATCCCGTGATGATTGAAAACCTCAAAGGCCTATATCAGGAATATGAAGGCGAAAAACTGGGTGCTGCCTTCTACAACGACCGAATGCTCATACTGGTCTCCAGCAAGACCAATCACTTTGAGCCGGCAAACATCTATACACCCGCCACAGACCCGGCGAGCATCATCAAGATGAAGCATGAAATTCACCAAATCCTCTCCATCATCGATAAACTTTCACTGTATGATCCAAGAGAGGTGCATCGCGAGCATGGTCAAGAAGACATTGATGCGGCATAATTGCTTTCAGGAACCATAAGGGGAAAATCACATGGAATTTTTTGGTATTTTAATCGTCCTCCTGCTGATCTTTGGCTGGATTATCATGATCTACAACAATCTGATCGCGTTACGCGAGAAGCGCAGACAAGCGTTTTCGGATGTGGACGTTCAGTTGAAGCAACGTTACGACCTGATCCCACAGCTTGTGGAAACGGTTAAGGGTTACATGGGCCATGAGAAAGAAGTACTGGAAAACGTCACCAAAGCACGTGCGGGCGTTAAAGAAACCGGAAACAACATTGCCGACCGCGCCAAAGCCGAAAGCGCACTTTCAGGAGCTATGATGAACCTGTTTGCAGTCGCGGAAGCTTACCCGGACTTGAAAGCCAACCAGAACTTCCAACACCTCATGGACGAGCTGTCAGACATTGAAGACAAAATCGCCGCCGCGCGCCGCTTCTTCAACGCTGCCACACAAAAACTCAATGTGGCTGCACAGCAATTCCCTGCCGTTATCATTGCCAACATGGTCAACATAACGCCCGAGGACTTCTTCGAGGTCGAGCCCGCAATGGCCAAGGCCATGCAAGAAGCCCCCGAAGTCAAATTCGGAAGTTAGGATAGAAGGTTTTTGTACCGTTCATGATTAAGAGAAGGCTCTTTTTTATAGCTAGCGGATTATCGCTGCTTGCAGCCGCTTTTCTTGCCAATCAATCCTTATTTATTGTTTGGCAGTCCGCCTTCCCAGAAAACAACTTAGAGCTTCTGGAAACATGGTTTTATATATTCTGTGCTTTAACGCTAATATCTTTGTTACTGGCTATCATTCTGTTCATCAAAGCAATTAGAATGAAAGATACGACAAAGTTACATTAACAGCTTTTCGGCCTCCGCTAAGGAGGCCGTTTTGTTTTCCAGCTCAGCCAGAATAAAGCTACGCAGCGCTGCTTCATGGGCCACCAGAAACTCCAGCGCCTCGCGATCATCATCCAGCGCCGCATCCAGCAACCGCTCCATACGCAAAAGATCACCATCAATGACCGATGCGAAAGCCTGCATCAATTCATGCCAATCCCGCTCCGCATAGAGCGCGCCTTTATTGCGCCCCTGCTCGATAAACATCTTTTCATTATAGGATAGCTCATACTTGGCGATCAGCCCATCCATCGCCGCCAGCGTCGCTGCCTCCAAGTCGCCCAGAACTGTACATTTACGGCTAACCTCAGAGTCGCGCGTTTGTTTAGCGAGCATATAAAACATCTCGCGCCCATAGATTTCCTCGGTGTAACACCGCAGAATTTCATTGAGATAGGTTTGCTGATCCATGGCTTACGCCGCCTCGGATTGCGCCTGTTCCTTGGTGATTTTCTCGATCCCGCCCATATACGGTTTCAACACTTCCGGGATGAAGATGCCGCCATCGGCCGGATCATAGTAGTTTTCAATCACCGCGATCAATGCACGGCCCACAGCCACACCCGAACCGTTCAACGTATGAACGAAGCGTGTCTGCTTCTCGCCCTTCGGACGCGTCCGTGCATTCATGCGGCGCGCCTGAAAGTCCCAGCAGTTGGAACAGCTTGAAATCTCGCGGTAACGTCCCTGCCCCGGCAACCAGACTTCGATATCGAATGTCTTACGCGCACCAAAGCCTGTATCCCCACTACACAGCACAACCGTGCGGAACGGCAGCTCCAGCTTCTTCAGAACAGCTTCCGCACAACCCAGCATACGCTCATGCTCTGCTTCACTTTCTTCGGGCGCAGTCACGCTGACCAGCTCGACTTTGTAGAACTGGTGCTGACGGATCATCCCGCGCGTGTCTTTACCCGCGGCGCCCGCTTCCTGTCGAAAACATGGCGTAAAAGCCGTATAACGGCGCGGCAAATAATCCTCATCGACAATTTCACCTGAAACAATATTCGTCAGCGGCACCTCGGATGTCGGCAACAGCCAATCATCGCGCGTTGTGCGGAATTGATCATCCGCAAATTTCGGCAACTGCCCCGTACCGAACATCGCATCGTCCTTAATCATCAATGGCGGGGAAACTTCCGTATACCCATGTTCCTGCGTATGCATATCCAGGAAAAACATGCCCAGAGCACGCTCCAAACGCGCCAAGCCGCCGCTCAATAGCGTAAAGCGGCTACCTGACATCTTGGCGGCCGTTTCCGCATCCATCATGCCCAGCGCTTCGCCGATTTCATAATGCTCGGGCGTTTTATCACCTTTCGGCTCGCCCCACTTATGAACTTCGACATTCTCGTCCTCATCCGCACCATCCGGCACATCATCAGCCATAATGTTCGGCAAGCCCGCCAAATGCTGGTTCAGGGAATTGGCAATCGTACGTTCACGTTCTTCCAGCTCGCCCATTTTCTCTTTCAACGCTGCGACGGCATCCATTGCTTCCTGCGCATCGCCACCGGCTTTCTTGATCTCGCCGATCTTCTTTGATGCCTCGTTACGCTCCGCCTGCAAGGTCTGCAATTCCGTCTGCACTTCACGGCGCTCTGAATCCATTTGCAACAAGGACGAGCTTTGCGGCTGCTTTCCACGGCGTTGCATCGCCGCATCAAAGGCTTCGGGATTTTCGCGAATAAATTTAATATCGTGCATAATTTCGTCTCTTGTTAGTGTTGAGCTATATTAACCATGTGTGCGCTAGGGCTGTAAATGCCTGATAAAGTATGATTTAAAGAATTTATGAGTGTTTTTAGCATAGACAAGCCGAACAACCCTCAGGGCATTGCGCTCCCTGTGGTGTTTGACTCACCCCACAGCGGCACCGATTACCCCGAAGATTTTGGCTACGCTTGCGATTTCGAAACACTGACCAGCGCCGAAGACCAATATGTCGAAGAACTATTCGCAAACGTCCCTGCATACGGCATTACCTTTTTACATGCGCATTTCCCGCGCAGCTATATCGACCCCAACCGCGCCTTTGATGACATTGACCGCGAACTACTGAATGAGGACTGGTCCGGCCCGTTTGAAATTAACCCCAGCCCGCGCTCCCATGCCGGCATCGGTTTAATCCGCCGTTTGGTAAAGCCCGGCATTCCCGTTTACGACCGCGCACTGACGTCGGAGGAAATTGTTCAGCGTATCGAGAAATATTACCGCCCCTATCACGGCGCTTTAGAGACCTTAATGAAAGACGCGCACTATAACTTCGGTCAGGTCTGGCACATCAATTGCCACTCGATGCCATCCGCCAGCGCGTATCCCAAACGCTCTATCGGTCTGATCGGTAACCGCCCCAAACCCGTCGACTTCGTGCTCGGCGACCGTGACGGCACATCATGCGACCGCGAACTCACAAGTTCTTTGCGCACCTTTATCCGCTCTCTGGGCTACAGCGTCGCCACCAACGACCCGTTTAAGGGCGTGGAACTGGTCGATAAATACTCCGCACCGTCAAAGGGCTATCACTCTTTGCAGCTAGAGATAAACAAATCGCTCTACATGTCGGAAAAAACGGGTGAGAAGCTCGGCCACTTCGACGAATTCAAAACCCATATCGACCAAATCTCTGCTTTCTGCGCCGACTTTGTCGAAAGCCGTCTCGTCGATCTGGCTGCCGATTAATTAATGCTTTGATTGCCACCACAATCCGGCCAAGAACAACCCCTTGGCCCGTGGTAAAATCAGATAAATGCACAAAAACGAAACCAACAAAACTATGCTTGTCTCTATCCATTCCGCGAAAACCTCGTAACGCGCAAATTCAACAATCAAGGGCACAACGATATGCCCGGTGATCAAGATCGTCAGCCACGGCGGCGCATCATCAGCCCGTAACTGTGACAAATCCTCATGGCACTCGCTGCATGCCTTATTCGGCGAAATAAAGGATTTAAACAGCTTACCTGTTCCGCATTTGGGGCAACGCCCTTTAACACCGCGCCACAATGCGACTTTCTGGTCTTGCGGCTCTATCACACGCTCATCCATTAAAAACACCCTCAAATTCACGCTGCAATACCTTATCCAACACCTCTGCGCTGACCTCAACACCAAGGTCATGCAGGCTGGTCACACCATGCTCTGATATCCCGCACGGGACAATGCCACCAAAATGCGAAAGGTCGGGGTTAATGTTGATTGCAATGCCATGAAGCGTAATCCAGTGCCGCACCCGCACGCCAATCGCGGCTATCTTCTTCTCCGAGCCGTTGGGCATAACGACCCAGATACCGACACGTCCGCACCGCCGCTCGCCCTTAATGTCAAAATGCGCCAGCGTGCGAATAATCCATTCTTCCAGATTCCAGACATATTTCTTAATGTCAGGTGCCCCCTCACGCTCTTTCAGGTCAAGCATGACGTAGGCAACGCGTTGCCCCGGCCCGTGATAGGTATACTGCCCGCCGCGTCCCGCTTCATAAACGGGGAAGTCGGCATTCAGTAAGTCAGTTTCCTTCGCGCTCGTGCCCGCCGTGTAAAGCGATGGATGCTCCAGCAACCACACGCACTCCTCACCGCCATGCTTGTGAATAGCGGCCACACGCTCATCCATAAAGGACAGCGCTTCCTCATATTCAATCTGTGTATTTGAAACTTTCCATTCCATGCGCACTCTTATGCCTCAGAACATCGCAGAAAAACAACTATGTTCGCTATTGCTGCTTTTCCAGTCGAAATTTGAGAAAAACCTGCCCGCCAACCTTCTGTTCGCCATCAGGCACAAACCCTAGCCGCAACAGCGCCGAGCTATTGGAACGGCCTGGCGGCAGCAATGCCGTCATGTAATCCAGACCCAACTCGTTAAAAGCTTCATCTCTGACTTTCCTGAAAATACGTATACCCCACCCCCAATAATCAGGATGCAATACAAGCGCGAAATCAGGATCACCATTTTCATACTGTAATCCGCCCCACCCTGCGAAACGTCCGTCAATGACAAAAGCCCACGGACCATAACCATGTTCATCCCAAAGTGCCTGTTTCGCCACAAGAAAGCTTTCGACATCAAAACCATCGGCCAACAACGGCATATGCTGCCCTACAAGCGGGTGCGCCATCAGCTCAATCAATGTTTTTTGTGGAATGTCCTGAAGTGAAACTAACCGTAAACTATCCATGAGCCTGTATAATTCTTAAATGGTGCGGCCGAGAGGACTTGAACCTCGCGAAGCAATGTTCCGCATTGTTCGCATCTTCATAAAAAGTGGAGGTTCACTTCATCAAAGCCCATTCAAATTTTCTAAAGATAATGATCTGCCTGTAAATGGTGCGGCCGAGAGGACTTGAACCTCCACGGGATTTAACTCCCACAGCGACCTCAACGCTGCGCGTCTACCGATTCCGCCACGGCCGCACAAGGCCCATATGGGTGTAGGTGTCAGTTGACGAACATCCGTTTACCAAAAGCCCCTCGATGCTGCAACAAAAACCTTACTATATATGTTCTTGGTAATTTTGCATTGCACCACAACAACAGCTTGCATCCCGCGGTTTAATTGGCTATCGAGATGCAACATTTAGAATTATGCGATAATTACAACCCATAGAACGGTACGAGAAGAATGAGCAAGAAATCGAAGAACAGCAAGGAAGCCCTTTGGAAAGACGCGCTGGATTACCACCGCCTGCCCGAGCCGGGTAAAGTAGCCCTAAAGCCTACAGTCGCACTGGCAACCCAGCGTGACCTCGCTTTGGCTTACTCACCAGGTGTTGCCGCTCCTTGTGAAGAAATCGAAAAAGACCCCCTCACCGCTTACGATTACACATCCAAGGGCAACCTTGTCGCAGTTATCTCCGACGGTACCGCCGTTCTGGGCCTCGGTAACATCGGTGCACTGGCCTCCAAGCCGGTCATGGAAGGTAAATCCGTACTATTCAAGAAATTCGCCAACATCGACTCCGTTGATGTTGAAGTCGACATGAACACACAAATGGATGAAGACGCCGCCCGCGAAGAATATATTTCGCGCTTCGTCGACATCGTCGCTTCTCTGGAGCCAACCTACGGCGGCATCAACCTTGAAGACATTAAAGCGCCTGAGTGTTTCGAGATTGAAAAACGTCTTAAAGAGCGCATGAACATTCCTGTGTTCCACGATGATCAGCACGGTACGGCTATTATTGTGACTGCAGCATTCATAAACTGGTTAGAAATTACAGGCCGCGACCCATCCAAGTTGCGGCTTGTTGCTTCAGGGGCCGGTGCATCGGCGATCTCTTGCTTGAACCAGCTCATGGGCGCAGGCCTTAAACGCGAAAACATCATCGTGTGTGACCGCGCAGGTGTGGTCTACAAAGGCCGTAACGAAAGTATGGACCCACAAAAAGAAAAATTCGCGGTCGATACGGAACTAAGAACAATCGAAGAAGCCCTCGAAGGTGCCGACATTTTCCTCGGCCTGTCCGCTGCAGGCGCAGTGAAAAAAGAATGGGTCAAGAAAATGGCCGACGCGCCATTAATGCTGACGCTTGCAAACCCGACACCGGAAATTATGCCGGAGGAAACACGCGAAGTTAAACCGGACGCCATCATCTGTACGGGCCGTTCCGACTACCAGAACCAGGTCAACAACGTCCTGTGTTTCCCGTTTATCTTCCGTGGCGCGCTCGATGTCGGTGCCACCAAAATCAACGAAGAAATGAAGCAAGCCTGCGTTGAAGCCATCGCCAAACTTGCGCGTAAAGAAGTCGCGGCCGAAGTCGCCAGCGTCTACAGCGACGAACATCTGGAATTCGGCCCGGACTACCTGATCCCGAAACCATTCGATCCGCGCCTGATCGTCGATCTACCAATCGCCGTTGCCAAAGCGGCCATGGAAAGTGGTGTTGCAACCCGCCCGATCGAAGATTTCAAAGCCTACGAACACAAGCTGATGCAGTTCTTTATCCGTACACAGCTTGTTATGCGCCCGATTTACAACCGCGCAATGGAAGATCCGAAGCGTGTTGTTTACTGTGAGGGCGAAGAAGAGCATGTCCTGCAAGCAGTACAGATCGCGTTGGACGAGCGCATCGTCAAACCTATCCTCATCGGCCGTGAAAAAGTCATCGTAACACGCGCCAAGAAAATGGGCCTACGCTTAGAAGTCGGTGAAAACATCGACATCGTCGATCCGGAAAATGACAACCGCTACCGAGAATATTGGGAACATTATCACCAGATCATGGAGCGTCGTGGCGTAACGCCCGCAATGGCCCGTGATGCCCTGCGCACGAACACAACTGTAATCGGCGCGCTTATGGTTCACCGCGGTGAAGCCGACTCCCTGATTTGCGGTACGGTCGGTCGCTACCGTGACCACCTGAAGGACATCATCGACATTATCGGTCTGAAGCCGGGTGTTGAAACCCCTGCTGCGATGAACGCATTGCTGAACTCCCGCGGTACGTACTTCTTCTGTGACACACAGATTAACCCTGACCCGAGCATCGCTGAAATTTCCGAGATGACCTTACTGGCCTCCGAAGAGGTCGCCCGTTTCGGCATCAAGCCAAAGGTCGCACTACTGTCTCACTCAAACTTCGGTTCGAACGACAGCGAAGTCGCATTCAAGATGCGCGCCGCGTATCAAGACATCCGCCGCCGCGATCCGTCACTGGAAATTGATGGTGAAATGCATGCAGATGCTGCTTTGGTTGAAAAAATCCGTTCTGCCGTTATGCCGAACTCTACTTTGGAAGGTCAGGCGAACCTGTTCATCATGCCGAATGTCGAAGCATCTAACATTGCTTTCAACATGACAAAGATCTTCTCTGACGGCATCAGCATCGGCCCAATCCTGCTCGGCGCGGCCCAGCCAGTGCACATTCTGACACCGTCCGTATCCTCGCGCGGTATCGTGAATGTGACGTCTCTGGCTACTGTTGGCGCTCAGGTTTTCGATGAGGAAAACGCTGACCGCATCCCAGCCACTTTGAAAAGCGCTACAAAATAATTTACGGCGCTTTTCATTAAAGGCTTGATCTTATAGCCCCTTTTCGGAGATGGTATGGCACACCACATCACTGGTGTGAAACCTGCTTATCCGAATATAAGGTCCGTAAGACATGGTCGAAGAAACCAAAATTACAGCAGATGTTGAACAGGGCGATGATGTCACATTCACCTTGAGTGATAACGACATCAAGACCGCTCTGGACGCTCTGCATGTCGAGGATTCCGACACCGTTATCTCCGTTCTGGATGAGCTAAGCCCCGCTGACACAGCGGACCTGATTGCCAAAATCAACCCTGAAGACCGCGCCGAGATTGTACAAATGTACAGCCAGTGCCTGAGCGCGGAAACCTTCAACGAAATGGACCCCGAGCTAAGCCGTTCAATCCTTGAGCGCATGGATACAAGCGAAATCGCTGCCCTGATCTCGGCTTTGGAGAGTGATGACGCGCTGGAAGTCATCGAGCCGCTCGACGAAGCCAAGCAACAGGAAATCATCCATAAACTCTCGGCCAAGACCCGTTTGGCCTTGGAAGAAGGTCTGAGCTTCCCTGAAGATTCCGCTGGTCGTCTGATGCAGCGTGAAGTCGTTGCGGTCCCACAATTCTGGACCGTCGGCAAAACTATTGATTACCTACGCGCTGCCGCCAACGACCTGCCAGAGGATTTCTTTGACGTGTTCGTCATTGACCCCGGCTATCACGTTTGTGGCCAAATCCCGCTCAATCGTCTGATCCGTTGCAAGCGTTCGGAAAAAATAGAGAACCTGACGCCCGAAGCCGTCATCCCTATTCCGGCCGACATGGATCAGGAGGAAGTCGCCCACCTTTTCCGTCGTGACAATCTCGTCTCCGCCCCCGTGGTTGATGAGGATAACCGCCTGCTCGGTGTCATCACCATTGATGATATTGTCGACGTTATCGACGAAGAGGCACAGGAGGATATCCTGAAGCTTGCCGGTGTGGACCAAGGTGACCTGTACCGCGCCGTATGGTCGACAACGGGCACGCGTTTCCGCTGGCTGTTCGTCAATTTGCTCACCGCTATTCTAGCCTCCTTCGTGATTACGTTTTTCGAAGCGACAATCGAGGAAATCGTCGCCCTCGCCGTGCTTATGCCGATTGTCGCCTCCATGGGCGGGAATGCGGGTACACAGGCCCTGACCGTTGCGGTGCGCGCCCTTGCAACAAAGGAACTGTCCGGCACCAACACTGCGCGTATTATCTGGAAAGAAACAATCGTCGGCTCACTAAACGGAATTGCCTTCGCCTTCATTACTGGAATAATCGCCGCGCTATGGTTTTCAACCCCAATGCTGGGACTCGTCATCGCCTTGGCCATGATCATCAACCTGTTCGTCGCCGGACTGTTCGGCGCCGCAATCCCCGTCATATTGGACCGCAGTGGTGCTGACCCCGCCGTTGCGTCAACTGTCTTCCTGACCACAGTCACAGATGTAGTAGGCTTTTTTGCATTTTTAGGATTAGCCGCTATATTGCTGCTCTAGGATGAAATAAGAAAGAATCGAAAACACATTTATGTCTGCATCCAAGCTAGTTAAGCCAACGATAGAGTGTAAAGACAGCTACCTTGAAGCTCTCGATGAATTCCACGCCGAAGGCCGTTACCAGTTCCTGAACCGTGAAGAGATCGAAAAAGATTTTCAAAAATTCGTTGATGACCTCAACGAAGGCCGCCGTCACCTGCACAAGCCCTACGCCAATTGGGTTGAACCCGTGCCGGAAACTATTTTATGGCTGGTTAAAGAAGACCGCTATATCGGAACATTCAATATCCGTCACCGCTTAAACTGGCATCTGGAAAAATGGGGCGGCCATATCAACTTTGTCATTCGCCCGTCGATGCGGGAAAAAGGATTCGGCAAAAAGATCCTGCAAAAAGGCATGCCGTACATTTGCTATCTCGGGATAGACCGTGCATTGGTGACCGTATCTCCCAAAAACGCTGCAGGAATTAAAATCATCGAATTTTGCGGCGGTCAGTTCGAAGACGAAACCCCCGCGACAGACAAGTTTCCCACCCGCCGCCGTTACTGGCTAGATTGTTCATAATACTTGAAAATCCGCGGATTATGCTTATAAAGGCGTATGGCCAAAAAGACCGCAAAGAAAAAGACTAAAAAGAAAAAAAATACGAAGACCCAAAAACGCTCCGTTTTGGGGTTTTTGTTTAAATGGGCTTTTGTCCTCGGCCTATGGTGCATGATCATTCTGGGCGGAATTTTCGCCTATTACGCACAAGAACTCCCCGACATTACCAAAGAAGCCAGCTTTGAGCGCAAACGCGCAATTATCGTCGAAGACCGCAACGGTGATGTCGTCGCCAGATACGGCGAAATCGTCGGTAACAAGGTCAGCGTCGATGACCTGCCCCCATATCTGGTCCAAGCCGTTATCGCGACCGAAGACCGACGCTTTTATCATCATTTCGGCCTCGATCCACTCGGCCTTGCCCGCGCCATGTTCGTCAATGTCCGCGAAGGTAAAGTCACCCAGGGCGGATCAACAATCACACAGCAGCTTGCTAAAAACCTGTTCCTCTCACAGGAACGGACCCTGAAGCGTAAAATTCAGGAAGCCATGCTGGCCTTCTGGCTTGAATACGAATTGACCAAAGACGAAATCCTGAGCGCGTATCTCAACCGCGTATATCTGGGTTCCGGCGTTTACGGTGTCGATGCTGCCGCCAAAACATATTTCAAAACAGGGGTCGAAAACCTCTCCTTGCGTGAATGCGCAACACTCGCGGGTTTGCTAAAGGCACCCTCGCGCTACTCCCCCCTCAGCAACCCCGGCCTATCAAAGCAACGCACACAAGTTGTTCTCGGCGCTATGGTCGATGCTGGCTACATCACCGAAGACCAAGCCAACGGCAACTCCAAGGTTCCGCCAAAGCCGACCCAAAAACCCACAGATGAGCTAGCCGACCGTTATTACACTGACTGGATCGTCGACTCTCTGGATGACTTGATCGGGACACCTGAAGAAGACTTGATCATCAAAACCACACTCGACTCCCGTATTCAAAAACATGTGCAGGACGAAATCGCCAGTGCCGTCGAACAATACGGCGCGGACAGACACTTTTCCCAAGGCTCCATGATCGTCATGCGCCCCAGCGGCGAAGTCCTCGCCCTCATCGGTGGCCGTAACTATTCCGCCAGTCAGTTCAACCGTGCCACACAAGCCCTGCGCCCACCCGGTTCCGCCTTCAAACCTTTTGTCTACCTAACGGCGTTGGAACATGGCTGGGACCCGCAACATTTGATCATGGATGAACCAATCACGACTGGCCGCTACCGCCCCAAAAACTTCGGTCACAAATATTACGGTGAAGTGACATTGGAAGAAGCGTTGACGCTGTCCCTGAATACTATTTCTTACCAACTGATCAAGGAAGTCGGCCCCGATGCCGTCATCCACACTGCACGCCGTGCGGGAATTACATCCGAACTCGCCCCCGACCTCTCACTAGGTCTCGGCAGCAGCGGCATCACGCTTCTTGAAATGGCGACAGCCTACAGCACACTTGCCAACGGCGGCTATACAGTCGAGCCATACGGCATCCTCGAAATCCGTTCAAAGGAAACTGACGAGCTGTATTACAAACGCCCCCGTCGCCAGACACACAAGAAGGTGTTCGCCTCACATGACATCCAGAACCTGTCATCCATGATGAACAGCGTTATCCAATACGGTACGGGCCAAGGTGCAAATTTCGGCCGCCCCGCTGCAGGGAAAACCGGTACATCACAAGACAGCCGCGATGCCTTGTTCATGGGTTACACGCATGAACTGGTCGGCGTTGTCTGGTTGGGTAATGATGACAATAGTTCAATGAAAAACGTCACAGGTGGCAGCTTCCCTGCACAAATCTGGCGTGATGTAATGAGAAAATCTTCCGGCCTGTATCCACCGGCAAATAACTACAGCTTTGAACAAGCATCTGGTTTTGAGGAATTACTGGGATCAATCTTTTTCCGCGACGGCACCGACCGCCGCATGAGAGAGATCCAGCCCGCTACAGGCTTCGAAAGTAAAGAAACGAAACGCGGCAAGCGGAGAACTCTTAACGAGTCCACCCGCTACAACGATTAACCTACACGTAGGCATCTTCCGCTATCAACGGGAAGCCCCCTTTAAACGCAGCAAAGCGGTCTTCACCGATTCCATCCCAATATGACTTCAACTCCAGCAGCGCCGGTGTCGGCCCACCGATTGCCCACTCGTTACGCATAAGCGCACGGTCTGCAAATCTAAGATATTCTGCCGGGAATGCCATACGCGGTGCACGCAATCCCATTTCAACGAGTAATTTGGAAATATGTGCATCGCTGTAATCCAGCATATCGGCGATAAATTGAATGGCCGAGAGAACTTTAATTTCCATACGGGAATTTGGCACATGCCGCAGATGACGCATGAAGCGAGCATAAATTTCCAACTCCGCTTCCTGTTCCTTTTGCGGCGGCAACGGCAACTGTGTCGTTTCCTTAGCTGTCATTGAAGGAGAAGATGTTATAGCTGTCTGTGTCATTTTTTAAGCCCTCCCGGCTTTTCAAGGTCGCTCATAACCCCGTGAAAAAAATTTGGTGTTCGAGGCTATAACTACACAATCGATTGAAAAGATTAATGGTTCCTTAAAATTTGCCGGTCACCCCTGTAACCCGCAGAAACCCTTGTGGATAATGAAAATATTTTTGAAAACTACTTCGGAATTCCGGCCACAGCCAACGAATCGGCACGCTCGTTTTCAGGGTGTCCGGAGTGTCCTTTCACCCAATGAAAGGTGACATTATGACCCTTAACCAGATCATCAATCTGCTGCCAGAGATCGACATTTTTGACGGGGTTCTTTGATGCGGTCTTCCAGCCTTTGGCTTTCCACCCCTCCATCCATTCGTTGATTCCCTGCATCACATATTTGCTGTCGGTGTAAAGCTCGATATGCGGCTTCCCCTTGATCGCCTCCAGCGCTTTTATAACCGCCATCATCTCCATGCGGTTATTGGTTGTATCAGCTTCGCCACCATTTAATTCCTTCTCATGCCCGTTCCAGAGCATAAGAACACCCCAGCCACCCGGTCCGGGGTTACCGCTACATGCTCCATCTGTATAGATTTTTACAACCTTGCTCATCTGTAACGGCTGATTACTTCGAGGAATTCATCTTCATTACTCACATCCGCCAGCGCCTGCGACGGAATTGTATAGCCATAACGATCAGCCAGCCTTTTATATTTCGGCAAACGCTGTTCGAACAGCTTCGGAAATACCCAGCGGGAAAACGTATCGGGGTCGATATCCTGATCATCCGTTAAGCCGTGCTCCTCCATGAAATCGTCATACCACCCCAAGAATTTTGACGGCGGAAAGAATAACGGCTTCGGGTGTTTCTGTGCGCGGTCGACCACTTCCTTCTCATGCTCGGGCGAAGACTCGATATAACAAATCTCGGACAAATCACCGACGCTTTCCAAAACCACTTCATCCTCGATCTCGCAAAAGCTGCCCGTTGAGTCATGGATAAAATTCGCAAAGCCCTGCTCTTCGGCTTTCTTGATATGACGGTCAAGAAACAGCAAAGACCTACACTCCGCATGATAATAGGATGCCTGACGCTTGCGGAATTCGCGCAAACATAAGCCGCCCTTGTCATTATCACCCAAGCGCCCGACCAGCTTCGCCAAAGCATCCAGCACCTCGTCCTCGGTCATATCTTTATCGCCGATCAAATCCGCGCCAATATTCTCATCACAGGAATAACGAAACCATCCCCACTGCGCCAATTGCTGCGACATATAGGATTTGCCGACACCTGACATACCAATAAATGTAATGACGTTTTTCATGCTGTTCTTTTTTCTGCGTCTTCCAGAATTTTCGGAATTTTGAAATGCACGTTCTCTTGTGTAATGGCAATCTCTTTAATTGTCACGTCATAGCGCTCTTTCGCCGCTTCGATCACTTCATCGACCAGAATTTCGGGCGCAGACGCCCCTGCTGAAATCCCCAGCGCCTTCACACCATCCATCCAGCGCCAATCAATTTCCGCCGCACGTTGCACCAACATGGATTTATCGCAGCCATGCAGCGCCGCAACCTCGACCAAACGGTTGGAGTTCGAAGAATTCGGCGCACCGATAACGATGACCGCATCACTCTCCGGCGCTATAGCTTTTACGGCCGCCTGACGGTTTGTGGTCGCGTAACAAATATCTTCCTTATGCGGCGCGACAACATCAGGAAAGCGTTTCTGCAATGCCTCGACAATCGCGGCCGTATCATCCACCGACAATGTGGTTTGGGTACAGAACGCGAGCTGCTGCTCATCATCAACGTCCAGCGTCGCAACATCCTCCACCGTCTCGACCAGTAAGACGGCACCCGCGGGCAACTGCCCCATCGTGCCGATCACTTCGGGGTGACCCGCATGGCCTATCAACACAACCTGCTGCCCGTTCTTATGATGACGCTCTGCCTCTCTGTGAACCTTACTCACCAGCGGACATGTCGCATCGACATAAAACATCTCACGCTTCGCTGCATTCGCGGGCACCGATTTCGGCACACCATGGGCGGAGAATATAACGGGCCTCTTATCATCGCCCTCATCCTCGGGAATCTCATCCAGCTCCTCGACAAACACCGCACCTTTAGCGCGCAAGGAATCCACGACATATTTGTTATGCACTATCTCATGACGCACATAGACGGGCGCACCGTATTTCTCCAGCGCCATCTCGACAATCTGGATCGCACGGTCCACCCCCGCACAAAATCCGCGCGGCGCAGCCAGTAATATAGTGAGTTGATCTTTAGTCATCTTGTAAACTTGGTTTATCGTATTCTAACACTTCTACTTCTTGAGCAACTTCTTCATAAGCTTTAAATGCATTCGTTACGAACATTGTTAAAAACAAAGCATAGAAACAAATTATAATCGGAACCAGACAGCCCGCATTTAAGGTAAAAGCAAAACCGGCCCACAAATTCCCGAAAAAATTATCCGACTTTGCTTTCGCGCCCAAGACTAGGTCCGTAACAATATAGACCAAGCCAAAGAGGAGCGGGTAAGAAACAGCCAAATATGTGGCAATCTGTAAATTCCCTGTTAAGGCAACAAATATCACCAAAACACCGTAGAACAAGCTCAAAACCACGAAGATAAGCACTAATAACTGTTTATCGTCATATATGTTCATGGCTTATGTTATCCCCTCTTGCCTTGCGGGGTGTGCTCTCGTAAAGTTTATCTCCCAAAGGGTTTTAGCACCGAGGAAGCATCAATGAAACATATAAGATACGGCGTTCTTTTGTTAAGTGTTCTGGGGCTTGGCGCATGCCAGTCCACGATAGAGGGCCTGCAAAAGGATTTCGACTCACTGAACCTTCCTTCCGCGACAACGTCCGTTTCGGGCAATGAAGCCGACCGTTTCGTCGCCAGCGGTTCCTGCCCACAAGCCGAAGTGGTAAACGAGCTGCAATCCCTTTCCGAATTCGACAGCGTGTCCAATCCGTCCGACAGCAACCTGATCTCCACGATTGAAATCACCAACGTGCAGAAAAGCTGCGATTACAGCAGCGGCGCCGCCACCATTGATTTGAAAATGGACTTTGTCGGCACGCTCGGCCCACGTGGTCGCGCTTTGTCATCCGACCGTCCGTTCTTCTCCTACCCGTTCTTTGTCGCGGTTACATCCCGCAACGGCACAATTCTGGCCAAGGAAGTCTTCGCCGCCTCTCTGACCTATGATCCGGGTGAGAATACAAAAGTATACACCGAGAAACTGCGTCAGATCATTCCGATCGAACGCGGCGAAAGCGGTGGCGACTATCGCGTTCTTGTCGGCTTCCAACTCACGCCTGACCAACTTGCCTATAACCGTCAGGTCATCCGTGAAAACCAGTTGATGGAACAAGCCCGCGCCCAGGCCCCGACCGAGTTCGAGACAACCGCGCAGGAAGCCCAACAACAAGCGGCGCAGCAAAGCAATAGCAACCGCCCAATTCCGATCACACCATAATATGAGCTTTGATCTCGACAAATACTGGGCCACGGAAACCCTCGAACATCTCGAGGTCGCCAAGAAAAGCTTTTCCAGCCTGCATCATGAATTCGAAATCATGGTTGATATGTGCGCCGAAAGCCTGCAACACGGCGGCAAGCTATTGTTCTTCGGCAATGGCGGCAGCGCTTCCGACGCGCAACACCTCGCGACAGAATTAACCGTTCGTTTCGCCGAAGACCGCAAACCCATTCCCGCCATCGCGCTGACAACTGATACATCCGCCCTCACCGCTATCGGCAATGATTACGGCTTTGAATACCTTTTCGCTCGCCAAATTGACGCTCTGGGCCATGGCGGCGACATCGCACTGGGCATCAGCACATCGGGCAAAAGCCCCAACGTCCTTGAAGGCTTGAAAAAAGCCAAAGAAAAGGGGCTGAAAACTATTGGCCTGTCCGGTAAAGACGGCGGCGAAATGAAGAAACACTGCGATCTTTTAATCATTGTCCCGTCCGACACCACCGCCCGCATTCAGGAAATGCACATCACCATCGGCCAGATGCTCTGCGGCGCGCTGGAGAAAAAGCTCGGACTCGTTGAATAGCACCTTGAGCAAACACATCTTTTCACATACAATCCTGCGTCATGACACAGCCACAGCCTAAACCGATAGACCAGCTCAATTTCGAAGATGCTTTGAAGGAGCTGGAGAGCGTAGTACACGGCCTTGAGCGTGGCGACACGCCTTTGGAAGAATCCATAACCGCCTATGAGCGTGGCATTGCCCTCAAAAAACATTGCGAAAACAAGCTCCGTGAGGCACAGGCGAAAATCGAAAAAATTACAGTCGACAAAGATGGCAATGTATCAAGCGAGCCATTAGACCCCGAAAAATAAGCACAAAGAATAAGAGAGAACAGAAAACATGCCTTCACCGCGTAGTGCCAGTCCTGAACTTCAAAATGCCATGGATGATGTGGCTGAAGCCGTTAACCGTACCATTGAACGACTTTTGCCCGAAACCGATCTGGCTGAAGCCCCACTGTACGAAGCCATGCGCCACGGTACTCTTGGCGGCGGTAAGCGTCTGCGCCCGTTCCTATGCATGCAATCCGCATTCCTGTTCAATGTGCCTTCCTCCCGCGCGCGCCGCGTCGCTGCTGCTCTGGAATTCGTTCACTGTTACTCCCTGATCCACGATGACTTGCCCGCGATGGATGATGCATCCCTGCGTCGTGGTCAGCCAACCGTCCATAAACGATTCGACGAAGCGACCGCCATTCTGGCCGGTGATGCTTTGCTTACACTCGCCTTCGAAGTTCTGGCCGACCCGGAAACACACCCCGACCCGCATGTGCGTTGCGAACTCGTAACCGCACTGGCACAAGCTTCAGGCGGACATGGTATGTGCGGCGGACAAATGCTCGATCTGATCGCCGAACGCGATGATGTTAACTTTGATGTCGGTGAAGTCTCACGCCTGCAGCGCATGAAAACAGGTAAACTGATGGCGTTCGCCTGCGAAGCCGGTGCTATCCTTGGTAAAACCAGCGAAGCCCAGCGTAAAGCGCTGTGTAACTTCGCACATGACCTTGGGCTGGCGTTTCAGGTTACTGACGACATTCTCGACGTCGAAGCCGACCCACAAGACACAGGAAAAGACACAGGAAAAGACGAGGAAGCCGGTAAGGCCACATTCGTATCAACACTCGGTAAAGACGCGGCCAAGGCCCGTGCTGAAATGATCGTCGCACAAGCCAAGCGTCACCTGAAGATCTTTGAAGGTCGTGAAACCATGCTGGCGAAACTCGCCGATTACGTCATGGAACGCCGCGCGTAATCACTTATCCCCAAAACCAGTATCCTTTTCACACGGATACTTGTGGCTACGATGATGCCATTAGGTATGCGCACTCGCGCCCTTGTAAGCTCTACCTACTATCGTATAAATTTTTATCCAGAAAAAGACACTGAAAATATGTAAAGACCATCTTGTCTCGCGCCATTTTCCAGAGCTATAGTTGAGCTTATGAAAGCGACGCTTGTACTGAACAAGAAAAACGAAATGGGGTTCTTTTACGGGACCCCGTTGGAGATTAAGCCGGAATGGGCCAGCATCGATGTAGATATGGGCCAGATACAAGTGTTCGATGACAATGGCGGCCACCAACACCTCATACTCGACAACATCAATGAGAAAATCTATCAACGCGTTCAGAAAGAAGGGAAAATCCTTCTGGTCGAGGTTGAAGACAACGATATCCGCAAGCCCGTAAAGGCCGATTGGGTCCACCTTATGGTGTCCCAGCAAAGCTGAAAAATACATCGCATTTGATATAGTTTTGACCTTTTTTTAACCCTAATCACTTAGAATATTAGTGGAGAGTGATAAAACAGGGTGACCAATGGTCGGGGAATTAATTCAAGGCGCAATTAGCGAATTTAGAGACGACAACGATGCTAGCGATCCGCTGGCAACGGTTGGACGTTTCGTCGGTGCTGCTTTTGACCTGGAAGTCATGTCCGAAGTCGTTGAAATCGCAGGCAATATGGAAGGTGGCCTTGATGGTGTCTTCCCTGAAATCGAACAGACACCGGCTCTCGACAACACCCTCAACAACATCAACAAAACAAATGTTGATCCAATGTTCGCCAACGGCCCTACCTTTGGCGGCAACACCTACACCTAAACATCCACAAAACCTTTGCTTTCAATGCCGCCTTTGAGCTAAAAAGGCCGGACTATGACGAGCGCGCACCCAAAATCGCAAAAACCCGCTGAAACGGCCTCGAAAACGGCTGAAAGCCTGCTTGACCGCGTCAATATCCCTGCTGATATGAAGGACCTCACCGATGCCGAGCTACGCCAGCTCGCCGATGAAGTCCGCGACGCCACAGTCAACGCCGTTTCAAAGACAGGCGGGCATCTGGGCGCAGGCTTGGGCGTTGTCGAGCTTACCGTCGCCATCCACGCCGTCTTCAACACGCCCGAAGACAAGCTGATCTGGGATGTCGGTCACCAATGCTACCCGCATAAAATTCTGACGGGCCGCAAAGACCGCATCCACACCCTAAGACAGGGCGGCGGCCTCTCCGGCTTTACCAAACGCAACGAGTCCGAATACGACCCCTTCGGCGCGGCACACAGCTCGACCAGCATCTCGGCCGGCCTCGGAATGGCGGTCGCAAGAGACCTCGCCGATAAAGACAACAACGTGATCGCCGTCATCGGCGACGGCGCCATGAGCGCAGGCATGGCCTATGAAGCCATGAACAACGCGGGCGCCAACAAATCCCGCCTGATCGTCATCCTGAATGACAACGAAATGTCCATCGCCCCGCCCGTCGGCGCGATGAGCCGCTATCTGACGAACCTCGTCTCCTCCAAACCCTACATAAACGCGCGCGAAATCGGCAAACGCCTGTTCGACGTGCTGCCATCGCCCATCCGCCACGCCGCCAAACGCGCCGAAGAAGGCGTCCGCGTAGCAGTCGGCGGCGGCAGCTTCTTCGAAGAAATGGGCTTTTACTATATCGGCCCCGTCGACGGCCATAACCTCGACCAGCTTCTGCCGATCCTGCGCAACATCCGTGACGGCGAGCACGAAGGCCCCATCCTCATCCACGCCAAAACGCAAAAGGGCAAAGGCTACCTCCCCGCGGAGAACTCGCCATCCAAAATGCACGGCGTAAAGAAATTCGACGTGGTCACGGGCGAGCAGAAGAAAAGCAAGCCGAACGCCCCCAGCTACACAGCCACCTTCGCCAAACAACTGATCAAGGAAGCGCAAGCAGACGAGCGCATCGTCGGCATCACCGCCGCCATGCCGGACGGCACGGGGATGGATATCTTCGGCTACGAATTCCCCGACCGCACATTTGACGTAGGGATAGCCGAACAACACGCCGTGACATTTGCGGGCGGTCTAGCCGCCGAAGGCTTTAAGCCCTTCGTCGCCATCTACTCCACCTTCCTGCAACGCGCCTATGACCAAGTCGTGCACGATGTCGCCATTCAAAACCTGCCCGTCCGCTTCATGATGGACCGCGCAGGGTTAGTCGGCGCGGACGGCCAGACCCATGCCGGAAGCTTCGATATCGCCTATCTCGGCTGCCTGCCGAATTTCGTATTGATGGCCGCATCCGACGAAGCCGAGCTCTGCCACATGGTCGCCACCGCCGCCGCTTACGATGACGGGCCAATCGCGCTCCGTTACCCACGCGGCGAAGGCACAGGCGTAGACATCCCCGAAACGGCAGAAGTCCTCGAAATCGGCAAAGGTAAAATTGTCCGTGAAGGTAAAGGGGACGTTGCCATCCTCTCCTACGGCACGCGGCTGGAGGAAGCCCTTAAGGCCGCTGAAGAAATCGATGCCACAGTCGCAGACGCGCGCTTTGCAAAACCGCTCGATGAAGCCCTCATCCGCGACCTCGTCAAAAACCACAAAACACTTGTGACGATTGAGGAAGGCGCCCGCGGCGGCTTCGGCTCTATGGTGCTGGAATTTTTGGCGAATAACGACCTGACAAACGGCATCAAAATCCGCACCATGACATTGCCGGACGTCTTCCAAGACCACGACGACCCCGCCAAACAATACGAAACCGCAGGGCTAGTAGCCAAAAACATTGTAAAAACAATTAACTCTGAGTAATATTCACGAATATTTTAAACAGTATTTGTGAGGCTGCGTGATTACAGCAGAACTAGCAGAAAAATCTGCTCGTCTACCTATACATATTCAAGTTCCTACGCATTTTCTTTTAGCTAAAGAACAAGTCGTTGCCGTAAATTCTTTAATTGTTTGCCTAGAAGAGGTAAACAAACGGCTGTTTGAAAACAGAATACATTGCGAATTAATAGTACTGCCTGACGAAGAAGGTACTCACAAAACCGTAACTAAAATCGTTGTAAAAGGCGTTGGTTATATAACTGCGGGCGCTCTAACACTAAGCGCTATAGGCGGAATGATTTCATTTACCGAAACAGATTCATTCAAAGGTTTCGTACACGGCGTCACGGGCAAAGAAATAAAACATTACGAGACTTCAAAAGAAATAGGGGAGCTTTTACACGATATTATAGTGGGCCTTTACACCACTGAAAACGAACAATTAGAAGAAAGTATTCCTCCAGAAATTAATCTTGATAAGGCAATTAAAGCTAAAAGTGATTTTTACGAAATGTGTTTAGATAACCCACAAATTGCAGCTGTAGGGTTTGATGACTCAGAAAATTTCCCTGTGCAACGCGGACAATTTCCTTACCACACATCCAAAGATCGAAGTCGCAAACTTCAATCTGAATTTAAATTATTCGATACTATCATCGTATCGCCTGTAACTATTGATAAGGATGCAAAATGGGAATTACAGGACGTCCATTCTAAAATATCTATTAAAGCTTACCTCCGAGACGAAGATTTCAGAAATGAGTTTTTAAGCGGTGATCATCCTTTAAAAACATTAAATACAGATGATCGAATGAAAGTGCTTATTGAATATGAAAGAGAAGAAAAAAATGGAGAGATTAAATATAAGAACACATATATCAAAAAAGTGTATGAGCTAAATGACGAAGTATTCGCTGAAATCCCTGATATAATACAGCCTCCAGACGATTCCAAAGACGAAAGACCTATGGATAGTTTATGGTTTGCAGGTTGACAAAATATGAATCAATTCCTATAATTTCGGCGCATCTGAATTGTCCGAAATGGTGTACTTACATCCCTCCTCCGCACCCCATTCTCAAAGTGAAAAAACGCCGCCCAAAATCGTAAAATCGGCTTGCAAAATGCGAGTCAAAACACACGAAATTAACCATTATTAACCTTCTCATTCTGAGAATGTTAATTTTTCACATTGATAACGCATTTAATATCAATGGCTTATTTTTCACGTTAACACTTTTGTGGTTAACAATACCTTGGATTGTATCGAAAGATTAAACTTTAGAAACATTTTAGCCGTATTCTGAATATAAGAGCATCAAGTTCGTAGGCATGAGAGAGAAAAAACAAAAAAATCATACCAGAACCTACGAGGATGACTTAAATGCTACGTATACTCAAATTCGCGTTGATACTACTGGCGGCATCAGCAACAAGTGCTAAAGCACAAGACGCCAGCGCTATATTAAATATCGGTGTAAACCTTATCCAATGTGGCCAAACACAGGCGGATCTGCCGCGTGCATGTAAGGCTGACAGCCGCTGCTGCGTCTTTATGGACGACTACAAGCAGGAAGTAACTTACAGCACCGGCGAACCTGACTGGCAGACACGTCTGGCCAGCAATCAGGAGAAGTTCTTCAAGATCAAAAGTAATACAAAATCCGACATTTAGGACGCTTTACTATCTCGACATAAGGCTGAAAAGCCATTAATTTCAGCTAAATGTCCTTACCCAAACCTTCAGTGGTCATATTTGACATGGACGGCACAACCGTGCGCCACCTGAACCCCAAATTGCTGGGGTTTATGGAGTGGCTCGACGACACGGTGTATAAGGTTTCCCGCCTGTGGACATGGATATTCGAACGAAAGGGTAAGGGACCGCTGCAGCTCACGCAGCCTGAACAACCCGTAAAACCGCCCAAATCCATCATCGTGCACAAAGCGATCCATAAACTGCGTAAAAAGCCTGTAGAGCTGTTGGTTGAGCCATGCCCGGGAGTTATGACCGTTCTGGAATTCCTCAAACAGCAGGACATCCCGCTGGCACTGGTCAGTAACGGTCTGGGTAAAGGATACGGTCAGGACATTGTGCAGAAATTCGGGCTCGACAAATATTTCGGCGTTACAATCTTCCGCGAAGATATCCGTAAATCCAAGCCCAACCCCGAGCCCATCATTCTCGCACTCAGCAAGCTTAAGGATAATTACGATGACGGCGACCTGATCTGGTATATCGGCGACCGTCACAAGGATGTCTCCGCCGCACAGGCCGCGCAGAAATCCCTCCCCTGCCAGATCATACCGCTGGCTTACGGCATGAACGCCGCCGTCGCGATCATCGAAAAAGGGTATGACAAGCGTAACATCCTGATGACGTATCAGGACTTACACGAAATGCTCCAGGATATTTTCAAGGATAAAGCCGCTTAATCAGCGCCCTCAACGCTCCGCTTACTGCAGGCGCATCGGTTCATACGTGCTATACAGCTCGGGGTTCTGCATAATCGACATCTGATGAACCACAGGCTCGGCCATATTCAGGAACTTGTCCTGAATGCGCATATTTTGCTGCCCCATGCGGATTTGCGTATCGAACAATGCGAACAGCTCCTCGAACACGGATTTAGGCTTCGGATACACGACAATGTCGACATCGGACCTGTCCGCTTCACCGATAATAATCGCAGCATGGTCCAGAGCGGCTTCCAGGCCGCCAAGCTCATCAACCAGACCGACATCAACGGCGTTCTTGCCCGTCCATACGCGGCCACCCGCGATCTTGTCGACTTCCTCCTCCGTCATACCGCGGCCCTTGGCCACACGCTTCAGGAAGTTGCTGTAAACATTATCCAGCATCGCATTAAAGCGCTCGGCTTCGCTGCGGCTAAAGGAAGAGTTAGAGGACCACAGACCGGCATTTTGCCCCCAACCAATCTCGGCAAAGTTAACGCCGACCTTATCCAACAATTCGGAGAAAATGAACTTACCGCCCACCACGCCGATAGATCCGGTCAGGGTTGTCGGCATCGCGTAAATTTTGTCAGCATAGGCCGCGATCCAGTAACCGCCTGATGCCGCCGTCGAACCCATAGAGACAATAACCGGCATGCCTTCATCTTGGGCTTTTTCAATCGCACGAAGGATACTTTCAGACGCAGACGGCGAACCGCCCGGGCTGTCGATACGAAGTACAATCGCTTCAATCTCGTAATCATCCGCAGCTTCCAGAATAGCCGGCGCAATCTCGTCTGCTGCCGCCACACCGTCCGCAGGCAAGCCGCCACTATCAGATGTCGGCATAATCGCACCAACCGCATAAACCAGCGCCACCTTTGGCTTACTGCTAAACAGGCTCGCATTCTTTTCTTTCAAAACGCTCGCATATTGCTCTACATCAATGAATTCCAGATAGTCAGGGTCGCGGTATCCCGTCACTTTTTCTGCAACATTGTCGAGCAACACATCGGCATAATCCATGTGTGTGATCAGCCCCGACGCTTCGGCTTCGGGAGCTGTCAGCAAACCTTTATCAACCAGCTTCTGGAATTCCTGCTCGCTGATACCGCGGTCCTTTGGAATCTCGGTCGTCAACTGGTCACGGATACCGTTGATGATTTGCTGCATCGTCTCGCGGTTTTCCTTACTGATATTCTTTTCCGTGATGCTCTCGAATGCGGTCTTGTAATCTTTACGCTTAAAGAATTGCGGCTTCACACCGATCTTATCCAGCGTCTCGCGGAAAAACGGAATTTCGGCCTGAACGCCCGTGATGGAGACGACGCCAAGCGGCTGCATCCAGATTTGTTCAAATGCGGAAGCGAGATAATAACGCCCGAAACCGCCGCCGCCTTCACCGTATGACGAAGAATAGATGTAAGCGAACTTGCCGCTATCACGGAAACGCTTGATCGCATTTCGTACTTCCGTTGTCTGCGATAGCTGGAAGTTACCGTTATACATACGCGCGACAAGGCCTTTGACACGGTCATCTTCGCTGGCGCGGTCCAAGGCATTCACAATTTTGCGAACCGTCAACGCATCGCCCGCAAACGGATCGGACAAGGTCGCAGGCTCAGGAATTTCCAGGAACTGGTCCTCAAATGTCATGAACAGCACCATTTCATCGGGCAATGTCGGCACAGCGGCATCATCGGGAATAAGGGCGGGAATAAGCGTAATCGCGATAAATATATTCGCGAGCATAACAAACCCAAGAACCATGGCCATGCGCTTCATCGCCGTCCAGATGATCGGAAGAACCTTCCACTTGAACTTCGGCTTTTTTACAGCCGTCGGCAGTGTATTCGGGTAAAGCGGTCTATGCTGTCTGAAATGGTTTTGCGACATATTTAAATACTAACGCAGAGAAGCGAATATGCGAACCCTCTTCTAACATTTTAGAACGAAATTTTACGGATTACTGGAACGCTTCGCCGATATCAAAATCTGCGTAAGCTTCGGGACGCAGAACCTTTAGCTGCTCACCTATCGCGGGCAAAAGAGAATTCGGCAAAAGCCCTGCTCTGGCCATAACCGGACTAACAATGTCGATCGTTCCTCCAGCCGTCACCATTCCGTTTTCGACCTTGGTTGAGACACCGGCTTTTTGCAATGCCGCCACAGTGCGGCTTTGTACATCGCTATCGTTAAAACTTAGCTCGGTTGTAATTTCGGTGACTTCCGCAAATACGCCATTCTCGCGGATAAAATCAATACCCAGCAATTGCCCTGCCTGCGTATCTTGCGTAACTACGTCAACATAATTGGCCAATTCACCTTCATAGCCGCCAACAAAAGAACCATATAAATGATCATTGCCCTCAGCCAGACGATTCATCTCCATTATCGCGATATCACGCACAACCTCGCGCGGTAAGACAGCATAAGCGGTCACCCCGTCCTCGGTCTTCACATCATTGGACAATGCCGAGACGACACCAAGTACACCCACCTCGTCCTTAGCAACACTAATTTTTGCTGAAAAAGAGGAGCTATTATAAGTATTGAACTTAACGGCTTCATACCCGGCCTCACCAAGCAGGGTTTTCGTCGTTTGAATAACGTGATCTTTCTTGTTCGTAGGAACATCCAGGCCAATAATGATATCCTGTGAACCCGATGGGTGCACATCCAAAACAACTTCATTGATGGGACTTTTGGAACCTTCGATGGAGTATCTGTGAGACACAGGCTCCCACTTGCTTTGCCGCTCTTCGGGTTCTAATAACTCGTACTCAACCTTAGACATATTTAGCCGTTCTTAATCCGTTAAAACGCGGAAGATTATACACAACTATATATTATGTCAAAGAAAAAGAGCTACTACAAGCATTGCGCCTTATGACGCAACCAGTGATCAGCAAGAACGCAAGCCATCATGGCCTCTACGACAGGTGCGCCCCGAATTCCGACACAAGGGTCATGACGCCCTTTGGTCACGATTTCAGTGTTATTGCCGTCCTTATCAATAGTTTTAACAGGGGTAAGGATAGAACTGGTCGGCTTGAACGCAACACGCACAACGACGTCCTGACCACTGGAAATACCGCCCAAAATACCACCAGCATTGTTGGACTGGAATTCCGCGATATCGTCCAGCATTTGAATTTCATCGGCATTATCCTCGCCGCCGAACATGACGGCTTCGAACCCTGCGCCGATTTCAACAGCCTTGGTCGCGTTAATGCTCATCATCGCTTTAGCGATATCCGCATCCAGCTTGTCGTAAACGGGCGCGCCCAGCCCTGCGGGAATACCACTGGCATGACATTCGATAACCGCGCCGGCAGATGAACCGCTTTTACGCACGGTATCAAGATAGCCTTCCCATTCATCGACAACCGTTGGATCAGGGCACCAAAGTGGGTTGTTGGCAACCTCATCCCAGTCCCAGTGATCGTAATCAATCTTGTGAGTACCAATCTGCACGACAGCCGCACGAATTTTAACTTCAGGGCCAATCTGGCTTTCCAGAACTTTACGGGCAACGGCACCCGCCGCAACACGCATCGCGGTTTCACGGGCGGAGGAACGCCCGCCGCCACGATAATCACGGATTCCGTATTTCTCGTTATAGGTATAGTCCGCATGGCCGGGGCGGAATTTATCTTTAATCTCGCCGTAATCCTTGGATTTCTGGTCCTGATTACGGATCAACAACCCAATCGGCGTCCCCGTTGTCTGCCCTTCAAACACGCCGGAGAGGATCTCAACGGTATCCGGCTCCTTACGCTGCGTCGTATGACGGCTTTGGCCGGGTTTGCGCTTATCCAGATATTGCTGGATGAACTCTTCATCAATCTCGATGCGCGGCGGAACGCCGTCAACCACACACCCGATTGCGGGTCCATGGCTCTCACCGAAGCTTTGATACTGAAACAATGTGCCGAAACGATTACCTGACATGTTTACATTGATATGGCGAAAGCCATTGAAAATCTACGAAAAACTTACTCTTTTTCCGATTTTCCCGCCAGAAACTCAAGGATGAGGTCATCAACGGGGCGTTTACTACGATATATCCATGTCAGGGAGGAGATAAGCTCGACATGCCCTAAACCGTCGATCAGTGAAGTTTTGACGCTTCCGCCCTGCTCTTTAAGCTTGGCCGCAACCTTCTCGTAATTAAACGTACCGACAATTTCATCCTCCGCCCCATGAAGCAAAAGCATCGATGGCTCAGAGCCATCGATGAATGTCGTCACCTGCATCTGCGGGTAGTTTTCAGGCGGCCCAAACATATCGACTAAATCCGCATCCTCGGGCGTGAAGTTGTACGGCCCCGCCAGCCCGATAAATCCGCTTAAAGTCTGCGGTTCGACACCCAATTCACGCAAATACCGTTTATCACTGACCACAATCGCGCCCAGATGCGCGCCTGCCGAATGCCCCGATACCACAATTTTTCGGCCCGGATATGTCTCGGACACCCATTTGATGGACTGCGCGACATCTTGTGCAAAGCTCGGGAATTTGACATCGGGGTATTTACGGTAATCGGGAACAACCGTAATATAGCCATTCTCGGCAAAGAACGAACCGACAAAACGGTAATCTTCCTTCTTTCCGTCAGTCCAGCGCCCACCATAGATAAATACAATGATAGGACTATCGGTGCGCACCTCTTGGGGCGTAAAGACATCCAGCTTCTGACCTATCTCATCGTCATAAACGATATCCGTTTGAACTTTGTGGCTGGTGAAATATGTGGGAGCATTCACAACAAACAGCCCCGCTTGAGAACACGCCTGATTAAGCAAAGAGGCTAAGGCCGCAAACATAACAATAAAAACCTTCCGCCCGTATCGATGCAGGGGCATGTATCCATTTGATGTCATGTTGTTTTTTCGTACAACACCCATCACCAGATCACTTTTTTATGAGTTTGGCGGCCTTTATTTGCCGACATGCACAGCTTCTTTTTGTGTGCTCAATGTGCCTTGCTCGATGATTGCAACAGTCAGGCGGGAAACAGCAACGCGTTTGCCCGTGGCTTCTTCGGTAATATCAGTTTGCCAGACCTGAGTGCGGCGGCCTTTATGTAACGGCACGCAATGGCCAATAACTTTACCTTCCGTCACTGCGCGGATGTGATTGCAATTGATCTCCAGACCGACAGCGCGGAATTTATCGGGATCTATCGTCATCCATGCTGCAACACTGCCCAAAGTTTCGGACAGCACACAGGATGCACCACCATGCAAAATACCAAAGGGCTGTGTTGTGCGATTATCAACCGGAAGCGTGCCTTCAAGAAAATCAGGACCAACTTTCGTGAACTCAAAACCGATATGGTCGCCCATATTTGCACCGCGGAAGTTTGTAAGATGGTCCAGCGTGTAATCCGTAAACCAGATCATGTGGTTTAGGCCGCCTCGTCCTTATTCTTTTTCGGAGCAATGGACTGCAGCAATTCACCGGTTTCGCCTGCGCTTTCAACGCTGCACATACCGACTGTGTGATAGCCCGCATCAACATGCAGCACTTCACCTGTCACACCGCTACCCAGATCGGACAGCAGGAACAGACCGGAACGGCCGACATCTTCGATTGTCACATTACGACGCAACGGGGAGTTCAACTCGTTCCATTTCAGGATGTAGCGGAAATCGCCGATACCACTTGCCGCCAATGTCTTGATCGGACCTGCGGAAATTGCATTTACACGAATGTCTTTCGGCCCGAGATCTGCCGCCAAGTAACGTACAGAGGCTTCCAGAGCAGCTTTCGCAACACCCATCACATTGTAATGCGGCATTACGCGTTCGGCACCGTAATAAGTTAACGTGATCAAAGAACCGCCTTCTTTCATTAACGGTACTGCACGCTGCGCTACTGATGTGAAGGAATAAACCGAGATATCCATCGTGCGCAGGAAGTTATCGCGTGACGTATCCAGATACAGCCCATCCAGCTCGTTCTTGTCGGAAAACGCAATCGCATGAACGACAAAATCAATTTGCCCCCACTCTTCCTCGATTGTTTTAAATGCAGCATCGATGCTGTCTTCATCTGTAACATCGCAAGGTACAACGATATTCGCACCGATTTTTTCCGCCAATGGACGGACACGCTTTTCTAAAGCTTCACCCTGATATGTGAAGGCTAACTCTGCGCCACTTTCGGCGGCTGCACTGGCGATACCCCATGCAATTGAACGGTCATTAGCGACGCCCATTATCAGGCCGCGCTTACCTTTGAGGAATGTATTCTCAAAACTCATAGTAATTTCTTGATTCTGCTGCTGTTAAAATTATTGCAAGTATCCTACACATTATCGCTCACGCGTCCAGCATTTATGCGTTGAGCACTATTCAGGAAATACTGAACACAGTGTCTTTCTACCTTCCGCTAATCTTGCTAAGCTTTTTACAACAACTGGTTTTTATCGTTCATGAGCGCCGAATTAAGCAATTTAGATCACATTTTTAACGCCATACGCCGCGAAGTTCAGGAAGAATTTCCGACATTGACGGTGTTGTTTGCCATAAACGAAACTGGCGACATAGACCAGGCGATCCAGTCAAAAAGAGAAGAAATCAAAGAGCACCCTGCCGGAGACCTGCTGCTATCACGGGCACGGCCTAAAGCTGACAACACACAACTTTACTACCTGCTGGACCCCGCGACCTATACGCGCAAGCTGTTCATGAATTTCGGCATGAAAAAAGATTTCCTCTTTCTAGGGATCTTCAAGGAATACTCGCTCGCTTTCTATGAGGAAGAAGGCTTCGCCGCGCAATACCTCTCATATGCGTGTCTCTTTAAAATGCTGCATGCCTATTTCCTCGAAACAGGAAAATTGAAAGAAGAAGAAGACGGCATTGTCGCATTGAACGCCTCACAAACGCGTGTGCAAAATTTGCGCATGAATTTGATGGCTGATTCTTTTGCAGCCATGATGATGGAAAGCAAAGGCATAAAAGGCGCCATCCAGCGTCTGGTTAAACGCTATTGCGAACTCAGCGTCAAAGCAACGATTAACATGTTCCCCGAATACCACCCGCTGCCAATGGCGATTGACGGGTTAAACGTTGTTTACAAAGATTTGAAAGACGACCTGCCGCCAAAAACAGGGAAGCTAGAACATTTCTTTATGATGGCTCTGGAAATCGGACAAACTTACGATGACCTCAGCCTACAGCAATGGACGCGCTTCTGTCTGGGCACGCAAGACATGGTCTGGGCTGACTTCTCCGCCAATGAAATTCTGAGCGCCGCGATTTACGGATCGGACGATCCCTACATCCGCTCCAACGCGTATATATGTGCAGAAAGCCTGAACACGAACCCTGTGCCGCTGAAGAATAATGATCTGTATAATCCGTTTTCGGATGAGGATAAGAATGAACGCGCACATCTACGCCTGTGCCGTGTCGCATTCATTAAGGCAATAGAGGCCGTAAACCATAACGACAATTCACAAATCTTTCTCAACAAGGCCGCCGAGCAAACAACAAGATTGCTGGAAGGCCAACCGATCGGGTGGTGTGCACCCGCTTTGATGGAAGCTGAAAACGCCTACCGATTATTCAGGGATGACCCGGATGCGGAAGATGACATGGTCCAGAATGCGTTTCACGGAACATGCGCAAAACTAAAATGGTTTGACCTGAAAAGGTTCAACCGCTTCATCATCGCGCAAAAACGACGCGGTATTAATCTGACAATTTATGAAGTGATGGGGCTGGTTGATCAGAACCCCGCTTACGCTCATTACCGTCCGGCGTTTGAGCTTATGGCCCAATATCAAAGCGCTGAAGCTGCGGCTAACAAAGAAACCAGCCAGAGCCCGTTTGGACACGTAGAAGAACCTACAGAAGATGAGCCTGAAGAGGAACTTCCCCCGGAGACGTCAGAAGAACCTATAGAAGGTGAACTTCTAGACCCCGAGGAAAGCTCTCAGGCATAAATCCCTAGTCTACAATATCCCAGGTACCATCAGGGTTCTCACACGCTGTACCTACAGCTGTTTCCTGACGACCACCTACAAAGATTGTCTGCTCGAACTCGCGGCAATAACGGCCGGTAGAGCTCGTACCGTTACGTACAGGAGTGACCTGACCGTAGTTACCACTCTCAGGGTTGCTCCATGAGATTGTTTCACCAACAGGTGCTTCATATGCACGCTGGTTTGCTTGTGCCGCATACGCACGGTCAGCCTGGTCAAGTGAACGACCGATTTCAGTACCGATCAAACCGCCAAGCAGAACGCCGACACCTGTTGCAATCAAACGGCCGGAACCGTCACCAACTTGCGAGCCAAGAACACCACCGATAACGGCACCACTACCGCCACCGATCAGTTCTTTATTTCCTCGGCCTTGCAAAGTCTGACAAGCGCTCATGGCCAAAACTGCCACGCACATCGCGAATAAACCAAAATTCTTCATCTTTTATGCCTTTCATTGTATTGCGATTCTGTGTTCGCATCTTATATGAGTATTGTTACCCTACAAATGAATATACGAACGAAGCAGTAAAACCATTCCAATTTTTTTATGACGACTGAAATATTTGAAAAATACGGGACAGACCCGATCGCATTATGCCAGCAATGGTATAAAGACGCACAAAAACAAGAACTTAACGACCCTGAAACGGTATGCTTGGCCACAGCCGATGCTGACGGCTTCCCTAGTAACCGCATGGTTTTATTAAAAGAAATCAACGAAGACGGTTTCAAGTTCCATACAAATTCAAACAGCGAAAAAGGCCATGATCTAGCGGAAAACCCGAAAGCCGCGATCTGTTGGTACTGGAAATCTTTACGCAAACAAATCCGCATTACGGGCAGCGTAGTAAAAGTCAGCGAAGAGGAATCGGACAAATACTTCACAACCCGTCCACGGAACAGACAAGTCGGTGCATGGGCGTCCAATCAATCCTCACCGTTTGAAAAATGGGAAGACCTTGAAGCTTCCATTCAAAAATATGAGGACGAATTCGCCGATACGGATGCCATCCCCCGCCCGTCATATTGGAATGGTTATCGGGTGATCCCTGAAACCATTGAATTCTGGATGGCGCATAAAGACCGCCTGCATACGCGCTTTAGGTATAAAAAAGATGCGAACGGTGTGTGGACAGCACACTGGCTGTACCCATAAGGCAAAGCGCTTATTTACTCTGCCTCATAAAGAACTCGTATATTGCCTTCGTTGCATCCAGCGATTGCGGTGGCTTATCGCCCAGCCTTGATCCCTGCTCTCCGCCCGGCCACGCATGACCGCCATTATTCACAACAATCCGCTCAACCTCTTGCCCTTTCGGACATTGATATCTCTCAACCGTCAAAGCAGCTCCGGCTTGCTGTGTTGTTACAGGATCGGAAACACATCCATTCGCCGCAGCCCAGAATGTTCCTTGATATGAAGAAGGCTTAAGCGGCGTACCATCCCATGAACTCTTAAAACGCCCGTCACTCTGACCACCGATCAACGGCACGGACTCATCCAGCTTGCCGTTTATGATCAACGCAGAAACAGGATAATCAGGCTTTTGCTCATCACCGAACATGCCTCCAACCACTGGGGCAATGGCGGTGATCTTATCAGAAAGCGCAGCCCCCAATTGGTTGGTCATCATTGCGCCGTTGGACATCCCCGTTACATAAACACGTTTCGGGTCGGCGTTATCATGTGCAACCAATCTATCAATCAACGCCCTTATGAAACCGACATCATCGACATTGTTTTCCATCGCATACCCGCAGCAATGTGTTGCATTCCATGTCTTGAGTTTTTTGATACGGGCAAACTTCCCCGAACCCGTCGGGTAAACCACGATAGCGCCGCGCGGTACAGCCAGCTCCGTAAAACCTGTCATCCTCTTCGCGCTTTCACCATTACCGCCGCCGCCATGCAAAACAAAAATCAAAGGTGACCTTGTTCCTTCTGCAACATTCTGTGGCTTATCAATAATGTAATGCCGCTGCTGATTGTTATGCATCAATGTGCGCTCCTCGGCATGCGCAAAGCCCGCGCCAAAAGATATTTGCAAAAAAACGAGCGTAATAATCCCGAAATTGAAAAAAATTGATAAACGCATGGTTCATTCTCCCCAGATCCTGCTATATAAACACCTACTAAGCTTATACGTGTAAAGATTCAAAAACCTTTCAAATACATTCATAGCGTACGAGCAATGATAAGGAGATGCGTAAAATGAGTGCAACGGCAAAACAAACAAAAGACGATGGTCAAATGAATTTCAGCGCGGATGTTTCCCGCTTGCTAAACATTGTGGCCAACGCCCTTTACACCAACCACGATGTCTTCCTGCGGGAATTGATTTCGAACAGTGCCGATGCTTGCGACCGCCTACGCTATGACGCAATTCAGAAACCGGAACTCATCGCTGATGAAAGCCAGTTCCGCATTCACGTATACAAAAACACAGATAACCGCACACTGACGGTGGTCGATAACGGTATCGGTATGGGCAAGGCCGAGTTGATCGATAACCTTGGTACAATTGCAAAATCAGGTACAGCCGCACTCATGGAAAAAATGAAAAGCGCGGATGACCCATTGAAACTGATCGGCCAATTCGGTGTCGGTTTCTATGCCTGTTACATGATCGCCGACTTCGTCACTGTCGTCAGCCGTAAGGCCGGATCAAAAGCCGTTTGGGTTTGGGAAAGTGACGGCGCAACAGGCTTTAATGTGCGCAAAGCCACAAAGGAAGAGGAAGCCAAGCTGGATGGTGAGCGTGGAACAGCGATCATCATGAACATAAAAGACGACGGCTCCGACTTCCTGATCGATCAGAAAATCAAGGACACAGTTGAAACTTACTCCGATCACATCGATTTCAAAATCTTCAACAATTCGCCCGAAGAAACTGAAAAAGGCGAAGGCCAGCCGATCAATAAAGCATCGGCAATCTGGACACGCTCAAAAAGCGATGTCACGCCGGAACAATACGAAGAATTCTACCGCCACATCACACACGGTCTGGATGAACCCGTCCTGACATCTCATTGGCGTGCGGAAGGTAAAATTGAATTCAGCGCCCTGCTATTCGTCCCGACACTGCGCCCATGGGATCTTTACGACCCGTCACGCAAAAGTGCAGTTCGGCTCTATGTTCGTCGCGTGATGATTTCGGAATCTCTAGACGGTCTTATGTATCCGTGGCTGCGTTTTGTTCGTGGCGTTATCGACTCCGAAGACCTGCCGTTGAATATCAGCCGAGAGTCTTTGCAGTATAATCCGGTCATCGCCAAAATCCGTTCCAGCGTCGCACGCCGCGTGCTCAGCGACCTCGACAAACTAAGCCGCGATGACAAGGCCGCCTTCATCACCTTCTGGGGACAGTTCGGTCCGGCCATTAAAGAAGGCCTGTATGACGCAGAAGAACACCGCGACGGTATCTTCAAAATCTGCCGCTTCTATTCGACCCACGACAACGGTGAAAAGCTGACGTCCTTGGATGAGTACGTGGAGCGCATGAGCGATGATCAGGAAGATATCTATTATTTGAGTGGTGAAAATCTGGATACGTTGAAAAACTCACCACAACTTGAGGGCTTTAAGTCCCGCGGTATCGAAGTGATGTTCTTCACAGATACGATCGACGATTTCTGGCTGCAAACAGCCACAGACTATAAAGGCAAAACCTTCAAATCCGTCACACGCGGTGATATCGAATTCGATAAAAAAGAAGAAGAAACAGACGAGAAAAAAGAAGACCTTGATGATGTTCATGAAGACCTTCTCGAGAATATCAAACAAGTTCTCGGCGATGATGTGGCCTATGTCCGCGTATCAAAACGCCTGACCGACTCACCTGTATGTCTGGTTGCGCAAGATGGCGGCGTGGACATGCACATGGAACGTGTCCTGAAAATCCACCAGAAATATGCAGGTGATGCCAAACCCGTATTTGAAGTGAACGTGAAGCACCCGCTCATACAAAAGCTGGAAAAAACTGACGGCAAGTCAGCAGATTTCAAGGACATCACGAAGCTATTGCTGGATCAGGCCAGAATCATTCAGGGCGAGCCCGTAAAAAATCCGGCGGAATTTGCCCGCCGGATGGCTGTTTATCTTGAAAAGGGATTCTAGAGCCTAAAGTTCTAGTTCTCGATTTCCCGCTCTTCAGGCGGGCAGAAACGGAAACGTGCACCATCCGCTAGCATCATCATACCCAAATACTGGTTGTGTGCGGCCTGTGCCATAGCAACCTTGCCTTCCATCTTCGGGTTAAGTTCGATCAAGTCCACTAGCCCGTTTTTAACCTTCAAAAGCTGCGCAACCTGCAGGTCTGTCTCAGGCTTCAGGATATCTTCGTATTCCTTGGAAATGTTTTCCAAAGCCATCTCATAATTCTGCATATACAGACGTTCCAGCTTTGTCAGATGCTCACATAACTTCTCGGGGCTCTTACGTTTAGTCTTGGCCTCAGGCAATAACTCTTCAACGTAAGGCTTCATATCCTTCCATGTGTAATCGGAATTATAAGCCCCTTCCGCATTCGTGGCAGGCGTAAATGTTTGACCGTAATATGTCACTGTCTCTACATCCGAAGACGTATCTTTCAGGGTCATGCTGCCCTTATCCTCCAGCGCCTGGGCAAATACCATGGAGCCTGCGGATACAACCAAAACCAGTGACAAAACTGCGTATTTAAAATACTTCATCATTGCTAAATTTCCGATGTTAAAAGTTTATGGACAGCTAGTGTAACACCCACCATAGTTGTGAGGAACCGTACCACCCCAGTTACTTCTGGCCTTATCCGAAACGTATAAACGCTGGCCATCCGAGGTCGTCGTTACAATTTCGACGTGTCCGTATTTCGCACCACCTGTCACCTTACCGCTTGAGTAAGTAGAAAGAGGCTTTCCTGCGCGAACGTCAGAGTCAAACCATAGAATAGAACCCGGCGGGCATTGCTCTGGCGGCATGTTCAATAGCGTCCAGCCGTTTGATGGCAACGTATCATCCCAGTCATGGGCGTTACCACGAGTAACGCTGAACCCCATAGCCAACATAATGTTCGCGACACCCTTGGCACAATAACCGCCACCGGCATTGTCTGTCTGGGAAATATTGATCGCTTGTTGAGATTTAGACAGATCCCAACAGCTGCTGTCTGTTACTTCACTTGGCGCTGTAACCGTACCCGGTGGGTTTGTTGTTGTCGGTGTTGCCGGTTGTGTAACCGTACCTGTTCCACCCGGTGCAGTTGGACTGCCGACCGGTGTTGTACCGATACCCGTCGGTGCCGGAGGTGGAGGCGCACAAATCTGCGTAATAATATCTGTTTGGAAACCGCTTGTAAGCGTACTAATGCTAAGTCCGCCAGATACAACTTGGCTTAAGTCGATTTGACCTGCCTGCTGGGCGAATGCGTTCTGCGCGTATACGAGGAAGTCAGGGTTTAACGGACCGGCACCGCAGCCTAATGTCTCGAGAAGCTCGTACTGCGCCTGCATGGCCCTAAACGTACCGATGAGATTTGTAAGGTCTGAAGCACTGAGATTATTGAGGTCCATACTTGCAAGCTGTGACAACAAAGCTTGTCTCAAATTCGGGGGTAGACCATCAAGCAATGAATTCAAAGCAGCAGATACAGGGCTTCCACCGCCCAATACACCGCCCAAAGCACCTGTAAACAAAGGAGAACCGGTACCAAAGATGGTGCCTCCTGTTAAACCGAACGGGTTTGCCGCACTACCTGGGGGCGCTACATCGGTATTTTGTGGACAAATAACGTCATTAATCGACGTTTCCATACAGTTATGCGAACCGTTTTGCGCGTTGGCATCTGTAGGCGTTAGAAAGAGTGCAAAAGCGCCTAACGCTACTAAAGCACTGAAAAAGCTTAATTTAATCGATGAAAATATGCTCACAATAACCCCAAAATAAATCTACCTACTTTAATGGTAAAACGCAGCACGTTAAAAATACGTAAAATTTTATCTATTTTTTAAAACGCAGTGTTACTGGCAAGAACCGCCTGAACCGTCGAAGTAACAACCCGGTGTAGGACAAACAGCATCATTAAACGTTGAACCGCCGATTGTAACAGTCAAACCTGTCTCGATTGGATCTTCAGAACAGCTACCGCCAACTCTGGCATCGAACTTCGCCTGCTCTGGCTCAATAGCATCAACCGCACCGTCTGTACCGGGGTTCGGAAACGCTGCCGCCAAATTATCAGCCCAATTGGTACCGCGGTTTGGATCATTACATGGCAAAGGCATGTCTCTCGGGTCAACCAAGCTGAGTTCCAGCAATGTACGGAACTGGTTAATATCGAAATCCTGACATTTCAGGAACAACCAAACCGCGTTCATCGCGTTACAAGACGCAGCAGGTGGCGGAATCGTCGAATATGTACCACCGGCATAAACATGGCCGAAATTGATACCTGCATACGCAAAATACGGCGTACGAACGGTCTGGCTTAAGCTGTTATCCAATTGTGAGGACAGTAGAACGGACGGTGTGCCCGGCGGGTTTGGCCCAGGGTCACCGATAGGAATATCCGGCTGCGACACAGGCGGTGGCCCCATGATATCGGGTCTGGAGGCACCTGTTCCGTGGCTTGTAAACAACGGACCGGGCGCAGAGACGTTATCACTGAACATAAGGTTCGCACCCGCGGCCAACTCGGCCATACGGTCATCAAAACAGGAATATTCCAAAACACTGTCAGGCTTTAGGATAAGACGTTCTGCAACCTCAACCTCACGTTGACCTTCAAGCCATGAACGCGCGGCAAGAACATCATAAAATTCGGGATCACATGCGGGAGAAATATCAATCGGACGCGTCGAAGCAGCATCCACCACAAGCGGGATGCCGAAAAAAGCTACAAAAAGCAGAATGTTAAAAAGGGGTCTTACCACCACAAAATGCTCACCACGTCCAAAATCACGTACCACCTCTAGTCTAGCACAACCTTTTTAAAAGATCATAATTTAAAGGCGTGATTTTAAAGCATTCCCTGATAATGCCTTTCCGCCATCTCCTCGATCTCATCATCGGAAAAATCGAAATTTTTGCCTAATTCCTCGATCAGAACATTACGAATTACCGCATTAACGTCGTCTCCGCTTTCGCACCACATGTCGAGCAAAGGCCTGCGGAAAATCATCAGCACATCGTCGTCATTAGCGGTTTTGCGCTCAACACCGGGGGAAATCTCCTTGCCGCTTTTATAAACGGCTATCAGGTCGTATGGATCATCGATATCCAACTCGTCTTCCAGCGCTTCGTCGGGGAAATCCTCGATGATAAGCGCAACACCGTCACAAAACTCCATAAGTTCTTCAGGCAATGTTTCCATCGCCTCCGAAACCATAACCTCCACGTCATCCAGACTTGGCGGAACCGTGTAATTCATAATAATACGTTTTGACCCCATAACCCTGCCCCCATTTTATAATCAGTATTCCCAAACATAGACGACCTGCGCCAAAGATGTCGCACGTCCCTGTTGTGTAAACAGACACCGTGAATCAAGATGCAATTTGAGTCGTTTTTACGTTACGATGAATCGCGAAACCGAACAATGGAAAGCATTATGACCGCCAAGATTGATCCACAGACCTTACAAGAGGAGTTGTCCACACTGGACGACTGGACAAAGCCGGAAGACAGAGACGCGATTGAGAAATCATTCAAATTCAAAAACTTCAACGCGGCTTGGGGCTTCATGTCGCGTATCGCCTTACTTGCCGAAAAGATGGACCACCATCCCGAATGGTTCAATGTGTATAACAAGGTGGATATCACCCTAACGACACATGATGCGGGCGGGATATCCGAAAAAGACATCAAGATGGCAAAAGCGATTGATGCATTTGCAGGATGAATCACCTAAGCTCATCAAATGATTGATCAAATCCTCGACACATTAGACGAACACAACATCCACCAAACGACAGGCGTCCCCGACGGCTGGATCGTCCCCTTGATTAAAGGCCTAAGCGACGACGACCGCTTTGACTACATCGCCGCCGCGCGTGAGGAAGAATGTTTCGGCATTGCCTCCGGTATCGCCATGAGCGGTAAACGCGCACTCGTGCTGATGCAAAATTCAGGGTTCCTGAACTCCATCGGCGCGTTCACCACGTTGTGCCAGAAATACCAAACACCTTTTGTGTGCCTAATCGCGCATCGCGGCGGGATTAACGATTCAAACTCTTACGACCCGAATAAATACCGCAGCTTCGAGGCAACAACAGGCGCGATGAATTTATTCGTCCACCCATCGTCTTGGGAAGACCTGCATGTCAACATCCCTAAGGCTATGGCGCGCTCCGAAGGTGCGGGCGAACCCGCTTTTGTCACAATTTCAGAAGGCATGCCCAAATGAAACAAGCGCAAGCCTTCGAACAACTCGTAGAGTTCGCGGAAAAACACGACGCGCTGATTGTCGCGGATATCGGTTCGCAATCCCTATGGCTGAAAGCCGCCAAAGACCGCCCCGAAAACCTGTATCTGTCAGGCCCGATGGGCATGGCGTCCTCCGTCGCCCTTGGTGTCGCCATGAGCCATAAAGACCGCCTTGTCATCGCGGCATGCGGCGACGGTGCACTGGGCATGAATATGAGTTCTCTGGCCACCATTTCGGCCATTGCGCCGTCAAATATGATTGTCGTCGTCATGGATAACGGTGTCTATGAATTCACCAAATCCCTACCTGTACCGGGTACAGGTGTGGATTGGAGCAACATCTCCGCCGCCTACCCCGGCTTCAAAAGCACCATACAATTGCAGGACATGGATTCCGTTGATCCGCAAAGCGGCCCTTACTTCGTTCATGCCGACATCGAAGGCGGAGAGCTTCCACCAGGCCCCGGCATGCATGCCATTGACGTTCATCACCGCTTCAAAAGCCTGTTCAAATAACGAAACCCTGAGTTTTTAAAGGTTTGTAAAAGCTTTTTGTGATATACTAAGGATTAGTACAAAGGGAAAAGGACATGACCACGGTACCAGCAGGAATAGCGGCCCAAGCCGCGCTAACACAACAGAATGTTGCTCTTTCAGTTATCAAGCAAAATGCACAGGCTGATCAGGCGATCGCAGCGATTCTACAGGAATCGGCTGAAACTGTTGCCGCCGCAACGCGCGGACGCAACGTCAATATTCGCGTTTAAATATCAGAGATAATCTTCAGGTCCGACAGGCTCCAACGGGATGCCTGATTTATAACTTACGTGCGCACGGACTTTATTCAGCGCACTCCAATCCACTTCTTCGGCAAGATCAGCATCACGCAAGGACGTGACTTTACTCTGCTCGTCAATATGACGGCCTGTTCTGTATTTCTTAAAAATATCCGGCAATCTTAATCCCTGCCGCAAACCGTTTCTGGTCAGCCCCATATAAACCGTTCTCTGCGGTTCCTTATTCGCTTCCTTGGCAAAATTTTGCGCCTGCTTACTACATGCCTCGACCATACCTTCTCTACTCAAAAAGTCGGCCTTCTTCTTACCTTTACGGGTTTTACGCTCGGACTTATCACGCTTGGGCTTTGCGCTGTCGATATGCACAACGAACGGAAACTGCTTCAGATCATCATCAATACCTTTATAGGCCCTGTTCCTTAGCATCGCTTCCATCGCAAACACTTCAGCAAGCTGAACAAAGTCATAATCACGCGTAATGATAACCGCACGGCTTCCGTTACTGGTAAATTCACGCCAGATATCGAGGTCGGCGGCACTCTTCATGTCTTCCAATTCGATATGACTAACCGCAGCCACACGATCGAGAAGCGCAGGAATGTACTTCCAGCTCAGATTTTCATCAAATAACAACTTGATAGGACGGTGGTCCTTGGGACTTTTTCGCGGCGTAATCCCAGCAGCGTTGCGGCGATACTCGGAACGGTCCTCCAAAGAGATCATCGCAAGCGCCTTGCATATATCAATATCACCGTCAGTAAGTTCGGGGTGCATCTTCAGGATTTCCGGTGCCCTCATACCCTGGTCACGTAGCGCCAGCACATCGCGCACTTTCATGCCACTCTGTGTCAGGACGGGGTCCTGCGGATCTCCATGTATACGTTGAGCGAAAATTTCCATCGCTGATTTCCCTGTTTATGCAAAAATAAATAGCAGGGTTTAGCGGAAAAAATCAAATATTAGTTTTTAATGATTAATGACTTATGCAACAGCCTTGATAAGCGCGTGGTGCGTCGCCCACAGATGCTGTAGCGTGTTGGCCATGTGCTTCACATCTTCCTGAGAGTGCGCGGCCGTGGCAGTCAAACGCAGGCGCTCCGTACCTTTCGGCACAGTCGGATAGTTGATCGGTTGAACATATATATTGTGCTCATCCATCAGGATATTGGACACTTCGCGGCAACAATTCGGCTCACCGACAATAAGCGGCACGATATGACTTTCACCGCGCATAAACGGCAGATCGGCAGCTTCCAGCATATCCTTGAACAGTTTTACATTGCGACGCATACGTTCACGCTCAATATCGGAAACCTTCAAGTGCTCGACAGCCGCACGTGCAGCAGCCAAAACCGCTGGCGGCAAACTCGTTGTGAAGATAAAGCCTGAAGCAAAACTACGTACGCAATCGACAATCTCGGTCGGGCCAGTAATAAAACCGCCCATACAGCCATAGGCCTTACCGAATGTGCCTTCAATAACATCAATACGGTCAAGCAAGCCGCGCTCTTCGGCAACACCGCCACCACGTGGCCCATACAAACCAACGCCATGCACTTCATCAAGATAAGTCAGCGCGTTGTACTTTTCAGCCAGATCGCAAATTTCTTTGATCGGGGCAATATCCCCTTCCATGGAATAAACAGATTCAAAAGCAACAATCTTCGGGCGCTTGATATCAACAGATTTCAGCAGCTCCTCAAGATGTTCTAAATCATTGTGGCGGTAGATTTTCTTCTCTGCCTTGGAATCCTTCATCCCGTGGATCATAGAAGCATGGTTCAATTCATCGGAAAAGATCACACATTCAGGCAGAATTTTACCCATAACGCCCAGCGCACCTTCATTGGCGACGTATCCGGATGAGAAGATCAAACCGGCTTCTTTTTGATGCAGATCAGCCAGCGACTCTTCCAATTCGACATGATAACGGGTTGTACCGGAAATATTACGTGTACCGCCTGCGCCTGCGCCTGAATTTTCCAGCGCTTCGTGTGCGGCTTTCAAAACAACAGGATGTTGCCCCATACCGAGATAATCATTCGAACACCAAATCGTCACTTCGCGCGCTTCGGAACCGTCATCAGGCCTGTACATCGCTTTCGGGAATTGTCCGGCGATACGCTCCAGATTTGCAAATGTACGGTAACGCCCTTCGCGCTTCACGTCCTTGATGCAATCTTCAAAGTGGTTTTGGTAATCGAATTGGCTCATATGAATACCGTTCTTTTTTATCAATATTGTTTTAGTTATTGTAAAAGAAAAGCAGAACGTTCTCTAATGGGTCCGTTTTGTATACCCTGAAGATTAGAAAAGCAAGCATTTCAATACAGGTTTCCGCTTAAATGATACTGGTTTTTGGCTCAATTCTGCAATCTATTACGATCGAAGATGACCCCGATAGCGTCGTCGGTTCGACTAGTTTTGCCAAACTTTATGCAAACAGCGTAGGTGGCAAAGGCGCATTGCAATCTCTCGCAGCAGCCAAGGCCGGCGGGAAAACGGCTCTGGTTGGGCGAACCGGCGATGATGAGCTTTCAAAACACATCCTGATGCGCTTACGCAAACACGGTGTCATCACATCCGGCGTTGCAAAAGCCGACCATGCACAAACCGGTACGGCGACATACATCAGTAACGAAGACCGCACGATCATCGCGCTCGGGGCCAGTGAAAAAACAACCGCCGAGCAGATTCCGCAAGAAGTTCTCAATGACCGTTCCGTTGTTTTGACACAAACCGAACTGGACATGACGGAAACAGAAGCCGTTTTCGAAATTGCAAAAAACAAAGCTGCAACAACGATTTTGAACCTGTCACCGCGAATTGATATTGAAAGCTCGACATTAAAGCTTGTCGATTACCTGATTGCGCCGTCTACAGCGAAGAACGCACTCGGCGACTTAAGCGCCTACCCTAAACTGACAACCATCTTTCTAAACAACGACGGCAGCTGCGAGCTACGTTTAAAAACAGGCGCCTCCAGCCCTATTCCGAAAATCTCACTCGACCACCTGCAATGGCTTCATCCCGAAGGTTCACAAGACGCGTTTTGCGGAACTTTCGCAGCTTGTCTATATGCGGGTTTAGGCCTTGATAAGGCGTTGATCCGCTCTCTGGTCGCCGCAACATTATCAGCGTCCAAACCGGGCGAATATGACTCTATTCCGTATAGTGATGAAGTGAACGAAACGCTGAAAGCGTTCCAGCAAGGTTAGTTTTTACGCGAACCCTAGTGTATTGGCGAATTGCTCCAGACGCTCGAGGTCTTTGTCCAAAGCCGCCATAGTCGCGCCCAGATCAGGACTTTCATCATCCTTCCATGTCCGCAAAACCTTCACGTAAAGGGCGGTTAATCCCGCAACGCGAGCTGCGCCGCGAATACCTCCTGTCTCAAGCCCCGCCGCCTCCAGCATCCAGCTCATGGAACGGCACAAATACGGTGCGGAAAACATCGCCTGCTTAGGGTCATACTTGAAAGACTTCAATACAGCCAAAAGTCCAGGACGGTAATCATTCAGGATTTCATACCGCTCCATCAAAATGTCAAACAGCTGGTCACGCGCAGAAATGGACGGATCAGGCTCACCGATGACCTCTAGAACACGTCGGTCGATCATGCGGCCGAACAGCGTCAGAACATCCATCTTGTCATCAACGACCTCGAACAGCTCAACCAAGGAGATACCAGCCTCACGCGCGATATCATTCAGGGAAACATTCTCCCACCCCTGCTCCTCAGCAAGGTCCAGCGCCTTTAGAACGACCAGAGCTTTGACATCTATTTCGGCCTTTTTGGCGTTTTTTGGCGTTTTTTTGGGGGGCGTGGCTTTTTTGGGCATAGCTCCACTCAATCCTTGGCTTGCTCGTTTGAATTCTGTAATTGTTGTACCGAGTTTGTACGAATCACACAAGAAATGGATTACTGCTTATGTCTAACCCCTCATTAGGTGTTGTCGCTGTTGGAAACGCCCTCGTTGACGTTCTTACCCAAGTTGATGACGAATTCATCGAAAACCAGCATAAAGAAAACGGAATGGAGCGCGGCGCGATGACGCTTATTGACGAACTTCGTGCCGTTGAACTTTACGCTCAAATGCCCGAAGGCGTTGAGAGCTCTGGCGGGTCAGCAGGAAACACCATGGCGGGTTTCGCATCTTTCGGCGGTAACGGTGGCTTCATTGGCAAGGTCGCAGATGATCAATTGGGTAAAATTTTCCAACATGACTTACGCTCCATGGGTATCACTTTTGACACACAACCTCTTGCGCTAGGCGCAAAGACAGGGCGTTGCCTGATCCTCGTCACACCGGATGCGCAGCGCACTATGAACACATTTCTGGGCGCCAGTGTGGAGCTAACGGCCACTGATATCGACGAAGATTTAATTGCCGACGCACAAGTCACATACCTGGAAGGCTACCTGTTCGACAAAGACACCGCCAAACAAGCATTCATTGCCGCCGCTGAGGCAGCACACAATGCCGGACACCGCGTTGCGCTTACACTTTCCGATCCGTTCTGCGTCGATCGTCACCGTTCTGACTTCCTGAAATTAGTAGAAAGTCACGTCGACATCCTTTTCGCGAACGAAGAAGAGATTAAGTCATTATTCATGCAAGATGATTTCGACGATGCAAAAAGCGCAATTAGTGAACATGTGGAAATCGCGGCTTTGACACGCGGACCGAAAGGCTCAGTGATTGTTAGTGAAGGTCAGGACATCCACATCGAAGCCGCAAAGGTCGATAAGGTCGTAGATACAACAGGCGCAGGCGACCAATTCGCCGCCGGCTTCCTCTATGGCTTTACACAAGGTGAAACCTTGGAACTCTGCGGAAGACTGGGTTCATTGGCCGCTGCTGAAGTCATCAGCCACATGGGCCCGCGTCCGCAAGCTTCATACAAAGACTTTTTATCGAAGGCCGCATGATCAAACGCCTGATACCGACAGTTCTGATAACGGCACTGCTTCCGATAGCGGCGCTCGCAGCAGATCCGTACGGTCTGGCTATGCATGGCGACCCGAAATACAGCGCGGACGCCACGCATCTTGAGTATGCAAATACCGAAGCCCCGAAAGGCGGTACACTGAAAATCGCCGCAACGGGAACGTTTGACACCCTCAACCCGTTCTCGATCAAGGGCAAATCCGTGCAAGGGCTGCACCTGTTCTACGACCGTTTGATGGCGCGTGTATGGGATGAACCGTTCACGCTATACCCGTTAATCGCGAAAAATGCGGAAATGCCTGCGGACCGCTCTTCCATCACCTTCACAATCAATGAGGAAGCCCGCTTCCATGACGGCACACCAATCACGGTTGATGATGTACTGTTCTCCTTCGAGACACTGAAGGAGGCCGGTCGCCCGAATATGCGCCGTATTTATCAACTCGTCGATAATGTCGAAAAGCTGGACGGCAACCGCGTTAAATTCACATTCGGTAAAGGCTACGACAGGGAAACAGGAATGATCATGGCGATTATGCCCGTTCTGTCGAAAACCTACTGGACCGGCCGGGAATTCGATTCCACTACGCTCGATATCCCTGTCTCCAGTGGTCCTTATAAAATCAAAAGCTTCGATCCTGGTCGCCGCATTGTCTATAAACGCGATCGCGACTATTGGGCGAAGGACAACCTAACCAATGTCGGGCACAACAATTTCGACGAAATCATCTATGAGTATTTCCGCGATAACTCCGTCGCTTTCGAAGGGTTCGCGTCCAGCGAAGTAACCTTCCGCCGCGAGGGCAACTTACGCAAATGGAAAACAGCTTACACGTTCCCTGCCATAGAAACGGGGGATGTTATCAAAGAGGCCCTGCCCCATGGCCGCCCCGAAAAAACCAAAGGCTTTATCTTCAACACACGCCGTGCACCGTTTGATGACATCCGCGTGCGCGAAGCGATCGGCTTACTGTTCAACCGGCAGGCCGTGAACGAAATCCTGTTCGATAATGAACAAAAATTTATCACCTCCTACTTCCCCAACTCCGAATTCGAAGCCATTGCCTTCCGTGCCCCGCCGGAAACCGCCGAATATGACTTGCGTGCAAAAATGCGTGAAGCCTCCACCCTTCTGAAAGAAGCAGGATGGGCCGTCGAGAACGGTGCACAAACCAAAAACGGCGAACCACTGTCTTTTGAACTAATCCTGCAAAACCCCGAAGAAGAAAAAATCGCTCTGCATTTCCAGCAAAACCTGAAACGTCTCGGCATTGATATGAGAATTCGTGTCACTGATTCTGCGGGCTTCGTACGCCGTCTGAATACTTACGACTACGACATGGTCTTGCATCACTGGCAATCCACACTCTCCCCCGGTACCGAACAAGTCGTGTACTGGAGCTGTGAAGCCGCAGAACAGGAAGGCCGTTTTAACTATCCCGGTATTTGTGATGAGGAAATCGATTCACTGGCGAGCTCAGTTGCAAACACAGTAACACGCGAAGAATTGGTCAAAACCATGCAAAAGCTCGATGCAAAACTGCTCGAAGGCCACTATATGGTCCCGCTTTTCTATGCTGGTGTTGACCACGTAGCATACTGGAGCCCTATACAACGCCCCGAAACTACGCCGCTTTACGGTTTAGTTCTTGAAACATGGTGGATGGATGGGGATACTTCAACAAATCAGGATTGAGCACGCGTATAAGGCTTGCTATGCTCAAAGTCGTTATAAGTAAGGCATTTATTTGGAAATCCCGCTCATGTTTAAAAAATTCACCGTTTTGACTCTTAGCGTCGCAGCCCTAGCAACTACGGGTGCATGTACCCCCGGAAAAAGTGTCGGGGACATAGGCGGGCAATTCTGGCAACGTGTCAGCGTTTCCGAATCTATCTACCAACAAGGGCCAAAAGCCCAGCAAATGCTAAACCGTGACATATCCCGCTGCGTTGTCGAACTTCGCGAATTAGAGCGCCTCGGCACTCTGAAAGATGCGATCCCGACTGATCTGGCCGGCAAGACGCTCAACCCCGACGAACTAGCGTTGCGCGACTACGATATGCCCGAGCGTGAAAAACACCTCTTCGCAGAACACAGCGATTACACAGACTTCGAAGGCTGCATGTATGAGCGTGGTTGGGAACGCGTAGAACACGCACCATATGAAGTTACACGTCGTGGCCGCGAGAATTATCTCCGTGCACATGTCGACTATGACTACACGCCTGAATTCGAAGCACGCCAATACAGCGAAAAAATGAACACGAATGAAAACGGCGACTTCGGCGAACTCAACGAATAATCAGCATACCGATATGACATTCTATGTCAGCTTACCGAACCGGGGCCTCATTCATATTGAAGGCCCCGATCGTTTTGAATTCCTGCAAGCCCTGATCACCAACGATCTGGAAAAGCTATCGGCTGAACAAATGGTTTATGCCTGCCTACTCACGCCGCAAGGAAAATTCCTGCATGATTTTTTCTGCATCTGGGGGAAAGATTTCATCCTGCTCGATTGCGAAGGCGGCGAACGCGCACAAGACTTATACCGTCGCCTGAATATGTATCGTCTGCGCAAGGATGTGCAGATTTCAGTCGAAGAGCAAAACGAAGTCTATGCCGTATTCGGTGAGCCATTGGGCCTGCCCGACCCCCGAGACCCCGAAATGGGTAGCCGGACATTCGAAAAGCCGGAAGGCATCGTGTCAAAGCCGTTCGGGGAATGGGACATCCACCGTATAAAGCTGGGCATCCCCGACGGCAGCCGCGATTTGATTCCCGATAAATCGACGATGGATGAAGGCAATATGGATCAGATCAACGCCATTGATTACGATAAGGGGTGCTATATCGGGCAGGAACTAACCGCCCGTATGCATTACCGTGGATTGGGAAAACGTAAGCTACAATATGTAGATGCCAACGACCCGCCCGAAGGCGCAGAGATCAGGTCACAATGCGATGATGCCGCAATCGCCCTTATAAGGAAATCCTAGGATATATCAACCGAACGGTCTTCACCGATAATGATATGGCCCAGCAGCGCAACACGGCTCTCCTGTTCGATCAACCCCGGCTTCAACGTTTCGCACTGCTCATCATAGGCCAGAACGGCATTATAGAATGTATACACGCATTCCTGTGAACCGCTCATACGTGCAGATAACCTTGCTCTCAATGATTTCGCTGAAAGATCACCATCTACACCCTTACAGCTGTCAGTGGCCTCCCCCTCGGCCGTCCTTGCGAAACGGTCAATAAGAAGGCGTGAACCATTGGTATGTTGCAGATATTTTTCTGATCCGTCGATCTTACGCAGATCAAATATTATCGCGGCCGCAATATCACGGGAGGTGAACCGTTTTTGCATGCTGTTTGTCCCTGTCTAACTCAGAATATTAGGGTCTTAGCACGCCAAGATGAATTATGCAAACTACGCTAACCGTCAATCTCTATTGTCTGATCGGAAATCCATGTATCGGCCAAGTCCCGCAAGTGTGGCCAAGCGGCTTCCCGTGACAGCGCACGCCCGCCTTTATCGTAATAAGCGGTAGCTGCGGCTTCGAAACGCTGTAAATTCGGGAACACCCCTTCCATTTCTGCACGAATACCATCCCTATACTCGCGCGACAGCACATCCGCCTGTTGCAAACCTGCGCGGCGCTCCATTTCCTCACGCAGAGGTTTTACAGCTTCATATAAATCGGAAAGTGCTTCAGGAATAATAACCCATCCGGTGTAGGCCGACGCTATGACAGCCGAATTGAACGTTTGTTCGACCATCCTTTACGCGCCTCTTACGCCGCCTGTGGCGCGAACATGCTCTGAAACACGACATAGGCGAGCAACAAGACGATCAGAATGATCGCTAACAGCACGTCTTTACGGGAGAAGAAGTGATACATATCAAATGTATGCAGAACTTCTTCCTCTTCATTCGTTTCGTTTTTTGCAGGTTCGTCGTTCATATGACCATCTTTTTCTTATCAGGATTACAGAGTATCTAAAACTTAAGCCGCGGTAAATGCCATTGCATTTTATAAGCGACAAGCCGCACAGTTAAAGCGGTTATAAACACGATAAAAGTGTTCAAGTCGCTTTGATACTCATACATATTCAAATAATAAACAGTCAAAGCAACTAAAATTGCGACAGAACCGTAAAAGTCGCTCTTGAATACGGCTGGTACTTCATTCGCCAGAATATCGCGCAGAATACCGCCCCCCGTAGCGGTAATGAAGCTCAACACGGTTACACCGAAAACACCTAATCCCGCCTCCATACCGACGAGCGTGCCAGTCAAACTGAATGCTACCAAACCGATGGAATCGGTAATAACAAATAAAGCACGCTGCTCAATCGCAGTTTTTTTCATCCGCGCCAATAACAGACCTAAAACAAAGGCTAGCACTACGATCATAAAACCGGACATATCAGTCAACGCCATAGGCGTTTGACCGATCAGGACATCCCGTATCATGCCACCGCCATTAGCTGTCAGAAATGCGAGAATAAAGACACCCATGACATCCATATGCTTGCGCGCCCCAACCAAAAAACCGGACAGCGCAAATGCCGCGCTGCCAATCCATGACGCTAGCAAGAAGACATCAAGAGACATGTGAATTTAAGCCGCTTTCTTTGCTTCCGCGGCTTTAGGCTTTCCCAGGCCTTCCCCTTTAATCGAGGCTTGTGCAGCCGCCAAACGGGCAATCGGAACACGATATGGGGAACAGGATACGTAATCCAGGTTTATGCTTTCACAAAACTGAATAGAGGCAGGGTCACCGCCATGCTCGCCACAAATACCAAGCTTGATGCCCGCGTTGGTTTGACGGCCACCATGCGCAGCAAGCTCAACCAAACGACCGACACCATCAACATCGAGTGACGCAAAAGGATCACGCTCATAGATACCATGGCCAACATAAGCAGGCAGGAAGTTTGCTGCATCATCACGGCTCATACCGAGCGTAGTCTGCGTCAAATCATTCGTACCGAAACTGAAGAAGTCAGCGCTTTGTGCAATCTCGTCAGCAGTCAGACATGCACGCGGCAATTCGATCATTGTGCCAACACTGTACTCAAGTGTTTCACCTTTTTCTTCGAATACGCTGGCTGCAACATTTTCTACAGCTTTACGCAATATATCCAACTCGGCCTGTGTGCCGATCAACGGGATCATAACTTCAGGAGCAGTACTCTGGCCTGTTTTGGCTTTCGCTTCCAACGCACCTTCGAAAATCGCGCGTGCCTGCATCTCGTAGATCTCAGGGAATGTGATACCCAAACGGCAACCGCGGTGACCAAGCATGGGGTTGGTTTCATGCAGCTCGCTCAAACGAAGGCGGACCTTCTCATGCGGAATACCCGCAACTTGCGCGAAGTTATCAATATCTTCCTGTGAATGCGGTAGGAACTCATGCAACGGCGGGTCCAACAAACGCACCGTTACCGGCAAGCCGCTCATAATTTCGAACAATTCCGCAAAGTCCGCACGCTGCTCAGGCAAGAGCTTTTCAAGCGCAGCACGACGATCGGCTTCGTTCGTTGCGAAAATCATTTCGCGCACATTCTGAATACGGGCTTGATCAAAGAACATGTGCTCCGTACGGCACAGACCGATACCTTCGGCACCGAACTCACGAGCCGCTTTGGCATCCAGCGGTGTCTCCGCATTTGTGCGCACCTTCATGCGGCGGCGTCCGTCCGCCCACTCCATGAGCGTACCAAAGTCACCCGACAATTCAGGTTGGATAGTATCAACAGCACCGACCATCACTTCGCCTGTCGAACCATCAAGGGTCAGGATGTCGCCTTCCTTGATTGTGCGGTCACCCGCAGTAATTGTTTTACCGACAACATCGATATGCAATTCACCGGCACCGGCAACGCAACATGTGCCCATGCCGCGTGCAACAACAGCCGCGTGCGATGTCATACCGCCGCGCGATGTCAAAATACCTTGCGCGGCATGCATACCGGAGATGTCCTCAGGTGATGTTTCCTGACGACACAGAATAACTTTCTCGCCCTGGTTAGTCTGGATTTCCGCCTCCTCAGAGGAGAACACGACTTTACCACTCGCCGCACCGGGCGACGCAGGTAAACCTTTGGTCACCACATCTTTATTCGCTTTCGGGTCAAGCGTCGGGTGCAACAATTGGTCAAGGCTTTGCGGGTCAATACGCAGCAAGGCTTCTTCCTGAGTAATCAAACCTTCCTCAACCATATCAACGGCAATTTTCAACGCCGCTTTTGCAGTACGCTTACCCGAACGGGTTTGCAGCATAAACAGATTACCTTTTTGAACCGTGAACTCGAGATCCTGCACATCTTTGTAGTGCTTCTCGAGCTTCAAGCGAACTTCATCGAGTTGCTTAAACACTTCAGGCATGGACTCTTCCATGGACGGCAAGTCGCTGCCCTCTTTTTCACGACCCTGTTTAGTCAAGGATTGTGGTGTACGGATACCCGCAACAACGTCTTCGCCTTGCGCGTTGATCAAATATTCACCGTAGAAGTAATTCTCACCTGTTGACGGGTCACGTGTAAACGCAACACCAGTGGAACAGTCTTCACCCATGTTACCGAACACCATGGACTGAACGTTAACAGCCGTGCCCCAGCTTTCAGGAATCTCGTGAATCTTACGGTATGTAATCGCACGCGGCACCATCCAGCTTTTGAAAACTGCACTGATTGCGCCCCAGAGTTGCTCTTGCGGATCATTCGGGAACGGGTTGCCCGTCTCACGCTCAACAACAGCCTTGTATTCAGCAACAATCTCTTTCCAGCCCTCGGCTGTAATGTCCGTATCCTGACGCAAACCTGTTTCGCGTTTATAACGGTCGATAACTTCTTCAAATTCGTGGTGATCAACACCCAGAACAACATCGCCGTACATCTGGATGAAACGACGGTAAGAATCCCATGCGAAACGGGCATCGCCGGATTGCTCTTCCAGACCTTTAACAGTCTCGTCATTCAGACCGAGGTTCAAAACCGTGTCCATCATACCCGGCATGGATACGCGGGCACCGGAACGAACAGAAACCAGAAGCGGGTTGGACGAGTCGCCGAACTTCGCATTCATTTGGTTTTCAACAGCGGCGAGCGCCTCTTCTACCTGACCTTTAAGTTCATCAGGGTAGCTTTGGTCGTTATCGTAATATTGTGTGCAGACTTCCGTTGTGATTGTGAAGCCCGGCGGCACAGGTAATCCTAAACCTGCCATCTCCGCCAGATTACATCCTTTTCCGCCCAATAAATTGCGCATGGATGAATCGCCGTCATTCTTATCTTTGCCAAAGCTATATACCCATTTGGTCATGATCAAAAAATCTCCTAAAGTACCCGTTTCATGCAGGGTTTAGCATATTCTACGCCGATTGCAAATCTTTGATCAGCATCAGGCACAAATCATCATCAATCGGTCGTATATCGCCGTGAGCCACAACTCTGCGGTCATAGGTCGCGCCATGACCATCGGGACGATATCCCAGCTTGAAATACAATTTTTGGGCTGCCCCGTAAGACGGCGTTAAACCAAAGCTGATCCCCATAGTTTTTATCCCTCTTTCCACCGCTTTTTTCTCACAATACTGGATCATAAACGTCGCAATACCCTGCTGACGGTAATCCTTATGAACGTTCAAATCCTGTATTTCGGGAATTTCATGCGCCTTGAAAAACGCATATTTTGGCTGCCAGTTCAAAACACAATAGCCGAGCAAACGATCACCCCCATGCGCAACCAACAGCACACGATTCCCATCGCCTGTTTGCTCCTCATACTGGCGGATAAAATAATCAGCGGATTTGCTATATCGGTGTTCATCTACAAACACATCCAGATCACTCAGATCTTTATCACCCGCAGGTCTGATTTCTATTTGCATCCTTCGTCAGCGCTCTTCTAATATAGGTTTATGAGATATCACCTTTTAGCCGTTACATGTATAGCGTCTCTCGCGCTGATCGCCAATCCCGCGTCTGCGCAAAAGCGCGAATATACACCGGGCCTGAATTACACGACTTTAGGCAATAAACAGGCAAATGATGCGGAGTCGGTTGACGCAGAAGAGAACGCAAAGCCCGAAAAGCCACAGCTTTACAACTCACTATCACCCAAGCACGTCAAAAAAGCCGAACCTGCGGAAGATGTCGCCGAAGGCACGACAGACAAAGCAGCGGCAGAGACATCAGAAAAGCCGAAAGAAGACCCGACAGTCACAATCTGGAATAAATATAAGGATATTGCAGCGGGAACAGCAGGTGAAAAAGACAACGGTGATAAACAAGCCACCAAAGCCCCGTCTAAGCCGGAAAAGCCTGCTGTAGACACGCCTGCTAAACCAAGTGCCGCACCAACCGAAGAACAAACGGAGCCGGCAAAAAACGCCTTCGGCACTATTCTTGATGAATGGAAGAGCTCCAGAGACAAACAACGCGAAATGCGCTCTAAAACCTTTGCCGTACCCGACGCCAAATCAAATTAACCCCGATTCCCCCTGAAACTCGCTATTTCCTCTTGCTCTTTAGGCCTCGCTGGCTAAAGTGTGCCTGATATGAGTAAACCCGCAGAAAATACGGTAGAAAACAGCTCCCCGCTTGATCAATTGGTCGCGGATCTGGACTCAGATATGCGCGCAGTAAACGCACTGATCATCGAGCGCATGGATTCCCCTGTGAAGCTCATCCCGCAACTCGCCTCATACCTGATCGCCGCCGGTGGCAAACGCATCCGTCCGCTGCTGACCTTGGCCAGCACATCAATATATGACGGCGACATGCAACGCGCCCACAGATTGGCCGCAGCCGTTGAGTTCATTCATACAGCCACCCTGCTCCATGACGATGTAGTCGATGAAAGCGAACAACGTCGCGGACAGGACGCCGCCAACCTCGTCTTTGGAAATCAGGCAAGCGTGCTGGTCGGCGATTTCTTATTCTCCCGCGCGTTCCAGCTCATGACCGAAGACGGCTCAATCGATGTACTCGGTGTTCTTGCAAACGCTTCTGCCGTAATCGCGCAGGGCGAAGTATTACAGCTCAGCACGGCCAATACGCTCGATAACGGTATGGAAACATATCTGGAGATTATCCGGTCTAAAACTGCGGCCTTATTTGCCGCAGCATGCGAAGTCGGCCCCATGGTCTCCGACGCACCTCCCGAACATGCAAAGGCCCTATCGGAATACGGAATGTGCATGGGCATAGCATTCCAGATTGCCGATGACACACTCGACTACACAGCAGATGAAAAAAGCCTGGGCAAAACGATTGGTGACGACTTCAGAGAAGGTAAAGCCACAGCCCCCGTATTGCTGACACTGGAAGGTGCTAACACTGATGAGCGAGAGTTTTGGGACAGAACACTGGTCAAAAACCAGCAAAACGCCAAGGACTTGGACCATGCACTTGAAATCATCAACAAATATGATGGTTTCGCAAAGTCTCAAAATCTGGCTCTAGAATATCGTGACAGAGCCATACAAGCTCTATCCGCAGCGCCCGACAGCCCCTTTAAAACCCATCTGGAAAACTTGGCCGATTACGTCATCAGCAGATCGTTTTAATTTCGTTTTAGAACAAGTCGTTGTATAACGGGATGAGTATGCCTAACACCACCGATAAAAACCTCGATTCAGACTATATCCTTGAACGCCTCGAACGTATTGGCGGACTGGGCCATTGGCGATATGAATTCGAGTCCGGCTGGCTGTTTTGGTCCCGTGGCGTGTACGAAATTCACGGCCTTGACCCCAGTCAGTACAAGCCGGATTTGGAAAGCGCCGTGAAGTGCTATGTTCCCGAAGACCGAGAACATGTTCAAGCCTGCGTCGAAAGAGCCATAAAAAACGGTGAGAACTATACTTTCGAGTGCCGCATCCAACACCCAGACAATACGGTCAGGACTGTAGTATCCCAAGGCGAAATTGAATTGGACGATGACGGCAAAAAAGTAGCCATCTTCGGAACCATCAATGACATTACCGAGCTTCGTGAATACGAAACCCGTTTCCAGCTTGCTGCACTGGGGTCCACCTCAATCATGTGGGACTGGGATATTGTTAATGACGAAGTGTATTGGACGGGCCGCATACTCGAGCTCTTGGGCTACAACAATGCCGAAGAGATGCCGAGTAATTCTTTGACATTCTTTAAAAACCTTGTGCACCCGGATGATCATTTAAAGCTGAAGAACGCCTTTGGTGATCACTTTGCGCATCGTGCTCCCTTTCACATCGAAATAAGATTGCAAAAAAATGATGGTAACTATGCATGGTTCAGTGCCCGTGCACATGCCCATTGGGACTCTGAAGGCAGGGCCACACGAATAAGCGGCTCCCTGACAGATGTGCATGATTTGAAAATGATGGAAACGAAATTGAAGCGCTCCAACGAGGACTTGAACCAATTCGCTTCAATCGCAGCACATGACCTGCAACAACCCCTTCGCGCTATCAGCGGTTTTTTATCACTCCTGAAAGAAAAATATCATGAAGAACTGGACGACAGCGCCCAGACCTATATCGACCATGCCGTAACAAGCGCGGAAAACATGAGCGAGCTCGTAAAAGACCTTCTGGAATATTCGCGCATCGAAACTGAAGAGATCCACTACAAGCTATGTGACACCGAAGAATTAGTCGCAGATATCACACGCTCGATGGAGCATATTTTCAAATCCGAAAAATTTACTATTAACGCAGAAAACCTGCCGCAAATCGTTTGCGACCCGTTAAAAATACAGCGCGTATTCTATAATTTGATAGAGAATGCGATAAAGTACCGTGGCAATGATGATCCGATAATTACTGTCATAGCCCAACAACAAGATAATGCCGATTGGCTTTTTAAAATAAAAGACAATGGTATTGGCATTGATAAAAGCAAACAGGAAGACGTGTTCAAAATGTTCACGCGCCTGCACAAAAAAGAAGACTATGAAGGCACAGGCGTAGGCCTTGCGATTTGTAAGAAAGTCATCGACTTGCACCTCGGCCAAATATGGATAGAATCAAAAGCTGGTCAGGGAACGACATTTGCCTTTATCATTCCACAACCATTGAACCAGCAGTTCTGAACCAACAGGATCAAATGAAAACCAAACCGAACATATTGATCATAGACGACAGCGAAAGCGACACAATCTTGATGGAGGAAGCCATCAAGGACACGTCTATCGCCAACAATATTTTCATTGTGAATGATGCGAATGACGCGCTTAAGTTCTTGCGGGGGGAAGCCCAATACAAGTCCTCCCCCAGACCGAACCTGATAATTTTGGATTTAAAAATGCCGGATATGGACGGCCACGAATTTCTGAGCCACGTCAAAACGGATGATCAGCTAAAAAGCATTCCTGTGATCGTACTTTCAACATCCAGCGATCCGGTGGACATAAGAAAATGCTACGAGTTACACGCGAATTGCTACATTGAAAAACCGGTCAATTTTATGCGGTTCAAAAAAGTCATCAGCGTAATCAATGACTTTTGGCTGGGCATTGCACACCTACCGCCGGAATAAAACCATCCCCTTAGGCGCCCGAATCCTCGGCCTCGTCTTCCCCTGAATCTTCAGTAGAATTTTCTGCGGTGTATTTTACCCAGATTTCCTCAACATCCTTCAGCAAGGTTTCTGCATTAAAAGGCTTCTGAATAACGCCAATAACACCGAGCTTTTCGTAGCCCTTGATCATTTCCAGATCTGTAACACCGCTTAAAAATATCACCGGAACATCTTCCGTCTCCGGGTCGCGCTGCATCATCTCGATTACATCCGCACCATTCATTTCCGGCATTCTCAGATCCAGCAGCACCAGCTGGGGCTGCAGAACCCGAACACGTTTAAAAAACTCATCTCCGGAACCGCAAATACCAAACGCCCCCGGGAATTCCTGATCTTCCACGACATCACGAACAAGGCTGCGCAAATCAACCTCGTCTTCTATGTAAACTATTCTTTCGGGAAGCTTCTCCATGTTTTATTTTAATGCTGTTTCATTGCTTCCTGTCAACAATTGGAAATAATGAATACACCTTTAAATAAGGGGTTTCCCTTTATTCTCACTGCTTTATCTTAATACATATGAATGAAAAATCATGTTGCCCGAGCCATAAAGACAGTGTGAACAGCTCCTCTGAATCTAAATTCAAGTTGGACTGGGTGCTTCACGGTTCCCTACTCGTCATAATGGGCTGCGTTCTTCTGCACAGCGCAGGAATCGGGGGCGAACACGTTTCACGCCTGACCCATGCCATACTTGCCCTGCTCACCGACATGTCATGGGGAATTATCCTCGGACTTCTCTCCGTCGGCCTGATGAACAAAATCCCCAGAGAATATTTCACAGCCCTTATGGGCCGCGGCGACACATTCAAGGATATAACAAAAGCGGCCATAGCAGGGGTTGTGCTGGATCTATGTAATCACGGTATCCTCGTAATTTCAGGCAAACTGTACGATCGGGGCATGTCGATTGCACAAGTGCTGACCTTCTTGATCGCCAGCCCTTGGAACTCGCTAAGCCTAACTTTTATCCTCATCTCTTTGATCGGGCTGAAATGGACGTTGCTCTTTACCTTGGCCTCTATGGTTATCGCGATCATTTCAGGCTGTGTTTATCTGCTGCTCGTCAAGAAAGGCATATTGCCTGAAAACCCGAATACCGTAGACGTTGCAGAAGATTTCGATATTAAGGCCGACTTCAAAAAGCGCATGAAAGACTGGTCTTTTTCATGGGACTGGATCGAAAGTATCATCAAGGATGGCTGGACCGACGGTAAAATGATACTGCGCTGGATCCTGTTCGGGGCCGTTGTGGCCGCCGCTATGAAAGCCTTCGTCCCAACTGAAATTTTCACAGAATGGTTCGGCCCCACAATTATAGGGCTCGGCATAACACTGATTACAGCAACAATCGTCGAAATCTGCTCCGAAGGCTCAGCCCCTATCGCAGCGGAAATCATGAATGCAGGACAAGCACCGGGCAACGGGTTTACGTTCCTGATGGCGGGCGTGGCCACCGACTACACGGAAATACTGGTCGTCAGGGAATTCACCAAATCATGGGCTATTCCGCTCTCGCTACCGCTCGTCACGGTACCCCAGATCATCATTCTAGGGCTGATTTTCAATATGTTCGGATAATCACTTACAGGGATAGGCTTTATACAGCGCCAAGGCCACACCGGGTGCGGCGTTAAACGGCCCCTGCTCATGTCTATTTTCTCTCAGATATTTGTAAACACGGATGTGGACATTGGCGAGATCTGCCTCACGCGGCACACAAAAGTCGATACTGGGCGCAGTACCCAAAGAGCTAATAAGATTGTGATAGTCAATAACGCCCGCAATATATCCCTGACAGGCGATGTGACCGCCCTTGATAATCTCGCTACCATCCTCATTGAAGGCACACACTTTCATCAGGTAATCCCCTGAATACCGCGCAGCGCGCTCCTGTGCCTGTGCTCCGGAACATATCAATAATAGAGATAGCCCCAGAACAACACTAAGTCTTGTCATTAGATTGCTTTTTAAGCTGCTCCAGAATCGCGAAAGGAGAATCTTCAAGCTTCTTCTCAGGGCCGACACTTACGATTTTGGGAGAGCGGTTCGTCGATTTGTTACGCTTGCCGCCCTTACGGTCATTGTTCTTTTTCTTACCGCCATGCTTAGGCTTACCTTTTGCGCCGCCGGATTGCTCTTTCTCGAACGCCTTGCCCTTTTTCAAACGGAACACCGCCAGCTCCGGCTTTTCCTGTGGCTGATCTTTTGGCGCTTCTTCTGACTGCTCGGCGGGCTTGTCTTCTGCTTTCTCAGCCGGTTCTGCCTCAGCTTCCGGCTTATCTTCAGCCGCTTTGGCCTCTTGTTCAGCCTTCTCATCAGCAGGATCGAAAATCTTTTTATGTCCCATTGCTTCCAGCACGTCATAAAGCCCCTCAATCGAGGACCCCAGCCATTCAGCCGTCTTATGCTCCGCGCGGAACTTACCCTTATCCGCCGCGTCATACACGGCGCTGATTACGCGGTCGAGCATATCGATACGGATAGCGCGCTTACCGAAAACGGGATATGCGATCGCCTGATAAAAACCGGCATCAACCTCGCCTTCAACTTCAAATGATACGATACCGTCCTTCGGGCACTGCATCGGCAGTTCTTTGTCATTCTGCAAACCCCACAGCATCGCACGCAAACGCACGGCAGCCGGTTTATTCAGTGCAGGAATGAATACAAGAATAGGACCGAGGCGAATTTTCTTTGTACGCAAATCACGGCGGTCATCCGCATCCAGCTGCGTAATCAGATCCTCGATCTGCTCACGTGGAATGATACCCAGCGCCTCATGAACCTGAACCGCGATATCCTTGGCCGGCTGCTTCATCGCACCTATTTCCTGCAAACCGACAAGCGGTTCCAGTACTGTTGCGATATGACGCTTCAGCCAGTCTTCCAGATGATTCTGCAGCGCAGCCTCATCCTGACCTGCAGTCGTTTCATTCTGCAGAACCCCGACTTTGGGGATGAGTACTTCTTCACCCTTAGTAAGGACAGCTACCGCTTCTCCCGGCAATGGGTTACCTACCTTGGGCTGAAAATGGATATGCCCGTCTTCAGCGAGGCTAAATTGTGTGTCTTGTGCCTTAAGCATTGTTCTCTTCAACGTTACGAATACACCCGATATACGGCATCCACAGCGACATGTCTAATATTTTCCCCGTTCAGCAAATGATCTTTGGACGATGTTAACTTTTTTTGTTTAAATACGTGTCACAACATAACTTTTTCAAAACAGGAGCCGGTACCCGTGAGTATTCGCACCCCCAAAAAGCCTCTTATTTTATCTTTACTGACATTTTGCACATTTACATACGCACAGCCCCTATCAGCGCAGGAAATCACCGCTGAAGGCGCGGCCGAGCTCAAAACCATCTTCGAACAGATGCTGGACCAGAAACAAGCCGAAGTCAGCGAAAACACAACCCGCCCCAGAGAATTAAAACTCGAAGGCGAAGTCGTTGTAGAACCTCTTGATACTTACTATGCCATCACATTGCCCAGCGTTTCGCTGCAATATGATAACGGAACACGCACGGATATCGGCATTATGGCCCTAAACGCCGTACCTTTCGAAGGTGATGAACGATACAAGATGAGCTTTTCCGTTCCCTCCCCGATAATCAACTATGATGCCACGGGCGGCGAGCGCTCCCGTTTTTCTATCGGCGGTCAAAAGGGCGCAGGTATCTGGAACAAAAACATCTTCCAGTTCGAAAAGCTCGATGCGACTTTGACGGACACTCTGGTTACCGCCACGACTGACAATTCATCCGTGATTATCCCGGAAATGAAAGCGGTTTATGATTTGAACAACGAAGGCGACCGCTGGACGGGCCCGATGCATTTCGAAGCCAAAAACATTCAAATTGAAAACCCGCAAGAATCTCTCAAGGTCAATCTCGGCACTTTGAAAATGCTGATGGACGTGGACCAGCTGACCACGGAAGCATTGGCCAGCCTGAACTTAGCCAGCCCCGAGGCCCTTGAAGATTTCAAAGCGGCTGACGGTATTGATCTGCGCTTTTCATTGGCGGGGCTACAGGGCTCAAAAATCGGCGATGACGGTGCCAGCGAGGAATTCGCACTCGGCAATGCCACTTTCGGCTTTAATGTCGATGGCGTTCTGGGCGATTTTGCCGAAATCGGCTTTGATTTCAGCTTCGACGGATTTCAGACAAACATGATGGAAGGTGACGGCGCGGAGCTATTCCCGAAATCCGCATCCTTCGGCATCGCGCAAAAAAATATTCCCGTAAACGAAATTACGGAACTTGCACAAAACCTGCCTAAGGGTGACCCGCAGGCAATGATGATGCCCTTAATGTTCAGTCTGCCAGCGATCCTGTCCGAAGCAGGCAGCTATATCGAAGTTAAGCAAACACATGCTCGCAACCATAATTACGATGCCACGCTCGATACGGTCGTGCGCGCCGACTCAACAGCGGCCAGCATGGCAACGGCCGAAGGCACACTACGATTCGCAGGCTTGGAGAAGGTCTTAAGCTTGTTGCAAGTTGCGGCAAGCGATACGGACAAAGAACCTGCCGAACTCCGAAGCATCCGTAATTTTGCACGTAATCTGGAAGCACTCAAACCATATGGCCGTCAGGAAGCCGACCCCAATTTCGGGTTCGTTCATATCTTCGATCTGGCATTGGATAAAACGGGGGCGTTCACAATCAACGGTCAGGACGCTATGGGCCTTGTGATGGGCGGTGGTGCGCCACAACCCGGCATGGGGCAACCTGAACTTAGCGAGCCGTCTTCCGGTGAGGACCTTCAGTAGTAAGAATATACGGCAATATAGCATTTAATCGAAGCAAGCCCTCGCGCGTCAGTGTGAGGGCTTCTTCTTTCTGAACGGCCCATCCTTCATTGATAACGGTCTTGAGTTTTGCTTCATCAATATAAGCCGCCCAATCGCCACCGCTTTGTTCGGCCAGATGTTTGAGGCTTAAACCTTCCCGTAAACGCAACCCCATCATTAATGCTTCCATGGCAAGGTCATCCTGCCCGAGTTGCTGATAAGGATGTGCACCATGCCCTTGCCCCTCAACACGCTCCAGCCACGCATCGGGTGCATGATGATCACGGGTTGCGCATTTAACACCGTCTTGCCAGATACGCCCATGCGCTCCCGGGCCAATCCCGACATATTCGCCGTTATACCAATAGTTCAAATTATGCTGCGACTCGTGCCCCTCCGCCGCATGATTGGAAACTTCGTAGGCAGGCAACGCATCATCCAATACATCTTGCGTTAAACCATAAAAATCTGCCGCAAGATCTTCATTAGGAAGAGAAAAAATATCCTGCTGATGCGAATAATAAAACGGTGTGTTTCGCTCTATGGTGAGCTGATAAAGCGACAAATGCCCACCCGCCAATTGCTTGGCCTGCTCCAATTCCGTACGCCATTCCTCCAATGTCTGGTCTGGTCGCGCATAGATCAAATCGAAGCTGAATTTCTCGAAGACACCTTTGGCGATATCAATCGCCTTTAATGCTTCATCCGCCGAATGCGCCCGTCCCAAAAATTTGAGGTCCTTATCATTCAACGCCTGCACCCCGATCGAAACACGGTTTACGCCAACCGCTTTGAAGGCTTCGAACTTCTCCATCTCGATGGAAGTCGGGTTTGCCTCTAACGTAATCTCGACATCATTCGAACACGGCCAAATGCTTCGCGCTTTATCAATAATCGCCCCGACCAGTTCAGGCGGCATGGTCGATGGCGTGCCACCACCAAAGTAAATCGAGCCGAGCAAGCGTTCGGGCATAATGGTCGCGTAATAATCTAGTGATTTCAGATAAGCGTCCTGCCAACGGCCATAATCGATCGCGCTGCGGACATGGACGTTAAAGTCGCAATATGGGCATTTGGACAAACAAAAAGGCCAGTGGATGTATAAACCCAACCGGCCTTTGTTGTTCATAATAATATAATTCTTAGAGTGTGTTGAATGTCGCTCTGTTCAGCGTAGCTGGACCGACGTTAACACCTGTTGTACCGATTGTGTTCAGCATTGATTCGAATAGAATTGGCAAAGCGAACAACGCACCACCGGCTGCCAAACGGATCGCACCGTCTTTCATTGGTGTTTGTGTTGGGTTTTCAACGTGGTCCTTGATCTTCATAACGCCAAGAACACCCATCAACAAACCGATCATGTATGAAAGAGCAGTTACAAGACCTGGAAGCTCTTCAATAGAGTTTGTGATGTTTTCAGCAATGTTGCTGAAGTTGTTAGCAGCTTGAGCATCGCCTGCTGCAAGAATACCGACCACAAAAGCGGCCTGAAATTTCAAAGATGCTTTGTTTACAGATTTAAGCATATTCATATCTCCTTATGTCCGTAGCATAATTTCTAGCGGAAAGTGGGCATTGTATAACGCAAAACCACGACGGAAGTCAAGTTTTCTGGAAACTCCTTCAACCCCCGCGGTTTACTCTTCTCTCGGGGCGAAACACGCCTCTACAAGCTGGTCAAAAGCATGTTTACGGTGAGATATGGCGTGTTTTTGATTCGGCTCCATCTCCGCAAATGTTTGAATATGCCCATTGGGGATAAAAATTGGGTCGTAACCAAACCCCTTATCACCACGTGGCGGGAATATCAGCATACCGTCTACGCGCCCCTCGAAGCTCTCTATATGCCCATCGGGCCAAGCCAGAGACAACACACAAATAAACGAAGCACGGTTGTCGTTATGATTCTCCAGCTCTTTACGAACCTTTTCCATCGCCCATTCAAAATCACGGGTGCCGTCTTCTTTCTCCGCCCAGCGCGCTGAATAAATACCGGGGTCACCGTCCAGCGCCTTCACGCTTAAGCCACTATCATCCGCCAAGGCTGCCTTACCGGAATGGCGCATCGCCGAACGCGCTTTTAGCTCGGCATTACCTACAAATGTTTTGGCTGTTTCCGCAGGGTCAGGCAACTCAAGCTCTTTGGATGTCGAAAAATTTTTGACATACGGGCCGAGCAACTCTGCTATTTCGCGCGCCTTACCGTCATTATGCGTGGCGATCACCAGTTCCTTCTCCGTGAACAAGCGCGTCATGCTTAAATCTTCATACATCAAAGGCCCAGCACCTCTTTTTGAATGGCTGTTAACTCATCACAGGCTTTTTGCGCCATATTGAGCAACTTAATGAATTCCTCTTGGGAAAACGGCTCTTGCTCGGCTGTACCCTGCACTTCGACAATACCGCCTTTGCCCGTAATCACAAAATTAGCATCTGTCTCAGCATCCGAATCCTCATCGTAGTCGAGGTCAGTCACAGGATTGCCTTTATATATGCCGCAGGAAATTGCCGACACCGAATCCTGAACGGGAACGGTTTCCATTGCCCCTGTCTCCACCCAGTGTTGAAACGCAAGATGCATGGCGACAAAGCCGCCGGTTATCGAAGCCGTGCGTGTCCCGCCATCGGCCTGAATAACATCGCAATCAACGCGCACTTGGCGCTCGCCCATCGCCTCAAAGTCAACAACGGAGCGCAATGCACGACCGATCAAGCGTTGAATTTCCTGCGTACGGCCCGACTGCTTTCCGCGCGCCGCTTCACGGTCCATGCGCGAACCCGTTGAACGCGGCAACATACCGTACTCACCGGTCACCCAGCCTTTGCCTGTGCCTTTCATCCATCCCGGAACTTTTTCTTCCGCCGTCGCCGTGCAAATCACATGCGTATCACCGAATTTAATCAGGCAAGATCCTTCCGCATGTTTGTTTACATTTGGGATAATCTCGACGGTTCTCATTTGGTCTAATGCGCGTCCGGATGGGCGGGCCATATAAGCAACTCCTGTTTAAAAATTAATGGCCACACCATAGGGAGGTCAGCCGGAGACCACAAGGGAATTGTCATCTTTGCGCGGAAATACTATATTCACCGCATGATACCGGAGTTAAACGAGCGGTCACGAACGATTTTCCGCTACATTGTCGACACATATCTCAATACGGGCTTGCCCGTAGGCTCGCGCACGATCTCCGCACATTCGGGACTGCAACTCTCCCCCGCCAGCATCCGCAACACCATGGCTGACCTAGAGGAATTCGGGTTGCTCTATGCGCCGCATATCTCAGCAGGACGCATGCCTACGGATCTGGGCCTACGCCTGTATATCGACGGCTTGATGCAGGTCGGCGGCCTGAGCCGCGAGGAACGTTCCGCTATCGAAGCCACCTGCAATGCGGAAGGACGCTCACTGAGCGATGTCCTGGACCAGAGTTCACAATTACTCTCGGGGCTTTCATCCTGTGCTTCACTTGTTATCGCGCCAAAAACAGATAACCCTGTAAAACAAATCCAGTTTGTCGCGCTGCAACCACGCAAAGTTCTTATCGTTCTCGTTTTACAAAACGGTATGGTCGAAAACCGCGTCATGGACGTCGATAACGATGTCAACGAAAGCGCCCTCGTCGCCGCATCCAACTACCTGAATGCCAAGCTAACAGGCAACAATCTGCAAGATGTCGAAGATGACATCCGCAAAGACATTAAAGACCATCAGAGCCAACTCGACGACCTGACAAAAAAACTGGTCGAAGCCGGATTGGCGCTACCGAATGACGGCGGCCATATGGGACATATTATTGTTCGTGGCCAATCCAAACTGTTGGAAGATGTGAAAGCGCTGGAAGATCTGGAGCGTGCCCGCACCATTCTCGGTTATCTCGAGGAGCAGAAAAACATGCTTAGCCTGCTAAAGTCGGTTGAAAACGCACAAGGCGTGCAAATCTATATCGGTACGGAAAACACTATTTTCGACCAATCCGGCTGGTCATTGATCATTTCACCTTACAAGGGCTCGGCTGAAAAAATCATCGGCGCCATCGGTGTCATCGGCCCCACCCGCCTCAGCTACGACCGTGTTATCCCCATGGTCGACTATACATCCCAACTCGTCAGCCGCCTCGTCGGCGCCAGCGAAGATCAAACTGTATAGTGGATGAAGCGTGAACAAACGCTAACCATGTCTTGCACCACGCGTGCGATCTTGGCACGATAATATAAATATGATGAATTCAGGTATATTATGCTTCGTTACTTATTACTCCTAGGCCTAGTTCTGCCGGTACTCGCAACACCCGCCCTTGCCCAAAACGATGAGCCTACCTTCGATTTTGGCGGCGTAGAAGGCGAGGACGACACGCCAAGTGTCATCAACCCGTATGACAAGAAATACAAAGCCAACCTCAAAGCCGAAGAGGATGAAGACAGCCTCTCGCTCGTGCCGAACTACATTTATTTCGTCGGCATGGTACGCAAACCGGATGCTGACCCTGATCACCTGAACATGGTCATCGTTTCACCGGGCTTGGTTGTCGGCTGTGTTGAAATCCTTCAACCCGCTTTGGAAGTGAAAAAATTCGGTAACGACCTACAACTTCACCTTGAAGACGGGTTCATCGATGTTGATGCAAAACCGCACTACTATCACCATGACTGCGAACCAAAAACGGTGATGTCCAACACCAAGTTCACACTCAGCAAGAAAAAACTCCAGAAGGACGGCATTAAAACCCTGACGATCATCAGTGAAAACATTGGGCCGTTCAACAAAATGGAACTCGACATCCACGACAACCGTGTCGAGATCACATCACAATCTTATGACTTTGAAGTTTTTGGCATCTCCAGAAAGGGCGGCAAACAGACATTCACTTACTGGATTTATCCTGAAAATACTGTTGTGCTCTCCGCTCCCGGCCTCGACACACGCAATGAAAAGGTCCGTAAAGACATTGAAGCCTTTGCAATGCGCCGCGGTTTGCACCGACTCGGAGATGTCGTCGACGGTTTCACTACCGGATTTCACAATGAAAAACTCATTTATATGGTCGATGAAAGCGGCCGCTACGCTGAACAACTGAAAGACAGCGAAAATAACGTAATTCCTCTCGGCAAACTTGTCACAAGCGAGCAATATTTCGGTTCCACAGGGCCCTACGAACAAGAAGTAGAAAAAACCGTATACGCCCGCCCGCCAGGCCTTTACGAATAATCGCAGAATATATAGGGAAACCCTTGATTCTCGCACTTAAACCCCAGTATCATTTGGGATTAAAAATTTTAGGCATAGCATTATGAACAACCCAGAGCATTCAAACCCCGAAAAAGGCGAGAACGACAGTGACAAAGCGGGTGAAGAATCCGCGGAATCACGTGAAGAGAGTTTAGCGGAACGTTCGGCCCGCCTCGAAGCAGAAGCCGCCTCCATGTATGAAAAACAAAAGCCTGAAGAGTTCAATCCTCCTGATGGCTATGACCCGCTCGACCCTGAGCCTTTACCCGAAGAAATCACACAAGCAATGGAAGGACTAGCCAACGCCGAGAGTGCGCCTGCGAACTCAGCCCTTCAAGAAGAACTGGATGCCGCAAAAGACCAACTTGCACGGGCTCTGGCAGAGGCCGAAAACACCCGGCGCCGTGCACAAAAGGAACGCGAAGACGCTTCCAAATTCGCCATCTCCAAGTTCGCCAAAGACTTGCTTGAAGTCTCTGACAATTTACGCCGCGCGCTCGAAGCATTTCCGAGCGACCTAGCCGAAGCCGAACCACGTATCCAGAATATGATCGACGGCATCGAAGCGACGGAAAGAAGCCTGCTCAGAACATTTGAGAAAAACGGGATCGTTAAGCTAGAGCCACTTGATGAACCGTTTGACCCGAACTTCCATGAAGTTATGTTCGAGGCCCCCGTCCCCGGCAAACCGGCTGGAATCGTTATGCAGGTCGTAGAAGCCGGATATTTACTAAACGAGCGGCTGATCCGTCCCGCACGTGTTGGCGTTACAAACAGTGACGGCGGTGAGGAAACACCTCCCGGTGCAGCTGACCCGTCAACGCCTGGCGGTCAAATAGACACGGAAGCCTAAGAATTCAGCCAAAAATTGGCTGGGTAAAAAATACAACTGGCTCTGGAAATATGGCGCAAGCATGCTATAACTCAGGGCTTGAAAAAACGTAAATCAAATCCCATGTTAATTGGGTCTAGGGAATAGATGCGGTGCCTAATGCTGGGCCGCTTCATTATTTGCCAAAGAAAGGACGAAAAAATGAGCAAAATTATTGGTATCGACCTCGGTACAACTAACTCCTGTGTTGCTGTCATGGACGGTAAGGAGCCCCGTGTTATTGAAAACTCTGAAGGTGCCCGTACCACCCCTTCTATGGTGGCCTTTGCCAAAGACGGCGAACGCCTCATCGGACAGCCGGCAAAACGCCAAGCTGTTACCAACCCCACAAACACTCTGTATGCCATCAAGCGTTTGATCGGTCGTCGTTTTGAAGATGACGAAGTTAAGGATCTCGCATCAAAGGCACCATTCAATATCGTCGAAGGCGATAATGGTGACGCATGGGTAGAAGTAGACGGCGAGAAATACGCCCCGTCACAAATCTCCGCCATGGTCTTGCAAAAAATGAAGGAAACGGCCGAGAGCTTCCTCGGTGAAACCGTCACAAAAGCCGTAATCACCGTTCCAGCATATTTTAACGACTCACAACGCCAAGCGACAAAAGATGCCGGTAAAATTGCTGGTCTCGAAGTCGAGCGCATCATTAACGAGCCGACCGCTGCCGCACTGGCCTACGGTCTGGACAAGAAAACAGCCGGCACCATCGTCGTATATGACTTGGGTGGTGGTACATTTGATGTATCCGTTCTGGAAATCGGTGACGGCGTATTCGAAGTAAAAGCCACAAACGGTGACACCTTCCTTGGTGGTGAAGACTTTGACTTGCGCATCATCGACTACCTCGCAGATGAATTCAAAAGCTCTGACGGTATCGACCTGCGTGAAGACAAGTTGGCCCTGCAACGTCTGAAAGAAGCTGCCGAGAAAGCCAAAATCGAACTATCATCGACAACACAGACCGAAGTGAACTTGCCATTTGTGACGGCGACAGATTCCGGCCCGAAACACCTGCAGATCACACTAAGCCGTGCGAAGCTCGAAAGCCTTGTCGAAGACTTGATCAAACGTTCTATCGAGCCAGTGAAGAAAGCGCTGAAAGATGCGAACCTGAAACCACACGAAATTGATGACGTGATTTTGGTGGGTGGTATGACCCGCATGCCGAAAGTCATCGAAGTTGTGAAGGAATATTTCGGTAAGGAGCCGCACAAAGGTGTGAACCCTGACGAAGTGGTTGCCGATGGTGCCGCAATTCAGGGCGGTGTCTTGCAAGGTGACGTTAAGGACGTTCTCCTGCTCGACGTTACACCGCTGTCATTGGGTATTGAAACACTCGGTGGCGTGTTCACACGCTTGATCGAACGCAACACGACCATCCCAACCAAGAAGTCACAAACATTCTCCACGGCCGAAGACAATCAGAACGCCGTGACGATCCGTGTCTTCCAAGGTGAACGTGAAATGGCTGCGGATAACAAAATCCTCGGTCAATTTGATCTGGTTGGCATCCCACCCGCTCCGCGTGGTGTACCGCAAATCGAAGTTACATTCGACATTGACGCCAACGGTATTGTCAACGTGTCCGCAAAAGACAAAGCGACGAACAAGGAGCAGCAAATCCGTATCCAAGCGAGTGGCGGCCTCTCCGATGCCGATATCGATGAAATGGTCAAGGACGCGGAAAGCAACGCGGAAAACGACAAGAAGAAACGTGAGCTTGTTGAAGCCAAAAACATTGCCGAAAGCATGGTTCACTCGGTCGAGAAATCGATGGAAGAGCTTGGCGCCGACGTTCCTGAAGAAGAGAAAAACAACATCGAAACAGCGAAAAGCGCGCTGCAAGATGCTCTCGGAACCGAAGACCTTGATGACATCAAAGCCAAGACCGAAGAACTGTCACAAGCGAGCATGAAGCTTGGCGAAATGGCATATCGTAAAGCGCAGGAAGATGCGGTTGACGAAGGCCAGCCTGTTGATGCTGAAGAAGGTGAGACAATCATCCCCGAAGATGAGACAGACGACAGCAGCGCAGCAAGCAGCGGCGACGACGACATTCTCGACGCGGACATCCTTGACCTCGAAATCGAAGATGATGAGGACGAGAGCGAAGACGAAGACGACGAGCAAAAATCTGCTTAACAATAAATATTACAGGCGCATCCCACACGGGGTGCGCCCTGATTTAATTTTAAGGACAATAGAACGTGACAACGTCTTACTATGAGATTCTCAGAGTAACCCCTTCGTCCAGCGACGAAGACGTTAAGCGTGCTTATAAATTCCTTGCGAAAAAGCACCATCCAGACATGCACCCGCAAAACCGTCGCTTGGCGGAACTACGGTTCCGTGCAATCCACGAAGCCTACACGAACCTGCAAACCCGTGAAAAACGTGCAACATACAATCAACAATTACGCAGATTGCGGGCACGTAATGATAACTCAGCGAACAAAAGCCTGTTCGGTGCGTTTGGCCGATTGTTCAAGACTAGCCAAAGAAGACGGGGCTAAAGAGACATGAGCAAGGACTTTTACAAAACCCTCGGCCTTGAAAGCGGTGCCAGTTCTGATGAAATCAAAAAAGCATACCGCAAGCTGGCGATGAAATATCACCCGGACCAGAACAAGGACAATCCGGAGGCAGAAGCCAAGTTTAAGGAAATCAGCGAAGCTTACGAAATCCTGAAAGACGAGCAAAAGCGCGCAGCATACGACCGTTACGGCGCTGCGGCCTTTGACGGCTCCATGGGCGGAGGCCCCGGGGGCCCTGGTGGCATGGGCGGAATGGGCGGAATGGGCGGTGCCGGCGCATTCTCCGATATTTTCGAGGACATGTTCGGCGACTTCATGGGCGGACGCGGTCCGGGCGGTGCGCAACGCGGCTCAGACGTGCAATACACGCTCGAGCTAACCATGGAAGAAGCCTTCAAAGGCAAAGAAGCACAAATCAAAATCCCTCTGGCCGATACTTGCGACCAATGTAAGGGAAGCGGTGCCAAAGACGGCTCGACAGCCGGAAGATGCTCGACTTGCGACGGCGCGGGACGTGTGCGCCAACAACAAGGCTTCTTCACAATCGAACGCACCTGCCCGACCTGTCAGGGACAAGGCAACATCATCACCGACCCTTGTACAAAATGTGGCGGTGAAGGACGCCTCAAGAAAGAAAAAACACTGAAGGTCAAAATCCCTGCAGGTGTTGATACAGGTCGACGCATCCGCCTGACAGGTGAAGGCGAAGCCGGAACACAAGGCGGCCCCAAGGGCGACCTTTATGTCCTGCTGGCGATCAAGCCACACAAACTGTTCAAGCGTGACGGCGCCAACCTGTTCTGCCGTGTGCCGATCACGGTAACCAAAGCCTCGCTAGGCGGTGAAATGCAAGTCCCGACCATCGAAGGCAAGGTCACAAAAGTTAAAATCCCTGCGGGAACGCAGACGGGGCAGCAATTCCGCCTTAAGGGAAAAGGCATGACCGTTCTGGGCAATGATGCGCGCGGTGATATGTATATCGAGGCCTTTGTCGAAACCCCCGTTAATCTGGACAAAAAACAACAAGACCTGATGAAAAAGCTGGATAAAGACTTCGAAGACGACACGTCAGGAAAACACTCCCCCGAAGCCAGCGGTTTTTTCGGAAAAATGAAAGATTTCTGGGACGATCTTAAAGACTAACCTCTTTAATTTCGGGACATTTTTACGTATAAGGCTTATATGGCCGAAGACACCCTTCTCACCCCTCTAAACTTTAATGCTGCCGTCATTGGTAAGACTTTAAATGATGCTAAAGTCGGGGTAGATATCATTTTTGGCTATATCAGCGGGATGCCGCCGGACATTGCTGAAATCTCCGAAAATTATAACGATCTGGCAATCGCACTGATGGACCGCGGAATCGGTCAGGCGAATCTAGACAGAGCCTGTCAGGACCTTGCCGGACAAGTCCTCACCGCTGACTTCGATATCATGATCACCAAAAGCGACCTGCCCTTTGATGCCAGATGGTACTTAATCGGCGACTTAAAGGCGTTGATCGAAGCCGCCGAGACAGACAGCGTCTCCCTCCCTTTTAGTGATTTCATGTGCGAAGACGTTAAAAATCACCTCAGCACCTACGGCGGCTAAAGATAGATTCTTCCAACAATAAGACGAATGGCTTATGCTCGACCCGCAGCACAGAATTGACTATGCTTGCAACCACGGCCGCTTGGCGGCCCGCTAGCCCGAACAGGACGATGACGAAGACTTTGAAGATTCGTTCGCCATAAAGGCCGGCATCATCTTACAACCGCATACAAGTATGAGCGAAAAATGAAAATAGGTGTTACAGGATATACAGGGCGTGTTGGCCAGCTTCTCATCCAGGAGTTGATCATGGGCAACTGGAAAACGTTGGAACTCGCAGGCGGCAGCGCACCCGATGCCTCCAAAGCCAGCTACTTCACAACGAAAGACCCGGTCGAACTATTCAAGAAAGCCGACGTGGTCGTAGATTTCAGCCGCCCCGAAGCCACACTGAAAAACCTTGAGCTTGCGGTTAAAACGGATACAAAGCTGGTAATCGGTACAACAGGCCTCAGCCATACTGATGAAGAAAAACTGCACAGCGCCGCCAAAGAGACCTCCATTGTCTACGCCGCCAATATGAGCGTCGGAGTAAATATCCTGCTCGCACTGGTCGAAAAAGCCGCTGCAGCCCTCGGCCCTGAAACTTGGGATATCGAGATATTTGAAAGCCATCATAAACACAAAGTCGATGCGCCGTCCGGCACAGCCCTCGCTGTCGGTAAAGCCGCCGCTAAAGGACGAGGCGTCGACCTTGAAGATGTTCGTGTTGCGCCGTATGACGGCATTACCGGCGAACGGGAAGAAGGCTCAATCGCATTCTCCGTTGCGCGTGGCGGTGATGTCGTGGGTGAGCACACTGCTTACTTCTATGCTGAAGGCGAACGCATCGAACTGACACACATTGCGACCAACCGTGCGCTATTTGCCAAAGGCGCGCTGAGAGCAGCACAATGGGTCGGCGACAAGCCTGCTGGTCTGTATTCAATGAAAGATGTATTGGGCCTATAAACCCTGCTGATTAATGCGCTTCGGCGACCAATGCTGCCGCACCGCCGTCATCTGGCGGCGTTGGCTGCGGTGAAGATCGGTAATCATCCAGTTGAACAACCTCACCCGATGAAATTTGCCCCTCAGTTTTGCCATGCGCGGAAAACGCTGCTCTGGATATTGTAGCGGGCGTTTCATACTTATGCTCTTCGCCTCTGAATGACGCTTTCATCAAGCTGTGCGGCACGCTTTTCCATACGGCATCGAACTTTTCGCGATCCTGTTCCGGCCAGTCTTCATGCTCAAACACAGCACGGAATATACCTTCAACCTTGTCAGACACCGCTTCGTCTTCAAATGTGTACAGAGGCGCACTCGTACGAACGCGACCGGACGGGCCAATCGGCACATGCCTGCGCGCCCTTACGGCTTCTTCCAAACTGTCAAAATACATTTTGAATTCATCGACCGATTCATCCGGTGTCGGTGGATGTTCCACCAAGGCATCAAGCCACGGATGAATAATCTTGATTGTAGAAGGCGCTTCCTGTTCCGCAGATCCGCCAAAGGATGACCGTAGCGGCCATTTCATAAAACCTAAACCCATTAAACCGTCTTTACTCGTAGCGTTACTCAATATTAGTGATACAGAATGTGTAACAAAATTATTATTTTATGTCAAACAAACTACACTAATTAGTAATTTTTATGCCAAAATTATAGACGACCTTCAAGCCCTAGGAGCAATTGTTTACGTGGGCTTCCCCAACCATAGTTATCGATAATGCCCGTTGAACGGATGACACGGTGACAAGGAATAAGCAATGAGACGGGATTTGCCCCCACAGCATTGCCAACGGCGCGGGATGCTTTACGGGTGCACACCTCCTCCGCGACGTCCATGTAAGTGACTGTTTCGCCTAACGGAATTCTCAAAAGCGCTTGCCACACCTGTATCTGGAAATTTGTACCATAGAGATCAAGCTTGAGCTTATTTGCTGCATCCCCCTGCCCGCGCCAGATTTGCATGATATGGGCGTTATCATTAGCGATAGCCTCATCATCATGCTCAAAATCAGCCAGTGGCCAATGCGCGTGGATACGACGCAGAACCTCTTCACGGCTTTCATCAACAATAAAACCGAGCCAGCATACGCCGCGCTCCGTGCGGCCAATACAAATCTCACCCAGAATTGTCGGCTGAAACCCGTAAGTGATGCGCAACCCCTTTCCTCGCCCCTGCACGTTACCTGGGGTTACCCCCTCACATGACACGAACAAATCATAAAGTCGCCCCGTCCCCGAAAGCCCCGCTTCCAAAGCGACATCCAGCGTCCCTTGCCCGTCCTCCAGCAGCTTTCTGGCCTGACGCATATGCATATACTGACAAAGCCTCTTCGGGCTGATCCCGACATGCTCCTTAAATAGCTTTTGAAAATGCGTCGGCTCATACCCCGCCCGTTTTGCCAGAAACTCAAGACTCGGATTATCCTGATAATGCGCGACCAGATAATCGATACTTTCCGCAATTGTTTGATATGCAACGCTCATAGGACTAATCTACTCTGAGCAAACAAAGTGTGCCAACCCGATTCTTGTGCAGGGAATTGGCAACAGCAGGGAAAATACGTATGGCCGAAAATTTTTCAATGGGCCAGATTCTGGATCTTGTAACCGATGTTGGTGACAACATCGTGATGAAGTACTTTCAAAAAGTCGACAGCATCGACAAAGACGATGGCTCGCCTGTCACAATCGCCGACAAGGAAGCCAGCGCCGCTATCATAAAAGGTTTGGGTATTATCACGCCTGACATTCCTGTGGTTTCCGAAGAACAAAGCATGGAAAAAAACCTCGCAGCTATCCGTTCATCGAACCGTGCCTGGGTTACGGACCCCATCGACGGCACACGCAGCTTTCTGGACGGCTATGACGGGTTCGGGGTGCATGTCGGCCTCATTGAAAACGGCGTTCCCGTACACGGCGTGGCTTACTTCCCTGCCCAGCAACGCGCTTACTTCACATGGGATGACGGCAAAGCCTATATGCAGCACGGCTTCGAAGACGCAGAACAGATACAGGCGCACCGGCATCTGGATGGCCCGTTACGTGTCGCCGTACCATGGAAACGCAATAAACCGCCGGAAACCATTAACGGCCACCCCTATGAACAAGTGCGCGGTGTCGGCGGAGAGCAAGTATGCTTTACAGCCGCGGGCAAAGTCCACCTCTTCCCCTATGACGGCCGCCACGGCGATACCCCGCCCGAAGAGCGCCTCGTCTATGCATGGTGGGATGTAGCCGCCGCCCATGCCGTTTTAAAACGTGCAGGCGGTGATATGTACGGCCTATTTGATGGTCAACCGATACGGTATAACGACGACAGCCTCGCAGTCAGGCCGCTGGTGGCCGGTACCCCAACACTACTAAAGCAGCTCGGCTTCAATATTAACGACGGCCCGACCGCCACAAACGCACCCACCGCCGAACAATAAGCCCTTGAGCTTGGGAGCCGATATGCGTATTCAAAATATCTATGGCTGAATTCAAAACCAAAAAGATGAGCAAAGAAGCCGTGCATGAGTTTTTTGCACGTTTGCGTGAAGACAACCCTGAGCCGAAAAGCGATCTGGAATGGACGAACGCCTATACATTACTGGTTGCTGTGACCCTGTCCGCACAGGCAACAGACGAAGGCGTAAACCGCGCCACAAAGGATCTGTTTAAGATCGCAGATACGCCGCAAAAGATGCTAGACCTCGGCTTGGATGGGCTGAAGGAACATATCAAAACCATCGGCCTGTATAACAATAAGGCCAAAAACGTCATCGCCATGGCGGAAATCCTGATCAAGGACCATAACGGCAAAGTCCCCGACACGCGCGAGGAATTGGTCAAATTACCGGGCGTTGGCCGCAAAACTGCGAATGTAGTCCTGAATATCGTGTTCAAAGAGCCGACCATGGCCGTGGATACGCATATATTCCGTGTTTCCAACCGCACGGGCATGGCCAAAGGCAAAAACCCCGATCAGGTCGAACAAGCGTTACTGAAGGTCGTGCCGGATGAATTCGCGCTGCATGCGCACCACTGGCTCATCCTGCAAGGACGTTACACATGCAAAGCCCGCAAACCCGATTGCGGCGTTTGCAAAGTCTACGACCTGTGCAATTTCAAAGAAAAGACAGCCTAATTACTGGGATTTATAGATTGATTCAAAGCTGACGAAGCGGCTTGGCGTTGTATCGCGTACGAGGTTGCTGACGCAGTTGTCATTCGCATATTCCTCTGTCACCTCATCATGACGCGGACGGGCCTCAAAATGAACGACAGGCGCTTTAAGAGCTTTTGCAGATGGCGTAGTGAAGTACAGGTCCACAACACAAGCCTCATTGCGGTACTGCCAAACAATCGTCGGCGCATCACGGCGGACCAGCTCAGGCTGATCAAGCACCGCACGGATCTCTGCACCCGTCAAATTAAACAACTCTTCATGGTTACGAAGGATTTTCTGACGGATCATGCGTTTCTGCGGCAAAGAATAACGGCCGTCTTCGACGATCATGCGGCCACCAAACGATGTAGACGACGCCAACGCGTCACGCTTGATCATCACAAATGACTGTAACGCAATAAACAATACGCACGTCGCCGCGCATGCGCCAATAAAACTCAACTGTTTTCTATTCATATCTACTCTTAAAGCGGCCGTTTCAAAACTTCGTGGCGCTCGCTTTAACCTCGTGTTCTTCAAGAACACTGTGCCCTTTTAAAATAAGAACCAGGCCGCGAAGCCTGGTTGCTTAAAAAATCTGTATGGGGGTATACCCTGTTTATGCGCTAAATGCCAAGAAAAATCTTTAAAGGTTACTCAGCAGCAGCTGTCGCCTTGCTGAACAGCTCACCATCGCTGTTTGCAGGCTCTGGAGCTTTCTCACTTTTTGCTGCTGGCTTTGCTTGAGCTTTTTGCGCCGGCTTTTTTGCCGCTGTCGCCGGCGCTGCCGCTAAAGGGGTCAGCTTACCGTCAACTGTAGCACCTGCTTCGATCTCGATTTCTTTGTAAGAGATAGAGCCTGTAACAGCACCACCGGATGAGATTGTCAGACGACCATTTACTGTGATGTCGCCTTCGAAACGGCCAGCAATGTTGGCTTCGTTGATTTCAACAGTACCGTAGAATACGCCTGCTTCGGCAATTTCAAGGACGTTAGCGCCTTTAAGAGCGGCTTCAACTGTACCTTCAACCAAAAGATAATCACAAGATTCGATCTCACCGGACATTGTAATGCCAGGGCCGATTGTCAAACGACGGTCAGAAGCAGACGCTTCGGATGATGTGCTCGCTGTTGCTGCTGCACCTGGGTATGCGCCCGGGTAGCCGCCTGTGCGCACTGCCGCTTGTGGGGCACGCTGGTAAGTCGTCGCAGGTGTAGGTTCCTGTGGTGTTTTTTCTGGTTCAGTCATTGGTGTTTCGTCCTTTTGGTCTTGGGTCTCTGGAGTTGCTTGAGTGGTTTGTCCCTGTGATGCCTGCGACGTTGCAGGATTATTATTCTGTGATGACGCAGCGCTGGCTGTTTGGCTTTGCGATGCGGATTCTGTTTGTTGTTCGTCGTCTTGTCCTTCAGACTTTACTCTGTGAAACATAGGAATCAAACCTCTCATAAAAGGCAAATACGTATTCGTATTTGCAGTTGTTAAACGAATGTTGTGATTTTTCGGAACGTAACACGAGGCCTTAAAACCCGCAAGATATCTTTGAGGCTTTTCTTATAAAATTTTGATTTATCAGGAAAAGTTTTTGTGAGTTAAAGTTATTTCTTAAAATCAATGAAAGTGATCATAAATTTTCTGCGCGACCGATTTTGAAATCCCCTCGACCTTCTGCAGGTCCTCAACCGCCGCACCCGAAACCGCCTTGGCCGAGCCGAAATAATGCAGAAGCGCCTTCTTACGCTTTGCCCCCACACCCGGCACCCCGTCCAGCGGTGAAGACGTCAACTGTTTTTGCCTGCGCGCACGGTGAGTACCGATTGCGAAGCGGTGAGCCTCATCGCGCAAACGCTGCAAATAATGCAGTCCCGCATCGTTTTCCGGCAACATAAAAGGTTGCTTACCAATCATATGGAACTGCTCCCGCCCTGCATTTCTGTCCGGCCCCTTGGAGATCGCCACAACGGTCAAAGCATCAAGCACACCGTAATCTTCCAACACCTCCCGCACCGCGTTGAGTTGCCCCAAACCGCCGTCAATCAGCAATAAATCAGGCCAGTCCGCGCCCTCCATGTCCGGCGTTTCCTTCAATGCACGCTTGAAGCGGCGCTCCATAACCTCTCGCATCATGCCGTAATCATCGGCCTCATCCGCGGTTTTAATATTGAATTTGCGATATGCGTTTTTCGCGAACCCCTCTTGGTCCGCCACAATCATCGCTCCAACCATATTCGTACCGGAAATATGCGAGTTATCATAAACCTCGATACGCTTTGGCGGGTCATCCATTGTAAATGTTTCCGCAACGCTTCGTATCAATTTACTTTCATTGGCAAGTCTGCTCGTCCGGCGGTCCAGTGCCGCCAAGGCATTACGTTCCACGAAATCAATCACGCGCTTACGGTCTCCGCGTGATGGCTTGGATATTGTCACCTTGGACTCCAGCTTCGTCGCGAGCGCCTCTTCCAAAACCCCTTTACCAGAAGGCGCTACATTCACCAGAATATCCTTAGCGGTTGGCTTACTCTCATAGAACTGCGCAAGGAAAGCGCCCATAATATCTTCGACGATGTCATCCTTACCATGTGATGGAAAATACGACCGGTTGCCGTAATTTTGCCCTGCACGGAAAAAGAACACCTGCACACATGTCGTGCCTTCTTTCTGAACCAGCGCGAACACATCGGCATTTTTAAGACCTTCAATATTGATGTCCTGCTTCGCCTGAATAGAGGTCAAAGCACTAATGCGGTCGCGGAACGCCGCTGCCTGCTCATAATCCATCGCATCACTGGCCGCACTCATCTTCTTCGATAAGCGCTTCTTGATCGCATCGCTCTTACCTTCCAGAAACTCTTCCGCTTCCCTAACCTGTTCCGCATACTCATCCTTCGCGACTTTACCGACACACGGCGCGGTACAACGTTTGATGTGGTACTGCAAACACGGGCGGCTACGTTGTGCGAAATAACTGTCGGTACAGTTACGGATCATAAACACACGTTGCAGAATTGCGATGGTACGGTTTACATCCCCTGCACTCGCAAAAGGCCCGTAATACTTACCTTTCGGCTTCTTGGCGCCACGGTGTTTGACGATTTGGGGAAAGTCGTGGTCATCACGTAACAATATAAAAGGAAAGGACTTTCCATCCCTGAGAAGGATGTTAAAGCGCGGCTGAAGCTTCTTGATCAGGTTGGATTCCAACAACAACGCCTCTACTTCCGTCGCCGTATGTACAAACTCCATCCTTTCAGTCGACGCAACCATTCGTTGTATTCTAAAAGATAGAGCTTGCGGGCGCGTGTAGGAACTCACCCGCTTCTTTAAAGACTTAGCCTTACCGACATACAAGACCTCGCCGTCACTCGCCAGCATGCGGTACACACCAGGCGTATCAGGCAAGCGGTCAACATAGCCTTGTATAACCTCACTGCCTCTTGTTATCGGCGATTTCTGCTTTTCACTCATACTCTTCAAACTATGCGCGGATTAGCCCCTTAACAAGATCAAAATACAATTAAAATCAATGATTTCCAGCGTCCCGCCTATACCAAAGAATACTTTTTTCTTGACAAACTTTCATTTTTGGCAACTATTGATTGAAAAAAACAAAACAAGTACACATTATAAAAAATGACGTGGGGTTATTTTATGATGTCGATACGAATAGAGGTGATGTGTGTGGGATTTCAAAACAACGCAGACTTTGGGAGAAAACGCTTTATGAAGCATTATCAAATCCGTTCCATTGAAAAACGAACGATCTTATTCGAGGGATTTTTTGAAAATTTTAAAACCTGCCTCGAAAACGCCGTTGCGGATAAAGCAATCTTAAACCACGCAGACCTCACCAACCGGAATCTAACAAATGTGAATTTGGATGACGCAATCATGCCCGGCGCTAATTTCACCAACTCCAACCTTACCGGTGCCAATATGTCTGAAGCCTATTTTAAGGATGCGCGCTTTAACGGAGCCGCGCTTTACAACACCTGCTTTTATGACAGCAACCTGACAGGGTGCGATTTTACAGATGCCTCCTTCGGCGCCACCGATATTTTTGGTACCATTATCAGCAACGCCCGTTTCTCTACACTCTCCTGCTTCACTTTAGACTTTCAGAGTGTCCGCAACATGGACGGATGCCTCTACATAAGCCGTGACGGCCATATATGCCGCATGTCCAAACCACCGCTTGTCGTCCACGGCTACACCCGCAAGCCGATTATCTTCATGGATGATCACGTGAAAGCCGGACACAATCTCATCGACTCAAAACGCCTAAAACCATTGGCAAAAAAGTTGACTAGCCGTTTAATTAATACACGCCTCGCCAGATAGTGCGATTGCCGATTGCATCGCGAAAGCCCTTTCTTTATAAAGCGAAGACTATGTTGAAAAGATTGCGTTTTTGACTAGGCACGACGAGCAAAATGTATAAAACATACATGAGCGATGAAATCACGCTGACACTAACGCAAGATAGAAGCAAAATGGGCCCGTGGCGGAATGGTAGACGCTGCAGACTTAAAATCTGTTGTCCGTAAGGACGTGCGAGTTCAAGTCTCGCCGGGCCCACCACCCTTTGCAGGATGTTTATCTTTAAAAACACGCTGCATGTGCGATGAAGTGAACTCGCATTGTTTATAAAAGCATTCGCGGGAGCGAATGAGTTCAAGTCTCGCCGGGCCCACCACTCCCCTCAATCAACCTATCCGCGGCTGACCGTTAGAGGCGTTTACCCCGCCATCGACAGGCAGAACCACGCCGTTGACAAACCGCGCGTCATGCCCGGCCAAAAACGCAATCACATCACCGATCTCTTCCGGCTCGGCTGGACGACCCATCGGTATACGGTCTTCGAACTTCTTCATCATTTCCGCATCACTGGTCAGACCTTCCGTCATATCTGTACGAGTCAAAGATGGTGCAACGGCGTTTACACGCACGCCCTTCGCCCCAAGATCCAACGCTAGTGCGCGCGTAACGTTGCTAACCGCGCCTTTGGTGGCGTTGTAAGAAAACAACCCCCAATCGCCCCCAATACCGGATACGGACGACACATTTACAATATTCCCTTTTACCTTCTCCAAATGCGGCAAAGCTTTCTTGATTGTCAGGAATACCCCGCCCGCGTTAATCGCCATTTGCTTGTTCCAATCCTCTAGAGAGACGTCATCTATGCCACCCATGACGGCAATCGCGGCATTATTGACCACAACATCAATGCGCCCGAACTTCTCCACCGTAGTGTTGATGAGCCTCTCCACATCCGCCTCCGAGGCAACATCTCCTGCAACAATAATGACATCATCCGGCTTGCTTATAGCATCGGCAACTTTCTGCAGCTTGGCTTCCGTACGACCGTTCAGAACAACTTTATATCCGTCATTGGCAAAACGTTTAGCTGTTGCCTCACCGATCCCCGAACCTGCGCCCGTAACAATTACAACCTTGTGATCTGTCATTTTTTATCCTTTTAGAAGTTTAATAATCATGAATGTTTGATACAGGTAGTTTTGAATTTGTAATTGTGAAGCAATTGGCCTAAACCTCCTGATAGGAACCAAAAATAGTCACGGACGTAGACTTCACAAACAAAGACAGGAACTCCTATGCCCTTAGCCGCTAATTTAGTCATGCTCGCCGTTTACGGTCAGGTTGCCCTGACACTTGCCCTGCTCTTCATGACAGGAAAGCGTCGTATAAACGCGCTAAAAGACAAGAAAACCACCGTCGCTGAAATCGCATTGAACCCGATGGCTTGGCCGGAAGACGCACTAAAAGCCGCTAACTCCTACAAAAACCAGTTCGAAGTTCCCGTCTTGTTTTACATTGTATGTTTGATGTTTATGGGCTTTTCCAACCCTGACATGATTGTCGCCGTATTAGCGCTACTATTCACGCTATCGCGCTATATCCATGCATTTATTCACATCAACAGCAACCATGTGATCAAACGTGCGAGAGCCTTTTTCGCCAGCGCCCTTTTGGTAGGGCTGATGTGGCTATACCTGCTCTACTCACACATTCTGTCGTTACTGGGTTAATCGAGCGGAACCTGAAAGACTTCGGAAAGCACTTCACCCCCGCGATCACCAACAAGGTCGAGAACATCTTGCGTTGCTGTTTTAAGCACCGCCTCATCGACGGACCGAAGCACCACACTGACATTCAGGATACCGCCACGAAAACTGGGGTAACTACCTATATCAACATTGTCGTACTGTTTCTGAACCTCGCCAAGCCCCTCGGCCATTATGCTTTCCTGCAAGTTACAACTGATCGTATTTGACTTGATCGTTTCACCGGGCCTGATATCCGCAACAACATTCTCCAGCATCGCCTGCATAATGCGCGGGACACCGGCCATAACAAATACATTCTCCACACGAAAACCGGGCGCCCCCGAAACGGGATTTGGAATAAGGGATGCCCCCTCCGGCATATCCGCCATTGTCGCACGCGCATCGGTCAACTCCTCCGGGCCGTAATATTCCAGTAAAACCTGATACGCTTCCTCATGGCGGCCAAACGGCAAATCAAAAGCCTTTGCCACACATGACGACGTAATATCGTCATGCGTCGGACCAATACCGCCCGTGGTAAACACATAATCATATTCCTGACGGAAGGCATTCACGGCCTCGATAACCTTGTCTTCTATATCCGGCACCACACGAACCTCGGCCAACGGCACACCATGCGCGGCCATCTTCTCACCGATCCATGCAGTATTCTTGTCCTGCGTTCGTCCTGAAAGTATTTCATTGCCTATGATAACAAGCGACGATTTTTGCCCCATCTCTATAAAATCCTTGGTTTTTGGTCCTTGAGCACTATGATGCTTTCAAGATAATACGAAACGACAGAAGATAAAGACTAATATGAAAGATGCCGCAATGAATGCAGAACCCAAATACACGCGCGAGGGTATCCAGCTTCACACAGAAAGCGACTTTGAAGGCATGCGCAAAGCAGGGGCTTTGGCGGCCGAAATTCTGGATATGATCACACCACACGTCCAGCCTGGTGTCACAACCGAGGAGATCGACCGTATCTGCCATGAATATGCGACGGAAAAAGGCGCGATTCCAGCACCACTCGGCTACGGCGCAGGCAACGGCCGTCCGCCATTCCCAAAGGCCACCTGCACATCCGTAAACCACGTTGTTTGCCACGGAATTCCGGGCGATAAGAAACTCGCCGAAGGCGACATCATGAATTTAGATGTCACCGTTATCGTTGATGGCTGGCACGGCGACACCAGTCGTATGTATCTTGTCGGTGATAAAATTCCGATCAAAGCCAAACGTCTTGTCGATGTGACTTATGACTCCATGATGAAGGGAATCGAGGTAGTAAAACCCGGCGCAACATTGGGTGATATCGGTCATGCTATCCAATCCTATGCCGAAAGCCAGCGTTTCTCCGTTGTTCGCGATTTCTGCGGTCATGGGCTGGGCAAAGTATTCCACTCACCGCCTTCGATCATGCATGTCGGTACACCAGGCACAGGAACTGTGTTGGAACCGGGCATGTTTTTCACAATCGAGCCGATGATCAACGCCGGCGCTTACCAGACAAAAGTACTGCAGGATGGCTGGACCGCCGTCACCCGTGACCGCAGCCTCTCAGCGCAGTTTGAACATACATTGGCCGTAACCGATGACGGGTTCGAGATTTTCACCAACTCTCACAAAGGCTACACAAAACCACCTTATACTTGATCCTGATATGACAGCCAAACGCCAGCCAAAAGCACCGCACTACAAAGGACACCGTGACCGTCTACGCGGACGTTTCCTTGAAAACGGGCCGAGTGCGTTACAGGATTATGAATTACTGGAGTTAGTGCTCTTTTTGGCTATACCGCAAAAAGACGTCAAACCACTGGCAAAAGACCTGATTGCCCAATTTGGTGATTTAGCGGGCGTTATGAATGCTCCAATTGAGGAATTAACCAAAGTCGACGGTATAAAAGAAAAGACAGCCATCGCCCTCAAATCCATCACCGCCTTATCAAACAGAGCCGCCAAAGCAGAATTAATGAACAAGCCTGTGCTCAATTCATGGACGCGTTTGATGGATTACTGCATGACCTCTATGGCACATGAACAAAAGGAACATTTCCGTATCTTGTTTCTGAACAAAAAGAACGAGCTGATCGGCGATGAAATACAAAGCTCCGGAACGGTTGACCACACCCCGGCCTACCCGCGTGAGATCATGAAACGCGCACTAGAGCTTAGCGCAACAGCATTGATACTGGTCCACAACCATCCTAGCGGAGACCCCAAACCCAGCGAAGCCGATATATATATAACACGGGAAATCATTCGCGCAGGCGAGCCGCTTGGCATCACCATCCATGATCATGTTATAGTCAGCCGTGGGGGATACAGCAGCTTTAAATCTTTGGGGTTAATCTAATGAACTTGAGAATGCTTTTGGCCATTTTTTTAGCAGTGTTATTTACGCTGTCCTACATGGTGTATTTCTCACAAGGCCATAACCCGCTCGAAGCTGTCACACCGGACACGGAAACAAACGGGGCCATCGCCGAAAAAGATGACTTCGTCTACAAAGTCGACCCCCGTCGCTTTGACCAAACCCCAAACAACGTCGCGATCACAGAAAAATGGACAGACGACAAAGATGTCATGGTTCTTATAAAACCGGACAATCCTCGCGTTCGCCCGTATTACATCGACGCCTATGAGGCCACAATCTCCAACTACCGCGCCTGGTCTGTACCCGGACAAACACCCACGGACAAGCTCAGACCTGTTGATGCACAAGTTGCATGCGAAGCGGCCGGAAAGCGGCTTTGCAGCCAAACAGAATGGCAAACTGCCTGCCGTGGCGGCTCAACGAAGAAGAAGCCTTACACGATTGCTGCGGAACTCATGAAAATCTGCGACTTCGCACGATCAAAGGGATATGACAGAACCGACTACGTCAACAAAACCGATTCCCACCCGAAATGCACACCCCATGGTAGTTACCCGCTTCACCACATGCTTGGCAATCTGAGTGAATTTGCAGAGGATGACCGCGGTCGTGTTATGATACTCGGCCTTACATACTATGATGGGAAGATGCGTGACAAAGCCACCAGAATGCGTCATGGTTGTGAGCGCATCGTTTCCGGAGGAGGACAATACCCGCCGGAACGTTTTAACAAAGGATTGGGGTTCAGATGCTGCAAAACTGCGAGATAACAAACAGCAACCATTACGAGTATACAACCAACAGCTTATACCTGAGCGCTGAAGATATACCCGCAGACCAATCGCATGCAGAACAAATCCGCGATCTTTTAAACAAAAAATCCCTTGAGCAACCCAAAGTCCTGATGATCGAAGACTCACAATTCGATATGGTGCTCATCAAATCTTTGGTCGAAGAATATTTCCCGCTAACGCTCATTGATCACGCCCCCACCCGCGTGGATGGCCTTCGTCTTTTGAAGTGCGAACAATACGACATGATCCTTCTTGACCTATACCTGCCCGACTCCGTCAGTCTGCAGGACATTCAGGATTTCAGAGATCTGGCACCCGAAACCCCGTTATTCATCTTCACAAGCATGTACACCACTGCCACACAAAAAGCGGCAAAGGAATATGGAGCCAACGGGATCGTCAGCAAAGAAGAGCTCAATAGAAGCACATTCGATAGCATCGTCAAAAATGCTGTCGACAATGTGGTTAACGCCTAAATTCATATATACACCCCGATGATGCGTGACTAAAATGGGGCCATGCGTGCCCTGCTTTTCATATGTTTATTACTTACATCCGCCTGTGCGGCATCCCTTCCCAGCTCTGAACAGCTCGAGCTTGTAAAAGCGGCACGTGAGGAACCGCTCAAACTTGCGGTCGCTGAACGCGGCTTTGAATACGGCGCACCGGTCTTCTTACGCATCTTCAAAACCGAAGGACTGCTCGAAGTATGGATGCGGGACGAACACTCACAAATCTACGCGCTGTATAACACTTACCCGATCTGTAAATTCTCGGGCAGCCTTGGCCCCAAACTTTACGAAGGCGATGAGCAAGCACCCGAGGGATTCTACACAGTCACGGCAAAGGGCATGAACCCATGGAGCCGCCACCAACTGTCTTTCAATATCGGCTTCCCGAACGAATACGACCGCGCTCACGGTCGTACAGGCAGCCTTATCATGGTGCATGGCGGCTGCACCTCAATTGGCTGCTACGCAATGACTGACCCTGCGGTTGAGGAAATCTATCTACTCGTCGAAGCCAGCATCGAAAACGGCGCAAACGTGCCCGTCCATATCTTTCCGTTCCGCATGACGGGCCGAAACATGACAAAAGCAATGCATAACGAATGGTTTCCGTTTTGGGCAAACCTGAAAGACGGCTATGATACGTTCGAACTGTACAGAATTCCTCCACGCGCTAGACACGAGGACGGAAAGTATGTATTTGAAACACCAAACAATAAATACGTAGCTTTTTAGACATGATCCCACGTTACTCACGGCCCGAGATGGCCAACATCTTCGAACAAGAAAACAAATTCCGCATCTGGCTGGAAGTTGAAACACTCGCACTTGAGAAAATGGCGGAAATGGCCATTGTCCCGCAAAGCGCGGCTGAAGCCTTACGCCAAAAGGGCGATTTCGACATCGACCGCATCAACGAGATCGAAGCCGAAGTCAAACATGATGTCATCGCCTTTCTGACATCGGTTGCTGAATTTGTCGGTGAAGATAGCCGTTACGTTCACCAAGGCATGACATCATCGGATGTGATCGACACCAGCTTCGCCGTTATGCTGACACAAGCAGCCGACATCATCATTGAAGATCTGGATAAAGTACTGGAAGCCCTCAAAAAGCGATCCATGGAACATAAGGATACGCTGTGCATTGGCCGCTCCCACGGCATTCACGGCGAACCGACAACATTCGGGCTGAAGCTCGCCGGCCACTACGCCGCCTTCAAGCGTGCGAAGGAACGCATGATCCGTGCGAAGGAAGAGGTTTCCACCATCACAATTTCAGGTGCAGTCGGCACATACGCCACCGCAGACCCCGCAATCGAGGAACACGTCGCCGACCAGTTAGGCTTGAAAGCTGAAACCGTCGCCACACAGGTTATTCCCCGCGACCGGCATGCCATGTTCTTTGCGACACTCGGAATCATCGCCAGCTCAATCGAAAACCTCGCCGTTGAAATTCGCCACCTGCAAAGAACCGAAGTCCGCGAAGCCGAGGAATATTTCGATCCGAAACAAAAGGGTTCCAGCGCGATGCCGCATAAGCGTAACCCGATCGGCTCCGAGAACCTGACAGGGCAAGCACGCATCATCCGCTCCGCCGTTATTCCCGCACTGGAAAATGTGGCCCTCTGGCATGAACGCGATATTTCCCACTCTGCCGTTGAACGCACGATACTGCCCGATGCATGTATCTCTTGTGATTACGCCCTGAACCGTCTGGCGAAACTCGTCGACAACCTGCTCGTCTACCCTGACCGTATGAAGCACAATCTGGAAATGACAGGCGGCCTAGTATTCTCCCAACGCACAATGCTGGCACTTACACAAGCAGGTATCCTGCGCGAGGACGCTTACCGCATCGTCCAGCGTAACGCGATGAAAGTGTGGGAGGACCGCAGCGGCGGACAAGGCTCCCTCACACTCCGAGATGCGCTTGAGAATGATTCACAAGTCACTGAAAAACTTGACAAAGAAGCGCTCGACGCTATTTTTGATTACAGTGCTTACACAAAGAATATCCCCTCAATTTTAGACCGAGCACTCAAAGAATAAGGAGATCCGCATGAAAGGCGATAAGAAGGTAATCGAATATCTAAATCAGGCACTCAAAAAAGAACTGGGTGCGATTAACCAGTATTTCTTACATGCACGCATGCTCGACGACTGGGGCGTTACCAAGCTAGGTAAGCACGAATACAACGAATCCATCGAGGAGATGAAACATGCGGAAGAACTTATCGACCGTATCCTTTTCCTCGGCGGCATTCCGAACCTGCAAGAAGTTGCGAAACTTCACATCGGTGAAAACGTTAAAGAAATTCTGGAATGCGACCTCAAGATCGAAATTGATGGCGTCAAAAACTACAAGGAAGCGGTCGCCTATGCCCGTGAAGTTCAGGATTTCGTATCAGAAGATCTGTTCAAAAAGATTTTAGCTGATGAAGAGGGTCACGTTGATTACCTCGAAACACAGCTCGAACTTGTCGAACAAATCGGTATTGAGCGTTACATTCAGTTGAATTCACAAAGTCCGCTAGACTCCGAAGGCGCGTAAAGGCTTAAACCAGCCCGCGCCCCGGCTGCAAAATCCCCAAAGACGGATCATTGTCTTCGATTTTGGCATCCTGTGAGGCCGCCAACTCTTGAGCGCGTGCCTCCAATGCTGCTTCGTGCGCCGCCTTGGATTCCGCATCGAGGTTGTTGATATCCATAGATGACAAACCGGCTTCAGCCAATAAATCCGCACCTACGGACTCGCCATCAACGATAGCATCTTCAAGAAACGTAATAGCGTCGACGGGTGATAGCTCCGATGCGTCAAAACCATCAGCTTCGAGGAAATTCGTTGCGCCTGCTTTCATGTCGGCACGCGCCATACCGTCATCATTAAACGCGCCCCATACACCGGGAAGGTTACCTAACGCTTCCACGCTAAAAGTAGGCGAGCTGGCACTGTCATCAACCGAAACAACAATCGCCTCGGGAATACCGTTAACCATGCGCACCAGCGTAACTTCGTGCGTAACAATATCATCGGGACCATCTTGGCCCGGACCTAATTCAACATCTGTATCAATATTTGTAACCATCTCTACCCCTCTAATGTACTAGCGCTGAAAATTTCAAAAGTTTCGGCTTACGAATAGCCATGTTATCCGTCAGTTCGATCATCATCACTTCACGTGTTTTCATGAGTGAACGAAGCATTGAGTCATTCAGTGACAACCCCAAATCCTGAAGTTTTCCATCTTCGGTAACTAATTGTACGGAATCCGCATACTGGTCATACTGTACCCAGATATAATCGTGCTGAGCGCGGCCTTTATGAACAATTGCAACGCTTCCCGTTCTGGAAACGACAAACTCCACAGGCATGTCTTGTGATAATGGATTGAGAAGCATATACACCCTACTTATTAATTTTTATTTTGATTATGGTAACAAAACGGGGCTCAAAAGTAAAGATTTTAACCCTTCACTCTAAATACAGCTTGGAAAAGTGTGAATTTCTATCATTTTTTAATGAGAATGACTTGCAATCACATAAATTTAGGACATATAGTGAAGTATGTGAGTAAGAATCACTCGCACTCACTACAGACAATTGAAAGACTGCTTATTTATGTTCGTGTGCTTGTGTAACCCGTTTAGCGACAAAAAGGTCAAGGAACACCTTGAGGGCCACGGAAAACGTGCCCGTGTCGGGGATACTTACCGTGCATGCTCAGGCGGCGAAAACCCGAACTGCTGCCAATGTCTGGAAACACTCAAAGACATCGTTAAAAGCCATAACGACACGGTCAGCGCCTAATACGCGACATGCACGCTTGCTATTGCAACAATTTCAACCGACAAGTTATCGCAGACACCCCCACCATGAAGGGCCCTGCCCCAGTCCCCGAAGACAATCGCACAATTCTAAAAATCTATCTGGAAGCATCTCAAGGCAAACGCCCGAACTGCTTTAATTGCAAAGGCCATATAGTAGAGATGATCCGCGAGAAAAACGGAGATGCGGCAGCAACCGCTTCCTCCGGATCAGACGGCCAGCCTCCACCCTGACATTCGCCACCTGACATCCACAGCCAATTTGTGCAAACTCTTGCAATCCCAACGCCTCTGTGGCACCTCTATTGTATTCAAATCAATATGTGGAGATATACACACATGCTTAGATCATTCCTTTTGACCCTAATCGGGAGTTTTGTACTTATGACTGCCAATGCAGACGCCGCAGAACCGGCGAACACACTTGTTCTTGAACTTTCCACTGGTGGAAATGTTGAAATCGAAATGCTGCCTAACCGCGCACCCGGTCACGTTGACCGTATCAAAAAGCTGACACGTGAAGGTTTTTACGATGGTATCGTATTCCACCGTGTAATTGACGGCTTCATGGCGCAAACTGGCGACCCGACAGGCACAGGCACAGGCGGCAGCGATGAGCCGGACCTGACAGCTGAATTCACTGACTACCCTTACAAGCGTGGTACTGTCGGCATGGCCCGTACAGCTGCCCCTAACACAGCGAACTCACAGTTCTTCATCTGCTTCACAGATGACGGCTGTAGCTTCCTGACAGGTCAGTACACAGTATGGGGCCAAGTCACAAGCGGCATGGAGCATGTAGATGCGATTGCCAAAGGTGAACCACCTGCTAACCCTGACAAAATCGAAAAAGCTTACATTGCGGCTGACGCTGCCAATGACGCTGAACCTGCTGCCGGCGAAGAGCCAGCTGCCGAGGACGGCGAAGCTGCTGCTGAATAAGGCAGCCTAATGAAGACTATCGGACTTCTGGGAGGGATGAGCTGGGTCTCATCCCTTTCTTATTATCAGTGGCTTAATGAACTGGCGCAGAATAAATACGGTGCACGCCACCCTCTGACTATCCTCATGAGCTCGGTAAACTGGGCTCTTATCCAAGAATACCAACGCAATGCGGAATGGGACAAAGCCGCTGCCTATCTGGCTGACGAAGCCAAAAAACTCGAAACCGCCGGTGCGGGCTTGATGCTGATCGGGACCAATACAATGCATAAAGTCGCCGACGAGGTTCAAGCGGCACTCGACATCCCCCTGCTGCACATCGCCGACGCCACCGCCAAACGCATCAAAGACAAAGGCTTGAAATCCATAGGCCTGCTCGGCACCAAATACACAATGGAGCAGGACTTTTATAAAGGCCGCCTCGAAGACCAGGGCATCGAAGTCCACACCCCCGCCGGTGAAGATACGGACCGCGTCAATCAGGTTATCTTTGATGAATTATGCTGCAACATAGTGAACGACAATTCGCGCGAAGAATATATCCGCATCACACATGATTTATTTGACAGAGGCGCCGAAGGCGTCATCTTGGGGTGTACCGAGATAACCATGCTGATCGGCCAAGATCATTTCGACAAACCCGTCTTCGACACGACAATGATCCATGTCGAAGAGGCCTTCGCCGCAGCACAGGAGGATTAAATGAAACTGGACATCTATCAGGCAGATGCCTTTACATCAAAGGTTTTCGGCGGCAACCCAGCCGCCCTAGTGCCGCTGAAGGAATGGTTGCCGGACGAGACATTGCTCAACATCGCGATTGAAAACAACCTATCCGAAACCGCCTACACGGTGAAACAGGATGATAAATATCACCTGCGCTGGTTCACACCGGGTGGCGAGGTACAGCTATGCGGGCATGCAACATTGGCCACCGCATTCATCATGTTTGAAGAGCTTGGTCATGACGACGACACGATTACATTCACCACCCTTTCCGGTGATCTTTTTGTGCACAAAACCGATACAGGCCTGATGATGGATTTCCCAGTCTGGGAACGCAAAAAAGTAGAAACACCAGAGGAAGTCATCCTCGCATTCGGCCGTGAACCGATTGCGTATTTCGAAGGCCACGATGACATGGCCGTGTTCGACGACCCTACATTCATCCGCAGATTAAAGCCAAATCTGGAGGCTCTAAAGGCGTTATCAGCCCGCGGAGTGCTCGCCACCGCACAAGGTGATGAACATTACGACTTTATTTCCCGTGCCTTCTTCCCGAAGCTCGGCATTAACGAAGACCCGGTAACCGGCTCGGCACACTGCATCCTCACGCCCTATTGGGCTGACCGTTTAGGCAAAAACAAATTGGTTGCGCATCAGGCCTCGGCCCGCGGCGGCAATATTTTATGTGAGCTTAAAGGCAACCGCGTCGAGATTACAGGCCAGGCCGCCATGTATATGAAAGGCAAAATCTATGTCTAACGTCGATTGGTGGCGCGGGGCATGTATATACCAAATCTATCCCCGCTCCTTTTACGACAGCAGTGGCGATGGTATCGGTGACCTGAACGGCATCACCGACCATCTCGATTATGTTGCGGATTTAGGCGTTGACGGCATCTGGATCTCGCCCTTCTTTACCTCGCCGATGAAAGACTTCGGATATGATGTCGCCGACTATCGTGATGTCGACCCGATCTTCGGTACGTTGAACGACTTCAAGAAGTTGCTGCACAAAGCCCACGAGTTAAACCTGAAGATTATAATCGACCTCGTGCTCTCCCACACTTCCGACCAACACCCATGGTTTACTGAAAAACCCGAATACTATGTATGGGCCGACCCGAAACCCGATATGTTCGGCGTGCTAACACCACCCAACAACTGGGTGTCCGTCTTCGGCGGACCTGCATGGACATGGGATGAAAAACGCGAGCAATTCTACCTGCACAATTTCCTAAAAGAACAACCGGACCTCAACTTCCACAACCCCGATGTGCAGCAAGAAGCTCTCGATGTTGCACAATTCTGGCTGGATATGGGTGTAGACGGCTTCCGCCTCGACGTCGTAAACTTCTACGTCCACGATAAGGAACTACGAGACAACCCGCCGCGCGATGCCGACCTCGGCCCTGCTGTACAATTCGAAGGTGACGACCCATATTCGCAGCAAAACCATATCTACGACAAGTCCCGCCCCGAAAACCTCGACTTCCTGCGCAAACTGCGCACACTCATGGATCAATATCCCGGCACATTTACACTGGGCGAACTTGGTGACGACCACCCTTACGAACGCACAGTCGAATACACAGGCCAAGGCCTGCTCAACACCTGCTACAACACGCAACTCATGAGCGGCAAACACAAAGACCTGACCACCGACCTGATCCGTGAACCCATCGAACATTTCCAAAGCCTGTCAGATAACAACTGGCCGAGTTGGGCGTTTTCCAATCACGATGTTGTGCGCACAGCATCACGCTGGCTGCCTGACAGCGACGGGTTCTCGCATAACCCTGACTGCTCGAAAATGCTCATTGCCCTGCTCGGCTGCCTGCGCGGTACGGTCTTCATGTATCAAGGCGAAGAACTCGGGCTACCCGAAGCCAAACTCAATTTTTACGACCTGCAAGACCCGTGGGGCAAACATCTATGGCCGGAATGGCAAGGGCGTGACGGTTGCCGCACACCGCTTTCATGGAACGGCAAAGAACCGGATGGCGCATGGCTGCCGATCGCCGAAGAGCACAAAGAAATGTGCATCGAACAGCAGACAAAAAACGATCAATCAGTTCTGAATTTTACACGTGAATTTTTAGCTTTCCGAAAGCAACAAACCGCGATCACGAAGGGTGCGATGTCTTTCCTCAGCGAGGATCAGGAAGTCCTTCAGTTCGAACGAGGACATGACGGAACAAATTTATTTTGCTGCTTTAACCTGACCGATAAAGCGCAGCATGTGCAAACATTCCTGCTCGGAAATCCTGAAGTTCTATTTTCGAATAATTTTGAAGGGGAAACGCTAGAAGCTTTTGGTTTTGCAATCATTCAGACGCATTAGGATTTTTTCGCGCCCTTTTTGCTGCCCTTTTTCGCCGCTTCTTTTTTAGGGGCATCTTTTTTCTTATCTTTGGCAGCATCATCGTCAGAGGCTTTATCTTCCGTGCCCTCTTCTGCAAGAGCTTCCTCTACGGTCAGTTCCTCGACCTCAGTCGCTTCTGCCTCGTCTTCCTCAAGCGATAGGCCTGAATCTGCGCCATCCTCATCAAGCATAAGATTTGAATCCTCTGCCAGACCTTTTGCCTCCTCACGCTCAATCACGGCACTTTCGCCGGACTTCAACTCCAGCGTCTTCGCGGACTTGATCATCAACTCAATCAAACGGTCGAGATAATCAGGTGAGGTAAGCGGATCGGGCGTATCAATACGAAGCAACAAACGCTCGGCACGGAAAATCAAAATCATCCAGCTGTTCTTGATCCGCATCATACGAATAAGAGCGTCCAGACGCTCGGGTGTAAGGTAGGCTTTTAATGCGCGTCCATTATCACCTGCGGCGATATATGAACGGTTCCAGTGTTCATGCTCCGGCTTAATTTCAACCTTAAAGCCCAGCTCTTTCACCAACGGGATCATCCCGCCACTGGCAACAGCACCATCGATAGGAAGAGTGCTGTGCAAGCTCACTTCGATCGCAGTCAGCTTCCGGCTGGAGCGCGCATTCTCTATTATATGTTCACTGGTAAAAATATCGATCTTGTAACCGTCAATACTGCCATCAACTTCGGGGCTATCCATCGTGGCCTTCTTGCGGTAACGCAGCTTATGCTTGGCGGCAAAGCCCTTCCATGTCTGTTTCTGCTTATGCAGCACGAACAGTGACCAGGCCAGAAAGCCCAGAAGCACAATCGAAACAACCACCCACAAAGCAAGCCAAACTGACAAGAAAAATCCCCGTAAATAAAGTTACTTACACTAGTTTAATCTCCTTCAGCGGATTTGACCAGTACACGCATAAAAATGTACACGTATTTGTATCGCTTGAAAAAAAGCCTTAAATGATAAAAAAGCACTCTTTAACTGTACAAAACACAAACAAAAGTCACCCAACTAACTTTTTTTACAATTTTGTTTGACTTTATGTTTTGCTGTCACGCAATATAGTAAAAACGTTTGGGAACAAATATTATGCTTACAATCGAACAGTGCAGAGCTGCGCGCGGTCTTTTAGGATGGACGCAGCAAGATCTGGCGGACGCTTCCGGCCTGTCTAAAACCGCTATCAACAACTTTGAAAAAGGTCACTCGGACATCAAGGTCGAATCCTTGCGTGCAATCCGCGTCGCTTTTGAAAGGTCAGAGGTTGAGTTTGAAGGTGATGCAGGCTTACGCAAACGCTCGGAACAGACACGCCTCATAAAAGGCTCAAAAGCGCTCGGGATCATCTTGGATGATATCCGTAACACCATGGCCAACCAGGAAAGTGAAATCCTGATCATGAACGCGGACACAACACTCTCCAGCAAAGTGACGTCACAAAAACTGTTCGATCACATCCAGTTCCTGAAACAAAACAACATCCGCCAGCGTGTTTTGTGCGCCGATAACATCAAAAACATACTAAGCCCGGATGATGAATGCAGATGGTTGGGTGCAGAGGCCCAGCAGAACGCAAAACTGACATTCGTCTACGGCACCAAAGTCGCAATACAGCTATGGGAAGAATCCATGATCGTGTTGATCGACAGCCCGGATGCAGTAACCGCGGAGATCGCCAGATTCGAAAAGCTGTGGGCGGAAGCCAAATCCCCCGACGCGAACGACAACGCGAATTACTCGGAACAAAAAACGGCATAAAAAAACGGGCCCTTACGTCTAAGAGCCCGCCTAAAAGCTGACCGGTTGGGTCAGGATTTTATGTTCACATCATATCAATGGAAACTGACTTCTTCTTCACGTTCGCCGTGATAAGCGAAGTGCTGAAGGTTATTTGGCATGTTCAAGTGCAGCTCCTGACCAGACATCATTGGTGTCTGCAGTTGCTTGGACTGAATATTATCCGCCAGAGTGCTGACCTGTGACAGCAGGTCTTCCGCGTGTGCAACGAGTGCTTCGGCTTTACCTGTACTGATCAAGTCATTCTCAGCAGACTTCTCGAGCTTCTCAGCCACGATTTCCTCATGCTTATCCGTAGTGTCAATTTTCTTTTCCAGCTTATGCAACGCATCGCTGAAGAAACCGGTTTGCTTGTCTACGACATTCACCTTTTTCTCAAGCTGCGACACTGTATCGCTGAAAATATTAGCCTGATCACCGACATTACTGACTTTCGCTTCCAGCTGTCCGATTGATTGACTAAAGTTTTGTGTCTGCTCGTCCACAATCTCGACCTTTTGCTCAAGCTTGTGAATAGCATCACTGAAAAATCCGGTCTGGTTCTTAACGACTTCAAAGCCGTTACGTAACCGCTCAAACCCGGCACCTAATACTAAAGAAGTTCCCACCGCGGCCACGGCAGAGAACACGGCCATCATTAAAGAGACAGCCACAATTGTTTCGACATCCATTGTCATGAGAGTCCACCCTTTCTAATCTAGGATTGTTTTGTTGATGTTTTCTGTGTTCAACGCCATCAACTAATTTTAAATCTACATGCTATCAGCACATATTTGGCATAGCCGTGAATCCATGCCCTACAATTATTATGTTAAATAACTTGGTTTAAAGCTTGGTTATTTTTGCAGACAATCAAAATCAAAATCGCATAAACTTTTAGCCAAATGGATATAGAAAAACTGAAACAAACGCTGCTGCAGCGACAAAAAGAGCTGCAGGATCATAGCAAAAAATCGAAGGAAACCCGCGCCCCCGTGGAGTTAGACCAAACCCGCATGGGTCGCCTTTCGCGGCAAGACGCCCTGCTGCAACAATCCATGGCTGAGGCCACAGAGCGCAAAAGAGAAGCAGAATTAATTCGAATTAAGGCTGCACTGCAACGAATTGAAACCGATGATTTCGGTTTTTGCGCCCTATGTGATGAAGAAATTTCCCCGGCAAGAATGAACAACGACCCCGCGGTATCAACCTGCATCAAATGTGCTAAATAAAAAATTATGAGCGCTCTGCTACTGCCCAACCCACAGCAATAGAGATTGTGACCTTATTTAGGCCCTAACGGGGTCCGCGCTATCCAACCCGGCAATGATGCAACGATTATGTGCCGCGACCTGATTTAGCCTATAAGGCAAACCGCTTCGGCGCGCCAATCCTTCGATGATACTGATCGTCTCGCCTGTAACCCCCATAACGGGAACAGGTTCACTTTCATTGGCGACCTTAGTTAACGCGGCAAATTCATAACCTGCATTAACTGCGAAATTATCAACGGTCTCCGCACGCGCCTCTTCGAAAAAGCGAATGACGTTTCTTAACGTATCCTCATCGCACGCATTAATATAGACGACCTTCTCATAAGCCAGATCGGTTTCACCATCATGGTGATTAAACCCGCGAAGCCACAGGGCAGAACCACCCAGCTTCAGGTTCTCTCTAATATCCTTAAAGGTATCGATTTCCGCATTTTCCAAATCCGAGATTTGCGCGCAAGCAGGTCCGGCGAAAGGCAGCAATGCCGCCCCCACCAAAAGCTTAAGAGAATTTCGCTTATCAAGATCGATTGTCATAATGCGTGGTTATATACAAGCATTATGAAAAAATCAAATATTTTACGATGTCACTTTGAATTCCGTCCTGAACGGCGGCAATTGCGGCTTAGCACCCTCAACACCACCCAGCGCATACACACGTTCATAAAGCGCATCACATAACGCATCACGGCTACTATATTCAGGCAAAGAAGCATAAGGCAGCGGATCACCGAACCGAAGGCGCACCTGCCCGCCTATACGGGCCGCCGTCTCCCTGAAAAACAGAGACAAACGCAGCACCATTGAGAACACACTCGCCCACTGAAACAGCATGCTGTTTTGTCCCTCGATGAATACAGGCAGGATTGTCGGCTTTGCCTGCATTAACAAGCTGCCAAAGAATGGCTGCCACGCCCTATCCCACGCATGCAGATTGCCCCATTTTCCGATATCGGCCACACCACCCGCCGGGAATATAATCAAACAATGCCCGTCTTTTAGCCATTGCCTCGCATCTTTGCGGCTTTGCAAATTCGTCTCGATAGCCTCCCGCGTACCGCTAAAATCAATCGGCAACATATATTGAGCAGCCTCATCAACGTGACGCAGCACAGAGTTAATAAGGATTTTATGGTCGGGGCGTTTACGCGATATCAAATCACATAAGGCCACCCCGTCGATTATGCCGAACGGATGATTAGCCACAACAATTAAAGGACCGCCCTCGGGAATAGCATCCAGCTTCTCCTGATCATAATCCAGATCAAGCCTCAACTTACGAACCGCCGCCCCCCAAAAAAACTCGTCACTGCTTGGTTCGTCCTGATACTCACGGTAAACCTGCCACAGCTTACCCTTACCTGTTACAGCCTCGATCGTGCGTACAATCGCGCGCACGTAAGCTGGTTGATCCTGATCGGCATATGAAAATGAATGTTTATCGAGTGTCAAAACTGAGGAGTAACCGGAAAACCTGTTACTTCATCTGCTTTTCGTGGAAGATCTCTTCCGCATCCTGCGCAACCGGCTCCGGTGGCTCCTCAACTACAGGCTCCTCGGCAGGTGGCTCGGGAATATCTTCAATAATCTGTTTTGTTTCCTGAATCGGCTCAGGCTCAGTACGCGGCGCGACAGGCTGCAAAATAGGCTCTGTCTTTGGCGGCAACAATTTCGCCAGAACATAGGCATATCCTGTACCAGCTGTTCTTTGGTTACCGTATGGCATCATATTCTGTGTCGGTACAAGCTCATACCCCTCACCACAAGCGGCAAGAAGCATAGGGGAAGCCAATAAAAGGGCGCGGAACGTTTTCATCGCGGTCATCCTCGTCGAAAATTGATATTGGGAAAGCAGTAAGACTGTGCGTTAACACATTCTTAATATACCCGCATTTGTGGAAAACTACAATGACCTAATATTTATGAGAGATTCCGCTTTATTCACAGAATTACACACAAGTGCTATTTTTTCGCCCGATACAGGACAAAATCACCCAGCGGATGTCCTTTCGGCAAGGTCGGGTAATGGAAATCACCCTTCTCATCTCGCTTCATGCCAATTTTTTCCATCAGGTAAATCGTCCGGGTATTGTCATGCACTGTAAAGGCGACGATCTCCTTCAATCCGATCTCGTCAAAGCCATGGTTAAGCACAGCCTGCGCACCTTCGCTACCATATCCCTGCCCCCACATCTCATAATCCAGCCGCCACGCAATCTCTGTCGCGGGCTTCTTCGGTGATGTAAAATGTGCCTTGAACGGCACACGGTTCAAACCGATAAATCCGGCAAACTGCCCCGTGTCCTTCACCTCGACCGCATACAAGCCATAGCCGTGCTCTTGCAGGTGCTCTTGGAACTTGTCAACAAGGTGGTTGCTCTCCTTTTCATTCAGAGATCTGGGTAGATACTCCATCACCAAAGGGTCGGCATTCATACGCGCAAACGGCGCACGGTCCTCGTCCTTCCATTCACGAAAAATTAAGCGTTCAGTCGTAAGATAAGTAGTCATATTAGCAAAGGCTAAGCCTTTCATTCTGCGTTCACAAGCCCGAAATCTGAGTTGCCCCCAGTATAGAAATCAAAGCGGGGTCTAGGCATGCGCCAACTTGTGAACAGCTAATCGGACAATTCTTGCAGAAAGCATAGGAAAATGAGACCATTGAACTTGGAAAATTTTATGACACCTTCTCTGACGCGCTTCGTCGTCGCACTCGCATTCACAGTTTCTTCTCCCGCTTTGGCCACGGATATGGGCAAGGCCGGTAAAATGCCGCCTGCAGAGCGCGGCGGCCTATACACTGCCGCATCCATGGACAAGAAGCAGCTGAAGGAAGTCCGCGAGGTTCTCGGCAAGATCAACACGGAGTTAAAAAACTCTGACTTGAAGGCAGATGAGGACATGGTCGTTGCATACGCCGATACTCAGGTCACCACGACCGAAGTCATTCAAACGGAAACAATCGTAGCGACGGAATCAGTCAACAACTACAGCGCTTATAAAACTCTACAGCTCAGCTACGAAGGGGATGTCGAAATGCAATGCGGCGACCTTTCGAAAGAAGCGGGAACCATGCGCGACATCATCTACGCAACACAGGACGTAAAAGACAAAGCCAAAATGCGTAAAAACGGCATCAAGGCGGCGGGCGCAATCGGGTCATTCCTTGTCGGCTCTGTAACTGGCGGTGTCGGCTTGGCTGTCGGCGGCTTCCTGCTCGACCAAGGCGTCGACGAAACCCGTACAAACGCGGATGAGTTTCAGGACACGGCCGAACAACGCCGTACACTGATGATGGGAATTTATAACGCGAAGGGATGCTACGGCCCGCTGGACCACGCCATGCAAAACCCGGATATTTTTGACCCGTTGGCAATCAAAATCACAACCGCGACCCAGCGCGACGATTACGACCTGAACAAATAATTACTTAATACGTTCATCGGACAATATCTTACCGTTGATTGCATCGACATAAATGCGATGCTCCTTCGACGATTGCTTCAAATCAAACACATAAGCCAAACGACGATTATGTACTGTCCTTAAACTTTCTTTCACACGGATCGGCAAAATTTTGCGCGTCTTATCCTTCATATGCGACACAGCAATCGCTTCTAACATTTCGGGTGTCATCGTCTTGAACGGAATGACAGGATCCACGCCCAGGCGCTCAACCTCGATCTCGTATAGCTCTCCGCTGGTCGCATCGATCTCCACTTCAAAGATCGAGTCATCAGGACGGCGGATCAGATATTCGTAATAGACATCATCGCCCTGCTCTCTGAACATGCCACGGCCTATAACCTCTCCGCTCATCACTTTCAAGGCATAGCCTTCCGCTTCATCCATGGTAAAGCGCCCCAGCTTGCCCGAACCGTGTTCCGGCAGCTCGTTCTCAGCTACATCCTGTGCGTATGCAGGAACGGCCAGAAACGCCAAAGCTAAAAACGTCAAAATCCTCATACAAAAAACTATAGATCAGCACAGTGATTTGTAAATGCACATGAATGCCGACAACTTGCGTTTTTTCAAGACACATGCCACAGTCCTGTAACATTCCAATTTTCGGAGGAGAGACCATGTATTTAAAAAGCATTTCACTGGCAACAGCCGCAGTATTAATCACACTCACAGCTCCGGCCCACGCCGGCCTGTTCGACCGCATAAACGAAACCATGGATAAAATCGATAATGCGATCACAGAGACCGAAGACACAATTGACCGCGCATCCGGCACAGCCGAACGCCTGAACACAGAAGAACCTGCTGCCGGTGACGAGCAATCCAGACGTCAGCAACGCATTAACGAGCGATTAGACGCACAACAACAAGCGCCCACTGTAAAAACACGCGAAACACAGCCCGCATCCTCCTCATCGAACAGCGGAGAAGGCACAGGCCTGCGTATGCGAAATCGTCGCTAGCCCATATGCTTACAAGATCAGGAAAGCGCGCCCCAACGGCGCGTTTTTTTTGTTCCTACGGGCAGAACCTATGCCATCGATTGGCAGTCGACTAATCGACTTAACCCTATCTTCATTTTTGCACCGCATTCTAAACAAAGCATAATTTGGGGGAAACATAGATGCGCAAAATTCTAGCAAAATCGCTTTTAGCGGCAACACTCATTACAAACACCGCTTATGCTGATGAGAACACACAACCAACCGCTGAAGATCGCGGAGCCACGTCCGCGAAAGTCCACATCCAAATCAACCCCGAGCTTTCCAAAAGAGAAGATGCGTACAAACAAGCCGTAGAAAAGCTTTCCGCCGAACAGCAGAAACAGCTGGAGAACCTTGACACTCAAATCACTCAAGCACACGAGCCGGAAATATCAGTTGCCGTACAAAGTTCGGTTTTTAAAGCATGCGCAGCTATCGAGCCTGAATTTGAAAAAGCTTATAAAGACAAGCTCACGTCCTTTCGACTAAAAAAACAAGAAGAGCTCTTCGATAGCCTTGCGACTTTAAGCAAACAAAAACGCGAATACGAATTTATCGATCAAAAATTAATAGGCGGACATCACGCGTTTCAACGTAGTCTACAAATGCAGTTCATCTCGGGAACCGCTAACGTTTTAAGCGAAGGCATAAAAAGCAACCCCGAGAACACCCAAGCCTGCGACGAGCTTAAGACAGAACTTTCAGAAGAGTTTAAAGAACCTTATTTTGTTGATGCCAATACTGGACAACCTGGTTTCAACTCCAACAACTTGATGGGACAAAAAATGTGCGGCATTGGCTTCAAACACAAAGCCCCCTCGGGAGACGACATCTCCATCGGTATGATTTACTTTAAAGAAGGTGGACAATATCACTTCGATGTCAGCGCGAAAATCCTCGCCCCCTCGCCGGCAGGCGAAGTTAAAAGCTTACCTGTCGAAGACGCATGGGTTGATTTCGGAGCAATCAATACCCAATTCTGGACGAGGAAGCGTCAACCTTACCCTTCACTTTATATTATGAGCTTTGAAAAGCAGAAAGTCGTGAATGTATTACACCAAATGCGTCAATACCCAACCTACGTCAGCACAAAAAACCCCGACTGGGAGAACAAGGTCGTCTTTTCTTATCAATACCCGCCCAGCGAAATAGAAAAAATGGCTAAATGCGTCACCGAAGTTGACAGCGAAATGGCTAAACCTTTGAAAGATGCAGGCTTTTAAGCCAAACCATTCTGCGCCGGTCCATCAGCACCGGGTAGCCAGCCACGCATACGATCAACCAAAGCTTCCGCCTTACCCGCCAGAGTTTCCTCTGCACGATATTCCTGAGCTCCCGCCTGTTTAATGCTGTCGATCAATTGTGGCGTGATTGCCGAAAATTTCGTAAGCGCGGTTTCGCACAAAGCAATGCCACCATTAATATCACTGAAATCACGGCCCAGGTCACTTCGGCTTTCCAGCGCGTCAGGGGTAAAATCCGCGACCAAACGATCGCGCACAACCTGTAAATTCTCGGACAACTCCTTAAACTGCTCCTCACGAACAGCATAATCCACCGGCACCGCACCCGGTTTTCCGTGATCTTCAAAGGCCGTCAGCGTCGCATAAACCTCACCATCACTTGAAAACTTCATGTCCACGCTTGTGCCTTCATAGAATTTACGGGTAAATGCGCGCGCATTCCGGTCTAGCGGATAATCGGAGCGGCTGTAAGATTCCGGATTCATGCGTACCGGAGACCCTTCAGGCAATTCAAGTGGAAGTTCTCTTTGGCTGTCAGCTGTCTGTATCATAACGGTCCCTGTATTGTTAATTTTGCAGGACCTTAGCATATTTAACATAACAATTCAAAGTTAGCTCATATGCCAGCCCCCAAACAGCGCCCTCAGCACTCCTAAGGCATGCACGCACCGATTAAATTTGACAGCCGCACGGAAACCTGCGCTTAATGCGCGTAGTTTGAATACCACGACACGACGACACGACTTTATAAGAGACCGCTGCCGCTTTCATCATTAGAAACCCGCAGCTTCGGACCAAAAACTCCCCCCTTTTAGAAAATCTGTTTGAACGACGTTACGGCTATGCGCCCCTTATGGGTTCAGGCCACTCAAACATAAAGCTCCAAGCGCATGGTGCGCACGGGGCTCAACCGAATTGCTAAAAGGAGAAATATCATGGCAACCGGAACAGTAAAATGGTTTAACCCAACTAAAGGCTTTGGCTTCATCGAACCTGACGAAGGTGGCAAGGATGTATTCGTACATATCTCTGCTGTTGAAAAAGCAGGCATGCGCAGCCTGAACGAAGGCGAAAAGATTGAATACGAAATTCAATCAGAACGCGGCAAAGACTCTGCCCAAAACCTAAAGAAAGCTGCATAATTACATGCAAACACACACGAAGAACGACGATGAAAAAGTACTGAAGCCTGTTCAGGCCGGCGATTACGGGCAACCTGCCCCTAGCATGGCCAAGGAACAGGACGCCGACAGCTCGGATACGGACGGCCGCAAGGTCCTCTCCCTCTGGAGCCATTAAAGCGCACTACAGTACATAAAGAATTATAGACAAACGGGAGGCCACGGCTTCCCGTTTTTTTACGCCCATTCCGATGCCGAGCCTAAACATTTGACATATTGCGAAAGCTTTATTAGTATCCTCGAATGTTCACACAAGATGTAAAGCTGCATATCTTTACAACCATCATGGGCTTCAGCAATTCAGAAGTCGTCCTGATGGCCGAAACGGCTGAGCGTATGGTCCATAATATGGAGTTTCAACGCAGCGCCGATCCTGACCTGAACGACAACGCCGAATTCCTCTACAATATGGACGGCGCAAAACTTGCCCTCGTCATCGCACAGCAACGGGTAAAGGACCTCGGCAAACCCGCCGCCGAACAGGCACAAAACATGCGCGGCCTGTGTGCCATGCTCGAAATCGAATTTTACGAGCAAATGCCCGCACCCGAAGATCTCCCCGATCTCGGCGAATACGGTCTCAAATTTTAACGGATTAAATCTCTAGAAATCGTAGCCATAGCCATCATTGTCACGGGACGGCTCGTCCTTGCGGCGGTAACCCCCATCGGGGTCAGGCTCCCACCCGGGCGGTATTTCCTGAACATGGTCGTGTAGAGGAATTTGAACGGAGGAGCGTTCCTCGCGCTCACGGCGCTGTTTCTCGATTTCATGAATGATATGCGGCGGCAAAACCGGTTCGGCAGCATTCCATGTCGGCTGAAGGTCGGGAGCACTCATATACGCAATTCCTGTTCTTATTATTAATTGATCTTGTAATATTAATGCGCCTGAACGCGGTAAATGTCAAGATTTGCGAGAATGCAGGGGTTTCTTCTTGTTTTGTCAATTTTTTAGTGATGCTTCTTGATGCCAAGCGTCTTCCTTAAATTTTTAGCCTTTGAACCAATAAGAAGTATTCTCGGGTTTTCAAAAGCGACAAAATCGCGATTTGGATCATCAAACCCCTCACTAGTGATGGCTTGACGATATTCTATCAAAGCTGACTTGTTTTTTTCTTTTTTCTGATTAATTCGCCAACCAAGAGTTTTAATTTTAGACAAAATCTTTATGGCTCGAAAATGATTGTTACTGTCAGCAGAAGGGCTGCACCAATGCTCAATGGCAAGCTCTTCAATTTCTTGAATAAGATCAGATAAATTGGATTTTTTAGAATTGGATTGATGCCATAAAAAAGCACCGCCACCGATTAAACTGCTTATGAGAGGCCCAATTATAGCAGCTTGAATATTGGTTTCTTTAAGCCAGCCAAAAACGGAAAATTCATCGGCCATTAATTCACTCCGTCAATATACCCCATAATTTCATCAATGAGAGAAGGATCGTCTTTAGATACAAAAGATATCTTAGTTAAAACCTCTTCTTTGTCGAAGCCCTCAACCCTTATCAAATTTGCAAAAGCTTCATCCAAAAAAGAGGATCCATAACCTTCCGTGCCATCTAACTCAATTATGACGGCGCTATGCTCTTTCAGAGCAGGTATTAAAAAGTTTTTTCGAAATGTTTCGCCACTCGTTTCGCTATATTTGTCAAGTCGCCCATACGGAAACCTACTAAAATCATTAGCAATATTAATAACTATTTTTGACATACCATTCATTCACAAGTGTTTAAACAGATACTCCAAACGACCAAAGTACCGTAAAGAGTCGCATTGACATTTTTAGCTTCCCAGTTGCCTTCATCGTCAAAAGAGTATGCTCCTTTATAGCTAAAAATACTCAAAACACCATCAGAACTTTCACGAATAAGCTGTTGCATATCATATGATCCTTGCCCGCGCCCTTGTACCTTTGTGCTACTACGACCTTGAGACATAGCAAAAGACAGTTTTTCATCATCATAGGGCTCCCTCATAAGCTTTGAAGTTAGCTCCTCCAATTTTTCATTCCAGTTAACCTTTAACGTATTTGGAATGCCTGCCCCCTGGTCATACAGAACCATAACAATTGTATTATTATCATTAAGCTTAAAACCAGCGCGCCACCAAACGGGAATGCATGTAACATGATTTTCGTCTTTATAAACTTCGGGATAAGCATGCTCGACAGCATTAGCCATTGCTTCAGTAAGAGCTCTATATATTTTACCAGAGTAAGGCGAAGCAGGTTTTACACCGTCTTCATAAAAAAGCTCCTTAATCCCTCTCATGAGGCTTTCTGGATTGTCTGAACCATACTTCAATCTAACAACATCTACTTCTGGCAATTCATCAAAAGCAGGTTTGGAAGATTTGATTCCTAAAAGCTGAAAAAAGCCTAATTCATTAAGCATAAAATATACGTCAGAATCATCAGGGTAAGAACCAATGATGCTTTTAGGTTCCTTTTTATTACAACGGTCAATCTCAGCAGCAAGGACAACGCATGTTTCCGCAGATATTTCTTCGCATTCGGAGAAATTCAAAAAGACGAATAATTCATCTACAAAAATAATCTCTCTAATGAGATTAATGAAAGCTACAGTCTCCTCATAATTATCAAATAAACTCATTATGCGAGGCACTTTTATATGCCGTCTGGAACCAGCTTTATTTAAGAGCCGCAACAGACCCTGCTTACGGCGCCTTAGGCGTTCCGGCCTAGTCTCTTCGCGTTTGTGAATGTTTCTGGCATGAATCGTATGCCATGACTTTGATTTTAACCCCATACGCAGCTCACTCAATACCCCTTGAATATAAGTATGCTAAAGCCCCAACTCCGCCTCTTCAAGTTTTTTGACTTCATCGCGCAGTTTGGCGGCTTCTTCAAATTCCAAATTCTCCGCATGTTTGAGCATTTTCGCTTTCAGCTCCGCAATGCGTTTTTGTAACGCGGCGGGGTCGTGGGCGAATTCCAGCATCTCCACATCATGCACGGTGCGTTCCTTCGGCTCTTCCTGCGTCCAGATCACCTCGCTCAAATTCTTCCGCACACTTTCAGGGGTGATGCCGTGCTCCTCGTTATAGGCGATCTGTTTCTCGCGGCGGCGCTCGGTTTCATCAATCGCATATTGCATGCTTTCGGTAATGCGGTCGGCGTATAAAATCGCCTTGCCATCCACGTTCCGCGCGGCGCGTCCAATCGTCTGCACCAGCGAGGTCTTGCTGCGCAAAAATCCTTCCTTATCCGCATCCAGTATCATCACGCGCATACATTCGGGAATGTCCAATCCCTCCCGCAGCAGGTTGATCCCGACCAGCACGTCGAACTCCCCTTTGCGCAAATCGTTGATGATCTCTATCCGCTCCAGCGTATCAACATCGGAGTGGAGGTAGCGCACGGCAATGCCGTTTTCATTGAGGTATTCGCTCAACGCCTCCGCCATTTTCTTGGTCAGCGTGGTGACGAGCAAACGCCCGCCTTTCGCGATGACCTCTTTCGCCTCATGCATCAGATCATCGACCTGATGCTCGGTCGGGCGGATTTCGACAGGCGGGTCAATGAGGCCCGTCGGGCGCACGACTTGCTCGGCGAATTCACCGCCCGTTTGCTCCAGCTCCCAATCCCCCGGCGTGGCGGAGACATAGATGGTTTGGGAGCGGAATTGCTGCCACTCCTCGAATTTCAGCGGGCGGTTATCGACGGCGGCGGGCAAGCGGAAGCCGTGCTCCACCAGTGTGGATTTACGCGCGCGGTCGCCCTTATACATGCCGCCGATTTGCGGCACCATGACGTGGCTTTCATCCAGAAACATCAACGCATCATCGGGCAGGTATTCGATGAGGGTTGGCGGTGGCTCCCCCGGTGCGCGGCCCGTGAGGTAGCGGGAGTAATTCTCGATACCCTTGGTCGTGCCCGTGGCCTCCAGCATCTCCAGATCAAATGTCGTGCGCTGATCGATGCGCTGCGCCTCCAGCAGCTTGTTGTTCTTCTCGAAAAACTCGATCTGGATTTTGAGGTCGTTTTTGATCTGTTTGATCGCCTGCTGCATCGTCGGACCGGGCGTGATGTAGTGCGAGTTCGCGAAGATACGCACCCCTTCGAGGTCGGCGAATTTCTCACCCGTCAGCGGGTCAAACTCGATGATCTTTTCAATTTCATCACCGAACATGTCGAACCGCCATGCGCGCTCGCTCATGTGGGAGGGGAACAGCTCCACCACATCGCCGCGCACACGAAAACACCCACGCTCGAACGCAATGTCGTTGCGCGTATATTGCAACATGACCAGACGCTGGATCAGTTCCTGACGGTCGATTGTATCCCCACGCGTGATGTTGAAGCTCATCGCGGCGTAGTCTTCCTTCGACCCGATACCGTAGATGCAGGACACGGAAGCGACGATAATCACATCGCGGCGCTCGAACAACGCACGGGTCGCGGCGTGGCGCATACGGTCGATCTGCTCGTTAATGGAGCTGTCTTTCTCGATGAACGTATCCGTGCGTGGCACATAGGCCTCGGGCTGGTAGTAATCGTAATAGGAGACGAAATATTCAACCGCATTATCGGGGAAAAAGCTTTTGAACTCCGCATATAACTGCGCGGCGAGTGTCTTGTTCGGCGCGAGGATGAGCGCGGGGCGCTGCATTTCCTGAATTACATGCGCCATCGTGAAGGTCTTCCCCGAGCCCGTAACACCGAGCAAAACCTGATCGGTCAGCCCGTCCTGAACCCCCTCCACCAGTTGCTTGATCGCCTTGGGCTGATCGCCGGTGGGGGTGAAGTCGGTATCGATGCGGAACGGGATAGTCGGCTCCGTGCCCGTTTTCTGCATCTCGACTGCTGTCTGATTTAATTCAACTACGCCTCGCATACCCTTAGATATAGGACGCAGCGACTCGAATGCCAATGAAATTCCGCGAGAACGAGTTCAAATATATGTCAAATAGACTCGTGTATTCAAAAAAACTCATAAGCAGAGAAAAAACGAAATTATTTGGAGCCGTTTTAATGGATTGAAAATGTCCTGAGACCCCTCTGCAGGCCATTTTTTTTACTTTCTTCGCAACTGCAAAATTTTTCTTTGCAATTTAAAAATTAGGGGCATATACAAGCGCCGAAAACACAAACCTGCGTACACGGAGCAGATACTATGAAACGGTTAGACCCTAACGTCTACGAGACTTTCCAAAGTCGTATCGGCGAAACTGCAGCTTATTTTAGACCCGACAGACCAAGCACAATCGTCAGCAAAGCGGACGATCCGGAAGATCCGGATATCTACGCCGGCCTGATGGTAAATACTGAAGGGATTTATCGGCTGGCGTTAGACAAAGTAAACAACGCAGTCGTCATGCTGCACTCAAAAGTAGCAGACAATTTACGCGGAGAACGGGACAAAGAAACAGGAGAGATAAGACCAACAGATAAAGGCCTCAGACGAACATACGGAATATCCGCCCAAAGAATTACCCCCGGCAGCACCATCCTCCCGCCCCAGCGTGCTCAAAACTTTCGAAAAACAATGATCGCGCACAATAGCGAAATCAGAAAACTCAATACAGAATACCTAAACATATATGGAATGCGCTTTGACGGCTTAACCGTCTACGGGAATAAGCATATGGCTTACGCCATACAGCAAACCGGCGAGGACAAATTCAATGTCGATGTCGTAATCCCCAGAAACAAGCGTGGAGAAGGCTTCCTGCCGACAGGTGTCGAACCGGGTAAGATGGCCTCTGTGATGAGTAAAAACCTGGGCAAGAACGTATCCCAAGCCGAAGCTCAAACCATCTTTGCCAAACATTGGCAAGAAGTCACGTCCCGCATGTGGGATGCCGACGATCCTTACAAAGATCAGAACATGCGACTGAAAAGGGCCATTGCCGACATTGGCATTTACACGCAAAAGCGCGGATTATTTTTGAGCGGTGGCTTCCTGGTCGCAGGTGGCTTTCTCGCGGTAAAAGACCCCACTTTAGGCGCCGCGATCGGAGCTTTGGCAGCAGGCCACGTTACACTGGACATCATCTTCCATGAAAGTGCACACGGCATAGGAAAGTGGTGGGACAAAAAACAAGACCCGCGAGACCCTATGGACATCGACACCTACGGCAATGGCGAGGCTATCGATTTTTATCTGGATAAAGATCCTGCCAATTTGAAAAGACTAGCGCGCCATATCGATGTAGAAAAATGCAAAGCCGAAGATTTCAGGTTCCTGACAATCGAAGAGATGCGACACATGTTACCCCCCAATACAGATTTCGAGGAACGCTTGCAGCCAGCATCCCTTAGATCTCTGGTAGCAGACGGCAGCCGCAGGGGCTTCACGCCAAAAGTCACGTTTCCAGCGCCTTATACGCAACTTGAAGTATTTCAAAGCGGCCTGGTCGTTTTAAAGCACTCCATGGAGGATGGACGCATTTTGATGTTCGCGACAGACCGAGAAGAAGCCTGCTTGAAAGACGACGTAAGGCTGCCGTGCGCATATGTTGACCAAATCAATGACGGTGGACCGATCCAGAGGATTGTCTACAACCCACGTCATGTGGGCTCTTATGGCGATAGCTTTGAACAAGAAGCAGTAACGTTTGAAGAAATGCAAAAAGAACTACGTGCTCAGCTATTCACGGTCGACAAATCTTCCCGCATCTATACGGGAGAGATATCTCCCAGATTTCAAGCCGAGGGGTTTGAAGCCATAAAAGGGTATTTTGACCCTGATATCGACCGAAGCCAACCCGAACTGTATATGGGGGGCACGGAACCGATGGTGCCGAGTTACCGCAATCTGGCATAGCTGAAGAACATGCATAACGGCAAAAATACTTTGCTTGCCTTATAGGGGGTTGCTATAAGGCAAGTCATGCCTAAACAAAATTTTCAGCTCTTTGCCCTCTGTGCAACCGCAAGCGCTTTAATTGCGCCTTCGGCCCTCGCACAGAACCCGTTCCCCTCTCACGACCAGTCCGTCACTATTTTCAGCCTTGATGGACCCGTGGAGCCTGTGCAATACGAACCGCCGCGTGAACGCCCTGCCCGCTATGTCGCCCCGCAAACAGTGTCAGTTAGTGAGGTAGAACCGGTCGATGTTGTTGATGCAGCCCCCAACCCCGACGCAGGACTATGGGGCGCAGTCTGGTCCGGTCGTGCAAATCTGGGCGCGACACTACAGGACGGAAATTCGAACGAAAAAACAATTAATGCCGACGCTGAAGTTCAGGCCGAATGGATGGATGGTGATAAACCCAAACACCGTGCAACGATAAAAGCCGACTACGACCGCGAAGAAGATAACGGCACAAAGACTGAAGATAACCGCTCTGTCGAAGGTTTGTATGACTACTTCTTTGCCCCTAAATGGTTCTTGGACGTCAATGCAAAATACGAAGAAGACGAAATCAGCGATCTTGATCACCGCATCACGACAGGTTTCGGTCTGGGTTATCAACCTTATAAACAAGACGATCTGAACCTACAGTTCATTCTTGGCCCGTCTTACTTACGTGAAGAATTCGCCAACGGTGACACAGAAGATTCAGCCGCCATCCGTGAGGCAACAGAATACGACCAGAAATTCTGGGACGATCTGATCCAACTGTTCCATGAACATGAATTACTGGTTCCTACTGACGACACCGATGCTTTTGTCTTTGAAAGCGAAAGCGGTGTGCGCGTTCCTCTCCGCAAAGGTCTGGTTGCAACTGCCGAAGTCGAATATGACTGGGATAACGCACCGGCCCCGGGCGTGGAAGAGGATGACACCACCTACGCCCTGAAGCTCGGATACGAATGGTAACTCGCTGCACTGTATAAAAACAGCGAGCAACCAAAACTTTATGCCGCTAGGTCGAGACCAAAGTCGTTATGGTCATGCTGCTCGGCTTCGTATTCAGTAATCGCACTCATCACCTTCATGAAGCGCTCTTGCAGTTCGCTCTGACGCATATCTACAACATCACGACGGACTCCGAGTCCTTCATGCGCAAATGTGACAGCTTCTTGAGCGTAGCTGTTGATTGTGCGGCCACCGTAGCTCGGCCCGTCATCATCATTAGCAGCAACAAGTTGGAAAAATTCAGGCATAGCAACCTTGAGGTCCGCGAGGAATTCCGTGCTCTCAAACTCATCCATACCATCAAGCTTGGAAGCCACAGCCTCGACAAAGCTGGTAAAAGACGGTGTGTCGTTAACAGGTGCTGAAAAGACATTTGCCGGTTCTTCGGCAGTAAAAACCGCAGGCATCTCCATCACATCTTCCAAACGCGATTTCGTATCAATGTCATGATACTGCGTCACGGAGTTCGCATATGTTGTACCAAGAACAGCTGCAATACTATCACCTGCACTGCTTTTAGAGGCAGAGCTACCGGCAGCGGATGACTTACCACCATCAAAAGATGTACTAACAGAACGACCGCTGGATGCACTGGATGACATTGTGCCCAACTGCTTGCCGCCTTTAGTTTCGATCTTTGTGACAGCAGTAGCACCTTTCCAGTCCGCCATGTCTATGTCTGCGATACCGTCAGAACCATCAACTTCAATCTCCTCGGGTTCAAAGCCAAAAACTTTCGAGAGGGCTGTCTCTTTCTTGAGAACAGTCGTGGTCTTTACTGAGTTTTCGCTCACTCCGGACTTCCGCGCCGCCTGCATCTCTGCTTGCTTGGCTAGGCCTGCGTACTGGTCCGTAGACACATTGAACAAAAAATTACCGTGGGTTTGAGTTTCTAGGCTCATTGTTTAGTCATCCATTTTTTTGATTGATTAAGTATAGATTTGATGTTGTGACTATAAAAAAGCGCCACAACAAATACAGTTGCTTCAGGTTATAGTTAAATACATGAAAAAATGCAACTTTCAGCAAGTATAAATGCGTTTTCAGCCACTTTTTTACTACAAGAGAATGGCAATTTTGCTATATATATGATTTAAAACTAATATAAAACCAAAGTAAAAAAGCATCAAATAAAGTAAAGAAAATTTATACAAAAAACTTTTACTAGGGACACATTGCTAACCCTACACTGGCTATTACGCGATTATTAAAAAGTCGTTTATTTTCAATGACTTACAAAAACCCAAAAAATGGCAGATTTCTGCGGCTTTCAAAACAGGATTCGCACTCAGCGCCGTTTATAGCCCAACAAAAAACGCGGAGCCAAAGGCCCCGCGTTCTTGCTCACAAAATCGAAAGAGTGGTTACTTTTTCTTCTTTGCAGTTGTCTTTTTCTTAGCCGCTGGCTTCTTCGCGACCTTCTTAACAGTTTTAGCAGCAGAGGCAGCACGCTTAACGGCTGTCACTTTTCTATTACTGTTTGCAGCTTTTTTCTTAACTGTGGCTTTGCCCGCAACTTTCTTGGTTACTGACTTTTTAGCCGCAGCCTTCTTAGGAGCCGCCTTTTTCTTTGCCGCCGGCTTTTTAGCTACAGTCTTTTTCTTGGCTGTAGTTTTCTTCGCCGCTGTCTTCTTAGGGGCTGCCTTTTTCTTTGCCGCCGGCTTTTTAGCTACAGTCTTTTTCTTGGCTGTAGTTTTCTTCGCCGCTGTCTTCTTAGGGGCTGCCTTTTTCTTTGCCGCCGGCTTTTTGGCTACAGTCTTTTTCTTGGCTGTAGTTTTCTTAGCAGCTGTCTTTTTAGCTGTTGTCTTCTTGTTGGTATTCGCCGCTGACTTCTTTACGACTTTCTTTTTAACTGCAGGCTTCTTCGCCGTAGTCTTTTTAGCTGTAGTTTTCTTAGCAGCAGCTTTTGTCGTAGACGTTTTAGGCTTCACTGCTTTTTTAGCAGGCGCTTTCTTTGACGCAGGTTTTTTAGTCGTTGCTTTTTTTGCTGCAGGTTTTTTAGCCGCAGGTTTTTTGGCAACTTTCTTGGTAGTCGTAGCCATGGTTTTTCTCCTGAAAAGTTTTTGATCGAGAAACGATCTCTGAATGTGAAGTGGTCGAGTGACCGAAAAGGAAGGAAGCGAAATAAAAATTATTTCTACATGAAACTATACGTTGATTTGCAATAAGAAACAAAAAGTTTTTTACCAGTCCAACTTCAACAAACACCGGTGAATTACTTGCAGCATGCTTGCAGTGCAGCATACTGCTTTAACTAAGTGTTAATCATAAAGTGCTAATTAAAAGCATGCACAGGGACTTTGAGAGTATAACTAATAATATAAATAGTACTCACGAAACATCTTCTTCAGACGACGCTTCGTGGCGTATAGAATTTGTTGAGAAACCCCTGGAACTCGGCTTCATCGATAATCTGATTTTTAGAGGACGCGATGCAGGACATTCTTTTCTTCGACTCGTCGATCAATACGACAAAGTGCGCGGCGAATTACATGGTTATAGTTACGACCCTGACAAAGAACAAATCTCCGACGCAAACTTCAATCCATGGAAACGCGCAAAACACAGATTCAAAAGATCGGCGTTACCGTTTTCTCCGAACACATTGAAAGTTTTTCATTTCGGTTTTCATCGCAGTCGTCACCCTGAACAAAAATCACAAACCGTTCTGGAAGGCCAGCGCAACGACATGATTGCAAGTTGGATGAAAGCGATTAACCGCGGCATGGATATCAATGCCGAAGATCATGAATATCGCCCGCTTGCATGGTTACAATTAAAGAGCGCGCAAAATTGTCACACCGTTACATCGGACTTACTCGATGCGATGGATGTGCCGAGTGACCTGATAACCGAATATGCGTCGCCGGGCTTTAAGAACAGCATCGAAACATCACCCGATATCAGCGGCAGCATCATGCAGCACCCTGCACCGAAGCACTTGCGTAACCTCTATCATGCTATGGCTTCATGGAGTGAAAAACTCATTCCCAACGTATCGGCCTCCCTCCGCAGCAGCGCAGATGACATGCGGGCCGTCCTGTCCCGTGACAACTGCGAACTGGATCTGGGCGAAGACGGCCTCAACCCTATTATCTAACACTATCTGCCAGATTGACTTTCCGCGCAAAGCTGCTTATCCCTCTTATTCATGAGTGATATTGATCAAGACATAGCCAATAAATGCCGTGCTTGGCCCTTCGAAGAGGCCAAAGCTGTTATCAAACGCCTGCGCGCAATGAACCGCGGAGAGATCAAACCGAACGACAAAGGATACGTTCTGTTCGAAACAGGATACGGCCCGTCCGGGCTGCCCCATATCGGCACATTCGGTGAGGTCGCCAGAACGACGATGGTGCTTCGCGCATTTAAACGTCTGGCACCCGATATCCCTGTAAAACTGATTTGCTTCTCCGATGACATGGATGGCTTCCGTAAGGTACCAACCAATATCCCTAATCAGGACGAGATGAAAAACTATCTCGGCATGCCTCTGACATCCGTGCCGAACCCGTTCGAGACCGAACATGAAAGTTTCGCCGCACATAACAACGCAAAACTTTGCGAGTTCCTCGACAGCTTCGGTTTCGATTACGAATTCATGAGCTCAACCAAAGACGGTTATAAAAACGGCCGCTTCAATGAAACACTCGGATTGATGCTCGAAAAATATGAAGAGATCCGTGGTGCTGTTCTTCCTATTCTGGGTGAAGAACGTGCCGCCACCTACTCTCCGATTTTCCCGATCATCGATGTCGATGGCAAACCTTTTATTCTGCATAACGCGGTTTTAAAATCCGTCGAAGATGCATCAACAGGAACGGCGACATTCGAACTCGCCGACGACAGTGAAAAAGACAAAACAGGTTTGGGTAAAGGCGAGATCATCACCCAAAGTATTTTCGATGGCGGATGCAAAGCACAATGGAGAGCCGACTGGGCCTTACGTTGGTATGCTCTCGATGTTGATTACGAAATGGCAGGTAAAGACCTCGTCACGGCTGCGGATATCTCTGCCAAGATTGTTCAGATTTTGGGCGGTCGCGGGCCTGCTGGTTTCCGCTACGAAATGTTCCTCGATGAAAAAGGCGAGAAGATTTCCAAATCAAAAGGTAACGGTTTGACGATGGAGGAATGGCTGACCTATGCCCCGCATGAGTCCCTCGCCTATTACATGTATCAACGCCCGACCTCGGCGAAGAAACTCTACTTCGATATCATCCCGAAGGCCGTAGACGAATACATCACCTTCGTCGATAAATTGCCCGAACAAGATGATGCAAAGAAATTGGAAAACCCGTCATGGTATATCCACGATGGTTCGATCCCGAATTCACAACACACACCGATTTCATTCGCACTGCTTTTGAATTTGGTCAACGCCGCGAACACAGATGACCCGCAAACATTGTGGAAGTTCATCAACGCCTACGCGCCCGAAGCGAACCCGGACAACTCCCCGTTCCTCGACCGCCTTGTTGGTTACGCGATCAAGTACTATCAAGACTTCGTATTGCCGGAGAAAAACTACCGTGAAGCAGACGAGCGTGAACGCGCCGCCCTCACCGATCTTGCCAACCGCCTCGAAGGCATGGAAGCCGGCCTCAAAGCTGAAGACTACATGACCGAGGTTTTCAGCGCAGGTAAAGAAAACGGCTACGAAAAAGACGAACTTCGCGATTGGTTCAAGGCTATTTACGAAGTCTGCCTCGGCCAGACACAAGGCCCGCGTTTCGGCTCTTTTATCCAGCTTTACGGCGTAAAAGACACCGCTGCGCTCATCCGTGACGCCCTCGACGGCAAGTTTTCCAAAGCCGCCTAAACACGCTAAAACCCGCAGAATACTGGGAAAAACGACGTTTTACTCACAATTCATGTAAAATTTAGATAAAATTTTAGATAAATTTAAAATGTATTAACCATTTCGGTATTACCATAAAATTAGAGGTTACTAATTTCCTCTTTGAATTTACTGTTGTTGGGGCAACGTATGTTTGGATTTCAATTTTTACAAATAAAGCCTGAAAAGGTCCTTCGCCGCTTAAAAGACTTCGAGCTTTTTTGCCTGGACGAAAAGCACATGTCCCCTGAGCATTTTCAAACACTGAACGAAGAATTATCCATGAGTGCGGTACTGCATATCGGTACACGCCATTACCGCAAGGAAATGGATGGTAAGCACCTCATCTGGCAAGGGCTGGACTCTCGTGAACATGATCTGGGGCTTATTGACGACCTGCAACTGCGCCATACCGGACCCGGTTTCCATCGCTCATCGACAAATGCTCTGGCTGGTGAAAATGTCGCAAAATCCGATGTCATCGAATTACCCAAAAGCAAACGCCAAGTCAGCCTGGTCATCATGAAGGACGGTACCACCGGTGTTGGACCTGACTATAAAACGGCCCTGCGCAGCGCTGCTCTAAAGATGCATCTCAAACAAACTTTCGAGCAGCAAAACAAGTCCAGTATCTGGGAACGCTATTACGGCTAGCGCGCGCTAAAAAAACTTTCTTGCACTCAGCACTCAATTACCATAAAAAACCCAACCTATGGGAAAATATGTCGACTATTTCAAGGTATTCGCGACCGACCTAAGTACTGCCGATGGCTTTATGCGCTGGGATCAGGCCGAACAATTAATGACAGAACTGCGTTCAGCACCGAGCATGCGGCTGCCGCACACTGATGGCGGCTGTAAACAGCGCGCATCCCTGCTCAACCATATCTTCGACAGAAACGGCTTCGAAACGCGCCGTGCTTACGCCAGCTTCGACACCCAAGACCCGCGCAACCTCTATAAATGGTTTAAGCATGTCGCGGCTGCAGCAGCAGCGGGACCTGACGAACACATTGTTTTCGACCTCACTGTTTGTGATCGTCCGGTAAGATTTGAGGAATGGTCGGAGACCATGATTTCAATGGGCGCCTATCCGATGTACACGGAAATTCAAAACGAACGTGTTTTTGCAGAACATCCCCCAACGACTTGGTTGGAGCAACTGGATATACTGGCAGCTTAAAATTACGAGCGCTTCACCACGCTGACATCCGTCTCGGGGAAATCAAATTTATCCATGTGATATTCGTCGCCTTTTTTGATCGGCGTTTGCGGCCCCCAATGCGTAACGATTTTATTCAGATCAGGGCGCTCGCGCTCTTCCTGAACGCCTTCCGGCGCAGTACCGATGTAAAAGAAACCGGCAACAGCATCATTCTCACTGATACCCAACTTCGCCTTCACAGCTTCATCATAAGCATACCATTCCGTAAGCCATTGCACGCCGTATCCATGCGCATTCGCCGCCAGAACCAGATTTTGCGAAGCCGCTCCGACCGTCATCAACTGCTCCCACAGCGGCTTTTTACTTTTACGCATTCGCATGACCAAACCAACCACAAGCGGCACGCGCATGAAGCGGTTACGCTCGCGCTCTACTTGCACGCCCTCAGCCTCAGGATTATTCTTGGAATACACCTCACCAAATACATCGCCCGCATGCTTGCGCGCATCCCCCTGAAAAACCAGGTGGTAAAACGGCACGACTTTACCGTGATCGGGCACGCGGGAAGCGGCCGTTAATATCTCCGATAACTGCTCCTCACTCGGCCCCGGCTCCACCAAATCATCCGCCTTTACGCTGCGGCGCTTCAGTAAATATTCGAGCGTTTCATTGCTGGGTTTTCCTGACCATGTGTCCATGCTATATCCTTCGTAGTTTTCAAACATATGGCGAATAAGGAGCGGCAAATCAATGCCTGAAGATTGGGAAGAGCTAAAAAACATAACCCTCGAAGTGTGGGAACATGGCTTTATGGGCATAGATGTCGGCAGCATCATTATCGCTATCGTCATTTTCGGCGCATTTCTCATACTACGCGGGTTCTTTAGCAAATTCGTGCTCTACCGCTTTCAACTCTGGGCACAAAAATCCGAAACTAAAGTCGACGACAAAGTTGTCGAAGCCCTTATTCCGCCCGTTAAATTCATCCCTGTTATTCTGGGTGTATTTTTCGCCACACAATATTTGAACCTAAACCCCGATCTTGCCGAATTCGTCCAACGCGTCGAAAAATCCATGATCGCATTTGCGATCTTCTGGGCAATCCACCGCGCGTCCGAACCGCTTAGCCATTCCATCAAACGTCTGGAAAGATTACTTACACGTTCCATGGTGCAATGGGTCTTCAAGGCATTGCGCGTAATCATCGTCTTTATTGGCGCCGCCGTGATCCTCGAAATCTGGGGCATCGCAGTCGGTCCGTTACTCGCGGGTCTGGGCCTGTTCGGTGCCGCCGTTGCACTGGGCGCACAGGATCTGTTCAAAAACCTCATCGGCGGCATCACCATTCTGGCCGAAAAACGTTTCCATCCCGGCGAATGGATTTGCGTCGACGGTGTCGTAGAGGGAACCGTCGAGGATATCGGCTTTCGCTCCACCAAGGTCCGCCGCTTTGACAAGGCACCTGTCCACGTGCCGAACTCGCAACTCGCCGATGTCGCGGTCACAAACTTTTCCCGCATGACCTTCCGTCGCATCTACTGGAAGATCGGTGTGGAATACCGCACCACAACCGAACAACTAAAAATCATCCGCGACGGCATTTTAAAATATATCGAGGAAAGCGATGATTTCGAAAAGAGCGATGCGGTCAACACCTTCGTCCGTGTAGACAGCTTCAACAACAGCTCGATCGACATCATGGTCTATTGCTTCACCCGCACCGTGATATGGGGCGAGTATCTGGAAGCTAAAGAGAAATTCGCTTTTGAAATTAAAAAAGTGGTCGAGGAAGAAGCAGGAACAGGCTTCGCCTTTCCTTCACAAAGCATCTATCTGGAAAGCTTCCCGTCCGATGCGGCTGAAATTTTTAATCCGCCTGCGAAGAAATCTGCTAAAAAGGTTGCATGATTCCGGACCAGAAACCGCCTTCAGCACAGAAAATAGACCTGCCCGATATTCCGGCTCTATGCCTGAACGCAAAGCAGGCTTATGTGATGACAAGCGACGGAGAGCTGAAAACCCTCAGCCATGAACAAGCCACCTCCCTGCTCCACAAAAAACCTGTGCTCGTTTGCCACGCACCATATACGCGCGGACGTTTAGGCACAGATGCCGACTTCTATGCTTTCGATGTTCTTGAACTCTTTGCGTTCGTCCATCCCGGGCAATTCGCCACGCCCACCGTGCACGGTGTTTGCAACGCCATCGGCCTACCGGAACCAGACGGCTACGACGATGCGCCGATGTCATTGATGGAGATCGCCCGCGCTCTCCTCTCCGACCTGAAAAACGATCCGCACAAGGCAAAAGCCGACCCGCTGGAAATTGCACAAGTGATGGGCCTGCAAGGCAAAGGCTGGCCGTGGGCACCGTATATCTTTTCCGCACTGGGGGAGACATATGACGAGACAATCGCGATCAACAGCAAGTCCGGCCTCAATGTCTGGAAAAACCTGCCCGAATGGGCGGAAGAAGCCCCCGAACCACCAGCATCCCACCATCCTGTTACAGGTGACGAAGCACGTGACCGACTGCAAAAACTCCTCGGCCATGATGCGGAACAACGCCAACCGCAGGTCGAATACGCGACACAAATCACCGCCGCATTCGCACCATTGAATGAGGCCGAAGAACCCAAAGTCGTTTTGGCAGAAGCGGGAACGGGCGTAGGTAAAACCCTCGGCTACCTCGCCCCTGCATCCGTATGGGCGGAGAAAAACCAAGGTACGGTATGGATTTCCACCTACACAAAAAACCTGCAGCGCCAGATCGATCAGGAACTTGACCGCCTCTACCCCGATCCGCACTTAAAGGACACGCATGTTGCGACCAGAAAAGGACGCGAAAACTACCTCTGCCTTCTCAACCTTGAAGAAACGGCAACGGGTGCAGGTCTCGCTAAAGATATACGCGCCGTCATCGGTGCCGGCATCATGGCGCGCTGGACTGTCGCCACCAAGGACGGCGATTTAACAGGCGGACAATACCCCGGCTGGCTGACGACCATTTTGGGGTACCGTTACAGCGCAGGCATGTCCGATACGCGCGGTGAATGTGTATACTCCGCTTGCGATCACTACCATCAATGTTTCGTTGAACACGCGGTCCGCAAATCCGAACGCGCCCGCATAGTCGTTGCCAACCACGCATTGGTGATGATCAATTCCGCGCTTGCAGGACCGGGCGAAGATATGCCATCCCGCTATGTATTCGATGAAGGACACCATCTCTTCGATGCTGCCGACAGTGCGTTCGCCGCACATTTGACGGGGCGCGAAACCCGCGACCTGCGCCGCTGGATATTGGGTAATGAAGGCGGGCGCAGACAATCCCGCGCACGTGGCCTTAAGCGCCGCGCCGAAGATCTGGCCGAAGGCATGCAGGATGCCGAAGAAGCTTTGAACAAAATCCTCAACGCGGCCGAAGTACTACCGATGGAAAGCTGGACCCGTCGACTTCGTGATGGCGTCCCCAGCGGCCCGACTGAAAAATTCCTCGCCGAAATTTACAAACAGGTTTATGCCCGTGCCGACGGACGCGACGGCCCATACTCGCTGGAAACCGAAGCGTTCCCGGTAGACGACAATGTTCTGGAGCAAGCCCGCAAACTCAAATCCGCTCTGACCTCTCTGCAAAAACCAATGCAGGAACTCAGCTCTATTTTCGCGAAAAAACTGGAGGAAGACGAAGGCTATCTCGACAGCGATACACGTAAACGTCTTGAGGCCGTATCAAACTCGCTTGAACGACGCAGCATGCTCACCCTGCAAGCATGGATATTGATGCTCGAAAATCTTGATAAGGGCGAAACACCTACACAATATGTCGATTGGATGGAGATCGAGCGCAACGACGGCCGCGCTTATGATGTCGGCCTCTACCGCCACCATGTCGACCCGATGAAACCGTTTGCAACATCCGTAAAACCGCATCTACATGGTATGGCTGTAACTTCCGCAACGCTGCGCGACAAAAGCGGCGATGAGGATGCAGATTGGGCCAGCGCCCGCCAACGCAGCGGAGCAATTTACCTCACCCCTGAAAGCCACGATGTCAGCTTCACCTCCCCGTTTAACTACGCCGAACAAACCAAGGTCTATATCATCAACGACGTGCGTAAAGACGACCTGCGCCTTGTCGCAAGCGCCTACAAATCCCTATTCAAAGCAGCAGGCGGCAGCGCGCTTGGCCTCTTCACCGCGATCTCCCGTTTACGGGCCGTACACGAAAACATCGCCGAGGATTTGGAAGAAAATGGCATCCCGCTCTACTCGCAACATGTTGATGAAATCGACACCGGCACGCTGGTTGATATGTTCAGGGAAGATAAACACGCCTGCCTGCTCGGCACCGATGCCATTCGTGACGGCGTAGACGTTCCGGGTGATTCTCTGCGCCTTATCGTATTTGACCGCGTTCCATGGCCCCGCCCGACCATTTTGCACAAGGCCCGCCGTAACGCATTCGGCGGTCGCACCTATGACGAGATGATTACACGCCTGAAGCTCAAACAAGCTTTCGGCCGTTTGATCCGCCGCGGCGATGACAAAGGCGTGTTCGTGATGATGGATTCGATGCTCCCCTCACGCCTACAAACCGCCTTCCCGCCCGAGGTCGAAATCATCAAATGCGGTCTGGCAGAGGCCGTAACAGGCATTACCGACTTTATCGGTAAATAACCCCCTGATTTAAAAAGCATAATATATGCTGTTGAAAAAAGATTTTTGAGTCTTGCAGTGCCTCAAAGCCTTCTTTAATGTCTGGTTTGATAGCAATAATAGACATCAATAAGAATCTTTTTGAGGGAGAAATATCGCTTTGAAACCGTTTATCCGGGAACTGCCGTTTAAAGACCCGATAGCCGTGTTTAGCGCACTGCAACACCTTCCCTATTCCATTATTTTCGACAGCGCCGACAGCGACCACCCCAACGCCCGTTATTCTTTCATCGTCTCCCACCCGATCGAGACTTTGGAATATAAAGACGGCGAAATGCTGGTCACAAACTGGGAAGAACAAACCCGCATAAAAGGCGAGCCGTTCAAGATCGTTCAAGACCGCCTAAAACACTGGATACCGGAAAGCGAACCCGCAAAAGGCATGCCGCCATTTCAAGGCGGCGTAGCAGGGTATTTCGGCTATGACCTTGGCCGCGCTTTGGAAGAACTACCGGAAGACACCAAGGACAGCCCCGACCTGCCGGACCTCGCGCTCGGTATTTACGATCAAGTCATGGCCTTTGACCATGAAAAAGATCAGGCATGGATCATCACTCATGCGCCGAGCTATCACGAAGCCCGTAAAAAACAGGATTACCTGCTTTATCTGATCTCCCGCCCAGCAGAGATAGAAGCTTTTGAAGGTGCCGATCTGGATTGGGAATCAAATTTCGATGCGCCGGATTACATCGATATGGTCGACAAGGTCATCGATTACATCAAGGACGGCGATATCTTCCAGGCCTGCGTCGCACAACGCTTTGATACCAAGCTACCTGCGGGCTTTGACCGCTTCGCCCATTACTGCTACTTGCGTGAAGTCAATCCTGCACCGTTTGCGGCCTATATGAACTGCGGAGACATTGCGATCTCTTCCGCATCCCCTGAACGCTTCCTGACCGTGAAGGACCGCAAGGTCGAAACACGTCCGATCAAAGGTACACGCCCGCACATCGCTAACGAAACGCTGGACCGCCGTTACCGTAAGGAACTCGCGGAGAGCGAAAAGGAACGCGCGGAAAACACGATGATCGTCGACCTGCTGCGCAATGACTTATCCAAATCCTGCCTTGCCAAAAGCGTGCAGGTAACTGAGCTATGCAAGCTGGAAACCTTTGCCAGTGTGCATCACCTCGTCTCCACCGTACGCGGCGAATTGAAGAAAAACAGAACATCTCTCGACCTACTCAAAGGATGCTTCCCCGGCGGCTCCATTTCAGGCTGTCCGAAAATCCGCGCCATGGAAATCATCGAAGAACTTGAACCCACACGCCGCGGGCCCTATTGCGGCGCGTTCGGCTATGTCGGTTTTAACGGCAACATGGATTCCAGCATCCTGATCCGCACACTGGTCTATGAAGGTGACAAAGTCAGCTTCTCGGTCGGCGGCGGTATCACGGCCGATTCCGATGCTGATGCCGAATATCAGGAAACCTTCGACAAGGCCGAAGGCATCTTCCGCAGCTTCGACGTAGACACATACGAATCCTACGAAGAAGAGCCGATCACCTACAACGAAGTCGCCAACGACGTTCAAATGGCCGGCTAAGCCAAAGCAGAAAAACCTTCACATTTCCAATGATTTGAGCGTATGATCTCGCCTATGTTTTTGGTCATCGACAACTATGACAGCTTCGTACACAACCTCGCCCGCTACTTCGAAATAGCAGGCGTGGAAACGCAACTTGTACGCAACGATGCCATAACACTTGATGAAATCGAGGACATGGCCCCCGATGCCATTATCCTTTCTCCCGGCCCCTGCACGCCGCAGGAAGCCGGTATCTGCATCGACACTATCCGCAAATTTGGTGCAAACACCCCTATTCTGGGCGTGTGTTTAGGGCATCAAGCCATCGGAGAGGCCTATGGCGCCAGAACGACACATGCGGATAAGTGCCACCACGGCAAAGCCAGTATAATTCAGCATAACGGAACGGGTGTATTTAACGACATCCCAAGTCCGATGCGCGTTGGCCGTTACCACTCGCTAATCGTTGAACCGAACGACACATGTCCGCTAGACGTGCTTTCAACCACCGAAGACGGCGAGATCATGGCTTTCAAGCACCCGACACATCCCGTTTATGGCGTTCAGTTTCATCCTGAATCTGTCTTAACCGACCATGGCCAAGCCATGATCAACAATTTTGTCAAACTTGCCCTTCACCACTCAGCCCCACAACAAGCTGCCGCTTAAAACATGAATACAATAAAAACCCTGACTGTTTACCTTGGCTCCTCCGGACATGCGCGTCCGGTTTTTCGTGAATCCGCTACCAAGCTCGGTGCACTTATCGGCGAAGGCGGCTATAAGCTGGTCTATGGTGGCATGGATGCCGGATTAATGGGGTTAATAGCCTTATCTGCACTCGAAAACGGCGCCCACGTTACGGGCATTATTCCGCGTAAATTAAAGGACAGCGAACGCATTCTTTCAAACCTCAACGAAACCGTAATGGTCGAGGATTTATGGGACCGCAAAAAGCGTATGTTCAAACAAGCCGACGCGATTGTGTCCCTGCCCGGCGGCTACGGCACGTTGGATGAAAGTCTTGAGATGCTTTATTGGGCGAAACTCAATCTGCATAACAAGCCGCTCGTGCTGGTGAATGTAGAAGGGTACTGGAATGATTTGGTGCAATATCTCCACACTCTCCCCGACTTTGATGACCGTTACCTGATCGTTGTCGATACACCCGAAGAGGTCATCCCCGCTCTCGAAGCTTATGAAGTACTGCCGAGCGTTGAAGAAACGGACCGCTACCCGCATTTTGAGGACGAGATTTGCCGCGAAACAGCCGAACCTATCGTCGTTGATAAAGCCTCGGTCGAAAACTCTTACTACGTTATCTGTGCACTCGGCCTGAAACAGCTGCATAAACATAAACGCCCGATTGGCTTTCTGAATACTGACGGCCAGTTTGACGGATTACTGAAATGGATTAACACAGCGGCGGAAGAAAAGTTCATAACCCAAAACTGCCTAAAGCTCTTCAACGCGGGCACAGATTTAACCAAATTGCGTGAGACGCTTCATAATCAGGAATATGTAGAAGTGGATCTGCACAACGCCAAATGGGGCCCGCCGGAAGAAAAATAAATCCGCTTAGTCCAGGGTATAAGCGGTAACGCCGGTAATATCTTCGATATCAATGATATGAACAGCCTTCACGTCTGTTTCTCTTGGTCCTGTCCGTGTTTTATCAAGCATCACAACATAAGAACCGCTGACCTGTATAATCGACCCAGTGAAAGCGTGGGAATACGTATAAACAGTGACATTTGATTTGAACAAACGTCCTTTGCTCTCATACAGCTCTTCTAATATAGAACTGTAATTACGCGTATCGTTGAATTCATAAACTTTAAAACCACCGCGGGCTACATAAGCTTCAAGCTCTATAGCGCTCTCCTGCTGCGCATGCGCAGGAAAAATCAAAAAAACTGAAAGAAAAAGAGACAGGAATAATGCGTCTCTAAACATGGAGTTAGGCGGCCTTAGCGCTGATTTTGGCTTCGGTCATCACAATATGACGCTGAAGACGGGCTTTATCACTCGCTTCTTCGGCCAATTCAAGATCATGGCGAAGTTCTTTAAGCTGCTTTTCCAATTTAGCAGGGTCCAAATCGGCAACATTAATCGCCTCTTCCGCGAGTACTGAACAATTTTCAGCCGTTACATCCGCAAAACCGCCCGCAATAAAGATTTTCTGCGGCTCACCGTCTTTTTCTTTATACAGCTCGACGATGCCTGCCTTCAAGGACGCGACGAGTGAAGCATGACCAGCCATAACGCCGAATTTGCCTTCCTCACCGGGAATGATGATCATATCGACAGGCTCGGACACCAATCGGGCTTCGGGGGATACAAGTTCAAAATTAATCTGTGTCATTATTCTGGTTTCCACTTAATTTGGAATTCAATCTCTTCTTCGTCTTCACCGCGTTCATGTTCAATAGTAAAACGCGCACGATCGGGTACATAAACACGCTCACCGTCGATCTGGATCTCGAAATTTTCGCCACTTTCGATGCAATCAGCCAAACGACGGATTTTTTCGACGAATTCTTTGTTCGTATATTCTTTTTCTACATCACGTTGTACGACGGCCATTGTGTTTCTCTCTAGCGGTTTAAGCGGACATATTCACGAACATCGTCAATCAGACGGGCCATATCATCCAGACAATCAATATCGACTTCACAATATTCGCGGTCAATTTCATGCCCTTCATCTTCTTGCAGAACAAGAACGAGCTTTTTCATCCCGCCCTTTTCGTTGACGATGAAGCTCAAAGCACTGCGGTTAACTTCCGATAAAGGCGCAGAGTCAAACTCATGTACGGTCTTACCGTATTTGCCTTCCGAAAGATTTTGTATCAGCGATTTGAGCATCGTCAATTGTCCTTAGGCAGCTTCAGCAGCCATTTTTTTGGCTTTTTCAACGGCCTGATCGATTGTACCGATCATGTAGAACGCGTTTTCAGGCAAGTGGTCGTAATCACCATCAACAATGCCTTTGAAGCCTTTGATTGTGTCTTCCAACTCAACAAACACACCAGGTGTACCTGTAAAGACTTCAGCAACGTGGAATGGCTGAGACAGGAAGCGCTGGATCTTACGGGCACGGGCCACAACCAGTTTATCGTCTTCAGACAGTTCATCCATACCCAGAATGGCGATGATGTCCTGCAGGTTTTTGTACTGCTGCAATGTCTGCTGAACACGGTTAGCAACGTCATAGTGCTCTTCACCGATGACACGGGCATCCAGAATACGGGATGTAGAGTCAAGCGGGTCAACCGCAGGATAAATACCTTGTTCCGCAATCTGACGAGACAGAACTGTTGTCGCATCCAAGTGGGAGAATGTTGTAGCAGGCGCAGGGTCAGTCAAGTCATCCGCAGGAACGTAAACGGCCTGAACAGATGTAATAGAACCCTTGTTAGTAGAAGTAATACGCTCCTGCATCGCACCCATTTCTGTCGAAAGTGTAGGCTGGTAACCCACAGCAGAAGGAATACGACCGAGAAGAGCGGACACCTCGGAACCGGCTTGCGTAAAGCGGAAGATGTTATCGAGGAAGAACAGAACGTCCTGACCTTCTTCGTCACGGAAATATTCGGCCATTGTCAAAGCAGACAAGGCAACACGCGCACGCGCACCTGGCGGCTCGTTCATCTGACCGTAAACAAGTGCCACTTTTGATTCTTCGTGAGAACCTTCTTTAATAACACCGGATTCCATCATCTCGTGGTAAAGGTCGTTACCCTCACGTGTACGCTCACCAACACCACCGAAAACAGACACACCACCGTGGCCTTTCGCAATGTTATTGATCAATTCCATGATCGTAACGGTCTTACCAACACCGGCACCACCGAACAGACCAATCTTACCACCCTTTGCGTATGGGCAGAGAAGGTCAACAACCTTAATACCGGTAACCAGCTGCTCTGTTTCAGTTGATTGTTCAGCAAATGAAGGCGCTTCACGGTGAATAGGCCATGTCTTTTTCGTTTTAACAGGCTTACCTTCGTCAATCGGCTGACCGATAACGTCCAGAATACGACCCAATGTTTCAGGACCGACAGGAACCTCGATAGCAGAACCCGTATCAACAACTTCCTGACCGCGAACAAGACCATCTGTCATGTCCATCGCGATAGCGCGGACTGTGTTCTCACCAAGGTGCTGTGCAACCTCAAGAACAAGTGTCTGGTCATTGTTACCGGCGTTAACAGTTGTCAGCGCGTTCATAATCGCCGGCACTTCGCCTTCTTCGAATTTCACGTCAACAACAGCACCCAGCACCTGCAGGATGTAGCCTTTAGCACCGCTAGCTGCAGTCGCTTTTTTCTTTGTTGCTGCTTTCTTTGTTTTCTTTTCTTCTGCCATGGTTCTCTTCCTTTATTTAAACTCTTCTCTCTTTATTGTTCCAAAGTCGTCCCGAAGATCGCTTCGCTCGCCCTTGGATGGGTAAATTCAAATTCTGTATCACTCTCTCCGTTTAAATCGCCTTTTTCAGCGATATCTTCAGAAGTCGGTGGATTGTCATCAACAAATTCCTCAAACAACCTCAACTCGCCTGCTTTAGTCACGCGAGGCTTGGTCATTACACCGCCTCCGCACCGGAGATAATTTCGATCAATTCCTTCGTAATGTGGGCCTGACGCGCACGGTTGTACTCCAGCGTCAAACCATCAATCATTTCGCCCGCATTCCGTGTGGAGTTATCCATCGCAGTCATACGCGCGGCTTGCTCACCCGCAGCACTATCCAGCAATGCACGGAAAATCTGTACACCGAGGTTACGCGGCAACAAGGCTTCCAGAATACGCTCTTCTTCCGGTTCGAAATCATACGGAGAAACCTGCTCGGCCTTCGCATCATCATCGTCCTCGGACGCCTCTTCACTGGCTTCAGGAAGTGCAAATGGAATCAATTGGTTAACAGTCGGCTTCTGCGTCAGAACAGACACGAATTCGTTGTAAATCAGGCTGCATACATCGAAGTTTCCGGCTTCAAACTCGTCCAGAATATAATCAGTAACCTTCGACGCATCCGCATATTCAACACGGGAGGAGCCCATGAGACCGATAAAGCTTTGTGCAATCAAACCGGAATAGCCGCGTTTCAGGGAATCACGACCTTTACGACCGACACAAAGAACGGAAACTTCTTTGCCTTCGGTAGTCAGTTCCTGAATTCTGGCAATCGCTTTTTTGACGAGGTTGGCGTTAAAACCACCACACAAACCACGGTCAGCAGTCACAACCACCAACAAGTGGCGCTTATCTGAGCCCGTACCGGCCAAAAGCTTGGATGAACTTTCATTGATCACGACATTAGCCGCAACACGGGACAGCATCTCGCTCATCGCTTGGGCGTAAGGCTGGCTGGCTTCCGCCTGCTCCTGCGCCTTACGCAGCTTTGATGCCGCAACCATCTTCATGGCCGACGTGATCTTTTTAGTCGATTTGACCGACTTAATCCGGTCTCTATAGTCGCGTAGACTTGGCATTACTTAACGTCTCCGATCCCCTGATTAAGCTGCTTTTTTCGCTTCGTGGGACTTTTTGAAGTCCTCAGTGAAGCTCTTGATGAATTCATGCATCTTGGCTTCCAGCTCTTCAGAGATCTTCTTCTCTTCGCCCAATGTGTCGAGAATTTCCTGACCGCGTGAACGCACAGCATCCAGCAAACGGGCTTCGTATTCTTCAACATCCGTTGTCGCCAACTCATCCAGATACCCTTTTGTACCGGAGAAGATCACAACAACCTGCTCTTCCACTGTCAGTGGCGAGTATTGAGGCTGCTTCAACAACAGTGTTAGACGCTGACCACGGGCCAGAAGCTTCTGTGTCGATGCATCAAGGTCGGATGCGAACTGCGCAAAGGCTTCCATTTCACGGAACTGAGCCAGCTCAAGCTTGATCGTACCCGCAACCTGTTTCATCGCCTTGATCTGCGCGGCAGAACCCACACGGGAAACAGACGCACCCACATCAATCGCAGGACGAATACCTTTATAGAACAGACCTGTCTCAAGGAAGATCTGACCATCGGTAATAGAAATCACGTTGGTAGGAATATATGCCGAAATATCGCCGGCTTGTGTTTCGATGATCGGCAATGCAGTCAAAGAACCTGAACCGTTATCTTCGTTCAACTTCGCCGCACGCTCAAGCAGACGGGAGTGAATGTAGAAAACGTCACCAGGATACGCTTCACGGCCCGGAGGACGACGTAGAAGCAATGACATTTGACGATACGCAACGGCTTGTTTCGATAAGTCATCATATATGCAAAGACCGTGTAGCCCGTTGTCACGGAAGTATTCGCCCATTGCCGCACCTGTATAAGGCGCAAGGAACTGCATAGGCGCAGGGTCAGATGCCGTAGCGGCAACAACAATGGAATATTCCATCGCGCCGTTATCTTCGAGTTCTTTAACAAGCTGTGCAACTGTCGAACGCTTCTGACCGATAGAAACGTAGATACAGTACAAATGCTTGCTCTCATCAGAAGCCTTGTTGATTGTCTTCTGGTTAATAATCGCATCAACAGCAACCGCTGTCTTACCTGTCTGACGGTCACCAATGATCAACTCACGCTGGCCACGACCAATAGGAACAAGCGCATCAATCGCTTTCAAACCTGTCTGCATTGGCTCATGCACGGATTTACGAGGAATAATACCCGGGGCTTTAACTTCCACACGGCTTGTGCCCTTAGCTTTCAACGGGCCTTTACCATCAATCGGGTTACCCAGACCGTCAACAACACGGCCAAGCAATTCTTTACCTACAGGAACCTCAACAATACGGCCTGTACGACGAACGATGTCGCCTTCTTTAATGTCACGGTCATTACCGAACACAACCACACCGACATTGTCAGCTTCGAGGTTCAACGCCATACCCATGATGCCGCCAGGAAATTCAACCATTTCACCGGCCTGTACATTGTCGAGGCCGTATACACGTGCCACACCGTCACCGATGGACAAAACCTGACCGATTTCTGCAACGTCGGCTTGCGCGCCAAACTCTGCGATTTGTTTTTTCAGAATTTCTGAGATTTCTGCTGCACGAATTTCCATGTTCGTTTTCCTTCTTTCGTTCTCTTAAACTTATGATACTTCTTTTAAACTGATGTTTTCGTTGGCGCTTGAGCCCATTGAGACTTTCAAACGTTCCAACTTACGGCGTACGGAATCATCAATCATGTGTGATCCGACGGTAACGATAATACCGCCAAGAATGCTAGGCTCGACACGGGCGTTGATCGCCACATCCTTACCGATAGCCTTTGACAGTGCATCTTCCAGCGCTTTTTGCTGCTTGGCGCTCATATCCTGTGCGACTTGAACATCGACAGTAATCGCACCGCGGCGCTTATCCATGGCTGTGTTTACAGCCTTGATAATACCCGGCAACAGCTCCAAACGGCCGTTCTGGGCGACAACACCGAGAAAACTTTGTGTGATTTCAGCAAATTTGGCTTTGCCAGCAATAGCCACAATAGCGTCCATCTGCGTCTTGGGATCATTAAGCGGGGATTCGATAAGGAATTTAAGATCTTCGGAACCGTCAATCATCGCGGACAATTCGCCGAGGTCCTTTTCAACGTCTTTAAGAACCTTTTTCTCTTCCGCCAATTCGATTAAAGCATTGGCATAACGACTAAATATTACTGATGATTGCCCCGAGGTCGACACGTCTTTCTAAACTCCTTCTTTACAACTGTTGGCGTGGATTTAGCACAGGGAAACACCCGTGACAAGCCCCTTATAACACTTAATGAGTGCGTTTTTTGACGTTTTCGCCTTTGCTGTAAACTTCATAAAAACCACATTCCGCAGAATCCTGATGATAAATGTCTGAAATTGCACATATAGCCACCTGACAGCCGACGATCTTTCATGCTAAACCTGACAACAGATAATACGCCGTCACGACAGGACTTTTATGAACGCCACCTCACTCTCTCGCTCCCTGACCGAACGAAAAAGCATTCTGGCGATCTTTATCCTGATCATTCTTGAAGGTTATGTCGTTCTATCCTCCGAATTGCTCGCGATTCGCCTCAGCATCCCCTTCGTCGGCAGCGGAACGGACACTGTCTCTGTCATCATCGCCGCCGTGCTTATGCCTCTGGCTTTTGGTTATTATTACGGCGGGCGTTTCAAACCCGGCATACATTTCGATGTGTTTTCCTGGGGCGAGCGATATATCGGAATACGGGAAAAGCTGATCCGCAACATGATCATAGCGCTCGTCTTTCTGCTTTTCGCCATCAGCTACGCGTTCTTGCGCCTTATGTTCGTACAGACATTTACATTGGGCCTGACACACCGCGTGTTAGTCACAGCCATATACTCGGCTATTTTCATCGCCCCGCCAGTATATCTGCTGGGTCAAACGATCCCGCTGGCGTGCAACTTCTTCACGCAGGAAAAACTATCGCAAATCACGGGAAAGATTCTGTTCTTCTCTACGCTCGGCTCATTCCTTGGCGCTGTATTCTCTACAATTGTCCTGATGTCCACAATCGGTGTTCATCACACGGCCGCACTGAACTTCATTATACTGGCACTGCTCATCGCCATGCTCAGCAAACCAAGCGCCTACATGCGCACAACAATGGTATTCTTGCTGGCGATCGCCGGTGTCGTGTTCAACTCCGACATCGCCCTGCGCAGTTACAAAATTGTGGCCAACAACCAGTACAACACCATTTCGGTATTACACAGCAAAGGCGAACGTCACCTGTTTATCAACGGTAACTATTCATCCAAATTCAGTGATGATGCGCGCAAATACCCCTATATCGAATTCATCGAAAAAATCGCGATCACACCGACGCTGGAACAAAACATGGATCCCAAGGATATCCTCATTCTGGGTGCGGGCGCCTTCACCATCGGTTCCGAGGACACGCAAAACCACTATGATTTTGTCGATATTGATAAGGATTTGAAGGATATCGCCGAAAAACATATCCTGAAAAGGACGATCGGCCCAAACAAGGAATTCCACGCCATGCCCGCACGTGCATTCCTGACTGAAACCGACAAGAAATATGATGTCATTGTACTGGATGCCTATTCAGGTGCCCTGACCGTGCCAGAGCACCTCATCACTATCGAATTTTTTGAAGCCGTGAAAAGCCGCCTGAAGCCAGACGGACGCGTAGTCGCCAACATGGCACTTTCCCCCGGCTATCTTTCAAAAATCAGCCGCAGGGTTGATAACACCTTCCGCGCCGTATTCCCGCACATCTCCCGCCACGTCATCCGTGACACTTACGGCTTATGGGATGCAGACGATTCCCGAATCGCGAATGTCATGTATATTTACCGCCAGAAAGAAGACGAAGACACCAGCGCGGTTTACAGCGACATCAAGAACACGGCCTTTATCGACCGCCCCCGTCACAGGCCATAAAGCCAACGTCCGTTAGTTTCCTATACAATCTTGAAGAAGAATTCCTGCAAGGCCTGAAACGCGAATAACCGCGCCTCGAATGGCACAAAGCGTTCAGGCTGCGTCAATACAACGATGATACGCAGAACAATCAGGTGAACCACATAAATTTCCAGCGTGTAACGGCCCGTAAACTGCACCAGATGTAGCGGGAAGAACTTCTTGGGCGTCCAGCCTTCGAATTCGTGCCTATCAAAACGGTGTAGAATAACCTGCAAAACAGCCATACCGATCACCAGCGTCACAAACTGTATCTGGCTCAGCTGCGGCATTAACAAGCCCTGCACCAGCACATATGCAAACAGGCACGCGGCATGAAACATCAACAACATCCAGCGCGGGGCCAGCACCTTATCGCGGTTGCGGCAAATCGCCCCCATCAGGGTAAACAACATGCCCAGCGTCCCGTATTCGGTAAAAATCAGCGTTGGGCCACTCAGCAAGAACAAGAAGAAAAACATCCCCGCAAACGCCTCGCGGTTTCTCAAAGCCCGCTGATACAACCAATCGGCAACCATCCGCGCCATAATCAGCGTAAACAGGATATTGACCGGAAACAGGTATTCCCCCGCCGCCACGGTCGACAACATGACCAAAACCGCCGCGATCCAGAATAACCGAGGCACATCGCGGGTGGTGGAAAACCCGATCAGGAAAAACCAGATCGGCACACTGAAACGCCCGACCACCCGAAACCACATCATCTCGGGATAAAAGAAATACCCGATATGGTCGACGATCATGAAAATGATTGCGAGCGTCTTCAGCAGGTCATAAGACGTAAGCCCTGCAGGAAAGGATTTGCTTTTATTAAGAATTGAATACACCATGAAAAGCGACTGTGTGAGTTGCCAAGAACGAAATCAACAAAATCAAGTATACCTGAATATGAAGAAAACGCTGCCCGTCTTTTTGCTTTTTGTCATCATTGTACTCGAAGGCTATGTTGTCCTGTCTTCCGAACTCCTCGCTATCCGCCAGACCATACCATTTGTCGGCAGCGGTACGGACACCGTTTCAATCATTATCGCCGCCGTGCTTATGCCTTTGGCTTTCGGCTATCAAGCAGGCGGGCGCTTCAGACCCGGCTTCGCTGCTAACGGCAAATACCAAAGCATCCGGCGCAAGCTGATCCGCAACATCTTTATCTCGATGGTTATATTGCTGCTCGGCTTATCCTATGCCCTCATAAACGTGTTCTTCTTTGCCCTGATCAAGGCGGGCATAACACACCGCCTCCTGTTGATCACGCTCTACTCGCTCGCGTTTCTGGTCATTCCCGTCTATCTGTTGGGCCAAACCATTCCGCTGGTCAGCAACTATTTCTCAAAAGAAAAACTGTCGAAGGTTACGGGTAAGATCCTGTTCTTCTCGACGCTCGGTTCATTTTTGGGCGCGGTCTTCTCGACATTGGTGCTCATGGCCAACCTCGGCGTGCACCACACAGTTTCGCTGAACTTCATCATTCTGGCAGGCCTGATCATGCTGTTGAGCAAAAAGAAGATTGCCGAAACCACGATCTTCGCCATTTTCCTTGCCGGTGCGGGCCTGTACCTGAATTCCGATAATGTCATGCATACTTTCAACATCGTCGAAAACAATCAGTACAACACCATCATCGTCTATGAAGAGGACGGTGAACGTCATCTGGTCATGAATAATAACGGCTCCTCCATGTACAGTGAGGACGGGCGCAAACACGACTATGTCGAGTTCATCGAAAAAATCTCCATCACCCCGATTTTAAACGCTGAAGAGCCGAAGGACATCCTCGTCATCGGCGCAGGCGCGTTTACAATGGGCTTTGAGGATACCGTCAACCACTATGACTTCATTGATATCGATAAGAGCCTGAAACGCATCTCTGAGGAATACATTCTGCAGACCGAACTGACCGACAACAAGGTCTTTCACCCCATCCCTGCCCGTGCGTTCCTGACACAAACGCAAAAAACATATGACCTGATTATTCTCGATGCGTATCTGGGCGACCTGACACTGCCCGAACATCTCGTCACCGCAGAGTTCTTCGACCATGTGAAGACACATCTGAAACCGGGTGGATCAATGGTTGGTAACTTCATCGCCTCCCCCAACATGGCCAACCGTTTCAGCCGCAAACTGGACAACACACTGCGCAAAGCCTTCCCACACATCAATCGCTATATCGTTGAAGAGCATGATGTCTGGAACACCGACCCGAGCAAAACCGCAAACGTGATCTACAGCTACACGCACTTCCCGCAGGAAGAGACAGACGATATCTATACGGATAACAAAAACACCGTCTTCTACGACAAACCGCAAAATCGGGGTGACTTTGATGACGAAGAACCCGAAAGCCCTCCTGAAAACGCAGAAGAAGCTGAAAATCCCGAGCAAACAGAGTAAAATGCAAAGCAGGAGCCTGTTTTATGGATTACGATTTACAAGCCATCATGTATGACATCTTGATCTTCATCTTGGAGATCATCGTCGTTGGCGGTTTCTTTTTCCTGATCGAACAAATGCGGCCCGCCGAAAAAGTGTCGTTTTTCAAACCCGGCTTTAAGGAAGAACTGGGCTTGGCATTCCTGAACGTCTCGCTCTTCTCCCCTATCTGTGTCGTCATAATGGCGTTTTTCGTCATGAACTTTATTCAATATTACATCCCGTATCAGATGTTCGCCCCGCAAATCGAAGCATTGCCCGTTACGATACAAATAATCTTCGGCCTCTTTATCTTGGATTTCAGCACCTATTGGCGCCACCGCTTCACGCATAACTACATGTGGCCGTTTCATTCGGTCCATCATGCGGCTGAAAACCTGACATGGCTAACCGCGCTTCGCCTGCACCCCATCGATATCTTAACGGCAACGGTCTTCGATGTGATGATGCTCCACCTCCTCGGCTTCAAAGGGGCCGGACTGCTGGGCGCGATCTTCATCCTCAAGGGTTATAACTACTTCACGCATGCGAATATCGACCTGAAATTCGATAAACCCTTTCGCTATGTCTTTGCCTCCCCACACTCCCACCGTTGGCACCACGCGGGGGAAAAGCACGCCTATAACAAGAACTTCTGCGCGATGTTCTCCCTGATCGACGTCATGTTCGGCACATTCTATCACCCCGAACGCCTACCCAAAGGCTACGGCTTGGAGCCTGTAGAGCAGAAAGAATACCCCGCAGGGCTACTCGGCTGGCTGGCTTATCCGTTCAGGCAAGTCCTTAAAACTTTTAGAAAAAAGCCCGAAACAACCTCTTGATTTTCGTAATATATTAATATTTTCAGGTATAATAGTACTGACAAAAGAGAGGACCCCACCTTATGGGCTATCAGATTTCAGATGCTGAAATGGAAGAAATAAGCGTTTTCGTACCCGGATGGTTCGTTCAGGCCGTACTGGCTGGCGAAAGCGAAGACAGCATAAAAGACAAATTAAAAGAAGAACTTGCCGCCGCTCACAAGATCGCGGGACGCAAAATCTCACCTTTTGAACTTAAAGAAAAAGTCGAAGACCTCCATGAAACGTACATGGATACGCTGAGTGAGTACCAGACCGAGGAAAAAGGCCATGGTACAGTCTAGAGATAGTGAGCACGGCACAGCTATAGGCACAGCCCCGACTGAACGTTTCAGTCAGGAAGCCCGTGTACAGCAACATATCACCGATACAATTAACCACATCCACGAATCCATGGGTGTCGACCCGAACGGCCCAATAGCCGCCACGGTACATGCCAACATGGAGATGCTTTTGGATATTGCCGATGCGCAACATCAGGCGCTGATACATGTCCATGAACTCACCGGTGCACGCATTGCCAAGGTGAATATTGACGATGTAAAACATATCGATCCTGAAAAATACGAAGACCCCGCCGCTGTCGCGCAGGCGATCGACGATGTCGCCAGACTGGAAGCCGAAAAGCTTCTGGCTACATCCGACTTTATCTCCGGCATAAAACCACATTTACATGAAATTGATCCGGACGCATTGGAAGAGGTCGGGTCGGAATTACGAGCGGCTCGCAAAGTCGCCGGTAAAGCGATCAAGGGCAGCATCAATGCATTCGATCAATACAAAGGCAAACTCTTCTCGATCTCCCATGTTCCCGGCCCGTATATAAGGGGCGAAGTGGAGCCATTACGGGAGAAGATGCAGACATATATGGAACCCTCGGCGGACCAATAACCCTCATTACTTACATAAAGCTCTGCGGATCGATATCGATATAGATACGTACCGTAGACGGGCATTTGATATTCCCGACCCAGCTTTGAATCGTTTTCTGGATATGAATGTTCTTATCCGCCTGCACCAATAGACGGTAACGGTACTTCCCACGCAGCCTTGCAAATGGTGCGGGTGCAGGACCAAGCGTTAAAACTTCCTGACTTTGCGGTGCTGTCCGCCCCAACTCCTTGGCCACCTCTAACGTTAATTGCTCATCACGCCCCGAAACAATAATACCAACAAGGCGGCTATAGGGCGGCATATGCGCGTTTTCGCGCTCGAACGCCTCAGTTTCCAGAAACGGATCGCGTAGCCCCTCGGCCATCGCCTTCATAATACGGTGATCGGGCATAAAGGTCTGAAGCAGCACCTTCCCTTGTTTCTCTTCCCGCCCTGCGCGACCTGCAACCTGATGAAGAAGCTGGTATGTCCGCTCCGCTGCTCGCAATTCTCCGCCCTGCAAACCGAGATCGGCATCGATAACACCGACCAGCGTTAGGTTTGGGAAATGGTGGCCCTTGGCAATGATTTGCGTACCGATAATAATATCAACCTCCCCGTTGCGTATCGTATCTAACATCGCTTTCAACTGGTCGTTATTCTCCGCCGTATCACTGGCGAGGATCATGATATTCGCATCGGGGAAATAGGCTTTAGCCTCATCAAATATGCGTTCGACCCCGGGGCCGCAAGCGGCAAAACTATCCTCTTCCGAACATTCAGGACAATGTTTAGGGATCGGCATACCCGTCCCGCAATGGTGACATTGCAAGCGACCGTTTTTCTTATGTTCGACCAACCACGCCGTGCAGCGTGGGCATTCCATACGGTGTCCACATGAACGGCACAGCGTTAACGGCGCATAGCCACGACGGTTAAGGAACAGCAACACCTGCTCCCCGCGCTGAACGGTCTCTATGACCTCTTTTTTGAGGCTTGGTGAGATAAAGTGCTGCGCATCCGTTTTCTCATGTGGACTACGCATATCAATCGCCTCGATCTCGGGCATAGTCGCCCCACCGAAACGTGCGGGCAGATGCAAATGCTCATACCGCCCACTCCATGCATTGTGAATAGTCTCGAGTGACGGTGTCGCGGACACCAGCAAAATCGGAAAATTACCCATCTTCGCCCTGACCACCGCCATATCGCGGGCATGGTAAATCACGCCGTCCTCTTGCTTATACGCGGGATCATGTTCTTCATCGACAATGATCAACCCCAGCTTTTGGTACGGCAGAAACAATGCAGATCGCGCACCGACAACAACTTTGGTGTCGCCTTGCGCCACACCGCGCCACGTGGTTTTACGCGCACCTGCCGACAGATGTGAATGCCAAAGAGCAGGCGCGCAGCCGAAACGTTGCTTAAACCGATCCAGAAATGCATTCGACAACGCAATCTCGGGCAATAGGATCAGAACCTGCTCCCCTTTCTTCAAGGCCTCGGCTACCGCCTCGAAATAAACCTCCGTCTTACCCGCACCCGTAACACCATCAAGCAACGCGGCGACAAACTCACCGCCCTTCACATGATCACGCAACGTATCCGCGACGGCATCCTGCGCCTCCGACAGCTCGGGCCCCTCGCGCATCGGGTCGGGACGACGGCATGGCGCGGGGTTAAAGATGTCGACTTCCTCGACAATGCCTTTCTCCGCCAACGCCCGTACTACGCCCGAACTTACATTCGCCTCACGGGCAATATCAGCCGCAATGCGCGGCGTATTATCGGCCAGCACATCCATCACCTGCTGCTGCTTTTCAGTCAGCTTAACGGATGCAATATCATTGGCGGGACGAAAGCCTTTTGCGGGTTTAGGCGGGATCAATGCGCCCTGCACCGACAGCGCCATTTTCAAAACAAAGCCACGCGGCGTCATGGTATAATCGGCCACCCAATCAATGAAATCCCGCATGACTTTCGGCATCGGTTTCATCGCATGGCGCAAGACAACATGTTTGAGCTTAGACGGGTTTACATCACCGGCAGGATCGCCCCACACAACGGCAGGTATTTCCCGCCCACCCAGCGGGACAGTCACATAGTCACCCGCCTGTAATTCCAGATCATCGGGAACGATATAATCATAGGCTTTATCAACGGGAAAAGGCACAAGGATCGAGCGCGTATTTTGAAGCGCTGCGCCCTGCTCTTCCCCCAAATCCAGTGATGATTGCTGACCCATAATTTTTGCTATCACAAAGCGTACCAAAACAAAATAGTTAATAAATTAACCAATTTTTGACATCGAGAGACTGAGTGTGCTAAAAACACGCCAAACGTTAAGAAATTAACATTTACGGAGAACGATTATGGATTTGAAATTAAAGCTGGCAGCCGCCGCCACAGCCCTAGGCGCAATCACCTTTGGCGGCCCGATTGCGTACCACTCACGCGATATACACTTTCATCCTGATGACATTTCTTTTGTCACGCAGGAAGGCGACGGCCCTCACTTACACGTGCAAAACGATCGCGCAGGCGAACACGCCGATATCCGCCTCACTCCTAATGAAGACGGCGTCTTGGAAGGGCAAGGTACAGTCATGCGCGATGAGTTCACAATTGTGGTCGGTGAGGATGAGAGCGTCTTTACCCGCAGACATGGCATAGAAAAGATGTGGCTAGGACGCGATGTCGTTCATGTTAAACGCGTAGAACCGCCCGCGGAAGAGCTCAACGCTGACCTGTAAGACAGCAAGAATATTTGACATAACCTAAAAATCGCTGTAAAACTCCCACCCCATGCCACGGGAGCACGAATGGTGCGCAAAGCAGGACCGGACAACAAAGATTACACGACACCGATCAGAAGAGAAGCCCTGTCCTTTGTGGTGCGTGGTGAAACTGACCGCACAAACGCAAAGGTTAACCTGGCCCCCAATTGGCACAGAATAGAAGATCTGGTCCACCAGGCTCTTGCAGGACAACCCGAAGAAGCCGACCCTCGCGAAATTGAAGGACTGACTGCACTTCACGGTGCTATCAAAAACATTGCCGACACTGCCGAGACGACCAGCCCTTTTCAAGAACATGTCAACGTAAGCCAAAACGATATCGACACACTCGTCAGCAAAATGCCTTTTATGCGCGTCGCGGTACGTCATTTTAGTGATGTCATTAAAAACGGTACCGTTTTTCTGGGCGCCACATTCGATGAGGCCTCAGACAGGATAGATTTTGAAGAACTGGAAAACGGTCCGGCCTATTTTGCGCGCCTGCATCTTGAAGAAATTCAGATGTTCGCGATGCGCGCACGCTTGAAAATGCCTGACTACACCACGCCCGGCCTTAAGGTTGACGCGGCACCAAGCTACTAACCTGCTCCGCGCACCCCCAAGAGAGCGTATACCCCGCGCCGCCATGGCCATAGTTATGGATCAGCGGCGTACCATCACCCAGCGCATCGCGCTCCAACCTGACTTCAGCACGGATTGGCCGCAAACCGACACGCACATCGAGAATTTCAGGATCTTTCAAACGTTCGTCAAACTCGGCTGCCCTATTCAAAATCGCGTCCGTGATATCATCGTCAACTGACATAGACCACTTACCGACCTCGAACGACCCGCCGAGCACGCATTGCTCACCGCGCGGATACACATAAAACGGTTCATCAAAACTGGTGATACATTCGGTAATACCGGGGTTTTTGATAACCACCACCTGCCCGCGTGCAGGCTTGATGATATGGTCATTCGCTATATCCTTGGCAAACACTCCGGTGCAGTTCACAACAAGGTCAAAATTATCTGCAATATCTGACAGCGCGCCCAGCTCCGCATAGGTTACGGAGCCACCCGCGGCCTCGAACTGCCCCACCATCCACGGAAAATATGTATCGACATGCATCGCATAAAGCGTTGCCTGTAACCCGCTCTTATATCCCTGCGGACATTCATCCCCTTGCAAAAGCTGCCAATCATCAACGCAATGCAGCCAGAACGGCGCATCAAAGGAGTCAAAACGCGTGCATTTCCGCCACTCAATCTGCCGCACGCCGCTTTCCTCCACCTCGAACAATCGCTGCATATGCGCCAAAGAGACCTTGAACCAGTCACGGCAACGTTGCGTTTCCTCGACATTAACGGGGTAGCACATCGCCGCTGCCGCCCAGCTTGTGGTTTTACGGATCGGGTCGCGGGAAATGATCGAGACTTTGTGCCCTGCCTCGGCCAGAACAAGTCCAGTATTTACGCCGACAATCCCACCACCGACAATTCCGATATTCATATGTTGAGAAATCCGTGAAAGACGTTATACACAAAGTACAGGATAACAATTTACCACTAAAAGGACAGCCATGAAATTCTTCGTCGACACCGCAGACATCAATGAAATTAACGACCTCGCCGCAACAGGTCTTCTGGATGGTGTAACAACCAACCCGTCACTCATTGCCAAGTCAGGCCGTGACTTCAAGGAAGTGATCAAGGATATCTGCAGCGTCGTGGACGGCCCCGTTTCCGCCGAAGTCGCATCAACCGAATATGATGCCATGCTCGCCGAAGCAAACGAAATCCGCACATGGGGCGACAACATCGCGGTGAAAGTACCGTTGACCGAAGCGGGTTTGAAAGTCTGTAAGCAACTGTCCGATGAAGGCACAATGGTAAACGTCACACTGTGCTTCTCCGCCGCACAGGCCATTCTGGCCGCGAAAGCAGGCGCGTCATTCATCTCCCCATTCGTTGGCCGTCTGGACGACATCTCCAGCGACGGTATGCGTTTGATCGCCGAAATTTGCACGATCTACGATAACTACCCGCAATTCGACACAGAGGTCCTCGTTGCCTCCATCCGCTCCCCTATGCACATCGTCGAATCAGCGAAAATGGGCGCACATGTAATGACCAGCCCGCCGGATGTCATCCGCGCACTCTACAAACACCCTTTAACCGACAAGGGCTTAGCAGCTTTTGTTGAAGACTGGAAAAAAACGGGGCAAAGTATCCTCTAAATAAAAACGATAGCTGCGTAACAGGGAGCTGAAAAATTGAACACCAACCGCAAACCGTAATCCTCATAGGCGGCTCCGGCAGCCTAGGGCAAGCGCTTGCGCCTGCATTTATCCGCGATGGTTATCATGTAATCATCGCCGACATCAGCGAGCCTGAAACCATCCCTGCCGGTGCATCTTTGGCCTATCTGGATGCAAGTGATCATGAATCCCTCGAGACTTTCAAAGCAATGCTCAAGGAAAAGGACGTCGATGTGCGCCACGTGGTCAACACTGTCGGCGGCCTCGCAGAAACTGGCCTGACCAGCATCATGCAAACCTCCGCCGATGAAATCGGCAAAACAATACGCCTAAATTTGATGACACAAATTCTGCCCGTGAAGTATCTCGGACAATACATGGCCGAACGCCGCACCCGTGAAGACAATACGGGACTGGACGCCGTAGACCGCAGCTTCGTGCTCACATCCTCCATTAACGCCCAGCAAGGATATAGCATCGCCTTTTACAGCGCAGCCAAAGGCGGGATCGAGAGCTTCATCCGCCCCGCCGCTATGGATATCGGCCGACACGGAATCCGCATCAACGCTGTCTCACCGGGCAGTGTCGTAACGCCCGAAACAGCGTCACAACCAAAGGACTTCAATGCCCGCGCACGCGCAGCCGCGCTCGGACGGCTATGCACAGTAGAAGAAATCGCCGACAGCATTCGAAGCCTCACAAACCTGACCGGCATAACGGGACAGACCATCACTGTAGATGCCGGCCAATCGATCAATCCGGCGCAATCCCTGTTCCAGCAAGAAGCAGAAGGCTTGATTACATTGCCCGGTAGCGCCGCCGAAAAAGAAGCCGAAGAGCTGGCATACACACGCCCCGGCTAAATCTAAAATCGTGCAAAAACACGCATATCCTGTTCGAAACTCCATATCTTTGTGTTAAAATGGGGGTATGAGCGATGTTATTTCAGACGAAGAAATCAAACTGTCTTTAAGCAAGGATGAGGTATTAGCCTTTCTGAAGGATAACCCTGACTTCTTTCAGAACAACCCCGAGGCCCTTGAGCTATTGATCCCGCCAAAGAAGCGTCCGAAGAAGGGCGAGGTGGCGGATTTTCAATCCTACATGATCCAGCGCCTAAAGGCTGACAAGGATGAAGTGCTTGAAAGCACACGTGAAATCGTCGAAAACTCCCGCGCCAACATGAATAACCAGCAACGCGTCCACACAGCGGTTCTGCGCTTGCTTGAAGCCAATAACTTTCAGGATTTCATCCACGCTATCACCATGGATCTGGCCAGCATCTTGGATGTTGATATCGCCGTTCTCGTAGTCGAAGCAGACGGTGAAACAATTCCACAAATCCAAATGAACGGCATCCGTATCATCCCCGAAGGGACAGTCGATAAATGGATGCAGGAAAAAGCAGTATTGCTGCAAGACAACATCAGCGGCATCGAACCGATTTACGGTGGCGGTGCAACATTGGTTAAATCACAAATTTTGCTGCGGGTTGACATCTCTATGGATACGCCGCCCGCTATTCTGGCCTTTGGCTCCCGTGACCCCGACATGTTCGGCGAAGGACAAGCTACAGATCAGGTTATCTTCCTTGCTCGCGTTATCGAGCGTTGCTTCAGATCATGGCTCAAACTCCCGGTGTAACCACCACAGGCTTCACAGCCGACACATTAGCAATTTGTGCACCCGACCTCGCCAAACGCCTTGCCGATTGGTGCGATTTTTTGCAGCATGAAAAGAAAGTCTCCCGCCACACTTTGCGCGCCTATAGCGCCGATCTGACCCACTTCATCAAATTTCTGGTGGCGCATCTGGGCAAAGAACCCTGCCTTGATGACCTGTCCGAAATCGGCATTCGCGACTTCCGCTCTTGGATGTCAAAGAAAGCGATGGACGGCACGGGCAACGCCAGCCGCGCACGCAGCCTGTCGGGTGTAAAGAGTTTCCTCAACTGGCTCGATAAAAAAGGCATCCTGCATAACGCAGCAATTAACACTGTGCGGTCGCCAAAACTGCCACATAAATTGCCAAGGCCATTACAGGAAAATCAGGCTTTGCGTGTTCTGGAGAATGCGGACCTGCTCGTAAAAGAAGACTGGATCGGACAACGCGACCGTGCCCTATTCACTTTGCTGTACGGATGCGGCTTACGTATCGACGAAGCCTTAAGCTTGAATGTTGCACAAATGCCGAAAGACGGATTTCTCCGCGTTATCGGTAAAGGGAATAAGGAACGGCAAGTCCCCGTCATTGATATTGTTGAAGAAACCTTGCAAGCCTATCTGGAGCAATGCCCCTTCCCTGCCGATACCGAACGCCCGTTATTTACCGGCACACGCGGCGGACGCTTAAATCAAGGTGTCGCACAAAAAGCAATGCGACAATTACGTGTGACACTCGGCCTGCCCGAAACGACAACACCGCACGCACTGCGACACAGCTTCGCAACGCACTTGCTGCAAAACGGCGCCAATTTAAGGGAAATTCAAGAGCTGCTGGGTCATAGCTCTCTCAGTACGACCCAGCGCTATACAGAAGTAAATGCGGAAGAATTGATGCGCATCTATAAAAGCGCGCACCCAAGATCTAAATCGAGCTAGCTCTGACCGCCGCTCAAATCGATGCCCATTGCTTCAGCAGCCGCATCAACGTCGTTATCGTAATATTCGAGAACTGTGCCTTCAACACCTGGTGCTTCGCCATAACCTACACCGGGCGTTTTGCCTCGGCTCATTTCATTCAAAGCTCTAAAAAGAATTCTCGCCTTGCGTGCATCTTCACTCGCACGGTCTAGCCCCGGATTTGCTTCGGCTGCAATCGCCGGCAATATGGACTCTTCGACAGGGTCGACATCTGTGCCGCCGACAACCTTTAAACCTGAATCAGTCATAAATTAGGTACTCCTATAACTCAAAATTTGCCTGAGAATAGGAAATTGCATAGCACCCATGCAAGAAAGACATGTGCTGCACTGCCGTATGTCTTACTGAGTAACGATCTTAGATATGGATCGGACGCTTATGCACAGCCAGCGCAGCTTCCTTCACGACCTCGGTCAGTGTCGGGTGGGCGTGACATGTGCGTGCAATATCTTCGGCTGTGCCTTCGAATTCCATCACATTGACGACTTCTTGAATGAGATCACCGGCATTCGGGCCAATGATATGCGCACCCAGAATTCTGTCTGTTTTCTTATCAGCGAGGATTTTAACGAAGCCATCTGACATACCCATCGCACGCGCACGACCATTCGCCATGAACGGGAACTTACCCGCATTATAGGCAACACCCTCACCCTTCAATTGCTCTTCGGTCTTACCGACATTCGCAACTTCCGGCCATGTGTAAACCACACCGGGGATCAGGTTATAGTCGATATGACCACTTTGACCCGCCAGCATTTCCGCCAAAACAACACCTTCGTCTTCGGCTTTGTGCGCCAGCATCGGACCCTTGATCACATCACCAATCGCATAGATACCTTCAACGGATGTTTCAAAGAACTCGTCCGTTTCGATAACACCACGATCGGTCATCTCAACACCGACCTTGTCCAGCCCCAAACCGTCTGTATAAGGCTTACGGCCAACAGCCATAAGGACAATATCAACGCTCATCTTTTCTTCATCACCACCCGCGGCCGGTTCCATAGTCAGGTCTACACCTTTCTTGGAAGCCTTCGCGCTTGTAACTTTCATGCCTGTCTTGAAATCAATGCCCTGCTTCTTGAACAGCTTCTGGGATTCTTTGCGAACCTCACCATCCATACCCGGCAGGATCTGATCCAGATATTCAACAACTGTGACTTCCGTACCCAGACGACGCCACACTGTACCCATCTCCAGACCGATAACACCGCCGCCGATCACGACCATGCTCTTTGGCACTTCCTTCAGCTCCAGCGCGCCTGTGGAGGATACAATCTTCTCTTCGTCAATCTCGATACCCGGCAATGTCGCAACGTCCGAACCTGTCGCAATCACGATGCTGTCGGCTTCGTATTCATCCTTACCGACTTTGACCTTGCCCGCTTCTACAATCTCGGCTGCGCCTTCGATGCGTGTAACTTTGTTCTTCTTGAACAGGAACTCAATACCCTTCGTGTTGGCATCAACAACGCCGTCCTTGAACTGCATCATCTTACCGAGATTGAGTTTAGGCTTGGCTTCGATACCGATATCTTCGAAATGATGCTCGGCTTCTTCGAACTTCTCTGATGAGGACAGCAAAGCCTTAGAAGGAATACAGCCGACATTCAGACATGTCCCGCCCAGCGTCGCGCGTTTCTCAACACAAGCCGTCTTGAGACCCAATTGAGCACATCGTATCGCACACACATATCCGCCCGGACCTGCACCAATTACAATTACATCGAATTTTTCAGCCATTTGCTTAATCACCATTATCTCGGGTTTAAAATTGGTACAGAGAATATACTCTTATATCGGGAGTTCAAGCCTTTAAGCGCCTGAAAACGCCAAATTTATTAACATAATACTTTTATTTAGCATTTATTCATGTTAGATACCCTATAGTTATAAAAAACAGGGGTTCTTATGGCTTTATCGCCGTTCAAATTGATGCAGCAAGCCGTTGATATCGTTCAACTTAGCCAGCATCCGACGCATCCGATCGCCGCAACACTTGCCGGTCGTGATGAAAACGATGAGCCCTACATCATTTCCAAGACGAATACATGGCCGCGCGCCATCGACGACGCACTGGGCCGGGAGATCAAAATCGGCGGTTCCAGCCCGACTATCCACGCAGAAGTCGCAGCCATCCTCGCCGCCCCCGGAAAAACCGAAGGCGCGGAGATTTTCGTCACCGACCCACCCTGCCCGAACTGTGCAAAAAACATCATCGAAGCCGGTATTTCGGCCGTTTACATCGATCACAAAGGGTTCGGCAAACGTTTCGCGACCGAGCGTGAAAAAGACCTTAAACTTACCTACGCCCTGTTCAAAGATGCGGGCATCCCCGTATTCGAGGTATTTCGGGAAAAAGAAGAACTGAAACAGCTCGTAAAAATTAAAAAAGACTTCGCTCAACCTACATATGACCGTGCACCACTGATCCGTCCCGTCAATGGCGAGCCTCGTATATCCGAATTCCTGCGCGATGCCGTTACATTCCGTCAAGAATACAACGCCGAAAGCTGCGCTGCGATTATTGCGCACTCCCCGTCGGGCGAGGCCCAATTCATTGGCTGTGAAGGCGGCAACGTCATCGGACAAACACGCGACAGCCGTAAAAAATCGGACAGCACCAAATATTCCCTGAACATGGAGCCGCTGAACCGCGCTTTCATGATCGCCGCCCGCTACGGCCTTAAACTTGACCCCGACTATGTATTTACCTGCCGCGTACCGACCCCGCGCGAAATGGTCAATTCCGTCGGCGCAGGCGTACGTGACATCCTTATCGACGATTGCGAACAAGGTCGTGACGAACGCTCCTTCGAAGCTCTGGAAGTCCTACAAGAAGCGGATATCCTCACCGTCCGTTAGATGCTACCCTACTCCCTGCGCACTTACTTCAAGCAAGGGGAAAGCTTAATGAAAAACATACTCATCATCGCACTATTCAGCTTTTTGGGCGGAATTACAGGTTCTATGCTACTCAACGCAGGCACCAGCTGGGCCGCGAAGGAACAAACCCTCTACACAACCAATTTCTACAACAATCAAGGTAAGCGTATTGGCGTAATCGGCGCGCATAACTCGGGCGAAGGGACACTATTCCTCTTCAACGGGAACTCCGGCCACACGGAAGTCCAGATGGGCGCCTACGGCCAAGGAAGTGAGCGCGGCCAGACCTTACTCGGCCTGCATGACCGTAACGGACACCTGCGCCACCTCACACGCATGCATGGGGCAACGGACGCGCCCACCGTTGTGTTTAAGGACAGCTCAGGAAGTGACCGTATTGTCTACGGCATCGACCCGCAGACACAAGCACCATACTTCCGCTACCTCGACGGTAACGGAAGATGGCAAAATCTGTTTTAAGGATTAAACGTCCAGAACGAGGCGTGCAGGATCTTCGATCGCATCCTTGATGCGGACGAGGAAGCTCACGGCTTCACGACCATCAACAATACGGTGATCGTAAGAGTGCGCCAGATACATGATCGGGCGCGCTTCGATATCGCCGCTCTTCGTCACAACCGGACGCTGAACAATGTTATGCATACCCAGAATACCAGATTGCGGTGTGTTCAGGATCGGTGTGGACAGCATTGAGCCGAAGATACCACCGTTTGTGATTGTGAATGTACCGCCTGTCATCTCATCGATGGACAGCTTACCGTCACGGGCACGCGTACCCAGATCAACGATCTTGGCTTCAATCTCGGCCATGGACATTTGGTCAGCATCACGGATCACAGGAACAACCAGACCTTGCGGTGTGGAAACGGCTACGCCGATATCATAGTAGTTCTTGTAAACAACGTCCGTACCGTCGATTTCGGCATTCACAGCCGGGAATTCTTTCAGCGCGTTGATGGCAGCTTTCACGAAGAAAGACATGAAACCGAGCTTAATGCCGTGCTTCTTCACGAACTGGTCTTGATACTGCTTACGCATATCCATCACAGGACCCATATCAACTTCGTTGAATGTAGTCAGCATAGCGGCAGTATTCTGTGCTTCCTTCAAGCGGGATGCGATTACCTGACGCAACTTCGTCATACGCACGCGCTCTTCGCGTGGACCATCTTCGCGCGGCTTACTTTCCGCTTGCGTCACTTCGGAGGTTTTCGGTGTAGGCGCAGCATCAGGCGTACCGTGCTTCTCAAGGAAGTTCTGTACATCTTCTTTCGTGATACGGCCGTCTTTACCTGAGCCCCTAACATCGTCAGCACTCAAGTTGTTATCAGCCAGCATCTTACGCACAGCAGGAGAAGTCTTGGCTTCGCCGGAAGCGGCTTCTGATTTCTCTTCTTTCTTCGGCGCTTCGGCAGCAGCCTCTTTCTTTGGCTCTTCCTTAGCAGGCGCACTGTCATTCGCAGCGCTGCCTTCGCCCATTTCGCCCAAAACTGCACCAACTTCGACAGTTTCGCCTTCACCTACAGTGATTTTAGCGATCACACCGTCTTCAGGGGCATTCACTTCCAAAGTCACTTTGTCTGTTTCCAGCTCAACGATAGGCTCATCAGCTTTCACAGCCTCGCCTTCTTTTTTCAGCCATTGCGCGACAGTAGCTTCGCTGACAGATTCACCTAGTGTTGGAACTACGATATTGGTCATGGGTTTTTCATCCGTTTTGTCTATATTCGTTTAGCAAGTTATTTACGCCGAGACGCAGAGGAAAGCAAGCCCCCTAGCATATTTCTAATACATTCTATTTCCTAGAAATGTGTCCAGCCGGAGCTTTCAAATTCAAGTTCTTCGCCGTCATCCCCTAAAACACGCAGCCCTTCACCCGTTTTAAAGCGCCCTGCAACGCTTAAAGTAATGCCGCAAGCCTTGGCCTCCGCCGTAATCGCATCCAGATCGTTCGGCGCCACCGCCATCGCAACCTCATAATCATCCCCACCCGTCAGAAGCTTTTCCAGACGCACAACACCGTTTTCGATCAAAGCAGCCGTCTCTTCCGTGAAAGGGATATCTTTTAATTCGATATCCACCGCGCAGCCTGAAGCCTCACAAAGATGAGAAACATCGGCAATGAAGCCATCGGATATATCAACCGCCGCTTTGGCGTGTTTTGCAATGGCGGGACTAAGCGCCACACGCGGCTCGGGTTTGTGACAAACAGCCAAAAACGGTGAAGGGTCATCCAGTTCGATAATCCCCAACAATGATTTCACACCGACAGCTGCACGCCCGATTGGCCCCGTCAAAACCAGCAAATCGCCATCTTCGGCGCCATTACGCTTAACCGCGTGTCCTTTTGGGACATAGCCGAAAATGGTAATGGAAATCAGCAAGCTCCCCTCGGACACAGTCGTATCCCCACCGGAGCAAAACACATTATAGCGCTCATTATCTTCCATCAGCGCTTCTGAAAATGCCTTAACCCATGCTTCGTCCGGCTGCTTGGCAAAGGCCAGATTCATCTGATACGCAACCGGTGTTGCACCCATGGCCGCCATATCCGACAAATTCACACGCAACGCCTTATGCGCAACGTTTTGCGGCAATTCACCGTCCAAAAAATGGGTTCCGCTATTCAGCGTATCCGAGCTAACCACCAAATCCATATCTTCAGGAACGCTAAAAACTGCGGCGTCATCCAACAGTCCCCCAGCTTCCTCGCGCCCCATAGTCAGCGGACGAAAATACTCCTTAACCAGTTCAAATTCGTTCATGACCAGTGCTCCCAAAAATGATGAACGGGACCTGCACCCTGACCGACATCCAGACTGTCAGCATGCTGCAATGCCTTGGTGACATAGTCTTTGGCGTTCCTCACTGCCTGTGGCAAATCTTCGCCTTTGGCCACACCACACGCAATCGCGGAAGACAGCGTGCAGCCGGTACCATGAGTATTCTTCGTATCGACACGGGGTGCGGCGAACGTCTCAACACCCGCTTCGGTCGCCAGCGTATCAACACATTCATCACCGTCACCATGCCCGCCTTTCACCAGCACGGCCTTGGCCCCTAGTTCCAAAAGCGCCTCCGCGTCGGTACTCCCCAGCAGTTCCGCTTCCTTCATATTCGGCGTGATCACATCTGCTATAGGAATAAGAAACGTCTTCAGCGCTTCAACGGCATCATCGTCAATCAGTTGATCGCCGCTGGATGCCACCATTACCGGATCGAGAATAATATTATGCTCGTTAAAACGGTTCAAAACCGCTGCCAGCGTGGAGATGCTGTGGACATTGCCAACCATACCTATTTTGATAGCCGCGGGCGGTACATCTTCAAAAATGCTAATCAGTTGATCTTCCAGAAAATGTGCAGGAACAGGATATATACGGCGAACGCCTGTTGTATTTTGCGCAGTCAAAGCGGTCATCGCCGCCATACCATAGCAACCAAGAGCAGAGAACGTCTTCAGATCGGCTTGAACGCCCGCGCCACCTGACGGGTCCGAGCCTGCAATGCTGAGAACTTTCGGGATCATGCCAATGCCTTCACAAACGCTTGCGCAGCCGCCTCGGGGCTTTCGGCCTCACTGATCGCACGCATCATTGCTACACCTTGCGCGCCGGCATCAATAACGACGGTTGCATTCTCGGCTGTTATACCACCAATGCCCACCACGGGCACAGGAGAAATTTTGACCAACTCCGCGAATGCTTCTGCGCCCAATACAGACTTACCTTTATCCGTTTGTGTCGGGTAAAACGGCCCCGTCCCGACATAATCAACAATGCTCGGGTCTATCGCCGCGAGATGTTCAACCGTAAACGCCGTCTGCCCGATAATCGCTTTATCACCCAGCTTTTCGCGCGCTACTTCGGGGGATGCATCGCCCTGCCCCAAATGCACACCATCGGCTTCAACGGCAAAAGCCACATCGATATGATCATTGATAAGAAACGGAACCCCAGAACCTCTCAAAAGCTCTGCAATCATCGCCGCCTGGGCATGAATTTCAGCCATATTCCCGCTTTTGTTGCGGTACTGGACCATCGTCGCTCCACCACGCACAGCATCCATCACTACGCCCGCAACATCACGTCCGGCGCAGCATGATGGGTCTGCTACAAAATATACGGAAAGATCAAAGTCCCGTGTCATTCCACGGTCAGCGCTTCGTCAACCAGTCTTGCCTGCTCTGCGGCATGGCGGGAAGCCAGACCTGTCGCAGGAGCTGCTGCATCTACACGACCAGCAAAATGAGGACGCTGTCCACGAATATCGATCTCGCTCAACACTTCCTCGATACGACGGTCAACAAAATGCCAGTACCCTTGGTTACGTGGCTCTTCCTGACACCAGACGACCTCGGCATTCTTGAACGGCTTCAGCTCTTCGGCCAACGCATCATCCGGGAATGGATAAAGCTGCTCAACACGCATCAACAGCACATCGTCGATCCCGCGCTCGCGGCGTTCAGCCAACAGGTCATAGTACACCTTACCCGTACACAACACGACGCGCTTGATCTTGTCGGCTGCAACAAGCTTGTCCTGATCATCATCCCAAAGTACACGGTGGAACGTGCTGCCTTCGGTGAACATATCCGCTGTAGAAACAGCCAACTTGTGACGCAGCAAAGATTTAGGCGCCATAACAACCAACGGCTTACGGAATTCACGAACCATCTGACGGCGCAGCGCGTGGAAATAGTTCGCAGGCGTCGTGATGTTACAAATCTGCCAGTTATCTTCGGCACAGGATTGTAAGAAGCGCTCCGGACGTGCGGAGGAGTGCTCCGGCCCCTGCCCTTCGTAACCATGCGGCAACAACAATGTCAGACCGGACATACGCAACCACTTGCTTTCACCAGATGAAATGAACTGATCGATAATGACCTGTGCGCCATTGGCAAAGTCACCGAACTGCGCTTCCCACAATGTCAGCGTTTTCGGATCGGCAAGGGAATACCCGTATTCAAAACCAAGCACAGCCATCTCGGAAAGCGGGCTATCATGCGCCTCGAACTTAGGCTGGTCTTCTGCTACATTTTTCAGCGGCAGATACTTCTCTTCATTTTCCTGATCATACCAAATCGCATGACGGTGAGAGAACGTACCACGACCGACATCCTGGCCGGACAAGCGGACCGCATAGCCACCCTTCAGCAGTGATGCAAACGCAATGGCCTCACCGGTCGCCCAGTCAAACCCTTCGCCGCTTTCAAACATCTTGGTCTTAGCATCCAGCACACGCTGCAGTTTCTTGTTGATGGTAAAGCCTTCGGGAACAGTCGTAAGGACCTTACCGATTTCGGCCATCTTATCGCTACCGATTGCCGTATCACCGCGGCGTGCACCTTCCGGTGCCGTTGTCAAACCTTCCCAGGCACCGCCAAGGAAGTCCGCATCATTCGGCTTATACGTCTTCGTCGCTTCAAAGGCTTCTTCGAGATAGTCATTAAACTCATCAACCATCTCCTTGCCTTCTTCGGCTGTAATCACCTGCTCCGCCACCAATTGCTTGGTGTAAATTTCACGGGTCGTCGCATGATCCTTGATCGTTTTGTACATCAAAGGCTGCGTAAAGGCAGGCTCATCGCCTTCATTGTGGCCGTAACGACGGTAGCAATACATGTCGATCACCACGTCACGTTTGAATTTCTGACGGTATTCTGTCGCGATACGCGCCACGTGAACAACAGCTTCGGGGTCATCGCCATTTACGTGGAAAATCGGCGCAGACAGCATCTTTGCCACATCCGTACAATATGGACCGGAGCGACCGAATTTCGGCATAGTCGTAAAGCCGATCTGGTTGTTGATCACGATATGGATCGTACCGCCAACTCGGTAACCGGGCAGTTCGGAGATCATCAATGTTTCCGCAGTAACACCTTGCCCTGCAAACGCCGCATCACCATGCAGCAACAACGGCAGTACAGTTGCATCTTCGCTGTTACCGCGCTGCATTTGCTTTGCACGAACTTTACCGATGACAACAGGATTAACGAATTCGAGGTGAGACGGGTTAGCCGTCAAAGACAAGTGAACACTGTTACCGTCAAAATCACGGTCACTGGATGTACCGAGGTGGTATTTCACATCACCGGAACCAAGCACATCATCAGGCGTAGAAGACTGCCCCTGAAACTCGGCAAAAATCGCAGTGAACGGCTTGCCCATCACATTAGCCAAAACGTTCAGACGACCACGGTGCGCCATACCGACGACAATCTCTTCCAGACCCATCTGGCCACCGCGCTTCATGATCTGCTCGATCATCGGGATCAACGCTTCACCGCCATCAACACCGAAACGTTTCGTTCCCGGATATTTTTTGTGCAGGAATTGTTCGAAACTTTCCGCAGCAATAAGACGCTGCAAGATCGCGCGCTTACCATTAACCGTAAAGTCAGTTTTGTTGCGTGGCGCTTCAATGCGGGACTGAATCCACGCTTTCTCTTCAGGATCGGATAGGTGCAGGAACTCGACACCGATCGTGTCACAATATGTTTGGCGCAGCGCTGTAATAATCTCATTCAGCGTCGCGTAATCCATACCCATTACACCGCCGACATAGATACGACGATTCATATCGGCCGGACCGAAACCATAATGCGCAGGATCCAGTTCAGGGTGCACACCTTTGTCTCTCATGCCCAACGGGTCAAGGTCGGACAGCAAGTGCCCGCGAATACGGTACGCACGGATCAACATCAATGCACGAATAGAGTCATGCGCCGCACGTTTAATATCTTCGGGATTGGCTTTGTCGGTCGCGCGGCGTCTCGGCAATTCGACCATGTCATTGGCCGGATCGGAGAATGCAACACCAAAGCGGCGGGAAGCTTTTGAATTCTCAGCAGGGGTCCAGCTCGCACCGGCCAGTTCCTGCAACAACGAAGCCTCGTCATCATTCAGACTTTCGAAAAATTCACGCCAGCTTGCATCCACCTTATTGGGCGCCGTCAGAAACTCGCCATAAAGGTGAGCAACATACTCAGCATTCGCGCCGGATAGAAATGTCAGGTTTTCGGATGCATCTGCCATGATAAAAGGGCCTCCTGAGCCAAAATTCGTGCATTTTTCTTCGCTATACGAAGTAAATCTTTACGAAGCCATGGTCAAGAGGTAAAGCGCCCTATTCAGTTTCGAATAAGACGCTATGCAAGAGAAACAACAAAGATTTTATTGAAGTTTATCAAAGGAAAATGTTCTGTCCTTTTCACTCCATATTCTTACAGATAATCTAGCCACAATATTAACATCTGGAACAAAGCCGATAATATGCCCAACCCTGCTATCCATTGAGTTATCTCGATTATCACCAAGCACAAAATAATGACCTTGAGGTACAGTCAAAGTCTCGGTGTTATCCAGACTGGATTCAGGCTTGGAATCAAGAACTGTATACTGCTTTCCGTTGGGTAGCACCTCAATAAAAACAGGAACAACCTGCTCTCCATCAACAGATAAATCAGAAAGAACAAAACTCTCTGTTTGGCGAATTTTTGGAATATCCACACCATTTAAAATTAGGCGCCCATCTCGAATTTGAACAGTGTCGCCGGGCAAGCCCACTAAACGTTTTAAAAAATGCACATCTGTCTTTTGAGGATGCATAAAAACGATCAAATCACCGCGCTCAGGTGAACGAGATGTAAGTTTTTTGCTTAGAATTAGATCGCCAAATGGAAAAGAATAAGGCCCAAACCCATATGCATACTTCGAGGCAAAAACATAGTCACCATTATTAAGCGTAGGACTCATCGATGACGAAGGCACTGTGAAAGGTTCATAAGCAAATGACCTAAACAACAGAGCTACAATGTAAGGCAATACAGTGAAGACAAGAACCACACTCTGCCAGTGAGCATACCACTTAAGAGAAACGTCAGAATTATAACCTTTGCTTAAAAAGAAGCCATGAACTATGCCTAACAAGCTAACAGGAAGATAAGCTAGGGCAATGCAGTTCTCAGGGGTAAGTGCAACTATCTTATAATAAGAACTCACAAACAGAATTGCCGATACTATAAAATGAAGCCCTAAATAGATCACCCCTAAACGCCCTTTATTAAGGTAAAACATACCTACGGTGGCCCCAAAAAACAGAAATATTACTACTGTTGCCCAGGGCTTTCTTTGTATGAAGGCATTCATAGGAAAGTCTAAGTAATCTAGCCTTTGAGCGCATTTCGCAGGGTATTAATCGCCGTATCCTCGGCCGCACTCACATTCATCGGGTGGTTGGCGTCATCCGCCGACACACCGGACAGGGTGCTGGTGATCTTTCCGACGATAGAACCAAACAGACCGCCGCCCTCGTCATCATCATCAAACTCGCCGAATTCGCCGTAAGCTTGCGCAACCGTCGTCGCGATCTCCATCAACGCGGCACAGTAATTCTTGCACTCCTGCTCATTGGCACGCCCTGCCAGCAAGGCTTTCGCCTGCGCGGCTTCCTCCGGTACTTTAAAGTTCTGCGCGGCCCAGCGCGGCCACTCGGAACGCATCGCCAATGTCTGGCGCATCGCTTCTGCCGCGAACGGCTTGTCATCATTTAGGGAGGCAATGGCCTTGATACAGGATTCCAGAGCATCCATCTCACGCTCGTCATCTTCTTCTCCGCCTTCGTCATCCGCATGACTGACATACACGCCAACCTTGTAAGGAAGCGAGCTCAGCAATTCGAGTTCGGAGGAAGAAAAATCATCAAGCGTTGTCATGTATGCTCCTTTTTATACAGGTTAAATGCTGTAGCGCGTATCCAGAGCCAGTGCGAGCGCATTCAGCGCCTTGCGTTCACTCAAAGATATATTCAAAAACTGTTCGAAAGATTTAGAAGGCTGCTTCTTCAGGTTCGCCTTGATCTTGTTGATAACATAGGAGCTATAGACATTCAGCTTGTCTTTAAAAGACTGCTCTTCATACTCACGAAACGCCAGCGCGACAGCCTCACCGATCTCAATCAAGCGCTGCGCATAGGCATTTACTTCCTTATCATCGACATGATCACGCAGGATATTTAACGCATCCGCACATTCTTTCGGCACCTGATCAACACCGTTTTGCCATTCGTGCCATTCATCCTTGCGCTTAACCGTCTCATCCATGATGTATTGAAGTAATTCTGAGCCAAAAACCATTTCGGAAAAGCCGACAATAATGTTGTTCAGCGCCTGTACCTCTTTTTCATGGGATTCATCCCCGCCTGTATCGTCGCTCATACTCACCCACAGACCGGCACGATAAGGCAAGCTCGTAATCAACGAGCGCTCATCGGCTGTCATTTTTTCGAGTACGGTCTTGTCCATTAAAAAAAGCCCTCTGGTTCGACTTGGCGATTGGGGTAACTCGATATTTAAGTTTACACCGAAACCACGCCTGAAAACCAGAGGGCAAATATGAAGAATGACGGCTGCTACGCGAAACGTCGCTATCGGGTGTGAGGGCTTTGGTGGGTTGGATACCAAGGGAGGGTGTGCCCGACAGCTACTATTTCATTCCATTCATTCTCCTGTGCGTTGAAACTGACTTCAAAACTCTTAACCACCGTTTAGAACGGCATCATCAAATCTACGTAATAACCAAGGCCGTTCGGTACGTGCGTGTCGATCATATCGACCATTGTCACAACCAAAAGCGCCATTACTGCACCATACATATAATTTACCATTTCGCGTTTCCTTCTATTCCGCCCCTAACCGAGGGTGTTTGTTTTCCTAATACAGAAGGATTTGCAACGGCCGTGCCATTTATTTACATAAAACAAGATAGAATGGAAAGCGGCAAAAAACAGTATTTACGTTTAATTTCAGCACCTTAAGCACAAAAAACATCTAAAAATTGAACTTAAATCAAAGGAAACCATCGGCCTAAACACGGCAAAAACAGCCTGAGCAATCTTACCTACACGGCAATATTTTCCATAAATTAGAGTCACTCAGGTTATATAGTGTGCTATATCTGTGCTACTCACGCCCCTAACGCACATATAAAAAACCCGCCGGCATAACACAGGCGGGTTTATTTAATAAAAATTAGAAGTGCGGCTTAAGCAGCCATCGCATCCACAACAGCCTGACCAAGACCGGCAGGGCTTTCGGATACAGCGAAACCGGCTGCACGCATAGCTTCCATTTTAGCAGGCGCAGTGTCATCACCACCGGAGATAATCGCACCGGCATGGCCCATACGCTTACCCGGAGGGGCTGTCGCACCCGCAATGAAACCGGCAATCGGCTTTTTGGTCTTCAATGATTTGTAGAAATCACAGGCTTCCAGTTCAGCAGAACCACCGATCTCACCGATCATCAGGATCGCTTCTGTTTCATCATCATCCATGAACATCTCGATACAATCGATAAAGTTCGTACCGTTTACAGGGTCACCGCCGATACCGATACATGTGGACTGACCGAGGCCAACCGCACCTGTTTGCGCAACGGCTTCGTAAGTCAGCGTACCGGAACGGGAAACAATACCGACCTTACCGCGTGTGTGAATGTGACCCGGCATAATACCGATCTTGCATTCACCCGGAGTGATAACACCCGGACAGTTAGGACCGATAAGACGTGTCTTGGAACCATCCAAAGCGCGCTTCACCTTCACCATGTCCAGAACGGGAATACCTTCAGTAATACAGATCGCCAGTTCGATTTCCGCATCGATCGCTTCCAGAATGGCGTCCGCCGCGAATGGAGGGGGAACGTAAATCACGGATGCATTCGCACCTGTTTTCTCTCTCGCTTCACCGACAGTGTCGAAAACAGGCAACCCGAGGTGGTCTTGACCACCTTTGTTCGGCGTTACGCCACCAACCATGTTCGTGCCGTAAGCAATCGCCTGCTCACTGTGGAATGTGCCTTGCGAGCCTGTGAAGCCCTGACAAATCACTTTTGTGTCTTTATTTACAAGTACTGACATTTTTTAAGTTCTTCCTTTGTATAAACCGTAATTAGTTGGCCTTGATGACACCGCAAGCAATACGGGCACCCGCACCACCGATAGGCTGTGTCATATGATCGTCAGGATCGGCGTGGATCATGAACGCAGAACCGTCCGCATCCAGCAAAACTTCTTCATCATCCGCATCATCGGCTTCGCTAGCCGTGATTTCCAGATCATGCGCATAAAGTTCAATCGCGACTTCACCGTTTTCAGGAACGATCAGGTTCGGCAAATCTCCGGCTTCAGGACCTTCAGGGTTCAGCAAACCGTGCTTGTCGTCTTCGTCACTGATGTGGCCTTTCGCCATTTTGAAGTGATCATGATCGCTACAGTCACCAACACTGTGAATGTGGAAACCATGGGCACCTGCCGGCAAGCCTTTGATATCGACATTCATCAAAACCCCTTCGGGGCCCTGCTTGATGTTGATCGTGCCGATCTCTTCACCGGCATTATTGATAATTGAACTCATTGCGCCATCGGCTGCCATCGCTACGCTAGTAGACATGGACAATACCGCCGCAACGGACAAAGCTGTTTTTGAAAGTGTCTTAATCATGGTTACGCTGCCTCCGCTTGTTTAGTGGCTTCCACGACCTTTTTGGCCGCATCTTCAAGGTTATCGGCGCTGATAATCGGCAAGCCGGAACCTGCCATCAACTCTTTACCCTTCTCTACATTTGTACCTTCCAGACGAACGACCAGAGGTACACTCAGTTTAACTTCCTTCGCTGCCGCGATCACACCTTCCGCGATGACGTCACATTTCATAATGCCGCCGAAGATGTTGACCAGAATACCCTTCACGTTCGGGTCTGACAGGATGATCTTGAATGCAGTTGTAACGCGCTCTTTCGTTGCGCCCCCGCCAACATCCAGGAAGTTCGCAGGCTCGCCGCCATACAGCTTGATGATATCCATCGTAGACATCGCCAGACCGGCGCCGTTCACCATACAACCGATGTTACCGTCCAGAGATACATAGGACAGCTCATTATCAGCTGCGATCTTCTCGTTCTCATCTTCTTCTGTCTCGTCACGCATATCAAGGATAGTCGGCTGACGGTACAGGGCGTTGGCATCGAAGTTCATCTTCGCATCCAGCGCCATCACTTCATCACCGACAACAATCATCGGGTTGATCTCGACGATAGACGCGTCTGTTTCAAGGAAACACTTATAAAGGTTAGCAAAGAACTTACCCGCCGATTTCATCTGCGGCTTGCTCAAACCCAGAGCAAACGCCAGCTTACGTGCGTGGAAGCCTTGGAAACCTGTTGCCGGGTCGATATCGGCCTTCACGATTTTCTCGGGCGTTTCTTCGGCCACTTCTTCAATATCCATACCGCCCTCTGTGGACACCATGAATGTTACGCGGCCTGTCGCGCGGTCCAGCAGGACCGAGCAGTAATATTCTTTTTCGATGTCTACACCGTCTGTAACGTACAAGCGCTGAACTTCTTTACCTTCAGGACCGGTCTGTTTCGTAACCAGAACCTTGCCCATCATCGCTTCCGCAGCATCCTTAACTTCATCAACCGTTTTACAAAGACGAACACCGCCCTTGCCTTCAGGATTGTCCGTAAAGTGCCCTGCTCCGCGACCACCTGCGTGGATCTGCGCTTTAACGACCAGCAAGGTCGCACCATCGCTTTGCAGGTCCTCGGCGGCCTTCACCGCTTCGTCTACACTCATAGCCGGAATGCCCTTAGGCACAGCTACACCGTATTTCTCAAGCACTTCTTTGGCTTGATATTCATGGATATTCATGGATGAAAAATCTCCGATCTAATTAGTGAATCTCATGACAAGACTTAATGCGCTGCAGTACGATTTGCAACCCCGTTTCCGTGAAGAAATTCGGCATTTTTAGGCCCCTACCCCCGAAATACTGCGAAAAACCCGCAATTATTAATGCCGCGTTAAGATTTAATTAAATTTTAGACAGTATTATGCGAGGTGAACAAGGATGCATGAATATATAAGCATTCACTAACAAAAGAGATAAAAACGGTTATATAAAGGGTGTAATTGATGTCAGATAATGACAGCACATCAAACGAAAGATTCCTCATCATCATCGCAAAGAACGATGATGCCGACGGCTTTAATATCTCCGAAACAGATTTGACGACAGCAAGAGGCGCTAACGAGGCCCTCATGCTGATTTCCGGTGGCGCTGGCGGAAACTTTGCCGGGATCGCCACAGGCGGACAAGCAGAAATAGAAGCGCGTATCAGAGAAGAACAGGAAAAAGATGAGAATCTTCGTATCTATACGTATATGGCTTCCAACGATGCCTTTTCTTTCTTCACATCAACGTCTGTAGGGCGCGAACTAGCTCAAACCTTAGTCAACGTAGCGGTCACTGTGGCTAAAGTCGATGCTGATACCTTAACAGGATTACAAGCCGCCCAATTGGCACTTGATGATGGTTTTATAGATGCGGTAACCCATGAAAATTACGAAGACACGTTAAAAGCTCTTCAAGCCCGTGTTCACGCTAGAGAACAAGAGATTAGAACGAATGCTGCAGAAATCGAAGAGCAGTTCGACGCTGCCTTAGAAGGCATTAAATCCATGTTGCGCTTCTCTGGAGCAGATAACCCCGAAGCTGCCGCAGAAACAATCACTAAATTCATAGAGCTGGACAAACAGTTAGTTACGATCAACATCGAAAACGCGGACGGCCTGCCCTTCAAGGTCGCCGTTTTCAAAGGCGACGAAGAAGGCCAATATTATTACATTTCTCCTGAAACGAATGAACGTGTTGAAATTACCGACCCTAGCCACTTGGAAATCATAGATTTACAGGAAAAAGTAGGGATGCTTTACGGCAACGATGCCGGAGCAGGCAATTTGGCTGAGGAGCTCACAAATATTCAAACCGCATTCTTGAGCAAAATCTCGAAATCAGGCTTAGGCTCAGCCTACGAAACAACCTTCAACAGCATGGCAGCAACAAGCTTGGACTTGCTCAACATACAAGTTGCAACCCAAGAAATCGAAGGGTTGAGCGGACTCTTAAGCAGGCAAATCGAAGACTTTCAAAGCGGTTTAGACGCCGGCGCTACACCTGAAGAACTTAGAGCTAATATTACCAGATTCAGAGATGCCTACCTGACCTCGAACCGAGTGTATGACAATCATTATCGAACCATTAGCGATAACCTGAGAATGTTTAAGCAAGGTTTTGGATCAATGATGGATCAGCTCAAAGAGCTGAGAGATGAATCAGCTAAAATGACTGAAACATTGCGAATTGCACAAAGGAACAACATCGCAGACCGTGATGATCAGATCCGCGCCAGGTTCCCCGATGAATGGACCCCTCCTGAATGGATGATTAACATGGGTAGCGATGGTCAGGTTGCCTGGACGGCAAGGCAATTTGCCAGTGCCGAACTTAAGCAAGCATGGCAAAATGTTGTTCAACATGAAGGCAAAGATGTCTATCGCGAGAACGAAACCCTGAATTTATATACGTTGAGTGAAGATGGCGAAACACGCCACTACATTACCGATCCGGCCACCTTGGCCCGCCTGAACAGAGAAGCTTATGGTGAGCCTAACGCAGACGGCTCTCCTTCTAATGACTTCAAATTCTTCGCCAACGAAACGCCTTACGGGGTCTCAAAATTCGATACATTTAAAGAGTCATTCATTGAGAACACAAGCCACGACCGCGTTGAAGAGGCGATGAGATCAAACCTGGAGCGCGGAGAGCAAAGATACGGCCACGGCGATGAAATGCCCGTGCGCACAAGAGAAACAGGCGAAGACCTGCTCTCATCCGGCTTGGGGCCCCGTTTCTCGACCTCAGCCAGAATGGGCCGTCAACTAACCGCAGGCGTCGTCGCAGAGCGAAGCGGACTGGATGTTGACCCTGTAAGAGGCAGTTTTGCTAATCAGGCAGGCCTAAATGGCGAAACCGTTGTCGCTTCCTTTGATCCTCCTTCTGACGATAACGTACTGGACCCTGACGCCACCCCTAATTCCCTTGGCTAAACCTCAAGTTTGTTCAACAAAAACAAACAATTCACTCGATTTCGACTATCTCTTAATTCTTTGTAAATCTTTACATATTAATATAAGTGTACGCGTAAGGAGTGCTTACCTTTAAAAAACAAGAAAAAGCACAATAAAAACAAGGGTGTGTAACAATATGGCAGGTGAGACCTTAAATCCACCAAAAGAAGTTGAAGAAACGCTGGTCACAGACGGTGACGAGCGTTTTGATGCGTCTGTAACACCCGTATTGCCAGTTGAACTAGACACAGCCCTGGACACATTCCTGTCCACTCTCGACCTTGAAGATACCACCAGCATGGACTTCGCAATCAGTTCATCTTTGTCTGAAGCCCTTGAAAACGGCCACGACGCTGAAGCGCTGATCTCCGTAGTCGAGCAATTAGAACCACAACAAGTGGTCGAACTACTTGCCAGTATCGATAACCCGAGTGACGTTCCCGATACAGTCACAATGAATAGCCTTCTCAGCGGTGACCCAAACAGTCAGGCGGCTCAGTTCATCCTTGAAAACCTCGCGAAACAGTGTGCCAGCGGTGCCTTCATCACCATGCAGTCCACTCAGCGTCAGGATGGAAGAGAAGCTGAAGCTGAAAGAAAAAGAGGCGGCTTAAGCACAAGTGCTTACCTTCAGTCATTGTCAGGAATAGACCTGTATTTGCATTTCGATGCAGAACTGGACGCTTACCGTGAACAATTCAAACCTGCTTTCCTCGCTGCTGCCGACAAGTTTTTGGATGCAGAAACGGTTGAGGAAAAAGATGAAATCTTCATTAGAGAGCGTGACAGAGTCTTAGCTGAACTCAACAGCGATCCTAAATTCGCTGAGCTTACACAAGATCAGCGTGATCAACTCGCAGAAATGTTTGTTACAGAACAATTGCAAGAAGCCATTATGGAAAGATTAATGGAACGCGACCCGTCTCTGAGCCAAGATGCCGCCCGAGAAATGGCTCAAGCAGAAATGCTGAGCTACTTAAATGCAATTAGCGACAACCCGGAATCAGCACCCGCTATCATTAGCGAATTACAAAGCCTGACCGCGGAGCGTACGACTTTGGAATCTCTGCTCGCTACAAAACAAGCAGAAAGAGATGAGGCAAGAGAAGAACTCACAGATATCCAAGAGCGCAACCTAGCAGACGCAAACGCACTAACAGACCCTGTTGAGAAAGCCGTTGCCCTTTCTGCTCTAGACTCAATGGCATGCCCTACACCTAGTGCATTGGAAGAGCAAATACGCGCAACAATGGCTGAACACGGCGAAACAAGCCCTGATGAAGCCCGCGTGCAAGAATTAGTTCAACATTATCACAATTGGGCCACCAGAGATGCGCAAGAGATCTATAAAGAAATAGATATCAGTCAGCTTGAAAAACAAATCCGAGAAATAGAAGGACAGATTAGCGCATTAGACCAACGTATCGCAGACCTTGAAGCCGCTGGCCTTACAGACTCCGTTTTGGCTGATTCTCTCCGTGATGAGAGACAGGTTTATTCTGAAGCACAACAGCAGCTATCTGATGACTTGAGCGAGCTGTCTACACAAGCCGCGCAAGCTGCGCAAGATGCTGAAGAAATTGCAGCAGACCTTGAAACAGCTGAAATGAAAGTGGCCGCAGCAGAAAAAGATGTCGCGGCCGATGAAAACAATACAATGGTAGCTGCCGCTGCAGCCGAAGGCGCAGCCGCAAGCGTTCAAGAAATGGGTTTTGCTGTAATTGGCATCAAAGACCTTTTGGACAGCACCCCAGTTGAACATCTGCCACCAACATTGGCCATGTTTACAAACGTAGACAGAGAAGAAATCAGAGAAGCCCTCGGCGAAGCAAGTTTCTTGGTAGACCGCAGTGAAGACGGTCAAATATTCGCATATCTGGGCAATGGCGAGCGTTTCCCTCTTTCAGAAGAAGCCCAACAGCTTATCCAAACAGCAGGATCTATCACTCATGGAATAGTCGAGCGCGGTTTCAGAACAGACTTTGAATCAGGCGGCGTAGCTGTGCAACAAATGTTTACAAACACAGCAACCCTTACCGAAAACGTAGCATCACTTACAGCTTCTGAAGACAGATTGGCATCAGCAAAATCTGAGGTAGAAAGCGCGGTGAACGCCGCAAATGAAGTAAGAGAAAACCTAGATGGCTACCGAGATCGTGCAACCAATCTGGAACAGCGAATTTCCGACATGAAAGCAGCCGGCCTAGACACATCCGCTTTCGAAAAGCAGCTGCAAGATACTTATGACAGCATTTATCAAGGTAACGTCGCTCTTGGGACATTCCAAGTTGACTTAGCTCAGCAGCTCGGTCTACCGGAACCAAATTTTTCATTCCTTGACTACGACTTTGGCAACACTCTTGACACGTCGCTCTCTGGAGGCAATGCCACTCTGACGCTTGATACGACATCTTCGTCATTCCTTTCTGAAAACTACGATCTTGGCTTAAACACCACGCCAAACCTTGGCGCTGCTGACTTCAACAGCTTTGACCTAAACACTTTAAGCTTTGGAAACATTGACTTCACAACTCTTACAGGGGACTTAACAACAAGCTCAACTCTGGCAATCGATAGTCCCTACTCTGTTGGATATCAAGCTTTAGACTTAAGCTATGATTTCTATGATGACAGCTTTTTCGACTTTGACTTTGGGTCACTGGATTACTCGTCGTTAACGTTAGATGATACTTACTTCCAATCAACTCAAGAGCTTTTTTCTTCAATCGACACAACGTCAATTGAACAGAATCTCTCAGACATTGAAGCTGGCCTAAACTCACAGCTTCAAGAATTAAGGGCACAAATTCTTGTAGATGCGGGCGTCCCTCCGGAGCTGCACGAAGCCTTCCTGAAAGATCTGGATGTTTCCATGGCAGCTGGAGTTTGCGTAGACCTTACGCACGTAAAAGATCAACTAGGTATAGCGCCATTCTCCGCCAAAGACCTTTCAAATGTCGACCTCTTTAACGCAGCCTCTACTATGACTGAAGAAGAAGCTCTGGCACAACGCCTACAAATGACCGTGGACCAGTTAGCCTTTACCGAAGAAGGTGAACGTTTTAGAGAAATCATCGCACAGCTGGAAGAAACAACGGGCGAAAAATATGAATACGAATTTGCAGGCACAGAAAAGTCAGGTGCCGACGAAGGTGCTGAAGCCCTAACTCTCGAAGGCGCAACATCAGAAGCCGAAATGACCGAAAGCTTCCGCATGCATCAAGATGCATTAGCGTACATAGAGCAATTCGGCAGCAACGGCTACGACGATATCCATGCATATCTGGAAGACAAATTCGACCGCGAAATCCCGCAAGCCGAAATGGACACGCTGGTCGCAAAAATTGAAAACGATGACGGCATCGAAATCGCACCAAGCACACTTCTGGAAAGCACAGCTGAAGAGAAACCTGAAGAGCAGGAACTCGAAGTTGCCAGCGTTTCACCTGCTGTCAGAAATGACTTTGATCACAGCGCTTACACCCCCGCATAAATTTGCATTTACCCCCTATTTTCCTGTATAATTAGAGCAAATATATAAATTATAAAAAAATATAAAAAAACGAATTAAATGAGGGTGTTAATATGGCTGACCATGAAGAGGGTCTGACCTCCGAAGCAGATGAAGACAGAGAATTAACTGGCCAATATGGCGAGGCACTTCGTGCTGAAGATCCTTTAGAAACACCTGCAGATGAAACAACCGAGGGCCCTCAAAGGTCCGCGACTGTAGCCGCTTTTGACGAAACAGCACAAACAACTACGGTCGCACTGGGCGCGGAAACACCCGACGGTATAAATATCCAGACCGCTGACGGTCGCATCATTCAGAAAAGAAGAGACCAGATTAACAATCAAGGCTTTTATGTCTATGACGACCATGTCGTCCATTATGCTCTGCAACAAGAAAGCATGGGCGATATCTGGGGCGACATGCTTACAGTTCTGTCCCACATGCTCGGCGGCCGCTGGGACCAATTCCATTCTTCAATCGATACATTATTCCCGTCTGAAGTCTATGTTGACCCGAATGACAGAGAACAAAGAATAGAAACACTCACAGATGTTGCCGAAGACCCGGAACATCCGCTACGTGAGGCACCTCCCCGTCAATTCATTCAGGAAATCTTTGGTGGTGATGATCAATTACGCGCATTACGCACCCACTTTGGCCCTCTGAACTCTCACTTTGATCGACTTTTAACATCGATAGCCAGTGTGGAGTCACGCGGAGGTGACCCAAACATCATATGGGACTATCGCAACAGAACAGATCCCGGTGGCAATTATCCCGGACTTCAGCCCGGTGACATTACGCCCGGCGGACTAACCGTGCCGGACATTTCTACTATGACCGTTAATCAGGTTTTAGCATGGCAACGCCAATATCTTGATGAGCAAATTGCCGCAGGCATACCTGAGAACAGAAGATCAACGGCAGCTGGCTCTAAACAGTTCACATACACAACTTTAAAATACATGAGGGACGAAGGTTTAATCGCGGGTGACCGTAGATTCGACTCCCTCGCGCAAAACGAGCTGGCCATTAAACGCCTAATCCATAACCGCGATCTAAGAGAATTCTTGTCCGGAGACATCACGGTTAACGAGATGATACGTAACGTCAGACAGGAGTGGGAAGGCGCTGCCTCAATCCCGACCGAAACACTGTCAAACATGCTTACCGACATGCAAAGAACAGCTCAAGCAGAGGGTATCGAAGGCCTTTCAGCCAACACCTTCTCGTTTACCAACAACAATCCGTAAAACGCTAGGTAATCAATCATCAGAAACGGCAATTTTTTGTCGCAACTCTTGATGCAAAACATAAATCAAATCCAAGCTAAAATTAGCGAAAGCTTTACCGCTTATGGGCGATACTGAACCATAAGCGCTGTTCTCACACAGAATTCAGCCATTTTTCACTTAAATAAAAATTAAGAACCAATGAGCGAAACCGAATTTCGCACTGAAAAAAAGCAAAAACCAAAACCAGAAGCGCATGATTAGACACCTCCTCATTTTAGGGATGCTATGGCTTACGCCGACCGTATCTTTCGCCGAAACATGTAACAAACCAAACGGAAACGTCCTGATGCAAAGCATGGATGACGAACGTTTGCAGCTTGCCCGTTCCTTAAAAACCTACCTCAAGGATAATGGGTTCGATGAACGCCTCGCCGCGTCGCTATACAAAGCCTCGCTCAAAACAGGTGTTGATTTTGAACTTATGGTCCTGAAAGCAAAAATGGAGAGCGATCTGGGCCGCGCAACCATCGCGCAACACACATCCGCCCGTGGCGTATTCCAATACATAGAGCCGACATGGCTGACCCTGATGCGTCGCTACGGCGATGACATCGGCTACGGCCACTACGCCAAAGCGATCAAACGCGCCAAATATCCGGGCCTGCCTTACATCGAAGGCAACAACCCTTACCTGAAAGCCGAAATCCTCGCACTGCGCCATGATCTGGATGCTTCGGCCATGCTACAAGCCTATCAGGTTCGTGAAGAAACAGATGTGATTAAAAGCATGAAGCGCGGCCGCGTCACCGCCACGGACCATTACATCGTCCACATGCTGGGCGTGCCGTTGGCCAAGCAGTTTTATAAAATGCAGGCCAGCATGTCGCTAAGCCCTGTCGCCAAAAGCCGTAACCCCGCCATGCGTGAAGCCGCCGCCATGAACCGTTCGTTTTTCTACAGCCGTAGCGGCCCTCTCGCCGCACGGGAGGTTTACGCCAAATTCGAAGCCAAAGTGGGCAGAGAAATAAGAAACCTGCGCAAAGCAGTCTTCACGCAGGCTTCATCAAATTGTGTAGAAGAGAAGGAAAAACCCCTCCTCACACTTGCGTCAATTACGCCGCTTTGCTCTGGCTACCGAGCAGATCTTCAACAGCCGCCCTCTCTTCACGCAACTCTGCATCAGTTGCATCCATGCGCGCGCGTGAGAAGTCATTAATCTCCAGACCCTGTACAATCTGGTATTTGCCGCCGGAACATGTCACGGGGTAGCCGTAGATAATACCTTCCTCAATGCCGTAGGAACCGTCTGACGGCACAGCCATAGAAACCCAATCACCTTCCGGTGTACCCAGCGCCCAGTCGCGCATGTGATCGATAGCGGCCGAAGCAGCAGACGCCGCAGAAGACGCACCACGCGCTTTGATAATCGCCGCACCACGTTGCTGTACTGTCGGGACAAAGTCACTCTCATACCAACCCTGATCAACCTGATCGATCGCTGAGTCACCCTTAACGGTCGCTTGGTGAATGTCAGGATACTGCGTAGCGGAGTGATTACCCCAGATGATCATCTGTGTAATATCTGTCGAATGCGCATCGGTCTTTTCCGCCAATTGGGAAATCGCCCGATTGTGATCCAGACGCACCATCGCCGTAAAGCATTCAGGCGCAAGATCTGGCGCATTTTCTTTCGCAATTAATGCATTCGTATTCGCAGGGTTACCGACAACCAGAACCTTCACATCACGGGATGCGTGGTCATTCAATGCCTTACCTTGAGGACCGAAGATACCGCCATTCGCGGACAACAGGTCTTTACGCTCCATACCGTCTTTACGGGGCATAGAACCGACCAGAAGCGCGTAATCAACATCTTTGAACGCCACATCCAGATCGGATGTAGGAACAATACCGTGAAGCAGCGGAAACGCGCAGTCATTCAACTCCATCACCACGCCGTTCAGCGCATCCATAGCCGGTGGGATTTCCAGCAAGTGCAAAATAATAGGCTGGTCCTTGCCAAGCATATCGCCGCTGGCAATGCGAAACAGCAATGCATATCCGATTTGGCCTGCGGCCCCTGTGACGACAACGCGAACTGGTGATTTCATGGGTAGGTTCCTTTCTAAATTCTAAGTCTTAATAGGAATAACGCTTAAGAGAGGGGGGAGCAAGTGGCGAATACACTGATCAGACCGCTATAAATACTCAAGCAGCCCGCCGCCGCCAATGCCCACCATCAAACCGAAGATAATCAAAAGCATACCGAAATAATACTCGCGGGATTGCTTACCGCCCGGACGTTCAACCAACAACACTGAATCTTGAGGGTCCTCTGGGTTATAAGGCACCTTAACATCCTTACCTTCCGTGAACTGGTGACAGAACTCATCGACTTCGGCTTTCACCTCGATCTCTGACCCAAATACAGGACGGTCATTCGTATAAGTTTCCCCCTGAACCTCATACTCATATGATACGCGAAGCATATACTGGCGATAATCATCCGTACCGACGACTTTGGGCCCCTGCCCTATACGCTTCAGCTTTGTGAGCTTACCATTCGCTTTAGGCCACAAGCGCGCAGCTTCAATTTTCTTCTTTATCTTTGTGCCGAGAAACATTAGATAGCCTCCACCTCCGACCATAGCCAACCCGACCAGAATATTGGGAAGTATCATGCTTTCCTCGCAGCCTTCAGCCCCAAAAATTCAAGCTGCCAGATCAAGGCATCTTCCGACATCGGGTAATCCGTACCACCCTTAGGATAGATAATCTCCCTCGGCGGTACGTGCGCGGCATCCTTTTGCAATTGCAACGCCAAGCGCATGGACAAGCCCGCTTTCCATGCCAACGCAACGATTGGCTTGGCCGCCTGCATATCAAAAATTTTCAGAACCTGCTCGGGCGTTACCTGCGCCAACTGTGCTAACGCCAGCGCCGCAAATTCCCTATCCCGCATCGCCAAAGCATCCGAAATAATCTCTTCATTCAAATTTTTATCCTTAACCAAACGCTTCAATCTTTGCTGGGGCGTTTCTTCATCCGCATCTTCGGCAAAATCCACACGGCGACGGAAGACGGCGGCAATCTCCTCGGTTTCCATTTCATCAAAATCACCGCGCGCCAATAACAATTCACGCACCGATGCATCAACGAACTCCGCAAGCTCCTTGGCCACCTCCTTGGGCAAAGCTTTACGAACAGCCATCGGCTTTTGCCATTCAGGCATGCTGCGGGCAATCTCCACGATCTCAAGCAACAGATCGTCTTCAAGCTCCGCGCCCTCATTACTGATCAGGGCCTTACCGCCATATTTATCGCGGGAATCTATAACCGCTTTTGAAACCTTGGAGCTCACTTCCGGACGCTCCGCGATCGCTTCAATCACCCAGCTTGCCGGATGACTTTTCAAAATATCCATTAGATCCGTGTCCGACAACGCCGCGCAGAACCGCAATATCGGCTCGGACACCTGTTGTTCGACATCACGGGCCAGCTGCCCGGCTATTTTCGGCGGGGTATGTGCATGATCCTTCAACGTGCTTGAGAGCGCGACACGCACCTTCAACACCTCATCCAGCGCCAACGTACCCAGCGCCTGCACCACAAAAGCATACATCTGACTTTGCTCGTCCCGCGATGCTTCGGGCAACAGATCAACCAACCGCCCCGCCAGCGTCAAACGCACGTCCTGATCAACATCTTTAGCCAAAACAGTCGATGCCTGCACGGGCAGTGATTTATTGTTTAAAACCGCTTTACGAACACTGGGTTCGGGGTCCTTTTCGGCGAGGTAGTACAATATTTCCTTGTTCGTCCAGGTACTTTTTGCCATCTCCAAGCGTTTCTGCACATTGGCAGACCTGAGCGCATCCTTTTGTTCTTCATAGGTTTTCCGCCCCTTACCAAGGGCTGAACCGAAGAATTTCGTGAAAATATTGACCATAAAACCAAATTAGCGCATAGAGTTGAGATGTCACGCATGAATTTATGCAATTTTCACGCCGAATTAAGGGCTTTTCTCAGATATGCCGGATACCGAAAAAATCAGACAAACCATTCTTGAACTGGTCGAAGCCGGAGGCCCTAAAAAAACCATCTGCCCCAGCGAAGTTGCAAAAGCACTGGAACCCGAAGAGGACAAGTGGCGGAGAAACCTCAAAACCATCCGCCGCGAAGCCTTCAATTTAGCCCGCGAGGGCCAGATCATCGTCAGGCGCAAAGGAAAAATCCAAAACCCGTTTGATGAGATTAAAGGCGTGATCCGTCTGGGCCAGCCCGAGAACTAATCCGCGCGGTCCAGATATTCCGCCGACTGCATTTCCTGAAGCCGTGAGACCGTACGCTCGAACTCAAAGGCATGATCCTCACCCTTGTACAATTCGTCGGGCAAAGCATTCGCGCTCATAATCACCCGCGTCCGCGCCTCATACAGCGCATCGATCAAATTCATAAACCGCTTGGCTTCGTTACGCCGGTCATAATTCATCCGCCGTACATTCTCGATAAACACGGTGTGATACCGCTCCGCAATCGCGATGTAATCCTCCGCTCCGTACGGGCGCTCACACATTTGCTGGAACGTCACACGCGCTACACCTTTGACCGCTGCAGCAACATCCACATCATGTCCTTTCACCGTCAATGTCTCCGCTTGCGCAGGCGCACCGTCGGTAAGTTTCTTGAACAAATTATCCAGCTTGCCTTGCGTATCCCCGCCCAGCGGATAGAAATACGTCCCCTCCTGCGTCAGGAACTTTGTCCGGTAATCGGTCGGGCTGTCCAGGTGCAACACCTCCATACGCTCCGTCAGCAACGCGATAAAGGGCAGGAAGCGGTCACGCTTTAACCCACCCTCATACAATCGGTTCGGCTCCCAGTTACTGGTAGCAATCACCACAACACCATGCCCGAACACGGCCTTGAACAATCGTCCCAAAATCATCGCATCCGTGACATCCGTGACGTGGAATTCATCAAAGCACAAAACCTGCACATCTTCGGCTATCTGCTTGGCCAGCTTGGTAATCGACTGATCACGCTGTGTTTTCTGCGCATGCAGATACTCATGTACTTCGATCATAAACTCATGGAAATGCACACGACGGCTGGCAATATCTTCGGGCAAACATTCGAAAAACAAATCCATCAGCATGGATTTCCCACGCCCCACTCCACCATGCATATACAGCCCCCGCGGCGGCGCTTCCTTCTTCGAAAACAACCCCTTCTTCGGCTTGTAACTCAGCACATCCGTATACACACGCTCCAGCGCATGCGCAGCTTGTTCTTGAACAGGGTCAGGCTTTAGCTCACCGTCACTCAGACGTTTCTGGTAAGTCTTCAGCGGGCCCATCTGTTTTTGGCTTTGAGACATAGCGGATCAGGATAATCGAAAGTTCATACAGGCCCATAATCGGGACAGCGAGCATAATCTGGCTTATCACATCGGGCGGAGTCAGGAAAGCTGCGACAATAAACGTCACGATCAGCGCGTATTTACGCTGTTTCGCCAACCATTCGGCGGAGACCAGCCCAGCTTTCCCCATCAGCGTTAGCAGAACAGGCAGCTGAAAACACAACCCGAACGCAAAGATCAGCGTCATAATCAGGTCGAGATATTCACTCACACGCGCTTCCAACTGGATCGGCAACGCGGTCTCCGACGCATTGGTCTGAAACGACAGAAAGAACGGCCACGCCATCGGCAACACGAGGTAATACACAACCGCCCCGCCCATAAAGAACAGGATCGGCGTCGCAATCATAAACGGCAAAAACGCCTTCTTCTCCCGCTCGTACAAACCGGGCGCGAGGAACATCCAAACCTGCAGCAGCAATATCGGGAAGGTAATAAAGATACCGGCAAAAAACGCGACTTTAACGTAAGTAAAGAACGCTTCCGTCAAACCCGTATAGATCAAACGCTGGCTGTCGCCTTCATGCATCGCATCCGCCAGTGGCGTCACCAAAAATCCGTAAATCGGTTCGACAAACGCAAAACACAACGCCGTGCCGACAAACATCGCACCAAACACCCACATCAAGCGCGTACGCAGCTCGACAAAATGGGAGGTTAATGGTTGAGCGGTTTCTTCTGTCATCACTCCGCCTCTTTCTTCTCGAAATCCTCGGGCAGCATGATGTCTTCGTCCTCGTCGGCTTCGTTAAATTCGGCGTCTTCGGGCGCACGCATGATGGACTCATTATGCGCTTCGAAATTCACATCCGTGACATCCACGTCATGCATAATCTCGTCAAACTGCTGTGAAACAGCGTGTTTCATGTACTGAAAACGGCGCATCAGCTTACCGAGCGAACGCATCACAGCAGGAATCTCGTTCGGGCCAATGACAAACACGGCCACGGCGGCAATCACGAACAACTCTGCCCAGCCGAAATCAAGCATCGGGCCTCGCTATTCTATTCGGATTTTTCGGATTTGGATTGGTCGGCAACCGACTTGGGCTCATCGTCATCTTTCAGCCCTTTCTTGAAGCTTTGAATGCCTTTGGCCAGATTTTCCGCGATAGACGGCACACGTGACGCGCCGAACACCAACACAATCAGCAACAGAACGATTAAAATTTGCCACGGTCCTAGGGCCATGCTCAGAGCTCCTCTAATTCTTTTTCATGCATGTCGGCGTCGACTTCATCTTGTTCGCGATCGGCTTCTGCCTTATCAATCGCGTTCTGTTCAATCTCGCCGATTTCATTCTCTTCTTCTACGCTGCCATCTTCATCTTGTCCAGCGAACAGATCACGGGCACCGGGAATAGCCTCGATAGCCGGACGGCGGTCGAGCAAGCCCGAAGCCTTCAAATCATCCAAGCCCGGCAGGTCCATAATGGATTCAAGGCTAAATTGATCAAGAAAATCACTCGTCGTCACCCATGTCAGCGGACGCCCCGGCGTTTCGCGACGTCGGCCCGGTCGAACCCACCCCGCCTCAATCAACGCATCCAGCGTGCCTCTATGCGTGGCTACACCGCGAATATTCTCGATCTCCGCCCGTGTGACAGGCTGGTGATAAGCGATGATAGACATCGTCTCCAACGCGGCGCGGGATAATTTACGGTGAACTTCTTTTTCCAGCGCGAGTACATCGGCAAGGTCGGTCGCTGTACGAAATGCCCAGCGCCCTTCCATTTCGATCAGATTAACACCGCGCTCGGCATATTCATCCTTAAGCGCCATCAGCGCCGCACCAACATCAGCATCATCAGCAACGCGCTCATGCAGATCCTTCGTACTCAGCGGTTCGGCTGACGCAAACAACAGCGCCTCTACGATACGTTTTGTTTCGATATTACTCATTCAGCAGCCTCCAACTCGTCTTCCGGCCCATCCGCCGGAACGGCACGCATATAAATCGGGCGGAACAACCCGTCTTGTTTAATCTCTAATTTGCCTTGCTTCGCCATCTCCAGCGACGCCGTAAATGTCGAAGCCATTGCCGAACGACCGAACAGACGGTCAGTCACCCCTTCGGGCATAAAGCTTTCCAGTGTCGTCCAGACGGAATGCAGTCCCTTGCGTGGTAATTGCCCCAACATGCGCGTCAAGCGCGACATCGCATTTTCCGTCGACATCAGATTATACGAAGGCAGATCGTAATTCTGCCCTTCCTTGCGGCGCTTGATATCGCCATAGGCTTTCAGCAGGTCATACAGTTTCACGTCCCATTTCGTCGAAACGCGCACCTCCACGCCCTCGGGCTTACCACGGGCAAACACCTCCTGCCCCAGCTGAGGACGCTCCATCAGGTCACTGGCGGCTTGTTGCATGGCCTCCAGACGGCGCAGCTGGAATTGCAGAGCCTCAGCCATCTCCTCGGCGCTCGGGTCAACTTCGTTGTTTTCACGCGGTAACAACAAACGGGATTTCAAATAGGCAAGCCATGCCGCCATCACAAGATATTCTGCGGCAAGATCCAGATTCATTGCCTTCGCACGCTCGATAAAGTCCAGATATTGGCGCACAAGCTGCAGGATAGACACCTGCATCAGGTCCACTTTCTGGTTCCTTGCAAGCTCTAGCAGCACATCGATCGGGCCTTCAAACCCTTCGATATTCAACAGCAAAGCATCCGCCTCACGCTTTGGCGCAACACGTGGCGGGTCTTCCTGAAATTCAGGCTTGGTCTGGCTGGCTGTACTCATGCCGCTATATTGCGACTAAAAGGCCCGTTTTGCAACCGTTCCTGCGCCTTTGCGGTCAAGTTAGGCACAGTTTTTGCGATTTCTTCCATTATTTTCATATCACCGGCACAGTAAAGCGCGGCATCGCACCCTGCCTCGATTGTCGCCAGAACACGTTCGGGAATGTTTCCATACCCCGCCAAAGCATCCATATCGAGGTCATCGGAAACCAGAAATCCGTTAAAGCCGATCCCTTCACGAATAACATCCTTGATAATTTTGGGCGAAACAGACGCCGGATGATCAGGATCGATCGCCTCATAAACTATATGCGCGACCATCCCCCAAACCGGGATATCCGCAGTTAATTTCAAAGCGTTACGAAACGTATCGAAATCTTTAATGCTGAGGTCGTTTCGGCTTTCAGAAACACGAGGTAAGTCCTTGTGACTATCCACTTTTCCACGCCCATGCCCCGGCAAATGTTTGATTACAGGAACGATACCCGAGGCGGATAAATGACGTATAACACTGGCACCAAGCCGAGCCACAATTGTCGGGTCTTCGCTAAAGGCACGGTCCCCGATCGCATCATGAGTATCAGGAAAAAGCACATCCAGCACAGGGGCACAATTCACATTAATACCGCACTCAGATAATTCATCAGCAAGCTGCAAAATCGTAAAACGAAGCTGCTCCAGCGCGTTATCCATTCCCTCCTCGGCCATCAAACCAAAATGGCGCATTGGCGGATATTTACGCCACACCGGCGGTTTCAGCCGCTGCACGCGTCCGCCTTCCTGATCAATCAGGACAGGACAGTCACGCCCAAGAGTGTCTTTCAAGGCATTTACTAGAAATTTCAGTTGCTTAGGGTCCTGACAATTCCGTGCAAACAGAATAAAGCCAAGCGGATTACTCTCGCGAAAAAGCGCAGCCTCGTCCTTGGACAAAACCGCGCCTTCAACTGAAAATATTGCTGCTTTTACGTTTTGAGAGGTCAAAGCACCCTACTGCGTGACGAGGCAGCCTCCGGGTTTTTGCGCCTTAATAGATTCACAAATCTCTGTTGCGCTTTGCTTGCTCACAGGGCCCGCCTGAATACGGTAGAACGTACCACGATCACCAAGATCCGCGGCCTGCACACGGTGCGGCAGGCTGCCTAATTCGGCTGTAAACTTATCCTGTATCTTACCCCACTCGGTTTCTGCACCGACCATGGACTTCACACTGCCCAGCTGCACATAGTAATCACCAGGTGTAACCTTGATATCGGTCGCAGGAGTGCCTGCGGCAGGCTTAACACTAGCAACGTCTGTCGCTGTCTGTGTTGCCACGTCATTCGCACTAACGGCTGCACGGCCATCCTTTTTCTCAAGAACAGAACGCACAAACTCCAACGTTTCCGGATTTTCACCGGCCTTATGCGTAATCACAGGCTTTTCGACAATCGTCTCGACCTTGACAGGTTCGGCGATGGGCTTAGCTTCAATTTTCTGGATTTTAACAGGCTCAGCCTCGCTCGCAGAGGCAGAGGCCAGCGTTGTCGTATCAATCGCTTCTTCCTCGATCTCCGCGGCGGCTTCGTCTTTCTCGATCACACTTTCAACTTCACGTGCAAAGGCAGCCAGCTCATCCGTATCGGAATCATCTTCCAGCAGGTTTTCCAAAGGCGCGCTTTCCGGCATCTCATCGCCCTGCATAGTGGAGAATACTGTGCTATCCACGCCTGAAATCAACACATCCGCGTTATCATTGGGAATGTCTTTATACATCGTAGCTTCCGCAGTCACGATCGGGATCTCACCCTGCTCTTCGGAACCGGAAAATGTGTAAAGAAGCCCTGCAAACAAAACACCGCAAACAACGAGTGCCGTTGTCGCCGCAAAAGGATTTGAGAGCTTCTCAAAGACTGTCGGGCCTAACGCCTGCTGGATCTTGCTTTCACGGCCGCGCGGAATATCAAAATTCTGCAAACCGTATTGTTGCGGCTCTTGTTGCCCGAAACGGGGGAAATTTGGGTTAGGAGAATTAGGATCGTGGTTCATAGCTTTTACCTCACACATCTACGCAGTGATTCGAATTCAAATGAGTTGAAAGTCTATTTCAGGTCCCAATACAAATCAAACAACCGCTCATGCTCGCGAATAGCGTATCGGTCGGTCATTCCCGCAATATAGTCACATACGACACGGGCTCGAATCTGCTCATCATCCACGCCACCCGCCTCTTTCACGCGATCCTGCCAGTTATCGGGCAGCACGTCGTAATGCTTGGTGAAAGCTGTGAATAAGTCGGTGACAATCCGTTCAACCTTCAAATGCAGGCGGTTGATCGTGTAATGGCGGTACATGCGGTCGAACAAAAACTCACGCAGCTCATCAACCTGCTGGCGCATATCCTCGGAGAATGCGACCATCTGCCGTCCCGCCCCGCGAATATCATCCGCGCTCTGCGGCCCCAGCTCTTTCAAACGGCCTTCTGTCTCGCGCAAAACATCATTCACCATAGAGCCGATCATATTACGGATCGTTTCATTAACCAGATACCGCTCCTCAAGGTCGCCATGCTCCTTGCGCACTTTCTTCATGACCGCGCCGAGCAAACGCACATCCTCAAGGTCCTTAAGCGTAAACAGCTTAGCTCGCAACCCGTCCTCAACATCATGGTTGTTGTAAGCAACATCATCGGACAAAGCCGCAACCTGTGCCTCGACGGATGCATGCCCGTCCAGCTCCAGATCCATCTGCGCCTGTAACTCACGCACAGCCACTTCCGGCCCGTCTTCGGAAATCTCGTGCGGACCGTTGTGCTTAACCACGCCTTCCAGTGTTTCCCATGTCAGGTTCAAACCGTTCCACTGTGGGTACTTGCGCTCCAGCGTCGTCAGCACGCGCAAAGACTGGTCGTTATGCTCGAAACCGCCATACGGCTCCATACATTTGGACAGATATTCCTCGCCGATATGTGCAAATGGCGTATGGCCCAGATCATGCGCCAACGCGATTCCCTCAGCCAAATCTTCATTCACCATCAATTCACGGGCGATTGAACGCGTAATCTGCGCCACCTCCAGCGTGTGGGTCAGGCGGGTACGGTAATGATCGCCTTCATCATAGACAAAAACTTGCGTTTTATACTTCAAACGACGGAAAGCGGATGCGTGAATAACGCGGTCGCGGTCACGCTGAAACGCGTTTCTATGCTCGCTTACGGGTTCATCATGCACCCGTCCGCGGGAATTTTCCGGCACACAGGCATACGCCGCCAAAGGCAATGCACAATAATTATAGGAGGGTTTTGTCTCTGCAAGATTGCTCATTTATATTTCCGCGCTATATAATAGTAATATGACGATAACGGTTGATGATAGCGCGGTAAAGCGCATAAATGAATTACGCGAACAGCGCGGGGCGCAAGCCCTGAAACTCCGCATCACAGTGGAGGGCGGCGGCTGTTCTGGTTTTCAATACATTTTGGAACTGACCGAGGACGTAAAGGACAAGGACCTAACGTTCGAGGACAGCATCATCACCGATGACATCTCCATGCCGTTTTTGGACGGCTCTACAGTCAAATTCAAAGATGATTTAATCGGCTCCGAATTCGTCATCGACAACCCCAACGCACAAAGCGGCTGCGGCTGCGGCGTGTCCTTCGCGGTTTGAGCCCCTGCTCTAAGCACCACCGGGCGCAGCTGCGGGCTGCGGAAACCATTTCCCGATATTCGGAGTTTTGACAGTATCCCCCGAGGTAGGGGGCCCTCTGCGTGGCGGCTTCATATCATCACGATCATCAAAATGGCGCGCATAATTCGGCAGGTCATTAATCCGCTCCAAAAATCCGGCAATATCGCGCCCTGCAAAGCCACCTAACATTGAACGCATCTTCAAATTCTGCAGATGTTCATCATCCAAGCCGGATATCGCACGCAAGGTACCCAAATTCATCGCCAGCATATTCATCGGCTCGTCATGAATTTGCATGGTTTCGGCTTTTTCCGTGATCACCCGCTGCACGGTCTCCAATGCCTCCATCGTATCTACCTCGATCGGGAAGCTGAGCGGCAACTCCCCTGCTCTCATCATATCAAGCGCCTGACGCTCTAACGGCTTGAACGCCTCATCCGTCTCCAAAGACGCCGCATCGGCAAATCGGCGCGGCAACTTGCCGACCCCTGTCTGACTGAATGTGCTTAAAATCTCCAGCTGCATCCGTAAAACAGGGTACAGGGCCTCGAAACGCCGCTGCACCAAATCGGGGCTGGCGGCCGCGAAGTCATGAATGGCAGCACCTGCAAAGTCATTGAACAAAACGACTTTGTGATCCTTGGCTATGTGGTTTTGACGATCAATTCTCCGCCCGCTCTGACGACAGGCGTTAATATACTGACGCAATGACGGCGTCTCTGTTCTCCCGGATGACATACATCGCTCTCCCTGTTATGTATGTTTTTTGATACGCAAACATATCTGTAAAGGGGTTTCAATGAAAATTGCGTCATGGAATGTGAACTCGCTCAAAGCTCGCCGCGAGCATGTTGAAAAAGTCTTGTCTGACAGCGGCCTGGACGTGCTGATGGTTCAGGAATTAAAAGGCGAGGAATTCCCGTCAGATGATTTTGAAAAGCTCGGCTGGCACACCGCTTTCGTTGGTCAAAAAGCCTATAACGGCGTGGCCGTGTTCTCCAAAACTCCGCTCGAAGTAATTCTCGACAAATTGCCCGGTGATGATTCGGATGAGCAGGCCCGCTACATCGAATTCGAAACAAACGGACTGCGGCTGATCAATATCTACCTGCCCAACGGAAACCCGATCGATACAGAGAAATTCACCTATAAACTCTCATGGATGGAGCGTCTCTATACGCGCCTAAAGGAATTACGGGACAATGACATCCCCTTCGCCATAGGCGGCGACTTTAACGTCATCCCACACGATAAGGACTGTTACGACCCGAAAGCATGGGTAAACGATGCGCTGGCGCAACCCGAATCCCGCGCGGCCTTCCGCAAACTTATAAATCTGGGCCTGTACGAAGCATTCCGTGCCCTCAACACCAAAAGCGGCCAATATACATTCTGGGATTATCAGGCCGGACGTTGGCAAAAAGGCGAAGGCATCCGCATCGACCACTTCCTTCTTTCGCCGGAAATCGCCGACAAGCTGCAGTCCTGCACCATTGATAAAGCCCCACGCGGATGGACAAAACCATCTGACCACACTCCGATCATCATCGAGATCGCCGCATGATCCGTCTGATAGCCGTAACGACAGCGCTCATCCTCGGTGGCTGCAACGCCGGCTACCCCGTCGCTCCTCCTTACAGCGGCTATCTCAACACCAAAGGGCTGAAAGCAGATCAGGATCCGATGCAGTTCGAGCACTGCTATGGCTACGGCTGTGACAGGATTGCTGACGTGACTTTCACCGAAGCCGATTGGCGGGACATAGAAAAAACATTCCTCCCCGCCCCTGCATCACACAGACAAGAACGGGAATCCATCGCCAAAGCCGTCGCGATTTTTGAACAAAAAGTCGGCGCACAAACAGGCACGGATGCCGATAAACGCGGCACTTTCCGCAATATGGGCGACGGCCAGCTCGATTGCGTTGATGAATCGACAAACACCACCATCTACCTAATGCTCCTACAAAAACGCGGCTTGATCAAAATGCATAACATCGAAAGCCCGACCACGCGATTTCCTATTATCCATTCCGGCAGATGGCCGCATCAGGCCGCAGTGATCAGCGAAAATCGCTCCCGCGCGCCCTATGTCGTAGATTCATGGTTTCATGACAATGGCGAACCCCCTGAAATTGTTCCTATAAAACAGTGGAAGAAGGGTTGGAAACCGAAGAGATAGGATGCATCGCCTCACGGGCTATGATAATGTTTTTGAAAATAACGGAATCACTTCTTATGAAACAATTCAAAACCTTACTGGGATTAACAGCAATTTGCGCAGGCCTCTTCGGCGTCTCATCATGCGCCGTCAATGACGAATGGAATTATGAAGTCGCACATCGGCTCGCTGCTCCGGCACAGATGATCGAACGCCCGATTGAGGTCGGTCCATTTGTCCTAACCTCTTTCGAGCGCATGTATGAACGCGGTGAACCCGCCACACTATACATTGCGGCTGAGGATAATAACGAAGCGATTCATAGCGGCGCACTTTATAACCCGACACCGAAAAATCCGGTTGGGCTGCACCTTGCCTCAAAAGACAAAGCCGACAACCTCGCCTACCTTGCTCGCCCATGCCAATACTCAGGTCTGAGCATCAAGGACGGTGACTGCAATAACTACTGGGGCGTCAACAAGTACAACCCCGAAGTACTGGCTGCCCTGAACGAAGCCATGGACGGCATGAAAAAGCGTTACAGCATCACATCCTTCCACCTGGTCGGATATGATGATGCCGCGACGATTGTCTCTCTCTTGGCCGTGGACCGCAGCGATGTCTTGTCGATCCGCACAGTTGCCGGAGAATTCGACGAAGAAGTCCTCTCACCGATTATGCCGCAGCTTTGCAATGTGCCGCAGCACCACTTCACAGGCGGTCAGGACCAAGTCACACCGTCAGCACATCTTCAGGAACACCTCCAGAAGCTAGGCCAATGTGACTGTGTTGATCACACCTTCATTCAGGAAGCTTCTCACGATGCGGGCTGGGTCGACAAATGGCCTGAATTGCTGAAAAGCGGTACGCCTAAATGTTACGTCGCGCCGGAACCTGACTTCCAGCTCATCGATACGCCGGAACCCATTTACTCTCCGCGCATTGGTATCGAGAAGAAATAACACAGAAAGACTTTGGGCATGCCCCATGAATGCGTAATCAATTCTTACCGTTTCGACCGTAAGGGCGGTGCCGTAGATCTTCCCCCTGAAGAAATTAAAAGCGGCCTGGCCGATGATGATCTTGTCTGGATTCATCTGGACGCGGCAAATCCGGAAACAGCCACGTGGCTTGAAACCTATATGCCCCAGCTGGATTCCCTGACCAAAACCGCCATGCTGGAAGCCGAAACCCGCCCTCGCATCAGCATCGAAGACAATTCCGCCCTTGTTATCCTCCGTGGTGTAAATCTGAATGAAAACGCCGAAGCAGAGGACATGATCTCGATCCGTATCTGGACAACAGAACGCACGATCATCTCTACACGCATTCGAAAATTACGCGCCATACAAGATATGCGCGACAATCTTGAAAACGGAACCGGACCAAAAACCAGCGGCGACTTCATCACCATGCTGGCAACACGCCTCTTCCAACGTATGGACCCCGTCATCACTGAACTGGACGAGGAAACAGACGCTTTGGAAGAAGCCATAATGGAAGACCCTGATGTTTCTAAACGTCGTGCCATCATTGATATGCGTCGAAAAACCATTGAGCTGCGCCGCTACATCGCCCCGCAAAAGGATGTACTATCCGCCCTGCGTTTGTCCGAACTAACCTTCATCAGCGACCAGAACCGCAGACAGCTGCAGGAAAACCACGACCGCGTTCTGCGCTATGTCGAAGAATTGGACGCCGTTCGTGAACGCGCACAAATCATCAAGGATGAGCTCGCCAATGCGCTCAGCGATGTAATGAACAAAAACATGTATGTCCTGTCCGTCATTGCCGCAATCTTCCTCCCTCTCGGTTTCTTGACAGGTTTGCTAGGCATCAATGTCGGCGGCATACCGGGGGCGGAAAACGATTCCGCCTTCTTGATCTTTGTCGGCATGCTGACCGCACTTGTAATCATGCAGATTCTGCTCTTCAAAAAACTAAAATGGTTTTAGGCCGCCCGGCGTGACTGTAAAACGGACATCACCTTCTCGTATTCCTGAAGGATAGATTGATGCAGTTCCGGCATAAGCGAGACCTCATCTTCACTGATCGACTGTGCTTTATCGCAAGCCTCGGCCATAGACATTGCCCCGATATGCGCACATGCACCGTATAGTTTATGAGCAGAACAATCCCAGCCTTCATAGTTCTTATTCTCAAAATTGTCGGACAGCGCCTTTAGGTCAGCTTTAAGATTTTCAATGAATATATTCAACAACTGGGCTTCCATCTCTTTGTCCCCCTCCGAAAACTCCTGAATATGTGACCAATCCATAACGTCATCATTACTGTCCGGTGTCTTCTCGGTCTCCACCAGCTTTTCGACAACCGCCTCTACCGGTTCCTCGCCCGGTATCCATTTCATCAACAAACTTGCCAGCTTTTCCTTATCCACCGGTTTACTGATGTAATCATCCATACCGGCCAGCTTACATTTCTCCGCCGCCCCTTTCATTGCATCGGCCGTAACCGCCAGAATAATTGCCGACTTATCCTCACCCTCAAGACGTCGCACGGCGCTAGCCGCTTCAAACCCGTTCATCTCCGGCATCTGCACATCCATTAAAATCAACGGGTACTGGATCAACTTGAACATCTCAACAGCCTGCCGTCCGCTGGCTGCCTCATCCAAATGCTTAAAACCCATTTTTTGCAAAGCCTGACGCATAAAAAGCAGGTTAATCGGGTGGTCATCAACAATAAGCACGCGTTTACTGACATCGATATACCCCGCTTTTTCCTCCGAGGGCTGTCCGTCCTTCTCCACTGACTTTTCTTCAACAGCCATGGGAATTCTGACCGTAAAACTCGTCCCCAGCCCCTCCTCGCTCTCGATTTCAATTTGCCCGTCCATAAGCCGTGTTAAATCCCGTGTGATCGACAACCCCAGTCCCGTTCCGCCATATTTTCTGGCTGTGGACGTATCCGCCTGCTGAAATTTTTCAAATATCTGTGCCTGTTTATCTTTCGGAATACCAATACCCGTATCGGTTACAGAAATACTGGCGACAAATCTTTTCTGGTCATCCACATGTCCGGTTACGGATAATTTCACAGACCCCTTTTCGGTAAACTTCAAAGCATTGCTAATAAGGTTATTCAGAATTTGCTGCAGCCGGGTCGGATCGCTGATCAGGGTCGGGGGCACAACATCATCGACGTGACTGATCAGCTCCAGTCCCTTTTGAAAGGCGACAGGCCGCTGCAATGCCTCAATTTGCTCGATCACCTTCCTCAAATTAAAGGCGATGTTTTCAATGGTGAGCTCCCCGGCCTCGATTTTCGAGAAATCCAGAATATCGTTAAGCAAAATCAGCAGGTTTTTAGCAGAGCTATTGACCGCCTCAACCAACGTGCCCTGCTCCTCTTCCATATCCATTTCCTTAAGCAAATCAGATAGCCCGATAATGCCGTTCATCGGTGTTCGCAGCTCATGGCTCATGTTGGCCAGAAACTCGCCTCTGGCCTCCTTTGCCTGCTCTGCTGCCAAGCGCGCCATTTCCGCAACTTTCCTCGCTTGCTTGATCTCTTCTTCCGCGAGCTTTCGGGTCGTAATGTCATAATGATAAACAATCACTGTTTCACGACCGTTCACACTGCCCGCGATAATCGTTTGGTCATACACTTTCCCGCCATGTGAAAATTCACGAACAATTTCGGTACCCGCAGCGAACGGATTATCAAGCCCTTTTAATGACAGATGGCTGACCCCTTGAGCTTCCAGATCAGGAAACGTTTCAATCGCCGCCGCATTCGCAAAAATCAAATCCCCTTGCACGGACATCTGAAACATCGGGTAAGGATTACTTAACGGCAACCGCGACATTTCAAGTGTTTCGCGTTTCGCAGCATGAAGCTGGTACTGCATTGATTTGGATTTACGCAGGTAACGGGTTTGCAGAAACAAGCCGAACAATAGACATCCTGCAAATGAAAGTGCGCAAAATATCCACGGCGAGCTAATCATCATACGAGAGCGGCTTGTTTATCATCTCTAAGGCGAAGCTTTTCCTTTATAGTCGGACATTGCTGCGCATAATATTGCATTTTTTCACGGGTAAACGGCTTACCGATAAAGCCGGAAGCACCGAGTTTTAAAGCCCTCAGCATGTTCTCCTTATCCTTGCGACCACTGAACATTATGACGTAGGCACTGGGATCAATCTGATAAATATTCTCTAGAATTTCGTGACCGTTTATATCCGGCAGCCCGATATCGAGAAAAACAATGTCCGGTGCAACGTCAACAAACTGCAACATAGCGCTCTCTCCGTTTTCCGCTTGATATACTGTATTATCCGGCTCCAGAACATTAGCCGCCAGCGTGCGGGCAAGCTGATCATCATCCACCACCAAAACCACAGGCTCCTTGCCGGACTTGCGCCGCTGATGAATATCCTTGATTTTTTCCGCATCCATTTTCTCATATGCCTGCAAAATCCTTTGCTCTGCATCCAGCGCCCGAGGCTTGCCGTTTACATTCTTCTTATCGACATCCATGGCGGCCAGCTTGGCTTCGAACATATCGTTCAGCTGCGCCCAATGTGTTTTGACATCCAAGACATCAATCACATTCATGACCCCTTCGGCGCCGACCTCATCCGCGAGCTTTTTCACAAACCCCAAAAACTGGAACTTGTTGAAATCCTGCATCATGATGATGATATCGCCGTCATCGCATAAATACACTTGCGCCATATAGGATTTGGGCACCTCTTCCAACACGCTTAAAAAGGTTTCGAACAGACATTGTTTCGGTATGTGCAATTTAGAGAAACCCAGATAAAAAAATCGTCGTTCCGGGTTATTTTCGCGGCATGCTTTCAAATCTTGCATGAACTGTAATTCAGTATTGTTGGCAACAATAAGCATACCTCTACCCCTCTTTATCTGTTTCTACACTCTCCAGAGATACAAGCTGTGTAAACGTGCCCTCTGTCTCACGAAGAACAATTTCGATTTGGTCAATCATGCCCCTAACCTGAACCAAAGCAATCTCTGCAGGCATTTGTCGGGCGATGCCTTTGAGAAACGTTTCCAGCTCCTTAGCCATAAAAAACAACTGGCTGGCGCCCATTTGTACGCTTGTAACTTTCAAGGTATGAGCTGGCCTGATCATGGAAACCATATCCTCATCATCCATCGCCTCTTCAAGTTCATTAAGCCGCTCATGACTGTTTTCAATATACAAACAAACCATGTCGTTATACCGCTGCTTGAACATTTTCTGGCAGGCTTTAATCACCTCGATATTAAGAACGGAATGTTTTTTAAGGGCTTCAATACGCGCATCCAGGTCAGACTTATCAGGTCCCGTAACATGAACCTCATGCACAATAATGTCTCCTTGCAAATTGTGCGCCCGGCCCTTGTCATCTCCAAAAACAACTTCCAACTCGTCGTCTTTTAATTTTCTACTCTGCTCTGTCATGTTTTACCTTTACCAATCTATGTGTTTTTCCCAGCCGACAAATGCGACTGCCTGATTGCCTTTTTCATTAAAACTCAGTTTGTCAAAACTCATTGTGCGCGCTTGTGCAATGCCTCGCCCATGGTTGTCACCCGCCCGTGAAGGGTCAATCTGCATAAACTGCTTCCAGTCAAATCCGCTGCCCTGATCTTCTATAATCACATACGTGCCCTCATCTTTGTGCGCGATGGTCGCCACGGCAAACTTCTGTTCATGCTGCGGTAAAGTTTGCAAACGCTCGACCTCTGAACGCCACGTTCCGGCGTCAATCAGTTCGGTTTTTTGCGTATAGCCTACCCCTAGATTTCCATGCTCGATCGCGTTGATGAGCAGCTCCCCCAACCCCGGCAGAACACGCTCGGGATCAGGGAAACAATTCGCCATGAACGCCGCAAGGCTCTCCGCTTCGTTTAAAGTACGAAACTTGAACTTGCAGGTATCAATCAAATCAAAACTGGCTTTATGCTTACCCAATTCCTGTGACAAGGTTTTTCTTTGTTGCGCCTCGCGCACCGCAGCGGCCAAAACAGACCGCAACATATCCTCGTCAACAGGCTTGGTCAGATAGTAAAAAACACCTGCATCCAGCCCCTCTTTCATCTCATACGTAGAATCCGCACCCGTCACCATGATAACCGGCACATTGCGGATTTCAGGATTATCCTTGATGCGCTTTACCGCGCTCAAACCGTCCATAACGGGCATTTCCCTATCCATCAGCACCACATCAATCTCACGGGCATGCTCTACGAGTTTATCAATCGCAATTTGTCCGTTCTGGGCTTTGATAATGTCATGACCAAGCTCGTCGATCTGCGCCTCCAGAAACGTCATGGACAGATCATCGTCCTCCACCGCGAGAATACGCATACGATCCCCTTGCTTAAGTAACGAGTAATCGATGTTGTTTTGCTGGCCTTGCATAATATGTTCTACCTTTCTGAAAATGCTGTCTTAAGCGAGACGTGAATGGGCTTAAGCATGTATTGCAAAATTGTTTTACGCCCTGTGACCACGTCTGCCATTACAGTCATACCCGGCATAATTTTATTGGCGGGGTTGTTGCCGACATAATCCCGGTCAAGAACAATACGGCCCTGATAATAACGCTCCCCACGCTCCCCATCGAAAGTTGTCGCGGAAATATGCGCCAGCGTCCCTGTTACAAATCCGTAGCGTGAAAAATCAAAGGTGCTGAACTTAACCTGTACCGGCTGCCCCAACTTCAAATGTCCGATATCCTGCGGAGAAATTTTAACCGAGACCTCCAGATCCTTATCCAGCGGAACAATCTCCATCAATACTTGCCCCGGCTGAACAACGGCACCGATCGTGTTCACGCTCAACCCTTTAACCAGACCCGATGTCGGTGCGCGAAGCTGAAGGCGACCGATCCGTTCCTCGATCTTCTCGATCATCTCTGCATTTTCCGCCTGCTCCGCCGCATTCGCGGACAGCAGTTCCAAAGCCTGATCCTTATGCGTCGCCGTCAGCGATGACAAACGCTCCTCGTATTCACGAATTTCGCTTTGTGCCACCAATATCTGACTTTCCAGTCTTTGCACTTCACCATCATTCCTGTTGACCTCGCGCTTATCCTGTAAAAGCTGCATATCCGTGGCATAGCCTTGGTCATTCAGCCTTTTACGTCGAGCATATATATCTTTGGAAATCGACAGATTCTTTTTTGCTGTAGCAATTTCGGAGTGCAGGGATTCTATCGATTGCAGCCTCTCGTTAATTTGCTCGACAATGATGTCCTGCTCTTTCATGCGCGCATTCTTCATGCCCGAGAAAAAAGCCCCCTGGTCGGCCGCGGTATCATCATCAACATTGGTAAACTTAGAAAAATCAGGCACACGTCCGTCAAGAAACGCACGCAAACGTTCTTCATGCAGCTGCAAGTTCAAACTTTTCGCCTGCAAACGCTGCAGGTCCTCTTGCAAACTACTCTGGTTCAGCGATATCAAGCTCTGTCCCTGTTCAACAATCTCTCCCTCACTCACATTGATTGATGCGACTATGCCGCCTTCCAAATGCTGGACAATTTGCTGATGACCGAACGGCACAACCTCTCCGGGCGTGCGTGCAACTTCATTAATATTGGTAACACCGGCCCAGCCAAAAAAGGCAAGCAACACCAAGGACACAATCGTCATGGTCGAACGGATAATATGAGGATTAACCGCTTCCTCAAGCTGTATTGCCTGTGACAAATAGCGTGTTTGCTTTTCACGTTTAGGTGAAGATAGTGAATTCAAAAATCCGAAAATCATGCTGCTGCCTCCCTACCCGTAGAATGAACATTCATTGCTTCTAATAGTGTATCGCGTGGGCCGGCAATTGGCATATTTACGCCGCGCAGCCATACAATTGTATCTGAAATCTTCATAAAATCTTCTCTGTAGGTACACAAAATCACCGTGCGCTTACCCTTTGCCCTGACGAGATAGTCTTTGAGATTCCGTCCCGTTTTTGCGGAGAGCAAAGCATTCGGTAATTCATCAATCAAAAGAATGTGCGCGGGGTGTAAATAAGCCCGTGTTAAGGACAAACGCGCCGCAAGGTTCGAAGTGATCGCCACATCTCCCCCTGCACCGATAATCGTGTTAAGTCCGGACGGCATTTTCTGCACATCATCCCATGCATCGGCCAGCTCCAACGCCTGAATAACCGCTTCTTCGGTCGCAAGCGGATTAGCCATGCGCATATTTTCAATGATACTGCCGCTAAAGAAATGCGGTGTTTTGGGGACATAGGCAATTTGACGGCGCAGATCCGGTGCGTCCAGCTGACGAATATCAAACCCGTCAATTCTGACCGATCCCGTATCAGGCGAGTGCAGAGACTTGATAAGCTTCAAAATCGTCGCTTTGCCCGTTCCGTTACTGCCCGTGACAACAACGAAATCTCCCGGCTTAGCTTCGAAGGTCAGATTTGAAAATGTCTGGTCTCCGTCTTCGTTGTACCTGAAAGCAACATTGTAAAACGACACACCACCGCGGATCGAAGGCAAGCGTGAAAAGCTCTTCGCCAATTCCGCTTCCGTCTCGATATCCATCAGATCATTGACCTGCGCAATACTGTTTCGTAACTGCTCCAGACGGGGCACCATGGTGCAAATCGAATAAAATGGGGTCAGCACACGCCACACCAAAATCATAGTGGCCACCAACGCACCTGTTGAAAGGGCTCCCGCCCAAATCATATGGGCACCGAAACCGACAGTCGCAATCGCCGCAATAATCGTCAGCGTGTGCGCAACGGTTTCCGCAACCATCCCGAGGAAACCCAGACCGAAATGCGTCATCATTTCACGCCCCGATAAATGTCTGAATTTCTCCTGCCATTTACCGTTCAGGCCGTGACCGCGAATGCCATCTAGCTTTTCAAATGTTTCAATTGTAAATTGCTGACGTGCCGAACTTGCCTTGGCCGCCAAACGGATCGAGATACGGATTTTGTGGCGGATGTAGAAAAACAACGCAACATAACCAAACACCATCAGCAACGGGATCAAGACAAGCTTGCCTGCAATAAACGCTACCGCAGCAATGGAGAGAACAACAAAAGGTGCCTCCAACAATGACAAAAACACGGAGCCGCTAAAAAAGTCGCGCACAGATTCAAATGTCTTGATACGCGCAATCTGCGCAGCAACAGACGCCTTCTCGATCAAGTCCGGTGACAACCCCGTCAAATGCGCAAAAATCTTGTTACCGACAACATTGTCCAAACGTCCGGCCAACCATGACAAACCTGTTGAACGTATAAGACGAAGACGCCATTCGAAAACAATCGCGATACACGCCCCGACCGCCAACATCGGCAACGTGCCGATAGAACCGGCTGCAATGACACGGTCATAAACCAACATGATAAAAAGCGGTGTAGCCAGTGCGATAAAGTTCAGCACCAAACCCGCTGTCATCACTTGCGCAAACGTCCCGCGAAAACGCAGCAGCAACGCACGAAACCAGCTTAAGCCGCTTCCTTTACGCATAAATTTCGAAGTCGATGCGCGGTTCTTATCGTATTTTTGAAAAAACCAAACCTTGCCGTTTTCATCAAAACTCGGCGGCACAATACTCACCATTCCCGAAACAGGATCGTAATATTGCAAAACCCCGTCAGTATCACGCCCCAGCACAATTGACGGCGTGCCGCATGACGGAATAAACACGCCGGGCAACAAACGCTCGTCTATATCTTCCAGCGCGGAGTCCGCCTTGCGGCAGAAATAGCCCAGATGCGCCATTGTGTTGAGGAAATCCACCTCATCCATTTCTTCATGATCATCATAGGGAAGTGCTTCCAGAATACGCTGCGTCTTACACGCAGGCTCCAGCTTCAGGATGAGCGCACATAAACAGACCTCCCACGCGCAACCGGTATTAAAGTTTTCGCGCCCCGTATCATGTAAAAGATTCAACATGTTCAGGATAGGCTGACTGTCGACAAATCGGTCAAAAGCCTTATCAGCCATTTCGGTGTTCTTTGCTATCATAGTCTCAGCTCCTTATACGCCCTTACATTCCCTTTTTTGACCTCCTGAACGTCCTCAACCAAAAACCCGTCCTGCAGTATGTACTGGCTATCAGCGAGGCTACGGATATTGAGGTCATCAGAAATCAGGATCATTGAAGCCTTGCCTTTCAACCGTGCCAGCAGGCTGTAGATCATCGAATACCCTTCCTTGTCCAAGGAACGGTCGGCATTATCAAACAGAATGATGCGCGGCTTCGTTGCCAGAACCCGAACCAGCGCAATACGTTGCTTCAGCCCCGGCGTGATGACATCTGTGCTATTGCCGTTTAAAAATGTGTCGAAACCGCTCGGCAACTTGGCAACATCCTTATCAACCCCCAGAAGTGCCGCCACCTCACGAGCTTGTTTTTCAGCCGTTTGACCGAAACAGGTAATGTTGTCACGAATAGTCCCGCGGAAAATTAAAGGCGTGGAGCGAATGTAGCCAACATGGCGCACAAGCTCTTCGGCACGGAATGTATTGACGTTCTCTCCGTCGACAAAAATCTCTCCCGTGCTTGGCGGATATATGCCGACGATCAACTTCAAAAGCGTTGTCTTGCCGGAACCGTGACCACCCGATATCAAAGTCACATCTCCGCGCTTCATATCCAGATTTATATTGCGCAAAATCGGCTCTTCTTCACTTTGATACGTGAAATCGAGATTTTCGATTTTCAAGCGACCATCGGGCAAAATGTCGGTTGTCGTTACGCGCTCTTGGATCACTTTTTGCGGCGTCGCCATCAACTCTTCCAAATGCTTGCGCGCTAATTTGTAATCCTGATAACGCGCCCACAACACAAGCAATTTCTGGATCGGCTGCATGATACGACCGGACAGCAATAAACATGCAATCAAGCCACCCGTGGTTAAGCCACCCTGTAAAACCAGCACGGCACCAAAGCTCACCACAGCAGCCACCATGATATGAGAGAATATCGCACCCGTATTAAAGATACTGGAATTGGTTTGTGTGACATCGTAATTGGCCACAGTGGATGCCTCCTCCAGGACTTCATAGCGACGCTCGAAAAATTTCTCCAAAGCAAAAGCCTTGAGCGTATGCACACCTTCCAAAGATTCAATCAGGAAGTTAAAGCGCTTATCATCCGCAAGTTCTCTGTTCTTCAGTGCGGAACGTAAAGCAAAGCCCTTCTGCAAAGAAACAGCGGCAAACACCGCCAGAATTACGCTTGGCACAACAACAAGCACGCCACCGATATAAACGATCAGTCCAAACAGAACGGGCAGCAATGCCAACTCGATATAAACCGTTACCGCAAAACCGTTATAGAAATCTTTCAGCTTCGCAACCGCGCTCATGCGGTGTAAATGTTCACCAATCCCATAGGAACCCATTTTTGAAAAATCGGCATTCAGAACGCGCTGCATGGCTGCACACGCCATACGATGTTCATATGCCGCGCTCGACCTTCCGATCACATAACCACGGCAGATGCGCAAAACGGCTTCGAGAACCACCGCTAGGCACACTCCCGTGATCAACACTGGGAGCGTGCCTGTTCCCGGGTTGGGAAGAATACGGTCATAGACCTGCAGGGTCATAACCGGTAACGCGAGTGATAAAAGACTAATAGCAACCGTAGAAAGAGTCAGAGAATACAGGCTTTGGGAGTAGCCATCGGGTCGCAAGGGGTCGGATTGACGGCCTGCCTGTATTCTCTGCTTGAGTGCTTTGAAAGTATTTTGAATGTGTCCTAACCCGAGAAAATTTTTCATCAGAATAACCCTCCTAACGAGCCGACATCTATTTCCGGATCTACATCCAGAACGCCCAGCCCTTCTGCAACTGTTCCTACAGGATCGGGTAAAACGTCACCGTCACCGCCTATTCCGTTAATAACGTCATCAAACAAGCCTCCGCCATCCTCGATGGTGCTCTCGGTCCAACTAATATCGTCCTCTATCCCTGTATTTTCGCCGGTCTCTTCAACAGCATTATCCAAAAGGTCTAACGAAGAGCCTAAATCCAGATCTATGTCATCCAGCAACGCGTCCACATCCTCGGCTTCCGGCGCAAGATCGATCAGAACATCAGCCTCTAAATCTGGTTCACCAATAACTTCCGTGATCGGCTCTACAACGGCCTCTTCCACTATGTCTGAAGCAAGATCGCCGACCTCAGAAATCAGGGTATCTTCACCCGTCACTCCTTCCGCGTCATCAATCACGGGGTCGGCAATCTCGCCCAGAGCATCGGTGGACAAATCAATATCAACATCAAGGTCACCTACGACCTCTTCGACAGGGTCTAATACGGCCTCAACGCCGGCTTCAACAATATCGGTATCAACAAGGTCAACATCGGTTTCGAGCGAAACATCATTCTCATCATCGGCATCTGCCTCACCGCCAAGCAACTCCGCGCCAAGCCCGAGATCAAGATCAACATCTCCGGCAAGGTCTTCTACAGTATCCGTAAGTGGTTCGACAGGATTATCAATCAGCGTATCGACAACGTCCTGATCAACAACGCCTAAATCAATATCAGCCACAACATCGGTATCTTCGCTTTCTCCGTCACCCGTGAGCAAAGAACCGGTCGCAGCATCATCGAGCAAGTCTTCGACTAGGCCGTCTGTATCACCAAGGATATCACCGACGACATCCTCAACATCTCCATCATCACCCAGCGCTTCATCAACTAAAGCCTCTGCAGCTTCGGCGGCAGGAGACAAATCGGCTAAAATATCAGCTTCTAAATCTGGCTCTCCCAGCAAGTCTGTAACAGGATCAACCACCACTTCGTCTACAATTTCAGAAACAGCGTCCCCAATATCCGAAAGCAATGAGTCTTCACCTGAACCACCCACACCGTCATCAACCAGAGGATCAGCGGCATCACCCAAAATGTCGGCGGCCAGATCAATATCAAGATCAATGTCACCTACAATTTCTTCGATAGGGTCAAGAACAGCTTCAACGGCCGCTTCAACAATATCCGTATCGATCAGATCAATATCGGTATCAAGCGACACATCGTTTTCATCATCCGCATCAGGGTCCCCGCCAAGCAGTTCGAGACCCGCATCAACACCAAGATCAATGTCGCCGACAATATCTTCGACAATATTCGTCAATGGCTCCAGAGGATCACTAATCAAGTCATCAACGACATCCTGATCAATAACGCCTAAATCAATCGCCGCTTCCAAATCGCTATCTTCACCATCACCCGGAGGGAAGAAAGAACCGTCACCGAGACCAACGAGTTGGACTACTTCATCGAGGCTACCCGTAAGGACCTCGGCGACGGCATCAAAGGTTGCGAGCGAGTCATTGACATCAGAGAGACTGATACCCAGATCACCCAGAAGCACTTCTGCGTCCGAGGTTATTTCCTGGATTATATTAAATTGATTCAGAACAACATTCAGCGTGCCTTCGATTGTTTGGGAAACCACAGTGTCTACAATCACGGAAGGGGCAGCTATATCAAGGCTTTGAACTGCATCAAAAACGTTATCGAGCGTTATGTCGCTCAAAGCGGGCAGTTCGATATCCTTAAAAAGGTCAATCGTAATATCAATATCACCGACTATACTTTCGAGGGCATCCAGCGATATATCGGGAAGATCCAGCCCGACAATAGTAACATCGCTACCATCATCCGGGTCGGCATTATTAAACAGGTCAAAAAGAATTTCGATGGTGGGGGAGGCAAAAATTGGAATAGAAATGCCCGTCAGGTCATTAACAATGGTGGTCAGATTTTCCGTGACGACATTTAAGTTTAAGGCACCCTCTATACTATTATTAATGTTTACATTCAGCACGCCGAATACAGTATCCAGAACATCTGTATCCAGATCCAAACCGACCTCTCCGTCGGTGCCGTTTATGATATGGGTTTCATCGTGATTATTAACAACGCTGTTGTCGATATTCATCACAGACTCAGAGACATCCCCTTCGTTCGTGACAGCGCTACTTTCCGAAGAGCTACTATTTCCGCCTGCAAAAGATATATTCCCGAGGCTCAAATTCGAGGCATCTGAAAACGCACCCACGTCCGAAGACAATGTTGAGGCACTCAAAGAACCTACTGTTGTTCCCGTAAAAGCGGCCTGTCCTTCAACCTCGCTGGTCGTATATATATCACCATCATTAAATGAACGGTCGGAATCCAAAGGCTCTTGGCGCGCCTGAGAACCCAGCCCGTTTTGCTCAAAAGGCAGATCGATGCCAACTTTAGAAGCTACACCGCCTTCTGAAAGTATGGCATCGGTCTGCGCGGCTTGGAGACTAGCATATGAAACATTACCGGAGCCAAAAACGCTCTCGGTCACGCCATCCAGATCTTCAGCCATGTACTGGTCAGCATCCAGCTTCCCTGCCGGCATTACATCAATAATGTCAGGCAGCTCGTCTTTAACCGTACGCGCATTGTCTTTCTCGATGGACATGAAATCACCCTAAAAAATTATTGGAAGGAACCCCGAAGCTCCGCAGAACAATCCACAAAACCCCAATACCCATGCATTCAGAATATCAACCTAAAATTGTTCAAAGCTAAATTTTGTGTTTCACTTTTCTGGAAATCATGTTTCGGAAATGTTTCAGAAAGGCACGGCGTGGCAAACACAGCTTTACGCACAGTTTTACTCGTAGAAGACGACAAGATGATCCGTGAAATGACGCGGGAATACTTGCAAAAGAGTAATTATATTATTCTTGAAGCCATCACCGTGGAACGGGGTCTGAATATCGTCAAACAGCATGCCGTTGATGCTGTCCTATTAGACCTGCATCTGGATGGCGAGATGTCTCTGCCCTCTATACCGCAGTTCAAAGCGCACCAGGACATTCCCGTTTTAGTTGTAAGCGGTGAAAAAGATGACAAGAAAAAGATTCTTAGCTTTGAGTTAGGCGCCGACGATTTCGTCGAGAAGCCTTTCAACCCCGAACTTTTAAAAGCGCGGCTGCAATCACACATTAAAAAGACCAGCGCCGCAAAACCACTCCCTGCACAACCACGCGCTTTCGGCGATTGGCGATTGGACACATCCCAGATGCAATTGCTCCATAAAAACGAAAAATCCGCAGGACTGACCGTCAGCGAATTTCACGTTCTAAAAAACTTGATCGAGAATGCGGGCAAAGTCATCAAGCGTGAAGATTTATGCGAGAGCCTGCGAAAGGACAATTATGTCCCCACCCCGCGCGCCATAGACATCAAAATCACCCGTATCCGTAAAAAAATCGAGCAGCCTGCAGAGCAGGATACACCGATAAAAACCTTACGCGGTGTTGGATATATTTTCGACCAGACAGCTCTAAAGGAGAAATAATCATGCGCTGTTTATCCCTACTTCTGACCATCCTGATATTCCTGCAAGCCTCGACCGTTAGGGCCGAACAGCCCACGCTGGATCTGCACGCCGCGCTTAAGCTGGCGCTCGACACCCACCCCGGGCTAAGAGCGGCTGAATGGGAACTGGAAGAAACACAAGAGCTATACCCGCAAGCCCGTGCCGGATGGCTACCGACCCTAACCGTCAGCGGCGGCATCACATCAACCAATATCAAAAGCAGCAACTTCAATCAGGGTACAGGCGCCACAACAAAAGACGTAACCGCATCCATAGACCAACCCATCTGGCGCGGAGGACGGACCTTCGCAGAAGTCGACCGCGCAAATGATTTGATCAGCGCCGGTGAGGCCGTGTTGAACGCTGCACGTCAGGACATCCTGCAACGCACCGCCAGCGCCTATTTTGAAGTTTTACGCGATCAACAAATTGTTGCGCTACGATTTGAAAACGAAGACATCCTGCGCAAGGAATTCAAAGCCGCAAAATCGCGCTACGACCTCGGCAGCGGCACGATCACAGACACGCATCAGGCCGAAGCCCGCCTCATGCGTGCCAGAACGGACAGCCTGAATGCTGAGCGAAACCTGTTCCAAAGCGAGGCCCGTCTCGAGGAAATGATCAATATGCGCCCGCCATTCAAGCTCAGCGATGCCATGACTTTGATAGAATTCCCCGAAACGACTGTGGAGATGATCGAACTGGCCTATGCCTATAATCCGGAGATCGTCTTCGCAACATTTGAACAGCAAGCCGCCGAACATAACACCGCAGCAATTTTCAGAGAGTTACTACCGCAAGTGTCGGGCTTTGCATCATGGAACAAACAATATGATCCGCAACCCGGTATCGTCGATGAAAGCCAAACGGACACTGTAGGCCTACGTATGACCATCAATCTGTTTCAGGGTGGCGCAACCCGTTCACGCATCCGCGAAGCCCGAAAGGCCGCTATGCGCCAGCAATTTGAAATACAGGATTTGAAAAACACAATCCGCCGTGATGTTGTCCGTGACTTCAAATCTTTCGAAGCCGCTGAACTGGAAATAGCCGCCCGCAACCGTGAGATTGAACTCGCCAAAGCCGCGCTCAAAGGCGTTCGTGAGGAAGCCAAGGCCGGGCAGCGGGCATTTATTGATGTTCTGGATGCTGATGAAGACCTGATCGATGCACGCGTTGCATACGCACAAGCTATCTACCGTTTCAAGTCAACGCAATACACTCTGGCAGCGACATTAGGGATTTTGAACACACACGCGGATATCGTGACGGAAAACTTTTAACCCTAGAGGTCCCGCAGCGCTTGCATGTTGGACTCGTCTAGAAGCTTCAGGAAATAATCCTTTACGCATTTAAACGACATAGCTTGCTCACGGTCCCGCGAGACATCCGAGGACGTGAGCATCGCTATTACCGGGCTTTGATCCTCAAGCTTGCTGTATTCCTCTAAAAACTCCAGACCGTTCATACGCGGCATATTGATATCCAGAAAAATCACATCCGGCTTGTCGTTAGACGCAGCAAGCATCTCCAGGGCCTCAACACCATCATAGGCCTGCATAATCTCGATATTTTCATCGAAACGCTTAATCTCATTGCTCGCGAGAAACTGATCGCTCTCACTGTCATCGATAATCATAGCAAGCTTAATGTCCATGGTTGTTTCCCCTATAATTTATGCAACGTTAGATAACTCTTTTTTGTCATGAAAATAGCTTTTCGGCAAGCGTAACTCAAAGCGTGTACCGTCTTTTGTATCAACGTAACGGATTTCCCCGCCAATAACGTTTGCGCTTTTCTGCATCATGTACATCCCCAGTCCAGAACCGAATGAAACCTTCGGATGGAAGCGTTTAAACATTTCGAACATGTTTTCACGCTGGTCTTCGGGAATTCCAAGACCATTATCCTCAACAGCAAACACAATTTCAGCGTCGTCTTCATGCGCCTCGATCTTGATGAATGATTTTTTCTTCTCCGTATCCTGATATTTTATCGAATTGGAAATCAGGTTTTCAACAATCATCACAAGACGTGTCTTCTTGGTGTAAACCGGCTCATCAACATCGATATCAATCTTCACATCCAGACGGTCGTAATTCTCCATGTGATCCATCTTAGCCAGCGCTTCACCAACGACTTCCCGAAGATCCATATCCTGCGGCTCTTCCTGAAAGTTTTTGATACTGCCCAAATCCAGAATATCCGAAAGCAGAACTTCCAACTTCGTCAAAGACCCCAACGCGAGCTCAATACTGGTCTTTGCCTTATCCTCATCCCCGCTCCCTATGGAGTCTTTCGTTAGTCCCAAAAGACCGATCGCCGACCTTAACGGAGAGCGCAAATCATGCGAAGTCCTGTATGAAAACTCTTCAAGCTCGGTATTCAGCTCCTCAAGCTCTTTCTGCGCTTCTTTGATATCCGTAATATCCATTATCTGTGAAATAAAATGCTTCGGCTTCCCGTTTGCATCATGCAAAAGAGAGACACTTAAAATCCCCCAAATCGTTTCACCGTCCTTACGGATATAACGCTTTTCCATTTTGTATGTACTGATCGTCCCATCCAGCATTTGCTGCACCTGCCCCAAATCGGTTTCAAGATCATCCGGATGCGTCAGTGTTTGGAAATCCGTTTTCAAAAGCTCGTTTTCATCATACCCCAACATGGCACAGAGGGATTTATTCACCTTCAACCATTGACCATCCAAACTGACCAGAGCTTTTCCAACCGGAGAATATTTCATCACATTACGGAACTGCTCTTCACTCTCCGCCAGACGCATCAGCGCAACATGCTCATCCTGAAGGGCTTTAGAAACTTTTTTATACGCCTCGGAAAACGAACGCGCCAAAGAGCCGATCTCATCCTTCAAATCGACAGGCAGCCCCGTAAGCATTTCATTACCATCATGCTCCCGAATTATACGGTTCATTTTCACCAGCGGGTTTATAATCTTCATCGCAAAGATCACTGCCAATGATAAACATACGAGCACAGACGTTATAATAATCAGAACGGCCTCTTGCTGTGCCTTGTAAACCGGGGCCATAAACGCATCTCGGGGAGACAACAACGCATACGCCAAGAAGCGGTCTGCATTGTCAAAAATTTGCGTGTCTTTGTAATACTGAACAACCATATTCCGGCCATTCATCTTTTCAGACAGCGTGCCTTTTGTTGCCTCAGCATCGAGAATATCGCTTACCAATCTCGCATTATCGGTACCTTCTCCTTCATTAAGCGAATGAAATACAAAATTCGTTTCTTCGCCTTGCTTGTCGTACTGGATGTAATCGCCGTTTTCATTGATCACATACAAATCCTTTTCGATTTGCAAATCCTGCAAAACCGAATTGAGAATACTTTCATACGCAGCATTGATCACGATCATACCGAACAACTGCCCTCGGTCATCATGAACGGGCACAAGACCACGGATCACCGGCAAATACGGCTTTTGAACTTTGCCGTTCTCGCGGTTCAAACTGACAGCGGAAAAATAAACCTCCCCCGCACTCAACTTCTCCCCCGCCTCAAAATACGGCTCCCCCTCTTTACTTTGCAGATCTTCCGGCTGAACAACCTTGATGTCTTCACCGTATTTGTTCACACGCACCAGCTCACGCCCGTTATCGTCTATACCGATATAACGTATTTGTGTGTAAGATGGTTTATTCTGCAAAATTCCGGAGAAAATCTCCGCCAAACGCGCACGCCACAACTCACTGGTGGAACCGTCTTGCGGGTCAACACCGCCGTTGCGGCTACTGCGGATAATGCCTTGAATAGGCGGCGTGCTCGACAGAACAGATAAATCACTTCTAACCTCTCGAAACGCCGACAAAAACAACGGAGAAATAATCAGCGTTTCGGATTCAAGTCTGTCGACCTGAATTTGTGTCAGAGATTGCGAAATTTTGTGTCCAAAATATACGCCGCAGATAATCAAGCTCGCCGTCACACAAACGGTGACAAAAACCACCAGCTTGAACTTAATTGAAGAAAATAGTGATTTTTTCATATTTTTCGATTTTTATTAAAAGACCGCCGCGACGCAAAACGCCAATATATATAATAGTATAGCACGCTTTGGCTGTATTCCAATTTACTGAATACAGCGGCATATTCAGCATTTGAATCCGGTTACATAAACGTCGCCTTGCACCCGAATGTGGGGCGCGCTATATATCGCTCATGGCAGAACAAAGCGCCCCCCTTAAAGTCAACTTTTACCGCGGCGATACAGTCGAAAGCTCGCATATCGTTCACTGCATGGTGCTGGATAAAAACGGCGACACGCTCGGCAGCTGGGGCGACGAAAACCGCGTAATCTCACCCCGCTCGTCTTTAAAGTCCCTGCAAGCCCTGTCCTTTATCGAAAGCGGAGCAGTAGATGCACTTGGTTTGGATGACGATCACATCGCGCTTGCATGCGCCTCTCATAATGCCGAAGAGGTACACATGCAAAAAGTCGGTGCATGGCTTGGTAAAATCGGCCTTAGCGAGAGCGACCTGCAATGCGGCGGGCATTTATCTCTAGGCCGTAACCGCCGTCACGAGATGATCAAGAACGAAGAGGAAATGACAGGACTGCATAGCGATTGCTCGGGCAAACATGCCGGTATGCTGAGCACCGCTATACATATCGGCGCGCCGATCGAAAACTATCTGGCCCTCGATAACCCTGTTCAAAAACTGATCTACAAAACCATCAGTGAAATGGCCGACTATGATTTAACCAAAGGCTCTTCGGGAACGGACGGATGCTCCGCACCCAACCCCGCCATACCGCTGAAAAATCTGGCGCTGGCATTCTCCCGTCTGCTAAACCATGCTGCGCTTTCCTCGGAACGTGCGGCGGCTTGCAAACGCATTCTGGACGCGAACGCAAAACACCCCTACCTCGTAGCGGGAGCGCAGCGCTTTGATACCACCATGATGGAAGCCACAAATGGCGGCATCATCTGCAAGGTCGGCGCCGAAGGCAACCAGATGGCATTGGTGCGCGACCAAGGCATCGCGATTTACATCAAGGCCGAAGACGGCGTCTTCGACCGCGCAGCATTACCCGTACTTGGAAAAATTCTAAACAGCCTGAACGCCATTAATGACGACACCAACAAAGCGGTAGAAAAATATTTCAACCCCGCTCCAAAAAACTGGCAAGGCATTCAGGTCGGCAAGGTCGAAGTCGAAGGACTCTCTCTCTAAGAATCGAGAGCATATCCCTCGATCAACTCGACCGCTCTGGCTACACCATCCTCGGCGCGTATCTTCCGCCCGATATCCGCAGCCGTCTCGATCATACTCTGATCACTTGTGGCCTCTCGCATTGCATCCGCCAGCTTTCCGGCGGTCAGCTTTTTCTGGAATAAAGGTTTAGGCCCGGCACCCATCTCATGCACGCGGTTACCCCAAAATGGCTGATCGGCAAAAAACGGTACAATGACCGTCGGCTTACCTGCGCGCAAACCTGCAGCAGTCGTCCCCGCCCCGCCATGATGCACAACCGCCGACATTTTCGGAAACAACCAGTCATGCGGCGCCTGATCAATCTTGAATATCGTCTCGGGCAAATCATCCGCTTGTAATCCACCCCAGCCCGTCGCAATAACACCGCGCAAATTCGCCTCTTGCAGCGCATCGACAACAATCTTGGCAAAACGCTCAGGGTCACGCCCCGCCATCGATCCAAAACCGACATAAACAGGCGGCGCGCCGGCTTCCAGAAAATCGACCAAGTCCTGCGGCGGCGTCCATTCCTGCTGCTCATCCAGAAACAGATATCCCGACACTTGCGCAGTTTCGGGCCAGTCCTCGGGGCGCGGCACAACCGCCTCGCTATGTGCATGAATAATCGGAATATCACTCCCGTCTGAATTCTTGATGAATTTGAATTTTTTGACGGGCGGCATATCCAGCGCCTCTCTGAAATCCTTGATATACCCCTTCCAGACATTGTTAATCATGAACTGGATCGCATGATAGGTGGAACGGTTATACCAGTCACCCAGCGGTACATCAGGAAAGATAGGAAAACGGAAATCCTTCGTCGGCACCATCATCGGTATTGGCGTTACGAGGGCACAACCAACGCCTAGCTTTTCCGCCACATGCGGTGCCGCCCCCGCCTTGGGGTGAAAGATAATGAAGTCGGGTTTTGAATCCTGCGCGGCCTCCCAACTCTGATGCAACAATGCGCGTTGCGCGGGTTTGACCTGCTTCTGGATTTTAAGCCCGCGCTTGATCATCTCATAGAGATTACTGCCCTTCTCCAGCAAATCCTTACCCTCATCCGTATCAACGATAGAGAGCAAATCATCACTCATATAGGCGTAATCCAGCCCGTGCCCTTCGACAAACCCTTGAAAACGGTCACTGGTCGCCAGCGTCACGGCATGCCCCGCCCCCTGCAAACCTTTGCCCAGAGCAATATACGGCTGAACGTCTCCGCGTGATCCATATGTCAGAATAAGGATATTCATAAACTTTTCCCGCCCATGCCTATTTAGTGACCATTTAGGCACCGTAAGCACTCAGGCAATTATCAGAAAAGTATCTTAGCGATGCAAGGCACAATCATGACCGACCAGCCCGGCACGAACCACGCCTGCCTGCCCCTGCCAATCACGTGTATCCTGCTCCGGCTTTTCGGCCGCATACTTCGCATAAAGGGCCTTACCCATTTCGTCTTCGAGAATATCGACCTGAACACCCTTGGCACGCAGCAGGTCTTCATTCTCCTGATTAACACCGTCAAGGCGGTTACCAATCACAATGCGGTTAAAACCATGACTGAAGGTCAGAGCGGTACAAACTGAACAAGGGGTAAGCGTTGTGTAAGCAGTGGCTTTGCTAAAATCGGGGTTACAGCTCCTGAACGCATCATTATAAGCATCCGTCTCACCGTGCCAGTAAAGGCGGTCTTCCTGAATATGACGGTTATGGCCCTTGCCTAAAATCAAACCCGTTTCATTATCCCTGACAACACCGCCAATCGCGCAACCACCTTCCTCATAGCTTTTTTGAGCCAAGAGAACAGCAATACGCATCATGTCTTCATCGGTAAGTTTTGTGAAAAAACCTTCTTCAATAATCTCAAGAAGTTGGTCTGTGGGTATGCGCGCGACCAGATTCAATGTGTCATCATTCACGGGCGCATCAGCCAGGATAACCGGCTTGGTCTTTATTACGGACATTTTTATGTCTCCCTGTTTTAAAACTTAATCTCCCAGACTTATAGTCTTATGGACACTATACAGTCGGGTCAAGCCGCACTTACAAAGGGAAACAAAAGAGAGGGAAATTTTATCTAGCCAAGAGTATTCGCCTTCCATAGACTTTAACATAGCGGATAGTGTTTTGAGATGCTGAATGTATTTATACATCTAGCTCTTTGGGGAAACCCCAAGGTTTTTGCTGATATAGCCATTTCATTGCGCAGACGTCCCAGCATTACATGCTGCACGGTCTTCGCGCACACAAGCTTGGTCAAAGCGCTATCCGCACATTAAAAAGTTCTTAGTATTGGCTTAAACGTGAATAAACGCACTTTTGTAAAACTACTTACCAAATCTATTACTTGCGGACAGTGGAATGTGGATTCAATTAACGAGCGTTTATGTAATGCAGTTGATTTCCAAAACCTCAACACATTGCTTGTTGCGCAATCAATATACAAAAAAGTAGCCCACATCCGCGATCCCGAGGCCAAACAAGTAGAAGAAGCCTTGCTCAACACACCACATTTTCTTGGCTGGCTCGATCAACAAACGAGCCCTCCTAAATTCGTCAGAATGAACTTAGCCTCCTCAGAAATGCAAAGCATTTCAAAACACTTCATAGAAGATGAATTACCGCCATTAACAACATATAAGGAGCTATCCTCATGGCTAAACTTAACACCAAGCGACCTTGCTTGGTTAGCGGACGCTCAAAGCAGGCAGTCTAGCACCTCACAAGCAAAATTACATCATTACCACTACCAGTGGCTCAAGAGAGCGAACAAACCTCCTCGCTTACTAGAAACACCTAAATCCTGTTTAAAATCCGTTCAAAGAAAAATACTGACCGGCATTCTGGACAGGGTACGACCTCACGAAGCCGCTCACGGCTTTAGAAAAGGCAGGTCCTGCATAACTCATGCACAAAACCATACTGGCCAAGAAAGCCTGCTGTGTATGGATATCGAGAATTTCTTCATGTCCATTACTTGGGCGCGCGTGTATGGCTTATTTTATGGATTGGGATACCCTAAGCACATTGCCCTCATGTTAAGTGCTCTTTGTACAAACACAGCCTCGCCAAAACTTCTGGGAAATACATTTCTTAATCTTTCATGGGAACAAAGAAAGCTAATAATACAACCGCATTTGCCACAAGGAGCACCAACATCCCCAGCGCTAGCTAACCTATGTTGTTGGAAGATGGACAAAAGACTGGCGAGTTTAGCAAAAACACTAAATTTAAATTACTCCAGATACGCTGACGACCTTGCTTTTTCAGGCTATAACACATGCTTGAAAAACAATATACGCATCCGCAAACTTATTGAGCAGATAGCACGAGAAGAGGGATTTCTGATCAATCACACAAAAACCTATTCCACACACCGCTCACAGCGGCAATCCATAGTAGGCATCGTTGTAAACGAACACCCTAACATAGCCCGTAAAGACTACGACACCCTAAAGGCAATCTTGCATAACTGCTCTATCTATGGCCCCGAAACACAAAACAAAGAAAAGATTCATAATTTCCAGGAACATTTGAGAGGGAAAATAGCTCACGTCACCTCTATCTCACGCTTTAAAGGCGATAAGCTACAAAGCATATACAACAAGATTGAATGGAGTTGATCTAAACACACACAGGGAAAATGGTGCCACGAGAGAGAATTGAACTCCCTTTCGCTCCGCGAAAGAATCATTAAAAGACGAGAGTTCACTTCACCGCGCTGACGGAACGTTACTAAAGATAATCTATGTAGGGGGAAAATGGTGCCACGAGAGAGAATTGAACTCTCGGCCTCACCCTTACCAAGGGTGCGCTCTACCACTGAGCTACCGCGGCGCGTGTTCATACAAACACATGATTTTGCCTGTGATATAACAAGTTGGATTTTTTGTCCAGTCAAACCATTGCCGTTACAAACAAGCAAATCCTCGATGCGTTAAATGACAGGTGCCATAAAGTTTTCCCCACATGCAGATCATTCCAAATTGGAAACTTCTGGTCTAGACCGTGCAGTTTTTCTATGCTCTGAGTCTATGTCAAAACAGCAAAAGAAAACCAAAATCGACAAGCGCGCTGCGGCTTTGCGTGAGAATTTGAAAAAACGCAAAAGCCCATCGAAAAGCAACGCGAAAGATAAGGAAAAATCTGCTGAAAAACAGGATAATGAGTAATGGAAGCGCTTAAAAACAAAGACGACGAACAATCACCGAAAAAATTTGAAGATCTGGCCACATTCCCCGGCATTCTCGCCGACCACCAAATTCGCGATCTGGCCAAAAATGAAGGCATGATCGAGCCGTTCGAAGAAAAGCAAAAGCGCGAAGGCAACATCTCTTACGGCCTGTCATCTTACGGTTATGACGCACGCTGTGCACCTGACTTCAAGATCTTCACAAATGTCGATAACGCGATTGTGGATCCAAAGGAGTTCTCGGCGCAGAGTTTTGTTGACAGAGAGACCGATATTTGCATAATCCCGCCTAACAGCTTCGTGCTGACGCATACGGTAGAGTATTTTCGCATTCCCAAAGATGTGCTGGTTATATGCCTAGGTAAAAGCACATACGCAAGATGCGGTCTGATTGTGAATGTCACCCCGCTTGAACCCGGATGGGAAGGCCACGTGACGCTGGAAATTTCCAACACAACACCTCTTCCCGCGCGGGTCTATGCCAATGAAGGCATCGCCCAGTTTTTGTTTTTTAAAGGAAGTGCACCCTGTGAAACCAGCTACGCAGACAGATCGGGCAAATATATGGGACAGCGAGGCGTTACGCTCCCGCGGCTTTAAAAACCCAGATATTACCGACGCACCTGATAAACAGGTCACCAAATCCCCCCTCGACAAGATCGTGGTTACGGGCGGCAACCCGCTCAATGGCACCATCCCCATCAGCGGCGCAAAAAACGCTGCCTTGAAAATGATGTGCGCCGCACTTCTGACGGACCAATCCGTATATTTCGAAAACGCGCCGAACTCTTTGCGCGATATGAATTCCCAAACCGAACTGCTGGAATATCTCGGCTGCGCCGTCAAACGCGAAGGCCATTTAATGGCCATCAATGCGGGTCCGATCGACACACTGACCGCACCATATGACATTGTCCGCAAAATGCGTGGCTCCATTCTGGTACTTGGTCCTTTGCTTGCGCGTTTCGGTGAAGCCAAAGTGTCCCTTCCCGGTGGCTGCGCCATCGGCACACGCCCTGTCGACATGCATATAAAGGCATTGGAAGAAATGGGCGCGGTGATCAAACTGGACGAAGGTTATATCAACGCATCCGCACCAAAAGGCCTGCAGGGGGCAAAAATTCTGTTCCCGAAAGTATCCGTAGGTGCGACCGAAAACCTGATGATGGCGGCAACGCTGGCCAAGGGTGAAACAATCCTCGCCAACGCCGCACGCGAACCCGAGATCGTTGACCTCGCCGCATGCCTGATCAAGATGGGTGCGAAAATCCGCGGCGCCGGAACCGATACGATCCGTATCGAAGGCGTAAGAAAGCTCGACGGTGCGCACCACTTTATTCTGCCTGACCGTATCGAAACAGGGACCTATATGGTTGCGGCCGCCATGACAGGCGGAAGCGTTCGTTTGCAAAACGCCCGTATCGAACATTTAAGCGCAGCCATAGGCCACCTGTCACAAACAGGCATCGACATTGATCAGGACGGGCAAGACATCCTCGTCAGCCGCGATCCGAATACGCCGCTTAAGGCCATCGACATTATGACCGAACCACACCCCGGCTTCCCGACTGACCTGCAGGCGCAATTTATGGCGATGCTGACAATTGCCGAAGGTGCGGGGCTGGTGACCGAAACAATTTTCGAAAACCGCTTCATGCATGTGCCCGAACTTAACCGTATGGGCGCCAACATTACCGTACAGGGTAATTCGGCAATCGTGCGCGGTGTTGAAAAGCTCAAAGGTGCCGAAGTTATGGCCACCGACCTGCGCGCATCTGTTGCGCTTGTCTTGGCCGGACTGGTTGCCGAAGGCGAAACGACAATCAACCGCATCTATCACCTTGAGCGCGGCTATGAAAACATAGTCAACAAACTCGGCGACGTGGGAGCCAACATCAAAAAGGCATAAGCCCGACATTTATGAGTACTGAGTCCACTGAAATCCCCAGCATTGCTTCATTTAACCAGACCGGCGTTATGGCACAGCTGGGCATGCCTCAAAATGACGACGTTTTACAGTCCTGTGTGCGCTTCACCTTCGACGGAATGATGCAGGACAATGCCGCAATGCCCGGCGCAGCCGCACGCCGAACCGAGTCGGTCAAAGAATCTCTTGAGCACCTCAAGCTTCGCTATGAGCTTTTCACCCAATATGCCGCCGACTTTTTCCGAGACCAGCCCTATGACAGGGAAGCCGTTCTGATCGCGCTTCTGGGTGGTGGTGATATCTACACCGCAAATGAAGACGGATTTACGCCTTTCGATATGTCTTTCGATGCATTTGCAGACGACGAAGACAGAAACGCACTTAAACGCGCACAAAACATACATAACGCCGCGACCGAGATATCGATCATCCAGCCTGAAGGCGTTGAAACAGACATCCCCTCACGCGAATCCCTTTTCATCGCTCACGCCAATGTCGCCATCCATGACGATGCGCGGCTCAAAATCGCACTTCATGATGACGATGATGTCGAATTACAGAACTTTCTGGAGAACGACCTGCCCGCCATTGAGCACTTCGCCGACCCTTCCACGCAGCTGGGTGAAGACACGCTGGAAATCGCTGCCAGCTGGGAAAACACCATAAAAGAACAGCTGGGTATCGGGCAGCCTCACACCGTTTCATCGCTCGATGCATTCGTCACAGATGGAGCCATTTCAGGCCCCCCTGCAAACAACGCATAATTTTCGCATAAAAAGCTTGATTTTATAGATTAAGGGGCGTATGACCCTTTCCCATAACGAGGAGAGGCTTAGAAACCATGCCACTTAAACCAGTATTTGACCCACGGATTGTTTGCTATTTCCATTACACGGATACGCTTTCAGCCCGGATACTAAAAGATGCCGTACCCGAAGGTGACGTAGAGATCTACGCTTCACGTGGCGAGGCATTATTTAACATTGATCCAGACAGCCCAAGCCTGAGCGGAAAATTTTACGGAGCGCTTGCACAAACGGACGAGCGCCCCGAGCATGAAAGCTTGCCCGAAGCCTATGTCTTTGACCTGAGCATTACCCCTAACAAAGCCTATGAGGGCATGAGCATGGCCGAAGAAGCGATTGGCCGCGGCCTGACAAACGGCAACGAAGACATGCAGTGTGTTGCTACGGCAATCGAACTGTTGGCAACACACCAGCAATTGGCCGAAGACGGCGCACCAGCACCTTTCGTGTTCCTGAAAAAATCAGCGGACAGCGACCGTATCGCACGTATTCTGGCTGAAAACACTGGAATGATCGTGAACGTGTTCAACAAGGAATGGATCCACTTCGATGCCGATCCTGAACACCGTGGCTGGGAAGCCAAAGCAAAAGCTTTCACAAGCTTTAAACCACTTTTGGAACAGACCAAGGCTGTAAGCCCGACACCAAAGGCACAAGCTGTGGAATTGACCCGCGCGGCGGCCTGAAAGCCCCTGTAAGAATCCCCTGAAGAAGCGCCGCGCGTAAGTCTTGTTTAAAAACAACTTGCCGCGGCGCTTTGTTATCAGTATCCCTATGACCATGAGCGAGAAACTGATTTTAGCCGTGCCCAAAGGGCGTATTTTAAAGGAGCTGGCACCATTGCTGGATGCCTGCGACATTACGCCTGAAGATGCCTTTTATGACGATAGCAGCCGCAAGCTGCAATTCTCCACCAACCATGACAATCTGGATATCATCCGCGTGCGCGCATTTGATGTCGCGACATTCGTGGCCTATGGCGGCGCGCATCTGGGTGTAGTCGGCTCCGACGCGCTCGAAGAATTCAGCTATGACGAGCTTTATGCGCCCGTTGATCTGGGCATTGGTAAATGCCGCCTGTCCGTGGCAATGCCGAAAAAGGATGCACAGGAAGAAGAAAAATCCCGCCACAGTCACATCCGCATCGCTACAAAATACCCGAGTCTGACCGCCCGCTATTACGAGCGCGCAGGCATTCAGGCCGAATGCATCAAACTGAATGGCGCGATGGAAATCGCCCCCGCCCTCGGACTATGCCGCCGCATCGTCGATCTGGTCTCCACAGGCGGTACATTGAAAGCCAACGGCTTGGTCGAAGTTGAAACAATTCTGGAGGTATCCTCCAAACTGATCGTCAACCGCTCGACAATGAAAACCCAGCCCGAAATTATCGAAAAATGGGTCGAGGCGTTCCGCCTGTCTGTCGACAAGCAGCTCAAGGCCGCTTAATAAATTTAGTGGCAACTTATTGTGCGGTGCGTCATAATAGTAATATGGAAGCACAATGCATCAACCATATCTCGATTGAAGAGGTCGCCAACACAGTAGAAGGCAACCTCATCTCACGTGACCGCGACATCGCGCTACGTGACCTTAAGGCTGAAAACACCTTTGTGCCCTTCCATGATGATTCCGGCCCCTACGACATTTCACTTTCTTTGGAAGAAAACCGTCTGGTTTTCCGCATCTCCAACAAAAAAGGCGAGCGATTACCGATCCTTGTCTTGGCTCTAAAACCCTACCGCAGGCTGATCAAAGACTATTTCATGATCGTTCAGAGCTATGATGAAGCCGTTAAAGGCGCTAATCCGTCCCGCATCGAAGCCATCGACATGGGAAGACGCGGCCTGCATAACGAAGGTGCGGAACTGCTACTGGAACGGCTAAAGGGCAAGATAGACATGGACTTTGACACCGCCCGCCGTCTATTCACTTTGATTTGCGTCCTGCATACGGGCAAAGCACATATGATGCGTGCTTAAAAGCGCTAATAGACTGTAAATGTGGACACTTCCCGTTGCATTCTTGTCAGGATGCTGTATAAAACCTTATCTTTACTAAGTTAAACGAAATTTGAGGCAAAATGGCTAAAGAAGATCTAATGGAATTTAAAGGCGTAGTATCGGAAGTCCTTCCGAACGCGATGTTTCGTGTAACGCTGGAAAACGACCATGAAATTCTGGCGCATACTGCCGGTAAGATGCGTAAAAACCGCATCCGCGTGCTTCAAGGCGATACGGTTGTTGTTGAAATGACTCCATACGACCTGACCAAGGGCCGCATTATCTACCGTGAAAAGTAAGCTTATACTCGCATCGGCATCCCCTCGCCGCGTGCAGCTTCTTGAACAAGTCGGCATTACCCCCGACGACATCATCCCCGCAGATATAGACGAAACACCGCTTGAGCGCGAATTGCCGCGTGATTTAGCGCAGCGTTTGGCCATTGGCAAGGCCGAAGCCATCGCCGCACAGCATAAAGACACCTTCATCCTCGCCGCTGACACGGTTGTCGGTTGCGGCCGTCGCATTCTGGATAAGGCGGAGGATGAAATATATGCCCGTAAATGCCTCGAACAACTCTCCGGCCGTCGTCACCACGTCTATGGCGGTATCGCGCTGATTACACCCGAAGGCAAAGTCATCAAACGCCTCGTCGATACGGTCGTTCAATTCAAACGCCTGACCGAAAATGACGTTGAAACTTATATCAAAAGCGGCGAATGGGACGGCAAGGCCGGCGGCTACGCCATACAGGGAATGGCCGAAAGTTATATAAAATTTATCCGTGGGTCGTATTCGAATGTGGTCGGCCTATCTCTTTATGATACAATACAAATATTGACCGGAGCAGGTTTCAAGAAGGATTAGATTTTGGACATACTGATCGAGGAATTAGAAGGCAGTTTATGGGCAGCCGCTCTTAAAGATGGCCGTCTCGAAGGACTTGAGGTCGACCCGATCAACGAAGAAGTCCGCTGGGGCTCGATCTACTGGGCCAAAGTCAAAACCTTCGATAAATCCATAGATGCCGTCTATCTCGACCTCGACGGTTTCAACACCGGTATCCTCTATAACAGCGATGTCCGCTACACTGACAGCAAAGGCAAAGTCCATAAAGGTGGCGCTGAAAGCATCACCAAGCGCTTTCAAGCAGGCGAGATGATCGCCGTGCAAGCAAAGACCGCGTACCTGCCGAATGACAGTGATGAATATATCAAGCCGGAAAACAAGATCCCGCAAATGAGCATGGACATCACCCTGCCCGGACGGTACCTGATTTTCTGCGCCCTGATGGATTGCAACCGCATCTCCCAACGTATCCGCGACAAAGGCTTGCGTAAGAAAATGCGCAAAATGCTGGATGCGCTGGAGGATATGCAGGGCGTTATCCTGCGCCTATCCGCCGCCAACACACAAAGCGATATGCTGATCCGCGAGGCCCGTATCCTCAAAGGCGCATGGGATGAAATACAAGGCTACTTCGATGGCAACGAGCCGGGTCTGATCGCCCTAGGCCCTGATGCGGTACAACGTACATTGAGCGATCAGGCAGCACAAACAATCGAGCGCATCGAAGTCGTCACCATGGACCATTTCAAACATATCGAGGAATGGTGCACCATCTTCGCCCCTGATCTGGTCACGAAGATCGAACCTGTCGAGTTGTCCAACGCAACCGATGACCTCGCCCTGTTCCATGAACGCGACATCATCGGCCAGATCGAGGACCTGTTCCACCCCTATGCCATTCTGCCTGGTGGCGGCAACATCATCATGCAGAGCACAGCGGCCCTCACAGCTGTCGATGTGAATAAGGGCAACAACACCAACTCGCATCTGGGTGTAAACATCGAAGCCGCCAAGGAAGTCGCAAGGCAGATACGCCTGCGTAATTGTGGCGGCATTATTGTGGTGGATTTCCTGAAATCCCAGAACAAGAAGGATCAAGGCAAGCTCATCGCTGCACTCGAAGATGCCATCAATGAGGATCCCTGCACCGTTCAAATTCATGGTATGACCGCGCTCGGCCTCATCGAAATGACCCGCAAACGCCGCACACCGCCACTGGAAGACCGTTTCCAGGGTATTTTGAATTAACTCTTATCAAGAGGGTTTTGAAGTGCCTGAATTAAAAAAACTAAGCACCAATGAATTAATAACTAAAGCTTACGACGAAAAGAATGATGACCGTTTTTGGGATATAATCTGGGAACTTCGCTTTCGCGGAACTGAAACTGAATACCAAGCTTCAGTCAAACTTATAGAGTCTGATGATCCTGTTAACAGAGAAATAGGAGCGACTATTCTCTCACAGTTAGATGCTGAAAATGGCACCTACCTCACTCAGGCCACGGACTCAATTATACCGTTGCTATATGATAGCAGCGAAGATGTTATAGAAGCTGCAGTTTTTGGCTTAAGCCACACAAGACAAATCAAGTCTATCCCCCACCTCATGAAGCTAATTGATCATGACAATGATGATATTCGCCACGGTGTTGCGCTTGCTTTAAGCGGCTTTGAAGACGAAACAGCCGTCGCAGGGTTAATAAAACTTACTACCGACCTACATCATGAAACTCGAAATTGGGCAACCTTTGGCTTAGGACAGCAGTGTGAAATGGACACACCAGCTATACGCAAAGCTTTGAAAGCACGGCTAACAGAAGAGGATCACGAAATCCGTGGCGAAGCCCTTATTGGTTTAGCTAACAGAAAGGATGGGGAAATTAAAACCGCTATAATGAAAGAGCTTGAAGGGGAGTTTCACGGAACTTGGGCCGTTGAGGCCGCTGAGACTATCGCAGACCCTGATTTCATACCCGCATTAGAGAAAATACTGATCAACCTTAAAGATGCCCTTCCCATTCATATGGTTAGCGCCATTGAGGATGCTATAAAGAGCTGTTCTTCTGGTGTCTCAAAGCCTTCCGTTTTCCATAAAACTTGACAATTGGTTAATAATACGTTAATTTCCCTCTCCACTTAGGGAGACTGCGTATTATGAGTTACATGTTGCACATTGTTGCCAACACACAAAAAAGCATCAGCTTGATGGATTTTCTATCCGCTGATCCACACCGCCTGAAGCGCGCATGGCCGGAACAATCAATTTCACTACAAGACCTTGAAAAAGCAGGCGTTGATCTGGACGATTACGGATGGTTTATCAATGACTTACAAAACGCCGACATCACCCGTGTGGAAGGTGCAAAATGGCACAGACAAGACGGCGCCGCGCACTACAGAATTCGCGCTGAAGAAATCACAGACACAACACCGGAAGTCCTCTCCAAGCTGCAAGCTGCAACTAATCGTGTAGGCCATCCGTATTTCGGTTCCGCATATTTCCTGACAGGTGGACGAATCCATTCCGTAGATGCCGGAATTCCGCTTGAAAGACTACAATATGACGGTAGCTTCGATGGCCCACAAGGCGACGAATACAGCGCAGGCCTTTAATTTCAGCCTGCCGCTTGCCCCGTGAATGCGAGATAAAACAGATAACTGCCCGCACACGTTAAGAGCGCTCCGTAAACAAGGCAGTAAAAATGCGACAGGTAGTTAGAGACCGTCCGTTTTTCAACCTTTTCCCCCTTAATTATAGCTACCACTCTGTAAAACTCGACCACGAAAAAGAGAAAAGAGTGCCAAAGCCCAACAAAAAGCATCGAGGCTCCGAAAACCGCAGCCATAATATTACTTAGTAAAGACAGCTCGAACTCCTTAGCAACAATAATAGTAGCAGCAATAAGCAGCCCAATCAGAACTGGATAAGGCCCCTTGTCCCAGCTTTCTTTTTTGATTTCGTCACTCATTAAACACCTCTTCTACCCCTCCATTTTACCAAATAGCGGGCCTTTACGGGGGAAAATCGGAAAAAATCGACCGTATCCGTGTCGGGGCTTCAACCCGCTCTCTGGGTAACTCTTAAGATGTAAGGGAAAAGTGGTGCCCGGGGCCAGAATTGAACTGCCGACCCATTCGCCCCGCGAATGCTTAGTTAAGAATCCGTGTCGGGGCTTCAACCCGCTCTCTGGGTAACTCTTAAGATGTAAGGGGAAAGTGGTGCCCGGGGGCAGAATTGAACTGCCGACACGGCGATTTTCAGTCGCCTGCTCTACCACTGAGCTACCCAGGCCGATGATTTGATGACAAATCGATTTAGCCTTATAGAAAAAAGGCGAGCCCGTGTCCAGTGAAGAAACATTAAAAATGTTCTCTTTATTCAGCTTTTAAAAGACATTAAACTTTAGAGATGACTAATAATCTCGAGATTCTTAAATTCAAACCCAAAGAACGGGTCATCACCCAAGGCGATAAAGCCGATAAAGCCTATATGATTCTATCGGGCAAAGTCCGCGTATATCTGGAGGAAGGCTCAAAAGTGGTAGAGCTGGCCGAGCTCGGCGAAGACCAGATTTTTGGCGAAAGCTCCACATTCTCCGACGAACCCTATGGCGCGAACGTAGAGGCGATCGAGGATACGGAATTATACGTGATCACCCCCGAGGCCCTTAACGAAATGCTGAAAGACGCAGACCCGATTTTACGTGCATTGATCCAAATGCTGATCGAGCGCCTAAAAAAGACCAACGAAGCCCTTTTGAAGAGCGAAACCCGCGAATATATTGACGTAGCCCTTATATAACCCTTATTGCCTGTTTTTTATTTTTCAGCAGGCGCAAACGACGACGAATAAAGTTCAAACTATTTTAGGAGTGCGGCAACGCACTGAAATGAAAAGAAAGCAATAAGCATGGCCGCAGGATCCAAAAAAGTCATCATCGCCGCTTTAATCGGGAACGGATTGATATCCATCACTAAATTCGTCGCCGCCGCTATGACAGGCAGTTCAGCCATGTTTTCCGAAGGCATTCACTCCATAGTCGATACCGGAAATCAGGTTCTACTGCTTTACGGGCTGAAAGCCGCGAAAAAGCCTGCCGATAAACGCTTTCCCTATGGCCACGGCAAAGAGGTCTATTTCTGGAGTTTCGTCGTTGCCATCCTCATTTTCGCGGTCGGTGCGGGTATTTCGATATATGAAGGCGTGCACCACATTCTTCACCCTGCGGAAATCAATGACCCGACCATCAACTATATTGTGCTTGGTCTCGCCATGATCTTCGAAGGCGGCGCCTTATACATCGCGCTTAAGGAATTCAACGCCGCTCGTGGCAAAATGAACTACCTACAAGCTGTCAGACGCGGCAAGGACCCTACTCTGTTCGTCGTATTGTTTGAAGATTCTGCCGCCATGGCCGGTCTGATCATCGCCTTTGTTGGTATTACACTGGCGCAGGTAACCGGTTACGCGGCTTGGGACGGTATCGCATCTGTCTGTATCGGCTTTATCCTCGCCGGAACTGCCCTATGGCTGGCTATAGAGACAAAAAGCCTACTCATTGGTGAAGCAACTGATCCTCAAACTGTTGATGCCGTTAGAAAAATGGCCGACGAGCTAAATGATATCGAACAGGTAAACGAAGTCCTGACCCTGCATATGGGGCCAGAATTCGTACTCGCCAACATCAGTCTTGAATTCAAGGACGGTCTAAAGACAGGCCGTATCGAGGAGATCATCCATACGCTTGATCAAAGCATCAAAGCCCAGTTCCCGTTCATTAAGCGCATATTTATCGAAGCCGAACAGACTAAAAAACAGTAACCACAAATAATTTACATATTTATTTTCCGACTTTTTTCCGACTAAACGGCACAAACGCACGCACAAACACATAAAGCACTGTTTTACCTAGGTTTTTATTTGAACTTTTATCAGAAATTAGTCCAATTTTGATCTAATTTTAGGTAAAATTTTATTCAAAGATTAGTACTCTTTAAGACTTTTTGCCGTAAAATAAAGAATGGGCAGAGTATATCGGCCCGATTTTTTAAAATGATAAATTAATAAAAACAGGTATACTGCGTACATAAACAGGGTTTGGGGACATGGCTTACGATTTTTTCGATTCTTCTTCTGAAACAACGAACATTCTGACAATTGACGGACCGACGGTAGAACTGCCGGACGCCAGCTACATTCGCGATGCAGCGATGCAGCGCGACGGTATGGATCTGGTACTCGACGGCCCGCAAGGCACAATCACGGTCGAAGGGTACTTCGCTGCGGAAAGCGCACCGGACCTGACAGCCGAAGGCGGCTTGGTCCTGACACCAAAACTAGTTAACTCCTTCGTCTCCGGCGGTGATCAATACGCACAAGCCGAAACCATGAGCGATGTAAGCCCCGTCGGCGCGGTCGATGAGGTTAGCGGTGATGCCACAATTACCCGCACAGATGGCTCCGTAGAGACAATTTCCATGGGCACACCCGTTTATCAGGGCGATGTCATCGAAACCGCGGGCGAAGGCGCTGTAAATGTCGCCTTTATCGACGATACCAGCTTCGCTGTGTCCAACAATGCGCGTCTGGCCATTGATGAATATGTATTCGACCCGGCCACAGAATCCGGCACACAAAACTTCTCCGTCCTTAAAGGTGTATTCGTCTTCACATCCGGCCTGATCGGTCGTGACGATCCCGATGATGTAAACATCGATATGCCAAGCGGCTCTATCGGTATCCGCGGTACGATTATCGCAGGTGATGCCGACAGCGGTGAAGTCACCGTTATCGAAGGCGCTATTGTTGTTCGTGACAATCTCGAAAACGAGGTCACACTGGACGATCGCTTCGAAACAGCACAAATCGACCCTGTCATCGGTGAAATCCGTAACCTCGGTCAAATGGATGCTGAAAACGTATCCCAGCGTTTTGACACACTCTCAAACGTTTCACCTACATTGTTCTCATCAATCGATGATGCGGCCAATGAAGTGCTAACGCCGGATGCTAATGACGATCAGCCCGCAGAAGATGCAGGCGAGCCTGCCCCGACGGAAGAAAACTTTGATGCTGACGGCACTGTTGATGGCGACGCCGACGGCGATGTTGACGGTACAGTCGACGAAGGCACCGGTGAAGAAACCGGCGCTCTTGAGCCCACACTCGAAGGCACTGAGAAAATCGAGGAAGCCGTCGTTGAGGAAGCAGAACCCGTCCTTCAGCAAACAGTACAGAATAAACTCGGCTCTGATCAGCTAAGCTCCGATTCCACAGGACTTGAAGCCAATTTGAAAGAAGCCGTACAAAGCGGAGACATGACTGTCGAGCAAGCAAAAGCTATCTTGGCAAGCTCCGACACCATGACCGACACACAAAAATTGGCGTTAAAAACAACGCTTAAGGAAGCGCAAAACCCCGATACAATTGAACCTTTACCTGAAGATGGTTCATCTGCCGGCGGCACTGGCGGTGGCCCTGTCCCTGTCTTTATTACCGATGCGCAAAGCACACAAACGCCTGCTCAATTCGGCCCTGGTGGTCGTTTCGAAGTAGGACAAACGAACCAGCCTGACACCGACTTCTTTACAGTCACGAGCGGCTCATCGTTTGTCTACAATCTGAACAGCGAATTCATGGATTCGGATACACTTACCTTCCAAGCGGTAAACCAGTCTGGCACAACAGGCCCAATCTCCAGCTTTAATATTGATGCCAGCGGCGTGCTGAGCTTTGATGTCAGCCCATTTGCTACCGATGGAAACTTCTCATTTGACGTCATCGCTACAGATACAGGCGGTCAAACAGCAACAGGCAGCTTCACAATTGCCCTCATAGCACCGGATCAGAGCGAATTCGATGGAACAGGTTTAGGAACCGTAGGCACCGCAGACGACTATGTATTCAGCAGTAGCTCCGTCGTTCTGGGCGATGGTGGCAGTAGCTTTTCCGCCGGTAACATATTCTTGAATAACGGGAATGACTCGGTAACTCTCGAAACCTCAAGCACCAACACCATTCATTTGGGTGGCGGATCAAACGCTGCAGTTGTGGCCGAAGGCTTTAACAACAATAACAACGTGGTATTCGGTGGCAGCCAGAATGACACATTCATACTTGAATATGATGGCACCACAACAAACCATTTCACAAACAAGTTCTACGGTATGGACGGAGATGACACCTTCATCCTGGAAGTGAACGGCAATATGGTTTTCGATGGCTTGAAAATCATTGGCGGCATGTCCAATAGCGGAGGAGGAGACACACTCAGCATTCAGGACACAGGCGTCCCTGGCGTTCTTAACTTTGCGAACCTAAGCGGCGGTCCATTCACTGCAAACGACATTACCAATACAACCATTCACGGCATTGAGAATATCGATTTAACGGGCGGTGACGTAGTCATGTCCCTAAGTACACAAAATGTCTTTGAATTCACCGACTTCGTAAACAAACTAACCATCACAGGCGACTCAAGCGATACTATCCAGCTTACAGGCGGCCTGTTCGATACAGGTACAGATGATGGCAGCTTTGATGTCTATCAGGGCACGCATAACGGGCAGACTGTAGAATTGCTCGTAGATCAGACAATTAACGTAATTTAAGGTTCTGGAATTAACGATATTGCGCGATGGTTGCACTCCAACCATCGCGATTTTTATTGCGGGTCGCCTCATCCATATCCGCTGTGTAAATATGCTGCGCACTCCATTGCTCCGCCGCATCATCCAAGCCTTCAAACACACCGGCATACACTCCCGCCAGCACAGCGGCCCCCCATGCGGTACATTCATGGTTCTTAGGCACCTGCACTTCGCACTCCAGCATATCGGACAGGAACTGGCACATAAATTTGTTCGCAACCAACCCACCATCAACACGCATAACATTCACCTCATATCCACTGTCGCCTTCCATTGCCGAGACAAGGTCAAGAGTCTGATAAGCCTGCGCCTCCAATGCTGCACGTGTTATGTGCGCTTTCGTCGTCTCACGTGTTAACCCCGTTATCATACCGCGCGCATCGGGGTTCCAATGTGGCGCACCCAGCCCCGTAAAGGCCGGCACAAAATATACTTCATTACTGTCTGAAACCGATGTCGCCAGCGCTTCACTTTCCGCAGCATCGTGAAAAAACTTCATATTGTCACGCAGCCACTGAATCGCTGCACCCGCAACAAATATTGACCCTTCAACCGCATATTGGATTTTGCCGTCAATGCGGTACGCGGGCGTTGTCAGCAATCTGTTCTCCGAAACTTTGAACTGGTCACCGATATGCATCAACGCGAAACAGCCCGTTCCGTATGTTGCCTTAATCATTCCGGGTTTGGTGCACCCCTGCCCTATCAACGCTGACTGCTGATCTCCGGCAACACCGCCGACCGGCATTGTATGACCAAACACGACCGCATCCGTATCAGCAAAATGTGCAACATTATCCTTCACTTCGGGCAACATCGAACGCGGCACCTTAAACAGCTCTAGCAATTCGTCATCCCAATCCTGCTCAACGACGTTATACAGCATGGTCCGTGACGCATTTGTGATATCCGTTACGTGCACCTGCCCCTTCGTCAGGCGCCACATCAAAAACGTATCGATCGTCCCGAACGCCAATTCGCCTGCCTCGGCTCTTTCACGTGCACCATCAACATTATCCAGCACCCATTGAATCTTCGTTGCACTAAAATACGGGTCGAGCAGCAACCCCGTCTTGCCTGTCACCTTAGCCTCGTGACCTTGCTCTTTCAGCGCAGCACAAACATCCTTTGTGCGCCTGTCCTGCCATACAATCGCGTTATATAGTGGCTTTCCGGTGCTCTTTTCCCACACCACCGTTGTCTCACGTTGATTAGTAATGCCAATGGCTACAGGCATCTTCTTCGCTTTATCGAGAATTTTTTTGCAGCACGCCAACGTGTCATGCCAGATATCTTCGGCGTCCTGTTCCACCCATCCCTTATGCGGATAATGCAGCTTCAATTCCTTTTGCTCCAGCTGCATGATATCGCCATTTGCTGCAAATAATATCGCACGGCTGCTTGTCGTGCCCTGGTCAATCGTCAACAAGGTGGGTTGGTCATTCATCCTAACAAATCCTTCTTTAGCTTCGGCAACGCTTTACCAACGGCCTCCATTGTCTCTTCCGAAACATGAAGCCCCAGCTTAGAACGCCTGAAGAAAATATCCTCTACCTCTCGTGCAAACTCATATTTGATCAAGTAAACAATCTCGGCTTCAAAGACCCAGTCACCATAATGTTTACCCAGATCTTCCGGTGCCTTTGCCCCGCGCAAAAAACGGTCCGTTCGGGTTCCGTATGCACGGGCATAGCGCTCGACAACCTCCTCAGGCAGCCACGGATACTGGGATTTATATTCATCAAGCAACGCCCCGAACTGTAAAGGTCCGAATTCACCACCCGGCAACGGATTAAATGCCGTCCGACACACTTCCCTGCGTGACTGCGCCAGCAACAGCTTATTCAGCGTTTGTTCCGCCAGCACGCGGTATGTCGTGAGCTTCCCGCCAAACACGGAGATCATCGGCGCACGGGACTCAAGGTGCTGGTGCAGCACAAAATCACGCGTAACCGTCCTGCTCTCGCTATCACCATCATCAAACAACGGACGAATACCGCTATAGGCCCACAACACATCCTTGGCCGCGATCTCTCCCTTGAAATGTGTATTATACGCATCGACCAGATACTTTAATTCATCGTCCGATATACGCGGTTCGTATAAATCACCATCGTAATCTTCTTCCGTGGTTCCAATCAGAGTGTAATCCCCTTCATACGGAATAAAAAAGACAATACGCCCGTCTTTTTGCTGCAAAATATACGCCTGATCACCCTCAAAGGCGCGCGGAATAATTATATGAGAACCCTTAACTAGCCTTATTTTCGGCACTGGTTTCATACCTTTATCAAGGCCGGATTGCTCAAGCAATTTTCGCGTCCATGGCCCTGCCGCATTAACGACCATGCCGGCCGTTACGGTGCGCACTTCCTGATCATTCTCACCTTTGATTTTGATTTCCCAGTAGTCGCGATGCGGAATAATTTTTTGGCACGCCGTTCGCGTTAAAATCTCCGCACCCTTTTCCGCAGCATCAACAGCATTCAAAACCGTCAAGCGGGAATCATCAACCCAACAATCCGTGTAGGAAAACCCTTTTTTGTAACGGTCGTCCAGTGGCACGCCCAACCCTGTGCCGATAAGCTGCAGCCCTTTCGAGCCATCCAGCAAATCACGTCGCGCCAGATTGTCGTAAAGAAACAACCCCAAACGGATCATCCAATACGGTCTTTGCTGCGGCGAATACGGTAAAACAAACTGCATCGGCCAGATGATGTGCGGTGCAATCTTCAGCAAAGCCTCGCGCTCGCGCAAAGATTCCCTGACCAGCTTGAATTCATAGAATTCCAAATACCGTAAACCACCATGAATGAGCTTGGTACTCGACGAAGAGGTCGCCTGTGCCAGATCCTTAGCCTCGACCAACAGCACGGACAAACCCCGCATTGCCGCATCCCGTGCAATGCCTGTCCCGTTGATACCACCACCTATTACACAGAGATCATAATCCGTTTTGCTCATACACATAGAGTATCGTAAGCCCACCCAAGTGAAAATACCGATTACGAATTTTAAGCAGCCATTTTGTACAGAATAATGCGAAGCTTTGCCTCAAGCTGCTTTGGCGAGAACGGCTTACGAATATAAGCTGTTACACCGCTGGATTTCGCTTCAACGACAGATTCCATATCGCTGCGCCCTGTCACCATCAGAAACGGCAAAGACGGGTCGACCGTTCTCAACTGCCTAAGCAGCTCCACACCGCTCATGCCAGGCATATTCCAGTCACAAATGATGAGGTTGATAAAATCAAACGCCGAGTCGATAAAGTTCATCGCCTCTCGCCCGTCGGGCGCTTCAAAAACCTGCGTCACCCCCAGCTCCGTCAACATATTGCGCATCATCGCGCGCGCCTCGCCCTGATCTTCGACAATCAAAATTTTCAAATCTGCAAACTGGTCACTCATGATGCATATCCCTCTCTTGGTGGTGTCTCTTCATGCCCTTCACTCTTCCAGCGAGGCGTACGAATATCCTGACCCTCGAGCGTCCCGCTATCGGCATTTGTCAAAATTCCATAAATAATGCGGATCAAATCTTCATGAACAATCGGCTTGGCAATAAACGTGCTGTCCAAGGGGATATCAACATGCGCGCTCTGCCCCCTTGCGGGGTAACCGCTCATAAAAATAACCTTCATCTCTGGCTGCAACTCGCATAGCAAATCCGCCAGCTCCACCCCGTTCAACTCTGGCATCACAACGTCGGTAAGCAACAAATCGATCTTACCTTCATAGTCATCCTCAAGATATAAGGCCTCATGACCGTCACAGGCCCGCAGGACATTCATCCCCCGCTCTTCCAGCATATTCCCGACAAGCTCCCGCAAATCAGGCTCATCCTCCGACAGCAACACCGTAAACCCGTCAAAACTGATCTCATCAACATCTTCGAACGATCCGGTTATGGCTTTAGGTGCTTTATCAGTCAGGGGAAAATATAAATTCATCGCCGTACCGCGCCCTAGCTTGGTATCAACTTTAATAAGCCCGCCATTCTGTTTCACCAGGCCATAGATCATGGAAAGCCCTAGCCCTGTGCCTTTATCTTTATCCTTGGTCGTAAAAAACGGATCGAAAATTCGCTCAACAACATCAGCCTCGATCCCTGTACCCGTATCCGCAACGCTTAACACACAGTAAGTCTGTTCATCCTCCGACTGTAATTCCTTGGGCAAACTTTTCTGATCGCAGTAACGAACCTCGACAAACAAAGCACCGCCATGCGGCATTGCATCGCGGGCGTTTACAACAAGATTCATCAGTATCTGCGTAATCGTGTCCTGCCCGCATTCGATATACATAGGCTCGGAGTCACTCAGGATATTGAACTTGATCGACGCGTTCAAAAGTGGCTGTAACAACTGCTCCTGATCACGGATAGTTTCTCCCAGATCGATAACATCTTCATCGACAATTTTATGACGGCTAAAGGTCAGCATCCGCTTGATCAGGTTCGCACCCCGATCTGTCGCTGTTTTGATTTTCTCGAGATAGCCTATAGCCTTCGGGTTACCCTCATTCGCAACCATCGTCAGGCGCGTATACCCGTCTATAATCGACAGCACATTGTTAAAGTCATGCGCCACGCCCGCCGCCAATTGCCCCAGCGCATCCAGACGCTGACCATTCGAAACCTCTTTCTCCCGCGCCTTTAACTCACTGATATCACTAACAATACCAACATATAATTCCAATTGCCCGTCTTCATCGTACACGGGGGTGAGCTTTAAATCATACCAACTATTCGCCTTGTCGTTATTGTCGTAGCGAAGCTCGATATTCCCACCTTTTTCTTGCTTCAAAATCGATTGCAGCCTCTTCAACAAATATTCACCGCCCCGCATACGGCATAGCTCAAGAAGATCCTTAAGATGTATATCCTCCTTCTCGAACGCGAATAATTCACAAAACGCACGGTTAACGAATGTCACCAAATGCTGCCCGTTTTCATCTGCTTTGGTAATGATCATGCCGCTCGTCGTGGCTTCGATTGCCTCAAACAATTCGCGGTTAGCTTGATTCAGACGAAGCACATGCTCCTCGCGCTCCTTCACATTATCAACATCCAGAATAATGAAACCGATGCCACCGTCATTCAACGGCTGAGCTTCGACCACGCAAAGCCTCCCGTTATGGGTGCGAATAACTTCCCAAAAATTATAATCTCCTGAAACTTCGCCCGAAACCTCATAAGAGCGCCCGAGGGTTTCTACGAAATTGTCATCAACATCAACCGCATGGTCATAGCAGTAATTAAAGAAGCTTTTGATATTAATGCCTTTACGACGAAGCGATGAATGGTCTTGCACAAAAAGGTCGGGCATGAACGCATGCGCGTGGGTGTTGGCATCTAAAAACTGGCTATGCTTATCAAAAAAGACAAGCCCGCACCCCGTAACGGCTGAAGCCTGCTCCAGCGCACAAATATAACGGTTCGCCTTTTGCAACTGAAAATACACTACACCCGCGAAGCTCACCGCAAGCAAGACGGCAAGAAAGCCGTAAATGTAGAACATTAACAAGGAAAACTGAGGGTCCATAAAACTCTGTCAAAAAAACACAACTATCAGTTTTCATTTTATAAACTTCTTTATGAATTCGAAACCTTTAGAATCTTTGACATACAACGGTATTTGCCGAAAACTTGAGGCGTGAAAAGCCTTTCAGAGGACACGTTTTGATTCCAAAACGGATATCACGAGTGACGATTTTAAGCTTCGGGTTGTTCTGCGGCATTATGACCGCAGGCGGAGATCTTGCACGCGCCGAGACAACGACTAATCTCTACGGCGCTCTGGGCCTGAACACCGTACCCAATGCCCGCATGGACCCCGCCGGCACCATACGCGCGGGCGTCTCCACCGCTGATCCGTACGTACATTCATTTATCGGCTTTCAACTCGCCGACCCCGTATCCGTTGTCTTGCGCCAAACTGCCGAAGTCTCCAACATCAATGACGAGCCCGACCGCCTCTATCCGGGACTGGATTTAAAACTAAGATTGTTGGAGGAAACCGCATACACACCCGAGCTAGCCCTCGGTCTGCAATCGGCCATCGGCCATAAACGCAGCGCGGGCGAATATCTCGCCCTTTCCAAACGCTATCACGACTTTGATTTCACAGCCGGTCTGGGCTGGGGCCGTTACGGTAGCGCGGGCCATTTCGACAATCCGCTTAAAATCCTCGGCCATTTCGATCAAGCCCGCCCGCTCGATGGTGAAGACCCGAACCAGCCCAATGACTGGTTTACGGGCGAAAAGGTCGGCGTTTTCGGCGGGCTGGAATATTTCACCCCCATCGACGGTCTATCCCTAAAAGCCGATTACGGTGCCGATAGATACGCGGCAGAAAGCACAGCCTTTGACTATGACGCCCCTGCGCCATGGGCATTCGGCGCAAACTATACGCCCGATATTCGGGGCTATCGTGGCATGGATATCGCCCTCGGCATGCTCGGCACCGACAAGGTCATGGCCCGCCTCTCCTTTGACGGCAATATCAAAAACTGGCCGACCACAAAACATGAGATAAAACGCGAGGTTCCGTTCCGCCCCTACCGCACGGGCCTGAACATCCCCTCACAAATGGAGCTGAAAGCCGCGGCAGAAAACATCCAGCTCTATAACGCTCACGCAGACACACGCACCGCATCCGCAAACCTCACCCTGCAAAATCGCGGCTCTCTGCCCTTACAAATCGGTCGCGCAGCAAAACATATGGCCAACCATGCCAGTCCCCATGTCGAAGAACTGACCATTCGCCCTGTACGCATGGGCTTGAGCGGCCCTGAAATCCGCTTGCAGCGCGCCTCACTTGAAAAAAGCGCCGCGCATAATCAAGGCAGCGCATCTGAAGTCTGGCACACGGCGGACATCCGCCCCGCAGATAAACCCGCCCTTAAACGCAGCCATCGCCCCAACCAATACGATTACGGCCTCGAAGACATATACCTGAGCATCGACGCCCAAGGCAGCTTATCGGAAGAAGACAGCACAGGCCTGTACCGAACCTCTTTGATTGTCGGCACACAAACCCCACAACTTTTCGGCCTCATGGACAGCTTCTTCAGCTTGCGTTTAAACGTCGCAGACAACCTTGACCGCCTTGCGCAGATCCGCCCACGGGTATTGCTGCCCGTCCGCTCCGACATCGATCTCTTTGCCGACCGCACCTTTGCCGTGGAAACAGCCTTTTCCTCCTTCACGCACAGCTTCCGCTCCGATCTCCACCTATCCATGATGGGGGGCTATCTGGAGGAACAATATGCGGGCGTCGGCGGAGAAATTCTCTACCGCCCTTATGACGCGCGTTGGGCCATCGGTGGGGAAAGCTTCCTTGCCTTCAAACGCGACCCGCAAGCCTCTATGAATTTAGGACTGAACGGTGACCACCTCCTCAGCGCCCATATACAGGGCTGGTACGACCTGCCTATCTGGGACACTACACTCAACGCCCGTTTTGGCCGTCACCTTGCCGAAGATATCGGCGGCACCCTTGCGCTTCAAAAACGCTTTCGTAACGGCGCAATGCTGGAAGGATACGTAACAGTCACTGACCAGCGTGACTTCGATTTATTCGGCGGCACTACCAGCTCCGACCACGGCATCCGCCTCTCCCTGCCGCTTGGCGGGTTTAAATACGTCCCTGACAATGTTGACGCCGATCTTCGCTTTGTCCCGTTCGGGCGTGATATAGGCCAAAGCTTGCGTAACCCGATACCGCTTTATGAATTGACGGAACCCTTTTCCGCCCGTCATATAGCGCAATACTGGGATGAGGTCGTACAAACACCATGAGTAAAACTAAACATTTCGTCGAAAACCACTTCAATACGGTCATGCTGATCAGTATTGCTCTGGGCTTATTCCTGCCCGGTCTGGATTTATTACCGAACTATGCAGTCATGGGCGCGATCATTCTGGTGATCTTTTTCTCCTGCTCAAAAGTCTCCCTCGCCGAACTACAGGGCATCAACCGCACCAAGGCACTGGTCTTTTACATCTTGCGCTTTTTGCTGCTACCGACCCCTGCTTATTATTTGACGTTACAAATCGCACCCGAACTGGCCGATGGTGTGCTGCTACTCGCCCTCATGCCGACGGGGGTATCTTGCGCCGCTGTGGCGAACATCATGCGCGGCAATACATCCTTCGCCCTTATGGCGACAATCCTCACCCATATCCTGTCGCCGCTCATCATACCTGTCATGACCGGGCTGCTCATCGGGCAGAATATTTCGCTCGATTTAGGGCACATGACCATGACTTTGCTGCTAACAATATTCCTTCCTGCAACCGCATATTTTGCAGGCGTACGCAGACATAATGCCGCCAAGCAATGGACAAAAAACAACGCGCAATTCTTCGCCGTTTTGTTTACAGGCGGCATCGTTATGCTCGGCCTCGCACTCAAGCGGCACGAAATACTGGATAGCCCGTTACTCGCCGCACCTGCGCTTTTAGCCAATTTTAGCCTTTATTTTTTGCTTTACGCACTAGCCTGGATCGGCACCGCGAGCATGAGTAAAAAGGAGCAAAAGACGTACACCCTTTGCTCGGGTGTAAATAATAACGGCCTCGCCATCGGAGTGGCCGCCTTATACTTTTCACCCACCGCATTATTGGTCTGCGTCGCCAGTGAAATCATCTGGCCACTCGCCATATCCGCATTTGGAAAATTCGTCGAAATCGACCAAAAAAGAACCACCCCTAAGGGTGGTGTTTAGTCGTACCAGATCGGATGAAGTAGTCTTAAAAGGAGATCTAATCCGTTAGAAATTCTGTAATGGATTTTTATTCTTAATTAATTTTTCCCGCCGTTAGTCCGTTTTATTCTTTTTACCGTAGTGCTCACTCAAATTCTTATTTATGTCCCTTGGTCATGTAAGGGGGATTGCCCTCCCCCTGATAGACCTATTCACGCACTGGCCTTATACTTTTAGAATACATACAATTTTATGTAAATACAACAAATTTAGATAAAATTTTATGGAAATTATTTTTAATTGAATATTTTCAATAACTTAGAAATATCGTCAGGCAAAGGCGCGTCATAACGCATCGCAACATCCGTAACAGGGTGAATAAAGCCAATACTCCCCGCATGAAGGACCTGACGGGGGAATTTTATAAGTTTTTCCGCTATTTCAGGGGCGAATCCCGCCCGTTTCACTGCCCCGCGTACAGCGGTATCCTGCGGCCCATATAACGGGTCCCCGACCAAAGGGTGCTTGATCGCCTGCATATGCACCCGAATTTGATGCGTCCGCCCGCTTTCCAACGTGCATTTTACGAGCGAAAACTGGTCGCCATAGGTTTTCTGGATATGGTAATGCGTCTTTGCCGGCTTACCATTCTTGCCCTTAATCGACATTTTCAGGCGATTTCTGGGATCTCTCCCTATCGGCATATCCACATGTCCCTTCATCGGGACAGGAACCCCGACCACCAACGCGGTATATATACGGCTTAGGGACCGATCCTCCAGCTGCGCCGCCAACCCTGAATGCGCCTGATCGGTTTTAGCAACAACCATCAATCCGCTGGTCTCTTTATCCAGCCTGTGCACGATGCCGGGGCGCATAACCCCGCCTATTCCTGACAGCTCGTCCTTACAATGATGAAGCAACGCATTGACCAGCGTGCCCGTATAATTCCCCGCCCCCGGATGCACAACAAGCCCGACAGGCTTGTTAATGACCAACATATGTTCATCCTCGAACACGATATCCAGCGGAATATCTTCCGCCTCCGGTTCCGCCTCTTCCGGCGCAGGCACGTTTAATTCAATGGTGTGGCCCTTTGCCACCTTGCGCGAAGCCTCCGTACATGTCAGCCCGTTCAACGTCAGCGCCTTATCATCGATAAGCCCCCGCAGCCGTGACCGCGACACATCCGGCAGCAATTCGGCCAGCGCCTTATCCAGCCGCTTTCCACTCTGCTCGTCACTTATGACAAATTGATGATATTCACCCTCTTGCATTTATTCCAATGTCCGTACTTTGGGGATACAAGGATCTTCATAATGTTCAGGACGCGGAGCAGCCACCGCCCACGCGTCCACCGTAACCTTGGTTTCCGCGTCATCTCCGTCTTGAACCAGCCCTATACGCTCAACAACACGGGTTGAACCCAGAATAAGACGGTCCTTCCGCGGGGTCTGGATCAAACGCACCGCGTCCACGCCTTCGCCGTTAAAAAACTCGTCACTTGTAAAAAGGTCACCGCGCGGATTAAACGTCAAAAGCCTTATATGCTCGATTTGATCACTATCGTCAGGCGTTTCGCCATCCAGGATAGCACTCGTTAAACCTTCTTCATTCGTAATCACATCACGTCCTTCAAAATGTAAATCCCCGCTGAAATAACGCTGCCACGCTACATCACCGCCGGCGGATTCAACAGTCATAACCCACCCCGCGCGCAAACCCTCGTCTTTGGGCAAAGCCGTCCCGACGGCAACCGCATATTCCTGTTTCTTACCCAACAACGCCACACCGGTTAACTCGGCCGCAGCCCCGCGCGCATATGGCGCCTGCCAGTTCAAAATAAAATCCGGCGTAACACGCATCATCCAGCCATCACGCCGCCCGACAGCATTATTGGCAAAGCCCGCGCCGATGATGCTGTTATCATCCATAATCTCGATATCTTCAATGGTATTATCCGCGCCAATGGCAAATGCGCGGCTATTCATCGTCCGCCCACTTTCATTAATGCGGTAAAGCATAGTCGTCAGCGGTGCCGAACCTTCCTGCACCGTCGCCCTTGTCATCGCAATTACAAAACTTTTGGATTCGGCATCATGTTCAACATCATGCCCATATACATGCATGCCCGCTGCACCCTTCAATGTCGTTTGCCACAGCCGCTCACCCTCGACATTAAAAGCCCCTATCCAGATTCTATCGCGCCCCTGATCTTTCGCGCCTTCATGGATATTCGCCATAAGCAGCAAACCGCGCGGGTGCTCTTCCATTTTAACCAGTGTCTTATATCCGGGAATCTCTATCGCCTTTTCCCACACAACGCGTCCGTTGCGCCCGACAGCAATCATAAACGGGCTTTTTTGCGCATCCTCCGTACCTTCGCGGTCGCCGACCATCAATACGGTGGCGCCACCTTCAAGCGGCAAAGCATCATAAAACCGCTCCGTATGCTCAAGATCACCATGAATCGTGTCCCAAACATTATAGGACCCCGCAATCGGCTTGCGCAGATTAACGATGGCTTCCTTGTTATAACCGCAACTCTGCGACCACGCGGGCGAAGCCATCATCAAGACAGCAAAGGCACCCCATAAAGCTCTGTATTTGTGCATAATCATCATGAAATTCGTTGGACCCGATCCTTGACCACTGTATGATTGACCATTGAAAAAGTCTATGCCACCGGAAGTAGACACAAATAGGCACTAAAAGATAATCACCTAATTAGAGTATACCTGACTTTATGAAACTTCTCATCATCAGTGACGCATGGCTCCCCCAAGTAAACGGCGTCGTCAGAACTTACGAGCATCTGAGCGAAGAACTCATCAAAATGGGCCATGAAGTCAAAGTCATAGGCCCTGCCGACTTTCCTCTGCGCGTACCGATGCTCGGTTACCGTGAAATCAAACTGGCCGTTAAGCCCTACCGCTTGCTGAAAAAAAAGATCGAAGCATACCGCCCCGACAAAATTCATATTTCCGCCGAAGGGCCTCTGGGCTGGGCTGCACGTAAATACTGCCTGCGCCACGGCCGACCGTTCTCGACATCCTTCCATACGATGTTTCCCGATTACGCCGCAAAGCGCATCGCCAAATTCATGCCGCCTATCTACGGCTTCGTACATGAACGCGCAAAGCGCATGGTCCGTGACTTCCACGCCCCCTCCAGCGTCATGATGGTCGCCACACAAAGTCTCGAAGACACGTTGAAAGAATGGGGCTTTAAAAACCCGATGCACCGCCTGTTGCGCGGTGTTGACCTAGACCTGTATCAACCCGGCGAAAACACCGTCTACAAAGATATGGAAGGACCGATCGCCCTGTATGTCGGCCGCGTCGCCATCGAAAAAAGCATCGAGGACTTCCTCGACATGCCATGGGAAGGCACAAAAGTCGTCGTCGGTGATGGCCCCAGCCGCCCCATGCTGGAGAAAAAATACCCCGAAGCCTATTTTGCCGGAAAACGCTTCGGCAAGGATCTGGCCGAACATTACCGCTCCGCCGATGTGTTCGTCTTCCCCTCACGCACCGATACATTCGGCATCGTCCTGATCGAAGCCTTGGCCAGCGGCCTACCTGTTGCCGCTTATAATGTGACAGGACCAAAAGACATCATCACCGAGGATTTCCTGGGCAGCCTGACCGAAAACGACCTCGCCGTCGCCGCGCAAAAAGCCATGCTGCAAGGAACCCCTGAACAACGGGCCGAACATGTCAAAAACACATACACATGGGAAAATGTCGCCAAGCAGTTCGAGGACGCGCTCCTGAACAAGGTCGTCTAGGCATTTTTTAGTACATTCCCGACCCTATTTAATCTGTGAAAAACATTCACTTTTTCACCTCAAATTTGCACTGCACAGCGCGAGTCGCATAAAATAGGCAGCGAGAGACGGGCCACCGTCCCTTTATCTGCGTTCGCGGGTAAAATCTAACAGGGCTAAACATATAGTGACCAATACGCACCTTAATGCGGGCACCCCGCAATATTACAGGTCGGTCTTCCTTTCCGATTTCCACATCGGCGCCAAAAGCTTTGACGCCGCCGCCCTTGTTTCATTCCTCCGCAGCTTCGAATGCGAAAAACTCTACCTTGTCGGCGATATCATTGATGGCTGGAAGCTGCATAAACGCTGGTACTGGACCGAGGACTGCAACCGCATATTCGACGAACTGGCCGCCAAAGCCGCCAAGGGCACACAAATAACCTTCCTGCCCGGTAATCATGACGAAGAGGTGCGCAAGCTCCCAAGCTCTGTCCGCAAACGCTTTTCTGCACGCGCAGGCATAGAAATCACCGATAAAACCATTCATGAGGCCTATGACGGCCGCCGTTTCCTCGTCATGCATGGTGACCAGTTCGACCGCAAAATCCTCAAAGGCCCGCTATCACAATGGAGCGACCGTATCTATGACTCGATCATGGAATTTATCGGCGGCCACAACCCGCCCACCGTAATGGTAAAGGGCAAGCCCAAGCGCTTCTCCCTCGCCAAATCTCTAAGCAAGCACGGACAATGGGCGCTGCACCTGCTGAATAATTTTGAAAACGCCGTGTATAAGGCGGCGATGGAAAAAGATGTAGACGGCCTCATCTGCGGCCATACCCACATTCCTGTCATCAAACCCATTCGCGATATCATCTACGCCAATTGCGGCAGCTGGCTGCGCAGCGGTCATACAGCCCTGATCGAGAACTCCTACGGTGACCTTGAACTGATCGACTGGCCCGCAACGCATGAACGCCTTACTGTCACGCCAAACCTGTTCGACCCCGAGCCCGCATCTTTCAAGATCAGTCCCGACCGACGGCGTTTTCGCGACATCACCAACATGATTGTCCGCGCGATTCGTAAAACATGGCCCGAGCAAGAAGGCGTTATCCGCCCCGCCATTACCCAGCCTCTGGAATGGATCGAAATTCACCAGCGCGATAACGTGCTCTATAAACGCTTTGCGGGCTTGAAAAGCTTTGCCTTGTGTAAACCAAGACAGCTTAAAAGCTTCGCCGCCGCCCGCATAAAACGCAAAATGAGCGCCCTTCTGACCTATAAACCCGACTCGCAGTGGCAGGATGATTTACGCAAGCCCCAGAACTTGTATGACAGCTTCATCACCCCGCTATACGCCAATGATGAAGCCCATAACAACTCAGAGCTTGAATTTGAGCATGAAGAGGCTTAAAACTCTTGGCTTTAAAGAAGAATATTTTATGGCACGCATACTTATCGCAGAAGACGACCAGTCAATGTCCTCTTTCCTCGTGATGGCTTTGGAAAAGGCCGGTCACGAAGTCGAAGCGGCTGAAAACGGTCTGGAAGCTTTTAAAATCCTCGAAGATGACAGCAAGGAATTCGACCTGTTGCTGACCGACATCGTCATGCCGGGCATGGATGGTGTGGAACTGTCCAACAAGGCCACGAAGCTGCGCGAAAACCTCAAAGTCATGTTTATTACAGGTTTCGCCGCCGTCGCCATGGGCCGTGATGATATCGATGCGGAAAAGGCGGAAATCCTATCCAAACCGTTCCACCTGAACGATCTGGTCAAGCAGGTTGAAACCCTTCTCGCCGCTTAACTCATAAAATTCTTGAAATCTGTTTCCTAAACCAGTAGTTCTATCGGACTATCGCATTTCGGTGGGGCGGTTAGCTCAGCGGTAGAGCACTTGCTCGACACGCAAGGGGTCACTGGTTCAATCCCAGTACCGCCCACCATTTCATTATCCCCCTCCCGTAAATCGGCTAGAAGCGAGAATGGCTGCGAGAAAGCGGCGGTTCTAAAACCGTGATTTCTGTCATAGGTAATCTTGTCCGCAAATGCCATTCGAAGCAGCATTCTGCGCTGTTCGATGCACTCGCTTTCCCACAGTTTAAGAGGGTTTCCAAGGAATGTGATAGCGGTTCTAAAAGTATCCTCGAAGCTCTCTATCGGACGACCGCAATTTTTGATCTTTTCATCCATAATAAGCTTCTCTTCCTGCAGACTTCTGATCTTATCCTCATACGTATCAATTAAAATCGCATTATCGGCTTCTACAATGCGGTCTAAGAACTGGTTGACCTTACGATCAATCAGGGCAAATTGCTGTTTCAGAGCCTTTGTTTGGTCTTTGGCTTGGCCTTGGCGATCCTTCCAAAGCTGATCGAAGATATCGAGCGCCATATAGAATGTTTTGGGTGACGGCTTGAGGCTGCGGACAATCTCAAGGAATTCCTCTTCCATTTGTGCCTTGCGAATAGACTTACCGTATTCGGCGCAGCTTTTGTTAGAGCAGAGATAATACGGGTATTTGGTATTACGCCCCTTTGACCAGCAGGAGGTTAAAGGTCGGTCACAGCATCCACAAGTGACAAACCCACGCAACGGGAAGTCATCTTTGATATTCGCCTTCATCGGGGCTTTGGCGCGTCCGTCCAAGCGCTCTTGTATCCTTTGAAAGTCCTCATAGCTAATCAACGGCTCATGCTTGGCAGGATGCAGCGATATGCCCCATTGCGGCACATCGATATAACCAGAATAAAGAACGCGGCGCAGCAGGTCGGAAACGCGCTGCACATTCACTTTGCCATTACGCATTCTCGGGAACTCTGGATAGAGATCAAAGAAACGCGTAAGCTCTGCAATGCTCTCAAAGCGCCCTGATGCAAAGCCGAGCAAGCCTTCTTGAATGATGGAGGCCATAGGCTCATCACGTACCAGCATTTTACCGTGACCACTGACGCGCTCATATTTGTACCCCGTTGGCGGATAGAACACCCAGTAGCCATTGAGCACTCTTGCACGCATGCGGTTCTTGACTTGCTCTGTGTTCTTTTGGCGGTGGTGCTGCGAAACACTGGCGAGAAGGTTTTCTACAAGCTTGCTATCGGAATCTTCACCGAACTCAATGGACGGGCTTTCGAGCTTCCCACCCGCGTCACCTATCGCGGTGCGAAGTTGAATGTGTGCCTCAAGGTCACGCGCTAGGCGGCTGATATCATCAATGATGACAACGGGGTTTTCATGTTTGTGCTTTTTAAGGAATTTGAGCATGGTTTGCATGCCCGGGCGATTGATGAGGCTTCCTGATACGCCCTCATCGCGGAAGACTTCTATCACTTGATATTGCTTATGGTCGGCATACTCACGGCATCTGGTTTCTTGCGATCCGAGGCCATCGCCTTTCTTGACCTGTTTAACCGAGGATACGCGGGCATAAATGACGGCGGTTTGTTTATGGCTTTTTTTCATGGGCGGACTCCTTGCGGCGGCGGATCGGTTTTGTTCTTCATTGGGTGAGTGGATTCTAGCCGCTTCATTGAATCCTGTCTATCGGCGTTTGAGGATTTATCACGCGCGCTCTGGACGGGATGTTTGCCAAAGGCACGATCAACGAAGCTCTCCATGATGTGCCAAAGGTCGTGGATGTATTGGATTTTCTGCTCGCGCGTCATATCCCAATCGTCAATCATCGCGAGGTATTTTTCTGTGTCGGGTTTCATGATATCTGCTCCTGTTCGTATGTGCCTTCGACAGGATCAGAATATCATCGCATGTGCATGCGTACGGGCGAAGCCCCATAGCCAGAGGGATGAAACGGGAGAGCGCAGCGTCTCCCTTTCCAAGCGTATTGTATTACAATACACAGCTTGCCTTTCGTCTTAATTGATAATGTAGCATTTTTTCCTGTTACCTTTGCTATCCCGTTGTAAAGATGTTTGGTATGTTCTCCATTAGTTTTATAGATTTAGAAAGAAACGAATAATATGAATAAAGTTCTCATCGATAATGCAACGATATCTAGTGTGCAGAGAGCTCTAGGCAAAGCTCCTATAAAAGACCCAGCATTATTAGATATTGAGCATGTAAGTTTAGCTCGGTTTTGTGAATACGTATTGCTATCCGATAAAATTATTGTTCCAGATAATTATAAAACAGAGCTGACATCAGCCAGAAAAGCTCTCTTAAATAATGACCTTTTTTCTTTTGAACCTATGGATAAAAATGAAGATTCTGAAATTTTAACAATATCGTCTTCTATGACAAAAATTTGGGCTCAAGCATTTGAGGCAGGTTCTGATCGATCCTTATTTAGTCAATATTTCAAGCAAATCAATGCTTTTAGTAAGCTCATTTGGGAGCATAGTTCATCTGAGTTTTTCTTAGTATTTCGAGCCATGGGAATAGACAAAGAGAGCCCCCTTATAGAGGCAGTCTTAGCAAGCCGATCTGACGAAGTTTTAGGAAAAGAGTTAAGAATTGTTGGTACAGATGGAAAGCCTGTCCACTGGGATAAACTGTCGCGCCATTTACAAAGAATGCTATCTGTTATGGGATGGATTGGACATCAATACATTTGGCATCAAGTTTTTTCTGCGCAACATGATTGCTTCTATGCCCCTCACCCACTCAGAGACTTTTTTTCATACGATTTTCTAAACAGAATAAATGTAGGAGCAAAAAATGCTAATGACTTTACATCAGCTTTCACTAAAGGTTTAGAAACATTTGAACAGCGTGTTTACGATTCGTTAGAACAACTGGGAGCAATTGAAAGTTCTGAAACTTATAATTTGCCTTTATTTCTACCTTTACTTATCCGTGAGTGCGAAAATAAAAACGATTTCTTGGATGTTTTATTCCAAATACGTGAGGAAAGTGAGGTGGTTGAATTGCGGGAAATGTTAAAAGAAATCCAAAGCTCTATATCTCTTGGCGATTATAAACCTCTTAGTAAAATGGCTAGAGAAATAGAAAAAGTAGGTGCAAATATTTTGAAAGAAAAAGGCATACAACAAAATTATATTAACTTATCACCACCGACCACAATCATCGGAATTAATTTAACTGGTGAGGATACTGGAATCGATCTACCTATACCGTCAGCTTTGTATAAGCAGTACTTTCTTAACAGAAAATATAGAGCGTTTGTTAAAAGAACAATGGACGAGCTAGCTATGCCTAGTCAATATGGAGTGCTCAAAGATAAGTTAAATAGCTTTGCATGGATACAAGAAGATAAATATCCAAACTTTTATTTAAAAGAAGACCGCTTGCCTTCAAAATTTCATAAGGAGTTTTCGGCTTCTGAGCTAAAATAATTAAAAAAACTTAAGACAGTCCGCAAGCTGTGTATTGTAATACAATGCGCTTGGAAAGGGAGATGCTGCGCTCTCCCGTTTCATCCCTCTAGCCATGTGGTGACGCACTACAGAAACACAGTCTTTTTCTAACTTTCACACCACCACATAAACAAATTCGAGAAGAATTAACAATAATCATCAATCGAGTCTTCACCAAGCCATTCCATGCCCTTCAACAGGCATAATTGTTTTTCAGCGCCTTCTGGACTAAAAAATGTGCTTACACATGTATGAACATATAAATTATTTTCTAAAGTTATTTTAGCGAGTGACCATGGTTTCAAGCCATCAGATTCACACATAACACAAATTTCCTGCCCGTCATTAATGATCTCGGTTTCCAACACAGTATGCGTTGAAAAGTTATTTCGTGAAAATATTTCACCAGGCAGTAAACGCTTTGCATAAGCTTCAATAGATTTCGTGTTACAATTGGGGCAACAAGGAAATTCAGTTGGTGTTGACCATTTACGTTGAGCTGCGCCAGGTGTAATAGCCATGACTAAATCAGGTAGACTTGTATCAGGGACTTCACTCATTTTGGCATGAGCGTTTTCATTAAATGGTGTTGTTTTTCCGTATGACGTATTTTCTTTACTAGAAGGGGTAATAGGTCTGAAAACCCATTCTCCCAATGAGCCATTACCAGAAGCCTGTCTGTCACTGTCTGCCCATAAATGCATACGCGCCTTACATGCCTGAGCTTCTTCAAGAGTAACCGTTCTCATCCACCCCAGATTTGGCTCAAAACTACTTTGCCTTAATTTTGAAGGGTCTTTTAGAAACTCATCAATGCTTCCGCAAATAAATTCAATACGCTTAACGGTGATAGGATTGAGCAAAGCATTTTCAAGCCGAGTTAACCATCGCAAATTTTCAGGACGGTTATTTTGACGATTGGTATCGATATGATCGACGACATGCTCTTTTGTTGGTGGCTCTCCATGGAATGCTGTAGCCATAATTCTGTGTATGCGCTTTTGAGATATATACATGTAACCATTTTGATTATTAGGCTTACCAAAGGTCCATTTGTTATCCGTTGGTCGTGGGCGTTTTCCATCTCGCGGATGACGGAGTACGGCACCATTATCCCTTACAGAGTAAGTTTCACTATCGTAGATGCACTCCAACTGACGGGAGAAATCATTCACATTTACTTTGTTCATTATAACGCCTCCACTATACCGAAATCAGGGTTAAAATCTGGATCTCTAAATTGCCCTGAATAAAAAGTTGGCATAACATTTGGAGCCCCAAAACCAATGTTTCCCGCCATACGTGGAAGAGTAATATCAAATTTACAATATCTGTTTTGTTTACCTGTTACTGTAGGATAATTAAAAGTTACCAATAAAGATAATTGTGTGTGGTTTAAGCTGGCTATTACATCAGTGATCCATTGTGGCATAGGGCTCATTCTCAAGTGACCTATGTGTTGTTGGAGATGCTCTTCGGCTAATAACAAAGCAAAATCCTCATAAGAGGAAAATGTTTTTTTCACGTATAGCTCATTACTTTTAAAAACCGACAATATCCGATTAATTAAGATATCAACACTAGGCATTTCAGGGGATAGCCCTTCTAGATTTTCTAGGCGATTTTGCAGCAAAGAAGTATTATTATTGAACAAAATCAACTCAGACTTTTCGAGATTATTTAGAGAGTACTCTTTATCTGCAAGTAACGAGATTTTTGAATTATATCCAAAACAACCTGCCACGATTTCGTGAGCATGGCCTGATTTTAATTTGATATTGTATTCATTTTTCAGAAAAGAGCGCAGAGAATCTGCACAGAGTTTAGTAACATTTTGTTGCATAGCAACCTCCGTTTTTAAAACTGCTGGGCTTAAGCGGTTATAGTGAACGTTTAAATACAACCATGCCAGCGGTTTAAAGAAGGCTACCTGTTAGGCATGTTATAAATTTTCTATCGTCTTTTCGGTCATTCACAACCTGGGCAATCGACTCCTAAAAGAAGGTTAGAAGAAAGCCTGGATAAACTCAAGAAAAAATAAATTTGTTTGAATTGTAAGCCGCAATTGGAGAGTTATTATTGAAATCTTATATTTCGTTAATTCCACATAACTTTAAAAACTCAAAGGTTTGATCGTAATACCATTTGGGTCTTGTATGGTCATTATCATCACCGTGAGGCACAAAAATAACCATGCCTTGGCGCGCACGCGTTAACAAAACACGATAGGCATTCGCTAAATACAACTGTCTAAAGCGGTCATTGACGTTTTGCCATTTAGTGCCCTTAAAATTATAAAAGGCCCAATGTTCATTTTCCATGCGCAAATCCGCATCCCAACAAACACCTGTCCAATCCAGCTCTAATCCTTGAATGTCAAATTCGGTGGCAACATCTTCTAGATAATATGATGAACGAACATCCTCTTTTCCGTTCAGAAACCAATTCGCAGGATCAATTTTACTTTTAACGTGAATGCCCTCTGGTTTTAATCTGAGAGCTCCGGAGGACGCCAACATACCGAGGCGCTCAGTACCTCTTGCATGGCTTCTTAGCCATTTTCTCGCCTGGTTTATGTCTCTAGTCACGGACATGTGATAATTGGTGAGCTCTGAATGTAGTGATCGTGCTTGCGCGTGATCGCCATCGATAATGGCCCCGACGAAATCTGATAGTTTTTCAGCGCGAAACGATCTGATTGAAACAGCTAAGTGCAAACCTAATTTTTCCTTGGCATTTAGACACTGTATTTTGCCCTCTAAATTTTCGCCAAGGTTATAGTTTTTATTTGATAATTGCCCTGAATGATATACATCCCAATGCTTAAAGCTTCTTTGTAACGCATGGAACCACTCAATAAGGCCAGCTTCACCAGTATTGATTTCCTGACCGCCTCCAATAAGACAAATGATAGTGCACCAATCTTCTTTTCTATCCATTAGGCTAATCAAAAACTCAGGCTCTGACATATCGAAACTGACTGCACCACGCTTTTGCACCATAAACTTTTCAGCTTGCGCTTGATTCCATGCTCTTTGTGCTTCGTCGAAGATAACAACGTGTTCAATGGGCGCTTTTTCTGTCTTTAAACCCGCATCTCTAAAATGATGAATGTTCTGAATGAACGCGCCCACTTTTCGTTTTGCATCTTCTTTTTTTATAGGCTTGTGCAGTTTCTTACTACGCAATACTTCATCGCGTGCGAGCGCTTCCCTTAAAACATCTACTAAAGGGCCGTTCCCTGACAAAAAAACGGCATGTTCTTCTGTTCCTGCTTCAAGCTTTCGAGTAGAAATATTTAAACCAGCAAGTGTCTTTCCAGCCCCGGGCACGCCAGTTACAAAGCAGATCGATTTTCGTTTATTGGCTTTTGAATACTCAATAATCTCTGAAATACATTCAGAAGTAACGGTTAGGTTTTTTGCGCCTGCATCTGATCTAGAAATTTCTTGGACTGTATGCCCTTGATATAAGGCTTGCGCGGCTTCAACAATTGTTGGTGTGGGCTTATATCCACTATCAGCCCAATCTTCACTACCAAATTCATCTTGCTGCTGATCTGAAAATCCTACTACCTGAATATTACCAAGCGAGGTATCCTGTTTATTCGAAACGACATCATTTACAATTTCTAAAAGGTCTGAGCCATTACTGCAAATAGGCTTAGAAACGTGATCTTGATACAATTCAACATTCTTAATAGCTTGCGGTGCTTTTGTAGCCACTAAAATAGGAACTATTGTCTTATGGTGACTTCCTTCATGAAAGTTTTTTAAGTCTAGCGCATAATCTAAAGCCTGATCTAATGCATGCCGATCATATTGCTTAGCACCAACTTTATATTCGAGCACAAAAACGACGTTATCTATCAAAAGCAGAACATCGGCGCGCTTTCCCATTCTTGGAATTGTAAACTCAAAGAAAATTTGGCCTCTTTTAAAACCTTTAAGTTGCTCTTTTAAATTTTCAATTTGTGAAATCCAGGCATTACGCTGCGATATTTCTAAAGAAAAATGATGATTAGCAGTAAGCTGACCAAGAATTTTTTCTTGGTCAGCGTTTAAAAAGTCAATGATAAGAGCTTGATAATAAGAGCTTAAAGACATCAGGTTAATGTAACCTGACTATTCAGTTTGCACTAGTCATATTATTTCTTGATTTGGCTTTCCCAGAGAGCTAAAACCTCAAATAGGCGGTTCGAGGTGTCACCTGATACCTCCACCATTTTTTCAATCGCCTGATTTTTAACAGTATCTGAATTCATAATGTTTACTTCAAAAAAATCAGAACAAGACGCACACGAAAACAAAAACTCAATATTTAAGCACCTGCGCTTGGCATTCCTGCTCCTGATTTTACTATTTTTAGCCACACCTCATTTACGCACATCATTAGTAACCGTTAACCAGAACCCCGAACTCTATTCTAAGCATTTTAGCGTAAGCGCGACATTTCCGTTCGTGGGCGCTTATTACCTGATGCAGCCTGCGAACTATGACGAGAACAAAAGCTACCCGCTAGTCGTCTCACTCCATGGCGTAAGCGTCCATTCCTACCCAGCGGAAGCACTGGCACAACAATCTTTAAGAAGAAAATTCCCGGCTTTTGTCTTGGTGCCCATCGCACCGGGACAATCATTCTGGGCAACACCGGATGATAGCGATTACAGCCTCCCCAAAGGATTCCTTCCATGGCCCGATCACCTGCCTTTTGTGATAAACGCCATTCGAAACACCCGATCAAGCTATAAAATAGACCCGTCGAGGATATACATCACAGGACACTCGATGGGCGGTGCAGGTGTTATCGGCGCACTTGAACGTTACCCTGATGTGTTCGCCGCAGGCATTTCAAGCGCGGGAATTTGGTCCCCAACCGAAATCAGCAACATAAAAGCTCCCTTATACCTACTGCATGGCAAAAGGGATAATGCGATACCCGTGACGTATTCACAGCAACTAGGGCAAGCTGGCAGAGAGTTAGATGCTCGCATTTACGTCCAGCTCTTCGATCAATACGGACACGAAATCGGCAGTGTCATTTATAAAAACGATCCTCTGTGGAAACGACTATTTAAAATCAGAAAGAAATAACCTCGAAACCATGAAAGTTCTTATTGTCCTTCTTATAGTTATTTGTGGCGGCCTGTCTTACTTTTATAGTGATGAGCTCACTTTGATTTTCGACGATCTCGAAGAAAACTTTCAAGAAGAAGTTGTCGTTCCGAATAAAACCATTTCTCCATACATACCGCCCTCACGCTACTCTAACCGCTATCAAGAAACTGATGACGGGCAACTAAAAGGACAAATTTCAGTTAATGGCCAAATCAGGGCTTATAACGCCTACGTTCCAGCTCAAGCTAAAACGGAAAAACGCCCTGCTGTTTTCTTGTTTCACGGCGGAAGCAGAACGGGAGCATCCATGATTGAACGATGGAAGCAAGCATCCGACAAGGCTGGAATTATCCTTATTGCCCCTCATGGTAAAAACGGTTCATGGGATCCTGACAGCGATCTGGATATGGTTCCAATTCTGCATAAAGACGCGTTATCCAAATATAATATAGACCCGAACCGTGTTTATCTTTTCGGTCACTCCAACGGCGGGCAATTCGCCCTGCGCACACTTTTCTATCATCCTGAGCTTTTCGCCTCTGCAGCCGTGCATGCCGGAGCAATACACACCGAAGCACTGAAGAACGGCAAACACCCACTCCCCAGAAACGCTAAAAAGCGCCCTATCGCTCTGATAAACGGAACCGAAGATAAGCTATTTTCAGTAAAGACGACGCAACAGTGCGCAGAGACCCTAATGAGGTCAGGACACCCTACAGAAATAATATGGTTCGGCGGGCACACCCATTGGTACTACGACATCGCCGCGCAGATTAATGCTGAAGCCTGGAATTACATGCGGCACTTTCGGGTCCACGAAGGCTAAAACACCCCTAACCCACTGTTTTTACAGCAAAAACATCTTCACACCCCTATTTTTGTCAAAAAATGGTATAATAAGAGGTACTTAAGACTATCTCGAAAGGAGATTCTCATGGCAATTACAGCATATTGTGTGAAGTGCAAAGAAAAAGGCGTGGAGATGCAGGACCCCGCCATTCACCAGACTAAAAAAGGCGGATACATGGCCAAAGGTGGATGCGGAACATGCGGAACGACACTCTGCGCGATCATGTCCAAAGATAAGGCTGAAGCAGCTGTCGCGAGCGGCGTTTCCAAAGCTTACTAAGCCTTTTAAACGTAAAATCTAGAGCCTACCCTCGTAGCTTATGATGTAGTTATAAGCTTCGGGCAGGTTTCTTGAAAAATCGACATATTGCTCGATCATTTCCGGCTCGGTCGCGATAACCGTACAAAGCTGCTTTGGCTCCGTACCGCTTACACGCTTCAGCTCGGCAAATTCATCATCAATCATCTTACCGATCGCTTTTTTCACTTCGGGCTGCAAGGCTTGCTCCATGAAATTCGCGGATACTTTGCGGCTGACATGTCCTTCTACCTCGCTATTCACGTCTAAAAAATAAGAGGAAAAGCTCGACGTATCGACACCATGGTCGGCGCAATATTCTTTATACCCTTCAGTTTGTCTGTATTTGAAACCAAGGTAGCTGGCGAATAAGAATGCCGCCTTTTCCTTGCTTTCTTTGGTCTGGGACTTTTGCTTGATGAGGTCTTTGGCGGCTTCCGCAATATTTTCGGATTCCAGACCATTATCATAGTCCTTGGCCTTTTCGTTCAGCTCACCCGTAAAACGATCGACATCTTTTTGTGTGTCACTAACGGAGAAATTCTGACTTGCATACGCGAACACGCCGACAGCAATAACAAAACCCAAAACTGTAAAAAGAATATTTTTCATCATTTAAAAACCTTACCGTCTAAAATTTAAGCAATCAATATGCACGCTCGTCCAACCAGTCCCAATCGTCCTCCGCATTCAGAACCGTTAACGGCTTTGCCGTCGAAATCGCATTGAAGATATAATCTTCATTCCAGCCTGCCGCTTTTGCTAGCTTCTGGATAGACTCGGTATACCGCTCGGCGCGCAACGCACGCTCGGGATGCAAATTATCCATGTTGTCGGCAATCTTCACCAGCATCGCACGCTTATTACCCGAGGCAATAATATCATCAATGAAATCCTGGTAAGGTCGCGGATCGTCGGGATCACGCGTCAATATCTCCACAATATCCAGCGTTTCATCCGAATACCCAAGACGGCGTAGATATTCGATATCCACCCCTTCGCAATCCTCCACGACATCATGTAACAAAGCGGCCATGATCATATCCTTGGAGGCCAGCGGGCAAATATCCAGCAGATTCATGGCAACGCGAACGGGGTGCTGATAATAGGGCTGCCCCTGATCATCCGTCTGGCCAACATGCAGTCGCTCGATCAACTCCAGCGTCGACGCAATTGTCGGCCGGCGCGCCTCGTCGAATCTATCGACATGATTTTCGGTATCCATCATTCCCCGCGTACTCAGTTCTGGACATAATAAAGCCGTTTAAACCATGCATTGCAACCCATTTGAACTAACCTTTTGTTGTGCTACTTGTTTTCCATGTGGAGAACTTTAACAACATTGGCGGTGATATTTCTGCTGACGGGCTGCAATAACCCGCCCTATGATGGTGAACAACAGGAAACACAGGCGAACTCGAGCGGCACTTTGAAAAACATCTACTTCAAAGAAGACAACAAAACCGTCCATGGCGTCGTCACGGGGCAAAACTGCAATCCGGCAATTCTATTCATCCATGGCGCACCCGGCGATTGGCGCGCATGGGGCCAATATATGGGTGATACCGAACTGCGTGAAAAAGCCTTTATGTTCGCCATCGACCGTCCGGGCTATGGCGGTTCGGATCACGGATTGGCAGAAACAAGCCTGAAAAACCAGGGCGACATGATTATGAAAGCCGCACTGGATATACATGGCGGGCCGTTCCTGCTGGTTGGCCATTCCTATGGCGGACCGATCCAAGTCCAGATGGCGATTGATTACCAAGACAAGCTATCCGGCAACATTCTGCTTGCAGGTGCAATTGACCCGAAACTCCACAAGCCACGCTGGTACCACTATCTGGCCAGCTACCCACCGACAAGCTGGGTCCTCTCCGATGCGATGAACATCACGACCAAGGAAATGATGGCGCTGGAAAACGGTCTGAAAGCACAAGCCAATGCTTTGAAAGATATCAGCGTAAAAACCACCGTCATTCAGGGAAGCAAGGACTGGCTGGTGCCGCCGGGCAACGCCACATTCGCCAAGGCCGCCATGGTCAATGCCGATGTCGACCTTATCGAACTGGACGGCCAAGGGCATTTCATTCCGTGGCAACGTTATGATCTGGTGAAAAAAACCATCCTCGAATATCTGAAAAACGCCAAAGGCTGTGAGTAGTAGCGTTATCTGTCTTTATTACGCCGACACCGCTCGGAACAATATTTAACCTCACTCCAAACCTTTTCCCACTTCTTACGCCAGCTAAACGGGCGCTCACATACGGGGCAAATCTTGGTCGGCAAATCGGCTTTCTTGCTCACACAACCTCGCCCGCATCCATCTTCTTGAAAAACCGCTGCGCATCATCCTTAATCGCTCTGACCTTCTCATCCCCCATACGCTCCAGAGTACGATAACTCATATTCAGCCTTGGGTTCCCCTTCAACGTATCCTCATTCCTTAACATGAAATCCCAGTATAAATAATTAAACGGGCAGGCCTTCTCACCATTTTTCTTCGTCACGCTATAGCTGCAATTTTTGCAGTAATCCGACATTTTATTGATATACGCCCCGCTCGCCGCATAGGGTTTAGAGGCCAGCAAGCCGCCATCCGCAAACAGGATCATACCCGTCACGTTCGGCAATTCCACCCATTGATACGCATCCGCATAGACAATGTAATACCACTCATTCACCTCATCGGGGTCCAGCCCCGCAATCAGCGCAAACGTGCCAAGCACCATCAGCCGCTGAATATGATGGGCGTACGCATTCTCCTTGGTTTCCTTCACACATTGCCGCAGGCAGTTCATCTTCGTCTCACCGCCCCAATACAGCCACGGCAGCTTTCGGTCCGCTCTCAGATAATTCTCGCTTTCATATTCCGGCATCTTCAGCCAGTAAATCCCGCGTACATATTCACGCCAGCCCAGTATTTGACGGATAAACCCTTCCACGGCATTCAGCGGCGCTGAACCTTCCAGATACGCGGCTTGCGCCCGCTCGATACATTCCATCGGATCAAGCAAACCAATATTGATGTAGAAACTCAGATGACTGTGATACAGCCATGGCTCCCCTTCCATCATCGCGTCCTGATAATCCCCGAACAGCTTCAGCCGCTCATCGATAAATTTATTCAACGCATACAGCGCCTGATCACGCGTAACGGCAAAATAAAACGGCTCTACATCGCCGAAATGGTCATCGAACCGTTCTTTGACGAGCGCAATCACCTCATCGGTAATCTCGTCCGTCTGCCCTTTATAGGTTTCAGGAATGTCCAGATGCTCTTTCGGGGTCTTACGGTTCTGGTCATCATAATTCCACTCCCCGCCTTCGGGTTTACTACCATTCATGAGAATGTCGTATTTCCTGCGCATCTCACGGTAAAAGAACTCCATCCGCAGCTGTTTGCGCCCGTCCGCCCAGTCCTGAAACTCCTTATGCGTCGCAAGAAAACGATCATCGGGCCTGATCTCTACCTCGATATCAAACTGATCCGCCCACCCTTCAATATCCTTTAGTACCCGATACTCAGACGGCTCGGTAACAACAATTTTTTCGGACCCTAACCGCTCTATCGCCCGCTCCACCTCACCTGTGAACGACCCAGCATTATCCGCATCATCCAGCTTTGTGTAATGAATGTCACATCCCTTCTGTCGCAATTCTTC
>JAUIIA010000009.1 GCA_030432025.1 Alphaproteobacteria bacterium
TGTTCAGGTTCACGCGGATTGTATCATCACCGCCCTCGCCGTTCAGGACGTCATCGCCCGTACCGCCCGTGATCGTGTCATTACCAAGACCAGCATTGATCGTACGACCTGTGTTGTCGTTGATGATGTCGTCTGCACCGCCTGTGCCTGTAACAATCTGGATATTGCTTAAGGAACCGATACCGTTCAGGTCATTTACGCCTGTGTTCAGAAGCTCAAGCGTGTTGGTGCCTGTACCACCGTCAATCGTGTCCGTACCGCCTGTCGCCAGGTTCACGCGGATGGTGTCATCACCGCCCTCACCGTTCAGGACATCGTTGCCTGTGCCACCGATCAGGATGTCGTTACCAAGGCCCGCGTTAATCGTGCGGCCCGTATTATCATTCGTGATTGTGTCTGCGCCGGCCGTACCCGTTACGATCTGGATATTGCTCAAGGAGCCGATACCCGTCAGGTCATTCACGCCTGTGTTCAACAGCTCAAGTGTGTTTGTTCCGGTACCGCCGTCGATATTATCCGTACCGCCTGTCGCCAGGTTGATGCGGAACGTATCATCTCCCGCTTCACCATTCAGCGTGTCGTTACCAGTACCGCCGATCAGGATGTCATTGTCACCGCCCGCGTTAATGGTGCGGCCCGTATTGTCGTTCGTGATCGTATCCGCACCTGTGGTTCCTTCGATCACTTCGATAGATGTAAGCGTGTCTGGGTCCGCCGTCAGGTCAACCGTTACGCCCGTGCCGGAGTAACGCAATGTATCCGTGCCAGTGCCGCCATCGAATGTATCCGTGCCGTCGCCGATCGCCGTAATGAAGATGTCATCGCCGCCTTCACCATTCAGGATGTCGTTGCCGCTGCCGCCCGTAATGGTGTCGTTACCCCCGCCCGCATTAATAGTGCGGCCCGTATTATCATTAATAATCTGGTCGGCCAGAGCCGTCGCTGTCACAATCTGGATGTTGCTCAAAGAGCCGATTGTATTCAGGTCACTCGCACCGCTGTTCAGCAGCTCGAGTGTGTTTGTTCCGGTACCGCCGTCGATCGTGTCCGTACCACCCGTGTTCAGGTTCACGCGGATTGTATCATCACCGCCCTCGCCGTTCAGGACGTCATCGCCCGTACCGCCCGTGATCGTGTCATTACCAAGACCAGCATTGATCGTACGACCTGTGTTGTCGTTGATGATCGTATCCGCGCCTGTTGTCCCTTCGATCACTTCGATAGATGTAAGAGTATCGACATCGGCTGTCAGGTCGACTGTTACGCCTGCACCTGCGTAGCGCAATGTATCTGTTCCCGCGCCACCATCGAAAGTGTCGGTTCCGTCACCAATATTGGTGATGAAGATGTCGTCCTGATTACCACCTGTGAGGATGTTATTATCAGCGTTTGCTGTCAGGGTATTTACGAAGTTCAATGCGCCCGTGACGTTCTCAATATCGGTCAGTGTGTCAGGGCCGGTACCCAATGCCAGATCAATTGTCAGAGTACCGCCAAAGGCACTGTAATTAACTGTATCACCGAGGGTTTCGCCGCCTTCGCCGCCATTGATGGTATCGCCATCACCCGCAGCGTTAAACGTATCGTCACCGGACTCACCATTCAGGATATCCGTACCCGCGCCGCCCGTCAGCGTATCATCGCCCGTACCCGCATTAATGGTACGGCCTGTGCCATCATTAGTAATGATGTCGTCGCCAACCGTACCGACAACAACCTGAATGTTGTTCAAGGAAGAAAGAGTATTCAGGTTTGAAACACCGCTGTTCAACAGCTCGAGTGTGTTCGTGCCCGCGCCGCCATCGATAGCGTCGCTGCCGCCTGTATTCATATTGATACGGATTGTATCATCGCCGATACCGCCATTCAGCGTATCGTTACCAGTACCGCCGATCAGGATGTCATCACCGATGCCACCAACCAGTGTATCGCCTGCCGTACCGGCTGTGAGTGTGTCATTACCATCACCACCGTCAATTGTACGAGCGGTATTATTGTTAATAATGGAGTCGTTGCCTGTGGTTCCTTCGATCACTTCGATCGAGGTAAATGTGTCTGCATCGGTTGTCAGGTCGACCGTTACGCCAACACCTGAATAGCGCACAGTATCGTTACCCGCGCCACCATCAAATGTATCGGTTCCCGAACCTGTTGCTGTGATAAAGATGTCGTCCTGATTACCGCCTGTGAGGATGTTATTGTCACCGTTACCCGTGAGTGTATTCACGAAGTTGGTTGCACCTGTAATATTCTCGATCTGGATGAGTGTATCCGGCGCTGTACCGCCCAGAAGATCGACTGTCAGAGCACCACCGAAAGCGCTGTAATCAACCGTATCACCGAGGGTTTCTGTTGTTTCACCACCGGTAATCGTGTCGCCATCGCCAGAGCCGATGATTGTATCATCGCCGTCACCACCATTGACGTTATCAATACCTGTTCCGCCATCAAGGATATCGTTACCGATACCACCGATCAGCGTATCATTATCACCGCCACCTGAAAGCGTGTCATCACCGTCACCACCAGTAAGTACGTTGACACCGCCGTCACCGGTAATTGTGTCGTTGAACGCGGTACCTGTGACGTTTTCAAATCCTGCGATTGAGCCTGTTGCGCTCGCTGTACCTGCAAGAAGATTTACGTTGGCGGATGTGCCGAAACCCGTGTAGTCAAGAAGGTCAATATCCGCACCCGCATCAAGGATATCGTTACCCGCCGTAATCACCAATGTATCGGAACCTGCACCACCCAGAAGTGTGTCTGTGCCTGTACCGCCTGTTAGTGTGTCGTTACCGTCACCGCCGGAAAGCGTGCGTGCCGTATCATCATTAGTAATGGAGTCATTGCCGGCGGTGCCTTCGATGACTTCGATCGAGGTAAATGTGTCTGCATCTGTTGTCAGGTCAACCGTAACGCCCGCACCTGCATAACGCACAGTATCGTTACCCGCGCCACCATCAAATGTATCGGTTCCGTCACCGACATTCGTAATGAAGATATCATCCTGATTACCGCCAGTAAGTGTATTATCGTCAGAGCTTGCCGTGATTGTGTTCACAAAGTTCGTCGCACCAATCACATTCTCGACCTCGGTGATCGTATCAGGCGCAACACCGCCCGTCAGATCAACCGTCAAAGCCGCTCCAAAGCCGCTATAATCAACAGTATCACCAAATGTTTCCGCGCTTTCGCCACCTGTGATCGTATCGCCGTCACCTGTTGCGATGAATGTGTCGTCACCATCACCACCCAGCAATGTATCGGTTCCGGCAAGACCGGAAAGCGTGTCATTGCCTGCGCCACCCGTCAGAATGTTGGCCGCGCTGTTACCTGTCAGCGTGTCATTGATGTTGGAACCGGTAACGTTTTCGAAGTTTGTGAGCGTATCTTTAGGTGAACCGCCGACAGTTACAGAAGCTGCGCCCACATCTTGCAATGTCACAACTATGGAAGCTCCGAACAGACCGGAATAATCGATAGTATCGTTGCCCAAGCCACCATCAATCGTGTCATTACCGGCAGAGGCTGTGTAGACATCATCACCATCCAGAGCAAATACAGTGTCATCCCCTGTACTACCCGTAATCGTATCCGCATTATCGGATGTGTAATATTCTTCAAATTCAGCAAATGACTGACCGACCATATTGATAACAACCGTTCCTGCCTGCAGGTTCAGGTTCAGACCGGATAAGCCCAGACTATCAAAGCGCAGCGTATCAAAGCCGTTACCACCATTCAGGATATCCGAGCCTTCACTACCGAAGATCGTGTCGTTACCGTCACCGGCTGTGATTGTGTTCGTCGCCGTGCTACCTGTGATCGTATCGTCACCATCAGTACCAACAACATTTTCAATGCTGATTACTGTCTGCACATCTGCAACACCGTTCAGTGTCACTGTTTCAGTGCCCCCATTATTCAGGTCCACAGTAATAGACGTAATAATACCGTTCAGTGTCGAATAATCGACCGTATCCGTACCGCTACCGCCGCGAATATCATCATTACCGAGGGAAGCAAAAATCGTATCGTTGCCGCCATCACCCGCCAGAATGTTCGTGAAAGAGTTACCTGTAATAGAGTCACTGGCATTACCACCAACGAAGTTTTCGATGTTACGGATAATGTCATCCGTTCCAGAATTGAAATCTACAACTGTGTCGCCGGCTTCTTGTAACACAACGGTAATCTGACGACCGTTATCTACATATTGAACTGTATCGGTACCGGCACCACCATCAATAACCGCACCATCATGATCATTGCGGATCGTGTCATTGTCATCGCCCGCATCAACAGTAACATTAGCAGTGTTCAGTTCGATGAAATCAGTACCCGCACCGCCGTTAATCGTACCGCCATTGAAACGGGCAAAAACAGTATCATTACCGTCACCGGCATCAATTAAGGATAGCTCATTATTACCTTCGATATAGTCACCGAAATTAGAACCCAGAAGTGTTTCAAAACCATTGGCGCCACTCTGGTTACCGCCGGAGTTGATAGTATAAAATCCGCTAACAAAAACAGCTGTATCGGTGCTAATCCCGCTTGTCGAGGTCGATAAATCAAGCGTGTCGTTTGTGCCGCCTTCGCCACTCCACTCATCCGATCCTGCAGACCAGAAAATCGTGTCGTCACCGTCACCACCCAAAAGGTAGTTATCTGTGGAGTCACCGGTAAGGAAATCTGAACCGGATGTACCGATCACACGTTCAACGTTGCTTACGGTATGGTTACCCGTGCCGCCTGTAACAAACACGGTAGCATCTGTTCCGCCATTCAACGTCACCGTAATCGATGTCGTGCCGTGTGTAGAATAATCAATCGTATCAATATCGAGGAGATCTGCGTCCTCACCACCGTCAAAGGAGTCCGTACCTGTTGAGGCAATAAATGTGTCATCTCCCAGACCGCCTGTAATGGTGTCATTACCCAGCTCACCGCTTAGGATATCGTCACCATCGCCGCCATCAATAGTATCATCACCATCATCACCTTCGATGGTGTCGTCACCGTCTTCGCCTGTCAGAACATTGTTACCCGTATCACCGCGAATAATGTCATCGCCAAGGGAACCGCGGATATTTTCAAAATTACGCGCACGATCAGAGCCGGACGTGAAATAACCTTCAGCATCGATAATATTCATATCGATGTTCAATGATCCTACGAAATAGCTGTTATCGAATGTGTCTGTACCCAAACCGCCATCGAGCGTGTCACTTCCGGCTTCACCGCCAATAGTATCGTCACCATCACCGCCAAGCAGGATGTTGTCGCTGCCGTCACCGCGGATGAAGTCATTACCGTCGGTTCCTGTCACATTTTCAATGTTACGGATTTGATCTTCGACCATGCCATTCACAGTGACATTTGTGAGTGTACCGCCATTCAAATTCACACTGATGGAATTGGCACTGGCCTGCAGGGAATAATCAACTGTATCACTACCGTCCTGACCATCCAGCAAGTCATTCCCGTCACCACCAACCAGAATATCGTCACCGAAATAACCATAAAGGTCGTTGTCATTCGCATCACCGATAATGGTGTCATTACCAGTCGTACCGCGAACATTTTCAAAATTTCGGATTGTGTCGTCGGCTTCACCGTCTACAGTCACCGTAGCGTCATTAGCACCATCGAGTGTGACCGTAATGAAGTTGGCGCCGTTATCATTGCGGTAATCCAGAGTGTCCTCACCCATACCGCCATCCAGAATATCTGCGCCTTCGTTACCGCCGATAAAGTCATTACCCGCACCACCGAAGAGGTCGTTAACAGCAGAGTCACCGTAAATATCGTCGGCAAAGTCGGTTCCGATGATATTTTCAACATTCTGTACGAGGTCATTCACGCCACCTGTAATCACAACGGCGGCCAAACCGCTCAGATTAAGCGTTACATCAATGCCTGTAATACCAGCTTGTGTTGAGTAATCCAGAACATCAATACCCGCGCCGCCGTCATATGTATTCTGACCCGCGCTGCCGAAGAAGAAGTCATCACCGGCATCACCATTCAATTCATCATTACCCGCACCGCCAATCAGGATGTCAGTACCGCCACCACCACTGAGGATATTGTCGTTGTCATCACCGGTAATCGTGTCGTCGCCGGATGTACCGATTACGTTTTCGATGTTGACGATGCTGTCATCATCACCGCCGACCACTGTCACTGTCGTCGCGACAGCACCTGTCAAGGTCACGCTGATGGATGTCACAGCCAACGCGGAATAATCAACCGTATCACCATCTGTCTCCCCGCCTGTGCCACCGTCATATGTATCGTTTCCTGCGGTTGTGATGAATACGTCATCGCCGCCCAAACCAAATAATGTGTCATCAAGCGTATTGTCGCCGCGCAATGAGTCATCCTGATTGGAGCCGTAGTAGAATTCGAAACCGTTAAACATGTCGGTCGAGCTGTCAGGGGCAAAGAACGCCGTTCCCGCTTCAACATCCAGAGTTACCCCTGCACCACCGAGATCATCAAAGCGCAATTCATCGATACCCAAACCACCAATAAGCTGGTCAGCACCCGCACCACCGCGGATCACGTCATTCCCGTCACCGCCGTCAATCGTGTCTGTACCGCCACCGCCGCGAATGTCATCATTACCAAGGAAGCCCTGGAAGTTGTTGTCGGTGCCGTCACCGACCAACACGTCATCGCCGGATGTCGCAAGGATGTTTTCAAAGTTGGTAATAGACGCGGTATCAGTCGCAGTCCCGGTCACAAAGTTCACATTGATCGGCCCTGCGCGACCTGTGTAGTCCAGAGTATCAACATCAAAACCACCGTCGAGTGTGTCATTACCGTCACTGATGATGACCGTGTCATTACCGATCTCACCGCGAATATCATCAGTGCCTGCGCCACCTGTCAGAATATCGTCGCCTGTACCTGCGCGAATTTCGCGGCCTGTATCATCATTGGTAAAGGTGTCATCGCCATCGGTTAGAACGATGCGTTCGATAGATGTGAAAGTGTCAGGGTCAGCGCCAAGATCAAGCGTAATGCCGATACCGTTATATTGAACCGTATCGGTGCCTACACCACCATCGAATGTATCCGTGCCACCGCCGACGGTCGTGAAGAAAACATCATTTTGGTTACCACCAATAAGAATGTTGTTATCGGCACTCGCCGTAATGATGTTTTGTGCTGTCGCAGAACCTGTGATGTTTTCGATGCCGCGTAAGATATCAGGTGCGCCCGCACCGCCATTCGCGTCGGACAGATCGACCGTGATAATAGCGCCCAAGGCGCTGTAATCGACAGTGTCACCGTTAACTTCCGCTGTTTCGCCGCCTTCTATTGTCTCGCCGTCACCGCGTCCGATGAATGTATCGTCACCACCTTCACCAAACAGCATGTCAACGCCAGTACCACCGTCAATCGTGTCATTACCTGCACCACCACGGAAGTCATTAGCAGACGCATCGCCCGTCAGAATATCGTTACCATCTGTCGCGATGATGTTCTCAATATTGCGAACCGTGTCTGTATAAAGGCCGTTCACAACAACGCTTCCGTCCATGGAACCGTTGAGCGTTACAGTAATGAAATTGGCAGCGGCCAAAGCGGAATAGTCGAGCGTATCCGTGTCATTACCACCGTCCAGAATGTCGTTACCACCACTAGCCGTAAATGTATCGTCACCATCCAGAGTAAAGACCGTATCGGCCGCTGTAGATCCGATAACCGTGTCGTTCTGATCCGTGATGTAATAAACTTCAAATTCGCTGAATGTATCTGTTGAGCCATCGGCCGCAAAATCGGCAGTACCGTTTTGCAAGTCGATATCCACGCCTGCACCGCCCAGATCATCAAAGCGCAATTCATCAGTACCAGTGCCGCCCGTAAGAGTATCGGAGCCTGCACCGCCGAAGATCACATCGTTACCCGCACCGCCGAGCAGAACATCAACGCCGCCGGCGCCACTCAATGTGTCATCGCCGTCGCCGCCTTCGAAACGGTTATTGTTGCCGTCACCTGTAAGTGTGTCACCTACGGTCGTACCAATAATGTTTTCAAAGTTGGCAATCGAATTCGTACCTGTGGCTGTTCCGGTAACAAAATTGACCGTAATCGGGCCTGCAAATGCGGAATAATCCAGAGTATCAACATCAAACCCGCCATCGAGCGTGTCATTACCTGCTGTAATAATAACCGTGTCGTTACCCGCTTCACCGCGAATATCGTCTGTACCCGCGCCACCTGTCAGAATATCAACGCCGTCACCTGCGCGGATTTCACGGCCTGTGTCATCATTTGTAAATGTGTCATCACCATCGGTCAGAACGATACGCTCAATCGAAGTCAGCGTATCCGGGTCGGCATTCAAATCTACATTCACGCCGATACCGTTATAACGCAGCTCGTCGGTTCCCGTTCCACCGTCAAATGTGTCTGTACCTGCGCCTGTTGTTGTAAAGAAGATGTCGTTCTGGTTACCGCCGATCAAAACGTTGTTATCGGCATTACCGGTAAGAATATTTTGAGCGGAAGCCGAACCTGTGATGTTCTCAACACCGCGAATAACATCAGGTGCGCCCGCACCACCGTTCGCATCGGACAAATCAACCGTAACAGTTGAACCATAAGCACTGTAATCGACAGTATCGCCGTTAACCTCGCCTGTTTCGCCGCCTTCGATAGTATCGCCGTCACCACGACCGATAAATGTGTCGTCACCATCTTCACCGAACAACATATCGATACCGATACCGCCATCAATCGTGTCATTACCCGCGCCACCACGAAGCTCGTTGACCAAAGCATCGCCCGTCAGAATATCGTTACCGTCTGTCGCGATGATATTTTCAATGTTGCGGACCGTATCGGTATAAAGACCGTTTACGGCAACTGTGCCGTCGGCTCCACCGTTCAGGTTAACCGTAATGAAGTTGGCAGCCGCCAACGCGGAGTAATCAGCCGTATCAGAACCGACACCACCATCCAGTGTGTCATTACCGCCGCTTGCAGTGAAGACATCATCGCCGCCGAGGGCAAACACTGTATCCGCCGCCGTCGACCCTGTAATCGTATCGTCCTGATTAGTCAGGTAATATGTCTCAAAACCGCTAAATGTGTCCGTTGAACCATCAGCTGCAAAACTAGCCGTACTAGCTTGTAAATCAATGCTAATTCCTGATCCGCCCAAGTCGTCAAAACGCAACTCGTCAGTACCCGTGCCACCTTGCAGATTATCGCTTCCGGCACCGCCGCGAATGACATCATCGCCCAATCCACCAATCAATGTGTTGGCATTAAAGTCACCATTAATAATGTCATTACCTTGCGTACCGGTAATATTTTCAAAGGCCGAAATCGTATGATCATTCGCAGTACCTGCGATATCGACAGTTACGGCCATAACATCGTTCAGCGTGACCGTAATGAAGCTGCCTGCAGCAAATGTTGAGTAATCCAGAGTATCTGTGCCGTCACCGGCATTCAGAATGTCTGCACCCGTACTCGCATTAAAGACGTCATTACCTTGCAAACTGGAAATGATATCTGCGCCTGCAGAACCTGTAACTGTGTCTGCCTGATTGGTCAGGAGATATTCTTCGAAACCGCTAAATGTGTCTGTACTGCCATCAAGTGCGAAAAACGCACTCGGCACTGTAAGATCAAGAACGATACCTGCGCCAAGCAAATCATCAAAATTCAGAATGTCGTATCCGTTGCCGCCTTGCAGGTCGTCACTACCCGCCCCGCCACGGATTGTATCGTTACCATCACCGCCAATAAGAATATTGGCAACGCCGTTACCTGAAATCGTATCGGCGTTGATGGAACCCGTAATATTCTCGATACTGCTGAGCATGTCAGAGCCGAGATCACCGTCAACTGTCGCTTCGCCTGTAGCCAGTGAAACAACAACAGAGTTCGCAGCGCCGCTGTAATCAACCGTATCGTTACCGCCGCCGCCGACAAAGCTATCCAAACCACCAGCACCAGAGAAGGTATCGTCACCTAAACCACCGGTCAGAACGTTGTCTTGATCATCACCGCGGATAATGTCATTTCCGGCCGTCCCGACAACATTCTCGATATTGCTGATCTGGTCGTAATCCGACATATCAACGCCGTTATCAACCATTACCGTTGCCGGAATAGCACCGTTCAGCGTTACATTGATAAAATTAATACCGCCTAATAAGGAGTAGTTGATAGTATCCGTACCTGTGCCACCATCAAATGTGTCGTTACCCAAACTGGCGAGAATTTCATCATCACCGTTAAGGGTGGAAACCGTGTCATCATTGATTGAACCACTGACTTGGTCAGCCGCGTTGGTCGTAAAGAACCGCTCGAAATTAGTGAATGTATCGATACTGCTGTCAAAGTCATAAACAGCGGAACTTGTGCTCAAATTCAACGTCACACCGGAAAGTGTGAGGTCATCAAAGCGCAGCTCATCATCACCCAAACCGCCGTCGAGTGTGTCGTTACCCGCACCACCACGGACTACATCATCACCATCCAGAGTAAAGATAATATTGTTGTTGTTATCACCGTTAACCGTATCGTTTCCGGTTGTTGTAATAACGTTTTCAACATTCCGAACTGTGTCTTCAAGAACACCATTTACAAAAATGTTAGAGAAGTTAAATCCGTTCAGGGAAACCGTGACAAACGTCGCCGCACCGTCTCCGGAGAAATCAATTGTGTCTACGCCTAAACCGCCATCGAACGTATCATTACCTGTAGACGATAAGAGTGTGTCACTGCCGTCATCACCATTGATGATGTCATTGCCGCCCTGACCATCGAGGGTATCATTACCATCACCACCGCTGAGCGTGTCGTTTCCGCCGCCGCCGTTGATTGTATCGTTACCGCCCTGACCTTCCAGTGTATTGGCAAGCCCGTCACCGACAATAGTATCGACAAATTGTGACCCGCGAATATTCTCGATCGAATTCAGGAAATCGTTATTACCATCGCCGTCATCCGTTGCCTGACCTATGCCCAGATCAACCTGAATTCCCGCACCGGCATTTGTATAATCGGCCCAGTCCAGACCGTTTCCACCGTTAAGGGTATCTACGCCCTCGGCACCATATAATATGTCGATGCCATCGTTACCGCTCAGAACATTGTCCTGATCATTACCAAAAATCGTGTCGTTATTCAGTGAACCTGTAACGTTTTCGATCGCGATGAGCGTATCCATGCCCATATCGCCGTCATCTGTAGCCATGTTTAGGGCCAGATCCACAACAATACCTAGGGCCGCGGCTGAATAATCCGCAGTATCAACGCCTACACCACCATCCAGTGTGTCATTTCCAGCTTCACCTCTGAGAGTGTCGTCACCGTCACGGCCTTCCAGAACGTTGGCAAAGCCATCACCGCTAATGATGTCATTTCCGGCCGTACCAATCACGTTCTCAACATTACGAAGAGTATCATCGCCCAAACCGCCAATGACCTGAGCTGTCGCATTATTTGCACCATCCAGATCAACATCAATATTAGTCACAACGAGAAGCTGGGAATAGTCCACGGTATCGAGGTCGCCCTGCCCGTCGATAATGTCCGCACCATTACTCGCAATAATTAAATCATCTGCTGCGCCTGCATTAATTGTATCGGCACCATCACCGCCATCAATGATGTTAACAGCACCATCACCGGTAATCGTGTCGTTAAAGCCGGAACCAATTACATTTTCAATGCTAACCAAATTGTCTGACGCACCATCACCATCCGTCGTCGTTTGGTTAGCCGCCAAATTCACAACTACAAAACCGGCAGCAGTGCTGTAATCAACCGTATCGCTGCCTAAACCGCCATCAAGCGTATCTATAGACATCCCGCCGTAAAGTGTGTCGTCACCTGCGCGCCCTTCGAGAATGTTCGCGCTATCATCACCACTAATAATGTCGTTGCCGGATGTTCCGATCACATTTTCAAAACCACGGATCGTGTCAGCAACATCACCATCAACCGTAACAATTGCATCAAGTGCATTATTCAATGTAACGGAAATGAAATTAACCAAACCATCGAGCGTGGAATAATCAACCGTGTCCGTACCGCCATTACCATCAAGCGTATCTGCGGCAAGACTGGCAAAAACAACGTCATCGCCAAGCCCGGTATCCAGAACGTTAGCAACATTGCTACCGCCGAGTTGGTCATTACCCGAACCGGTTGTCACATTTTCAACATCACGAATACGGTCTATCTGCTCATCAACGCCGAATTCATCAATAGTCGCTGTTGAGAAGTTGTTGACGATAACACCGAGGTTTAAAACAACATTGACCGTTAAACTGGAGTAATCGACAAAGTCTACACCTTCGTCGCCACGAATCGTGTCATTGCCCAGGCCCGCGTCGATGTAATCATCGCCTTCTCCGGCAATAATCGTGTCATCACCGTCATCCGTTATAATTCTGTCGTTACCTGCACCCGAGTTAACAACATCGTCGGCCTGCCCGCCAAAGATCTCATCGTCGCCATCACCGGTAAATATCCGGTTATTGTTAGGACCATTAGCCAAAACCAGCAGAGGATTACCGTCAGCATCTAACTGGTCGTAATCATCCGGCCCAAACACGTCTTGCGTAGTGAAATTCAAATCCCCTTCAATCAAAACACTTGTTTCCAGAGGCACAACAAGCGGCGCATCAGGATTTTGCGCCATGAATTCAGCAGCATCAAACTCGGCTTCTATAACCAGATCAAGCGTGAATGAATTATTAGCAGGTACTTCATATTCGATTGTAAATTGTATTGCGCCGCGCTCGTTCAAAGTCGGATTTAACAGCTCATAGGCCGTCCCGTTTTGAGGTGCATCCGTGATTGTGTAACCTGTCGGCAAGCCATCAACACTCAGGCGTTCAACCAGAAAACCGGTACCCAGAATGGGCTGGATTTCCAGCACACGGGTCATGGTGGTCGGACCAAAATTATCCGGATTATCGCCATAAACAATAAGATCCGCCGCATCAGACGTAGTGTCGATCACCTCTGTCGAGAACTGTGCGTCAGGAGCCGGGTTTGTAAATGAAGCATCCGAACCACCACCACCGCGAACGACGCGCGTGTCAGTGCCCATGATATTCTCAATGCCATCTATCCGCGTAACTTGCAGCAGTCTGGCATCAAACAATCGAGGCTCTTCAGGCTGGGGAGGATCTGCAAATTCTTCCGGATCGGGGTCACTAAAAGTCGACGTCCCGGTTGCAGAATTTTCTTCGAAAAACGGATTGAATGTATCACCGGCGACGTCAACCGCTGAAGGTGGCGCATTGGAAACAAATTCCTCTACATTCGTTCTGGTTGTTTCTTGCGGACTTTCCGTTGTGAACTGACCAATATTGTTAGAGGATGCTATATCGAACAAAATGGCTTCGAAGGTGCTTTCGGAATCCTCGGATTCGCTCTGCTCCTCCTCTTCACTGGAGTTCTCACCCTCATTCGGGTTTCCCTCCTCTACTTCTGTCACCGTTGCATTCGTATCAGGCAGGATACTGGAAATAGCGATATAGTCTTGAACGCTCAGGTTTCCGATCTCTCCCACCCGACCGAGCAGCTCAAAGGGCATTACGAGGTTACCGTCTATGTAGATATCAGGAGAAGTTTCTTCATCGAAGAGGATCAGCGCAAGGTCGGTCAGGATAAGGTGGGCGCCGGTTTCAGGGTCAGAGATAACAATATCATCATCAAGAATATCGACCTGCATATTTTCCAGATCGATACCTTCCAGTGAAACCTGTTCACCGGGTTTGATGGAAACACTTTCGGATCCCTCACTAGGAAAAGAAATTTTCCTTATGTTTTCAGACTCTTCCGCCAATGTATTAGTGCCCTAACCTTCGAATGCAATTACTATGATATCAAGCAAACCTAAAGAATGAGTAAATGATGCTATGCAGTGAAAGCAGCTTAAACGCCTGAAATTACTGAACTACTCTTCTGACGAAGGCTCTTCAGTAATCTCGTCGGCCTCAGGTGCTTCTGAAGCGGAGTCATCGCTGCTTGGGGGTGGTGTGGTAGTTTGTGTATCGGGTTCGGCAGATTCTTCTGAAACCACCGGTTCTTCTTGAGCTTCGGGCTCTTCAGAAACCTCGGAAGGTGGCGGCGGCGGCGGATTATCATCAGATCTAATCGCCTCCTCAATATCAAAATCCTCTTCCAAATTACTTAAATCCTCTTCCTGCAAAACGTCACAGGTTTTGAGCAAGTCTTCGTTGATTTCCTGCTGCCTTTTGTAATCAAACGTTTCTGTCTGCAAAATCTGCACCTGGTCCTTCAGGCCCATAATGCGCTCTTTTTCACTTGAGCAGCTACGAATGACAGAAAGCGCTGTCGGTTGCTCGGCTACTTTCTGGCGCAACGCTTCTTTTTCCCGCTCTAACAAGGCAAGCTGCGTCAGCAGGCTTTCCACCAACTCTTCCTGATCGTTCGTGTTGGCGTAATCCGTATGACCTATAATCTTATGTAACTCGGGCGGATACTGGTCTTCGGCCAGATCGGCAATATCTATGACCGAATTGCGTTTTGGTGGCGGTTTAGCAACCGGAATATCCGAGAAACCCGCCTTTGACGCGCTTTTCCGGTAAAACTGCTGCTCCAACGGGCTGAAATCTTGAATCTCTTCGCTTTCCGCGGATACAGGCGCGCTATAATCCTCGAAAGTCTCCACACTGGCTATCTCGGTTTCTACGGCCGGCTCGTCCTGTTGTGGCTCTGTCATATACACGCTGCTCTTTTGCGCTTGCGGCTTTTCAGGCGTATATGGCTTGTAATTCAATGCATACGGGTCTTGTTTGGCAAAGTTGTTATTACCGTAATCGTTATAAACCGTGACGGGAGACTCACCATCCAGAGGAATAATCGTAACCGGGTCGGCATCCGCATCTGCAGCTTTCGCCGCTTCACTGATCCTTACAGGTTGTTGGAGAGGCGCTTGCTCAACTTCCGGCGCATCGTCTTCAAACGGGTTAAGGGTATCAACCACCCTGTTGAAAATGCTTCCTTTTTCGGGCGGAGCATCCACAGCCGGCGTGCAAGACTGCAACTTACCGACAGGAATATTGTGCTTTTCATTGTGAAAAACATAAAGCGTCTCATCAAAACCGACACTGAATTCCTTAACGCCGTCAAAGAAACTGTAAAGATCAGGACTATTACCAAGAGTAATTCTTAAATCCTGATGTGTGACCGCCAAGGCCGTCGTGCGGATTGTTTTATCTTCATCTAGATACAAGTCCGCTTCATAAACCGTATTGGGAACAAATTCGGTGTAAGGAGAGATGATATTGAGAAAAACCTCGTTCTGGAACGCATTGTACCCCAGCAACAACTGGTACTTCTCGCTGAAATACCCCTTGTAAGTACATTCGGTTCCGGTATTGACCACATTCTGCCAGCTTTCCTGCGGATACAGCTCTCTGAAATTCTCGGCGTACCCGTTCACAGGAAATAAGGCGCTACTGACCAGCACCCCTAAAAAAGCGGTGTATTTTATTTTTTTCTGAAATTTTGTTTCGAAATGCATGCGGCTGAGAGGCAAGGGAAAGAAATAACAATCACTTGATCATAATTTGTTTTCCCTTGAATTTAAAGCAGAAATTGACTTTTTGCGCCGCAGCGATAAAACCGGAAACGGAAATGCAAAACCCGTGTCAAACCGGACTTAACGCATTTCACACTCATGCTCATAAACCGGAGGGTGCTTTTGACGGTATTTTTTGCGTTCACCTAAGCCCTTGTGAGTCGTCCGTGGACTGCCGTCATCGGAGAAACGGCAGCCATCGCCTTCATATAGCTCCTCTGCCAGTGCTTTTAATTTATGTTTGCCAAAGGCCGAACCTTTTGCGTGCTTCTTTTGACCCATTTTTTGCTCTCCAATATGCTGGTTCTTTTTACATATTACTGGGGCAAAAGTCAAGAAACGGGGCGTATAGCTAACTATCGAGTCTTAAAATCCTGCATGATTTGGAGTGTTTCCTCACTGATATGATGCTCGATACCTTCCGCATCGAACTCCGCTGTTTGCGGATCGACACCCAGCTTGATGAGGAACTCCAGAACAATCTGGTGCCGCTTTTTACATTTATCGGCCAATGACTGACCCTTCTCGGTCAGAAATATGGAGCGGTAAGGCTGGCTGGTGACGTATCCCTCTTCTTGAAGGCGGGCGACAACCTTGTTCGCTGTCGGGTGCGAAACCCCCAAACGTTCCGCCAAATCACTCAGGCGGGCTTCATTCTGAAACGCTATTAAATCCGCAATCAACTCGACATAATCTTCCTTGGTTTCGGTTTGATGCGCTTCACGCACACGAGCGAACCAACTGGCCTGCGTTTGCGGATCAACCATCTCGGGCTTTTTGTTGTTCGCGCTCATGACTGCGCCCCCTTCATGGTTCGTAAGCTTCCCCCGAAAACCAGAGCCAGCAGAAACAAGCCTGACTGAATCACAACGATTAACGGCGCCGTCGCAACATCGAGATGGTAACTCAGCAATGTACCGATAACGCAGGAAAACACGGAAGTGGCAATGGCGACGATCAACATCTTGTCAAAGGACCGGGACAGCAAGAACCCTGTAGCCCCCGGTGCAATCAACATCGCAATCACCAGAATTATGCCCGCAGCCTTCAAGGATGAAACAATCGTAAGCGACAATAGGATCAGCAAGCCGAAATGCAGCACTTTCTTGGGCAAGCCAATGACAGCCGCATGGGCAGGATCAAAACAATACAGCATCAGGTCTTTACGCTTCACCAGCATGATCGTTGAGCACAACGCCGCGATAATTCCGGCCTCGATCAGATCCTGCTGCGAAATGCCCAAGACATTCCCGAATAACACATGCAGCAGATGTACATCCGTCTCGATTTTGGTCAACATTACAAGACCAAGCGCGAACATACCGGAAAACACTATGCCCATAACCGCATCTTCCTTAACACGGCTGTTATCCTTGATGTAGCCGACCGTAACCGCGCAAAACAAACCGGCCGCAAACGCACCGACCGCGAGAGGAATGCCGAGAATGAAAGCAAGGGCCAAGCCGGGCAAAACCGCGTGAGAGACAGCATCGCCCATCAGCGACCAACCTTTAAGTACCAAAAAGCAGGAAAAAATCGAGCATACACTGCCGATCAACACGGATATCAACAAGGCGCGTAGCATAAAGCCGTGCGCAAGCGGACCTGTAAAAAACTCGAACACGCTATCCATGGGCACGCCTCGCTTTCAGCAACCCATATTTGGGTGCTAACAGATACACGACCAAAAAGATCACGGTTTGAAAACTGACAATCAGCCCGCCCGGATGCGCGTTGAGGAAATAGCTGACATAGGCCCCTGCTCCGCTTGTGAATGCACCAAACAAAACCGACAAGACGATCAAACGCTCAAAGCGATCGGTCAGTAAATACGCCGTCGCACCGGGTGTGATGACCATGGCAATGACCAAACACGCGCCCACAGTCTGCAGGGCCGCCACCGCCGCCGCGCTCAGAAGCGTAAAAAACACAATCTTCAGTGTATTTGTAGGCAGGCCGATACTGCGGGCATGACGTTCATCAAAAAACACCGCCATGAAGTCTCTCCATTTCAATATCAGCACGGCGAGACAAATCACCGAAATAATCACAACCTGCGCCATGTCATACGCAGAGATAGCGAGAATATTGCCCAGAATAATACTCTGTATATTCACCGCTGTCGGGTTAATCGAGACCATCAGCAAACCAATCGCGAAAAAGCTGGTGAAGACCAGCCCGATAATCGCGTCCTCGCGCAGGCTGGTTTTGTTTTTAACCACCGCCATGCTCAGTGATGCCAGAAGCCCCGCAAAAAACGCCCCTACGGCATAAGGGAGCGCAAGAATATAGGCCAGTGCCACACCCGGCACGATCGAATGCGCCAAGGCATCACCCATCAACGACCAGCCTTTAAGCATCAAGTAGGAAGAGAGGAACGCGCAAACACCACCGACCAAGGCACACACCCAAATCGCATTGAACATGTAGCTGTAACTCAATGGCTCGAGCAGGGTGTCAATCATTGCGCTTTTTCCTGCCCTTCTTGAATTTCTTGATCTTCTGGCCGCCCTCCTCGCCATACAAGACAAGTGGACGTTCATCATCGGTCAGAACCGTAACACCACGGGCATCTTCATCATCATGCAAATCGGCGCCGATCAGGCTGTGATGACGCAACATGCCCCCGAATGCTTTGGCCAGATTGTCTTGGGTGAATGTCGTCTCGACAGGACCGTATGCGATGACCGTTTGATTGATCAGCATCACCTCATCACAAAAACTCGGTACACTTCCCAGATTGTGGGTCGAGACCAGAATGAGCCGCCCCTCATCAGCCAGAGAATGAAACAACGCAATCAATGAATCTTCGGTTTTGATATCAACGCCAGTAAAGGGTTCATCGAGCAAGATGATCTCACCGCCTTGCGCCAAAGCCCGCGCGACAAATACGCGTTTTCTTTGACCACCGCTCAGCTCACCGATCTGACGCTTTTTGAATGACCCCATATTGACCCGCTCCAGAGCTTCATCAACGGCGCTGCGGTCCGCGTTGGTAGGGCGACGCATGAATCCCATATGACCATAGCGCCCCATCATGACGACATCTTCGACAAGCACTGGAAAGTTCCAGTCTACGTCTTCGGTTTGCGGAACATATGACACGAGGTTTTGCGCCAAAGCGGCCTTAACGGGTTGCCCCTTGATTGAAACACTGCCGGTGCTCGGCTTGACGAAGCCCATGATGGTTTTAAACAAGGTGGACTTGCCCGCCCCGTTAACCCCCACAAGACCGCAAATGGTACCGGAATGAAATGCGGCGCTGATCTCCTTCAAGGCAGTATGACCGTTAGGGTACGTTAAGCCCACATTCTCGAGTGTGATGATATCAGACATTATTCCTCTGCCGCCTTCGTGAACCCATTCGCGATTGTTTGTGTCGTGACCTGCAACAAATCCAGATATGTCGGAACAGGTCCGTCTTCGGTGCTTAAAGAGTCAACGTACAAAACCCCGCCATACAACGCGCCCGTCTCCTGCGCCACCTGTTTGGCGGGTTTATCGGAGATGGTGCTTTCGCTGAAAATAACGGGAATATTATTCTGCCTGACCGTATCAATGACTTTACGTACCTGTTGCGGCGTGCCTTGCTGGTCCGCATTCATCGGCCACAAATAAACCTCACGCATATTCAGGTCCTTGGCCAGATAACTAAACGCGCCCTCACTGGTCACCAGATAGCGCTGTTCCTCGGGAATTTTGCTTAACGTTAAGCTTAACGTATTCTTGATAGCCGAGACTTTCTGCGCGTAAACGGCGGCATTGGCATTATAGATTTCCGCATTCTCGGGATCCAGCTCGGCAAAACTTTTACGGATATTCTCGATATAAATCAGCGCGGTTTCCGTCGACATCCACGCATGCGGATTGGGTTTACCTGAATATGGCCCTTCATAAATCGATAGTGGTTCTATGCCTTCGGAAACAACAACGTTAGGTACGTCTTCGACATCTTGTAAAAACCGTTCAAACCACCGCTCCAGATTCAGCCCGTTCCACAAAATCACATCGGCCCCTTGCGCCCGAACAATGTCCTTGGGCGTTGGCTGGTAATCATGAATTTCTGCGCCCGGTTTAGTGATTGATTCAACAATCGCCGCGTCACCCGCAACATTACGAGCAATGTCCGCAATAACCGTAAAAGTCGTAACCGCCTTGAACTTATCAGGCCCGGTTGTTGTCTCCGGCTCCGAATATCCAAGGTAAAAGCACGCTGCAAAGGCGCACACAATACCAACGATCAAAAGTCCGTATAGTTTGTTCATGAGAATTATTTAGGTGAAGTAACAAGTTTTAGCAAGTGCTAAAAATTACTCGGAAGTAAATAGAGACTACCAGCCCCCTCCTCCTCCTCCGCCGCCGCCTCCACCGGAGGAACCACCGCCGCCGCTAGAACTGCTGGAGGATGCGGCGCTCAAGGCACTGCCGAAACTGCTGACCATAGAACCGGCCGAAAAGCCATTGGAAGAAAACCCACGCGCAGACGAGCTATACCAGCTCGGCGACATAGCGGATGCCGCAGCGGCGGTACTGAGTGCTCCCGCCATCGCAAACGCGAACTTGTCCGACCATTTGGATTCAAGATCAAGAGCCACCGCGTACGGCAAGTATCTTTCATACAGATCCCGGGACATTTCGGGCGGGTCATATTGTTTGAGAATGTCCCCTTCTACATCTTCCATGTAATATTGCAGGCCCTGTATATGCTCCATCAACTGCTGGCCTTCACGCGTCGGGGCTTTCATCGGAAAGCGCATCATGATGAAAAACACAGCCATCAGCATCATGCACGCTATGGTCAACCAAGAGGCCATGGAACTGGCGAGGAAAAGCCCCAGGAACCCGCCGATAGAAAATCCACACGACCATATGATCATAAAAATTGCCTGCGGTTTCTGCGCTAATGTTCCCGTTATCAGTGTTTTAACGCCGTAAATAAACACGCCTAACGACACGCCGCCAAAAACCATCATGAACAGTGCACCCATCCAGAATTCAGCCGGCACGGCACCGCTAGAAGCCAGCCAGAGCAAAGACCCGATCATCGGGATCAGGCCGCCCAGCCACCAGAAGCTATTTTTGTGGAAATACCGCTTGTGACACAGTGTATCCAGCTTCTTCATCAGATCACTCGAAGCACTGATCATCTTTTGACTTGAGCGTTTAATGGTCGTCGAACTGCCGATCGCGTCGTACAAAATTTGCTCATCCTCGGAGATTTTTTCACGGCCCGGTTCATGGTCGGTGCGAGTAATTTCATATTTCGAAGAACTGAGCTGCTCGATATGCAAATACCCTTTGGAAGCAAGCGACATAATTGCCGCCGTCATACATCGTTTGGCATCCGCATCGCCCATGGTGATGATATACGCCGCCATAGCAGGCGATATATCCTTGGGCGGCGTATAGAATGGCGCCAAGCCACGCGACCCGGGGTCCTTGCCCACCTCGGTCCAGGCGTAATAATAATATCCCGCCATAGCCAACAACCCCGCCAGCACAATCAACAAGCCCGGATGCTGCTTCCAGAAAAAATCCATACCCGTCATGTCGGCCGCGGGCACCACATACCCTTTCGGCCAGGAAACGGCGACGGTCATCCCCTCTCCCGGTTTCAAGGTTTTGGTTGTTCTCACAAATAATCGTGTGCCCGATATTTCGGCTGCAAAATCCTGACCCTTAGACAACACCCTGCCCGTATAAACCGCGTACTGATCAATGGGCGCACGTTGCGGTGTTATGATTTCCGCACTGCCTTTGAAAATAGGAAAATCCCATCCTGTGCCGATAACATTCCAGTTCAGCTCATCAAAGTCACCGTAGAAAAAGACCTGTGAATCGACGCTATAGACAAATTCGTAGGTATAGGATTGTCCTTTTGGCAACAAATAGCTTCTTTGACCGAAATAGACCCGCAAATTACCGTCATCAGTCTTTTCGGTATGGTACGGCTCCTTCTTCCCGTCACGCTTAACGGAGATGATATTGTAATCAAGCGGTAAACGGCCGCCCAAGAATGTACGGCGCGAAAGTGGCAAGTCCCTGTAAATACCACGCTTGATTTTACGACCTTCGGCCTGTGCGGTAATCGTCTCTTTGACGAGAATACCGCCATCATCGCCGATAACTATCTGTGTGTGGTAGGAGTGAATAACTTCCGCCGCCATCCCCTGAGCGGGCTGTAAGCATATAAAAACAGCGGAAATGAGGGTGAATATTCTTAAAAACGGGAAAAATAAACGGCAATTCATGCTGTATTATCACACGCTTCGGAAAAAACTGGTAGTGCGATTTCTCTCAAGAAATATGCCGATGCTTAACATTTATGTAATCTATCTATCTCAAAATAAGAATTGAGTATCAAAATGAGAAAAAACCGTTACAATCGGTACCCGGATACCCATTTACGTACAATTATGCGCGTCTAACAGTGCCAGATTTTCAGGAGACCGCCTATCAAACCGATATTGATCGTTGAAGACGACCCTACAGCCAGTGTGCTTTTAACAAGCGTGTTGGAAACGGAAGCTATCGACAGCCACGTCGTAGATACGGGGGCTGATGCCTTACAGTATCTCGAGAATAATTCGGTCGATATTGTATTGATGGATCTGGGTTTGCCCGATGTTTCGGGCTTGGAATTGATCAGTCAGGCCCTGCACGTCTCTCAAAGTACAGAAATTATCGTGGTAACAGGCGAAAGCTCCGCTGACGTTGCTCTAGAAGCTGTAAGCCTAGGCGCCAAAGATTACATCGTTAAGCCTATACAGCCTGAGCGCCTGCTCATCACTGTTAAAAATATTGCCGAAAGGATCGAGCTGAACCGTAAAGTTCAAGCTCTGGAAAGTGGCGATAGCCGCGAGAAAAACTTTAACGACTTTATCGGCCTTTCAAACATTATGCAGGATGTTTATCAGGCGATTGAATCTTCAGCACTCAGTCGGGAAAATGTGTTCATTCATGGTGAACACGGGTCGGGCAAGTCATTAGGTGCAAAAACGATTCATGACTTAAGTGATCGTGCGGATAAGCCATTCATCAAGCTCGATTGTAGGATTATCGATGAAAGCACTGCTGAGCAAGACTTACGGGATGCACTTAAAAGTGCTGAAGGTAGCACATGCTATGTTTCCGGTGTCACGCGCCTGCCTAAAGCGGCGCAAAAAGAGTTCCTGAGGTTCATTGAAGGAGATCATGATGTACGTTTGATTTGTTCCTCCGTAACCCCTGCTTTGGAAAAAGTGCAAAAGGGAGAATTGAGCGAAGATTTGTACTACAGGCTCAATATTCTGCCTATATCCATGCCACCTCTACGTCAGCGCGGAGAAGATATAGATCTTTTGGCCAACTTTTTCCTGAAACAATTCGCCAAACAGAACCAAAAAAGCTTTATGTCCTTTAACGGTAATGCGCTTGCGCTTATGCGGGATTACCATTGGCCGGGCAATATCCGCGAATTACAAAATATCGTTAAAAGCATCGTTTTGCTCAGTCAGGATACGAAAGTCGTGACACAGCGTATGCTGCCTAAAGATATGTTTAATCTGGGCGGGTATACCTCGAATAAACATAACGGTGACCACGGCGGCCAAGGGATATTTACGGGTCATGAGGTTATACCTATTCGAGATCTTGAAATGATGGCTATCGAACATGCATTGGCTGTCTGTAACGGAAACGTTCAGGAAGCAGCGCTGCGACTCAAAATCAGCCCCGCTACGCTGTACCGCAAAAAGCCTACAGACTCTTAAAAGGCTTGTCTGACGGTACTTTGCCTAAAAATTGAGCCGTTAAAGCTTTTTTTATATTTTTTCATAATAATACCCCTATGGTATTTGATGAAACATTATCAACTCAGGATGCATTCAGTGATAGCGCCGAGCCTTCAAGTGTCTTACATGGCCCTCAGGTAGCACTGAATATAGATCCTGCAGATGCTGCCAGAACCTTCATTAACACCATGGATATCCTGCAACTCCTGTTAACAGAGAATGATGCTCCGGTTGCTGAGAACACGGCTGAATACACTCTGGTTGGTTAATTTGAAGCCAAGTCCCCTCCTCTCTCATTCCTGAAAGCAATTATTTAACGTTAAGATGGGGTTTTAAGGGCGGATATCTCGGTCAATGATCTATCAAAGATCGTAAATGCTCGAGCCTTTGCTCTAATTCAGGATCTTTTCTGTAAGTATATTTATTTGTTTTATTAATGTCGGACCTATGAGTCTGACCCTGATTTCTGCGGGTTTTGCCCGTTTTTGGTTTTACCGAGCGGATTAAATCAAATGTCAGCCAGACTTTGATGCCGGTGATCATGCCCATACGGTTTTTCGTATGGAAGTACCGCAGATAGCCCTCTCTCATCGCATCCTGCAGATAACGGTAAACTTGTCGCACTGAACGGCCGATATGTTTGGCAATGGTGCTTTCGGTAAGCTCTAGCGGAGCGCCCTGCCCTGCCCATCCGGCTAGCATGGCCAGCATACAGCGTGTACCGGGCATTAAACGCGCATTTTTCATAAAGCTCTGTTTAAGCGGCAGTATGAATGTGCCGTTATCCTGCGGACGTTGATAGAAATAGCGTTGCGGAAAGTCACTCCCCTGCCCCATTTCGTTTTGAAGTGCGGCGGGCATGTTTCCCAAAATTGTACTCAGCGGTGACGAGAGAATCGTAGCTGACATAAGCGTTTTCAAGACCTGGCCTGAAATCATTTTCCTGTGCACAAAGACGCAAAAAACTGTTGCAAGCCTTAAGACAGACTTGCATCCGATTCGCCGGCGCAGTACTATATGAGTGTGAAATATGCAGTACTGCTGCTTTTATTTAAGACCGCCGCGCCAACGGCGGTTTTTTCTTTGGGCTTTAAAAAATGCGGGCTGTGGTTTTGTCCTTTCGTGTGATCGAAGTGTTTCTTCTGCGGATGAGAAGAAAGCGGGGTCAAAATTCAGACACCTTGTCCGAATCTCAGCTTTAACGTTAACAAAAGTTAGGTGTTTTTTCAATATAACGTAATTGAACGTTAGGGTGAAAAAACAGACACCCCGCAAAGACTGCTTTTGAGGGTTTGTTTCCTATAACCTAACGTTCATTGATACGGTTTCTAACGTTAAAAGCCTAACAGTGACGTTAAGTTTCCGTCAAGTTAACGTTAAATTTAACGCTTAACGTAAATATACGTAACTTGAGTGTTAAAACGCTAATTCTGGAAAAATAACGGTTATGAATCATGTCCACTATATTTAACGTTAGAATTTTTGTAAGCTAACTCTATAAGACGTTAAGGCGTTTATCTTTACGAATAAGAGGTTTCGATTTCATGACACAACTTTCTCCGGCTGAAGCCGTCCGTCAATTCGACGTTAGCAAACCGACACTTTATAGCGATATGAATGACGGTAAGCTGTCTTACACGCTCGACGATCGTAAGCGTAGAAAACTTGATGTTGCCGAGTTGCAGCGCCTGTATGATTTGCGCAAGCAGGAAAGCGAAGACGTTAACACGGCCGTTCAAAACAGTCAGTCGCCTACGACTTCTGACGTCAGTGCAGACGATATGCGCGTTCAATATCTGGAGCGCGAAGTTGAATTCATGAAAAAAGAATTGGAGAACAGACGCGAGGAAGTAGCGCGTTGGCAGGAAGCTTTCGAAAAAGCGCAGGAGACAGCCCAGAAAGTCACCCTGCTTTTGGAAGATAAGACGCAAGACGGGGCAGGGGAGTCCAAAACCGAGAAATGGGAAAATGCTTTCAAGAGCCTCGAAGACCGCATAGCGAATAAAGAGCAGGAAAGCGAAAAGCAGATGAGCATCCTCAAACAGCGTGCGAATGAGCGTATTAAAAGGCTGCGCAGTGAGCTGGAAGAAGAGAAATCAAAGACATTTTGGCAAAAGTTGTTCGGCTAGAAAGTCAAAAATACGGAGTAGGGGAGGGCGTTTTCATCAAAACGCCCTTTGTTTTTGCCTCACCAGCAGGCATATTTGCTCCCTAAGCGAAGAGGAACAGATATGACCGTGATAGGAACACCGTTTACAGACACTGCCAAGAAAGTCCTGCTGTGCGGTTCGGGCGAATTGGGTAAAGAGGTCGTCATTGAGCTGAAAAGGCTGGGTGTCGAGGTGATTGCACTGGATTCATATGCAAATGCGCCCGCAATGCAGGTTGCTGACCGCGCTCACGTGCTCTCAATGCTTGATAAAGACGCGCTGCGCGCTGTTATAGAGCAGGAAAAGCCGGATTTGATTGTTCCCGAAGTGGAAGCGATTGCTACGGACGTCTTGGTGGAAATGGAAGCGGAGGGTTACACTGTCGTGCCGACCGCGAAAGCCGCGCAATTAACCATGAACCGTGAGGGCATCCGCCGATTAGCAGCAGAAGAGCTCGGTTTACCGACATCGCCATATTATTTTTGCGACAGTTTTGATGAATTCAAGGCCGCAGCACAGTCTGTCGGCTATCCATGCGTTGTAAAACCGATCATGAGCTCCTCTGGCAAAGGACAAAGCGTGTTGAAGTCAGATAAGGATCTGGAACATGCCTGGTCGTACGCGCAAGAAGGGGGCAGGGCAGGGGCCGGCCGTGTCATTGTCGAAGGGTTTATTGATTTTGACTATGAAATTACACTTTTAACGGTTTGCCATGTTGGTGGCACAAGTTTTTGCCAACCGATCGGACATAGACAGGAGGATGGTGACTATCAGGAAAGTTGGCAACCGCAAGCGATGTCCAAAATAGCTTATAAAAAATCGCAGGATATCGCCGATAAAATTACCGAGGCCCTGGGCGGGTATGGTTTGTTCGGTGTAGAGCTTTTCATAAAAGGAGATAATGTCTATTTCAGTGAGGTCTCTCCACGGCCACATGATACCGGCATGGTCACGCTCATTTCTCAGAATTTATCGGAGTTCGCATTGCATGCCCGTGCGTTTTTAGGACTGCCGATTCCGGAGATTGAGCAGTATGGTCCGGCGGCCTCTGCAGTTATTCTTGTCGAGGGTGAATCAAAAACAGTACGTTTCGAAAACATAAGCGACGCATTGTCACAGCCAGCAACAGATATAAGGTTTTTTGGTAAGCCTGAGGTGAGTGGGAAGCGGCGTATGGGTGTGGCTCTGGCCAAGGCGGAAACGGCGGAAAAAGCGACCGAAAAAGCCATTAAAACCGCCAAAAAAGTTAAAGTGGTACTTTAAGAGCAGGCTTTGCGCTTAAAGTGTTGAAAATAAATCAAAAAAACTTTTTTAGTGCGTTAAACGTAAAAGAATTTAAAAACATAGTGGTTATCTGAGATTCACAATATTACACTTGTGCTTATGAGCAGCAAAACACCTTTCGCTATCGCATCATCACTCGCAGTCGTAATCGTCCTGTTTATTGCGGGTATTGTTGTACCAAATCTTTCGGCGGCATCTTCCGGATTTAGTCTCAAGACATTTAATTCGAATATTCCAAAGACGGAGCTGACACGAGCAGAGAACGAAGAAATCTTCGTATGGGTAGAAGAAGCGGCAGATGCAGTTATGAATGTCCGTGATCGCAAATATGGTGATTTCTTAGGTGATAATCGCAAATATTTCACCGATGCGGGCTGGAGAAGCTATTACAAAGCTCTGGAGGTTTCTCGTGTGCTGGACGGCGTTAAGAAGGGCACGATGGACATGTCGGCCACACTGGATGATACAGTCGGAACCCGTATTATTTCGACAGAGCAGGCTGGGCAGACGTACTACTGGGCTAAAACACCGGTAACGTTAAAGTATGAAATGGAAGACAGCACAAAGGAGATGAAATCCGATTTTGTTGTGCTGATTACGTATCAGGATGGAAATCCGGGTATTGACCAGCTGATTATATTTCCGCGCGGTGAAGCCACGGTGCCTGTCGTTAAATAATCTATAAAATCATGGACTGCTCATCTCAGCATGGCATAGTGCTGTGATATGGATCATCATGATGCGCTCACTCATTTAGCAACCGTTCTTGCCGCCGCATTTTTGGGCGGTGCTCTTTTTCGCAAATTAAAACAGCCTGTTTTGGTCGGTTATATCATAGTCGGGCTTATTCTTAGTCCGTCCGTGCTCGGTGTTGTGCATGGGCGTGAAGAGGTTGCTCTGTTGGCGGAACTCGGCATTTTACTGCTGCTTTTCATTGTTGGCATGGAGATTGATCTCAAATCCTTTAAGTCAGTCTCGAAAATTTCCATTGTGACATGTTCTGCCCAAATTCTGATTGGGCTTGTGGCCATGGGGGCACTCGGTGTTTTGCTCGGCTGGCCAATGAACCGTTCGATCTTGCTGGGGTTTGCTGTGGCTCTGAGTTCAACCGCGGTGGCGCTAAAAATCCTAGAGGATATGGGGCTGCGAAGCACCGAAATCGGGGAGTCCAGTGTAGGCATTCTGGTCGCACAGGACCTGGCCTTTATTCCGATGGTGCTGATTATCGGGGCACTGAATACAGGGGAGGGCTTTAATTACTGGGGTCTCGCAAGGTTAGGATGCGCCATCTTGTTTATGGTTGGATTGATGGTTTTACTGACCAAAAAACCCAAAATTTTCAACAAGCTTTGGAAGAAATTTGAAGCTATAAAGGCCGATGCTATGAAGGGGCAGGTGGCCATTACAGGGCTGGCATTTTGTTTTAGTGCTGCCGCCATCGCCGGTATTTTCGGCATTTCTGCGGCCTATGGCGCGTTTATTGCCGGTATTATCCTCGGCCATACAATGAACCGTGAGGTGTTGGAGGAACAGACCAAGCCGATTTTTGATGTGACTATCATGGTGTTCTTCCTGTCGATCGGGCTTTTGATCGATTTGAAATTCCTTTGGGAGAATATAGGTAGCGCGCTTGCATTATTGTTTATCACCATGCTTTTAAAGACCGTCATCAACATCCTCGTGCTCAGGTGGCAGGGTATGGAGGAGGAAGAGGCCTATGTTACAGGGGCCGTGCTGGCGCAAGTCGGGGAATTTTCATTTATTCTGGCTGCGATCGGCCTGAGTGCGGGAACCATTCAGGAAGACGGTTATAGGTATGTCGTGGCAATTATATCGCTTAGCCTCTTGGCAACGCCTTTATGGCTGCATATGGTTGAAAAACGCGAACTCCTGACCCATCTGAATATCGCGAAAACCATCAAAAAACGCCGCAAGCGCAAAAAGAAAAAAGAAACCATCATAGACGTAAAGGAAGTCCCCGAATGAAAACCAAAGCTGCTATTGCTTTTGAAAAAGGCCAACCCCTGACAGTAGAGACAGTGGATCTTGAAGGACCGAAAGCCGGAGAAGTGCTTGTCGAGATTATGGCCACAGGCGTGTGCCATACCGATGCCTACACATTGTCCGGTGCTGACCCTGAAGGGGCTTTTCCCGCTATTCTGGGTCATGAAGGTGCTGGCATTGTGCGCGAAGTAGGGGACGGTGTTACATCCGTACAGGAAGGCGACCATGTTATTCCGCTCTACACACCCGAATGCCGTGAATGTGATTATTGTCTGCATCCGAAAACCAATCTGTGCCAGAAAATCCGTTCTACCCAGGGGCAGGGTATGATGCCAGATGGCTCTTCCCGCTTTAGCTTTGAAGGTAAGGAGCTGCTGCATTACATGGGGTGTTCGACCTTTTCCAATTTCACCGTTATGCCTGAAATCGCACTCGCCAAAGTGCGCAAGGACGCTCCGTTTGAAAAGATTTGTTACATCGGTTGCGGTGTAACGACCGGTATCGGTGCGGTTGTGTTTGATGCCAAAGTCGAACCCGGTTCAACTGTGGCGGTCTTCGGTCTGGGCGGTATTGGCCTCAATGTTATCCAGGGTGCGAAGATGGTTGGTGCGACGCGCATCATCGGTATCGATATCAATGAGAGCAAAAAGGAACTGGCCGAGCAATTCGGTATGACCGACTTCATTAATCCGACCAAAGTCGACAACCTTGTCGAGGCGATTGTGGACCTGACCAATGGTGGTGTTGATTACTCATTCGAATGTATCGGTAAAACAGATGTCATGCGTGACGCTCTTGAATGCTGCCATAAGGGCTGGGGCGAAAGCATCATCATCGGTGTTGCTGGCGCAGGCGAGGAAATCTCCACACGTCCGTTCCAGCTGGTTACGGGCCGTGTCTGGCGCGGTTCGGCATTCGGTGGTGCACGCGGTCGTACAGATGTGCCGAAGATCGTTGATTGGTATATGGACGGCCATATCAATATCGATGATCTGATCACGCATGTTATGCCGCTAGAGGACATCAACAAAGCTTTTGACCTGATGCATAAGGGCGAGAGCATCCGCAGCGTTATCAAGTACTAAGGGACACCTATGAAACTCGAAAAACAGCACGCCTGTTATGGCGGCACGATCAGCTATTACAGCCACGAAAGCGCCGAAACCAAAACACCGATGCGGTTCTCTTTGTTCTTGCCGCCGCATGCGGAGCAGGGGCCAGTGCCGTATGTTGTGTTTCTATCGGGCCTGACATGCACGGAAGATAACTTCACGACCAAGGCTTGCGCATATCAAAAAGCGGCTGAACTGGGGCTCGCTATTCTTGCGCCTGACACGTCACCGCGCGGCGGCGACGTCACCAATAGCGAGGACTATGATCTGGGGCAGGGGGCCGGATTTTATCTAGATGCAACCCAAGAACCATGGGCCGAACATTTCCGCATGGAAAGCTATATCATCAAGGAGCTTCTGCCGGCGGTTGAGCAGGCATTCCCGCTTGATTCACAAAACAAGTCAATTACGGGTCATTCCATGGGCGGTCACGGTGCACTGACTCTCTATTTCAAATATCCCGCGATGTTCAAAAGCTGTTCGGCGTTCTCACCGATCGTGGCACCGAGTCAGGTGCCATGGGGCCATAAGGCCTTTGGTGCATATTTGGGCGATAACGAGTCAGAATGGGCCAAACATGACGCGAGCGTTTTGGTCGGGCAGGCCGAAAATGCGGGTCAAAATGCTGAAATCCTGCTTGATCAGGGGCTGGATGACCAGTTTTTGGAAGAACAGCTCAAGCCCGAGATTTTCGAAGAAGCCTGTAAGGCCGCAGGGCAGGCCTTAAGCGTGCGTAAGCATGAAGGCTATGATCATAGCTATTTCTTCATTCAGAGCTTTATTGATGACCATCTGGACTGGCATCAGCGCTATTTAAGCGCTTAAACCGCCAATATCAGGGATAGTTTGAATTCTGCACCTTTTTCGGATGGTACGATTTCAATCTTCCCGTGATGGTTTTCGATAATGGACCGCACGATCTTCAGACCCAGACCCGTGCCGCCATCCTCCCGTTTAGTGGTAAAGAACGGCGTAAAAATTTTCTCGATATTGGCTTCGGAAATGCCCGCGCCATCATCGGTCAGTGTAAGATGCATTTTACGTTTGCGCTTTTTATGTGCGATATGCACCGCATTTGCACCATGTTGGAATGAGTTCTCAATCAGATTGGCGAGAATGGTTTCCAGATATTCAGGGGCCATGAGTATCGGTGGTGCATCTTCGGCAACCGAGTCATATGTCACAGCAAATTTGGCGCTTTTATAACGGGTCTGCACCTTTTCCAAGATATCATTGAGAGCACATGTCTCCGGCCCGGGTTCCAGATTATCGGCCTTCGCTAGTTCTAATAATCGGTTCACAAGACGCTTCAGACGCTCCGTGTCCTGCATAATATTGCTGAGGAACTTCTCTTTTTTCTCGGGGTCCATCTCATCGATATGCTCGCTCAGCAACTCGGCCGCACCCTGAATACTGGTCAGCGGGGTTTTGAATTCGTGAGAGACATGCATCGAGAAGTCGCGGATATATTCGCCGCGCTCCTGCAGCTCCTTCGCCATCTGGCTAAATCCGCGGGAAAGCTGGTCAATCTCCGTAATCATCGGGTCTTCGATCGGTTCGATGGTTTTGATCTCGCCTGTCGCAAAACGGTAGGTCTGGCGCAATAGCTTTTGCAGCGGGCCGACCACGGCGTAACTCATTAACAGGCCGAGCGTAAGGGCGATCATGATCAATACGGCACTGGCAAAGGCAACCGTTTCGCGTTCCGCATAAAGGTGCTTGAGGATGTTCTGCGGTGTGCGGGATAAATAGACAATGCCCCAGACCCGTCCTTCATGAATAACGGGGTAGGCGATGAAAACGCGAATATAGGCCCCGCGGCTGATCGAGGCGAGGGCGGGTTGCGGATTATCTGTCAGGCGGTCGCGGATCACACTTTCATACGCACCTTCCATGGCGCGGCTGACCTCGAAAATATGCGAAAAATCCAGCTCTTCATCCTGCCTGCTTGCGACGACTTTGCCGTCATAATCCAGAATAATCATGCCCGCCAAGGTCGTTTTTTGTGCTTCGGTCATAATGTCGAGCAGCTTGCCTCCTGCCTTTTTTGCAGCTGCATCGGCCGGTTCTGTTGACGGGTTACCATCGGGGCGGGGTGGCCTGATTTTGGTTTGGGATAATGTCGCGGTCGGGAAAATCGGTGTGTAATACTCATCGACGGGGACGATATTGGCAGGGTCTGCACGGCGGCCATAATGGCGCGTATCCTTGATCTCGGCTTGCACATATTCCTTGTACATAGAACCTATAACAGCGGCTTGTGCGATCAATTCGACTTCGGTTTTTTCAACCAACTCGTTTTCGTAGAAACGGAAAACCGCAACACCCAGAATAGGCAGGATCAGAACCGTCATGTTCATGATCAGCAACATTGTGCGCAAGCGCACTGTATGGGTTTGTTTTTTGCGGCGGCTCATACTTTCAGTTTATAGCCAACCCCGTGCAGGGTTTCTATAAGTGTTTCGCATCCTTGAGCGGCAAATTTCTGACGAATATGGCGGATATGGCTGTCGATGGTGCGGTCACTGACATGAATATTGTGGTCATAGGCCATGTCGATGATCTGATCGCGCGTATAGACCAACTCTGGATTTTGCAGCAAACCGTTGAGAATACTGAACTCCTTCGCCGTCAGGGCAATGGCCTCACCATCCCAGCTCACGGCGTGCTGGAGCGGGTCGAGCGTCAGCTTGCCGCGATTGATAACACCTTGGTTGTCGTTGCTTGAGGCTTTGGGTTGGCAACGTTTCAGAATGGCTTTGACCCGTGCGACCATTTCCCGCGTGCTGAACGGTTTGGGCAGGTAATCATCCGCACCCAGCTCAAGCCCCAGGATACGGTCGATCTCTTCATCACGGGAGGAGAGGAACAAGATCGGGATATCAGAGTCTTTGCGCAAAGTCTTACATAGCTCTAATCCGTCCATTTCAGGCATATTGATGTCCAGAACAATCAGATCGTAAGAACCGCTCGTGAAGGTTTTAAGAGCCTGTGCGCCATCCTCGGCTTGTGTCGTTTTCATACCGGCATTTTCGAGGGCGAAGACAATCACTTCACGAATATGCGGGTCGTCATCTACAACGAGGATGGATTTAGGCATCTGCAGGCTCCTTAGCTGTCTTATGATAAAGTTGTTCTTTCGAAGGTCAAAGCCTTTATGCATGGGCGAACCGCTTCTTCTTGCGGCGTCTCGCGGCATAGGCACACGCGCCGAGGATCGCCATTCCACCCAAAGTTCCGGGTTCGGGAACGGATCCGCCGTTAAAGCTGGCGGGGTAGGCAGCTTGCGTTACGCCTTTGACCATTGGCAACGGAATATTCTTATCCGCGGCCGCTTCAGGATTCTTGTTGTATACTTTCTTTGATACCGAAATGAAGGATGTCCATTTTGTGAGCAGGGAATAGTCTAGCCCGAGATCGACAACTTTCTCCTTCAACGCATCTTCGCTTAAACCGCTAACACGCTTACCGCCGGGACGCTTGATATCACGCATATGATCGGCGATGCGTGAACGCGCCCACATCATGCTGATCGGTGTGCGCTCATTATTATCATTCGATGCTTTCGGCAATGTGACCTGTAGGGGGAGGGTGCCTTCACGGCCGCGCACTTTACCCTCAACATTGATTGTATGCGTTCCTGTACCCGTAAAACGGCCCTGAATGCGTATGGAGTCACCCGCGAACAGGTCGGGAATAACATCGGGTGTGACATCGCTGACCTGCATATTCCCCCAATCGATATTGATATCGGTGAGGACAGGGGACTCCAGCTTCTTCGCCAACATCATTGCCACTTCTTCGGGCTCTTCGGTCGGGTCGATATAGCGCGCGAAACCACGGCCCGTGCGGCCCATTTCATCCAGCAAGTAACGGTTTACACCCGAACCCACACCGAAAGCATAGATGCGGGCATTGCCGATTTTCTCGTTAATCTGAGTGAGGACGCGGGATTCATTGCCGATATAACCATCGGTCAGGAAGACAACAATCCGCATAGTGCTGGGGGCAGGGGGCATGGCAAATGCCTGATCAATTGCGCCCGGAATTTCGGTGCCGCCGCTTGCGTATAGCCCTTGCACAAAACTCAAGCCGTTGCGTTTGTTTTCTTCGGTCGCCAGCACAGGCGCACTCGTGAATTCGGTCGCGTTATGGCTGAAACGGATGATGCGGAAATAATCATCGGGGCGCAGCGTTTTAATCGCATGGCGCATGAAGGTTTTGCTGGCATCCATCGGGTAACCGCTCATTGACCCTGACGTATCGAGCACAAACACCATTTCGCGCGGTGTGACTTGTGCGGCCTTAGGCGCCGCAGGCGGCTCGAGCATCAGGCTAAAGAACCCGCCTCTTGCTTCCTTTTCGGCGATAAAACCCGCTTCGGTCAGCGCACCGCTTAAACCATAGCGCAGGACAAAGTCACGGTTATCGATGGTGCGGCCCTTCGCCAGAGTAATTACGGACTTGGTGCGGTCACTGCCGACATGGTCGACATCAATCGCATGCGTATCGCTGTAGGCGTTTTTGATGCTGATATCGCTCTCCAGAATGACTTTGATGGAGACGCGTTCTTTCTCGATTGATTTGGGAATATCAACACCGGCCGTTTCGGGATATTCGGGCATCTCTTCCAGCTCCCATTGCCCGAACGGCGATGTGCTGGTGCTTTGTTGTTTGCCGAAAACTTCGCCGTTATCAACGACATCAGGTGCTTCACCATTGCCGAGGGGTTCATAACGCGGGCCGACAATGAGCGGCACGACCAGTTCATAATCACCATCCACTTTCGGAATGGCTTGCGTGTATTTCAGCGTGATTTTGATCGGCAATCCCGGCATTAAATTTGCCAGATTTTGCGTGAACATATTGGGTCGGTGCTGGGTAAGGAGTGCGGCTGCCTTTCCTTCCGATTTGGCTTTTTCGAAGGTTTTTTTGGCTTCCTCCTTTCGCTTTATTTGAGCCTCCACAATTTCATCGCCTACTTCCATAGTCATGGCATAGACAGCCGCACTCTTATTCATCGGGAACAGATATTTGGCGTTCAGCGGCTCTTCGAGAGGGTTGGCAAAGGTTTGCACAATCTCGACATTCGCGACATCGCCTTGAATATATGCAGTCACATCGACTTTCAGTGTGGGGAAATTGATCGTTTTCCCGTCGACTTGTGCCTGCACGGTTCCTGCCAGATCATGTATATCCGGCCCGATTGCATGTGCGGGATTGTTCCCGAACATGATGAAACAAATTGTAAAAAGTGATCCTATGCGTCTCATGGTGAGTGTCCTTCCATTGCGAGTTGAATTGATTGAGATGCGGGTGATAATTCCAATGCCGCTATAACGGCATGGTCGAATTGCGCGGTGCTGCCCGGTGCTGCATCCCAAGATGAGATACGCTGCACGGCGGTCCATGTTGTGTGCTCACCATTCATCCAGAGCCAGACGGCTTCGGCGACATTCGTGGTAATTACGCTTTGATCTTCGGAAATAAAACTGACGGCGATGCGGTAACTTTGCCCAAGCGGGTCGGTAGCCTTGTAAATGGCGGTTGGAATGCCTGCGTAATCTACGCCCTTGTATTCAACTTTCATCCCAAGTCCGCGTAAACATTCGTCAGGTGCATGAAGGTGGCGCAACGGTGCGGATGTGCGCACCAGCATTAAGCCGTGATCTCCATACTGGGCTTTTTGCGCACTGCCGCCATACTGCGTGAAGTAGGCTGCTTCTTTAGGCAAAAGTGGAATGCCTTGCGCATGTGCACTATTCAGCATTGAAGGCACGACGAGCGGGATATCGCGTTTGGCTACATCTACCGCTTCACGTGGCAGATTGACGATGAGAAGGGCGCTCAGAACAGCCATCCAGGCCATGGCTATTCTGAGCGGTTGAGGCTGGGACTTTTCTTGGAGGGAGTGGGGGGTTAGCCACCAGCCATCTTTGCGTAACGAGGAAGGCACGACCCAGACAGCGCGGTCCAGAACGCTGTGCAAATGTTTGGGGCTACGTGCAAATTTTTGTGAAATCCAGAATATTGGCAGGCTGCCGAGAGCCAGAAAGACCAGCCCTAGGATGTCATGCGTCGGTTGCGCCATCACGTCCAGACCGCCGATCAACTGCGGGTAGGCAATAAAGGAGGCAAGCGCGGTAATGCGGATGACGTTCATGGCATAGGCGGCCGCTACGGTCACCAGCAGGCCGATAAAGGCATGTTTGATGGTCAGTCTGGAAAACGCGGCGCAGATGAAAAATAAACAAAGCATCAGCAAAAACGACCGCGCACCGGAGCAGGGGAGGTCGACCAATACATCCTGGGTATCGATCAAAATGCGAATGCCCGAACATTGCACCTTTTCAAACATACCGCTTAGGACGGAACACGCACCATCAGCCGACAGGTGTTGCAGACCGTAGCCGATGGTGCGTTGGAGTACCCGTTCGAGGGGTAGTGAAAAACCGAAAGTAATAGCCAGCCACAATGGTGACAGTGCGCGCTTGCGTTTGTTTAATCCGCACAGGGTTGCGAGTGCGAAGACATCGATGATCAGTGTGAGCGCGCCGATGATATTGATTGCGAAAACCTGTCCGAGCAGCCTGACAAATGCCGAACCGCCCAACAGTAAAAGCGGCAGTTTAGGGTTGATCGGCTTGTGTGAAAGCTTCGGGCTTGAGGCGCTCCAGAAGAACATCGCTGCGCATAAACCGAACACGAACACGCCTTGTGAGTCATAGGACGGGTCCGTCCATGTTTGCGTTAACCACAAGACAGGATGGTATGCCAGTATCGCGGCCGCCAACCCGAAACATAGATGCATCGGGCTGGTGTTTGTTCTGAAATATGTGATTAACGATCCCATACTTCTTTATAGGAAGACCATGTGCAGTGAGTATGATGAGCGCGATGATTTATAGCTCAAAATTTTTGCAAAAAATGTGCAGACATACACCCAAAACCATTAATGATGCATTTTGAGATTGCTTCCATACGACCGTAATCCGTTGGTGGAAAAGCTTCTCCGTTTAATAGCCTAAAGTGTAAGCTTAATTTATGCGCTTTCGCCAACTACTAGGGCTAACTCAAACGGGAGGTCAATGTGTCTAACAATACAGCTGCTAAAATTCTGAATTTCGGGTCAAAGAAATCATCACAAAGTGCCTATGACTTAGCCAAGTTGGCGGCAATGGACGTTCTGGCGGCCAATGTCATGATTGCCGACGTTGATTACAATATTCGCTATGTAAACGAGTCTTTGATGACATTCCTGAAAGCGGCGGAGAAGGACATTCAAAAAGATTTGCCGAATTTCAGCACAGAAACTCTGGTTGGCGCGAATATTGATATTTTTCACAAAAACCCTGCGCACCAACGCGGTTTGCTGAAAGACCTTCCCCAGGGCTATAAAACCAGCATCAAAGTCGGCGGAGAGATGTTCGGTCTGATTGCAAGTCCGATTAAAGACGAAAATAATGAACGCATTGGTACGGTTGTTGAATGGTCGGATTCTGTTGCGGTCGATAACGCCGGGCAGGTCGAGGCTATCAATAAATCACAAGCCGTTATTCACTTCGAATTGGACGGTACAATCATTGGCGCCAACGATATTTTTCTTAGCGTGATGGGCTACTCTCTGGATGAGATCAAAGGCAAGCATCACAGCATGTTCGCGGAGCCAGGCGTAGCGGAAAGTCAGGAATATAAGGATTTCTGGGCCGCTTTGAACCGCGGTGAATATCAGGCCGGACAATATAAACGCTTCGGTAAGGCCGGCAAGGAAGTCTGGATCGAGGCTTCCTATAACCCGATCATGGATATGAAGGGCAAGCCGTTTAAAGTTGTGAAATACGCTGCTGATTTGACGCCGCGTAAACAGGAAAACCGCGCTTTGGCAGCTGATTTTGAAACCAATGTACAGTCTTTGGTTGCTACGGTGGCATCTTCGGCTACTGAAATGCAGGCAACTGCTCAGAGTCTTGCTGGATCCGCGGAAAAAACCAGCACCCAGTCTGGAACCGTGGCCGCCGCAACCGAGGAGCTCTCGGCTTCGGTTAACGAAATCTCCAGTCAGGTTACAAATTCAACAAGAATTGTTGATGAAGCTGTAACGGAAGCAGAAGAATCCGAACAGCTGGTCGCAGGATTGGTCGAAGCCGCAACGAAAATCGGAGAAGTAACAGCCCTTATCTCCGACATTGCGGACCAGACCAATCTGCTTGCCCTGAATGCTACAATCGAGGCAGCCCGTGCGGGTGATGCAGGCAAAGGATTTGCGGTTGTTGCTTCCGAGGTTAAATCTTTAGCTGCGGAAACGGCGAAAGCGACCGAAGAAATCGAGGCGCAGATTAGCGGCATTCAAGATGTCAGCCGTTCCACCGCCGATGCGATCAAGAAAATCACGAATGTCATTCGACAGGTCAGTGAGATCAGTACTTCAATTTCCGGCGCTGTTGAGGAACAATCCGCCGCGACCCGCGAAGTCTCCGCGAATATCGCAGGCGTGCAAACCGCCGCGAACGAGACCGGAGAAGCATCCTCGACAATGCTGGATGTGGCCACCGACTTGTCACAAAGATCGGAAGATTTGCAGTCACGCGTCGATGCGTTCTTGAAAAACGTCTATACGATGTAAATCGGAGATTAGCTGAGGACTTAAGGATTTTTAGTCAGCCGCTACTGATGAAACTGTCACCAGCTGCTTTTTCTTGAAATAGACGATAAAGGCAGCGACCGCACCAAGGCCGATCAGTGTTTCGGCCAGTGCAAAGATAATGAGACCGTTGTGAAGGCCATAAATAGCCCATAATACCGCGCTGAAGGATATTCCAATTCTGACCAGCTGCTCATCGACTTGCGCCTCGCAGAAGCGGTTCGTCAGGTGCGCCAGACACGGGAATATGTCAGAAGGTCTGGAATATAAAATACTGACAGCCAGTAACGTAAAAAGCGTCGCTACCATGTTTCGCGTCGCCATATTCTGTTTGGTTTGCTTCATGGGCATACAGAGCTGACAGATAGTTGCAACGCCGGCTAAAGCCGATACGCAGCCTCCAACATAAGCGCCGTTGATGACCAGATAGAGCCCCGCAAGCAAGCACGAAATGACGTTCAGCGTCAAAATCCGCTTATAATTTTTACATGAAACCGCACACAGCAGTGCGACATACGCGATAATAAGTATAATAACCGACAAGTACGCTTACTCCTCTGAAAACCTTATTCAGAGTAGCTTGGAAAGATAAATAAAAGGTTGATAACACTGAGCGTAGATCAGAATGTCATATTTACCATAAGATAAATTATCGCACTAAATATATTGTTCATTAGAGAGCCATTCCAGAACGACCCTTTTAATCATTTGGTGTTATAATTTCAGATATGCGACGCCAACAAAAAATAATCAGTTTAGCCGTTCTGTTGATGGTTTTAGTGCTTGTCGGCACTTATCTTTTGTTACCTAGGACAGAACAAGTACCAAACGTCTATTCACTTCAGGCTATTCAAGAAACCGAAAGTATATATGACAATTATCAAGCGGAGTTTGATCAACATGCTACTCCTCTTTGCCAAGAAGCGCCGTCTGCGAAATGTATTTTGAATGAGGCAATAAGTAATTTGGTCTCTAGTAATGAGAACGAACCAGGTTCAGTCATAGCTCTCGCTAAGCTGACCGATACAGCCATTCTGTTAGATGATCTACCCACCTTGAACAGGCTTATAAACGAGTTAGAAGCTTACCAGCAAGAGACCCTACTCCCACTTCGGGCGCCCAAAATAGCTCTCATGAAGCTATACCTTAAGTTGGGCCAAAATGAGCAGGCGTATGAAATTTTATCGAGTTTCGCTAAAGACAATGAAGTCTTTACTCACTCTCAATTCCCGCCGACCATAGCAATCGACTATCTTCTAAAAACTGAACAAATTAACGAAATATTCCGTGTAATCGCGATGACAAAATATTGGGGCGTGGACCTAGCTGACCCTCCCACGAGCTGTTTTGGTAGATCAAGCTATGGCGACTTTGTGAATGCTTTAGTGTCAAAACTACTCGCTGAAGATGACTTCGACAGGATGTTGTACATGACTCAGCTTCTGCGAGATGAGGAGTCTATATACTATGATCCCCGCAAGTATGGAGCAGTTTTCGGAATGGTTGGCAACATATATGCTGACGAAGGCTACCAGCAAAGTCTAACTCCTGAACAATGTTCTTCATTAATGGAAGATTCGAAGAAGCTAAAAAACCCTGAAGAGGCTCATATGGAGGGTAGATATTTTAGTGATCTGCGACGATTAGGCTGTGAAAAAGAGCACGAACTACACGTTCGATCCTATTTTTCAGAGGTAGAGGATCTTGAAAAAGAGTCTGAAAAAATGACGAACGGGGCGAATAGCTATCTTACTTATTTGCTTATGTATGAAGGTAGGTACGATTTATTGTCTCATGCTATCGAGCGTAAGGTAGAAAAAAGAGGTTTTGGGAAATACGATTACCGAAGGCTTAGCGAGTATCTAGACTTGGCAAGTAAGGCTTATCACAACAGGTTCACTGAGATACAAAGAAAAGCAGAAGCAGATATGCTTCAAATATATGAAGGGGCTGTAGCTCAAAACGATATTTCTGAAATCAACAGTCTTTCAAGTTTATTGGGATATTACAGACTCACTCACCAGACCGAGAAAGAGCATCATTTGTTAGAAGAAGCCGGCAAGAAAGCCCAAAGTTACGATGATTTGAACAAACTGGCTTATCTTCACACACTGCTAGAGAATGACTCTGATTTGTTTAATAAGTATTCAAAGTATACCCGCCAAGCCAGAGAGGCTTTAGACGAAAAAAATAAATCTGATATATCCGAGCGCAATCACAAACTGAGAGAAATTCGCGAAGCGGCAGTCCACAAAAACATGGAAAAAATAGAAATGCTCTATCAAGAGCTAGATGAAAAATCACCATTTACCCAGATTTATGTGCTGAAGTTTATGCTCGATAACGAACTGTCCGGGCAAGTTTATGAGGAATTGTGGGAAGGCTACATGAAGGACTGCATGTTGCGACAAATCAGACTAGAAAATGAAACTGATGCTTCGAATGCCTCTATAATTGGAGCGACTTGTGCCGGTTACATCGCAAACAACGTGCTTCAAGAAAATATCTCGGGCTATAAGCTTTAGAGCCATATTTTCATATGAACCCTTATCATTTGTAGTCTACAAGTTTCGCGGGCGTAGATGTGCTATCTAAAGGCAAAGCAGGCCATAAGTTAAGATAATCTACCAGCATAATGTAGCTAAGAAACAGCAATAGGATCAGCGCCAGGAGCTTCATGAGATTTTTAACGGACATCAATTTGGGAGTGTCTGTTTCCATACTTTTGCTTATCACTTTGCCCTATTCGCAACTTTTATCAACATTGATAGCTCCAGCTGCTTCAGGATCAAAACCTTTAGGCCATTTTGTTTTACAGTTGTAAGTGCTTTTATCTAGAGAGACATTCCAGGTTAATTCTGTATTTTCTAAGTTCGCACCTTCTAGCTTACTGTGCACGATTTCTGAGTTTCTCAGACCTATGTTAGTGAAGTCAGTATCTGTAAAGTCGCTACTGACAAAGCGCCCTTCCACTACTAAGCCCCCAATTAATTTACTGCCCGAGAAATCAACACTAACAAAATCAGAATGGTGGATTCCATTGAACAAAACAGTCGTATTTTTTAAAGGGAGACCTGTTATGTATACATTTTGAACCATGGGCCTGGCTTCGCCTTGGCTTAAAAAATACCTCTTTTCCTTGTCCCAGTCTGGAACGGTAATATCCGAAAGTGTTTCCTGAATATAATCTGAGCCTAAGACAAATTTAGCGTAATCAACGTACTCAACGACCTCGATCCCCAAGTTTGTATGGTAGTCTAGTTTTGCAGCTTTATGGAGCCTTTCATCCGTTAGAAACATTTCCCATATTCTTTTTGGTTTATTTTGTTCATACAGTGATCGAAATATTTCTAATATTGCCCATACATTATCAGGCTCTATATCCAAAATTTGATTAAGGACCAACTCAGCTCTTTCAAAGTCATGCCAATACAATAAATTCCTAGCTCGGACTTTCAGATAATACGGATCCTTGTTCTCTGATAGAGCTTTGTCTATGTCGTGTATCTCATTCACGAACTTGTAAGCTTCTATTTCTTGATTTTCATTATGATGATGGGATCCCGAACATCTTCTGAAAGTGTATTTTTTTACAGGCTCGCCAGTCTCCTTATCAAACTCCTTTCCCGAGAGTAAGTTTGCAAAAAATAAATGTTCCTTATCTTCTCGTTTCCAGTAAGAGCATCCATTTTTATTATTCATTATGACATTCTTAGTGGGAGCACCTTTAAACATTTTGGTGACTTCAAAGACTGCCGTATTTTCTAGGCACTCATCGAGTAACACCTTTCCCGAAAAGACTATTGCAGCCGTTTTGAATTTTTGATGAAAGCTCTCTTCAGAACAAATCATTGCCCTAGCAGACGAGTAACTCAAAAGTACCATAAATAAAGCTATGTATAGGGATTTTTTCATATCAGCGGATTATCACTCGGTTTGTTGTTTCAACGATTGATACAGTTTGAAATAGTCTGTGCTCTTTAAACCTGCCGGGTTCATGCGTTTAGGAAAAGCTAAACCATCCTCCAAGAGTATCCCACCGTCTATTCCATAATAACCTAAAATTGTATTTTGAAGGGCTTTCTCTGAGTCCTTGATCTCTGAGCAGTCGGTACAGAAAATGAAATACTCTTCTCCGTAGGGTGGATATTGTTCATAAACATCAATCGTAGCGCAAAATTCAGGGTTAAGCTCATTGGGGTCTTCAGCGCATGGGTATATTTCCTGAACTTTCATAAACCGCCCTCCATATCTCTCCTCAACGAATATGGCATCTGAGGTTTCAATGTCGACTTTGTATTCCTTTTCCTGTAATCCGATCATCCTTTGAGCGTTATTTAATTTTTCGTCGCGTGTTGTTTCATCAATCTCTGAAGGTCCTACAGCATAAATAATTGGCCCTCCGGCAAGCTCTACACCTTTGGATATGTAACGGACTTCTTCAGGCTCGAGATATTGTGGGAGATTTTCGACTTTTGGAAAACAGGCAGCCTTACCAACAAAAAAGGGTTTTTCGGGATACCCCTTCGCCCCATAGCTTTTTATTTTTAAATCGTCACAACTGTCCCCCGTAATAACTGCCGTTTGCTCCCAATCTTTCGTGTATGGAGCAGGAATGAATTCAAAAACATACTCAACATTTTCAGCTGATGAATACGAAAACGGGAACATTGCCATTACCAAGAATAGGAACAATTTTTTCATAAAGATCGTTATCCGTCTTTGTCGGTATGTCCGGATGTTCTCAGTTTCATTACCAAACCCTGCAATCCTCTGCAGCCCAAAATAAAAGTAACTGAAAGCCCCAGATATAAGCCGATCATGGCATATTTCGAAACCCAATTTACATTTTGAAACTTTATTTTTCTCACCTCTTCAGGGCTAAACATGATGCCCAGGAGATCTGCAATTTCAGGGATAGCGAAGATTAATAGATAACACCCAAATGCAGCAAATACTGCAGTGAGTATGTGTTCGGAATTAAGCGCTCCGATAGGTTTCTCCCCTTCTTTGCCGGCAATCAGTTTCCCTATGACTTCAGCCTTGAACCAAAACAGTACGGCTACTAGGAGAAACAGCAGCATGCTGCCTACATACAGAAACCTGATGTATATTTCCTGCTCCACGTCCCAGAAAAGTACTAAGCCAAAAACATTTGTGAAAAGCATCAAGAGCCCTTTGAAGACGTAAATAAGCCCGAAGACTCTAGCTATTAGTTCTCCTAGCTCGTTCTTAGTCATGCTCGTACTCGTTTCCATACAAATTCTTGTCATCAAGTTCTCGGTGATCCCCTTGCCTGAAGTTTAGAATAAACCAGAACACTAAACCAGCAAGAGCGCCTTTAAGGGCAACAAGACCCACGTTATTAATCCAAAAATGTTTCCAACCACAGGCTGTCCTTACACCGTTTTCAATTATAGTACAGTCGCCAATGCTGTAATGCCCCTCAGAACTGCTATTCATGCTAAGAAATTCAATGAAAATATTTGGAAAGACTGCAATTAAAGCAGCTATTAAGCAGACTAATGGTAACCGGAATGGCAGGATCTTTCTAAGAGCATAAAACAAGGGCATACCAAGAAATGTTGCTAGAATTACGCCTATTATATATAAAAATCCAAACCGAAATATAAACGTTCCAAGTGCTTCACTAAGCGCTCTTTTACCATCCCAATATAAGCTGAAAATATGCGAATTCCATTCAAATGACGCCCATATAGCCGGTAAAATTATTGCTAACAAAAAGGCCGTAAGGACTTTTGTAAAACGGACTTCGTTCAAACTATTCTGATTTGAAGCTATAGAACTTTCCATACAAATTGTTATCAATCCGATTTGTGTCTATAAGACCATATTAGGGCTATTACCCACCCTACAATAGTAAATCCCAGAAGCGCATTGAACCAGAGAATTGACTTAGCTTGAGGATGTTTTCGCCTTCTCGCAACGTCGTATGGCACCATGTAAATAAAAAAAGTGACAGCAATAACAACAGCATAAAAGAAGAAGAAAAAACCGGTCTCTAATATTTCCATACTAATTCTTATCCGTTTTTCTATCATGTATGGCGCTTACGCGGAAGTTTTTCACTTTGGTTTACATCAGCAAAAATAATCCACTCACTACCTTCGGGGAAATTCTGGCCATGAATACCACCACTACGGATGGAAAACTGACTCTGGCCCCTATATCTTTCCGGCACTTTATATAGCTCTTTCACATTGAATAAATTCTCGGAATCAATCGTAGGCTCTACTTTTGCCCAAACGACTATTTGAGACTTTATAAAAGCTTCTTCTAGACTAGCATCCTTTTTGCAGCCGGCGGAAACACGGGTAGGAAAAATGAGCAGAACGGAAACCGCGAGTAAAAGCACAACAAAACTTTGATTTGTTTTATTTTTCATACTGCTAGTTATCTCACAAAAAAAGGGCTCTCGCAGCCCTCTTTTCTGAACAGTAGACTCGTTTAAAGACCTTCTTAGGATAATTATTGAGATGTTCTAGGCCTCGGGTGCAGCTCCGGCTTCAGCTTGTCCGCAAGAAATAACGAGCTGACCTTGTGCAGGTGTAGAAGCTCTGCAATCAACCGGGAAGTTTTCGAGGTGACGCTGATAACGACGTGCAATTTGACCGTATGATGTACCGGCAGCCTGAAGCTCTTGCTCAATCATAGGCTGAAGCAGAGCCTCATCAACATCAGGATATTTATTGCCCTGATAAGCATCAACAAGTGCCGCATAGACCAGCATATTGGGACGACCGTCACCAGTGTTCAAATTCTGCGCAAATTGTGGGATCTGATATTGTGCGGCTCGCAATTGGAGGTCTTTTTCATCAATACCGTTTTGCGCCAGTGCGAGCTTGATTGCATCGCGAATAGTCTGGTTTTCGTTCGCCAGCATTGTCATTAACGCCACGGAAGAAATCTGACCGATTTCACTATCCTGTTTGGCTTGCGCAGCCAAGGCGAGCAAACGGAAACGGCCACAGTCTTCATTATAGCCTGTAATGCGCTCAAACTCGGCTACAACCTGCCCTGCTTGAGATTTGGTTGTAACTTCCAATTCTTCACAAGAATTGCCGAAACGCTGTTCTACTTTGACAGTTGCACAGCCAGCTAGAGCTAACGCTGATGCTGCTATAGAAAATCTTGCTATTGGACCCATTTTTACCGTCTCCTTTATATTAGCAGCGGTTTTTACATATTGATTTGTATTATGTCAATAAAAAAGTCCCCGATTCAGATAAAGAAACGAAGACTTTTGAAGTTTACTCAAATACAGAGCTTATTATTCTAGACCCATGATGGATTCTTCGAGCATCTGCGCTGCTGTAGGGTTGCTGTTACCCTGTTGCATCAATCTGCGCTTCGCACCGAATGTTTCCTGCAGACCTTCTTTAAAACCATCGTGCTCTACGGCGATAATTCTGTAGCCAGCAGCTTCTTTCCATGCTTCGCCATCTTCGATCAATGTACGAACACCGAATTCAGCAAGTCTGTGTGCGTGGGCCTGGTCTCTTGCGTAAGTTTCGTTAAGAGCACACTGAAGACGTGAAAGTTCAGTGTCTGTAAGGCCAGCTTGTGCTACGACGTCCTGACGCTCTTCAAGTTCCATAGTCAGGAATTCATGAGCAGAAACAAGAACCGGTGCGCCTGATGGGCTTGTGTAAGAAAAACCGATACCACCACTACCAGTGAACGGGTTACCACCACCCACAGATAGAGCCCAGCCACTTGAACATTTGGAAAGGTTACTTGGACCGTAAACCGTAGGTGCGCCTGTGATGGCACCAACGCGGGTATTATGTCTGTCGCCTTCAACGTTAACGTTCTGTGTGCCGCCTGTTTGATTAACATCGCCAGTCGTAACGTCAGTGCTGACAGTATCGCCTTCGACATTCGTTACAACACCTGTACGAACATCTGTTGTATTACGAACATCAACATCAGTTGTTGTACGAACATCCGTATTAACGTGCCCTACGCCAGTCGCTTGCGCGCCTGAGATGGCTGTTGGGTTGTTATTAATAACTGTTGATGTGTCACCGCTTGGAGTACAAGGGGTCAAATGGTCACATTCGCGACCACTACCATTGGCATGTGCCACTGTAACCCATGCTGCAGCTACAACGCTCAGTGCCGTTACTTTGAGTGCGTTATTCATATCTAGTCACCTTTAAATTTTACTCGTAATCGAGGTTTAGCTCAGAAATTTCGTGCCTGTATTTCACGTAATAAAAATTATGTCAACGAGTTTTGTAAAATATTTTAGTTTGCATAACAAAAATTCTTGTGCTACTCACCGCACACTTTTAGTCAATGCTATGGATACTTAAATGTCGACAAACACTCTTATTGTTGCGGACGCAGCACCGGACCAAGAACCGCCATCTAAAATACGCGGGGCATTAAGTGCCATTTTCAAAAAAGAAAATCTGGCCTATTTAGGCGTTGGTGCGGCAGCATCGGCAACTGCTCGCGCAGGTGGCGTAGCTCTCGCGAGTAGTGCAGGAGCAAGCGCTCTAGTCTCGGCGGCCCTGCCCCTTACATTTGGTGCGGCAGCAGCTGGCGGTGTGTCTTATTACCGTGAATACCGAAAACGTTGCGCCGAAGCGTTAGATGCAGGTCAGCCAAAACCGGCCTTTATATATAGTCGTGAAAAAGCCCGTGCAGAAGGTGGTTTCTGGAAAGGGTTTGATACCGATGGTCTTAAGACAGCAGGTAAGAAGAGTTTGTTTGGTCTTGCCGGTGGTGCAGCGATGGTCAGTGCAATTGAATTTGTCCCTGAAAGCTGGGTTGAAAAATTCACGGAAGCGGTGAAAAGCATCTTCCCCGGATTGTTTAAAAGTCCCGAGCCTACAGTAGATCATGCGGAGATTGATCGCATGTTTACGCCTGTGCCGTTGAATACAGAAGAATTCGAAATACGGTGGGGTCCTGCTGAACAAGACAGCGCATTGCACGATGATTCCTTGCTTACAGATAACGACCTGTCGCTTCTTACCAATAATGATAATGCTGCACCGGAAGGCAAAGCGGTCACTGAAAATCTGGAACTTGATGAGGGACATCAGGAACCCGCTATTGTTCCGAAAACGATTACAGCTGAAGAAGCGCTAGCGAATTTTACCGCCCTGCCCGCAGGCGATCGTGTTGCACATCTGCTCTTCGATGTTGACCTTACTGCTCCCGATTTGCCGCGTGAGACGATGTTGCAAGCCTTGGAAGGTCATGAGTGGGCTATCAAGGATTTGGCGCATTTCTATGCTCATGGCACCGGTGGTTTACCGCAGGATACTGAGCTGGCAGCAAAGCTTGCGATGGTTAGCGCGGAACAGGGCCACGGCCCCTCAACACAGTTTTTGAATGACCTTGGCCGTATTGGCGTAGATGTTGAAGCCGTACGCAATGAACTTGCCGATAATTTAGCGCAGACTGCTAACGACGAGGCGGCGCAACTGGCAGGAACTGAAACAGTTATTGATAAGCCTCTCGAAGATGAAAATATCGACATCTCCGTTTCAGTTGTGGATACGCCTGATTTGGCTGACCAAATAGCCGCTCTTGAAGATTTAAGCCCGCGCGCCGAAGCCATCAGACAAGCAGCTTTTGCAGGTGACAGTCAAAGCATGGGGGACATGGGGCTTGGTCTTATCAACGAGCGTTACGGCTTCCCGAAACATGAAGCTCTGGGAGTACAGCTTGTCCTGGATGCGGCCGAGCAAGGTAACGTCAATCACCGCATTTGGGCGGCATATTTAGAATATCATGGTGCAGAAGGTTTGGAAGCGAACCCGAATGCAGCTCTCGAGAAAATGCGAGAGATTGACCACCCGGACGCCCGTGCTTTTGCTGCGGCGTGGGTTGGTGAACCTATTACCGCGCCCTCCTCAAACGGAACAACGGACACTCTGCGTATCGCATCGATCCGCGTTTCAGGAGATGCTACATGCTATGTTAAGGGCACGACCCAAGCGTTTAATCTGGAGTGTCATAATGTAGATGAGGCTTTTGGATCTTCGAACGCGCAAATTGGTATGGTTGCGCCTGACGGCACGACGTTAGACCCTATTCTTCTTCGAAATATCTCACCAAATGCGACACCTAGAGACATTATTTTGTCTCATGTTCGTGAACAAATCATGAGTGGAAATTGGAAGCCGCAGGATATGGGTTTAACCCAATCATAAGATATTTCCACATTCTAGTTATCTCATAAAAAAGGGCTCTCTCAGCCCTTTTGCCCTGAACTCCACACTATCACTTTAATTTTTATAAGCCTAAATCACTCAGGTCAGAGTAGTTGTCTGGCCTTCTACCTTCAGGCCAATGGAATTTACGTTCACTTTCGTCGATAGCTAAATCGTTAATGCTCGCATAACGTTCTTTCATCAAGCCATTTTCATCAAAGACCCAGTTTTCGTTGCCATAGGCGCGAAACCATTGACCGTATTTGTCGTGATATTCATAAGCATAGCGCACAGCAATCCTATTTTCAGTGAAGGCAAATAGCTCTTTTATAAGACGGTACTCGAGTTCCTTTTTCCACTTTCCTGCAAGAAATTGAATAATCTCCTCACGCCCGCTGACGAACTGGTTGCGATTGCGCCACTTGCTATCTGGTGAATACGCCAAGGCAATCTGTTCGGGGTTTTTGTCATTCCACCCATCTTCTGCAAAGCGGACTTTTTCGGTGGCCGTTTCCTTTGTAAAAGGAGGCAACGGGAAGCGTTGTTCGGTCATCGTTTCTATCTCCTAAAAAGCGGGAGAGCTTGGCTAATGAAAAGCTCTCCCTCGTGGGTAATTAGTTGAATTTAGCTCGCATGAATTCGCGCATTTTTCGGATAATGAACGGCGCTTCTTCTTCAAGCGCGAAGTGGCCTGTGTCAAGGATGTTATAGTCGATATCCTTCACATCGCGTTTGTAACCTTCAGCACCGGAAACAGGAAAGAATGCATCGTTTTTGCCCCATACCAACAACATTGGCGGTTGATTATCTCGTAAATATTGCTGCCATTCAGGGTAGAGCTTGAGATTGTTCTGGTAATCGTAAAACATCTCAAGTGCCATTTCGTGGCCGCCTGGACGAGAAATATTATAGTAGTCCAGAATCCAGTTATCGGGATTAATGCTTTCAGGGTTACGTGTTCCGTGCGTGTATTGCCATTTCATACCTTCTAGTGTGAAGACATTTGCCTTAATGTGCTGTTCAAGTTCAGGCGTTCTCTCTTGCCAGTAATCCAGAACAGGTCCCCAACCTTTCTCTGCTATACCCTCTTCATAAGCGTTACCGTTCTTTACAACAAAGCCTTTAACTTTTTCAGGGTGCTTGGTCGCAATACGGAAGCCAACAGGTGCTCCAAAGTCTTGAATCATAAGCACATATTCGTTGAGACCGCGTTGGGTTAAAAATGCATCCATTGTTTCGGCAACGTTGTCGAATGTGTATTCATATTCATCGACGCTAGGGAAATCGCTATTTCCGTATCCCGGATAATCGGGGGCAATCAGGTAAAACTCATCTCCTAGCGCCGCCAATACTTCGCGGTACTGATGTGACGATGATGGAAAGCCGTGCAATAAAACTAGGGTAGGCTTATCGCTCTTAGGGTTACCGGCTTCCCTGAAGAAAATATTGATGCCATCGACTTTTTCCGTTCCGAAACGAACTCTTTCGAGATTTTGTTCTGCATTTGCGCTTGCGCCAGTTAGTAGAACTGCAGTTGTTAGAATTGAGGTTAAAAATTTAAAGGGCTTCATAGTGGCCTCGTTGTGGGTTTTGATTGTAAGCAGGAAGCCCCTTTTATTCAGGGCTTCCTGTTGATCAGTAAGCTTTATGCGGCTTTTTGGACATTGCCTGTATTGACTGCCGGAAAGTCGATCTCGGTTTTGAACACTTCGTTGAAGTAATTCGTCATGGTATTTAGCGCGACATGCGCAACGATTTCGACAATACGCTCATCACTGAAACCTGCGTCACGAACCGCTTGAACATCGGCATCACTCACATGACCGCGATTGATTACAATTTTGCGCGCAAAATCCAGCCCAGCCTGGCACATAGCATGTTCTGACTTCCCTTCGAGGTTTAAAGCAAGTTCCTGTTCTGAAATGCCGGCCTTACCGCCAAGAAAAGTATGCGCAGAAGCGCAGTAATCGCAGCCATTCAATCCTGCAACCGTCAACGCGATTTTCTCTTTGAACTTTGGCTCTAATGCCCCGCCCTGCAGAGCACTATTTAAGTTTAAATAACCTTCAAGTGCAGCAGGCGCCGTTGCGACTGTAGTGAACATGTTGGGCGTAGCGCCCAAAGCCGCCTTAACAGCCTCAAGAAGTGAAGCAGCTTTACCTTCGGGGTTTGTTACTGTGTTTATACGTTGGGTCATAATATTTTCCTTTAATGGTTTGAGAGTGAAATTCCGATACTAGTAGGTGCAACCATGACAGCTGTAATCCGTCGAAAGCCTAAGAAGATCACCCAAAACAACATCTGTTTCCGGAGAGAGAATTTCGTCTCATACACCGGCCTTAATGGCTTCATCCATCACATGTGAAAGTTCTGTCTTCATATCTGCCTCCTTCAAAGTAAGCTGCTTAAGTACACCGATCGGTTTCTTTGTTATCGAGATATACCGATCGGTTTCTTTTGTCAAGCGAATCAATGTAAATAATATTACGCGTACGCAAAAAAGCGCTGCATTTAAAAGCGATAAATGCCTTCAAATACCTTGATTAACTACACTGATCGGTGTATATAATTCCTATGAAAAAAAATTCGAAAAGAGAGCAAATTGTAGATGTCGCTCTAAAGCTTTTTTACAAGGATGGCTTTAATGCGACCGGCGTGGAGAAGATTCGGGAAACGGCCAATGTTTCCAAAAAGACGCTATACAATCACTTTAAATCCAAAGATGAGTTGATATTGGCGGTCTTGCGCAGACGCGATGAACAATTCAGAAACAATTTTATGCGCACTGTAGAGCGCATTGGAAAAACACCACAAGAACGGCTAGAAGCCGTTTTTGATGCATGCGATGAATGGTTCAATTCGAAGGATTTCTGCGGTTGTATGTTTATCAACGCAGCGGCTGAGTTTACCGAAGCAGACAACCCCTGCCACGTCATTGCTGCCGAACATCTACGCTTGATGAATGATTACATCACCGGATTGGCAAAAGATGCAGGCGTGGAAAACCCCGAAAAGCTTGCCGAACAAATCTCCTTTTTAATGGAAGGTGCAACCGTTCAGGCGCATGTCAGTGGTGACAAAGACGCTGCGCAAAAAGCTAAGGCTATGGCTCTGGTTTTTATTAATCAGTCTGCGTAGTAGCCCTAACTTCCATACGAGCCCTTATCGTTAATGCTTAAGGGAATGAAAAGGTCCAAAGCTAATTGAGATATAGTCGAGCTCACATGCGAATGTTCAGATATAGCGTGGACAAATTCATTTTTCTGGAAATTTTCGAGATCCTCTTCCGTGGCGGCCCTGACGATAATCGGCAGCTCGGCGCTTTGATCGCGAATGGACGACACGATCTTCTTGGCGGCTTTCGTATCATCGATGGCCACGATCACACATTTAGCATCCTCAAGATTGGCGGCCTGTACTGTGTGCTTTTTTGTGGCATCACCAAAATATACGGGTTTGCCGTGCTTATACCCTGACTGGACGTGATCGACGTTATTATCAAATGCCAATATCTCCACACCCTCTTCCGAAAGGAGGTTGGCAATCGCCTGTCCCATGCGCCCATATCCGAAAATAACAACATGGTTGTCTTTGCCTTTAGAGATTTCCCGTCCTATCGGCACGGTTTGTTTTTGCTCAAAATACATACCGACCTTTCGGGCCACAGGTGCGATGAGGGGCGAGGCAATCATCGTTAAGCCGATCATGATGAGCATGAATTGGGCGCTTTCTTGCGGCATCAGCCCAATAGCAAGCGCACTACCCACAACCAGAAGGCCGAATTCTCCCGCTTGCGCCAGCAAAATGGCCGTTTCCGCAGCAACAGAGGTTGATTGCTTCAACGCTTTACACACCGCAAAAATGATGGCGGCTTTGATACTCATCAACCCGAAAACGGAGGCGAAGAGCCAAAACGGTTTTTCGAAGATAAAATACAGATCGATGCTCATGCCGAAAGACATGAAGAATATGCCCAACAGCATGCTTTTAAACGGCATGATCATAGAGCCGATTTCATGCCTGTACTGGGTATCCGCCAACAAAACCCCGGCGATAAAGGCACCCAGTGCCATTGATAAACCGGCATAGGATGCAACAGACGCGCAGACCACAATCACCAAAAGGCTGAGCGCCATAAAGACCTCGCCGCCGCCATGACGGTTGGCAAATATGAATAACGGTCTGAGGACTACGCGCCCGACAAAATAGATTGCCAGAACGGTAATCAGCATTTTTAGAAGCGTGAGGGCCACGAACTGCGAGACCGGACCGTCAATATCACTGCCAAGCACGGTGACGAACATCAGGATCGGGATGACGGCGAGGTCCTGTAACAGCAAGATGCTGAATCCGGCGCGCCCCGTATGCGTAACAAACAGTTTTTGTTCCTGCAGCCACTGCATCACTATTGCGGTTGAAGACAGCGCCAGAGACAAGCCCAGAAGCGTAGAGACCTCGAGGCTATTGCCCCATAAATACGCAATGCTGCCAATAATGACCGCGGATATCAGGACCTGCGTGCAACCAAGGCCGAAGACCAGATGGCGCATCTGCCACAGTCTTCGTGGCGTCATTTCAAGTCCGATTACGAACAACAGCAAGACGATGCCAAGCTCGGCGAGTATTTTTACATGCGCCGCGTCTTGAAGACTTATTGCATTCAATAAAGGGTAATGTTCCGCGAATGCACCGAGCGCATAGGGTCCAAGCGCGACACCGGCGAGAAGATAGCCAAGCGCGTAGGGCACTTTAAAATATCTGAGAACAGGCACGACGATTGCCGCCAGTACCAAAAACAGTCCCGCGTCCCAGAAAATACCTGTAAGAAGAGATTCCTTCATTCAAACATCATAGAATAAACGATCAGAAACAAAAACGCTGACTTTTGAGTAAGTTATTTTATTTTCATATACGCACGCTTTACCGCTTTCGAGCATGTGTTCTTGTGTTTAACAACTTTGCTAAAAACCGATTGTACCCGTTGCAGCGCTCGAAGAACCATTCAGGTTATAAGATTGCATATCTAATTTTGTATTAACCTTGAATGCGTCCGGTATCTTTAGCGGGAGAAGCTCCAAAAAAGCGTGTGTATTCCCTACTGAATTGTGAAGGACTGACATACCCTACTTCATATGCTGCTGTACTGACGTCCATCATTTTTGTCATCATCAGGTTTTTGGCCTCATGTAAACGCAGGGTTTTTTGAAACTGCAACGGGCTGACGGATGTAATGGCCTTAAAATGATTGTGAAACGAAGAAACACTCATCCCCGCGATTTTAGCCAGATCTTCAGTCTTAACAGGCTTACTGTAATTCTCCTTCAACCATGAGATGGCTTTCGAGACTTTGCTTGCATGAGAATCTGTAATTCCGATTTGTGCAATGGATGGCCCTACAGGGCTGCGCAAAAGCCTGATAATAATTTCGTCTATGACCAATGGGACTAAGAGGTCTGCATCTTCTTGTTCTTCGATTAACTCCATTAAGCGGATAGCGGATTTCACAACCTTAGGATTTGTATCTCCTACGTAGGCGGCTTTAGTTTTATCTTTTCTGGGAAGCCCGTTTGGAAAGGCTTTCATTGTCAATTCACTCAGTCGAAGAGGGTCGATAGGAATGACAAAACACAAGTAAGGCTCGTTTTTTGACGCCTTGGATACAGAGACATGAATAGGAATTTCGGCCGCATAAACAACCATATTTGTCTCACCGTATTCAAACTGGTCTTCCCCGATCGATACCAATTTTCGCCCTTGCGGTACGATACAAATTCCCGGTTGAGAGAGCATGTAAGTTTTTTGTTCTGCGGGATTGGACGCTCTAGCTATTAGAAGCCCATTTTGGTTTAAATCAAAGGTGTCATCATGCGGAGCATATTTCTCAAGCTTTTCAGCCAGAATCTTTAAGTTCTCTCGGTCCAGAGACTCTTTATCTGCTTTAGAAATGCTGAATTCAATTATGCTTGAGCTGTTTGACACTTAATTGAGCACCTTTACATGCTATATCCTGGTTTTTTGTAGAGCGCATTGGGAGACGCCGCTATATCGGCATCATAAACCTGATCCTTCCAATCTTGTGACGAAATCTCTTGAAGCGCAACAGAAACAGATTCCTCGCCATACCCTAGCGTCGCCGTCACGGCCTCAACAATCTGCTTTGTCATGGCTCGTTTTTGTTGTTCCGATTTTCCGGGCCAGAGCTTTACAATCACATGCGGCATGTTATTCGCTCTCGCGCAGATATTGTTCATCCGTTACATGTTCCATCCAGTTTACAACTTCGCCCTCTTCATCGGGAGATTGAATTGCCAGATGAGACATCGCGCTATCGGGCGCTGCGCCGTGCCAGTGTTTTTCATTTGCAGGAAACCAGACGACATCTCCTGCACGCACGGTTTTGATGGCTTCACCTTCAGACTGTACGCGGCCTTCGCCGGAGACGATATATAAGGTCTGCCCTTTTGGGTGTGTGTGCCAAGCGGTGCGCGCTCCTGCTTCAAAATTCACCATAGCCCCTTGATAGTCGTTAAATTCATCGCCTGATTTGAATGGCTCATCAACTTTTACTTTGCCTGTGAAATAGTCTTCAGGACCTTCGAAGCCTTTACTTTGATCATATTTTTGAACATTCATGGCCTTTTCCTTTTCTGCTGCGTTTTCAGCTTTTGTTGTCGTTGCTCCGAGAGCAAGAACAGCGGCACCTGTTAACAATAATTTTTTCATTTTCCCCTCCTCCCTATTCGCTGACATCGAGGCTGGACATATCAATGACGTAACGATGGGCGATGTCGCCTTCAGCCAGAATTTCAAACGCTTTGTTGATTTCGTCGGGACGAATCATTTCGCATTTCGGGTAGATATTGTGCTCGGCACAGAAATCCAGAACCTCTTGTGTTTCTTTGATCCCGCCGATGAGGGATCCCGCGATGCGACGACGGCCAAAAATCAGTGGCATTGTTGACGGCTCTTCCATTGGTCCGACTTGTCCGACAATCACCAATGACCCGTCAATATCGAGCAACGGCAGGTATGTATCGACATCATGCATTACGGGAACGGTATCGATGATGAGATCGAAAGCATGTGTGGCTGCATCCATTGCGGATTCATCTGTTGAAACCAGAATGCCTTTTGCGCCGAGTGCTTTAGCATCCGCCTCTTTTTTGTTTGAGCGACTGATAACGGTCACGTCGGCACCCATGGCGACGGCTAATTGTACGGCCATATGTCCTAAGCCGCCCAAACCGATTACACCGACACGGCTGCCTTTTTCTACGTTCCAGGTGCGCAGTGGTGAATAGGTTGTGATGCCGGCACACAAAATGGGGCCAGTCTTGGTAAGGTCGAGTTTTTCGGGAACACGCAGGACGAATTCCTCGCGCACGACGATGTGTTTGGAATAACCGCCCTGTGTGATTTCTCCTGATATTTTATCGGGTGCACCATATGTGGGGGTAAATCCGTTACGGCAATATTGTTCTTCGCTGTGCCCGCACTGGTCGCATTCCTGACAACTATCCACCATGCACCCTACGGCAACATTGTCTCCGGTTTTATATTTTTTGACTTCAGAGCCCACTTCCAGAACGCGGCCTACAATTTCGTGGCCGGGAACAAGCGGATAAGGTTGATCGCCCCAGTCTCCGTTGACCGTATGTAAATCGGAGTGACAAACACCGCAAAATAAAATCTCAATTGCTACGTCATTAGGGCGTAATTCTCTTCGCTCGAAGTGATACGGCTCCATATGCGCATCGGATGAATGTGCTGCATATCCTATGGTCTTCATTTTTTCTCCTCGTCTTTTCTTTGTGCTATATTAAGATTATATAGCGCCGCGGGGAGAAAGCGCTTGCCTAATCCTACTTCAAGAATGCCTGTTTTTATTTTTCATGGATAATGAAAGAAACGGTTTTTTGAGAAATTAGTTTTTTATTCTGGATCAAAACCACGTTGATTTCACTCGCTTCTAAAAGGTTCTTTTTTGTTTGTTTCGAGAGCTTTACGCCGCTTTGTTGTGATTTCCCATTTTCATGAATGAACATAAAGTCATCTTGCTGGGGATCGAACTCTACCCAACCTACTTCTCCGGGAAGCTGTTGATCATGTACAAAAACCACTGTTCCATCAGCGTTCGTAAAAACGCCGCATTTCATATTTGCGTTTAAATTTTGAAGTATTTGTGCATCATCATCTTTAGACTCACTCATATGAGTATTATGGCTGAACAGCTTCAAAAGTCACAGTAGAATCAAGTGTTCCCGCAGGAATGGCACCTGGTGCAACCAGGCTTTCATCAATGTTTAAACCCGCCGCGGTGGCTTCATCAATGAGATCAGGGTCCCCGTCATACGTATCAAGCCGTTCGCCGGACACAGATAATACAGCCTCATTATTAGAGGCGCTTTGCTCCGCTACTTCCTGATCAATTACAGCTTTTACCGTCGGATTTTCATCAGCCGCCGCTGCCAGTATTTCCGGATGTGCGCGAAGTTCTTCTTCTATAACCGCTCTGCGTTCTTCAATTTCGCTGCGCTCTCTTTCAATACGGTGTCTGTGCTTGTTGTAATACCTGCTTCCATCCGCACTCGGCAGTCTTTCAGCCCGCGCATCGAGTACTGCTAATTCACGCAAATATGGATGAGATGCTCTCAATTCCTCGGAACCACGGCTTAAGCGCGCAACTTCATCAATGATGTCATTTTGATCTTCAACAGAAAGTGCCGCAAACGCAGCCGCCGTTGCCTGAATTACCGGGTTACCGGCATTCTGAGTGAATTCACTTGTAAGCCCTTGTGGTTCTGTGGCCCCGCCGAAGACACCGCGTATATATTCATACATTTCTTCAGGACTATCTTTGACCTGATCTTCAACGCCCTCAAGCTCATCACGGGCAGCAGAAAGTCTTTCACGCAAAGCTCGGCGCTCTTCTCTGAAAGCTTCGTAGCTTCCGTCGACGCCGCTAAACTCATCCGCTGTGAAGCTGTCATTTAATTCTTCCAGGCGCTCCTCTATATCCGCGATCTCGCTTTGTAATTCGCCCATACGTTTTATGATTGGCGGTGCGTCTTCAAAATTGAAGCGCGCGGTCGTTTCGACCATTTCGAAAATCATTTCAGGATCTAAACGTGAGAGAAGCTCGGCAGCAGCTTGTGGATCTGAAAACACAGCTTCGAATTCTTTTTGATATTCCGCCTCAGCTTCGCGCAAATCTTCGGCTGCAGCCTCTTTCCGTGCTTGCCATGCTTCTCTTTGCGGGCGGTGCATGCGATGGTTTCGGCTACGCAGATCATAGATATTCTGTGCTCTATCCATCTCTTGTTTTGCCGCCCATAAGGCGTGTAGAGATGCAGGTAATTCGCCCATAGTGTCAGGGATTGCGTCACCGACCTGCAATGCAAATTCTCCGCGCAAGGAGCGTCCGTCAAACATGCTCATACCCAGTGCCTGATGTGCTTGTTCTGACAGGTTCCACCTATTTGAAAAGGCTTCGAACGTGCTTTGCGCATATTTTTCGGTGGCGGCAATGCCAAACGGAATTGTAATCAGGAACTGGTTCCCCACAGCATCTGCATTCATCAGCCTTTCGACATCGATATTCAAGTCTCTGTATTCTTCTAAGGCCGTTTCGTATCGCTCCCGCATCTGCTCATATTCCGGGGACCCTTCAGGATATTGATCGTAAGGAAACTCTTGTTTGAGAATGTCTGCCGCAAGTTCACGCTGTTGGGCGTGAGCTGCGCTTGTCAATGCGACAGCTGCCGTTGTTCCCGCGACGGTCGTAATAACACCCATTTTTGTAACTTTTGCGGCCCTCGCACCAATTCTGAGCGCTCGAATGGCCTCAATCGCTCCTCTGGTAACGTCCGCCGCATCCCCTGCCAAATCAGCATTACGGATAGCTTGCCGTGCCAAATCCAGATTACCGCTCGTCTTTAATGTGTCAAAGTTTTCCCGAAAACGGGCAAGCTCCTTACTGATCAAATCCCCATCATTTTGGTCAGCTATGGATAGTAATTCTTTAGCCTCTGCCATTTCTTGCATGGCTCTGCGGGTGGCATCATCCGCAATATCGTCGAATGATGCGCCCGAAGGCAATGCTTCGAACACCTCCAGCTGCTGAGGATCGGTAAAGCCCATAAGAGCCATCGTTGCGGCAGCTTCATCGGCATATGCAGTAGCGGCCGAGAGTTCTCCTCCGCTATTCAAACGCCCTTCAAGTTGATCACCGGTGCCTAATCTGGGTGGATTACCGACGCGGCGGTATTCGTCAACAACTTGATCGTACCCCGCCTTAATCTCGATTTCCGCACCGTTGAAACGTGGGGCCGCCTCGGCGAGTTTGGCTTCAAAAAATGTTTGTGCGTATAAGGCGCGTTGCTCTGCTGGCAAGTTTTCAAATGTATGTTCAATAACATTGGTGCCATTAACCTCGATAACACGTCCGTTTTGCTCATCGAGAAAGAACATCTGGTCCGGGCGACCTCGTCTGTCCAAGTCAGCTACAAACCCCGGGTTTTCTTTAATAGCCGGAACAAGGCTTTGCACCTGCTGACGCCTTGATAATAACTCCGCATTCGCTGCGGCTCGGGAGCCGTCGGTATCGCGAAAGCTATCGCTAAACCCGTTTTGTAAATTTGGTAACTGTGGGTGTCCACCTGCGAAAGCTACGCCCGGGCGCTCCTCAAGAATAGTTTCGAAACCATTATTACGACGACCAGTGTAAACTCCAGGACGGGCCTGCATATCACTAACTAAGCCTTGAACAGCCTGCCTTACGGATCCCGCATCCGTGCTGTTATCAAACTCCCTGAATGTTGTTCTATTTTGGGGTGCACCTGACATATCGCGGGCGGCATTACGTTCAGCTTCAAAACGCGCCGCGCTTTCCGGATATCTATAGGCTGTCCCGAAATCATCACCATTGCTCGAGAACGGGTTCACTTCCGCGAAGACGTTGTCGCGGCTGTTGTACATGATAATGCGACCGGTATCCGGGCTTCGAAAAGCTTGAGTATCTGGATCACTCATCATGTCGAGAAGATATTTTTGCAGGTCTTGGGGCGTTTGTATGCCCAAATCAGGGCCTAGGAATTGGCCGCTGTGAGTGTAGTTTTCACGGAAAACGTTTAAACCTTTTGTATCACGCGATTCATCGCCGCCAAGCACATGCTTGGCAAACCCATGCCCACGGGCTACGTACTCGAGCATAAGCTCGGGCGTTAAATCCGCTATTGTAAATGCTGGCACAACACCTCTCTATTTATGCCATTGTTTTTTATTTTTTATGGAGGCGGAAATACATGTTCGACAATACTGCCTATCTCTGCTCCCATATCGTGTAATCTCTCATCACTTACTGGACCACCGTGCATTTCGACTGATTGTCCCAGCTCAGTAAATGCCCTAAAAAGGGTGTTTATTTTTAAAACCTGCCATTTTGACAGCGTCAGGCCATTTGCCTGCTGTTGTTCTTCGATTATGCCGACCATCTTCTCTAATTCTTCAGGAAAGGTATTGCCGTCCTGAATGATATCGATGGTTTCCATAGGGCTTGTTTCCTGACAAAACTTAAGAAAATCAACAAGTTCTGCTTTTTGCTCGCTCGTGGCAGCAATGATTACTTCGTCTCCGGAAACGCCTTCAAATTGCATTGCCATACTACCCATTGATCGCTCTTTTAGTGGTTCAACCATTTCACGCCACCCTATTGATTTTGCATAATATTATACGTTTTCTAATATGCTTTAGTCAAATATAACCTGAAGACTAAACTAAACAGTTAAAATTATAAAATTTCTTTTTCCATACCGCTAAGTCATCTCAAACAAGATTTGAGCTGTCGATTCTATTAAAAATCGTCTCACCTGACTGATCTTCATCAGTTAAAGCTTTGATCAGAATGAAAGCTTATCAATCAGTTCGAGCTTGGAACGTGTGTTTTTGTGCTTGGGTTGAGCATCGCGGTCCTTGGCGGGCATGTTCTGTACATTGTGGGCGACTTCGTACATTTCCATGTCGGGATGGTGTCTGTTCGCCTCCTCCCACAAAGCTCCGCCTAAAATATGGATGCTATCAAAATAAAGCCTATCTTCAATTTCGCGGAAATCTTCCTCTTGGTCGTCTTTCAAATAGAGATGGAGAAGCGCGATATCTATATTGAGGTCCTGCCTTAATTTGTCACGTTCCAGAGGGCATGAATTCTTGTCTTTATTTCTAACCAATTGAAGATACTGGTCGTATTTGCTGGGTTTGGGATCTGTTTGTTTGGTTTTTTTCTCTTTTCGACTGGCATCGCAATGCCAATATTTACAATAGCCCTTGAGCTTGGCCGATTGCGTATTGATCGCCATGGCTCTGGATTGCCTGACGATATTGACTGTGGCTTTCCAGCCCGCATCCACAACCAGCATATCCTGCACGATGAAATGCGCATTCGCGGAATCCACACTGTCCCAGATGGCACGAGTGAGGGCTTTATAAAGGGCTTCGGAGTATGATTTCTCCGAATACGCTTCGATTTGGTCAAATTGCATTGTTTTTCAGCGTTCTAAAAGGCGTTTTTATTATTGGCTCGCTTGCGCGAAGCCCGTGTCTTACGCCCCTTCCCCGCTATGTACAATCTGTTTTATTACATAATAGGTATGCAATAAACGCATACATACGGTCGGAATCGACTAAATGCTATGCATTATGTGTGGGGATCATTTATTCCACGGCATCAAAGCCAGTAACTTGGCCATGCCACACCACCCGGTCAGTGCCGCATTCAGCAGCCCCAAGCTGGCAAATAGAGGCAGGAGAAGACCAAGCGGAGAGATAAAGTAATATACGAGCAGCCCGGTCAGGATCATGATGCTGATCACTAACTGAACCTGACGGTTAAGCGGCAAAGGTGCAGAGCTTGCTTTAAGCGTAGGCAGGCCTGCCGACTTCCAGCCTTCAATACCGCCTTCAAGGTCGTAAATATCAGCACTTACATTTTCTGCCATCGCCGTTGCAGTTTGTCGGGAACGGGCCCCTGACTGACAGTGGAAAATAACCGTCTTGTTGTCATGAAGGTGTTTCTCGACAAGCTGCGCTGTGACCTGTTCGACGGGGACGTTCACCGCATATCCGATTTTTTCACCGCGATGTTCAAATGCTTCCCTTACATCTATAAGGACGGCCTCACCCTTGTCCAAAAGCTGGTTTGCTTCTTGCGCACTGATATTTAAAACCGCAGCCATAACGCCTCCTATAGTTGAATAAACATGAAAAACTTAATTGTGTAGCCAAGCGTCATCACCGACACCAAACCGAAAAACCAAAGGCCGACAAACCACGACCATTGCTGTTGTTTTTCACTGAGCGCGTCAAAGCGCTGCTTGAATGCATCAATACATGGCTTCATGGCTGCTTTTTCCTCTGAATGTGTAGAAACAAAAGGCGGTATAGGCCAGCACCAACGGCAGGAACAGTACAGTGCCTACGAGCAGAAGGGATAACGACGTCGATGCCGCCGCCGCATCCCACAATGTGACCTGAAACGGAACGACCCACGGATACAGCCCGACAGCCAAACCCAGATATCCGGTCAGGAACATGACAATCGTTAGAATGAAGGGGCGTAATTCCACATTCGGCTTCTGCAGGTCTTTGGCGATGCCGTAAATACAGGCCAATGTTACAAGCGGAATGGGCAAAAGCAGAAAGAAGTTAGGGAAGCTGAACCATAACTCATAAATACGGGAGTCGATGAACGGCATGCAGATGCTGACCAGTCCCATGAAGATCGCAACGAAAATCAGGGTGTATTTGGCGGCCAGCCGCGCCCATATCTGGGTTTTATCATCTGTCTTGAATATCAGCCATGTGGCACCCAGCAAGGCGTAACCGAATATCAGAGCAACCCCAGTCATTAAGCTAAACCCATTCGCCCAGTCCAAAGGACCGCCTGAAAAAGCGCGACCCTCAACCTCGATACCCTGCACGATATTGCCTAGAATAACCCCCTGCATTAGTGCAGCCGTTAAGGAGCCGAAATGGAATGCAGTGTCCCAAACCCATCGTTTTTCTTCGGACGCTTTAAACCTGAATTCAAAGGCAACGCCGCGAAAGATAAGCCCCAAAAGCATCATCATCACCGGCAAATACAGTGCCGGCATAATGATTGAATAGGCGAGCGGGAATGCGGCGAACAGCCCTCCCCCACCCAGCACAAGCCACGTCTCGTTCCCGTCCCAGAACGGCGCGATGGAATTCATCATTTTACTGCGGCAATTATGGGATGGCGCAAAGGGAAACAGAATACCGACACCCAGATCAAAACCATCCAGCAACACATAAAGGAAAACCGCGGTCGCGATCAGAACGCCCCAAATAAGCGGTAAATCCAGCCATGGTGAAAAATCAAACATTATGCTGTTCCTTTTGAATCTTTGGTTAATAAGTTTGTGACAGATTTTTCGATGCTCGCATCGTAGTAATATTTCTGTCCGTCACCGACAATTGCGGGGCCTTTGCGCCATATTTTGAACATGTAGTAGACGCCTGCGCCGAAAACGAAGGTATAAACAATCACGAAGCCGGCCAATGTCAGTGCAACCTGCTCGGCAATAACGGGAGAAATAGACTCGGAGGTCCTAATCACGCCGTAAGCGGTGTATGGCTGTCGCCCGACTTCGGTTACAAACCATCCTGCAAGAATGGCGATAAACCCGGTCGGGCCCATGAGCATGCACCAAATGTGAAACAACTTCTGGTCATACAGCTTTTTGGTGAAGAACAGCAAAGCGGCCATTAAGCCGGTGAATATCATTGCCATGCCAAGGCCGACCATAATCCGAAAAGACCAGAACACAATCGCAACAGGCGGTCTTTCATCCGCAGAAACATCTTTCAGCCCCGGTATCTCCCCTTCCGTGCTTCCGGTCAGGACCAGACTGGCGCCACCCGGAATAGTAATGCCGTAATCGGTTGTTTCCGTTTCTTCGTTCGGCATACCAAAAAGATAGAGCGGCTTATTCGGCCCTGCTTCCCAGTTACCCTCCATAGCGGCGACTTTAATAGGCTGGTGATGCAGCGTGTTTTCGCCGTGCGCGTGACCGATCAGAAGCTGCAACGGCGCTACGAAAAACGCCATCAGCATGGCCATGGTCAACATTACCTTGGCGTGCTCTCTGAACTTGTCCTTGAACCGATAGAAAGAGCCGACCGCGCCGACGACAAACGCCGTGGTCAGATACGCCGCCGTCACCATATGGAAGAAGCGCACGGGGAATGACGGGTTAAAGATGATCTCCAGCCAGTCTGTGGGGTACAACAATCCGTCTTCACCAATTTCAAACCCTTGCGGTGTTTGCATCCAGCTATTGGCCGATAAAATCCAGAACGCGGACAGCAAGGTGCCCAAGGCCACGATGACGGTTGAGGTAAAGTGCATTTTCTTGCTCACGCGCCCCCACCCGAAAAGCATGATACCGAGGAATGACGCTTCAAGGAAAAACGCGGTTAAAACCTCATAACCCAAAAGCGGTCCGATAACATTACCGACCTTATCCGAAAACACGGACCAGTTCGTACCGAACTGATAAGACATGACCACGCCCGAAACGACGCCCATACCGAAAGCAACGGCAAAAACCTTGACCCACATCCGGTAAATTTCTTCATAGACCGATTTTCCCGTCTTGAGCCAAAGCCCCTCAACAACAGCCAGCCAGCTCGCCAGACCGATCGTAAAAGCGGGGAAAATAATGTGAAAGGAAATGGTAAATGCGAATTGTATTCGCGCCAGTAAAACAGCGTCCAGACCTAGTTCCATAGTGTTTGCTCATCCGTTATTTTTTGTCAGGGTCGTCTATAAACTCTTTGCAATATATGTCGTAAATCGCGTCCATGATTTTCAACACATCCGGATTGCTGATCGAATATATCAACAATCTATGGTCTCTTTCGAAATCTACAAGCCCTTCATTTTTCAGCTTGCTCAAATGCTGGGACATGGATGTTTGGGGAATACCTGTGAGCTCGATCAGCTCTGAAACATTCTTTTCGCCTTGTGCCAAATGGCACAGGATCATCAATCTGTGCGGGCTGGCAAAGCATTTCATGAACTCTGAAGCCGCAACCGCTTTTTCCTGCATGTGATCAAGTGTCTGCATATAATCCGCGAAGATAATTTTTAATATAATATATTTATAATATCATAAAATTCGCATATTACCAGACGTCAAAATACAAAAAGGGTTTTGGCGGCGGGCACCGCCTTGGTTTCCAAGGCAATTTAAGGGGTTTTAACGCGCCAGGTCGTAATGCAGGCTGGTGCGGCGGTGTGGCTCGTAATCGTAATCCGGTGGTGAGGCGTGATAATCAACCACATCACCATCTGCATCCACGCTTTCAATCACGACCGGTGTCTTGGTCTGCGCATGGATCATCTGCAGAATTTGCCGCGTAGATTTAGGATCGAGAGGTTGATCGTCAATAACGTCATGTTGAAGAACCAAACAACGGTCGGTTTCTTCCTGATAATCACGAACCGAGATTTTCGGAATTTTATCCGACAGCCTATAGTCAGCCGCCAGTTGTTCCCGTACCCGTTTGAAGCCTTCATCGGCATGAATTGCGGATACAGTCAGGAACTCGTCCTCCGGCTCGCCTTCCAGTAGGAAATATTTGAATTTACGCATAACCGTCGGCGATAAATACTGCTGCACAAGGGTTTCATCAGTATTGGATTCCATGACATGCAGCGCCATTTCTTCCCAATTTCCCTTGCCCGCAAAATGCGGAAACCACCTCAGATCTTCCTCGGTCGGGTCATCACAAATGCGTTTTATATCTTCGAAAATGGCAAAGCCGAGCGCGTAGATATTAATGTCGGACCCAACAAAAACCTCTTCTTCTTCGCCTGTATACGGGTTCGGCTTCATAACCGTGCCGGGCGGCTGATAAGTCACGCCCGCATGCGATTGTCTGAATTCGCCATGCATGCTCGCATCCATCAAACCTATATCAAACATGGTTTCCATGACCTGATAGTGCGTGATACAGGCAAAGCCCTCATTCAAAACCTTGGTGCGGATATTAGGCACGAAGTTCTGCGACACAATCGAGGACAGATGCATGATCTCCCGCTTCCATCGCGGTAAATGTCCAACATTATCGGCAATGAAGGTCAGGATGTTCCGCTCACCCTGCGCCGGGTGCGCCGTATAGTCGGCATTGTCATTCGTGGCATCTGCCCCTTCGGACTTATCATTAAACACGCTTTTACGCGGCGGGTTCAGATACGGGAACTCACGGGCTTTGGTTTTCTTTGCCTCTAGTTCCTTTTTGCCGATATGTCTCTTCGGCGGCTTATCATTCGTGTCCATGAAACGCATGGCATGACAGAAATCCAGAACCTGTTCGACTTCATCGACCCCGTATTTATCCTCACACTCATCAATCAACGCTTTCAAACGTTGGTTCACGGCCATAATCGTGTCAGGGTCGGAGAAATTTTCGAACAAAAAGTTATTCTTATAAACCGCGTTGTGTCCGTAACTGGCATGCGCGAACACCAGCATCTGCATGACTGGAGAGTTAGTGTCCATGCAGTATGCCAGTGCCGGGTTAGAGTTGATAATGATCTCGTAGGCCAGATGTTTGCGCGCATCATATTGTTGTTGCTCGATCGCTCTTCTCTTACCGTAACTCCAGTGGCTCGGCCCGTCCGGCACCGGGCGCACATAGGCATCCAGCATCTGGTCGGCGCGTACAATTTCAATGCGGTTCGGGTTGGTTTCTAGCTGCAATTTTTCATGCGCAATGATAGAAATCACACGGTCCGCCAGCTCCAACCAAGAATCGGGCAGATACGGGTCATCCTCGAATTCCGGTTTGCGGATAACGGGAATATCGTAGTCTTTTTCCTCATGCGCCTTGATAAAGATGTTCCATCCATCTTCGTACTTATCCAGCAGGTCTTTGACTGTCTGGAAGTACGGCTTTTGGGATTCTATTTCGTATGCGTCTTTTCTCATGCTTTACACCATTGCCGGTTCGTGTGCTGGCGCCTGTCCGCCGACGGGGAAGAACGACTTAAACGCTTCAACCGCTTCGCCGGGCGAATTCACTGTCGCCGTTTTCAGTTGGGGGAATTCATGCGTGAGGCTTTGATAAAGCTCATGCAGATCGCTTATCTCCCATGTCTGGTCCCGTACTTCCATGAAATAGCTGGATTGTTGGATCGGAAGGATTTCACGCATCAACTCTTCAACACGGTCGTTATCCATGTATGAGTTGTCGCCATCCGATGCCTGCGCGGAATAAATATTCCACTCAGACGGATCGTACCGGTCCTTGATGATCTCCAGCTCTTTTTCCAGACATGAGGAGACAAGCGTTCCGCCCGTTCGTTTGCCGTAAAAGAATTCTTGTTCGTCGACTTCCATCGCCGTCGTTGTGTGCGAAATGAACACCACATCAACTTCGTCGTAATTATTCTCCAGAAACTTGCTAACCAGCCAGAAGAATGCTTTGGCGGTGTTTTTATCTTCCTGCGACATAGAGGCTGACACATCCATTTTGCAAATCATCACGGCTTTGGCTGACGGCTTTGGCTGTTCCTTATCAAAGCGGTAGGTCAGGTGATGACTCTGGAATTTTTTCGCGTTCTCGGCCGTCTTTTTTTGTTCCGGAATACGCTTTCTCAAGACTTCGAGACGGTGGACATCCTCGGGGTCCGTAACCTCATGGGCCAGCCCCTCTTCCAACATCTCGACGCAATTGAACATCGCCGTCAGTGTCGGGTTTTTGTATGCATGATTGGCGCTGAGTGTGAATTGAGACTGCAGACCGCCGAGCACTTCGCGAATGGCCTCTAGCGTTTCTGTTTTGCTTTTACCATCGAGATCCAGCTCTGGCAGGTCGGGACGGTAGGTACGGTAAATCTGGTATTGTTCGAGCAGATTTTTAAGAATGCGGCGTTCGCTCGTTTTGTTCAGCACCAACGCTTCGCCTTTGCGCTTCTGGTTGGTGACACTCATATCCATCTTGTGCGACGGACCCTTGGTCGTATGGCCGAAACGCTGTCTGTCCATAACACTGACAGACGATGCGTGAAGCTTGTTCATATCGGGCAGTGTGCGCCCTTCAAAAAAGATATCGAGAAATTCATCTTCCGAAACCCAGACGAATGCATCTTCATCATCCTCGGCATCGGGGTCGCCTTCCTTGCCGCCTTTGCCGCCGCCTCCACCGCTTGGTGGGATGGGAACGACATCGCCGACATCGTAGAGATTGCCCGGAAAAACTTTCCGAAACACAGGACCCTGCGCATGATGTATCACAGGCTCCTGTGTTGTTTTCCGGGGGATCGGAACCTTTACTCCGCCTTTATCAATTCCGGCCAAAGGTGAGTCAGCAACTTTGTCTTGCACTGCCTTCTTCACCGCATCGCGGATGCGGCGAAGAAAGCGTGCTTTGTCTTTCCCAAACTTGTGACGCACTGGTTCGTGCCGTCTATCTATGAAAATAGTCATAGCTAGTTCCCTGTTCCGGGAGGGTTTATCCCTCCCAACTCTTCTTTTTTTCTAAACCAGTTCCAGCAGCATACGGTTCACCATGGTGTCCGTATAACCTTGCTCGTGCATGTTCTCGTAGAAACGAGTGTACTGACGCTTCTCTTCGTCGGTTCTCAGATCGGAATCCGATTTCGCCTTGATGATATGACGACGTGATTCCAGGTCGGTTTCATGCTGTGCACGAATAACTTTGGCCAAAGGCTCGTAAGTATTCCATTTAACAAGCGCAGGTTCCTGCTCTTCAGGATCTTTGCCTGCATTCGCACGGGCAATCCTTGCGAGCTCGCGGTTCACGCCGGCCACAACCGTCTGCCTGAATTCCTCAGGTTGGGTAATGCCCGCGCGTTTTTCCATCGCACCAAGATATTTCTTGATTGCGCCCATGTTGATTTCCTCGCCACCTTCGGTGATCGTTTCTTCATCAACAAACGCCTGCGCATAGGTCAGATATTTATCGAACTGCACCTGACAGTTACCATCATCGGCATCAATCAGTGCGGCGTTCACGACTTTCTGGATTTTTTCCTTGTTACGTGACGCAATACCGCTCAGCAATTCTTCATATTTCGGCTTATCAGCAGACGGAATGGTTTTGTCATCCGCGCCTTTGATAAATCCGCGCAATGTTTCGATCATCAGCAGCGTATCCGCTTCCTCGATCCCTTCATTGGCACGAGCATTGAAACATGCCTGCATAACGCGTTGCGCATCACGAATACTGAAACCTTCCAGACCTTCTTCAGGTGAAGCTTTCTCCTTCAACTCATGAAGTTTCGGAATTTTCTTCTCTGCCCCATCCGGGATTTCACCGTTATGGACACGCGCTCTGATATGTGGCTCGTATACGGCCAAAGCGTTATCCACACCGTTTTTCAGACGGGTAACGATTGCGAATTCAGCCAGCAAGTCCAGTGTTTCAGGAGCGATCGGTTTTTCATCCAGTCCGTTTTTCTGCAACAGCTTGGAATAGATTTTCATTTCCTCGGACATGCGCAGCGTGTAGCCAACATCGACGACGTAACTTCTGTTGTGAAGCGCGTCACTGTCTGCCGCTTTCAAAACGGCCTGCCACACGGGGTCATTCGTTGTCAGGACTATCAGCTGGTTCATCGGCAGCATGCCGACGCCGCTGTCACCTGTGAAATAACCTTCGGTAACGGGTTCAAGGAATGTGTTCAGCATCGCCGGATTGTTGCGGAAAAATTCCGCGCCGTGGAAAACACCACCATGTGATTTCGAAAATGCACCGGGAATGTAAGCATCGGGGTCGCCGGCGCTTAAAGTCTTGTCAGCATCGAGCGGGTCTTCCTCACCGATCTTGTTGAAATCCTTCTCACCGATCAATGCGTTGATGTCGGGAGACTGGTTATCCTTCGGATCAAGCTTGGCAATACCGAGTTGCTTTTCACGAGACGGGAAAATCTTCACCACATCGAAAGCCGCGCTTTCGTCGTAATTGTGATGTTCGAGGCGTTTGGTCACCCATGGCGACTTAACCTCTTTCAAATATCTTTGCGGGATACCGTATTCTTCGGAGACTTCTTCAGCGACGGCCGGATCAGACACCAGACATAGCGGCGTATCGTTAAACGGAGAAATCTCACCTGTCGTTTTACAACGCAACAGATACATTGGCTCCTGCTCTGTCAGCCTTTCAAGAATACCTGCAATTTCAGTCTTACCACTACCGACAGGACCGCGCAGAACCAGAATACCTGTACCGCCATTGCGGATATAGGTCACGATATTGCTGACCGTGCCTTCCTTGTCATACAGCTTTGAGAAAGGCTCATAGCGCAATACTTTGCGGCCGCCAAACACAATGCGTTCCTGCTTATCCGACAGTTTCGTATTGATTTCATCAGGCTCTCCAATAGCTTTTGTAAGCCTGTCCGAGAAGTCGGCATATGCGCCCTTATCATCACGACAGCGCTCGAGCCAGTCATTAACACTCAGCTCTTCAGGCTTCTTGTCTACGGCCTTAGCACGCAATTTGCTCAGCAGTGTTGAAGGTTGAGCCGCTCCGTCCGTGTTGTCATTTGTCAAATCCTGACTCTCGTCTTGATCTGATTTAGGCGCACGGGTAGTGCTCTCCGGAATCCCAGATTTAGCCATTGCTAATACTCCCTGTTAATTTTTTTTGTAATTAATTCGAGCAGTAATTGTAATTTTAGTAAAAGTCAAGCGACTCGATTGTTATTTTATAACTTTAGAGATCCGTGATAATGCGCTGCAGCATAAATTGATTTCGTGAAAAACATTGCTCAGAGCGAGCTAGAATTATTTTTTATATATTAGAAAATGCGATTTTTAGGGTGGTAAAAAAAGTGCTAGATTGGTGATTCTCGACTGCTATTTTTTCAAAAATCCGTCAAAAATTTTCGACAAAACGACTCGATAATATAGTTTTATGAAAACTGTAAAGCCGCACTCACATTGGTTTTATGGAAAAAATTAGACCCCGTCCTTAGCTTATATTTGTCATATAATCCACGCACAGCGTCAACAGTCCCCTATTCACTGCGCCAAACAGTCGGATCAATCATTCACATTATAAGTAGCGGCGGGAAATTCGATGCTCTGGACAAAAGCGGAGGTTTTTCCGCCATCAGGCGCGCCATTGGTGTCGAATTCAAACGCTATGCCGTGCAGGGGCGGTGCCGGAAAGCCAAAATACTCCTGAAATGCTTGTTTCAGATCAAAACGGGTTGTGACAAGCTCGCCCGGTTTTGGCTTGGCCACACAGACAAAACGCCCGCCTTTATGATAGTACCGCCCTTTTTCCGGCTTATTGATTTCGTCATTTTCACACAGATGCAGAGCTATAAAATACGGGCTGTCAGGCACGATTAAGCCGCCGCTACCAATCATCTCCGTACCGAAAAACGCATAGAGCATGATCGCTTCGTTGCGCTTACCCTTCGCGTAAGATGCGCCGCGAGGGAATTTATTGACGCCCCATTTGATAACAACGTCCCGGTAATTCGATAAATGTCCTTTCTTGAGAGCGAGAAAAGACTGGGCTCTCGCCAAAGCCTCTATCTCCAGACCTTTATCCGTGAATGTAAGCTTTGTTTTTCTACTGTCATCGGCTTTACGCTCGAAGATGAAATTATGCTTTTTCAAAAACGCCTTTGCGTCTTGCCCTTTGAAATCCCTGAAATCCACAGCAGGCTCGGCCGCCTGAACAGATGGTGAGAAACTCAAAGCCAACAGCATCAACAGTAATTTTTTCATAAAAAGTGCCTCACAGTTTGCAGCGTTAAAACGCACTATCCTAACATCTTATGCGGATTTTGGCTGATCGTTTTTAGGGCTCGTTATAAAGGCCAACACCGTCACAATCGCCATGGTCAGTACAATGGCAGGGCCGGATGGCCAATCGAACGCATATGAGGCCGCAAGCCCTCCGGCAAAGGAGATGAGAGAAACTGCAAAACCAAAAAGACCCTTATGATTTTGAACTTTTACAACCGCGAGGGCGGGCAAGATCAAGCTGGCAAAGACAAGATAGATACCGATTAAATTCACCGCGAACGGGATGGCGACAGCAAACAGCGGATAAAACAGGAGCTGTCTACGCCCCTTAAACATCATCCAAATCATGCACACCGCAATAAAGATTGGTGCGGCCAATCGAATGTCGGACCAGTCAGCCCAAAGGATTTGCCCGGCGAGGATATTCTTCATCTCCTCCCCGCCATGCGGGTCATTTGCCATCAGTAATAGTGACAAACTCGCCCCGACAACAAAGGTGCACCCGATCAAGGCTTCCTGATACCGCCCCGCATATTTTTCCGATACGTGAAAAGCAAATGCGCAGAGCAATGCAGCCACCAGCCCCGAAACCAGAGGGCCGTACATACCAAGCGCGGAAAATTCATCGACTGGCACCAGTGTCTGGAACGCGATCATGCCGAGCGCGGCCAGTTGCGCGACCGCCAGATCCAGAAAGATGATCCCGCGCTTCAATACCTCTTGCCCCAACGGGACATGCGCGAGGGAAATGATGGCTCCGGCCACAAAGGCCGGAGCGAGTAGAGATATGGTTTCAAAGCTCACAACTATGATCCCTGTTTAAGAAGACGGAGCGTTTCATCGAACAGCGCAGACAGGCTTCCCGCCTTATCATTACCACCAACAGTAAACGGCATATGCACAACAGGAATGTTGGATTTCCCTGACAGCCATTCCGCTGCGTCTTCATCTTCGTAAGGGGAGACAAGGATCGCCTGCACGTCTTTGCCTTGAACCTGCTTCAGCACGGTTTCAAGATGCGATGCCGTCGGTGGAATTCCCGGCTTCGGCTCCAACGTTGCCGTCACCTCCAGCCCCAACCAATCGACCAGATACGCCCACGCATTGTGATAGACCACAATCTTACGGCCTTTTAATGACGCGGCATCGGCTTCCCATTGGGATATCAAACCAGCCCAACGATCTTGAAAAGATTTCAAATTTTGCTGATAGGTCGCTGCATTCGTATCATCCAGCAACATCAACCTTTCCGCCAACACATCGGCAACAGTCGCGATATTATGCGGATCGAGCTGAATGTGCGGGTTGCCTTCTGGATGAATATGCCCCATCGAACGATCGATATTGCTCATCACCTCCAGCTTTTGCACATAGTCCGAAGCCATCAGCCAGCCAATTGTTTCGGGTTGTACATTCGGCCCGCCCGACTTTTTGATCAGGATAGGCAGCCAACCGATTTCCAACGATGCACCCGTACAAAACACCAGATCCGCTTTACGCATCGCCGCGAGCAAACTCGGCTTTGCGCGAATGTGGTGAACGTCCTGACGGGCGTTAGTGGCCGATTTAACCTCGACCAAATCACCACCGATTTCTTCGGCCAGTGCCGCCCATTCAGGCGAACAGGCAAAGACATTAACTGCCGCAAATGCAGGGGAAGGGGATGCCAGAAGCACCCCCAAGCCTGCTATTAAGAAAAATAATCTTCTCACAGCAAGCCTCCCTTAATATGCGTGTGCACCATGGGCACCAAGGCTCATGATATATTGCAGGATGATCTGGTTATCCTCGTGACCGTCGGCCAGTTCCTCGCGGTTGTACTGAATACGAGCACGGGAAAACTCGCTGTTAGTCCAATCCACCATCGCGGCGGCAGCCCACGGATCGTGACCGCCGTCATCAAGCGCACTACCGACTAAGCCAGCAGGGACATCACCCGCATATAGTTGCGAGTACCGCACACCGGCACGCCATTGCGGATCGAACTTATAGACGCCTTGTGCATACCAACCGCTTTGAGAGTCGTCATACGCAACGGGGCCAGTGCCCGCGTCCATATCGTCATAGAAGCCGTCATCATCACGGTGGAAATATTCACCCTGGAAGATCAACTCCTGCTCCGCATTGTTGCCTGTCGGCGCATGAACAATACGCGCATCGGCAATGTACAGACCGCTGTCACCGCTGAAGACGACCATGTCTTCGTTGGCTGCTCGATCAGCTTCAGAGACCTGCAAAGTCGACGCCCCTAAACGCCAGCTTGTGTTGTCGCCGACATCGCCGCCGACACGGCCATAGGCTGTCCATGACCCAATATCCCCACCTTCGGCGCCGCCACCGGGGAAGTCATTCCCGCGATAAACACCGCCACCGATTTCGGAATAAAAGTCAGTCGGCAAAATAGCCGAGACCTGCACCCCGTCATCGCCGTAATTGCTATCCAGAAATGCACGGTTCGGCAACGGACGGTCAGCAAAATCATCACCATGAGAGTGGTGCGAGTTCAGATAACCAAGCTCGGAAAAGAAACGCCCCGCCTTGGCCTGAAGACCGTAAGGCAATGATGTTGTTTCAACGTAGGCTTCCTCGACTTCAACTTCGACTTCGCCTTCATGTTCATGCAATGCGACGGTCGCATTTCCACGGAAGAGGTTGTCGACATTGGCCGAGAAGTTCAGCTCGGTTTCATCAATGCTCAAACCTTCAGTGCCACGCTCGGCTTCTTCGCCGATTGCAAATCCGGCAATATCACCGTCTTCCTCGGAGAAACCTTGATATTTCCCTTGCAGAATGACCCCGATTTCAGGGTTAAAGCTGTTGTCATTCACCTGACGGCTTGATGTCGCAGGGACAGGCGGACGACCCGCCGCAGGTTCAACAGATGCAACGCGTTCATCGGTACGTACTTGCTTGGCTTCCAGTGTTTCCACCTTGTTTTCAAGCTCGCGGATTTTGGTTTCGTAAGCCGCTCTCATGGCTTGTACTTCAGCCCTCAGAGCGTCGAGATCAGCATCATCCGCCGCAATAGCAGGAGATGCACTTAAGATAGCAGCCGCACTGGCCGCCAATAGCAGTTTCTTAGACATGGATATGTCCTTTCTTATCTAAAAATTTTGAAAAAAGTTTTGTGGTTTAGATAAAAAGAACAGGCGGTGCGCGAGGGTTATAGGCCTTGGAGGAAGCCTTCGATAAAACGGGTGCTTCGGTCGCAACAAACGGCCCCTGCCCTTCGATCGCGATCGAGGCTGCAGTGCTGTTGCTAAAGAATGCGGTTTGAAGCGTTTTAACCAGCAAGCATTCAGGACATTGATGCGAAACACCGTTTTTGTCCTGCTCATGGTCATGGTCGTGTTGATGATCGCTATGAACATCCACAACCTGCTGTGACGAGAGAAGTTCAAAACCATGATCAGGGTGAACGGCATTGTGCTGTGCCACCGCGATTTGCGCGACGGCCAGAGCAAGCACGGCCCAAACACCGATCAGCTTTTTGAAATCTATTTTGCCAAGCATAAGGGGCTTCGTATCACCTTTATGCGGAGCGTTCAATACGCTTTGCGGTGAAAAAGCGCATCAGAACCTATTCGGAATCTTCTAGATATAAGTCTGTGATCAAGGGATTATCCGGCTCTATGGCATATGAGCTAAAGTCCTCAACCCCCTGAGCGGACAAGACATCTTCATCAATATAGAAGTTACCGCTGTTGGTTTTGGCATCACTGGCCAGAATACAATGCGCGGCATCCGCGACTATATCTTCATTGCGACAAAATTCAGGCTTGATGTTACCGACCATTTTCATCGCCGCAGTATAAATCAAAGTTCTAGGCCATAGAGAGTTGCAGGCAATGCCCTCGTCTTTCAGCTCTTCAGCCATACCCAGCATGCACATACTCATACCGAATTTGGACATCGTATAAGCAAGATGCGGGGCAAACCATTTCGCCTTCATATCTATCGGCGGGGAAAGGGTCAGAATATGCGGATTTTCAGCTTTCTTGAGGTGCGGTATGGCTTTCTGGCACGCCATGTAAGTTCCACGTACATTGACCTGATGCATCAGATCATAACGGGACATTGGTGTTTCGACCGTTCCGGCCAGATAAATCGCACTCGCATTATTGATAAGGACATCAATACCGCCAAAAGTCTCAACACACTGGTTAATTGCGGCTTCGAGCTGATCCTCTTCACGAATATCAAGCTTGACCGCAAGACCTTTGCCGCCACTTTCATTAATCTCTTCAACGGCCGTATGAATTGTACCCGGTAAAGTCGGATGCGGTTCATCGGTTTTGGCCGCAATCACCACATTCGCACCGTCCTTGGCCGCTTTTAAAGCGATCGCCAGACCGATGCCGCGGCTACCTCCGGTAATAAAAACTGTCTTATCTTTGAGTGTGGTGTTCATATTATTATTTTCTTATACTTAATAGTAGCAAATATCTCACTAAACTCCTTTAATTATTTAAAATTTTAGATAATAACCTCCGAAAATTACCAATTTGGAAAGACAAAATACGGTAAAATAAAAATAAAAAGGTTGGGTGCTAATGAACAAGTATTTTGAATGCCTTAAGCGCTATTTTCGAGATGAAAGTGCGTCGACACTGCCTCTGGCAGCTTTAGCTTTCCCGTCATCCTTGGTTTTGCCGGTCTGGGCACAGACGCCGCATACTGGATGTCGGAAAAACGTGAATTACAGGCCGCCGCAGACGCGGCTGTACTGGCCGCGGGTTACGAACTCGCCAATGACAGCTCGGACTACATGGATACGGCCGCAGTGCGTGAAGCCCAGAGAAACGGTTATCACTCCGATGCCAATGGCGTTTTACAGCTGAATACCGTCAGTTCAGGCTCGGACGGCACCGTTCTGGCCGTCACCTTGACACAAGATGCCAACACATTCTTCTCACAAATTGTATTCACTAATCCTATTCGGGTCTCCGCCTATGCCGAAGCCCATATTTCAGGTGTTACAGGTAATTTTTGTATTCTAGCTCTGGAGGAGTTGCAGGATGACTCTTTGAGCACTTTTGGTGCCGTAAACGTCGAAGCGCCGTCTTGTGGTTTGGCCGTGAATTCAAACAGCCCGGAAGCCCTGACGCTGTCAGGTAACTCCTCGGTTGAGGTTGGCACAGTGCGTGTGGTTGGTGATTACGACACCCAGGGCGGCTCGGTGAACTTTATATATAGTGACCTACAAACAGGTACTGCGCCTCTGGATGATCCATACGCAGATCTTGAAGTCCCTGATGACGGGCCGTGTGATGAGAATAATCTAAAGGTAAACTCCTCAACATACCTGACGCCCGGACGTTACTGTGGCGGTCTCGATATCTCGGGAACCAACGATATCGAGTTGGATCCCGGTGTATATATTATTGATGGCGGCGACCTGAAAATCACAGGTGGCGGCACAATTACCGGCGACGATGTTACAATCATCCTTACAGGTGATGGAAATGACTATGCGCAAGTTGATATTTCAGGAAACAGAGACATCGAGCTCTACGCGACCGATTCCGGCGATTACTCAGGTGTCGTGTTTTATCAGGACAGAAACTCGCCCTACTCTAAGAACGCGGAAAACAAAATCGTCGGTACCAGCAGGATATCCCTGAACGGCGCAGTATACTTCCCTAATCAGGGTGTTCGCTTCGGCGGTAATTCGGAATTCATCGGTCAAACGGAGCCATGCACGCGTTTGATTGCGAGAACTGTTACACTGGCCGGTAACCCGGCTATCGGTAATAACTGCCAAGGATACGATGTTGAAGACATAGGCACACCGACGGTAAGATTGATCAAGTAATTATGATGAATTTTAGAGCTTTTAAAATATTCAGAGATAATGAAGACGGCGCTTCCGCGATTGAGTTTGCTATACTTGCGCCTGTTTTCGTTCTGCTGATCGCCGGTACTCTTGATATGGGCTTTTACGTTCTGGAAAAAATGAAGCTGCATAATGTTGTGCAAACAACCGCCGTTTATGCCGCCCGCGCGGGAGAGACCGACAGCGTGCAAACCGTAGCTCAGGAAACATATCAAGGTGATTTTTCAAAACTGAACATTACCTCCGCTCTTGAATGTGAATGTTCGGACGGCGTAGTTGCCCAATGCCCCCTCAGCTGCGGCAGCGACGATTATCAACGCCGCTTTGTCCTGATTAACGGCACAGGAAACTTCACAACTATATTCCCGTATCCGGGTATCGCTGATTCAATCAGCATTTCGACACAAGCCAGAGTAAGGGTCGATTAATGAAAAGGATAAAACGTTTTTTCAGTACATATTTAAAAGAGACCGATGGTGCGACCGCGGTAGAATTCGGTATTGTCGCCCTGCCCTTCCTGATCATGATGTTTGGGGTGATGGAATCGGGGCGCTTGATGTGGTCCATGAACAGCATTCATTACGCGGTGGAAGAAACTGCGCGCTATGCCGCAATCAATAACGACTTATCCAACGCGGAATTCTCAACTTACGCTTCGGATAAGCTGGATGGCATCCTTATGGGTGCAACGAATTTGCAAATGACATCCTCGCAGTTCACATCTAACGGTATTGATTTTGTCGAAGTCGAAGGCACCTACCAGTTGGATACGATGTTATCCGGCCTCCTGCCCGCAGGGTTTGGTTCGTTCGAATATTCCGTGGCTGCCCGCAGCCCTATCGTACAATAAAAACAGCTATCTTATTGTTTTAATTTATAATTATAGTATCTATGTGGATTTTTCTGGATTTTCACGCCTGTTATATGTTAAAACTTTGTTAATGTTTAGAGATCCATATACCAAATTTTTTATGAACAGCGTCCCGGAGGCACAGCCAGTGCCGATGAAAAAGCGCGAGTCAAAAAAATCAGCTATCTCCTATGCTGATATGATCAGTGACGAAGACATGCGAACAATGATGGCGGACGATGCCAGACGCCCTCTTACGGACCCTGAAACACCACAAGCGGATGAAGAAACACTCTCCGTTATGGGTGGTCTACAAAAGCTTTTGAAAAGCCTCTAAAACAACTCTAGCAAGATTCACAGAAGAAGTTTTGGTCCAGAACGTTGGCTGTAATGATCAGTTGATACGCGTTCAAGTACTGATCATTGATCAGGCGAATTCTGCTTAACTTCGCTGTATTCAAACGCTCTGCACTTTCAATCAATTCAATAATATTGATGTTTCCGGATTTAAAGTTTTCTTCGTTCAGGACCTTCAAGGCCTCACTGGAACGGATTTCGTCTTCATTGGTCAGTAAACTCTGCTTATTCGCGATAATCTGATTGTAAAAGAGCTTAATGTCGCGAACCAATTCTTTTTCAATACTCTTTTTACGCTGCTCCAGCTCGCTGACCTGGCTGAAAACACGTCTTTTAGCATACTTGTTCTTGAAACCGTCAAAGATGTTGTAAGACAGGCGCATAGTCGCGGACAGCTCTCTATCCACGCCGATATTTCCGCCGTCATTGTGCGATTGTGAAGCATTTAGAACAAGCGTGGCCTCAGGTGAATTGGCCGCTTCTTGTATTTTCAGCTGCTTTTTCATCGCATCAATTTCATATTCACTGGCAACCAATAAGGAATTCTGTTCCTCAAGAGCTTCAAAATAGAACTCTATATCCAGCTTTTCCGGATTCATCTCCTCCGGATAATACGTATCGACCAAAGGCGGCAACTTGCCGGTCAGAAATTCCAAGCGGCTTTTTGCATCACTGTAAGAGGACTGCGCCCGGCTCAAACTGGTTTCCGCAAAGGACAGACGGGAGTTGGCGTAATCAACAATCACCTTGTTAGCGGCACCCTCAATAAACTGGGATTCAACGTATTGGAGCGTGTCTTTGATGTCCGCGATCAGAAATGCAATCTCGGTCATTTCCGCTTCATAGCGCACCATTTCAAGATAACTCTCGATCGTATCCTGCAAAACATTTTCGACATTAGATTGCACCCGCCAGAAAGCCGCTTCGTTCAGGTCACGGCGGCGACGCGTTTCATTCACGGTTTTAAAACCGTCATAAATCATCTGCTCGACCGTTACACCGACAGACACATTGTTCGTCACATCATTTTTCAACGGGATCGTACCGGCAGACGGATCACGGTACTCACGTCCGCCCGATATATTCAAATCCACTGTAGGGTAAAAGTCGGCTTCGGATTCTTTGACAAAGTTTTTCGATTGCACATAGCGTTCCCAGAAAATCTCAATGTCCGGGTTTTTGTTCAAAGCGAAAAGAACCGCGCTGTTCATCGACAGCTCGATAGGCTTATTGAGAATGTCATCAAACTCGCCAGCACGTGATGCGCCAAAAGAGAGCGTCACAGCTAAAACAGAGCCTAATATGAGTGTTTTGAGTTTCATTCTTTCTCTACAATCTCGATTATGACCCAGTGCTCGTTACCTTCAATCTCATAGCCGTTAACGAGCTGTGGTTTGATCGCTTGCGGCTCCAGACCACTAGCCATCACAGTATTACGCACATTCAACATACGCGCTACGGATACTTTCCGACTAACCGCATCAACGCCTGTTGAAAATTTAGCAGACTGGAGATTGATTTCGACCTGCTTGCCATTCTCGGCATACGGTTTTAGCTTTTCTTCAATTTCCAGCTTGATCTTCGGCAGAAGTGAAATTGCATCATCGGAGAAGAAAACGATAAAGCGGTTTAGCTCTTCATCAAATTTGATGCTCTGCTCTGTACTCTCCGCAAATTCCGTCTGAACCTGTGAGAACTCGAACTCATATTCGGATTGAACCTGCTCGGCAACCTGATCGGATTCAATTTTACTGATGAAGATAATGATATGGAAGAACAGCGCCGTCGCCACAATCATCAGGAAGAAAACGAACATGATAATAACCGCGGACAAAATGTCCACGAACCCAGGCCAGGCAATTTGGCTAAAGTCGTTTTCTTGATCCTGAGCCATAGTACGCGCTAATCAGCTTAACTTTCGTTATCGTTGGTTTTCTTGAAATCCACGCCGATAAGATCAGAAAGACTGTCTTCGTTCACATTATCAATGCGATTCAGCAAACCGTTCATTTCCATCATCATCTTTTCAAGATCAGCACTCACGGCTTTGCTGCCGCCTTCACTGTTACTATTTGCAGCGAGCATCTGGTTCATCTCTTTTTGCAATTCATTAGAAGAATCAACACCTAAGGAGATTTTTTGCAGACTGCTATTGAGATTGTCGGCCGTCATTCTAAACGTATCGGACTGCTGTAAAATCTGGTCATTACCGATTTTTATATTCTCGTCGATATTCTTGATGATATCGGTTTGAAGACTCGAGCTCTGCTCTATACTCGATGTTAAGTCGCCGAGATTTTGTTTCAACTCGATATTGCTCTGAACCATGCTGTGATTAGCATCGGTAATACGCTGAATACTGGTTTGGAAAACATCCGCATTCTTATCAATCTTAGAAGACATAGAAGATACTTTTTCCAAAACGCTAGGGAAGGTCTTCAACATCGTGTCTGTCGATTGATTATAGTATTCCTGTGATATCGCTTTAAAGCTGGCCATATCCGCTTGTTGTGTTTCCAGTACAGATGCGATACGCGTCATCGTGCTTTGTGCATCAACAGCAGACGCTGCTGCATTCTCATTCAAGGACTGAATACCTGCTAACAACTCATGCTGGTTACTCTCGATTTTCTCAAGCAATTCACCTGTGTAGTGAGTTTTCTTTAAATGCTCAATCAGGTTACTGGTCAATGAGCCGATCTTTTTATTCGTTTTAACAGACAGATATACAAAACCGGTAAGCCAGGATTTAAGATCGTCTTCTGTCGCCAGACGCTCGCCTTTCGGCATAACATCATCACTTGGCTTAAATTTCGGAATACGGTCATCAACCCAACGGCCAACGTTTTCAATAAATTTGTCCTGCGCCCCGCCACACATATGATTGAAGAAACCAATCAAAAGCGAGCCGGACAGACCAAAAAGTGAGGAACTAAACGCCAAGCCCATACCTTGCAAAGGTGCAGACAAGCCCGTAATAAACCCGGTCATCGCGTTTTCATCGACACTGCCGTCACTGGTTGTGATGCTGGACATTGCGCCCATAGCCTCACCAACCGCATCAATGGTTTTCAAAAGACCGAGGAATGTACCGAGCAGTCCGAGCATAACGAGAATACCTGCCATAAAGCCCACATCCGCACGGCGCAAACCAATACGGTAACCGAGCTTGTGCTTAATCAGACGGGCATCGTTATCGGTAAAGTTTAAGTGGCCAAAGGTACGGATATTTTCAATCGCGTTATGAAAGTTTTGCGTATCAATCAAATATGCACGCTTGGAAACGCCCATATGCAATTTGTCGATCACAGCATCAGGGGGATCATCCATTTCAGCCGCGTTCTCAACTTCCTTGATAAAACGCGCCGTTCTGAACAGACCGAAGTTATGAATAAACGCCCTGGACAATGCCAAAAGAGCGAGGAAGATAATCAGGCCGTTCAGGAAGATATTGGTGTTAAAATAAACAATCAGCGTGCTGAGGTTGTAGTAGCAAATACCAATGATCATGCTCGCCAAAAAGAACATCAACGGAGTAATGTAATGGAACAGAGATGTATGGATCACGCCAAAACGACTGGCGCACTTCTCCTCTCTCTTTTGCTTTAGTTCATCTATTATTTCTATTATAAACAATGACTTATTCCACTTCTAAAAATGGTAATTAACATTCACTGAGCCGGTATGCCCCGTTAGGTCTTCTTGATAATCGAAATTATAACCCAGTTTACCTGACCATTTGTGATACTCGAAATTCACAGCCAGATCCAAATCAAGGTTATGGGCCTGAGGATCAAATCCATTCGTTGCAAACTCAGGTGGACCATCCACACCAAGGGCTTGAAAAGACGAAACTGCATTCACTTCATCTTGGATAACATCATAGGAGTAGCCTATGCCGCCTTCAGGCATAATTTTTACTTCATCACCAAAGTCCTGCTTACTCACAACCTTCAGATACGGCCCGATTGTAAGAGCGTTGAGAGATGATTGACGCACACTCAAACCAGCCCCCTCAGCACCCTCTTCACGGTATTGCTCAAACTCCATGAACGTATAATCAGCTTGAATACTCGGTTGAACCAAGAGGTCGTCATCAACCATAATATTTTTACCGAAAGCACCGCTCAGAGCTATTTGCTCGGCATCATACTGGGATTCACCGGCCAAAGATGTGCCACCGATATTGGAACGACGGCCGGAAATATCACTCATAGCGTATGAAAAGATGCCGTTGAAGTAATAGTCGCTATCGAAATGATAGGCGCTGTAAATACTTGCCTGATACGTCTGCACTTCAGAGTTCGTGTTGTTCAGATCACTCGAATTGATGTCGGTATCGGCATATGTCAACGCAGCCCCGAGTGTCAGCTTCTCATGGATATCGCCCGTATCAACGCCGAAGGTAATGCCCGAGCCATCAACATCATATGATGACAGCCCATCACGTGCGCCTTGTTCCGCAGTTGTTGTAAAGGCCTGCGTCCAGATTTGAACACCGGTATCGCCACCCTCATCCTTGTAATATTGCACTTCCTCGTAATTATAAGCATTGCTCTCGGTATTACGATTACGCGCCTCAAGATATCGTCTTCTGCGTTCAGCTAATTCACGAGTTCTGTTCGGAACGACTGACGGGGTGGAATATGTGTTTGAAGCCGTTTCATATGTGTCCCCACCGGCCGCAGGTTCAATGGCGGTCAAACGAACAAACTTGCGCGGCTGCGCCGCGGGCTGCTGATAACGGCTGCTGGTCGTGATTGTACGGCGCTTCTGGGGTGCAGGCGAAGAAACACTCCTGACTGACGGAAATTTCGTTCTGAACGTACTCATTCTATCGTGAATAAGTCTCGATGTTCGCTCATGGACCAATCTGGCTGATATAGCAGAACTGCCATCTGTAGGCGGTTGCGTGGATTCCAACAGGGCATTAAATTGCTCGCCCGAAGACGCATTGAGCAAATTATTCTGTATTGCTTGAATATTCGGATCAGCCTGCCCGTCCATCTGCGTCAAAATCATGTCAGCGGAATTGAGATTATTGCTGCTATCCGTTGCCTGTTCGAAAGACAGACGAGAAACATTCAAATCGAGATTGCTACCCGATGGTGTAAATGAAAAGTCATAAAGAAAGTTATTGTCTATAATCACCGGCGCGGTTGTAGCACCACCATTCCCGATGAAGGTCGCCGTTAGCGTTTCATTCACAAGCGTTTCACTACCGGCTTCAATGTTAAAGCTGACGGTGTCATTGCTAAAATCAACCGGGCCACCGTTCTGAATATTCACAGATCCAATAGCGGTGGTACCACTATTGCGGCTAATACCCATCTGGAAACTACCGCCATCTGCATCGGTAACATATGTATCTGCAGTGATCGCGTCATTAGAATCCAGAGATAGAGTACCATCCAGATCCAGAGCACCACTGGAAGTTATACTCCTGCTTGTGTTGAGTGTAGCACCATCTGCGATGTTCAAACCGCCGATCGGCGTAACGTTACCGACAGGCTGGTTAATATTTGTTGTGCCACTAATTACGTTCACGGTAACACTTTGAATGGCTCCGTTCGCCTCAATCGTGCCACCCAAACCATCAGCACCGAAATTAACATTATCGCCATTATTACCGTCGATCACGCCCGTAAAGGACGAACCATTGTTAAAATTAAGCGTTTCCCCGCCATCGCCCGCACCAAGGTCGATATCCGCGCCATCATTATTGGTCAGGATCGGCGCAAAGGTTGTCCACGTATCGCCGTCACCGATAACGAGATTATCAATGGTCGTATTACTACCGATAGCTTCGTTTTGAATAACGGTCACACCGCCGCTGTTGGTCTGAACCGTACCGTCACCGGCAGCGGTAGAACCGTCAATTGTGTGATTGATAGAAATATTGGCACCGGTCGTCAGCACAATACCGTTATCAATCGTCAACGGGGCTGTCGTGTCTTCATCAATAGTACAGTTCGCTCCGGGCAATGTTCCTGTACAATCCTCCGCCCATGCGGAAGCACTGTACGCCGTAGAGCACATCAAACTTACTACTAAAATACTGTTTTTAAATGCCTTGAGGGTCATAATTCAGGCTTAGGGAAAGTGTAAAAACTCATCTCTATACTAGACTAAAAGACAAGGGCGATCAATCGGCAAAAATGTGCAAAAACGCAGAATTACGCTATTTTTCGCGCAGTGCGTTATTTCGTATGTTCCAGAACGGCTTCAGGATTGCGTATAATACGGAAATTTCACCCACTATGATGTTTACTTCCGCCGTCATGCCGGGGAACACGGGCTTATCGCTACCGAAATCGGATTTATCCAACGAGGTGCGGATCTGGTAATATTCCTGGTTCTGGTTATCGATGAAACTATTCGCACTGATATAGGTCAGCTCCCCTTCAATGCCGCCATACAGCGTATAATCATACGCCGTGATAACCGCCACTACGGGCAAGCCCGGCCAGATTTTTCCGCGGTCATTCGTCGAGATCCGTCCCTCGACAATGAGTTGCTCATTGATCGGAATAATTTCAGCAAGCTTTCCACCGGGCTGGATAATTCCACCGATGGTATTGATCGCAATGTCATTCACAATACCGTTAACGGGACTTGTGATCGCGGTTCTATCAACCTCATCCTGATATGATTCAAGACGCTCAGCCAGTTTTTTAATCTCGACTTTAACCTTGTTTAATTCTTCGCCGTTTTCAGTGAAATATTTCTGGCGCGTTTCTTCCATGACATTTGTCAGCTCGGAAAGCTCACTCTTCGTGATCGGTATCTCTTTTTCGGCCTGCTCCAGCTTGGTTTCGAAGTTTCTTACCTCACTCAAACTATCCAGATATTGGGTACGCGAAACAGCTCCTTTTTTGCGCAACCGCAACTTGATATCCAACTGTTCCTTGGCAACCGCCAGCTCCTTTGTAAGGTTCGCAGTCGTCGCATTCAACTCATCCAGTTTCAGAACTTTCTGGCGCAGCTGTTGCTCCAACCCCTGCATACTCTGATTAAACTCGGACCGCTTAGAGAGAAAAATCATATTTTCCGAACGAATAATATCCGCATAGTCATCTTCAAGATCTTCAGAAAACTCCAGCTCATTTTTATCATCCAACTCAGCTTCAAGACGAAGCTTCTTAACCCGCAACGCATTCAGCTCAATTCTCAGCTCCTGCTCTTCGGATTCAGCGCGTTGGTTTTTGATGTAGAAAAGCACATCGCCTTGGTCGACGGTCTGGCCTTCGGTTACCAGAATTTCATTGATAATCCCGCCTTCCAAATGCTGGATAATCTTGGAATCACCAGCCGGAATAACTCGACCCGATGCACGCACGCGCTCGTCAATTGTCGTTAGAGAGGCCCACGCAAAAAACACGACAACGCAAATAACGCCCGTATACAGAACCGTTCTGTAAGACCACTGACCATCAATTTTTTCAAAATTCACATCCATGGCCTACCCCGACAACTTCTTGAGAATTTCATCTTTAGGGCCATCAGCCACAATCGTCCCGCCATTCATCAGAACCAGACGATCAACCAGAGACAACAGACTGGTTCGGTGCGTGATCATGATGAAGTTACGATCGGCGATATACTCTTTCAGCTTCACCTGAATGTAGTTTTCCAACATCGTATCCATGCCGGTTGTCGGCTCGTCGAAAATCAAAATCTGCGGATCGCAGACTATGGCCCGCGCCAAAGAAAGCGCCTGCTTCTGCCCGCCGGAAAGATGACACCCGCCCTCCCCGACATCCATATCTATGCCTTGCGCATTGGTTTTCAAAACGGTGAGCAAGCCCGACACATCCAACGCCTGCTCAAGTGCATTTTTGGTAATGTTCTCACGACCTAAAGTGATGTTGTAAAGAACTGAACCACGGAAGAAGAACGGGTCCTGTGGTGCATAGGAAATCGTATCCCGCAACTCACCTTCGGAAATCGCATCATACGCATAATTATCCAGCAAAACCGAACCCTGTTGTGGCTTCAACAGTCCCGCCATAACTTTGACCAAAGTGGTTTTACCCGCAGCGGTTTGCCCGATGATACCGACCTTTTCACCTGATGTGATGGTCAGGTTGGCGTTCTTCACCGCCGCTTTATTCTCGTCGTCTTCGTAGCTGTAGCTCATATTGCGCAGCTGGATATTGCCTTCGAATGGTCCTTTGGTGGCTTTCAAAACATCGCTGAAAGCCTGATGCGGATATTTGAAAATACGGTCGATCGCGACGAGCAAATCATGTGACTGCTTCAACCGCGCCAGCAAGGACGACAAATTCAAAATCGGTGCAATCACGCGCGATGACAAAATCGTACAGGCAATCAATCCCCCGATTGTCAGGTTTTCGTCCTGAATTTCATACACTCCGAAATAAACGACCAGCACATGCGAGAACTGACTCAGCATGAAGGTAAAAGTCGAAACGGCACCGATGATAAAATTATTTCTGCGCGTAACTCGCGACGCCCTGCTCACACTATTATTCCAATGGAACAAACGGTTCGTATCCGCATTGAACATTTTCAATGTCTGAATACCGGACAAGGTTTCAACCAGAAAACTCACCTTCTTTTGCGTCGCCGAAAAATACTCTTCCGATATACGGCTGATCGGCAAATGTGCAAAGAAATTCACGGCCAGAATGATCACCGCCATCACCAAGGGGATCAGCGCCAAAACAGGCGAAAGGAAGTAGATGATCAAAATAAACAACAATATGAACGGGATATCGATCAAAGTTGGCACAAGCTTGCCCGCATAGAATTCACGGATCGATTGCAGCTCCCTAAACAGGTTACTCTGCTCTCCTACAGATAAAGGCAACGCATTGTTTTCTATTTTCACCAGGCGCTGCATCAGTTTAAGGTCGTAGTCATTACTCAACCGCTCAGCCAATCTTTCCAAGATATAGCTACGTATCGTTTTGAAAATAAAATCAAAGCTGAGAGCGAAGATCACACCAAGAGTGAGAACGATTAAAGTCTCCTTGGCGAAGTTCAAAATGACTCTGTCGTATACATTCAAAGAGTAAATCGGCAACGCCAAAACGAACAGATTTATAAAAATCGATGCGGCCAGAATTTCGTAATAACTCTGTCTGAAATAGATAATCGGTGCCCAAAACCAGTCCAAAGCGTGTGATTGCACGATGTGATCGGTATGCGCAGAGACTTCATCATGCGGCCCACCAAGAATGGTGATTAAGTGCCCGGTATATTTTTGTTTTTTCGGTTTAGGAGATGACGCTTGTTCATCAGAGAGATCAGGAATAGTCAGCTGGAACTGTTCATCAACCCTTGTGATAATCGGGTTGTCTTCTACCCCGACTTTCTTTCTTTTTAAATATGAAGATTTCACCTTAAACCCAAGAGATTCAAGAATAATATGAAGCTTTCGCTCTTCCGTTTCATCAGGCGACAACGTCAAATTATTGATCGCCTTTTCAGTATCCAGAGTAAGGTTATAATGCAGCTTGAGCTGCTCTACGACGTCGTAGATGCTCTCATCAACTTTATAAATTTTTTCCGAATTCTGGTTCATGAACGTGATAAGCCGAGTAAGTTACAGCAAAGAAGTGTAACAAAAAATCCTGTTATTCCATATATTTAAAACGCAGTAAGAAAATGTGAAGTGTGCAGGTAGATCCCCTAGGCGACCACTTCAATCACCAAGCGGGTGCCGTCTGTCCAGTCGACTGTTCTCGTATCGCCAATAGTTGTACCTGTACCGGAGTCCATGAAGGAGCTGGTTTCACCGGACTGATCAAGGAAACCGAAGTCGGTCCACGCGATTGTCGCACTATCAATGAAGATCGAGAGTGTACCATTATCGATACCGACGATGGACGCAATCTCGTCATTACCAATGTCAAATGTGTCGCCGCCAGCAATGTCTGTACTACTGAAGTCCAACTCTTCGATATTAGTGAACAAAGATGCGAAGCTTGCGCCGTCCTGACCAACGCCGAGTGTGCCGTTCACACCTGAAACTGTGTCTGTGCCCGCACCGCCATCGATGCTGTCAAAATCACCGAACGAGCCAACATCAATGTTGATGCTGTCATCGTTACCTGAAAGCACGAAGTCCTCGATATTAGAAACAGTGTCCGTGCCGCCGCTATTAGTAATGGACACATTACCTGCGCTGACAAAATCTGCGGACGTAATCTGGCTGGCGCCTGCGTAGCTCAGCATATCACCGCCTGTTTCGCCGCCTGTACCGCCGTCAATAACATCATCACCATCACTATCGGAGAATATATCATCGCCGCTACCACCGTTGAGCGTATCATTACCCGTACCACCATTCAGCGTATCATCACCCAGACCGCCATTGATGGTACGACCTGTGTTGTCATTCGTAATAACATCATTTCCGGTCGTGCCATTCACAACCTGAATGTTACTCAACGACCCGACTGTATTCAGATCCGATGTACCGCTATTCAACAGCTCGAGTGTGTTGGTGCCTGTACCGCCGTCGATATTATCCGTACCGCCTGTCGCCAGGTTGATGCGGAACGTATCATCTCCCGCTTCACCATTCAGCGTGTCGTTACCAGTACCGCCG